>NZ_JBPWPV010000001.1:4475000-4824156 GCF_051811225.1 Rhizobium sp. 768_B6_N1_8 | reverse complement strand
AATGCCGCCTTTCATTTCCTCGGGCGGTCATTCGTTGACAGCCGCCCGATCATTCCCCGCTTTGACAAAGCCGGCGGCATCTTCATGAGCCGCTCTCGCATGCCGGTTCACTCAAACACTGTCCCTTTTGGGACTGACAAAGAAACCCTGCGGTGGTCGCGGTCATGCGACAACCGTCTCAAGGCCTCTATGTCAGGCTGGCGGCCGATCCTCGTTTTTCGCCCGCAAGCCCGAACGCAATGCTACACTTTCCCCTGCCCTTCTCCTGGCCTCACGCAAAACGTGTGGCCGCGGAGCGCACAAAACGTCCCCGTCCCGTGACAGCCACGTCACGGTACAATGCCGTCGAGTGCGTGAGAAAACGGAAGCTGTCCGCTCCGTTGCAAATGACACAGAGCCATCATCCTGCCGACTTGGCAGTTTGGACTGACTTCTGCAGGTGATGTCCGCGCCCTTTGCTGGACGCCATTTAGGCAGGATCAAAAGGCAAGATCAACGATGAATTTTACGCAAAATTAAGACGCGGCCATTGACTCCGGCGGGGCCTTTAGGGCGTCACACCAACGTCAAAAAAGAATCGCTTTTGAATCAAGGAGATTCCCCGACCGGGTTATTTTGGACACGCATAAAAAGAAAAAAGAAAAAATCTTCTTGACTCATTTGAGGCTACGGGTTGCGTGACCAGAGTCGCAAGCCTTAAAAAGATCCTTGCGTAAGCTATTGTTTTAAAACAATTTTTCCTGTCATGCCCCTGACACGAAATCGTCGCAGGATTAACCATACCCACGGCGGGCGGCGGAATCGAAAAAGCCCGGTAAAATTACCGGGCTAATCATAACGAGCAATTCGTTAATGAGATATTTAGGCGTTCGCAGAAGCCGAAAGGGCCTTCACACGAGCAGCGAGGCGCGAGACCTTGCGGGATGCCGTGTTGGCATGCACGACGCCCTTGCTTGCGGCGCGCGCCAGCTCGGGCTCAGCGGCGATGAAGGCTTCCTTTGCCTTGGCGGCATCACCAGCGGCGAGTGCCTCTTCGACCTGGCGAACGTAGGTACGAACGCGCGAACGGCGAGCCTTGTTGACTGCGGTGCGGCGTGCGATCTTGCGGGTCGCCTTTTTCGCCGAAGTTGTATTGGCCATGGATGCCTCTCTCAAGAATTCGAACAAAACTCCGCCATTGCCGCGCTGGCCCTGCGGCCACTCAATTCAGCAATGCGGGAGCATTAGCGGAAAACCTGAGCGGCTTTCCGAACCGTGGGCGGGCATATAACGCTAAAGCCGCGCCACGTCAACGCGCATTTTCAAGGAAAAGCCCCTTTCCCGCCGCCGCCCGCTCACCTGTTCTTGAAGGCCGGTTTGCGCTTCTCGATGAAGGCGGCCATGCCCTCTTTCTGGTCCTCGGTCGCAAAGAGGCTCTGGAACAGACGGCGCTCGAAACGCAGGCCCTCTTCCAGCGTCGTCTCGAAGGCGCGGCTGACCGCCTCCTTGGCCATCAGCACCGAGGGGTGCGACAGCGATGCGATCTTGGTAGCGGCCTCCATCGCTTCGTCCAAAAGCCGCTCAGGGGCCACCACACGCGAAACGAGTCCCGCGCGCTCGGCTTCCGCCGCATCCATCATCCGGCCGGTCAGGATCAGGTCCATCGCCTTGGCCTTGCCGACCGCCCGCGTCAGGCGCTGCGAGCCGCCGATGCCAGGAATGACGCCGAGTGTGATCTCCGGCTGGCCGAACTTTGCAGTCTCGGAAGCGATGATGAAGTCGCAGAGCATGGCAAGCTCGCACCCACCACCGAGCGCAAAGCCGCTGACGGCGGCGATGATCGGCTTGCGGGCCTTGGCGATCTCGTCCCAGCCGCTGATGAAATCGCTCTTATAGACTTCGGCGAAATCGAGCGGCTGCATTTCCTTGATATCGGCGCCGGCGGCAAAGGCTCGCTCGGAACCGGTCAGCACGATCGCGCCGATGGCATCATCCGCATGAAAGGCCGCATAGGCCAATTTCAATTCCTTGAGCACGGTCGAATTCAAGGCGTTCAGCGCCTGCGGCCGGTTCAGTGTGATCAGGCCGACATTGCCGCGGGTTTCGACAACAAGAGTTTCATAGGCCATGGCGCTCTCCTATTTCTGGCAGGTGGCGCAATAGAAGGTGGAACGGCCAGCCTGCACGATGCGCGAGACCGTACCGCCACAGCCCGGCGTGCGGCAAGCAAGACCTTCGCGATCATAGACGGAAAAGGAATGCTGGAAGTAGCCGAGCGAGCCATCCGTCTGGATATGGTCGCGCAGCGACGATCCGCCGGCGGCGATCGCATCGGCGATGACATCGCGGATGGAGGTCACAAGCAGGTTCAGCGCCTGCTTCGGCTTGCCCGTCTTCGTCACCAGCGTGCCGGCAGCGCGCACGGGCGACAGATGCGCCCGCCACAATGCCTCGCAGACATATATATTGCCGAGCCCGGCGATGGTCTTCTGGTCCAGGAGCGCGCTCTTTAGTGGCTGGGCCTTGCCGGCGAAACGCTCGGCCAGATAGGCGGCTGACAGTTCGTTGCCGGTCGGCTCCGGCCCCAGGCCGAACAGGAAAGGGTTGGCATCGAGCTCGGAACGGTCGGCAATATCCATGAAGCCGAAGCGGCGCGGGTCATTGTAGATAACGCGGCGCGGGCCACCCTCGCCGTCCAGATGGAAGATGGCGTGATCGTGTTTCTCGTCCTTGGAGCGCTCGTGGTGAAAATCGCCCGGCGTGGCAGTCAGTGGCCCCTGTTCGATCCGGAAGGAGCCGGACATGCCGAGATGGGAAATAATCGTCTTGCCGCTGTCGAGATCAATGAGCAGGTACTTGGCGCGCCGTCCGAGGCCGATGATCTTGCGGCCGGACACCTGCTGCTCGAAATCCTGAGGAAAGGGAAACCGCAGGTCGCCGCGGCGCAATTCCAGCCTCTGAATGCGCGCGCCTTCCATTGCCGGCGTCAGGCCACGCTTCACGGTTTCGACTTCTGGCAATTCCGGCATCTTAACCCATCTATATCTAACGTGTTTCAACCGCCCGCGATGTGCGCTATAGCGCCAACGTGCCGCGGGCGGACCGTGGCCCACAGATAGCGCCGCAGCCACGCTTTCGCTATGGTCGCCGCGCCGAATTCTTGATGTGAACGGAGTAGCTTGATGTCAGACAGCCGGACCTCCGCCGATGGCGGCATGGAAACGTCCTACGGCTTCCGCGAAGTGCCGACCGGTGAAAAGCAGGGCCTCGTCAACGAGGTCTTCCACAAGGTCGCCAAACGCTACGACATCATGAACGACGTCATGTCCATGGGCATGCATCGCGCCTGGAAGGATGCGATGATTACGGCGCTGAACCCTCGCAAGGAGCCGGGCTACAAGGTGCTCGACGTGGCCGGTGGCACTGGCGACATCGCCTTCCGCATCGTTGAAGCCTCGAACCGCCAGGCACATGCGACCGTGCTCGACATCAACGGCTCGATGCTTGGCGTCGGCGCCGAGCGGGCGGAAAAGAAGAAGCTTTCGGACAATCTTACCTTCGTGGAAGCCAATGCCGAGGACCTTCCTTTCGAGGCAAACAGCTTCGATGCCTATACGATCGCCTTCGGCATCCGCAACGTGCCGCGGATCGAGGTGGCGCTCTCGGAAGCCTATCGCGTCTTGAAACGCGGTGGCCGTCTATTAGTGCTCGAATTTTCGGAAGTGGAACTGCCGCTTCTCGACAAGGTCTATGAGGCCTGGTCGTTCAATGCCATTCCGAAGTTCGGCAAGGCGATCACCGGTGATGCCGAGCCTTACCAGTATCTCGTGGAATCGATCCGCAAGTTCCCGAACCAGGAGAATTTCGCGGCGATGATCCGCACCGCCGGCTTCTCGCGCGTTACCTATACCAATTATACCGGCGGCATAGCAGCGCTGCATTCCGGCTGGAAGCTCTGATCCGCATGAGTGCTTTCGGGGCATATTTCAGGCTCGTAAGGGTCGGCTGGATTTTGGTGCGTGAAGGCGTCATTTCGGCGCTGCCTTCGGAAGGCCTGCCGCCATCCGTGAGCCTGGCAAAATCCTTTGTCGGCATGTTTGCGCGCAATCGCAGCAAGTATCAGAAGCGCAGCGACCGGCTGGCGCAGGCCGTCGAGCGGCTTGGTCCATCCTATGTGAAGATCGGCCAGTTCCTTGCGACGCGCCCTGATGTCGTCGGCGTCGAGTTTGCCGACGACCTGTCACAGCTTCAGGACCGGATGGCCTTTTTCCCGGCGGCAGCCGCCAAGGCCAATATCGAAGGCTCGCTCGGGCGATCGATCACTGATCTCTACGCGAGCTTCGGCGATCCGATTGCAGCGGCCTCCATTGCGCAGGTGCATCCAGCCGAGGTCGATACGCCGACAGGACCCAAGAAGGTCGCCGTAAAGGTCGTGCGGCCCGGTGTCCGGGCGCGGTTTGCCCATGATATCGAGGCGATGTATCTCGTCGCAAATATGCAGGAACGCTTCATGCCGGCCAGCCGACGCCTGCGGCCGGTCGAGGTGACGAAAACCCTGGAACAGACCACCAAGGTAGAGATGGACCTGCGCCTTGAGGCGGCTGCCCTTTCTGAGATTGCCGAGAATACCGAAAAGGATCCTGGCTTCCGCGTGCCGAAGGTTGACTGGGAGCGCACCGGCCGCGACGTCATCACCATGGAGTGGATCGACGGCGTCAAAATGTCCGATGTCGAAGGGCTGCGGGCTGCCGGCCACGATCTCAATGAGCTTGCGGACACGCTGATCCAGTCATTCCTGCGCCATACGCTGCGCGACGGCTTCTTCCATGCCGACATGCATCCGGGCAACCTCTTCGTCGATTCCGACGGCATGATCGTCGCTGTCGACATGGGCATTGTCGGGCGTCTCGGGAAGAAGGAGCGCCGCTTCCTTGCCGAAATCCTCTACGGCTTCATCACCCGCGACTATATCCGGGTGGCGGAAGTGCATTTTGAGGCGGGCTATGTGCCCGGTCACCACAATGTCGAGAGTTTTGCCCAGGCGATCCGGGCGATCGGCGAACCGATCCACGGTCAGCCTGCCGAGACGATCTCGATGGGCAAGCTGCTGACGCTGCTTTTCGAGGTCACCGAACTTTTCGACATGCAGACGCGGCCCGAGCTCGTCATGCTGCAGAAGACGATGGTCGTCGTCGAAGGCGTCTCGCGCATGCTCAATCCGCGCTTCAACATGTGGAAGGCGTCCGAGCCGGTCGTCGGCGACTGGATCAAGAACAATCTCGGCCCCAAGCGCATCGTCACCGATCTCAAGGATGGGCTGAAGGCGGCCGTGAAGCTCGCAGAAGCCGCGCCCGAAATCGCCGCCCAGACAGAAAAGTTCCACCATCAGCTTCTGCATATGATCGAACACGGGTTGCGCTTCGATGAGCAGACGGCCGAGGCCATCGGCAAGGCGGAAGCACGCCACAACCGCTCGGCCAAAGCGGCCCTCTGGATCATTGCGCTCACGCTTCTTTATATTGCCTGGATACTGAGCTGATCGGGAAGCAACAAAAGCATGATGTGTTCGGCATTTGGGATATCCCGCCAGACGTGAGGCTCGCTTAGTCTCGCCTCCATGGAGATGAGCACATGAAGCATGAACGCCCCGGAATCGAACTGAGCGGCCAGCCCTTCAGCTTTGCCGAGATGATGAGGATCGGCTCCGGCAAGGTTGCGCTTTCGGCCTCGGAGATCGGTATGCAGCGCGTGAAGATCGCGCGTTCGATCGTCGAGGATGCCATCGAATCCGGCATGCCGGTTTACGGCGCGACCACGGGCGTGGGCGCCATGAAGGATGTCGAATGGTCGCCCGAAGATCTCGAGGTCTTCAATCTCGGCCTCGTGCGCGCCCACCACTTCGGCACCGGCACACCTTTTTCCTGCAATGTCGTGCGTAATGCCATGGCGATGCGCGTCAACACGGCGCTGACCGGACAGGTCGGCTGCACGCCCGATCTCATCGACGCCTATATGCGCATGCTGAAGGCAGATCTCATTCCGGTCGTGCGCCGCACCGGCTCGATCGGCTGCGCCGATATCGGCCTGATGGGCCAGATCGGCGCAGTGCTGACGGGCGTCGGCGAGGCGATCTATCGCGGCAACCGCATGCAGGCCGCTGAAGCCTTCCAGGCCGCCGGCATGGAGCCGGTGAGGATGGCGCCGCGCGACAGCCTCGCCTCGCTCAGCGTCAACGCCGTCAGTTTTGCCGCCGCCGCCGAAACGACACGCAATGCCGCCGCATCAATCCGTGTGCTGCTGGCAACCGGCATGATGGCCTCAGGTGCGCTTGGCGCATCGCGCGATCCCTGGCGGGCCGTGCGCCATGTCGGCACCGCACGAGAGGCGCTGATCGGCGCCTGGCTATGCAATGCTTCTGACGAATGGGAATGGCCGGTCGCGACCCACGTGCAAGATGCGCTGAGTCTCCGCATGATCGCCCAAGTCTTTGGTGCCGTTATCGAGAACCTGCTTTCGACGGGCCATAAGATTCTCGCCGCCACCGGCCGCTCCGACGACAATCCCGTCGTCGTCGAGGGACGGGTGATGACATCTGGCGGATCGCTGCCGCTCGACGTGACCATCCTGCTGGAATCGGCGGCACTCTGCATGGCGCATGCAGCGCGCAACGCCTTCAACCGCTGTGTCCTGCTCGGCAACGGGCAGCGGCGCGGCCTGCCGGTCAATCTCGTGCCTCCGGGCCGCATCGCGACCGGCTTCGGACCAATCATCAAGCTTGCGGGCGAAATCTTTTCGCGCGTACTCTCCATGTCGAACCCGGTTTCGGCGCAATCGCTCGTCGTTGCGGCGGGCCTTGAGGACGAGGCAGCCTTCCTGCCACTCGTCATCGAACGCTTCGACCGGCAGATGCGGGCGCTGAAGCGTCTCGCCGCACTGGAAGCCCTGCTTTCGGCACAAGCGATCGATATTATCGGCGATACGCCGAAGGGCGTTGCTGGCATGCTCTATGAGGTCGTGCGCAAACATGCGGCCTTCTATACGGTCGACCGGCCGCTTTCGGCCGAGGTCGAGGCGATCGAAGAGGAACTCGGCTCGGATGCGTTCCTCTCCAAGCTGATCGAGCAGGTACCGATTGCCTCCTTCGACGATTTCTTTGCACTTGGGTCGCTCGAGCGCATCGAGGAACGGCTGACGCGGGAACCGGCCATCATCTGAATTTCGACCTATCGAGGGAGACGCGGCATGGATTTCGATCTCGTTCTGCAGGGCACGGTGGTGCTGCCGGAGCGCATTGTCGAGGGCGGGTATGTCGCCGTTTACGACGGAAAGATCGCCGAAGTCGGTATCGGCGTTCCGCCTGCGGCCAAAGAACGGCATATGCTCGGCAAGGCACTGATCCTGCCGGGCGCCATCGATGCTCAGGTCCACTCGCTCTCCCAGAAGGACCAGGAGGATTTCATCTGGTCGACGCGCTCGGCAGCAGCCGGTGGCGTCACCACCATCGTTGATATGCCTTATGATGAGGGCAATCTCGTCTGCTCGGCTGCTGCGGTGAAGAAGAAGGTCAATCATGCCGGCCCGCAGGCGCGGGTCGATTTCGCACTTTACGGTACCGTCGATCCCGAAGAAGGTGCTGCCCGCATCGCCGAGATGGTGGAGGCAGGCGTTGCCGCCTTCAAGTTCTCGACCTTCGGCACCGACCCCAAACGTTTCCCGCGCATTCCGCCCGCCCTGCTCGACGCCTGCTTTGCGGCCATCGCCCCGACCGGGCTAACGGCCGGCGTGCACAACGAGGATGACGAGGCGGTCCGCACCTATATGGAACAGGTGAAGGCAAGCGGCGTTACCGACTGGCGCGCCCATGGCCTGTCGCGCCCGCCGATCACCGAGCTGCTTGCCATGCACACGATCTTCGAGACCGGCGCCAATACCGGCTGCCCGTCCCATGTCGTGCATTGCTCGCTCGGGCGCGGTTACGACATCGCGCGGGCCTATCGCCGCGACGGCTTCGAAGCGACCGTGGAATGCTGCATTCATTACCTGACGCTCGATGAAGAAAACGATGTGAAGCGGCTCGGCGGCAAGGCGAAGATCAATCCGCCGGTGCGGCCGCGCGCCGAAGTGGAGACGCTCTGGCGCAAGGTCGCCGAAGGCAATGTCTGGCTGGTGTCGACCGATCACGTGAGCTGGTCGGAAAACCGCAAGACCAATCCCGACATGCTGGCGAATGCATCAGGTGTTCCGGGTCTGGAAGTCATGGTGCCGCTTTTCGTCAAGGGCGCGCTGGAACGTGGCATCCCCCTGACTTGGGCAGCGAAGCTTATGGCCGAAAATCCGGCGAAGCACTTCCGTCTCGACCATATCAAGGGCGCACTGACGCCGGGCAAGGATGCCGACATCGTCGTGCTGGAGCCGAAAGAGACGGTCTATGATGCTTCGGCCAGCGGCAACAATGTCGTTGGCTGGAGTCCCTACAATGGAATCCGCCTGCCGTGGACGGTTTCGGCCGCCTGGCTGCGGGGAGAGAAGATCACCGAGGAGGCCAAGGTTCTGGCCGAGCCCGGCGCCGGCCGCTTCGTGCGCCCGCTTGCGCGACAGGTGCTGGCATGAGCCGCAACCTGCCCGTCAACGCCGGCCGGATCTCCGCCGATATCGAAGCCCTCTCCACCATCACCGAGCCGGGGCATCCCTGGACGCGACGGGCTTTTTCGCCGCTCTTCCTTGAAGGCCGCGCCTATCTGGAGGCGCGCATGCAGGCGATCGGTTTGGAGACCCGCATCGACGCGTCAGGCAATCTGATCGGCCGGCGCGAAGGCGCAAAACCGGGCTCCGGCATCATCATGCTTGGCTCGCATTCCGACACTGTGCCCGACGGCGGGCGTTTCGACGGCATTGCCGGCGTTGCGGCGGCACTCGAAGTTGCGCGGGCGCTGCGCGAACAGGAGATCCATCTCGACCATGATCTGGAGATCGTCGATTTCCTGGCCGAGGAGGTCAGCATTTTCGGCGTTTCCTGCATCGGCAGCCGTGGCATGACCGGCCAATTGCCGCAAGCATGGCTCTCTCGCACAGTCGAAGGTCGCGATCTCGCCGAAGCGATTGCCGAGGTCGGCGGATCGCCGGGTGTGCTTACTCATGAGAACAAGCCCGATATTGCCGGTTTTCTGGAACTGCATATCGAGCAAGGTCCTGTGCTTGAAAACGAGCGCAAGGATATAGGCATCGTCACGGCGATCTCGGGCATCACCCGCATCGAAATCACCGTCGAGGGTCGGGCCGACCATGCCGGCACGACGCCGATGGATACGCGTGCCGATGCGCTGGTTGCCGCTTCGCAGATCGTGCTCGATATCCGCAATGCCGCAAACGAGCTTGCCAAGACGCCCGGCCATTTTGCAGCGACCGTCGGCGAATTCCGCATCGAGCCGAATGCCGCCAATGTCGTGCCGTCGCGTGTCGTGTTGCTGATCGACGGGCGGGCCGAAATCCGCGCCGACATGGAAGCCTTCTGCCGCTGGCTGGACGGCCATACGGAAAAGCTCGCTCTGGCCTTTGGCGTGACGATCGCGCCCCCGAACCGCATCTCCGACAATTTTCCGACACCGAGCGACAAGGGCCTGCTCTCGACTCTGGAACGGGCCTGCGAGACTGTCGGCGCCAAACACCGCTTCATGGCCTCGGGTGCGGGTCACGATACGGCCTGGATCGCCCGCGTGGCGCCGGCTGCGATGATCTTCGTGCCTTGCCGGGAAGGCCGCAGCCACTCCCCGGATGAATGGGCTGAAAATGACGACATAGCGCTCGGGGCGGCCGTGCTTTTCGAGGCGGTGCGCGAGATGGACAGGACACTTACGACGGAGAAGGATAATGGGACGCATACTGGTTGAGAAGGACGTGGAAGCCGCCATCAAGGGCGGTTCCGTCTATGCCGCCGGCGGTGGTGGCTGGGCCGATCACGGCCGCATGCTCGGTTATGCCGCCGTTAATGTCGGCAAGCCCGAACTCGTCTCCATTGAGGAACTCGGCGACAACGACTGGATCGCGACGGCCGCGGCTATCGGCGCACCGGCCTCGACCACGCCCTGGGAAATGCAGGGCATCGACTATGTGAAAGCCGTGCAGCTTCTGCAGGAGGCGCTCGGCGAAAAGCTCTCCGGTCTCATCATCGGCCAGAACGGCAAATCCTCGACACTGAACGGCTGGCTGCCTTCGGCCATCCTCGGCACCAAGGTCGTGGATGCCGTCGGCGATATCCGCGCCCATCCGACCGGCGACATGGGATCGATCGGCATGGCAGGGTCGCCGGAACAGATGATCCAGACCGCCGTTGGCGGCAACCGGGCTGAAAACCGCTATATCGAGCTGGTCGTCAAAGGCGCGACGGCGAAGATCTCGCCGGTGCTGCGGGCGGCGGCCGACCAGTCCGGTGGCTTCATTGCCAGCTGCCGCAATCCGCTGCGCGCCTCCTATGTCCGCAAGAATGCCGCGCTCGGCGGCATCTCGATGGCGCTGAAGCTCGGCGAAGCGATCATTGAAGCGGAAAAGAAAGGCGGATCGGCGATCATCGATGCGATCTGCAAGACGACGGGCGGCCATATCCTCGCCGAGGGTACAATCACCGAGAAGGATGTGGTCTATACCAAGGAGGCCTTCGACATCGGCACGATCACGGTCGGCGCCGGTGACAAGGCCGTGACCCTGCATGTGATGAACGAATATATGGCGGTCGACGATGCCGACGGCAGGCGCGTCGCAACCTTCCCCGCCGTCATCACCACGCTTTCCGAGGAGGGCGAGCCGCTCTCCGTCGGGCAGCTCAAGGGTGGCATGCATGTGTTTATCCTGCACGTGCCGAAGGACATCATTCCGCTGTCGGCCAGCGTGCTCGATCCGACCGTCTATCCGTCTGTCGAAAAGGCGATGGGCATCGAGATAGCACGCTATGCACTGGAGATGAGGGCCTGAGCCATGGCGCGCGATCCCGGCCTGGAAGAACTGATGCGCGAGGAACTCGGCGACCGACCGGGGCTTACCGAAAAATCCATGTTCGGCGGCTGGGCCTTTATGCTCAACGGCAACCTGCTCTGCTGCGCGCGTCAGGATGGCATGTTGCTGCGTCTCGGCAAGGGAAATGACGATTGGGCACTGGCTCTGCCGGGCGTGATCCAGATGCTGTCGGGCGAGCGGATCATGCATGGTTGGGTGCGGGCCAATGCCGATATCTATGGCGACGATGCCATGCGGCGGCGGCTCATCGACGCCGCACTTGCCTATGTGGGGCCGATGCCTGCCAAGTGAATGAACCGGTGCGCTTGCGCCGATGACGAAAAGACGAGGAACCCAAGATGCCGAAGGCCAATCCACGCCATCCGAAATTTCCAATTCCCGGTGGGCCGGAGCTGCGCGCCAAGGGCTGGCGGCAGGAAGCGCTGCTGCGGCTTCTGGAAAACGTGCTCTCGGTCGGTGAAGACCCCGACAATCTCGTGGTCTATGCTGCGCTCGGCAAGGCAGCGCGCAACTGGCCGGCGCATCGCGGCATCGTCAAGGCACTCACTGAAATGGACGACGACCAGACGCTGCTCATCCAGTCCGGCAAGCCGATCGGTCTCGTGAAGACCCATGCCAAGGCGCCGCTCGTCATCATGGCGAACTGCAACATCGTCGGCCAGTGGGCGAAGGCCGAGGTCTTCTACGAGCTGCAGCGCAAGGGCCTGATCTGCTGGGGCGGTCTGACCGCTGGCGCCTGGCAATATATCGGCAGCCAGGGCGTCATTCAGGGTACCTATGAGATCTTCATGCGCATTGCCGAGCGCCGTTTCGGTGGCGACCTTCATGGCCGTTTCGTGCTGACGGCCGGGCTTGGCGGCATGGGCGGCGCGCAGCCGCTTGCTGGCCGCATGGCGGGGGCAGCGATCCTCTGCATCGACATCGATCCGGAACGCGCCCGCAAGCGCCAGCAGATCGGTTACCTGCAGGAGATTGCACCCGATCTCGACAGCGCGCTTGCGATGATCGATGCCGCGGTCAAGGAAAAGCGGGCACTCTCCGTCGGTCTCGTCGGCAATGCGGCCGAGATCTATCCGGAAATTGCCCGGCGCGGCATCGTGCCCGATGTCGTCACCGACCAGACCTCGGCGCATGATCTCGTCTATGGCTATGTACCGAAGGGCATGAGTATCGATCAGGTGAAGGGCCTGCGCGATGACGGCCAGGGCCAGCTGATGGCCGCCAGCCGCGCCTCGATCGTCGAACATGTCACCGCGATGCTGGAATTCCAGAAGCGCGGTGCCGAGGTCTTCGACAACGGCAATCTCATCCGCACCCAGGCGCGCGAGGGCGGCGTTGCCAATGCCTTCGACATTCCGATCTTCACGGAAGCCTATCTGCGACCGCTCTTTGCCCGTGCCATCGGCCCGTTCCGGTGGATGGCACTTTCGGGCGAGGAGAGCGATATCGCCCGCATCGACGATCTGCTGCTCGAGATGTTTCCTGACAACAAGATCATCACCAACTGGATCCGGCTGGCGCGCGAGCATATTCCCTTCGAGGGGTTGCCTGCACGTATCGCCTGGCTCGGCCACGGCGAGCGAACGGCGCTGGCGCGGCGAGTCAACGAGCTGGTCGCCAATGGCGAGCTCAAGGGTCCGGTCGCCTTCTCGCGCGACCATCTCGATGCTGGCGCCATGGCGCATCCGAACATCATGACCGAGCGGATGAAGGATGGTTCGGATGCCATCGCCGACTGGCCGCTCATCGATGCGATGATGCTCTGCTCCTCAATGGCCGATCTCGTCGTCGTCCATTCCGGCGGCGGCGGTTACGCCGGTTACATGACGAGCTGCGGTGTCACGGTCGTGGCCGACGGCTCGGAAGCCGCCGACGAGCGCTTAGACCATGCGCTGACCAACGATACGGCGCTCGGCGTCATGCGTTATGCCGATGCCGGTTATGACGAAGCGCTGGACGAAGTGGCAAAGAAGGACGTGCCCTATATCCGGCTTGGCTGAAGGCCGTCGTCAGAGATGCCGCGTTTCGGCCGGCGCGGCGTCATAGCGATCGTGCATGCCATCAAAATAGGCGACCGGAGCGGCGGCAAGCTCTTCGGCGCTGGCATCATCGAGGCAACTGACGGCGATGGCGATGAAGGGGCCGATCGTCTCGTTGTCGTTGCGGGCAAAGGAAGCCACGCCGCAATTCTCGCAGAAAAGGTGATGGATAGAGCCGGAGCCGAACAGATATTCACGCAACCCGTCCCTGCCCGACACCAGCCGGAAGTCAACGGGCTGAACGATCGCCAGCCAGCTGCGTTTCTTGCGGCAAACAGAGCAATTGCACTTGAAAGTGCCAGCCGAAAGGTCGAGCCCGGCCTCATAGGCGACGGCGCCGCAATGGCAGCTTCCATGATAGATCTTCTTCACAATGCTCCTCCGACTCTTATTTAACCTACAAGTTAAATTAATCGTCACAGGCCGGAAGTCAAGACGGGCGTCGAGCGAGCCGGCGAGCGGCGAGTGCTGACAGGAGAGCGAATGCCATCATGACCAGCGTGAAGATCACGATCGCCGCCCATCCCTCCATCGCCCAAAACCAGCCGCCGGCCGAGCCCATGACGCTGGAGCCGACGTAATAGGCAAGCATGTAAAGCGAGGAGGCGTGGCCCTTGGTGCCGGCGGCGAGTTTACCGACCAGACCACTTGCTACCGAATGGCTCATGAAGAAACCGCTGGTCAGCACGACGATGCCGAGGATGATGAGCGGCAGGGAGGCCGCCAACGTCAGAGCGCAGCCTGCGGCAGTGATGACGATACCGGCCAGGAGCACGGTAAAATGGCCGAGCCGATCGCCCAGAATGCCACCGACGGAGGAAGCGCCGATACCGAACAAGTACACGGTGAAGATCAGGCCGAGTTCGGTCTGGTTCAGCTCATAGGGCGGCGCGACGAGGCGAAAGCCGGCGTAATTGTAGATCGTCACGAAGGATCCCATCGCGAAGAAGGCAATGGCGAAGATGAAGGGTAGCGCCGGATTACTGAGATGCCTCATCCATGCCTTCAAGTGGAACTGAGGGTCGAAGCCGGCGCGGCGCACGAAATTGCGCGAGGGCGGCAGCAGCGCGATAAAGCCGATCGCGGCGGCAAGGCCGATTGCGCCGATCAGGAACAGAGCCGGCCGCCAGGAGAGATATTCGGCGAAAATGCCCGTCAGCACCCGCCCCGACATGCCGCCGAAGGCCGTGCCGCCGACATAGAGGCCCATGGTGGCGCCGAGACCGCGCGGGTCGATTTCCTCCGCGAGATAGGCCATAGCGACCGCCGGAACGCCGCCGAGCACGAAGCCCTGCAGCGCGCGAATGATCAACATCAGATGCCAGTTCGGCGCAAAGGCGGTGGCGATTGTCAGTAGGGCAGCGCCGACCAAGGAGATCGACATGAGGCCGCGCCGCCCGAGCCCTTCGGAGACGGCGGCGGCGCAGACGATGGCGATCGCCAGGAAGCCGGTGCATAGCGACAGTGCCAGAGAGCTTTCGGCAGGGCTGACGGCAAATTCCTGCGAAAAAATCGGCAATAGCGGCTGCACGCAATAGAGCAGCGAGAAGGTGGCAAAGCCCGAGAGGAAGAGCGCCAGGCTGGCGCGGCGATAGGCACCGGTGCCACGTGTCAGATATTCTTTGGGCTGTTTCTTGCCGGTCGTTTGCAGGTCGGCAACGTCTTGGATTGCAGTGTCGGACATTATTAATTCCTTCTGCCCTCCGATCTAGTCAGGACGCCTCCATTTGTCCAATATATGAAACTGGCGATCTTGATAGGTTTTGGAGATGACGATGGAGCTGCGGCATCTGAGGTATTTTCTGGCAGTGGCCGAGGAAGGTAATTTCACGCGGGCAGCCGCGCGGCTCGGCATCGGCCAGCCGCCGCTCAGCCAGCAGATCCGTGATCTCGAAACCGAAATCGGGGCGATGCTCTTCCATCGCGTGCCGCACGGGGCGGAGCTGACGGCGGCCGGCGCGGCCTTTCTGCCGGAAGCCAAGGCCGCGCTCGCAGCTGCCGAAAAAGGCACGGCTTGCGGCGCAAAGCGCCAATCGTGGCGAGACCGGCCGGCTGTCGCTTGGCTTCACCGCCTCCTCCGCCTTCAATCCCATCGTCAGCACGACGATCCGTCGCTTTCAGGCCCGATGGCCGGATGTGCAGCTGTCGCTGACGGAGATGAATACGCTCGGCCTGATGCAGAAGCTGGAACGCGGTGAACTCGATGCGACCTTCATGCGACCCGGCCTCGACGATCCCGATGGCATCAGGCTGAAGCGCCTGCCGGATGAGCCGATGGTCGTCGCCTTGCCGGCCAGCCACCCGCTGGCCAAGCAGAAGGTACTGCCGCTTGCCTTGTTGGCGAAGGAACCTTTCATCCTGTTCCCGCGCCTTGTCGGCCTCAGTCTCTATGACGACGTGGTGCGCGCCTGCCGCGAGGCGGGTTTCGACTTGAAGGTCGCTCAGGAGGCGCCGCAGATCTCTTCGGTCGTCAACCTCGTTGCCGCCGATCTCGGTGTCTCGATCGTGCCTGCATCGATTTCGCAAATCAAACTTTCCGGTGTCGCCTATCGCCCGATCGAGGGGCCGCCGGCCGTGGCGCGGCTGGCGCTTGCGGTACTGCGCAGCCAGCGCTCTCCGGTGACCGAAAACCTGATGGGCCTTCTGAGTTAGCAGTCCGGATCCCAATAGGGCGGATCACCGAAGGTCTTTTTCAGATGATCGGCGATGGCGCGCAGCTTGGCGGAGGGGTTTCGGCCTTCGGGATGGGCCATGTAGATGAATTCCGGCTCCGGCTTTGCGCCGACATCGATCTCCATCAGGCGACCTGCGCGAACGGTGGGGCCGGCAATGAAGGCCGGCAGGAGTGCGATGCCGAGGCCTTCGATCGCCGCATCATGCAGCATGTCGCCATTGTTGATGCCGAGGCCGAGCATCGCGCGGATGATGACGGTGCCCTCATCCGTCTGGAATCGCCAGTCGGCTGCGCCGCGGTTGGTATAGAAGACGCCACGATGATCGTTGAGATCGGACAATGAGGCAGGCTTGCCATGACGCTCGATATAATCGGGCGAGGCGACCAGCAGCCTGCGGCTGCGAGCGAGCTTCCAGGCGACGAGTCTTGTATCGGCGATGGCGCCGTGGCGGATGATGGCATCATAGCCGTCCGAAGCCGGATCGACACGCCTGTCATCCATGTCGAGCGTCAGCGCGATCTGCGGATGCGCCTTTAAAAACGGATAGAGGGCAGGCCCGAGATGCAGGCGACCGAAGGTGACGGGGGCTGCAATGCGCAACGGGCCTGAAAGCGTGCCGCGGCGCTCGGCCATATCGGCCACGGCGTCTTCCATCTCGCGGACGATGCGCCCAGCGCGCTCCAAAAAGGCGGCTCCATCCTCCGTCAAGGTCAGCTTGCGTGTAGTGCGATGGACGAGCATGGCGCCCAATGTCTTTTCGAGCTCCGCCAGCCTTTCGCTGACGACCGATTTCGACAGACGCAGCCGCCGCGCGGCTTCGCTCACCGAGCCCGCCTCGACTACGGCAACAAAAGCCGCGATCCCTTCGATTTTCATCATCGTTCGGCTTTTCCGAATTCGAACTCCGCGATCAGGAGACTAATCCGAACGAAAGAAGAATGCCATCTTCCAGTCATCGAAACGGGACGGCAACGCCGATCCAATCAAATTCAGGAGATGGAACAATGAATCGTCTGATCAACAAAGTCGCAATTATCACCGGCGCAAGCTCGGGCATCGGGCGTGTTACCGCCAAGCTCTTTGCCGCCGAAGGAGCCAAGGTCGTGGTCGGTGCCCGCCGCCAGGCCGAACTCGACAGCCTCGTTGCCGAAATCAAGGCTGCCGGCGGCGATGCCGTGGCCGTTGCCGGCGATGTCCGCTCGGAAGACTATCACAAGGCACTGGTCGCAGCCGCCGTTGAAAATTACGGCAAGCTCGACATCGCCTTCAACAATGCCGGCACGCTCGGCGAAGCCGGCCCAAGCACCGAAGTCTCCGAAGCAGGCTTCAGTGATGCGCTGGCGATCAACCTGACGGCTTCCTTTCTTGCCGCCAAGCACCAGATCGCCGAAATGGTCAAGCATGGCGGCGGCTCTGTTGTCTTCACCTCGACTTTCGTCGGCTACAGCTTCGCCTTCCCGGGTGTTGCCGCCTATGCCGCCAGCAAGTCCGGCCTCATCGGCCTGACGCAGGCGCTCGCCGCCGAATACGGCCCGCAGAACGTCCGCGTCAACGCGATCCTGCCGGGCGCTGTCGATACGGACATGTATCGCGAAATGAATGATACGTCAGACAAGCAGGCCTTCATCACCAACCTGCATGCGCTGAAGCGTGTCGCAGCGCCGGAAGAGCTGGCCCGCTCCGTGCTCTACCTCGCATCCGACGATGCTAGCTTCGTCACCGGCACAGCCACACTAGTGGATGGCGGAGCCTCGATCACCCGCACCTGAGGACCATGGCGCGATTATCCGCGGCAGGTTGATGATCCTTCCTGAAACGAGCAGATTATCGCGCCGGCCTTCTCCCTGCATTCTCTCAGCATCAAAAGCATCAAGCGCCACACGGACACAGAAGGAATACGACAATGACTCGCCTCGCAAACAAGACAGCCCTGATTACCGGCGGCACCAGCGGCATCGGCCTTGAAACCGCCCGCCAGTTCATCGCCGAAGGCGCACGTGTGGCTATTACCGGCAGCAGTGCAAAGAGCGTGGAAGCCGCTCGCGCCGAACTCGGCGACAAGGTTCTCGTCATCCAGGCCGATGCCGGCAATATCGCCGGTCAGGCCGCCGTCGCCGAAACGGTGAAGAACGCCTTCGGCACGCTCGACATCCTCTTCGTCAATGCCGGCATCGCCGAATTCGGCCCTGTCGAGGGCTGGAGCGAAGCTGCTTTCGACAAGTCTTTCGCAATCAATGTCAAAGGCCCCTACTTCCTGATCCAGGCCTTGCTGCCGATCTTCTCCAAGAAGGCTTCGATCGTGCTCAATACCTCGATCAATGCCCATATCGGCATGCCGAATTCGAGCGTCTATTCGCTGACGAAGGGTGCGCTGCTGACGCTTGCCAAGACGCTTTCCGGGGAGCTGATCGGTCGCGGCATCCGGGTCAACGCCGTCAGCCCCGGCCCTATCGCCACGCCGCTCTATGGCAAGCTCGGCATGTCGGAAGCCGATTCCAAGGCGATGGCTTCCCAGATCCAGTCGCAGATCCCGGTCGGCCGCTTCGGTGATGCTAGCGAAGTCGCCAAGACCATCGTCTTCTTCGCCTCGGATGAGGCTGCCTATATCGTCGGCAGCGAACTGATCATCGACGGCGGCATGAGCAACCTCTAAGCCCCCTTGATATCAGGATCTCAAGCAATGGCCGCGGTTTCTTTTGACCGCGGCCTTTTCGCTTATGCGCCAGCAACGAGGCGGCGGATCACTGTTTCGATGCTGGTCGTACCCTTCAGCGATTTCTCACGCCCGGCCTCAAAGTCGATCCAGCCTTCGTTGAAGCCGTCGAGCATGCGCATGCGAGGCTCGGGGTTCTTCATGCCCTGGGCACGGAACAGCTCTTCCCAGCTTTCCTGCGGCACGACTTCCGCCGTCACCGGCTTGCCGAGCACCTTGGCGAAGGCGGCGGCAATCACGGCCGGGCTGACACGCTCCTGCGCTTCCAGTTCTGCCACGCGCGCACCCTGCCAGTTCTCGCGGAGCATCTTCGCACCGAGCGCGCCGATATCATCCACGGCAATCATCGGCACGGCACGGTCGAGCGGCTGAAGGAAGCTCGGGATGACGCCGGTTTCGCGTGCGGGCGCTACATCCCAGGCAGCGTTTTCCATGAACCAGGCGGCGCGCAGGAAAGCGACCGGGATGGAGAGTGTCGAAAGCTCCTTCTCGACGATGCCGAGCTGGCTCAACAGGTTCGGCTGCGTGGCCTGTGCGCCGACCGTTGACAGGCAGACGAGCTTTCCGGGCCTTGCAGCCTCAAGCGCGGTCTTCAGCGTTGCCAGCATGCCTTTCACCTCCGGGAAGCCCGGCGTGGGATCGAAAAGCGGCGGAATGACGAGGAAGACACCTTCCGCGCCTCTGAACGCTGATATCAGCGATACAGCGTCGTTCATGTCGGCGACAGCGATCTCGCAGCCCCGCTCTTTCCAGCCGGCGGCCTTTTCCGGATTTCTCACGACGGCACGGACCTTGGCGCCATTCTTCAGCAGATGATCGGCAACGGCGGCGCCGACCTGGCCTGTCATTCCGGTTACAGCAAACATGGGGCAACTCCTTTATTTGGGTTGGCCCACTATGCTGCCGCACAATCTTTGACTGAAGTGCGCTTACGTCATAGGATTGATGACATCAAAGCAGTAATTTCGACTCGTTTTGCCAAGCCCGTCTCCGCTATGTCGCAGGCAGACTCTTGTTTCCGCCCGCGATAGGGCATATCGGCTAGGCGATATTTCTTCACGACCGCTCCACATCCCTTTCCTGCCGGAGCCCAGTCCCATCTCTTCGGAGTTTCACATGCTGATCGGCATCCTCTGCGGTCTGGCCACCTGTGCGCTATGGGGGCTAAGCTTTGTCGCCCCGCGCGTCGTCGCGCCCTATACGGCGATCGACCTGACCGTGGCACGCTACGGGCTTTTTGCCGTCGTCAGTCTTATCCTGATGATCAATCCGCGATTTCGTCCGGTGGGATTGCGGCGGTCGCTTGTTCTGACCGGCATTGCGCTCGGCAGCATCGGTTATGTCGGTTATTTTATGAGTATTTCCTATGCCGTGCGTTACGCAGGCACTGCCATTCCACCGCTCGTCATCGGCACGATGCCTGTACTGCTTGCCATCATCGCCAATCTCAAGGACCGATCCATCGACTGGAGAACACTGGCACTACCGCTGATCCTGATAGCTGCCGGCATCGGCTGGGTGAATGTCTCGATCTTCGCCACGACATCCGCCAGCGATCAGCCGGAGATCCTGCTCGGCATCGTCGCCGCGCTGATCGGACTGGCGCTCTGGGTCGCCTATGGGATGATGAGCGCTGCGGTCATGCAGTCGCAGGATGCGCCAAGCGCCATGCATTGGACCGCCTTGCAGGGGATCGGCGCCGGCATCGGCGCACTCGTTCTCCTGCCCTTCACCTCGCTCGGGGAGACTGTCAGCTTCACCGGCACGCAGACCTTTCACTTTGTACTCTGGGCGACAATCATGGGCATTGCCGGCTCGTGGCTTGCCACGCTGTGCTGGATGATTGCCTCGCGCCTTCTGCCGCTTGCGCTTGCCGCCCAGCTGATCGTCGCGGAAACCGTCTTCGGGCTGTTTTACGGCTTTCTGTTCGAACAGCGCATGCCGACCGTGCCCGAAGCCGGCGGTGCGGTCCTCCAGCTGATCGGCGTCGGCATGGCGATTGCGATCTTCACGCCGAAGCGGGTCAAACAAGCCTGAGTGCCGCGATTGCATGTTTTCCGCCAAAGGCTTAGGGTTTTGTCCGGTCAAAGAAGCGGCGGGAAAAACCATGGCTCTCAGCGGCAAACGCATCCTCCTCATCGTCTCGGGCGGCATCGCCGCCTACAAGAGCCTCGATCTTATCCGACGCCTGCGGGAACGCGGCGCTTCCGTGCGGCCGATCATGACGAAGGGTTCGCAGGAATTCGTGACCTCGCTTGCCGTCGGCGCGCTCGCGGCCGACCATGTCTTTACCGATCTCTTTTCGCGGCAGGACGAGCAGGATGTCGGCCATATCCGGCTGGCGCGCGACTGCGATCTGGTGCTGATCGCGCCTGCGACCGCTGATCTCATGGCGAAGATGGCGCATGGGCTTGCCGATGACCTCGCTTCCACGGTGCTGCTCGCCACCGACCGGCCGGTGCTTGCCGCCCCTGCCATGAACCCGAAAATGTGGGCGCATCCGGCGACGAAACGCAATATCGAGACATTGCGGCGCGACGGCATCCGCTTCATCGGTCCTGTCGCCGGCGAGATGGCGGAAAGCCGGGAGACCGGCACGGGCCGTATGGCCGAACCGCTGGCAATCGTCGCCGCCGCCGACGCCCTGCTCGATGATGGTCCGAAACCGCTTGCCGGCAAAAAAGCGATCGTGACGTCAGGTCCGACGCATGAGCCGATCGATCCCGTGCGCTACATCGCCAACCGCTCCTCCGGCCGGCAAGGTCATGCCATTGCCGCAGCGCTGGCGCGGCTCGGCGCGGATGTGACGCTGGTGTCCGGCCCGGTAACCATTCCTGATCCTGCCGGCGTCAGGATGGTGCATGTCGAGCGAGCCGAAGAGATGCGCGATGCCGTACTCGCTGCCCTTCCCGCCGATGTCGCCGTCATGGTGGCTGCGGTCGCCGACTGGCGGGTGGCTTCGGCCGCCGACCAGAAGCTCAAGAAGCATCCGGGCGAATCCATTCCGACGCTAGCGCTGACGGAAAACCCGGATATTCTCAAGACCGTCGGCCATCACACAACGCGGCCGAAACTGGTAATTGGCTTTGCGGCAGAGACGCAGGATGTCGAGGCCAATGCCAAGCTGAAGCTGGAGCGCAAGGGTGCTGACGTGATCGTCGCCAATGACGTATCGCCTTCAACCGGCATCATGGGGGGCACGCGCAACAGCGTAAAACTCATCCGCCGCGACGGCATCGAGCAATGGCCCGATCTTTCCAAGGACGAGGTGGCGGAACGGCTGACGGCGATGATCGCCGAACGACTTAAGCAGGAATAGAGACAGGCTCTGGCCTTGCGGACGCGCGCTTTTCAGGCTGGAAGGACGTGATCTCAAGACCATCGGCGCTGACAATCACAGCACTGCCATCGGGTATTTCCTGCCAGGCATCACCATCGTCATTCAGCGGCTCGGACACGAGGCAGTAGCCCTCGGCACGCGGCGAGGCATAGAGTGTCGGCGCCTTGCGGTCGGTGGCATAGCGGACCGCGTAAAGAGACTTGCCGTCCGAGAAGGCCGCGGTGAAGCGCAGCAGCACGGAGCCGAGAATATTTTCCGCCAGGCCTTCGACGAAGGCGATGGTCTGGGCCACAGCGGCGATCGGCGCATCCCGCAGGCCGAACTGCAGAGCGAGCAGGAACAGAAGCTCGGAATCCGTCGTGCCACTGCGGGCATTGAAGAGCTCGTCATCCAGCATGGTCTCCATCGGCCGACGCAGCCGCTCGAAGCCGGAGATCTGGCCGTTATGCATAAAAGACCAGGTTTCATGCGTGAAAGGATGGCAGTTGTCGCGCCGTGTGCCGCCGCCGGTCGCTGCCCTAACATGGGCGAGGAAGAGCGGTGAACGTATCTGCCGCGCCAGGCTCTTCAGATTGCAGTCGGACCATGCCGGCAGGATATCGCGGTAGCGGCCCGGCTCAGGCCGGTCACCATACCAGGCGATGCCGAAACCATCGCCATTCGTCGCCGTCTTGGCGCGGGTGGCGCAATGGGATTGCTCGATCAGGGAATGGGCGGGCGAAGACACCAGCTCCTCCAGATAGAGGGGGTCTCCGCGATAGGCTGCCCAGCGACACATGCTCTTGCTCCGGCCCACCGCCTGCTGCGGCAGGAATGCTGAAAACATCTTGGATAGTCTGATGCTACGGCTAACAACGACTTAACGACCACCCGATTTGCAAGGCGAAGATGACAAATTCTTGACGCCGGCCGAGATCACTTTCCGCAAAAACGATATGGATTTGCGTGATCGCAGCAGCAGAAAATCAGGCAATTGAACGAGATAGCCAGACGCCGGCTAAAAAACAGCCCTGCGTTTTCCTCTTGCATCTCGGAGGAATCGGGCTACTTTTGACCTATCGTCAACGTAACGAAAGGAAGGTGATCCAATGTCTAATGAGTTTTCGGACCTCGTAATGGGCATGGAAGTGGTGATGAAAGCGAGGCAGCCCTCGCTCTAAAACCCCACCTTCCTAGGATCGCACAAGACGGTCCGGGCCAGTTACAGGCCAAACCTCATGGAAAGGGTCGCCAAAGCGGCCCTTTTTTATTGCTTTCTTTGCCCCGTTGACGCTCGAGCGGAATAGCATTATTCATAAAGTCATCTGATGACTTTATGAATAATGCTCATGCACCCTCTCAACAAGACCAATCTTGCCGATACGGCCACTGAAGCGATCCGCAGCGAGATACTCGCCAAGCGCTGGGCTGTCGGCGAGAAACTGCCGAATGAGGCCTCGCTTTCGGCTATGCTGTCGGTCAGTCGAGGCACTGTGCGTGAGGCCGTGCGCGTTCTCGTCTCGCAAGGCTTTTTGGAAACGCGGCAGGGCTCCGGCACCTATGTGCTTTCGACCACCGATAGCAGCCGACCGCTCACCATGGCGCGGCGCGCCAGCCTGCGCGACCAGTTCGAGGCGCGCTGCGCGCTCGATGTGGAGGGCGCGCGGCTCGTCGCCCTCCGCAAGACACCCGGCATCATCGCCGGGCTTCGTGCATTGCTTGACGAACGTGGCAATTATGAAGGCGGCGATCCGGCAGGCTTCATCGAACGCGACCTTGCCTTCCACAAGGCCGTCATCGCCGCCTCCAACAACCGGGCGATGATCGAGATCTATGATTTCTTCTCCACCTCGATCGCGGAGACGATTGCCGCCACACTCGACAAGGCGATTCCCGAGCCTGACATGCAGGCGCACCAGTCGATCGTCGACGCCATCGAAACCGGCAGCCCTGACAAGGCCGATGCAGCCGTGCGCGACTTCATGGCACCCATCCTTTCCGCGCTCGACCGGATGCTTCTTTCATGAGGATGCCCATACAGAATGTCACATCCTCGTTCGACGCCGTCGACGAGACGATGATTGATGCCGAAATCGACAGCCTGCCTGTACCATTGCCGCCGCAGAAGCAGAGCCCGACGGCTCGCTTCCTGCTCGGTGCCAGCCTCGTACTGATCGCCTTCAATCTGCGACCCGTGTTTTCCAGCGCTTCCGCCCTGCTGCCGGAAATTCGTACCGAACTCGGCCTGTCGCCGCTCGGCGCCAGTCTGCTGACGACCTTGCCCGTCGTCTGCCTTGGCGCCTTCTCGCCGCTGGCGCCGCGACTTGCCCAGCGCATCGGCTCGGAGCGGACACTGCTCGGCGTGCTCCTGCTGCTGACGCTCGGTACGGCGCTACGCGGTCTTTCCTCCGTTCCTTTGCTCTTTTTCGGCACCGCGCTTGCCGGTGCTGCGATCGCCGTCGGCAACGTGTTGCTGCCCGGACTGGTGAAACGCGACTTCGCCACGAATACGGCTCTGATGACCGGCTTCTATACGATGGCACTCTGCGCGGGCGCTGCCAGTGCCGCCGGCCTGACACTCCCGATCGAACATGAGCTCGGCGGCTCGCTGGAAGGCGCGCTCGCCATCTGGGCACTGCCTGCCCTCGTCGTCGGGCTGATCTGGCTGCCGCAGGTCTTTGCGAGCAGTCGACAGGCGCGGCGCAGCGGTTTCCGTGTCGAAGGTCTGTGGCGGGACAAGCTCGCCTGGCAGGTCACGCTTTTCATGGGCCTGCAATCGGCGCTTGCCTATTGCGTCTTCGGCTGGCTGGTGCCGATCCTGCGTGAACGCGGTCTTGACGGTGTTGTGGCCGGCGGCATCGTCTCGGTCTCCGTCATGGTACAGGCCGCCGCCTGTCTCGTCGTGCCGCATATAGCGGTACGCGGTAGGGATCAGCGCCTCATCAACGTGACGCTCTGCACCTTCGCCGTCGTCGCACTTCTCGGCCTGCTCTTTGCGCCGCTTTCCACCGTCTGGGTCTGGGCCGTGCTACAGGGTATCGGTCAGGGCGGGCTGATCGCCGCGGCGATGACAGCCATCGTGCTGCGTTCGCGCGATCCGCATGTCGCCGCTCACCTTTCCGGCATGGCGCAATGCGTGGGCTATCTGCTTGCCGCCATCGGCCCGTTCATCGTCGGTCTGATCCGCGGCTGGACGGGAAGCTTCGCCTGGTGCGCAGTGCTTTTCGTCGCGCTTGGCCTTGGTGCCGCCTTCAATGGGTGGCGGGCCGGTCGGGCGCTGCATGTGAATGCACGCACGATCGAGAAGGGCGAATGAGCCAGGCTCACTTGCGTATCACCATCTCTTGATCTCCATCGAAGGAATGCGGCTGCTACCCTATCTCAGCCGCATTCTGGCCCACCGGAGGAAAATCCTTGCGTTTCCGATCCCTGTTTCTGTTCGCCGCGCTGACCGCTGCGCTCGCACCCGCTTTCTCCTTTGCGCAGGAGGCTGGCGAACGCCGTGCCCCTGCAGCACAGGGTTCGTCCCGCGAGGGCGTCCTCAAGCTGCTGCCAGGCGATTCCGTTACAGAGCACGAGTTGACGACGGCCGATGGACGCAAGATCGCCTATACGGCTACGGCAGGCACACTTGATCTCTTCGGTCAGGATGGCGGGCAGAACGCTGCGATCTTCTACACCGCCTATGTCGCCAAGGATACCGGGCCGAACCGGCCGATCACCTTCGCCTTCAACGGCGGGCCGGGGGCGGCTTCCGCCTTCCTGCATCTCGGCCTGGTGGGGCCGAAGATACTCGACTTCGGACCCGATGGCCGCGACGGCGCCAATGCGAAGCTCGTCGATAACACACATAGCTGGCTCGATTTTACCGATCTCGTGCTGATCGATCCAATCGGCACCGGCTGGAGCCGCACGGTGAAGGCCGACGACGCCTCGAACTACTATAATGTCGGCGCCGACGCGCAGTCGATGGCGAAGACGATCGCCCTCTACGTCGCGCATAACAACCGCGGCAATTCACCGAAATATCTGCTCGGCGAAAGCTATGGCGGCTTCCGCGCCGCCAAGGTCGCTTCGGCCCTGCAGCAGAGCCAGGGCATCATCATCGCCGGCACCGTCATGCTCTCACCGCTGCTCGAAGGTCAACTGATGTTCAATGCCGACCAGTTCGCGCTGGGTGCTGCGCTGGAATTTCCCTCATTGGCAGCCGCCGAAGCCGACCGGCGCAAAAGCTTCAGCGAATCCGGCCAGCGCGATGCCGAGAGTTTCGCGCTTGGCGAATATCTCACGACGCTTGCCGGCCCGACGCCGACGGGCGATGCGGCAACAGCCTTCTACAACAAGATCTCCGGTCTTACGGGCATTCCGCAGGATGTCGTTACCCGCAATCGCGGCTTCCTCGGCAATGCTTACGCCAAGCATTCCGGCAAGCAGGCGGGAGAGGTGATGAGCCCATACGACGCTGCCTTCGCCACGCCGGACCCTTATCCGGAATCCGATTACGACCGAGGCGACGATGCGATCCTTGACGGCTTTACCCGCGCCTATGGCGGCGCCTTCGCCGACTACGCCCGCAACGAGCTCGGCTTCAAGACCGAGATGACCTATACGCTGCTCGAAAATGATGTCAGCCAGCGCTGGGAGTGGGGCAGCGGCCGTGGCGGCGGTTCACGTTTCCAGGCGAGCGCCACTGATGATATCAGGCAGATGCTCGCCTCCAACCCATCTTTCCATCTGCTGATCGCTCATGGCTACAGCGATCTCGTGACGCCCTACGGCGTCAGCCGTTATGTGGTGGATCACTTGCCGCCGTCCCTAGCGGGAAATCGTGTATCGCTGAAGCTCTATCGCGGCGGGCATATGTTCTACACGACCGCCGGCCAGCGCGCCGCATTCACGGCGGATGCAAAAGCCTTTTATGCCGAGCATCCCGCCAACCCGCCGGCGGATTGAAGACGATCAAGGGTTGCCGGAGGGGCGTGCTGACCTATTTCTCCGGCATGGCAAACAGCAATCAGCTACCAGAAGCTCGGCCATCCGGCAGCGCTTCCCGGCAGGACGAAACCCTCTCCACACTCTCTTCCTATCTTCAAAACAGCGCACTCTTCCTCGATATCGACGGCACGCTCCTCGATCTTGCGCCGACGCCGGATGAGATATTCGTGCCTCCGTCGCTTCCTGCGCAGCTCGACACGCTGTCGCAGAGGCTCGGCGGGGCACTGGCTCTGGTGACCGGGCGAGGTCTTACCTATGCCGACCGTCTCTTCACCCCCTACCAGTTTCCCATCGCCGGACTACACGGAGCCGAACGCCGCAACCCCGACGGCAGCATCTTCAAGGTGGAGCCAACGGCCGAGTTCGAGAGGCTGAAGATTGAACTTCGGGCAGAAACGGCGGGCTGGACCGGCATCCTCATCGAGGATAAGGGCGCGGCCGTCGCCGCCCATTTCCGTCTTGCGCCGGCGCGGCAGGCGGAACTGACGGAACTGATGCAGCGTTTCCTGAACCGTGCAGGACCGGATTGGGCCTTGCAGCACGGCAAGATGGTTCTCGAAATCCGGCCCGCCAGAGCCAACAAGGGCGATGCATTGGAAAGCTTTCTCGCAACTCCAGCCTTCCGCGGTCGTCATCCGATCGCCATCGGTGACGATGTCACAGATGAGGCGATGTTCGACATGGCGAACCGGCTTGGCGGTTACTCCATCCGCGTCGGCCCGCCGTCTGCAGACACTGCCGCCCGCGGCACTCTGCCCTCCGCGGAAGCGGTCCGCGAGATCGTCGCGCGTTTTGCCGGCTGATTGTATTTTTGCAGTTATTTCTAATGAAAGGAATTTGCCATGAGCCGCCTTGTCGTCGTTTCAAACCGCGTGCCCGTTCCGGAGAAGAAAGGGGCGGCGTCTGCCGGCGGGCTCGCTGTGGCACTGGAGGCCGCCCTCGGGAAACGGGGGGGCGTCTGGATGGGCTGGTCAGGCAACGTCAACGACGAAGGCGAACCAGGCCCACTTGCGATCGAGCAGCGCGGCAACATCACCTATGCGCTGACCGACCTGACATCCAAGGATGTCGACGAATATTACTTCGGCTTCGCCAACCGCATGCTCTGGCCGATCTGTCATTACCGGCTGGATCTCGCAGAATACGGGCGCACCGAGATGGCCGGCTATTTCCGGGTCAATCGCTTCTTTGCCCATCGGCTGGCGCCACTGATCAAGCCTGATGACATCATCTGGGTCCACGATTATCACCTGATTCCGCTTGCTGCGGAACTGCGGCAGATGGGCATCAAGAACAAGATCGGCTTCTTCCTGCATATTCCCTGGCCGCCCGCCGACGTACTCTTCGCCATGCCCGTCCATGAGGAAATCATGCGCGGGCTCGCCGCCTATGATCTCGTCGGCTTTCAGACCGATCACGACCTTGAAAATTTTGCGGGCTGCCTGCGCCGCGAGGAGATGGGCGACATGATCAGCGAAGGGCGTTTTGTCGCCGGCGAGCGCACGTTCCGCGGTGGCGCCTATCCGATCGCCATCGAGACGGCCGCCTTCGCCGAATTCGCCAGGAAGGCCGGCACGCACAGCATGGTGTTGAAGGCACGCCATAGTATCGAAGACCGCAGCCTTATTATCGGCGTGGACAGACTGGATTATTCCAAGGGCATTACCCAGCGTATCGATGCCTTCGAGCATTTCGTCACCAACAATCCGGCACATCAGCGCCAGGTCACCTATCTGCAAATCACACCAAAATCGCGCTCTGAAGTGCCTGAATACGAGGCAATGCAGCGCACGGTCGCAGAACAGGCCGGCCGCGTGAACGGTGCACTCGGCACGGTCGACTGGGTGCCGATCCGCTATATCAACCGCTCCGTCAGCCGGCCCGTGCTTGCCGGCCTCTATCGGCTCGCCAAAGTCGGCCTCGTGACGCCCTTGCGCGACGGCATGAACCTCGTCGCCAAGGAATATGTTGCCGCACAGAACCCTGATGATCCGGGCGTGCTGGTCCTCTCCCGTTTTGCCGGCGCGGCGCGCGAGCTGAACGGCGCGCTGCTTGTCAACCCCTACGACATCGTCGGTACGTCCAATGCGCTGGCGCGCGGCCTCAACATGCCCCTTGAGGAGCGCCGCGACCGCTGGCAGCGGATGATGGACCATCTGCTGGAGCACGACGTCTCGCGCTGGTGCGATGACTTCCTCGGCGATCTCGCCGCCTGAGCAATTTGACGGGCGCGGCACCATGGGTCGCTCCCTCTGGAAGAACAGCACTATAGCAGTTGGGATGCAGCGTTTCGGCACTTCAGGCCGGCAACGGGTTCTCCGGCCAGTCCGCCGTCATGTTCGCCTGGACAGGCCGCTCCAGATAGGTGGAAAGCGCAACATAGCTTTTGGTAGCCGTCACGCCGGGAACGGCATGAACTTGCGAGAGAAAGGCTTCCAGTGCGCGCGGGCTTTCGGTCCGCACCTTGAAGATGACACTGGCGTCGCCAGCAACCGAGTGCATCTCCTCTACCTCGGGAAAGCGGCAAAGCTGCGTCAGCCTTTCGCTTTTGCCCCAGCCCGCAGCCTCGACATGCACGAAGGCCAGCAGCGGCTTGCCGAGCGCCGTGCCATCGAGCGCAGCGTGCGCGCCTTTCATGACGCCGGATCGGCGCAGCCGCTTGACGCGCTCATGCACGGCGGGCGGCGACAGATTGACAGCTTTGCCAAGCGCCGCATAGCTCTGCAGGGCATCCTCTGCCAGCGCGCCTAATATTTTTCGGTCGAAAAGGTCCAGTTGCTCGGCCTCTCGCCTGCGGCGTCGAATGCCATTCATTTCTTTTATCATTCGGAAAACTCGCCTTATCGCCGAAGAATATTCGGTGATAATAACGCCAAGCTTTCAGATATTCGAGGCAGGGACTTTCAAATGGAACTGGTGAAGCACAGTCCAAGCGGCGGCATCTACGCGGCAACGTCAGATTATGTCCATGCGATGGAGGTCAGGAATCCCGCCCGCTTTCTGTTCGTGAGCGGCACAATGGGCCTCGACGCGGAGGGTGCTCCGGGCAGAGATCTGTCGGTCCAGCTCGACCTCATCTGGTCGAACCTGCGGGCGATCCTTGCGGATGCCGATATGGACGTCAGCAATATCGTGCGGCTGACCAGCTATTTACGGGATGCTGACTATGCCGAAGCAAACCAGAATGCGCGGCTGGCCGCGCTCGGCGATCATATCGTACCGACCACCGCCATCGTCGTTCAAACGCTTCAGAAAGACTGGCTGGTGGAAATCGAAATCATCGCTGCCGCGTGAAAGGCCGCCCTGTCTGGACAAGGCGGCACCATGGGATGTTCAGGCAGCCCGGCGCAGCAGGCCGAGCGCTTCTTCCAGATCGATTTCTCCCAGAAAGCGACCGGTGCTTTCCGCCTTTTCCTGGTGCTCGATCGCATGCGCGAAGCGAACGGCCGGCTCCTGCAGCATGCGCTGATAGAGATCACTCAGCGCAGGAAACTGGCTGATATCGACGACCTTGTGGAAGTCGTTCCAGCGGGCGATGCCGGTGAAATAGGCATCCGCAATGCCGGGCCTGTTGCCGAGCAGCCATTTCCGGCCGGCAAGCAGACCCTCCAGCATACGGTGCGCCTTTTCCACCTTGGCCGTGCCGTAGGCGACGAGAACGTCTTTCTCGGCCGGTTTCAGTTCATGCTCGACAGCGTGCCAAAGCGGGCTGAAGGCATTGAAGAAGCTGGTGTTCAAATAGGCGAGCATCTGGTTCAGGCGGTCGAAATCCGCAGTACCCTGCGCAAAGCCCAATCCTTTGTCGATCGACTGCGCGCCCATGTAATTCAGGATCGCCATGCTTTCGCTGATCAGCCGGCCATCGGGCAGCAGCAATGACGGGGTTTCGCCGACGGTGTTGATGCGCCTGTATTCGTCACCGGAGACGACCTCCGGCATCTGAACGCGGCACAGACGGTACGGCAGGCCGGACCATTCCAGTGCGACGATCGAACCGAAGGAACAACCTTCCGGCACGCCGTAGAAGAGTGTGAGTGACATTGTCGGGTCCTTTCCATAGGAATTGTTGAACCCGGCCAATATGATTTCGTGGACGATGAGGCAGTAGATGGCGATAATGCATCTTAAAGTCCACAAGCATGGAAGATGAATGTGACCGCCTTCAACCTCAACGACCTCCATCTCTTCGTGCAAGCGGTGGAAAGCGGCAGCTTCACGGCGGCAGGACATCATCTCGGCATTCCGAAATCGACCATCAGCAAGCGCGTGGCGGAACTGGAGGAGAGGCTCGGCGTGCGGCTGATCCAGCGCACGTCGCGCAGCTTTGCGCTGACGGATATCGGCAGGGATTTCTTCGACCATGCGCAGGCCTCGATCATCGAAGCGGAAATGGCCGAGAGTATCGTGCGCAACCGCCTGGGAGAGCCGAGCGGTATCGTCAGGCTGACCGCAGCGGTGCCGACGGCACAATTCACGCTTGCCGACCATCTGGCCGAACTGACAGCACGCTATCCAAAGCTGAAGGTATCACTGCATGTGACGGATCGCTTCGTCGATATCGTCCAGGAAGGCTTCGACATTGCGCTGCGCAGCCATCGCTTTCCACTCGGGGATTCGACGCTCGTGCAGCGCCGGATCGCGGTTCATCCGTTCCTGCTCGTCGCTTCGCCCAATTACATAGCGCAATATGGGAGGCCCGAGCGGGCCGAGGACATCGCCGGCCACAGGGCAATCATGCCCAGTCTCTCCGAGGAGCAGTGGCGTCTCACCTCGGATAACGGCGCTGAGACTGTGGTAACGCCTCAGCCCATCATGGCGGCAGACGAGCCGATGGTGCTGCTGAAAGCGGCTGCGGCAGGCATGGGCATTACCATTCTGCCGACCTCGGTCTGCAACGACGCTTTGAAGAACGGCCAACTCGTGCGCCTGCTTCCCGATTGGACGGCGGGCAGTATCACCACGACGATCCTGATGCCGCACCGACGAGGGCAATTGCCCTCCGTGCGCGCGGTCGTCGAGTTCCTTGCCGAACGGCTGGCGGGGTGATCAGGCGGCCTTGGCCGCGTGATATTCCTTGATTGCCACCATCTTGATCGCCGGATAGCGCTCCGCCTCGTAGCGCAGCGAGAAACCATCCTGCGCCAGGAAGACCGGGTCGCCATCGAGATCGCGGGCGATATCGCCGCGCTTGACGGTGAGGAACTTGTCGAGTTCAGCAGCTTGGTCGGACGAAATCCAGCGGCAGACGGAGAAGCGCGACATTTCGAAGGAGACCGGCAGGCCATATTCGGCCATCAGGCGCTCCTTCAGGACATCGAGCTGCAGCGCGCCGACGACACCGACGATGGCAGGCGAACCATCCTCCGGCTGGAAGAGCTGGACGACACCTTCTTCAGCCATCTGCTGCAGGGCTTCCTTCAGCTTCTTGGCCTTCATGGCGTCTTCCAGGCGCACGCGGCGCAGGATTTCCGGCGAGAAATTCGGCACGCCCTGGAAAACCAGGCTTTCGCCTTCCGTCAGCGTATCGCCGATGCGCAGCGTGCCATGGTTCGGAATGCCGACCACATCACCGGCGAAAGCCGTATCGGCGAGCTGGCGCTGTGAGGCAAAGAAGAACTGCGGCGCGGTGAGACCGAGCTGCTTGCCGGTACGTGCCAGCCGCGCCTTCATGCCGCGCTCCAGTTTGCCGGAGCAGATGCGGGCGAAGGCGATACGGTCGCGATGGTTCGGGTCCATGTTCGCCTGAATCTTGAAGACGAAGGCCGTCATCCTGTCTTCGGCGGCATGTACGGTGCGGATATCGGCCACCTGGTCACGCGGCGGCGGAGCAAAATCACCGAGCGCGTTGATGAGGTCGCGCACACCGAAGTTGCGGAGCGCCGAGCCGAAGAAAACCGGCGTCATATGGCCTTCGAGGAAGGATTCCCGATCGAAGGGACGGCAGGCCTCAATCGCCAATTCCACCTCTTCGATGAAGGCGTCGCGCTCATTTTCCGGCAGGCGGTCGGCGACGCTCCGCGGCCCGTTGACGGCGGTGACGACGACTTCCGTATCGGAGCCGCGAACGGTGTTTTCCTTCAGGTGATAGGAGCCGCAGAAGGTCTTGGCGCGACCGATCGGCCAGGTGACCGGGGCCGTGTCAAGCGCCAGCTTCTCTTCAACCTCATCCAGGATCTCGAAGGGATCGCGGCTTTCGCGGTCCATCTTGTTGATGAAGGTGATGATCGGAATGTCGCGCATGCGGCAGACTTCGAAAAGCTTCAGCGTGCGCGGCTCGATACCCTTGGCGGCGTCGATGACCATGACGGCCGCATCGACCGCCGTCAGCGTGCGGTAGGTGTCGTCGGCGAAGTCTTCGTGACCGGGCGTGTCGAGAATGTTGAAGACATTGCCTTCATATTCGAAGGTCATAACCGAAGTTACGACCGAGATGCCGCGCTCGCGCTCGATCTTCATCCAGTCCGAGCGGGTCTGAATGCGGTCCTTCTTCGCCTTCACTTCACCGGCGAGCTGGATAGCACCGCCGAAAAGCAGCAGCTTTTCCGTGAGCGTCGTCTTACCCGCGTCCGGGTGCGCGATAATAGCGAATGTGCGGCGGCGGGAGACCGCCTCGGCGAGACTTTCGGCCATGATGTGAATCCTGTGGAATTGCGGCGTATCTAGCGATTAAAGCGCGTCATTGCAATTGACCTTGCGGTGTGGGGCGCGAAGTAATGCCGCATGACCATTCACACAGATAGCCGCCCGACCCTCAATTTGATCCGCCTGCCGAACGGCCAGGGCCTGGATCTGCCCGCCTATGAAACGCGTGGTGCAGCCGGCATGGACCTGCGCGCGGCCATCGACGAGGACAAGCCGCTGGTGCTGGCGCCTGGCAAACGCGCGCTCGTTTCAACGGGCTTCGTCTTTGAAATCCCTGAGGGTTTCGAGGGCCAGGTGCGCCCGCGCTCCGGCCTTGCAGCCAAGAACGGCGTCACCTGCCTCAATGCGCCCGGCACCGTCGACTGCGACTATCGCGGCGAAGTGAAGGTCATTCTCATCAATCATGGCGAGGAGGATTTCACCATCACGCGCGGCATGCGCATCGCGCAGATGGTGATTGCACCATTCATTCAGACCCGCATCGCCGAAGTCTCGGAGACGACCGAAACCGCGCGCGGCGCCGGTGGCTTCGGCTCGACCGGGGTATGAGCGTCGCCGATTCGGACGGGCTTACCTTCCGACAGGATTATTTCAGCGATCCGGCGGCCTGGAGCGCTCTCGTCTCCCTTCTCGATGATACGTTCGGCATCGATATCGATCCGCTGCGCGAACTTGGCGGCCCAGACCCGACCAGTATGCCGTTCGGCTGGTTTACGGATGAAGGCCAGCTCGCCGCCAATCTCTCCGCCTTCGCCATGCCTTTTGTCCTCAACGGCAGGCTCGTCAATGCCGCCGCCTTTCAGTCCGGCGCTGTCCGCCCGCCATGGCGCGGCCGCGGCCTTTACCGAGATGTGACGGGCAAGGCGCTCGCCTGGTGTGAGGCGCGGGATTTCGAGGCCATCATCCTCTACACGGACAAGCCGGCGCTTTATGAGCCCTACGGTTTCCGCTCGCTTCCGCTTCACAAGTATGTCGGCGCTGCACCAATGTCTGAAGGTGCAACCACCTCGCGGCCTCTTCAGCCGCGCGATGCGGAAGATCTCGCCCTGCTTCAGGGTCTGCTGAGGAACCGCGAGCCAGTTTCGGAGACGCTCGCTGTCGCCAGCAGTTCCGCGATGTTCCTCATCAACACGCAGCTCGATCCCGACGTGCGCTTGAGCTATCTGGAAGGGAGCAAGGCCGTCATCGCATGGAAGATGCCCGCACCCGGTCACGTCGTTCTTCTCGATGTGGTCACGCGTGAGATCCCGTCGCTCGCCGCCGTCCTTGCTGGTCTCGGCATCCAGGCAACGTCAGTCGAAACGCTGTTCCGGCCGGACAGGCTCGCATGGTCCGGCGAAGCAACGCCTTACGGAAGCGGAACGCTGCTGATGCTGCGTGGACTGGAGGAGATGAGCCTCGATCATCCCGCCATGCTGTCGCCAATGGCGGATTTCTGAGGCTATTTTTTCCGTATCAGGGGCGGCAGGCGCCGCTTAACCGGCGAGGATTTGATCATCGACGTATTGGTCTCCGCGCGCTCGGCGACCTTGTCGAGAATGCTGTCGAGCTCTCCCATGGAGCGGACGACGAGACGGGCGATGAAACAATCGTCTCCAGTCACTTTGTCGCATTCGATGAATTCCGGCGTGTCCTGGATGATACGCTCGACGATGTGGAGCTGGCCGGGCAGCGGGCGCACCCGCACGATCGCCTGAAGCGGGTAACCGATCGCCGCCGGATCGAGATCGATGGTGAAGAGCGTCACGACGCCGCGATCCTCAAGCCGACGCAGACGCTCTGCCGCGCTCGGCGAAGAAAGTCCTACAGCCTGGGCGAGCTCTTTTAGGGAAATACGCGAATTTCCTGCCAGCGCCTCTATCATTGCGCGGTCAATATCGTCGACTGCCTGCATCTCGTTAGCCAACATGGCAAAAACTCCTAACAAGATTAGGTTTATCCAGCCTTTCCCTTTTTCAGCTTATAGAAAATGCTGCGATGCCGCAATACAATTTCCCGCTAACGAATGGAGATGGCGATGCAGGGTGACATCAGAAGAGGCACAGCAGAGATGACGGCAGCGATGCTGATCTCGGGAACGATCGGCTGGTTCGTCGTCATGTCGGGTCAGCCGGTCAGTGGCGTGGTCTTCTGGCGCTGCTTCTTCGGCGCACTGACCCTGCTTGTGGTTTGCACTGCGCTCGGCCTGCTGAGGCCCGGCATCATCAGCCTGCGGTCGCTCGCTATCGCTGTCTTCGGCGGCATAGCGATCGTCTCCAACTGGCTGCTGCTGTTCGCCTCCTATTCGCACGCCTCGATCTCGATCGCCACGACGGTTTACAACACCCAGCCCTTCATGCTGCTTGCGCTCGGCGCACTCTTTCTGGGGGAGAAGATCACAGGCACCAAGCTCTTCTGGCTCGGGCTTTCCTTTGCCGGCATGGCTGTTATCGTCGAGGCGAAACCAAATACCGACGCCGTCTCCGGCAGCTACGGTCTCGGCATCCTGATGGCGTTGGGTGCCGCCTTCTTCTATGCACTTGCCGCGCTTGCCGCCAAATGGCTGAAAGGCACGCCGCCGCATCTGATCGCGCTGATCCAGGTCTCTACCGGCATCGTCATGCTGGCACCGATGACCGATTTTTCGAACCTTCCCGCCAATACCAGTTCCTGGATGATCCTGATCGCTGTCGGCGTCGTCCACACCGGTCTCATGTATGTGCTGCTTTATGGCGCGATCCAGAAGCTGCCGACGCATCTGACAGGCGCTTTGTCTTTCATCTATCCGGTCGCCGCGATCCTGGTCGACCGCTTCGCTTTCGGCCACACATTGCAGCCGATGCAGATTGCCGGGGCGGCAGTTATTCTGCTCGCCGCCGCCGGCATGAATCTGGGCTGGTCGCCGGCGAGACTTATTCGCCTGCCGGCGGCCGGACGCTGAGCCATTACTTCGGCTTACCTGTTACTTCGCTTGGCGCGTCGTTTCGAACAGGAACCAGGTACGGCGCTCGCTCTGGTCGATCCAGTTTTCGATCAGGCTTGCGGTCGCGACATCGTTATGCTCGTCGCAGACTTCGTGCACTTGGCGCAGGATTGAAACGAGGTGAAGGTTGTCTTCGCGCAGCTCGGAGAGCATATCCTCGGGGGTGACGTAGTCAGCATCATTGTCCGGAATGCGCTGCTGGCGGGCGATCTGGCCGATCGAGCGCAGCGTCGTGCCGCCGATCTTGCGGGCGCGCTCGGCAACCTCGTCCGTCATATCGAAGATCTGTTCCGCCTGCTCATCGAGCAACAGGTGGTAATCGCGGAAGTGCGGGCCAGACATGTGCCAATGGAAGTTCTTGGTCTTCACATAAAGCGCAAACACATCGGCGAGCAGCGCGGTCAACGCGGCCGAAATATCGGTGATCGCGTTGGTCGGCAGGTCGGAAGGGGTCTTGAGCGGTGAACGTCTGCGGGCTTCGGCTGAGGTAGTCGACATGCATTCTCTCCTTGGTGATGAAAACCTTCTGCGCCGACAGCCTCGGGAAGCCGCGGCGGGCCGTGTCTGCGGCCGCTTGCAAGGGGAAAATAGCAAGGCCGGATTGGTTTCCAAGTAGATCATGGTTCAGCCGACCTATTCTTTATGGTTATGGACAGATCAGCGCCAGGCGATTGATGAGGCCTGGCTTGCGCGCCTATAGAGAGGCTGCGCAAGTCAGTGGATACGAAGATGAGCCTTACCGTCCTGATCGCCTATGCTGGAGCCCTGTTCATCGCCGCCGCAATTCCCGGCCCGGGGATCACGGCAATCGTGGCGCGTGCACTCGGTTCGAACTTCCGCGAGACCTTCTTCATGGGTCTCGGCCTCGTGCTCGGCGACATGACCTATCTCACCGCTGTCATTCTCGGTCTTGCCTTCGTGGCGCAGACCTTCACTGAGATATTCCTCGTCATCAAGATCGCCGGTGCTCTCTATCTCGGATACATTGCCTGGAAGCTCTGGACTGCCGGCCTGCTGCCGCAGGATATCGCCGCGAAGAAATCCAGCAGTGCCGGCATGTCCTTCCTGTCCGGCCTGCTTGTGACACTCGGCAATCCGAAGACCATGTTGTTCTACGTGGCGCTGGTGCCGACCTTGATCGATCTCGGCAGCATCGGCATGCGCGAGTATCTCATCCTGCTCGCCGTCACTTTCGTGGTGCTTATGATCGTGCTCATCCCCTACATGATGCTTGCGTCGCGCGCCCGCACGATGCTGAAGCAGCCGCGTGCATTGCAGGCGCTGAACCGCGTCGCCGCAAGCATCCTGGCGGGTACGGCAGCCTTCATCGCCACGCGTGCAGCCTGAAATAAACATTCGGCAACGGACGGTTCTCAAAGGATTTTTTCTCCGGCTCAAGCGGCCGACGGGTGAAGCCACTCTGGTCTCATCACCACTTTGACCCTATTCTCTCCACAGATTTCAGAATGGATTTCAAAGGGAGAGCACCATGTCGCACAAACCGGGCCGCGGCCGCATCTATTCCTCGATAACGGACACAATCGGCGACACGCCGCTCGTTCGCCTCGATAAACTCGCCAAGGAAAAGGGCGTGGTGGCCAACATCCTTGCCAAGCTGGAGTTCTTTAACCCAATCGCCTCGGTGAAGGACCGTATCGGCGTTGCCATGATCGATAGCCTGGAAACGCAGGGCAAGATCTCGCCCGGCAAGACCGTGCTGATCGAGCCGACCTCGGGCAATACGGGTATCGCGCTCGCTTTCGCCGCCGCTGCCAAAGGCTACCGGCTGATCCTTACCATGCCGGAAACCATGTCCGTCGAGCGCCGTAAGATGCTGGCGCTGCTCGGCGCCGAGTTGGTGCTGACTGAAGGACCGAAGGGCATGAAGGGGGCGATCGCCAAGGCGGAAGAACTCGCCGCCTCACTGCCCGACGCCGTCATCCCGCAGCAGTTCGAAAACCCGGCCAACCCTGAAATCCACCGCAAGACGACCGCCGAGGAAATCTGGAACGATACCGATGGCACGGTCGATATCTTCGTTGCCGGCATCGGCACCGGCGGCACGATTACCGGCGTCGGCCAAGTGCTGAAGAGCCGCAAACCGGGTATCCGGGTCGTGGCCGTCGAGCCGGCGGACTCGCCGGTACTGTCAGGCGGCACGCCCGGCCCGCACAAGATCCAGGGCATCGGCGCCGGCTTCGCACCGAAGATTCTCGATACCAGCATCTATGACGAAGTCGTCACCGTCAGCAATGACGACGCATTTCAGCAGGCGCGCCTCGTCGCCAAGCTCGAAGGCGTGCCGGTCGGCATCTCCTCGGGTGCAGCATTGACGGCCGCGATCGAGGTCGGCCGCCGTCCGGAAAACGCCGGCAAGAACATCGTCGTCATCATCCCGTCCTTCGCGGAACGGTATCTTTCGACGGCATTGTTTGAAGGCCTTGGAAGCTGATCGAACCTTCCCGGGTTCTTCCTCTCACCCGGTACCTGGGGCGCTTCGGCGCCCCTTTTATCATGCCGCAGCGGTAAGCCTCTCGCCGGCAACACGGTAGGAAATCGCCTCCGCGAGATGAATGCGGCCGACCATTTCCTTGCCGTCGAGATCGGCAAGCGTGCGGGCGACCTTGAGGACTCGGTGGTAGCCACGCGCCGAAAACTTCATCTTGTCCGCGGCATCTCGCAACAGCTGCAATCCTGCGGCATCCGGCTCTGCGAATTTCTCGATCATTGCGGTCGAACATCCGGCATTGGTGGAAATACCCACAGCGCCTGCAGCAGCATAGCGTTCACGCTGGATGTCACGGGCACGCGCAACGCGCCGGGCAACATCGGCACTCGCTTCGGCTACCGTCGGCCGGATCAGGTCGGCGGCGGAAACGGCTGGCACGTCGATGCGGATATCGATGCGGTCCATCAACGGACCGGAAATCCGGGCCTGATAATCCGTCATGCAGCGCGGCCCTCGGGCACAGGTGTGGCCGGGCTCGCCAGCCATACCGCAGCGGCAGGGGTTCATCGCCGCAATAAGCTGGATCCGCGCCGGATAGGAGACGCGGTGATTGGCGCGCGCGATGACGCATTCGCCGCTTTCCAACGGCTGACGCAAGGCATCGAGCACTTGCGGCGCGAATTCCGGAAACTCATCAAGGAACAGCACACCATGATGGGCAAGCGAAGCCTCTCCCGGCCTGGCACGCAGACCGCCGCCGATGAGGGCGGCCATCGTCGCCGAATGGTGCGGCGTGCGGTAGGGCCTGCGGTCGGAAAGCTTGCCGCCGGACAGCTGGCCGGCGATGGAATGGATCATCGAGACTTCAAGCAACTCCGCAGCCGAAAGCGGTGGCAGGATCGATGGCAGTCTCGAAGCCAGCATCGACTTGCCGGAACCGGGCGGCCCGACCATCAGGAGGTTATGGCCGCCGGCAGCAGCCACCTCCAGCGCCCGCTTGGCGCTTTCCTGTCCCTTGATCTCGGCGAGATCAGGCAGATTGGCGGCATTCGGGCGAATGGACGGTTCCGGGCGCGAAAGGATCTGCGTGCCGCGGAAATGATTGGCGAGTGCGATCAGGCTGCGCGGCGCCAGAATGTCGACCCCGGACCCTGCCCATGCGGCTTCCGATCCGCTTTCGGCCGGGCAGATCAGGCCTTTTCCACTCGCGTTGGCACCGATTGCGGCCGGCAGAGCGCCAGCGATTGCGGCAATTGTACCGTCGAGATTGAGTTCGCCGACGACGACATAGTCGGACAAAGCATCCGCCGGGATGGCGCCGAGCGCAGCCATCAGGCCAAGTGCGATGGGGAGATCGAAATGACTGCCTTCTTTGGGAAGATCGGCGGGCGCAAGATTGACCGTCACACGCTTGGATGGCAGCGCTAGGCCGGAAGCGTGCAAGGCTGCCTGCACCCGCTCGCGACTTTCCGCCACCGCCTTGTCAGGAAGCCCGACGATCTGGATTATGAGGCGGATTAAATGGCCGCACTGATCGACTTTTCTGAGCTTACAAGAGGAAGTCAGGGGTAGTGCAAGTAGGCTCGTGAATGACACCTTTTCGGTGTTCACTATGCGGCGGCTTCTCCTGCTCCCAACACCGCCAAGGACCAAGTACACGTTACTTTATGCCTCTCGCCCTGCCAGGCGCGGCAAGAATTTTAGGGAGCTTTGAAGCGCAGAAAAACCGAAAGCTGTTTTGCAACGCGTCGCCATCACCGCAATAGAACTCTCCACCCTGCGAAACAAACCGCTTCTCAAACTCATTCTTGAGCTCGGTCTCACAGGAATGTGCCGTGTTGCCGTCGGCAAAGGCTTCGCTATACTTCAATTCCCAACGACAAACCGCCCTTTCGGGAAAGCCTCCGTTGATCTCTTTCAACCGTCGACGTGGATCGTTTGAGCGGCCGACTTTAACAAGAGATTTTCCCACATGTGGCCCGGCTTTGCCAAGTAAGGCTTCGGCCTTCGCAGACAGCATCATCAGGTAGAGGTGGTTTTCTCCGTCGTCATACTGCGAGGTTCGATGTCCAAAATTAGGGGCGATACCCCGGGAAGGTTTGAGCACGTCGGCCATTGTATACACAGGGAGCGGTTCGACTCCGATCGGCGGCTCGCCATACACTCCGACCTCGTAGACGGGATGACTCAGCGCTCGGTGCCTTTCAGCGGGCTCAAGGAGGATGGCTTTGGTCGTCCGCTCAAATCGGTTTTCTGCCCGGTATGCCATGGGTGCAATGGTTGCGATTCCAACGCGGTTGCGAATTCGCCACGCACGGACTACCTTAATTCCATAGGTCCACCGGTCTTTAAAACCGTATTCAACCTTCCATTTCATCGAAGAGTCATTTTGCCGATCCAAATCACGGCACTTTTCCAATTTGATTTCGAGAAATCCCAGTGCCTGGCTCCTAAGATCGGGCTGTGTTAGGCTTTGGACTGCTCCGTAGATCAGAACGAGATCTCCATCCCTCATTCTACCGATCATGTCCTCGCGTTGAGATTCTTTAGTAAAGCCAAGATATCCGGCTTCTTCCGGATTGAAGCCGTAGAATGCACGTAGCCATACCTGTCGATCGCTGGCGACATTATCACTTAGTATCATTGCACTCCCAGCTCCGTCAGAACGAAGGGATTCTATTCCTCCCCGCAGGCGTCATTTGAGCAGGCGAATTATTAAAAATTAGTCTTGGGTCAGAAGCGATGTGCCAGATCCAACTAAGCGAATAGTGGAGGCGGGGCGAAGAGCATTCCGACAGACTGAAACAGCGCAGACCCGTTTCCGGCGTTCAACTCCTTACGAAAGACCGGCGTGTGGTCGAGCCTCTAAGGTTGATGAACCTTCTCTGTTAAAAAGAAGACGCCTTGAAGCGTAGAGATCAAAAGGCTTCCAAATCCCATCGAGAAGACAAAAAGAACGCCGATTTTGGCCGCCTCCGTGATCCACCAACCGTATGCCGATTTTCTGACGGCTGCGGTTATGAAATGGATCGATCCTTCGCAGGCGTTTAACGCCATCAGTGCTACACATAGCACAAACGATATCAAAACCAGATATGAGAAGAGATAGCTCAGGAACTGACGTTTAGTCAGCTTGCTCTCAACTAGCTGGCCACGGGTTAGGATTTTAATCTTAGGTGCTGGATGAGGCATCTCCCGATCCATCTCTTGGCTTCCGAAGGTAGCGACAGCAGCGAGTCCTGCAAAGTAAAACCCCGGCAACGTCGAAAGTAGGGTCAGTGCCGATGCTATAGCGCCATTCTCCCCTAGAAAGATCGGTTTCACTGGAAGAACGAGATATAACACCAGAACGGCACAAGCTATCAATATCGGAAGCCACATGGTGTATTTTCCCATGTGCTGGTGCCTAATCTCGCGATAGGCCAAGCCGCGTAACAGCTCATATCGCAATTCTCTGAGCATGGTTATAGGTTCCGATGAGCGAGGAAGAGCGGCACCGCAGCTTCCATCAACCTCGCCACGATCGCCTGAGACGACTGCGCCAAGGGTGGGAATATATTCATAATCTCAAATTGCTGGATGTAAAGATCATTTATCGGGCTGCCGGTCGCGTTATCGATATCGACGGTTACCACGCGCCTGCTATTGGGTAGCCGGTAACTGACCTCGGATTTCCAATAATCCTGCGAATAGGCGTTCAGCATCGATTGAAGGGAACTCCAGACATGCGCTGGAACACTATCTTTCACCACTTGCAGCCTGAGTTCAGATGTGTCCTTTACCAAATAGCCTGCCCCGGTCATTGGGGTTATAGCCTCGGCCTTTACGAGCTTGACGCCTAATAGAACGCCTTCTTCAAGATCGTGGACAAACTGATCGGAAGGGCGTCCACGCAATTCGATGTGGGGGCAACAACGTTCGACGCGAGGATTACCATCCTTGTCCAGACCTCCTCCCGGTGATGGGTACTGGAAGGAAGTGGAGACCTGATTGAACTCAATGTTCAAGAACTTTGAAAGCATTCGCTTTACGAAGACACTTGGAAGACCCGGAATGCGCTCTACGGCACAGGTGTATACGTTGGGCTGATCCGTCTCCGGAACACGTGAAACGACAACATGGCACCCGAGATCGGATCCGGTATCGTCATCCTTCTCGTGCTCGACGAAGGAGTTTGTGACGATCTTTGAATAGACGCTATTCGGGGCCTTCTTGTCCGACAGCCGAACGAGAAGCGTGACATGATCCTCATTCGGAGCCGCCCGAATATCACCGATAAGCATAGAAGCCGAACCATTGTTTATCTCGTAGACTTGGCTTTGGTCTTTGAATTTCTGCCAGATCGCAATGACGACATCTATCGTCGGCGGTTGAGCGCCTTCTTTTCGGGCCGCTATTTCCAGATCGAAAACAAAGAACTGACGTTGGTCACTGCGCATTGCTCACCTCAACGAATCGGTGAGGAAATGCTATACAACTTATACATTCATTGGAAAGATCAGTTAACCACTGTAGTTACATGATCAACAACTGCGCAATGAAGCGCGGGATACGTTTCTGATGTGGCGAACATATCGATGGTCGAAACGCTGAATAAAGCGAAATGACTTCTTTCTCTAAACGCCGCTGTTTTTCGCCTTCTGTGATCACATCCCTCACACCACCCCTTGCGACGTCTTACCAAACTCGGGCACGGCATTGCGATCGACTAGCTGCGTCTCAGTAACCTATGAGGTCGATGGCATTTATTCGGTTTCACCTCGCTTGTCTCATTGCCCTCACTCGCGCACCATCAAATAAGCTGCGACCTTAGCCCCGCAAAAGTCCTCAAAAAACCTTCCCGCCTTCCTCCAGCCGCATCGCTCGTAAAAGCGGATCGCAGAAACGTTGAACGCTGCTACGGACAATCGTCGACCGCCAGCCATATAAGCGTTATGCAACAGGCTGAAACCGATCCGATTACGTCGAAATTCCTTCGCAACATTTAGCGCGGTAATGCAGCCGTCGGTCTGGTTGATCGAGCCAACCACACGTCCATCAACGTCGGCAACCTGCATGCTATTCAAAAACACGCGGAGATGTTCGCCAACGCAATCCTCGTCGGTAAAGCGTCCAGCGATTTTCCGTGAGACGTGACGCCCATACGTCTCCATCCAGCACGAAGAAAGCAATCGGTGCAGATCGTCGTAGTCGGAATCATTAGGAGGACGGAAAATACAGTCAAAATTTAGGGGGTCGATCATTTAGGCGCTCCTTTTCGGAAGCGCGGTCCTCGATCGGGGCCTGATGTTCAACTGCTGTCAGAAGTTGACCTTTTATCGGAGTATGAGGAAAGCGCGCTCTAGCCAAAGGAGCGTGAAACATGACATTCGAAAATCTCAAGCTGATCGCAGCCAAAAAGAAGTCCCCACTTGATGCAGCCGGAAAACGCCGTGCAAGGCTGCTGCATCAGATCAACAAGCAGATCGACTTCGCTTCAAAATTCACGCCTGCTCGTGCGCAGCGTGGAAGATGGTTTCAGCAGGAACCGGACGGTAGCTTCACCATTGCTATCCGCTACGGACGACGCGATCTCGAACTATCGAAAGGGAAATTTGCGATCTCATGCACGTCGACCGATGAAATGATCAAGGCGTTGGAAGCAGCTCGGTTGCACTGCTCGAAGGGTCAGTTCGACGAACAGTTGGAGCGGATTTCTGGTGAGATCCGCAGCGGATTTAAGCGATAACAGGTGAGAAAGTAACTGTTGGTTGGTGGACGGACATCAACCAACACCTGACAGGAAACGGAAGTAGATAAATTTATTTTTAGCGCCGAGCTGACACGCTCTTGTATTTCTGCGGCGCGTTACCAAATGCACACTCCCCACGGTTCGCCGTGGTAACTCTAGAAAGGGAGTGAATGCATAAGTACAGTTTCGCGAATACCTTCACCTTCAAGATCGAGCCTGACGAGCAGGGAGGTGCCACCAAGACAGTAAGTATCAACAGGCACAATATTGCAGTGCCGCCCGATCCCGGGCGAGGAAAGAAAAAGAAGCAAGAGCCCAAAGCTCATCTTCTGATCGGTTTTGACACCGAATACCAAGCGGTCGATGATCGTGAAAATCAGAGCACCATCGAACCGGGTGCAAAAAATACCCTTCTCTCCTATCAATTCTCCATAAAGCTCCTCGAGCAGGGCAAGTCCGAAGGTCATCCCGAAACCGATGGTATTATCATACCAGATGAGAACGAGCGCCTTACCATGGAGCAGTTCATCGGGTTTGCAATCGGTTCTCTGATCGAGAAATATCCTGACGTTATTCTTCCAGTGAGAGTTTATCTGCTCGGACACTTCCTTCGCGCGGACTTGCCTGCGTTCAGCGATTTCAAAGAAAAAGCGCAAGCGATGATGGACAACGTTCGCAGCACTTTTGTCACTATCGACAGCGCAATCCCCGTCGTCTTTGCTGCTGACGATAACCAGATCGCGGAATTCAAGGTCAGCATCCGAGACACTGTTCTTCTGGCACCAGGAAACGTGAAGACACTTGCTGCGATTGGTGAAATCGTTGGTTTCCCGAAGATCGAACTCGGATCAACACCGGAAGAAGACAAGGCTATCAAGCAAAACATGTCCAAGTTTCGCGCCGAACATTGGCCGGAGTTCCGTGAATACGGGATCCGCGATGCTCAGGTTTGCGCGCGATATGCTGAACGTGTCATCGCCCAAAGTGAAAGTCTCTTTGGTCAGTTCAAGATGCCAGCGACGCTTACGTCGTTCGGGACAAAACTTCTTCTCCAAGGCTGGAAAGAAAACGAAAAGGATCCACTAGCGATCCTGGGCCGCGAAAAGGCTGAGGAAAGAAAATTCAATAAAAAACTAGGCTATTATAAGAAGGAAGATGCCACCCCGTTTTTGGAAGACGTGCATTACGAGGAAGCATTCATTACCGAAACATATCACGGAGGCCGTAACGAACAGTTCATCTACGGTGCTGCGGATGAAAGCACATGGCGTGACCACGATCTAAGTTCCGCATACATGACAGCAATGTCATTGATTGGACTGCCTGACTGGCTTAGCGTCCGCCGCATCGAGAAATTTGACGACATAGGCCTTGATGATCTTGCCTATTTCTCAGTGGATTTCGAGTTTCCTCCTGAAGTTCGCTTTCCCACACTGCCCGTGAGAACGTCGAACGGGATCGTTTTTCCAAGGAAAGGTAATTCAAAATGCGCAGCACCAGAGCTGTTTCTTGCGAAACAGCTCGGAGCAAAGCTCCGACTTCGAAGAGGGGTGATAGTTCCAACAGATAAAGAGATCAGGGTCTTTCGCGATTTCATCCAGACAAGCGTTCGAAACAGAAACCAGCACGCTAAAAGAACCTTCGACAATCTGTTCTGGAAAGAGATTGGAAACAGCACCTATGGGAAAACTGCCCAAGGCCTTCGAAAAAAACGAGTGTACGACCTTCAGGAAGACGACATGCGAAACCTTCCTGAGAGCAAGATCACCCAACCATATTTTGCGTCGTTCATCACGTCGTACACTCGCGCAGTTCTGGGGGAAATGTTGAATAGTTTTTCCGCTCGGACACAAGTTTTCAGCGTTACCACCGATGGCTTCCTGTCGAACGCCGACGATGAGGAAATAGATAGTGCGACCGACGGCCCACTGTTTAGCTCGTTCGCCGAGGCACAGAAACAGTTGGATGAAAAAGGTCAACCGCTGGAGGTCAAGCATGTTGTTCGCAGACCGATAGGGTGGAGAACGCGAGGTTCAGCAACGCTAGTTGCCGGCGACGACGAGAACGGTATCGTTCTGCAAAAAGGAGGGATCAAAACCAAGTCCTTCAACGATCCCATCGAAGAAAACAAGGAGACCGTAGGGCTGTTTTTGAACAGAACGCCTGACAAAAAAATCGAATACAAGTCAGGCGTCGGAATTAAGGACATGCTTCGCAATGATACGGATTATGTATACCGCTCGGTGTCAAAGCGTCTTTCAATGGAATTCGATTGGAAAAGAAAGCCGATCAATGAGAAGGATGTTCAGTTCGATTTTGATGGAATAACACATGTACACTTATCATTTGACACGGTGCCAATTGAGACGGTGGCAGATTTCGACAGGGTGCGTGAGACATGGGAAAAATACAATAAAAAGGCCCGACACAACTTAAAGCGCCTAAACGACTTCAGAAATTTTGAGGTCTATCAACTGACCGATGCCATGCCCGATAGGGATGCCGCTCTGTATCTGCGTCAACACGAAGGTGACATAAAACGTCTCCGCCGTGATCTAGCAAGAGCGTTCAAGCATTTTCAGGCAGGTTTCGATGTTATTCTAGATAAGCATCGGGTGACGCATAGTGAGTTTCGAAATGCGCTAGAACATTGTGGAATCTCATGCCGTATCAGCGATTTGGACAATGCAAAACGCCAGGAATTCAAGCCGCATCAAACTCCTGATACGCCAAGGGTGCGTGAAGCATTGCAGATGCTGAAACAGCATTACTATCCGCAGCTGGAAATTGAACTTCTCCTTCCGGAAGAAACCACGGACAAAACCCAAAAATCATCATTGTCGGTCGCAGCATGACGAGAAACACTCAATCCTGATTTTCGACTTTTCTCCATGCTCCCTTCCTCCCATCAAGGATGAAGGTGCATGGAGAATTATCTAAATCCGTAAAAGTAAGCGTCCCCACTCCCATATAGAACTTTTACGGATTCCCCTTCTCATAAGAACATATCTAAATCAAAGAGAAGGAAAACTGCATGGGACAACATAGCCATCCAGAAGCATTCCGTAATTGTTGCTTCCACCACTCCCACATAGAACTTTTACGGATAGCTGGTGACTGTAGGATGTCATGTCAAAGCTCTTAGGAAGCTTTCATCTATGAATTTCGAGAGCCAACCATCGTTTTCGTAATGTCACATCTCGGATAGATTTCTAGATCGTCTTCGATGTCGATGTCGATAGCATTAAATCCCAGGAATTTCGCGCTATACGATGCGATTCTCTTGATGTCGTCACGATAGTTCAGTCGATCCGAATTTACCTTGCGAATGTCGATTGCGCTGAAATCGTAGCGGTCACCGACGTCTGTTCCGATTGTTTCAAGCTGCTCCTTAAACCCGCCACGCTGTCCGTTTCCGAAAACCCATATCGAATGGATATGAACGTTCTCGATAGTACCGGAAGACTTCCAATATCGCGTTCCATTAACATCCGCTGCAGCAATCATCAGCGGTTGGAATTTCCTTTTGCTTGGTCGATGAAAATTTGAACCCAGAATCGCCTTGCAGACGTCTTTATACATGCGATCGATATTGTCGAATTCAGCACTCAATTCGCGTCGTTTGGATCCACGAAGCTTGATTCGATCGGAATTAACAACTGCTTCGCTGACGCTCAGGCTCGACTTACGTCTCGCAAGCTTTCTTTTGTCGAAGATAAACGTCACGAAAAATGCGTTCGCCTCGATATAGCTGTCATAGGATTGGAATGGGAGCCGGTGACGATCGAGGAAGCTCTCTATCGTCGTTTCGAACCAGTCGGAGTAGCTCTTGGCAATTGCAGAGGGGCTTGCAGAATGAATAGGCTTGTTTTTGGACATGACAATATAAAGGCCCACGGAAGGCGTGAGCATTGAAGGGGAGTGAAGGCATAGCCAGGTCTTCCGAGGACATCCGTCGGTAGGTGGAAATGCTGGATTTGGATGATTTTATTTAGGAAATGCAAACGCAGGCTGCGCGACCACAAAGGCACAAAAGCAGGAAAATAAATCGGAAAGATCTAATTTACATTGCCAGAACTTAACTTGAACGCGCTAGTGCTTTCAATTGGTCCACGGCTATCAAAAGCTTATCATCAGGCAATGAAGCAAGAACAGCATAACCCTGATTTATCTTATCTCTCCGGGCTGGTGTGAGCTGTGCGTCCTCTGGCAGGAGCAGACTTTCAATCGACGCGTTAAGAGCCTTCGACAGCGCTATCAGGGTGTCGATGCTGGGCACGCTGTTGCCCCGTTCAATCATCGAAACGGCGTCCATCGTACGTCCGATCGCTTCCGCTAAGTCGGTTTGCGTCAAGCCTTGAGCTTTACGCAGCTGACGGACTAACGATCCTATTTGCTTCCCTGATGTCATGCGCCAGACATTGGCGAAGCCGGCGCACAATGGAATGTGGGTGCGCTTCGATCTTTCTTATAAAATTCGATGTTTAGATCGAATTCTGCTAGCCATATTCAGCGGGCAGCATCTATATTGTAAATCGCAATTATAGAGGGAAATCTCATGCGCTTCTTCGGTAACGTAATTTGGTTTGTTTTTGGTGGCTGGTATCTCGCTTTGCTCTGGCTAGCTGGTGCGCTTCTGGCCGCTTTCACAGTCGTCGGTCTGCCGATTTCACGTGCTGCTTTGGAAATGGCAAAGATGTCAGCCTTTCCGTTCGGAAAAGATGTTGTTCACGTTCGAGAGCTTGATGGAAAAGAGCTGAGTGCAGTCACGGCTCTGACGGGAACGGTAGGCTTTATCGTCAACATCATCTGGGCATGCACATTCGGGTTTGCCCTTTTCATTGCTCACCTCTTTGCAGGCATTCTTTCATGCATTTTCATCATTACCATTCCGTTCGGACTTCAGTCGTTCAAGCTGGCCGGTCTGTCGTTCTGGCCGGTCGGTCGACGCGTTGTCAGCATTGAACTGGCGCGTGCAGCCCGCGAACACAATGCAAAGATCAAGCTTGGAAAGATGCACCGTGTTCCAGTTTCCTCCTAAGCCAACTGTTTCCCGAGGGCTTGCGATTGCTACCATGGCCAGCATCAGCTTTTCGCCATTGCAGGTTTTCGCTGTCGAACTGGAGAAGATGTTTGATCGCCTGGAACCTGCCTACACGACAATGGCGGGTGCTGAGGAATGCGGCCTGAGGCTTGAAATCGGACCGCGCCTTTGGCGATACGCTGAAATGCGCGTCAAGGATCTGGAAGCGCGATCCCGGCTTTCTGACGAACAGCTAGGCGCGAAGAGAGAAACTGCTAAGGCTGAGGGTCGCCAAGTCGCTGGTATCGGAGCCTGTGGAAGCGTTCTGATAGCTTTTCAGGTCCTTGACGAGCTGAGGAAAGCGACGGGGCAGCCCTATCCCGATGACGACGCTCCTTCCACCAAGGCCAAGCCTTCGCCCGGGTCGGTTGCCTTGAAGAAGAAACAAGACATTCCATCGTTGGTTAGCCAATGGACCGATGCTTACATCGCTTGCCGAGGTGGATTTGGAAATGAGGAAAGCACGTGGGCAGCTTGCGATAAACGCGATGAAATATCGGAAGAGCTGGCACGGGACGGCTATTGTCAGGAAAGAAGCCCGAGTGGCTCACCGGTTTGGATGGTATGTGCGTCGGCTCGAAAATAGCCTCTGACCTCAACCAAATAAGTGGTAGCGGTCAAAGACAAGTAAATGTACGTTGCGTTTGGCGCGAATGAAAATATTCATAGGCATTGGCTGAGCATGCCTCGGAAAATTCGAATATTATTCTTCATACTATTCGTACATACTAGCATAAATTCCCTGATATTTTTCTTATAGCAGGCCGGTGATGGAATTAGTCTTGTCGTCGCTATTGGACAGCGGATGATCTCGAAAAGAACACCCAGCTCGGTGGAAAAAAATTCCGATCAAAGTTTCTTATCTCATTGAGCTAATTACGTTCCTACTTCGGATTTCTGGCACTCTCGCGCAAGTAGAAATATTTTTTCTGGGACTGGCTAAGAACTGATTGACGAACGCAACTCAAACTGGCAGTAGTCGTAAAATACTTGGGGGGGCGCGGGTTTTTTATCACTATGGATATCGTATGCGATACGTCTCTTGCGAGCTATCCTGATAACCCCATACCTAAAGCGGGTGCGGGGGCAAGAAAATACTTCAAAGTTCGGCTTTTCGAAGAGCGCGATATACCGGTGATACGTGAAATCATGGTTCAGCACCATGCTACCACAGTTTTCCGCGATCAGCGCTTTTCAGACTGGAAACTAACTCGGCACTTCGAAACTATCCTTTCGCGTCCACCCGGTATGGTGTGCATTACGTCGGAGTGGGGTGGCGTTGCTGCCGGCGTCGCCTGGGCAGTGGCGGACTCTTACATGCTTTCGGACGGACCTCTGTTTGTCACAGTGCATGTTATCGCCGTCGATCTTACTCTGGGCCCGGTACGACGGGCTAAGATTTTCCTGTCGCTCGTCGCCGGAATTCGGCAATGGGCCGCGTCGCTTAACGCCACTCACTCGTTTGTTCACGTAACGACTGGGACCAGCATAGATGCCTCTGACAGGTTGATGAAGGCAGCCGGAGCTACGTTCGTAGGGGGCGCATATATTGTTTAGAGACGCAACCGGAGCCTTTTCGCGGCATGTCCATGGAGACCCTGGCCTCGATCATCATCGAGATGCAGGGAGGAATGATCGCCCGCGATCGAGTCAAGTCGATCAGGCTTGAGGAGGATTTATGTTTTACAGGAGACGTAAGGAATATTTCATTCGCGTTAGGAGAACCACGCTATTCGCGATCCTTGCCACTTTATTCTATTCGTACAGCGACGCGCGCTCGGCGGAAAGATTTCTTATCAATAAATCGAATTTCACCATGAGTGGCATAGAGGACCTCCTCAAAAGAGAGAGTAAACGCAATCCAAAATATACATTCGACTGCGCAGGGAGCTGGAATATAATCTGGACGGAAGTAAAAGAAAAAAATCCATGGGCGATGCTTGCCTATGCCGTCGACCTTAATACCGCTGTCCAGAACCAGAACAAATTTAGGAATATCTCTCCTCTTGAGCGAGCCTATACCAATCGCCGGAGTATTTTATCAAGTGTTTACTACCTGAATTACAATAACAAAAATTTGCTTAAAGAATTTGAGGACACGTTTCGCGAAATACCAGGTTTTCCATCAAAACTCCATGAGATAGGCCGATACTTCGGAGTGCCCGACGAAACAGAGAGTTTTGTAGAATTTGCGAAATGCATAAAGGCATCCGAGAGTCAATCGGCGGCAGATATGTGCTTCAATCGTTTATCCGAAGAAAAAAAAGTGCTGAAATTTGATGAATTGATGACCTACGTTGATGACGACAGCATAAAAAGCAAAAGAGACATTGTCTGTTTGAGGTAGAACCGTGACGAACTTCAGATATCTTACCGAAGGTGAAATTAATCTTGGAAGATCCATTTATGGATACTCTATAGAATACAGTAGAATTAAGATATACAATGAAAGCTTTCTTAAGCTTGGGCCATTTTCTTTTCAAAATAAGACGACAACTATAACCCCTGATGGGAATATGTATTTTCCGAAGGGCGATCCTTATTATAAAGATGACTTAACAGTTTGGGGGGAGGATCTGCAAAAGCACTTCATACACGAGCTTGGACATGTCTACCAACATCAGCACGGCGAAGACGTTCTCGAAAAGGCCATCAAATTGGCAGTCGCGTACGCGGACTTCGCGGGCGACGGCCGGAAGTATGAGATCACGGATCTTCGCAATGCTAAATGGAAATACCTTAACATTGAACAGCGCGCGGCCGCTGTAGCCAGTTATTGGGCGCTATTCAAAGCTCCGACTCTTGATCTAAACAAAGTAGCTCTGTACGAACGGCTCCTCCCAGCCGACATCGTTAGGCAACCCATATTCGATAACGTTCCCACCCCGTCTGAGAGACCTGCTCAGTGCTTTCCCGGCGACACCAAGATACGAGTAGTTGGCGGAATTAAGCCGATACGTGAAATACAACCTAATGATTTAGTTCTCGCGTTTGATCCGTCTCACGAAAACGGACGAGGTCCACTTGTTCCTCGCCGTGTAATTCGAGTCTTCCGCAACGTCACTACGGAATGGGTGAAGTTGAGTTGGGCCGAAGAGGGCGCGCCGAAAGAGCTCATATGCACGCCAGGCCACCATTTCCTCGACGAATTTGGCCAATTTCCGCCAATCGAGAACATGATCAAATCGGGTCGCGCGACTGTTGTTCTTGCTTCCGGCGCCCTGGCAGAAGTTGCGGCTGAGCGAATTGTTTATTCAACCGAGGCGGCGCAGATGTTCGAGCAGGCGCAGATTCTGGGCATCTCGGCAGGCGGGGCCGCACTGCAGCCGGTCGAATTGGATGGCTGGCAAACATACAATTTCGAAGTTGAAGAGTTACATACCTATGTCGCCGGGGGTGTCAAAGTTCATAACGTGTCCGACCCGATCGCCCACAATGGAAGGGGTGTTGACTATCAAGAGGGGGTCGCCAAGGCGTTCGACGTCCCAGGTTATGGAACTCAGAGGTTCAGCGGAGCTGCGCTGGATTATTATTACAATTCGCTGGGCGGCGCGACGGGTTTTGCGGGCACTGCAATCGGCTGGGGCCTGACCGCGGCGGCTGCGGCTAACCTCACCGGCGCCAGTGGCTTTCTAACTCAAGCAATCTTCGGCGTGGCTTACGCGGAGAAGGCTGGACCATATAGTAATCCCGCCACTGCGCAGTACCTCCGATATAGCGCCATGCAATATGTGCAAACTGTGGAGGCCGCACACGGAACGATATCTCCGCGAGGCTTTTTTGAATCCCTTGGACCCGCCAGATATGGCGAACAGATCGGCTCCCCTGAACATGTCGCCGACCGCGCTTTTGCGCGTGGCTACAGCTTTTTGGACGTGTATTCGGCTCAGGCAGGGATCTCGCCTTATTCTCCTGAAGCCTATCATGCCGTCGATCAGCACCGCGCACAGAACGAGGCGAGACGGTCTGGTTCTTCAAGCTCCTCTTCGTCCAGCAGTTCCAGGTCCCCGTCACGCAACAGCTCCAACTCCCATGGTAGCAGCGATTACGGCCCAAGCCCCAGCGGCAACTGGAGCTCCTCTACGAGGCCGGTTCTTCTTGATTTGAGCGGCAACGGCTTGAGCGTCGAGGCCCTGCCGACCTCGTCGAAGTTCCTGGATCTCGACGGTGACGGCTACCAGCATCGTACTGCTTGGGCCGGAGCCGGCATCGGCGTGCTTGTCATCGATGCTGACGGCGACGGCAAGATCACGCGGTCGAGCGAATTTGCCTTCACGGAATGGGATTCTGCGGCGACGGGCGACCTTGAGGCGCTGAGGCATATCTTCGACACCAACGGCAACGGCAAGCTCGATGCCGGCGATGCGCAATGGTCGAAGTTCCGAGTGGAGGTGAACGGCCAACTGGTGACCCTCGACAGCCTCGGCATCACTTCGATCGATCTGACGCCAACCGGTAGCGGCCAGACATTCGAAGACGGATCAGCGATCACGGGAACCACCACCTTCACCCGCGCCGATGGGACGACGGGTACCGTCGGCGACGCCAAGCTGGCGAACGATGACGATGCCTATATCATCAAGACGACCAGTACGACGAAGGCCGACAATTCGCTCGAGAAGACGATCCTTGCCTACAATACCGATGGCAGCCTTGCTTTCCGTAATGTGGTAACTACCAGCGCCGATGGACGCAGTATCCAGACTCAGTTCGACGACGACGGCAACGGAACGTTCGATCGCTCCCAGACCAATGTCCTTGTTGTCGATGCTTCCGGCGTCCAGACGAAGACCGTCTCGAACTTCAATACCGACGGATCGCTTGCGGATCGCACCACGACGGTTACCAGTGCCGATCATCTGACCGTGACGACAACGCTGGACAATGACGGCGACGGCATCATCGATCAGAGACAAACCTACGTCCGCAATGCTGATGGATCGAACACGACGACCACCGAACAACTCAGCATCAACGGCACGGTCCTTACCAGGACCAAAGTCGATACCAGCGCCAACGGCTTGACGAAGACCACGTCCGTCGACGTGGATGCCAACGGCACGGTGGAGGATATCATCACCGAAACGACGGTGATCGGCAGTGATGGCTCCCGCACCAAGACGGTGGATGACAAGAGCTCGGCCGGCAAGCTGCTCAGCCGGGACGTTACGGTCACCAGCGCCGACAACAAGACCAGCACATTGTCATCCGACGAAGATGGCGATGGCGACGTCGACACCAAGACGGTGTCACTGACGACGATAGGATCGTCGGGCGACATTTCGGTCGCAAACTCGGTCTACAACGGTGACGGCACGCTCCGCGGCAAGGAGGTCACGACGACGTCAGCCGACGGCCGATCCACGGCGACCTCCACCGACCAGACCGGTGACGGCATCTATGACCTGGTCGAAAGCGACGTCAGTGTGGTCGGCACGAACGGAGCGGTAACGCAAACGGTTCAGCAAACAGCTGCCAATGGCCGCCTGCTGTCGAAGGTCGTGACGACCCGAAGCGCCGACGGCAAAACCGTCAACGAAACGGCCGATACCGACGGCGACGGCGTCGCCGACCGCACAACCGCGTTCAGTACCAATGCCGCCGGCTATAAGAATCAGGTCGTCAGCGTTCTGAATGCGGATGGGTCTCTTGTTTCCAAGGTATCAAAGCTCGCGTCTCCCGACGGACTCTCCCAGACGATAGACACCGATGCAGACGGTGACGGCACGGCCGAGCTTCTTTATGTCGCTTCAACCACGGCCAATGCCGATGGCAGCAAGACAGAGACATCTTATTCGAAGAGCGCAAACAGCACTCTCTTGAATAAAACGATTACGATCACTTCGGCTGACAGCCTGACGCAGACGATCACGACCGACAGCAACGGCGACGGGGTCATCGATGTGCGCAGCAGCGATACGCTCAGCCTCCTCGCCGATGGCACGCGGACGGAGACGGTGAAGACGGCGAGCGGCGACGGAACACTGCTCAGCCAAGAATATACCGTCACCGCCGCAAACCGCCAGGTTACGACGGTCAGCACCGACTCCAATGGCGACGGGGTCTATGACAAGATCGTCAGCAATACCAAATATGTCGGCGGCAACACGGATTCCTACACCCGTAATTTCGCGGCCGATGGTACCGTCATCAGCAGGACGGCGACGGCTGTCACGGCGAGCGGCCTTGCCACTCTAACCAACACCGATCTGAACAACGATGGCGTGATGGACAGTGTGATCCAGGATCTCACGTCATTTTGGTCCGATGGAAGCAGGACGGACTCTCATTATGTGAAATCCGGCAATAACACTGTGCTCAGCCTGGACTCCGTACAGACCAGCGGCAACAAGCTTTCCATCCTGACTAGGCGCGATCTGAACGGCGACAGCACCTTCGATATTCTCATTCAGGACACCACCGTTCTGGGAGCAGATGGTTCTCGCACGCAGACGGTGACGACGAAGAGTGCTGACGGTGCTCTCTCCGGCCAGACCAGAACCGTGACCAGTGCCAGCGGCCTGCAGCTGCGCAGCGACGTTGACGCCAACGGCGACGGCACGTTTGAACGCAGCACGCTGTCGACCAAGACCCTTAACAGCGACGGTTCGACGACGCAGACCACCACCGTCACCGGCGCCGACGCGAGCCTGATCGGCAAGTCGGTCACCACGGTCAGCGCCGATGGCAGGACCAGCCAGGCAACATCCGATATCGACGGCGACGGCGCGAACGACCGCAAGGAAACGGTGTCGGTCGCGACAAATGGTCTGTCGACCGACACGGTCGAGACCTACAAGGCGGACGGAACGCTGGCGAGCCGCGCGGTCTCGACGGTGACGGCCAACGGTCTTACCAAGACAACCAAGTCCGACCTCGACGGCAACGGCACGTTCGAGGAGCAGACATCGAGCACGCGTTCCGTCGGCGCCGACGGCGCAACGACACACATCTTCTCCCGCCTCGACGTCAATAATGCGCTCGTCGAGAAGACGACGACGGTCACATCGGCGGATGGAAAGACAAAGTCGACGAGCTGGGCGGATGCGAGCGGCACGACAAAACGCTCGATGACCGATGCTGTCGTCGTCGCCCAGACCGGCACCACGACCGAGACGCTGTCCTACCTGAAGGCGGATGGATCGCTTGAAAGCAAGACGATCACGACGACCGATGCTCATGGGATCGTCAAGACGACCACCAAGGACATCGACGGCAATGGCGTCATCGATCAACGCATTACCGAGACGGTCGCCAGCAACGGTTCCAAGCAGCAGAAGTTCGAGGATCTGACCTCGACCGGCACTGTCAAGAGCTCGGCCAAAGTGACGACCTCGGCCAACGGCTTCAGCACCACTGCCGATTACGACACCAACGGCGATGGCACCGTCGACAAGCGGATTACATCCGCCCTCGCGATTGCGGCTACCGGCGTGCGCACGACTGTCGTCCAAGAATCTATTGCCGGTTCGGGCGGACTGGCGCTTGGCAACAAGCTAACAACGACAGTCTCCGGCACGGGCCTCCAGACTCAGATAGACTTCGACAAGGGTGGCGACGGGACCGTCGATCAGTCGAGCACCGACACGACGGTCTTGAACGCCGATGGTTCACGCACACAGGATGTGAAAATCCTCAGTGGCACCACACTCGCCAGCCACTACATGACAACGACCAGCGCCAACGGCCTGTCCGTCAGCCAGCAGTGGGATCCGGCCGGGACGGGCACCTATTCGCAAACCTCCACGGATGTCACGGCGCTCAATGCCGATGGCACCAAGGTGCGCACGGTGACGAACCTCAGGGCCGACGGTTCGGTCATCTCCAAGTCGGTAACCACGGTGGACAAGTCCGGGAACGTCGTTCGCACGGTCGATACTCGCCCAGTCTTTGGTGACAAGGGAACGAAGACAGAGACGACGCTGCTTGCCGATGGCGCATCGCGTGTAACGGTCACCGGGACGGATGCGAGCAACGTCCTCACCGACAAAGCCGTCGTCCTCACCAGTGCGGATAAGGCCCGCGTGACGATCGAACGCGACGTCAATGGCGACGGCATCGTCGACCAGCGTCAGCAGGTAACGACCGCTAATACTGGCGTCCAGACTTCCGTCATCACCGATCTCAAGGCAGACGGCACGGTTGCCGACAAGACCACCACCACCGTTTCTGCGGATGGACGCCAGACGACGATGGTTTGGGATTACGACGGCAACGGTACCAACGAACGTCAGCGGATCATAAACGATACGATCCGCGCCGATGGGGGACGCACGACGGTGATGACCGACACCGACCTCGTCACCAACAAGGTGGCGGCGGTCATGACGACCGAGCTTTCTTCCGACGGCCGGACGACCACCACGACCAAGGACGTCAATGGCGACAACGCCGTTGACCAGACCGAGACGGTGACGAAGGATCTCTTCGGCAATATCAAGAGTGTCGTGAGCAACAATACGACTGCCCGCAACGTCTCCTATCTCTCGTCCGGCGGCGTCTATTGGAAGCAGGCGATTGCGGCCAAGCTGGAAACGACGACATCGGCGGACGGCAGGACAAAGACAAGCTACTACGACTATGATGGCGACGGCATCTTCGAGGTCACCATGCAGTCGACGCAACAGATCGACGGCTCGATCGAGACGGTCGTGACAGAAAAGGCAGCGGCTGGCGCCACCGTCGGCAAAGGTACCCTGTCGACAAGTGCCGATGGCTTGATTTCCAAGCTCACCAAGGATGCCGACAACAACGGTACCACCGATCACACCGAGACCTCCGTCAAACATATCGATGGCTCGATCACGCTGACGAAGGTCGACCTCAACACCACCGGCTCAGCGACCCAAACAGTCATCGATATCGTTAATGCGCTCGGATCGCTCTCCTCCCGCACGACCAAGGATTCGCTCGGTCGCAAGACCGAACAATTGAATGTGGCGGCTGACGGAAGCTCAGTGAAGACAACCTATGATGCAGCAAGTGGCTTGGTGTCGAAAGTCGAGACCGCAAGTAAGGCCGGGTTGGCCGTAAGCGCCACTTACTTCGATCCGCTCAGCAAGGAAGCGTGGCGCCAGATCGACCAGACATTCAATGCTGCTGGAAAGCTCAGCTACCAGACTACTCGGTACGATAACGGGTATACATATGACTACACATTTAATGCCGATGAGACTCCATATTCTCTCGTTATCAAGGACGGCGCCGAAAAAATAACCCAAAAGAATTATTACTTCGCCGATGGTGGATACGATGTTTACGTTTACGATCCTTACAACAATAGCAATTTCAGTTATTATTGGGATTCTTACTATTACAATTCATCGACACAAAAATATTACTTAAAAACTCATATTACGTACAGAGACGATACTGGTCAAACAAAATACGACGCAACTCTGTATGATTATCTCAACCAATACAACTGGGCAAGTATTTATGGGAAGTTTGACAAGTATGGAAACCGAGAATACCAAATAACTACTTACGATGACGGAACTCAGCGGCCGGTACTGTTGGACCTTGATGGCGACGGCCATATAGATCTGCGGCCATTGGATTTGACCGCAAGCAACGCCACATTCGACTGGGACGGTGACGGCGTTCGGGATCAGACGGCCTGGGTCGGTCCGAACGATGGCTTCCTGGCGATCGATCTCGGTGCTGATGGCTCTGGCGGACCTGACGGCATCATCGATCAGGCGCGAGAGTTGGCATTTGCACAGTGGCCAGAGAATGATGGTACGGCCGACATTTCTGACCTCGACGGCCTCCGTCTCGCCTTCGACACGAACCACGACAATATTCTTGATGCGAATGACGCCCGCTGGGGCGAGTTCCGCATCTGGCGCGACAGCAACCAGAACGGCATCAGCGATGTCGGCGAACTGCTCACTATGTCTGAGGCGGGCATCAAACTCGTCAACCTGATCCCCAATCCAGGCGGTGCACAGGCATTCGACGACGGTTCGGCGATATCAGGCACGAGCAGCTACGAGACGACGAACGGTCAGACCCATCTCGTTGCAGATGCGAGCCTTGCTTGGCAGAAGAATACCAACGGTGTTGCTGCGTGAGCCTTGCGATGACCGCTCGCACCATGGCGGCGCACATTCGATGGATGTGCGTCGTTTCCTTTCTGGGTATGCAGGACGGCCTCCGTGATCGTCACCGCTGATCCGGCCACCGCCGAAACAAACAAAACCGTAGAGCATGAGCCCGCCGTCGAGATCGTCGACAGCGGGCTTTCGGCTCTGTGCGCGATTGCCGGCTATTTCCGGATCGCAGCGCAGCCGGCCACACTTGCTAGAGACCTGGCGGTCATCGGCTCTTGCGGATCGAATGACCTGCTGCGAGCAGCCAAGAGCCTTGGGTTGAAGGCCCGTGTCGTTCAGGCCCGTGATGCGGCCAAACTCGCAACGCTTCCGGCCCCATCCATTGCCATGCTCGCAGACGGCTCCTTTGCCGTTTTCGGCGGCTCGACGGGCGATGGGACCTTCCGGCTCGTTGATCCGGTTGCCTTTTCCGCGCGCAATGTCTCGGCCGAAGAACTGCTTGCTGAAACAGGCGGCCGGTTCATTCTCGTGCAGCGCCGGTTCTCCGGACCGGGGGCATCGCCCAAGAGCTTTGGCCTGCGCTGGTTCCTGCCGGCGATCTGGCGCTATCGGCAGGCTTTCGGCCATGTTCTGATCGCCTCGCTGATCGTGCAGATCTTCGCGCTGATCACGCCGCTGTTTTTCCAGGTCGTCGTCGACAAGGTTCTCGCCCATCGCAGCTATTCGACCCTGATCGTCCTGGTCGTCGGGCTGGCAGCCGTCGGCCTCTTCGACGCCGTGTTGCAATATCTTAGAACCTATGCGCTGTCGCATACGACGAACAGGATCGACGTGGAGCTTGGGCGGCGGTTGTTTCGCCATCTGCTCAATCTGCCGCTGAGCTATTTCGAGACCAGGGCCACGGGGCAGACGATCGCCCGCGTGCGCGAACTGGAAACGATCCGCGCCTTCCTGACCGGCCAAGGCCTGTTTTCGGGCCTCGATCTCATCTTCACCATCGTCTTCATCGCGGTTCTTTTTTCCTATTCGTCGAAACTTGCCTGGATCGTCGTGGCCTCGATCCCGGTCTATATCGCCATCGGCGTCCTGATCCGCCCGCTTCTGAAGGACCGCATCGACGAAAAGTTCGAGCGCGGCGCCTATAGCCAGCAGATGCTTGTCGAAACGGTCGTTGGCATCCAGACAATGAAGGCAGCCGCCGTCGAGCCGGTCGTGGCAGCGCAATGGGAAGAGCGCCTTGCTGCCTATGTTCAGTCCTCGTTTGCTGCGACCATGCTGGCCGCCAAGGGCCAGAACGCCATCCAGTATGTCAACAAGATCACCTCGGCGGCCCTGCTATTCCTCGGCGCGCAGGCCGTGATCGACGGGGAACTGACCGTCGGTGCACTTGTCGCTTTCAACATGATCGCCGGCCAGGTCTCCCAACCGATCCTGAGATTGTCGCAGCTCTGGCAGGACGTCCAGCAGGTACAGGTCTCCATCGACCGGCTATCCGATATTTTGAATGCACCGGCCGAACCACGCCCTGCCGTCGCAATCAGCCTGCCGAAGCCGAAAGGGGCGATCGCCTTCAAAAGTGTCAACTTCCGCTATTCTCCCGAGGGTCAGGATGTTCTGAAGAACATCAACTTCGCCGTCCGACCCGGTGAGGTGATCGGCATCGTCGGTCCTTCCGGCTCCGGCAAGTCGACACTCACCAAGCTCGTGCAGAGGTTCTATATCCCAAACAGCGGCCAGGTCTTCGTCGACGGCCAGGATATTGCCCAGGTCGATCCTGCCTGGCTGCGCTCGAACATCGGCGTGGTGCTTCAGGAGAACATGCTATTCAACCGGACGATCCACGACAATATCTGCCTGGTCAACCCGGCGATGTCGCGGGCCGCTGCCATGCAGATGGCAAGGCTTTCCGGCGCCGACGAGTTCATATCGAAGCTGCCGCGCGGCTATGACACCATCATCGAGGAACGCGGAGCGAACCTCTCCGGCGGCCAGCGACAGCGCCTGGCGATCGCGAGGGCGCTGGCCACCAATCCACCCATTCTCATCCTCGATGAGGCGACCAGCGCGCTCGACTATGAGAGCGAGCGCATCATCCTTACGAACATGCGTGAGATCGTGCGCGGACGCACCGTGATCATCATCGCCCACCGTCTGGCGACCGTGCGCCACTGCGACCGCATTATCGGCATGAAGGATGGCCGTATCGTCGAGGAGGGCACACACGAGACATTGCTTACCCGCGAGAACGGCCTCTATGCCCATCTGTGGCAATTGCAGACGGCACCGGTCCAGCCATGAACCAGACCGTTCGTCCGCCCAAAGTGCCAAAGAAGCCACCGCGCAAACCGCGCGATCACACCGCATTCCTGCCGGCGGCCCTTGAGATCCTGGAAACGCCGGCCTCACCAATCAGAGCGGCCCTCATCTGGTTCATCTCCGTCTTCGTGATTCTGGCGATCGTTTGGAGCTACTTCGGCCGGTTCGACATCGTCGCGACCGCTCAGGGCAAGTTGCAGCCTACAGGACGAGTGAAGGTCATTCAGTCGCTGGAGACCGGAAAGACAGCCGCGATCCCTGTCGCCAATGGTTCGAAGGTCAAAGCGGGCGATATCGTCGTAGAACTCGATCCAACGGAGACCAAGGCAGAGGTCGATGCACTACTGGCAAGCCTGCGATCGCTGCGAGCCGAGGTTACAAGGCGTACCACCGCGAGAGCGCAGGTCGAGGCGTGGCACCGTGCCGGCCTTTGGACAAATTCGCCGACGATCTCCACGCCTCTTGTCTTCGGTGAGGATATCCCTCCGTCCGTCAGAACGCGGGAGGAAGCACAGTTCCAGTCATCGCTGGAACAACTGGCGTCGTCGCTTGCAAATCTCTCCTCGCAAAGGGAGCAGCAGCTCGCATCGCTTGGCCGGTTCAATCGCATGGTGGCTGCTCAGAAAAACCTGATTGCGACGATGAATGATCGCGTCGCGATGCGATCGCAGCTCATGGAGTCGAGTGCCGGGCCGCGCCTCGGCGTCATTGATGCAATGGAAGCCAAGCAGCGCGTCGAGGCGGATCTCGCCGAGCAGATCGGCCAGGCCGAGGAGGCGTCTGCTGCCCTTGTCGTTGCGACCAGCGAGGGCGAGAAGGCGATCAAGACCTTCATGGCGGAGAATGTCGAAAAGCAGACAGAGGCAGAGCGGCAGATCGACGAGCAGGAGCAGCAGCTCATCCGGGCGCAGAAAAAGCTGGACGCCATGACGATCAAAAGCCCGATCAACGGGACGGTGCAGACATCGGCCATTACGACCGTTGGCCAGGTGGTCATGGCCGGATCGGAGCTGATGCGGGTCGTGCCGGAAAATGCAGTACTGGAGATTGAGGCCTACTTGCCGAACCAGGATATCGGTTTCGTTGCACCCGGTCAGCTAGCAGTGATCAAGGTTCAGGCCTTTCCGTTCACCCGCTATGGGGTGATCGAGGGGAAGGTGACGCGGGTTGCGACGGACGCCATTCCCGAACCGGACGCGCAACAGCTCGAAGGCCAGCCTGACAAACAGCTCCAGAGTTCAATGCCGATCGGCAACGCGCAGAGAGTTCAGAACCTGGTGTTCCCGATCACCGTTGTGCCGGACGCCGAGAGCATCGATGTCGATGGCACCTCCGTGGCGCTGTCCCCGGGCATGGCCGTGTCGGTCGAGATCAAGACGGGAAGCCGGCGCATCCTGGAATATCTGTTCTCACCGATCGCCGAGGTGTCGTCCGAGGCGATGAAGGAGCGGTAACGCGCTGTTGTTAGATCGTTTAAGCGATTACCTCCGCGCAAATTAATCTCGACTACGGAGGTGCCCAGAGAACGCTAAATCTCTGGGCATGCCGTTGATATGCAGTCGAAATGAGAAGACCCTTCAAACATAAACCAACGTTTATGTTTGACGAGGAACCTTGAAATACATCGCCTATTATCGCGTTTCCACTTCGAAGCAGGAGCGTTCTGGCCTGGGCCTTGCAGCACAAAAGGCGACGATAGAAGCCTTCCTGCAGCCCGACGACGAGTTGATTGCGGAATTCGTCGAAACGAGTTCAGGCAAGAAGGACGATCGCTCCAAGCTCGCGGAAGCGATCAAGACAGCAAGGAAAAGCAACGCAAAATTGGTGATCGCCAAGCTCGATCGTTTTTCGAGGCGCGTTAGCTTCATCGCGAAAATGATGGAAAGCGATGTCGGGTTTGTCGTCGCTGACATGCCGACCGCTTCAGCATTTCAGTTGCACATCTTTGCCGCTTTGGCTCAAGAGGAGCGTCGGCTCATCTCGGCGAGAACAAAAGCGGCGCTTGCTGAAGCAAAACGGAAAGGTGTGAAACTTGGTGCTCACGGAGAATGCCTTGCGCAGCAAAATAGAATGGATGCTATGCGTCGGGCAATTGAGCTTCGTCCGTATTTACCGGAAGGCTGGGCAGAAATGTCTTATTCCGCTATCGCCCGACATCTTAATAGGGCGGGGATTAAACCGACAAGGGGCGGCATCTTTCATCCGCAAAGCGTAAAGAATTCTATCCGCCATTTAAGTGAGCTTCATCAATTAAATTAATCGCGATTTCATCCAACGTATAGAAATCGCAACGAAGCAGCCGATCCTATCTTCGATTTTGTGTTGATCGTTGCAGGATGGCCGACGCGAATTATGTGAGAAATGCATGACGTCGAAACCTAAGGATCTGCGTGTTTTGTGAGGTTTGTCCTTTCTATACGTTTTAGGAGAATGACGGCTATTCGTCGCCAGCAGGAGACATGGCGGTCAGGTTGGAAGAGTGACCGCTTGTGGCCCTTGCCGACTGGCTAGGGAATGGGCCAGTGAATGTCCCTTTCATTCTTGTCTATGCAACGTTTCGCAACCTTGACAAGAATAGTATAGGCTGTGAATTTCAACTCATGGGAATCATCGCCAACATCCGATCAATGCAAGGCATGGGAATTCACGTTGACCGGAATGCGCGATCCCCGTCACTCAATCTGCGCCAGTATAATCTTATTTACGGGTTTAATGGGTCTGGTAAGAGCACGCTCTCGCGTTTGTTCTCGAGCCTACAAGCCGGAGAGCTGCACGCGAAGTTGCCCGACGGTTGTTCGTTCGAGGTAGTGCTGGACGATGGTGCTGCGTTCGGTTGCCCGACAAATCCAAGTGGCCTCGAACAGCGTTTGCTGGTGTTCAATACCGATTATATTGAGCAGAACCTGCAATGGGCGGCAGGGATGGCGAACCCTGTCTTCTACATTGGAGCCGAGCAGGCGGATGCCGCCGCCGAGCTGACCAAGATCGAAGGCGAGATCGTGAAGGCAGAGACGGCCAACGCTCTGGCGCTCGCGGCGGAGAAATCAGCTGAAAAATCCTTCGCGACCTTTAAACGCGAGCGTGCGAAGTCGATCGCTTCGCGCCTTCATCTGGGCAGCCGCAAATATGAGGCCCCAACTCTCGCCAAGGATTTCGAGTCTTGGAAAGATGATGATGGCACTTCGCTAACCCAGGATGAACTGATGGCCGCCGAAAATACGCGGCGCCAGGACGAACCAATGCCGCGAATCGCACCGATTGCCTTCGAAGCAGCAAGCATAGGCGCCGCGTACCGATTTATCGTCGACATCTGCGGTCAGTCACTCACTACAGTCGCCCTCGATGAGGTGCAACGCTATCCCGATATGCTGCTATGGCTGAAGCATGGTCACGAATTTCATCAAGCGAATGAGATGGCAGACTGCCTTTATTGCGGGAATGCAATCTCAAGTGAGCGACGCGCCCAACTAACCGCCGCGCTTGACGACCAAGTCGACCAGTTCGTCGCACGCCTCGACAAGACCGCTGAGCGCCTCGACGCAGTGATCGCAACACTCACAGATATTGAGGAGCGCGTACCATCGAAAGAGGCGCTTTCCGCCGAGCTGCGGGAAGGCTTCAGTGAAGCGAGAAAGTTGGTCTCACAAGAGGTCAGAAACGCGATTGCGCACCTTTCTGGCCTGCGAGGGGTCCTCGATGCCAAACGCACGCGCCCCGCATCACCTGCAGATACCAGCAAATTGTCGACTGAGGCGGACGTCATCGCAACCGCAGATGAATTGGCTAAAGCGATCACAGCGATCAATGAGGCGATCATTACACACAATGACATCGTCGATAACTTTGCCAAGCACAGAAACACCGCTGAGATGGCGATCCGTCGCCATTTCCTGCTTGAGTGCCGCACCGATTTTGCTCAGCAGGCAAAAGACCTCGCTGACGCGACCACCAATGTCATCACGGAAAGTGATGCGCTGGCTGCATTGAAACAGACCGCGACCGACCTGCGACAGAAAATCAGGGTTCACGGCCCGGCAGCAACGGCGATTAACAGGCTGGTAGCGTCGTACCTCGGACATGCAGAACTGACAATCCATCCGGTGGAAGATGGCTACCAGCTTCATCGTCACGGTATGCCGATCACAGGGATGCCGAGCGAAGGAGAAAAGACTGCTATTGCGATCTCATACTTCCTATCCTCGATCGAGGCGGACAATCGCAAACTAAAGGATGCCATCGTTGTCATCGACGACCCGGTATCAAGCCTCGACACAAAGGCGCTCAATTTCGCTTGCTCACTTGTTCGTAACAGGCTCGACAAGGCCGGCCAGGTGATCGTGCTCACCCACAATCTCCAGTGCATGAACGAATTTCGGAAGGCATGGAAAAACAAGGCGCGCCCCCCTGAGGGCAAGCAGCCTTCAGCTACCTTCTTGTTCATCGACGTCGCTGTTCCGGAGGGCCAAATCCGGCGATCATCGACAATCGTCGAGATGTCGAAGCTGCTTCGGGAATATGACTCCGAGTATCATTTCCTCTTCAGCCATGTCCTACGCTTCGTCGAGAAGGCAGGTGCCTATGACGATCACGGGTACATGATCCCTAATGTCATGCGGCGTGTCCTCGATGTCTTTCTAGCGTTCAAATGCCCCGGGAGCTCCGGGCTAACCGGTCAGATGGCCAAGCTTTACGCGGACTATACCGAGCTCGATCGCGACAAGTTGATGGCACTCGAACGACTAGCTCAAGTCGAATCGCATTCGGACAATTTGGACGATTTGCTATCCTTCTCTTCAATGACGCTGGAGGAAACACAAGCCGCGGCCGGCGCGCTAATCGAAATGATGGAGCAGGTCGACGGGAAGCATTTGACGGGGTTGAAGAAGCTCTGCCGATAACGTGCAGGTTTGATGAAGAATAGGAGAAGGTTTCAAAATGGCTCGATGCACAGCACCATCACGGGGCCACCGCACAGCGAGTGGTAGAGCAGAGTGCCCTGCTTGCGGCGGCAGCTCTAGCCGATATGGAGGCTATGGGTATGGGGCGTTTTCGTCCCCGTCCCGGTCTTACTCCTCCCCGTCTTACTCCTCTTCGTCGGGACGTAGCGGCGGCGGGTCCAGCACTGTTAGAGCGAGGTGGTCAAAAGCCGGCTCAACAGTTTTGTATACGCCCGTGGAAGCTAAGGCACTCGAACCGATCCGCGAAACCGTCGAGAGGCGCGCGGAACTACCTGATCTTCGTGATGTCTTCCTATGCCATGCGTGGGCCGACCGGCTGGAAGATGCCACGGAACTCTACAATCAGCTCAAAGCGCGCGGCGTATCCGTCTGGTTCAGCGAAAAGGACATTCCTCTTGGATCGTCGTTCCTTCGCGAAATTGATAGGGGATTGGCAAAGTCGCGCATCGGGATCGTGCTCGTGACACCCGCGCTTCTGCTTCGCCTTCCAACGGGAGGTGTTGCGGACCGAGAGCTTTCAGCGCTTCTTGCGACTGACCAACTCGTACCTATTATTCATAATACGACTTATGATGCTCTCCGCAACGTCAGTCCGCTGCTTGCCTCGCGAAATGGCCTGAGCACCGGGGAGGACACGCTAGCAATCGTGGCTGATAAGCTCGCTGAGCTCATAGCCACATAGCTCTATTGCGATGTTGGCTACAACGCCCGGTCTCGTCGTTTTACGACAGGTCTCGCTGAGCGTCCGAATTCGCGATATAGGCCCATAGTCGGCTGAAGCTATAGCCCGCTGACCATGGGCATATAGCCAACGTCCGATTACGGGCGCATGGCAAACACGTCACAATGACTGCGATTGGGGCGCAAAGCGGTCGCAGCAATTCAAAATATCAAGACATGTTGGCGGAGTTTCAGAAGATTTCGGAAACCCGCAAGGCGGCTTGAGAGTTCAGCTCGTTCCCTCTATCCCCCAGTTGTCATCGTCGGCGAATGTCATAACGATATGTTTGGTGGGATCATCTCGATCAACCTCGACTGCTCGAAACCTATGACCGCCGAATGAGACTGAAAAGCGCCGGTGGGACCCGTCAATCAGTGCGTTATGCCGCTTTGTAAACGCGATTGAAGCATCCAGAAGCTTGGCAACATCCGGGTCCAAACTTGCGGACATTCGCTCTATTTCGCGCCGAGGACCTTCGAGTCCGTCAGGATAAATCCTCATCTGCTGTACGTTGCGGCGAATCCAATCCGCGACCGCAATTCGACTGTCCTGATTTTCTTTTGGTCCGGCCGAGATAGCTTCAATAAGGATTTGAACGTCAAGATCGCTATCGGCCTGTCGCGCGAGTTCCTGCTTAGCCTCAGAATTGAGTTCTGCCAGCTCTTTCTCGAGCCGCTGTATTTCGCTTGCCAAGTCAGCAAGCTTTTCTCTGACGAAGTCGGTGCCAACGCTGTCATCGGATAAAAGATCGAACGCGCTCTCCCGCATTTTTTTCTTCTTCGTCAATTCGTTGGAGATCGCGGCCAGTTGCCCTTCCGCAAGCAATCGAGCGTCCTTGGCCGAAGATTCGACGATCAAGGACTGCAAATCCAATTCCTTCACAAAAAAGAGGAAGGCAGTTTCGAGGTGCTTTAGCGGCCACATCGCCGCCCAGCATTCGTTTCCACGACGGGCATTGTCACACCGAATGTAGATCCCGCCCTTTGGTCCAGAGCCCTTGTCTACAATCATCATCTTACCTTTGCAGTAGCCGCAAGTCGCCACGCCTGAAAAGAGGTTGATGTTGTTACGACCCTTGCGACCACTCCCCCGGTTCTTTCTCACAGCGCGACCAGCCTGTATCCGTTCAAACTGGTCTCGCGAAATAACAGCAGGAAAATAATCGGCGATTGGATCACTCGCCGGTGTGCGCTTGCCTTCGATATATCGATGAGGCTGAAACTCACCTAGCACGGCGCGGTTGGTCAGAAGCTTCGAGACGTAAGATTCATGCCAGCCTTGCGACGGAGCGAATGTCGGCACGCTGTCCAAATTGAGTTTTCGAGCGATCTGATAAGAACCCTTGCCGTTGTCAGCATCGTTGAAGATGGCCTGCAAAACCGCGACACGCTCAGGGATTACATCGAAAGCCCGTCGATCTTCGGATAGGCTCAGCCACGCAGGTGCGACTTGCGTGAGTTTCTTCTCGTGGATGTTCCTACGCTTGTTCTCCCATGCCGCGCCAACGCGCAGACCCTTGGTGCGAGATTCCTCATAGGCGCGAGCCATGATCACGACAGAGAGAAGGATATCAGCAACATCGGCGCTACCGGACTTGTAAACTCGCCGATCGGTTAACGTGACTATGTCGACGCCTGATTCCAGAATTTGAAGAAATAGCGCAACTGCCGTCTGAGGTTTTTCACGACTGATGCGGTCAAGAGATTCGACTATTAGAAACGACCCCTCCGGGATCAAACCATCTTCAGCAAGAGATAGAAATCTACCAAGCTCACCCTGCGCTACGTTCTTGCCGCGATAAGCGGAGACACCGATATCCTGGAGTTTGAAATCTTCGACCAGTTCGAGGTCGTTTTCGTCGCAGTAACGCTTAGACTCTTCAGTCTGTCTGCGTAGGCTGTCGCCCTTTAACTGAACATCAGTCGACATGCGGATGTAAGAATAGGCTTTTGGTTTCATGCTTTCTCCTTAAGACAAAGCACTTACCTCATAAATTAATCCACCTCAACATGTGGATTCCCATTTTACCGGGAGCGACCATGACCTGGACCTCGACCGGCACACCTTCAATGCCCTGAAATGCAACCGTGCTGACGCGCGCGACCATGCCCCTGCCCCGTAACCCTGAACCCCAACCTATGAAGGCGGTCACAATCTGGCATGGAATATGGAATAAAACAAGAACGATAAGCGAACGAATTCAGCTATCCGCTGCAATCAAATTGCAGCAGGTTGCAAAGCCGGAACGAAGGCGATCAAAGGCGGAACACTTGGAGCATTTCCGTTTTTCTTCGAAACACGAAAATTCTCTATCTCTTTGTTTTAACAAAAAAATCTCTGCACAGTTTTGCCGCAATTCCGAACGCAAAACCACTATGCACTTTTGTTGGCATTGCACTTTTGCTGGTATTGCTTTAGCCGCGCTTGCGCTCGATCGCATCCCACAACAGGCTTGCGATATCGGCGCCACCGAACTTCTTCACTTCCCGGATGCCTGTCGGCGAGGTTACGTTGATCTCTGTCATATAATCGCCGATGACGTCGATGCCGACGAGCAGGAAGCCGCGTTCGCGCAGAGCCGGGCCGATGCGCTCGCAGATTTCCTTTTCGCGCGCCGTCAGTTCGGTCGGCTCGGCGCGGCCGCCGACATGCATGTTGGAGCGACTGTCATGCTCGGCCGGGACGCGATTGATGGCGCCGGCAAATTCGCCGTCGACGAGGATGATGCGCTTGTCGCCCTTGCGCACGTCAGGCAGGTATTGCTGAGCGATGAAAGGCTCGCGGAAGAGATGGCCGAACATTTCGAGCAGCGAGGACAGGTTGCGATCGTCCTTGGTGGAATGGAAAACGCCGGCGCCGCCATTGCCGTAGAGCGGCTTCAGGATGATATCGCCCATCTCGTCGCGGAAGCGGCGGATCTCGCCCGGATCCTTGGTGATCAGCGTCTTCGGCATCAAGTCGGAAAATTCGGTGACGAAGATCTTTTCCGGTGAGTTGCGCACCCAGGCCGGATCATTAACGACGAGCGTCTTCGGATGGATGCGCTCCAGAAGATGCGTCGAGGTGATGTAGGACATGTCGAAAGGCGGGTCCTGGCGCAGCAGGACGACGTCCATGGTCGACAGGTCGATGCGCTCAGGGGCGCCGAGTTCATAGTGATCGCCCTTGACGTCGCGCAGCACCATCGGCTCGACGGCGGCATAGAGCTTGTCATCGCGGAAGCTCAGGCGATCGGGCGTGTAATGGAAGAGCTTGTAGCCACGCGCCTGAGCCTCAAGGCTCATGGCGAAGGTGGAATCGCCCGCGATATTGATGCCGGAGACATGGTCCATCTGGACCGCTACGTTCTTGATCTTGGCCATTTCCGTCCCTTGAGCTGATGCCGCCCAGATGTAGGTCGGTCAGGCGTCAAACGCAACGGCAATCAATGGCTTCGCGCGCCTCCGCCGGCGCAATTTTCAGGCCGCGATGCCGGTACCGCCGCCGTTGCGCAAGAGGTTGCGCAGGCGATAGGCAATGGCGAGCGGCTTCGGGAAAGGCTTGCGCAGGAAGGCGACCTTGCGGACATAATTGTCGACCCGCCAGTTCGCCCAGGTGCCGCCGGCAAAGAAAGCGACATCGCCCACCTGCAGCGTGCGTTCCAGGCCATCTTCGGTGGTGACGTGCACTTCGCCTTCGAGGATCATGACCGTCTCGTCCCAGCCGAAACGCCAGCGGAATTCGCCCGATGTGCAATCCCAGATCGCCGTCAGCGATGCCTCGTCATGGCCGCGGGAATGTTCTGCCGTGCGCGCCTGCGGATTGCCGCTGATGATCCAGTCCGGATTGATCGGCGTCGACTTCAGCACCATGCGGTCGCTTGCCTGCGCAACGAACGATTTGCCAGCCGTCTTCAATGCGGCGTAAGGCACGGACCGCGCAGCCATGGCGACGGCGGTTGCAAGCATCATCTTCAAGGCCATGAATTACCCCCAGTTTGCTACCCCTAGCTGAGCCGTGGATAACAAAAGAGTCGTAAAAGCCCGTTCAAGCAGACGCTAAAATTTTAACGAAAGCTTATTCGTCAGTTTTTAGCCGCCTGCGGAATTTAGCGCCCCCTAGAAAGCATCGGGGAAATGACGAGGCAGTTTTCCCGGCAATATCGCAACGATATCATAGCGCTGTGAGAGCCGGGAATAGTCCCTCTGGCGGGCGAGCCAGAGATCGCTCGCAGCCCGGATGCGTTTTTGCGAGGCGAAGGACACAGCATCCACGGCGCCCATTTCGTCGGCGCGCGCCTTGACCTCGACAAAGACGGCCAGGTCTCCCTTGCGAGCGATAATATCGATCTCGCCGAGCTTCGTTTTGTAGCGCATGGCGAGAATGCGATAGCCTTTCAGCATCAGGAAAATGGCGGCAATATATTCTGCCGCCGAGCCGCGACGCAGCGCCTTTCTCCTGCGGAGCGTGGCTTCGCCGTCAGCCATTCGCCGCCTTCATGTCGAGAAGCTTCTGGTAGAGCACCTTGCGCGGCAGGCCGGTCAAGCGGGCAGCCTCGGTCGCGGCCCCGGCGGTTGGCAGCGATTTTGAGAGATCGGCGAGAATGGCGTCGACATCCGCCGCAGTTGCCGGCTCGTCCTTCGGCGGGCCGATGACGAGAACAATCTCACCCTTCACATTGTCATGCTCTTCATAATAGGTGACGAGCTCGGCAAGCGTGCCGCGGCGGAATTCTTCATAGGTCTTGGTCAGTTCGCGGCAGACAGACGCCTCGCGTTCAGCGCCGAGCACATCGGCAGCAGCCAGCAGCGTTGCGCCGATGCGATGGGGCGATTCAAAGAAGATCAGTGTGGCCGGTGCGTTTGCGAATTCTGCGAGACGGTCGCGACGGGCCTTGTCCTTGGTCGGCAGGAAACCGGCAAATAGAAAAGCATCGTTCGGCAGCCCTGAGCCGACGAGGGCCGCAAGCGGTGCGGAGGCGCCGGGAATAGGAATGACGCGGTAACCTGCTTCGATCGCCTGCTGCGCCAGGCGATAGCCGGGATCGGAGACGAGCGGCGTGCCGGCATCGGAAACCAGCGCCACCGACTTGCCGGCTTCGAGCGCCTGCAGGAGCCGCGGCCCGGCCTCATCGGCATTGTGTTCATGATAGGCAAAGGGGCGGTTCTGAATGCCGTAGCGATCGAGCAGGACGCGGGTAACGCGTGTATCCTCGCAGGCGAGGACATCCGCACCGGCAAGCGTTTCCAGCGCCCGCAGCGTGATATCGCCGAGATTGCCGATCGGCGTTGCGACGAGATAGAGAGCCGGTTCGAGCGGGCGCGCCGGCACCGCGATATTGTGCAGGCGAAAGCCGCGCCGGGCGCCAGTTTCCGCTGTCGTCTCTTCCGTCATGTCATTCGCTTTCATTCCGCCAGCCTCTTCCCTTTATGGGCGAGCGGTGTGGCTTCGACAAGGGCCGCAATTTCTGTGAGCATTGCACTGCAAAACGGCATTTGCGGGCTTGCGGGCAGCCATGCCTCTTGCAATCGCTGGCAAAGTTCTGCCATTTTGCCCGTCCACTCCCCTCTCCCAAAGGGGAAAGCAGTGACGCGGCGCTTCCGAGCGCCCGGACAATAAAGGTCGAAAGCGGTAGCATCCCATGCGTATTACTATTGAGCGGTCAAACCTTTTGAAGTCGCTGAACCACGTGCACCGCGTGGTCGAACGCCGCAACACGATTCCGATCCTGTCCAACGTGCTGCTGAAGGCCGATGGGCAGAGCCTCGACATGAAGGCGACCGACCTCGATCTCGAAATCACCGAAGCGACGCCTGCCAATGTCGAGCAGGCCGGCGCCACCACCGTTCCCGCCCATCTTCTTTACGACATCGTGCGCAAGCTTCCCGATGGCGCGGAAGTGCTGCTTGCCACCTCCCAGGATGGCGGCTCGATGACCGTTCAGTCCGGCCGTTCGAAGTTTTCGCTGCAGTGCCTGCCGGAATCCGACTTCCCGGATCTGACCGCCGGCACCTTCACGCATTCCTTCAAGCTGAAGGCAAGCGATCTGAAGATGCTGATCGATCGCACACAGTTTGCGATCTCGACCGAAGAAACCCGCTACTATCTGAACGGCATCTTCTTCCACACGATCGAGAGCAGCGGCGACCTGAAGCTGCGCGCCGTTGCGACCGACGGCCACCGTCTCGCCCGCGCCGATGTCGACGCCCCCTCCGGCTCGGAAGGCATGCCCGGCATCATCATTCCGCGCAAGACGGTTGGCGAATTGCAGAAGCTGGTCGATACGCCTGATGCGATCGTCACCGTCGAAGTTTCCGATGCCAAGATCCGGGTCACCCTCAGTTCCATCGTCATGACCTCGAAGCTGATCGACGGCACCTTTCCGGATTACCAGCGCGTCATCCCGACCAATAACGACAAGGAAATGCGCGTCGACTGCACGAGCTTTGCCCAGGCCGTCGACCGCGTTTCGACCATTTCATCCGAGCGCGGCCGCGCCGTGAAGCTCGCGCTCTCCGATGGTCAGCTTCTGCTCACCGTGAACAATCCGGATTCCGGTAGTGCCACGGAAGAAGTCGCCGTCGGCTACGATACGGATCCGATGGAAATCGGCTTCAATGCCAAGTATCTGCTCGATATCACCGCGCAGCTTTCCGGCGACGAAGCGATCTTCCTTCTGGCCGATGCAGGTTCGCCGACACTCGTGCGTGACACCGCCGGCGATGACGCGCTCTACGTGCTGATGCCGATGCGTGTTTAAACGCGCGTCGCTTTTGCAGTTGAAACTTTCCTGATCGCGACATCGCCTCTTGTTTTTGCTTCACCCTCCTGCAATTAAGGGAAAGTTGACCGGCAGGCATGGGAGGACGGCATGGCATTGCGGCTCAAGGAACGGCTCGGCAAGAAGTTTGACGAGGAGATCCGCTTCTTCAAGGGCATGATGCAGGGGCCGAAGACCGTCGGCTCCATCGTTCCGACTTCCTCGATCACTGCCCGCAAGATGGCAAGCGTCGCAAATCCGCATTCGGACCTGCCCGTGCTTGAACTTGGTCCCGGCACCGGCGCCATCACCAAGGCGATCCTTGCCCATGGCGTGAAGCCGGAAAAGCTCGTCGCTATCGAATATTCGACGGACTTCTACGAACACCTTATGCAGCTTTACCCCGGCGTGAGCTTCATCAACGGCGATGCCTTCGATCTCGACAAAACGCTCGGCTCACTCAAGGATCAGGAATTCGATTCCGTTATTTCGGGTATACCGCTCCTGAACTTCCCCATGCAGGCGCGTATTGCGCTCTTGGAAAGCCTGCTCGACCGCATGCCGGCAGGCCGGCCGATGGTACAGATCTCCTATGGCGCGGTCTCGCCGATCGTTGCCAATGCCGATCGTTACAGCATTCATCATTTTGATTTCATCGTGCGCAATATTCCTCCTGCTCAACTCTGGATCTATCGGCGCGGATAAATGTTTGGACTTTATATCACCCACCCTCAGGTCAAGATCGACCCGCAGGTTCCCGTTCCCAAGTGGGGTCTTTCCGAGATCGGCGCCGAACGCGCCCGCAAGGCTGCCTCGAGCGACTGGGCGAAGCGGCTGACCCGCATCGTCTCCAGCAATGAGACGAAGGCGATCGAGACGGCGGAAATCCTTGCTGCGGCCTCAAGCGTGAAAATCGAGATCGTGCATGGCATGCACGAGAACGACCGCTCCGCCACTGGTTTCCTGCCGCCCGACAAATTCGAGGAGGCGGCCAACTGGTTCTTCGCCCACCCGCTGGAGAGCTTCAGAGGCTGGGAGCGGGCCGCCGATGCGCAGGCCCGCATCGTCTCCGCCGTCGAGACCGTCCTATCCTCGCATGAGGCAAATGCGCCGATCGCCTTCGTCGGGCATGGTGGCGTCGGAACGCTGCTCAAGTGCCATCTGATGGGCGCACCGATTGCGCGTGATCGCGACCAGCCAGGCGGTGGTGGCAATCTCTATGCTTTCGGCCTTGCGGATCGGCGCTTATCATGCGACTGGACACCCATTGAAGACTGGCGGGGATGATTGAGATGGACGCACGCGAGCGGTTGATCGTCGGGCTTGATGTTCCAACGATTGGCGAAGCGGAAAGATTGGTTTCCACGCTCGGCGACGACATTCTCTTCTACAAGATCGGCTATCAGCTCGTTTTTGCCGGCGGGCTGGAATTTGCCCGCGATCTCGCGGCCAGCGGCAAGAAGATCTTCCTCGACATGAAGCTGCTCGACATCGACAACACGGTCGCATCCGGTGTCGAGAACATCGCCAAGATGGGCATGTCGATGCTGACGCTGCATGCCTATCCGAAAGCGATGAAGGCCGCCGTCGAAGCGGCCAAGGGCTCCAGCCTCTGTCTGCTTGGCGTTACGGTGCTGACCTCGATGGACGCCGATGACCTCGTCCAGGCCGGCTATCAGTACGATCCGAAAACATTGGTCGCGCGGCGTGCGGAACAGGCGCGCATTGCCGGGATGGGCGGTATCGTCTGCTCTGCCGAGGAGTCCGCCAGCGTCCGCGAGATTGTCGGACCTGACATGGCGATCGTCACCCCAGGCATCCGCCCGACAGGCGCCGAGAGGGGCGATCAGAAGCGGGTCATGACGCCTTCGGATGCACTGAAGGCCGGTTCCACCCATCTCGTCGTCGCCCGGCCGATCGTCAAGGCGCCGGAGCCGCGGGAAGCGGCTCGCGCAATCCTCAATGAAATGGTCGCCGCACTCTGGCCGGCGAATCGCTGACACATCCGCTGAAGGGGAGATAAAAATGCCCAAGGGATACTGGATTGCTCGCGTCGATGTGCGCGACCTCGAGCGCTACAAGGATTACGTTGCAACCGCAAAGCCTGCCTTCGAGAAGTACGGCGCGAACTTCCTCGCCCGCGGCGGCGCGATCACCGAGCTTGAAGGCAAGGCGCGCGCCCGCAACGTCGTTATCGAATTTCCCTCGATGCAGCATGCCGTCGACTGCTATAATTCGCCGGAATACCAGGCCGCCGCAAAAATCCGCCATGAGGTGGCTGATGCGGAAATGGTCGTGGTCGAAGGCGTCTGAGCCAGTTTCGAACGGGTAAGAACTGCGGCGCGATGGCCCTTTTCGTCGCGTCGGTATTCGGCTAAGACGAAAACAATCACAGCATTCCAAAGCCTTTCGAGGAGCCTGCCATGACCCTTGCCAACCTGCCGCCGCTCGTTACCGTGTTCGGAGGGTCCGGCTTCATCGGCAGACATGTCGTGCGTGTGCTCGCCAAGCGTGGCTATCGCATCCGCGTTGCCGTGCGCCGCCCTGACCTTGCCGGCTTCCTGCAGCCGCTCGGCAATGTCGGCCAGATCTCTTTGGTCCAGGCCAACCTGCGCTACCGCAACTCGATCGACCGGGCTGTCGAAGGCGCCGACCATGTCATCAACTGCGTTGGTATTCTCTTCGAGAGCGGCCGCAACACCTTCGACGCCGTGCAGGAGTTCGGCGGTCGTGCTGTGGCGGAAGCCGCCCGCAATGCCGGCGCAACGTTGACCCACATTTCCGCCATTGGCGCCAACGCCGGTTCGAACTCCAACTACGGCCGTACCAAAGGCCGCGCGGAAGCCGCCATCCTGTCGATCAAGCCGGATGCGGTGATCTTCCGTCCGTCTGTCGTCTTCGGCCCGGAGGACAGCTTCTTCAACAAGTTCGCCGATATGGCGCGTACGTTCCCGGTCCTTCCGCTCGTCGGCGGCGGCAAGACGAAGTTCCAGCCCGTGTATGTCGAGGATGTCGCAGAGGCCGTTGCCCGTGCCGTCGACGGCAAGGTCGAAGGCGGCAAGATCTATGAGCTCGGCGGTCCTGAGGTCCTTACCTTCCGCGAATGTCTCGAAACCATACTCAAGGTTACGGTACGCAATAATCGGCTCGTTTCCCTGCCCTTCAGCATCGCATCGCTGATTGGCAGCATCGCCTCGCTCGTGCCGTTCATCGCGCCGCCGATCACGCCGGACCAGGTCAAGCTTCTCAAGCACGACAACGTCGTTTCCAATGAAGCCGAAGCCGAGGGCCGCACGCTGAAGGGCCTTGGCATCACGCCGACGATGGCGACTTCGGTGCTCGACTCCTACCTCGTGCAGTATCGTCCGCACGGCCAGTATACCGGCTCCGGCAAAGCTGCCTGATCAATCGATAGAAGACAATTCAAACGCCGTTCGCGAGCTTTCGCGGGCGGCGTTTTCCATTTTCGCGAGGCGCCAATCCGGCACAAGCCTGGCGTGTTACGCTGCATCTCATGTTGTGTGACGTTGCATAAAAGACGCATAGGAAATTTAGTGGAATTAACACCAAATTTAGCAGGAACATTTATTGCTATTTGCTATTCCACTGACTAAACACCCCCGCGCGTCTCCAGACAGACTCAAGGCGCCTCGCAGGCGTGCGGCAATCACTGTGAAAGGCTATTTCTGATGGGTAAGTCAATCGCGCTTCTTTTTGCGTGTGCGGCACTGGTAATCCTCGCAGGCTCCTTCATTGCGCCGGGCTCCGTCGCAGCGGTGAAGGGCAGTTGCTCGCCGGCTTACGGCGTCGATCCCTGCTCAACGGCCTCCATCACCCACTAACAGAAAAGCCGGTCCTTTCGAACCGGCTTCATCTTTTCTCTCGGGGTGAGCGATATATATCGCTCACTCGCGTGTCCGGTCATTCAGTTGATCATGCCGGCCATCGCCATGCCGAGCAGCACAACACCCAGAATGATGCGATAGATCGCAAATACCGTGAAACGGTTGCTCCTGATATAGGCCAGCAGCCACTTGACGGCGACGAAGGCGACAATTGTGGAAACGACGAAGGCAATACCGAGCGCGGTCCAGTCCTCGTTTGCCGCACCGCCATCCTTGAAGGTTTTCAGCAGCGAAAAGGCGCTTGCCGCATACATGGTCGGAATGCCGACGAGGAAGGCAAATTCGGTTGCCGCGGCGCGGTTAGCCGTACCCGCCAGCATGGCGACGAAAATCGTGGCACCCGAGCGGGACGTTCCGGGGAAGACGCCGGCAACGACCTGGGCAATGCCCACAAGAATGGCGACGAGCCAGGTGATCTGAGTGCTCGGCGGGCGGCGGGCGGCAGCCCATTCGGCAAAGATCATCCAGATACCGCCGATGATCAGCGCCCAGGCAACCGGCGTTGCGTTCTCAGGCAGTTCGAAACCGAGCTTCTTGACCAACAGTCCGAGAACCGCCGTTATCAGAAAGGCGACAATCAGCTTAAAGGCATAATCGCGGTTTTGCGGATCGCGCCAGCCAAGCAGCAGATCGAGCAGACGACGCCAGTAGATGATCGTAACGGCGAGGATCGCTCCTGCCTGAATGACGATGTTGAAGGTGTCGCTACGGGCGCCGAGCCACTGCTCCGCAATGATCAGATGGCCGGTGCTCGAAATCGGCAGGAACTCTGTGATCCCTTCTATAATGCCCAGAATTATAGAGTTTATGTAGTCCATAAAGTGTCTCCGGTTTGGGGTTCGGTCGGACTGGAATGGCGGTCAGGCTATATTGCACTGCACAATCATCATTCGCCAGAGCGGGAGGCAAGAAAAGGCGAGCGGGGAGTTGCGATCGTTCAGGCAGCCATGTTTTGTCCCTTGTCAGGCAGGTGTGACCCGATTCGCTTGTATTGAAGGGGCCAAGCTCCTATAGCTTCAACTAATGAGTCATGACTAGGGCGGTATAATCGGGGCGCCCCTGAACCCATGCACAACAATCAAAAGTCCGAGTATCGATGCCCACGCTTTATCATCATCCCATGTCGTCCGCGTCTCGCTTCGTCAGGCTCATTCTGGCGGAATACGGCTATCAGGCAGAGCTGATCGAAGAACAGACCTGGGAGAAACGCCGCGACTTCCTGGCGCTCAACCCGGCTGGCACGCTGCCCGTCTATGTGGACGACAGCATGCGTGCACTCTGCGGCGCGACGGTGATTTCGGAATATCTCGACGAGACGCATGGCGTGCTGAAGCGCGACCGCAGGCTGCTCGCCGAAGATCCGTTCCAGCGCGCGGAAATCCGTCGCCTGACGGAATGGTTCATGCAAAAGATGGAAAACGACGTCACCAAGCCGCTGGCGCGCGAGCGCGTCTACAAGCTGCAAATGACGGCCGACCAGGGCGGCGGCGCCCCGGATTCCAAGATGTTACGCACGGCACGCGCGAATATCCGCCAACACATGCGTTATCTCACCTGGCTCGCCGGCTCGCGCCAATGGCTCGCCGGCGAGCGGATGAGCTATGCCGATCTTGCCGCTGCAGCCTCGATCTCTATTCTCGATTATCTCGGCGAGATCGACTGGTCGGAATCGCCGCTCGCCAAGGACTGGTACCAGCGGCTGAAATCGCGCCCCTCCTTCCGTCCGCTGCTCACCGAGCGCGTGCGCGGTCTGACGCCGGTTTCCCATTACGCCGACCTGGATTTCTGACGAGGGCGTTTGATGCCCGAACCGAAAACCGAAGATATTAAGGAGCGGAAGCGCCGCGACAATTTGACCGCCTTCCTGAAGAGGGAATCGGCCGCTCTCGGCTTCGATCTCTGTCGTGTCACCCGTCCGGATTCGATCCCTGACGCAAAGCAGCGACTCGGCCAATTCATCGATGCCGGCCGGCATGGAACAATGGAATGGATGGCGGAAACGCGCGAGCGTCGCGGCGATCCGCGCACGCTCTGGAGCGATGTGCGCTCTGTTGCCGTCTTCGGCCTCAATTACGGGCCGGACGAGGATCCTCGCGGCATTCTCGACAGGAAGGATAGGGCGGCAATCTCCGTCTACGCCCGCAACCGCGACTATCATGACGTCATGAAGGGCCGACTGAAAGAGATCGCCACGCGCTTCGCAGCCAAGGCTGGCGCAGACGTGAAGGTCTTCGTCGATACCGCACCCGTCATGGAAAAGCCGCTGGCCGCGGCGGCCGGTCTCGGCTGGCAGGGCAAACACACCAATCTCGTCAGCCGCGAGCATGGCTCCTGGCTTTTCCTCGGCTCGATGTTCACGACTGCCGATCTCAATATAGATGCCTCGGAGGCCGATCATTGCGGCTCCTGCCGCGCCTGCCTCGATGCCTGCCCGACGGCTGCCTTTCCTGCGCCCTACCAGATCGATGCGCGCCGCTGCATTTCGTATCTGACGATCGAGCATAAGGGGCCGATCGATCCCGAGTTCAGGCCGCTGATCGGCAACCGCATTTACGGCTGCGACGATTGTCTTGCCGCATGCCCCTGGAACAAGTTCGCAAACGAAGCGTCGGAAATGAAGCTGAAGGCGCGTGAGGATCTGAAGGAACCTTCGATCGTCTTCCTTTTGACCCTCGACGACCCAACCTTCCGTACGTTCTTCAGCGGTTCTCCGGTCAAGCGCATCGGGCGTGACCGCTTCATTCGTAATGTGCTGATCGCTGCCGGCAATTCCGGCGATCGTAGCCTGATCGAGCAATGTCGTGCGCTCGCCGCCGATGCCTCTCCTGTCGTGCGCGGCATGGCAGTTTGGGCACTGTCGCGGCTCATGGAGGCTGGTGAATTCGAAGCCTTTGCCGCACAAAGGGAAAATGAGTCGGACGAAGAAGTCCTCAACGAATGGCGACTGGCGGGGGTAAGCTGATGCATGTGATGATCTTTGGCTGCGGTTATTCCGGTACGGCGATCGCCAGAGCCTTTGGTGACAGCGGCATGCGCATCTCCGGCACGACCCGTTCGGAGGAAAAGGCGGAAGAGCTGCGGAGATCCGGGATCGAAGCCTTCATCTTCGACGGCGAAACCCTGAGCGACGATCTGCGTGCGGCGATGGCCGGCGTTACGCATCTCGTGCAGTCGATCGCTCCGCGCGATGCCGATCCGCTGCTTGCATTGCTCGGCAAAGACAGCACGGTGCTTCTGCCGAAGCTGCAATGGATCGGCTATCTCTCCACGGTCGGCGTCTATGGCGACCACAAAGGCTCCTGGGTGACCGAGGAAACCCCTTGTGTGCCGGTCTCCGGCCGCTCCAAGGAACGTCTGGACGCTGAGGACGCCTGGCTTGCGCTCGGACGTGCCCGCGACGTACCGGCCGCAATATTGCGTCTTTCCGGCATTTACGGACCAGGACGCAACGCCTTCATTAATCTGGATCGCGGCACGGCGCGCCGCATCATCAAGAAGGACCAGGTCTTCAACCGCATCCGCGTGGAGGACATCGGCGCTTCCACCCGCTTTTTGTCAGAGCATGCGCTCGGTGGCATCTATAATGTCACCGACGACCAGCCCGGCCCGCCGCAGGATGTCATCGTCGAAGCCGCCCGCCTGATGGGCGTCGCACCGCCGCCAGAGCAATCTTTCGAGACGGCCGAGATGACGCCCATGGCCCGCTCCTTTTATGGAGAGAATAAGCGGGTTTCCAATGCCAAACTGAAGGCCACGGGCTTCCGTTTTGCCTTCCCGAACTATCCGATGTCGCTCGCCCAGCTCTGGCAAAATGAGGGGTGGCGGGGCTGACGATACCCTCCCATTCGGGTGAGAGGGCTATAATTCAAAAAGAGTAGAAATTTCCTACTTTCTTATTTTAGCGACGCGAATTTCGCTCCGCATTATGGTTAACGGCCTCTAAATTTGCGCAAATGTGGCAGCAAATATGGCGGTATGAGCAAAAATTTTTTGTGATTTCCGGCGGCCATCAAATGTTTACCGCTTTCCCGAAAAAATCGTTCGGATTTTAGCTGATTTCATTAGGTTTTTTCCACAATTCGTCAAAGCGGTGTCCTGCTACCGCAATGTTACCAGAATCACAAATGTTACAAGCTGTAACGTTCCGTGATCGCGATCGGCACTTTTTCGCCACTTTTCCCCGGATTGAAGCCCCACCGCCTGTGAAGGCGCAAGTTCAATAGTTGAGGGACAATCCGTTTTGAAGAAAATCTGCCGTTCTCTAATCACTACCGCAGCCATTGCAGCCTGCTCTTTCATCCTCCCGGCGGAAGGATTTGCTGCTAACGGATGTGGCGGTGCTTCGTGGTACGCACTTCGCTCCAAAACTGCTTCCGGGGAACGCATGAACCCGGCCATCTATACTGCCGCACATCGCTCTCTGGCGTTCGGCACCAAGGTGAAGGTCACCAACCGCAACAACGGCCGCAGCGTCGTCGTTCGCATCAATGATCGTGGTCCGTTCATCCGCGGTCGCGTACTCGACCTGTCACGCGCTGCTGCCCAGAATATCGGCATGGTCTCCACAGGTACTGCGAAGGTTTGCTACGAAGTCATGAGCTGAGGCTACGTCCTCCGCAAAATCCCTGCGCCGGATGCGGCGCTTGCTCTTGCCGTCAATCGCGGGTAACCACGCGGTTGAGACTTGTAAACAATCTGCCCCGCCATCAGGCTTCCTGAGGCTCTTTCCGCGCGGATCGTTCACTAGCCAAGGCAACAGGAGAAGTTTGAATGCGTTTGGGCGGCCGCCTCGAAGGGGCGATTTCGGTTCTGGCTGATATCGATGCCCGTAAAAGGCCTGTCGCCGATGCGCTGAAGGACTGGGGCCTCGCTCACCGTTTCGCCGGTTCCGGCGACAGGGCGGCGATCGGCAACATTGTCTACGATGCGCTGCGCATGCGACTGTCCCATGCCTATCTGATGGACGACGACAGCGCCGTTGCCATTGCCCATGCCGTCATGTTCCGCCAATGGGGTTTCACGCCCGAAACGCTGGCCGCCGAACTTGCTGACGACAAGTTCGCGCCGACGCCGCTTTCGGCCGACGCACTCGCGGCCTTTACGAGCCGCTCTCTTTCCGACGCAGCCCCGCATGTTCAGGGCGATATTCCAGAATGGGTGCAATCCTCCTTCGAACAGGCTTTCGGCGACGAATGGCTTTCCGAGGCCCAGGCGCTCGCTGGACGCCCGACGCTTGATCTGCGTGCCAATATCCTGAAGGCCACCCGCGAAAAGGCCGTCAAGGCGCTGGAACGCGCCGGCGCCAATGAGGCGAAGATCGCACGCTACGGCATCCGGATTCCCGCCGGCGAGGGTGCCTCACGTTTGCCCAACGTGACGGCCGAGCTTTCATTCCAGAAAGGCTGGTTTGAAGTTCAGGACGAGGGATCGCAGATCGTTGCGGATCTGGTTTTGCCTGGGGATGGCGAGCAGGTGCTGGATTATTGTGCCGGCGGCGGCGGCAAGACGCTCGCCATGGCGGCTGCGATGCATAACAAGGGCCAGGTCCATGCCTATGATGCCGACCGCAAGCGGCTTGCGCCGATCATCGAGCGGCTGAAGCGCGCCGGCACACGCAATGTCCAGGTCCATGACGATATCAGAGGCCTGACCAGCCTGCGCGACCGCTGCGATAAGGTGCTAGTCGACGCGCCCTGCACCGGCACAGGCACGTGGCGCCGGCGCCCGGATACGAAATGGCGACTGACGGCCAAGAACCTCGACGAGCGCACTGCCCAGCAGCAGGACGCGCTGACGCAGGCGCGCAGCTTCGTGCGCCCCGGCGGCGAACTGATCTACGTTACCTGCTCGGTGCTACCGCAGGAGAACGAAGAACAGGTGCGGCGCTTTGCCACCGACAACAGCGACTTCGAAATCGTCAGCGCCCTGCCCGCTTGGGACAGCCTGTTCGGCAAGGATGGGACGCGCCCACGTTCTTCCGACGGCAAGACGATCACGCTGACGCCGGCCTCGACGGATACGGACGGCTTCTTCTTCTGCCGCCTCAAAAGAACAGGCTGAGCCTTACGGCGACGGCGCCCGCAGCGGATATTGATGCCGCGGTGGGATGAAGTGATGCACGACGGCGATCGCGACCAGCAGGACGCCGCCGAACAGGACGACTGCAAAAAGCGTCAATCCGCCGAGATGCGAGCCGAGAGCAACAAGCGGCACGGCGCCTGCCGGCGGATGCGTGACCCTCAGCGCCAGCATGCCGGCGATTGCGATACCGACGGCGATTGCCGCGACCCACCAGAGACCCGGAAAGAAGAAAGCGGCTGCGGCGCCGACCGCCGCAGCAAGAACGTAACCACCAATGACATTTGCCGGCTGGGCGAGCGGGCTCTTCGGCTGCCCAAAGATCAGCACCGCCGTTGCGCCGAAGGGCGCAATCAGCAGCGGAATGCCTGTCGTAACAGCAAGGATGCCGACCGAAACCATGCCGATGACGGCACCAATTCCGGACTTCAGATGCGCATGGAACGCGCCCTTCGGCTCGTGGCGATGAATGAAATGCCTGATGTGATGACGCATGAAGGCCGGTCGGATGAGGTGTTCAGGAGGATCGGATGAAGGATTAAGCAGGGTGCGCAATTAATAGCGCGCCTCTTGCTGAATTTTCAAGCAAATGCTTTTCAAATAGACAGGCTCCTCGCGGAAATCCATCCTTAAAACCATTCCAAACTAGAGTGTTTGACACCAGTTTGCTTTTGGGCGAAGAGACGAATGCCGGATTCAGACGGAAATCCGTCACAGGAGAGGATTATGAAGCTCAACCGCACATTCCGAGCAGCTGCGCTGGCGATTGCCCCCGCCGCCCTGCTCGCCCTTCCCGCGTATGCGGCAACCGACGCAGCCGCTGTCGTGAAGCATTACGCCGAGGTCGCGCATGCCAAGTATGAAGATTCGCTGACAACAGCCAAGGCGCTCGACGCGGCCATCGACGCGTTTCTGAAGTCGCCTGATGATGCGACGCTGAAGGCCGCCAGGGATGCCTGGATCAAGGCACGCGTTCCCTATCAGCAGACGGAAGTCTATCGCTTCGGCAACCCTGTTGTCGACGACTGGGAAGGCAAGGTCAACGCATGGCCGCTCGACGAAGGCCTGATCGACTACGTCGATCCCTCCTATGGTACGGAAAGCGACGAGAACTCCCTCTATGTCGCAAACGTCATCGCCAACAAGACGATCAAGATTGACGGCAAGGATGTCGACGCCTCCAAGCTGACGCCGGAATTCCTCTCCGGTACGCTTGCCGAGGCCGGCGGTATCGAAGCCAACGTCGCGACCGGCTACCACGCCATCGAATTCCTGCTCTGGGGCCAGGATCTGCATGGCACGGGACCAGGCGCCGGCGAGCGTCCTGCTACTGACTATGATCTCAAGAATTGCACGCACGGCAATTGCGACCGTCGCGCCGAATATCTGAAGTCGGCTTCCACGCTGCTTGTTTCCGACCTGCAGGAAATGACCGATGACTGGGCGCCGGGTGGCGAAGCGACGAAGCACGTCGAAGCCGATCCGAAGGCTGGCCTCGTCGCCATCCTGACGGGTATGGGTTCGCTCTCCTATGGTGAACTGGCCGGCGAGCGCATGAAGCTCGGCCTGCTGCTGCACGATCCGGAAGAAGAACATGATTGCTTCTCGGACAATACCTACAATTCGCATCTGAACGACGCGATCGGCATCGCTGCTGCCTATACGGGCGAATATACCCGCGTCGACGGCACCAAGCTGACCGGCCCGTCACTGCACGACCTCGTCGTCGCCAAGGATAAGGCTCTGGACGCCGAGATGACCGGCAAGCTCAACAAGACGCTGGATGCCATGCACGCTATGGCCAAGCGCGGCGAGACGGTCGAGAAGTACGATCAGATGATCGGCGAGGGCAACAAGGAAGGCAACGCCGTCGTTCAGGCCGCCATCGACGGTCTCATCGACCAGACGAAGTCGGTCCAGCGCGTTATTGCCGCACTTGACCTCGGCACCGTCGAGCTTGAAGGTTCCGACAGCCTGGATAATCCTAACGCTGTCTTCAAATAAGCAAAAAGGCGGGCCGCTCCGAAACCGGAGTGGCCCGGACCCTTGAAATGTCGCATAACCCGGCCAGACGTCTCTTTGTCAGCGCAGCTTTCTGCGCTCTGCTCGCCGGACTTCCCGTCGCTATTGCCGGTAGTTTCGATCTTCCGACTGGACGTACCGATCTTTCCGATGCGGATTTGAAGCGCGTCGTCGATGTCACGCGGCCGACCGGCGATTTCACCAAGGCCGAACCCTACGAGGCGATGCAGGCGGGTGCGGCAACCTCTATCGATCCGGTCACCGAAGACAGTTTCTCGCACATCTCGGCCAATATCCCTTTCGAGGAAGAGCAGAATTTTCGGCTCGGCAATGCGCTCTTCCGCAAGCTCTGGGTTTCCGCGCCCTCCTCGACGCAGGCATCCGATGGGCTTGGTCCGCTCTTCAATGCCCGCTCCTGCATGAGTTGTCATGCCAATGACGGCCGCGGCAAACCACCGGATGGCGGTCCGAGCGCTACCTCGATGGTCCTGCGCGTGGCCCGTGCGGCAAAGACACTTGAGGAAGAAAAAGCGATCGCCGACGCCGATGTCGTCAATTTCCCCGATCCGGTTTACGGCCACCAGCTTCAGGATCTCGCCGTTCCAGGACTTGCCGCCGAGGGCAAGGTCGCGGTCACCTACACCGAAGAGACGATCACGCTTGCCGGCGGCGAAACGGTGAAGCTGCGCAAGCCGGCCTATTCCGTCAAAGACCTCGCCTACGGCCCGCTCGACCCGGCGACAACGATCTCGGCGCGCGTCGCCCCGCCGATGATCGGCCTCGGGCTGATCGAAGCAATTCCCGAGGCCGATATTCTGGCCCATGCCGATCCTGATGATCTCGATCATGATGGCATTTCCGGTAGGGCCGCGATCGTGCGCGATCATCGCACCGGCCAGATCGCACTCGGCCGTTTCGGCTGGAAAGCGCAAAATGCCACAGTTCGCGACCAGAGTGCGGATGCCTTCTCCACCGATATCGGCATCTCGACGCCGGATGCGCCAAACGCTGATGGCGACTGCACCGCGGCCGAGACAAAGTGCCTCGCCATGCCTGATGGCGTGCAAAAACGGCTCGGCAATGAGGAGGCACCAGGACCGGTGCTCGATCTCGTTACCTTCTATTCCGAGAACCTCGCCGTGCCGTCGCGCCGCAAAGCAAGTTTTGCCGGGACCCTGCGCGGCAAGCAGCTTTTCTACGAATCCGGCTGTATTTCCTGCCACGTGCCGAAGTTCGTCACCCGCCGCGATACGGCTGAGAAGGCCCAATCCTTCCAGCTCATCTGGCCCTATTCCGATTTCCTGCTGCACAACATGGGCGATGGCCTGGCCGACGGACAGCAAGTAGGACTGGCCGGTGGACGTGAATGGCGCACGCCGCCGCTATGGGGTATAGGACTGACCCGGACTGTCAGCGGACACAGCTTCTTCCTGCATGACGGCCGCGCCAGAAATCTCACCGAAGCAATTCTCTGGCATGGCGGCGAAGCTGAAAAAGCCCGTAGCGCATTCTCCTCGCTGTCAAAAGAGGATAGAGAGGCCCTGATTACATTCCTGGAGTCACTTTGATGCGCCCCTGGCACACCCTGCTTTGCCTCGCTTTGACCGGCCTTGCCACATCGGCTGCCGCCCAGAGCGCCGCACCACCCGCTTCGGGCCTCAACGAGGATGCTGTGCCTTCAGTCATGCAGCGCGCTGTCGACGAGGTCATCCGCCCCGGCTATCGCAATATGCAGCAATCATCCGCGCGCCTGACGACGGCCATGAACGATCTCTGCGCCTCCGGGACGCAGCAGACGCTCGACCGCGCCAAGTCAGCATTCGACGATGTGATCCGTTACTGGTCGACGATCGAGATCGTGCAGACCGGCCCGGTCATCCAAGACAATCTCTTCGAACACATCCTCTTCTATCCCGATCGCAAGGGCGTCGGCCTCAAGCAGGTTCAGGCGCTGATCGCCAAGGCCGATCCGAAGGACGCGACCGTCGATGCCATTGCCGGCAAGAGTGTGGCGCTGCAGGGCCTGACCGCACTCGAATATGTGCTATATGGCAACGGCTCCGACGACCTCATCAAGCAGAAGGGCGGCTTCCGCTGCCTCTACGGCCAGGCCGTCGCCGGTAATATCCAGCGCGAGGCCGGCGAGGTGGTCGCCGCCTGGGAGAAGCCTGACGGTGTGCAGGCGAGCTGGAAACATCCCGGCCCGCAGAGCGACGATTTCATGGACAACAAGGAAGCCGTCACCGCGCTGCTCGGCATCCTCGTCCACGGCGCCGAGAATGTCCGCGACCAGCGGTTGGAGCAGTTCTACAAGGGCAAGGATACGCCCGCTCGCCCGCGCATGGCGATTTACTGGCGTTCGAAGAACACCTGGAAATCGATGGCCGCCAATCTCGAGGGCATCCGTACGCTCTGGCAGAAGGCCGGCATGGCCGAACTGCTGCCGCCAGAGAAGAAGGCGGTTGCCGATTCAATCGACGCTAAGCTGAAGACGATCATCGACGGCGTCTCGAAGCTGAACCCGGATATCGAAGTCGCGGTCAGCGATGCGGAAAGGGCCAAGCTCGATACGTTGCTGACCGAAAGCCGCGATCTCATCACCACGATCAGCGATCAGTATGGAGCGGCAATCGGCCTGTCGGCCGGCTTCTCCTTCTCGGACGGAGACTGAGCCGATGTGGCGCAGCGCCGCCATCGACCGACGCGGCTTCATCAAGGCCGCCGGTATCGGCTTTCTGGCAGCGCTGAAACCTGAAGCGCTGCTGGCGCTCACCCGCGCCGATGCTGTCTACGCCTCCGGTATCCGCACCGCCAACGGCTCCTTTGCCGTGGCGACGGTCACCGAGCGTGGGGAGATCGTCGATCAGGTGCCGCTGCCCGCTCGCGCCCATGGCATGGCCCATAGCAGCGCAACAGGGCGCACCGTCGCCTTCGCCCGCCGGCCGGGCACCTTCGCTATGATCTTCGACCCCTGGAACAAGGGCGAACCCGTCGTCATCACCTCGCCGGAGGGCCGGCATTTCTACGGCCACGGCGTTTTTTCCCCGGATGGCCGGCTGCTCTATGCCAGCGAGAACGACTTCGACAATAACAGGGGCATGATCGGCCTCTATGATGCGACGAACCGCTTTGTCCGTATCGGCGAATATGAGACCTATGGTGTCGGCCCGCATGACATGACGGTTTCCGATGACGGCCGCATGCTCGTTGTTGCCAATGGCGGCATCGAGACACATCCGGATTTCGGCCGCACAAAGCTCAATCTCGGCAATATGCAGCCGTCGCTGGCGCTTATCGATGCGGCGACCGGCGTGCTGATCGAAAAACATACCCTGCCGCCGCAATGGTCATCCGTCTCGACACGCCATGTCGATGCCGATGCCGGTGGCCGCATCTGGTTCGCCTGCCAATATGAAGGCCACCGCAAGGACCTGCCGCCACTCGTCGGCCATTTCGCCAAGGGCGAAGACTTGAGCTTCATCGACCTGCCTGAGGAGACGACCCGACGACTTGCCAATTATGTCGGAGCGATCGCAGTCAACCGAAAGGAAGGTCTGGTCGGCGTCACCTCGCCGATCGGCGGCGCATCTGTCACCATTGATGCGAAAACGGGCAAGGTGCTGCGTGAGGACAGCGTTCGCGATGCCGCAGGCATTGCGCCTGCTCCCCGCGGCTTTGCCGTTTCCTCCTATGATGGCGATTTCCTGTCGGCTCATAGCGATGTCTCCTGGGATCAGCATATCGTGCGGATCACTCAGCCGGTGCTGATGCGGTAGTCTTTCCATTCCTTTTCAATGACTTCGGCGGCTGCCCGCGCCGCCTCATAGAGCCAGTCCTCACTGCGGGAGTGCAGGTCATTGCGAATTGCCGCAGCACCTGCCGCGTCGTCTGAATGGCAATTGGCGATCTCGAAACCCATCAGTTCCAGCATGGCGCCGTCCAGGAGCGTCTTCGCATCGGTCGCGATCTCGATCTTGCGGCTGTTCGGCGAAAGCCGGCGAACAAGAATGCGGCCCGACACTGCGAAATGAGGATCTGGGCTGCGCATCCGCCCGGCGGCGATGACACCGGTTCTGATGACGCGATCTCCTGATCTTGCCAGCGACCAGGCCGAGGGCACAAGCGCCTTTGCTTCACGCAGCACAGGCCCACCGCGCCACTCCTTCACATAGGCGACGAAACGTGGCCGCCCGAGGCTGCCCGTTCCCTTCTTTTTGACTGGTAGGGGCGTAAAACTTCCTGCACCCCTCGGCAGGGCATTCCTCAGAGCATCAACGAAACGGCCGGGAGCCGGCTTTTCATCGGGTTTACGCTTCTCCCATTTCTTCCAGAACTCCTTCCGCTCATCCTCCGAAAGCAGCAGCTTGTCGCGCAGCCAGGGATGATCACGCTCCAGGACGATGGGATTCGCATGCTCAAGGCCGCGCACATATCCTGCGAGAATGAGCTCGGCGATCGCCCTGCCAGAAACCCCGGCGTCCGGCTGAGCGAGAATGGCGCTTGCCACCAGCCGCACGAGATCCAGCCCGTAGGGCATAATCGCTGCATCGTCGAAATCATTGGCGCCCCAGACGAGCCGCCCCTCGATATCCCGCCAGGTGCCGAAGTTCTCCAGATGCGTATCGCCGATCGACAGCACTTGCGGCATGTCCGCAAGCTCCGGCCTGACGTCGTAGATGATCTCCGCCCAGCGCCAGTAGGTAGCGCGCAAGAAGGAGAATGCCTCCTCGCGCATCTTCCGGTGTTTCTCGTCGATACCCTCCTGTACGAGCTCGCCCTGCAGCTCGTGTGCCAGCCACGCCTCGTAGTCGCTCATAGATTGAGAAAATCTCTTCATCGGCTCGCCCTCAGGTTTGATTGATCATAATCCTGCGGAGCCTTATTCAGAAGAGGTTTTAGGATGATCCCAAGACGGATGCGACACGGCTCACCATGCTAAGATGAACCGCGCCGATCAATGTGATCATACGGGAAGCGGAGCTTCGGCGTTTACGAGATCCGCCTTGCGAAGCTCTCGCCAGAAATCACCTGGGACCACCTCGTCGAGTGCGGCCCGATCCTCCGCTATGCGGTCCGGTTTGCTTGCGCCGGGGATGACGGCGGCGACAGCGGGATTGGCGAGCGAGAATTGCAGCCCGGCCGCTTTCATGCTGATGCCGTAACGATCGGCGATTGACTTGATACGCGCGACCTTGTCGAGGATCGCGGGTGTGGCGGGCGCATATTCGAAGTTCGGACCGCCGACCAAAGCGCCGGAACTGTAGGGGCCGCCGACGACGACGCCGAGACCACGTTCGGCAACCATCGGCATCACGCGCTGCAGCGCCCGATCATGATCGAGCAGCGTGTAGCGGCCGGCCAGCAGAAAACCATCCGGCCGCGGTTCTTGCAGGGCCAGCAGCAGTTCGATCGGTTCCACGCGATTGACGCCAAGACCCCAGGCCTTGATGACCCTTTCGTCGCGCAGACGATCCAGTGCCTTGAAGGCGCCCTTGCGTGCGCTTTCGAAGATAGCCAGCCACTCGTCACCGTAAAAATCCTGTGCCACATCGTGGACCCAGGCGATTTCGATATGGTCGGTCTTCAAGCGTTTCAGGCTGTCCTCGATCGAGCGCAGGGTCGCATCTTCCGAGTAATCGTTGACGATCTTGTTGGGGCGGCCGTATTTGAAGACTTCGCCCTTCTCGCCGAGATCGCGGGTGCTGACGTCTTCGATCTCATCAAGGATCACACGCCCAACCTTGGTGCTGATCGCATATTGATCCCTGGGCTTACCAGCGAGCGCCTCGCCCATGCGGAGTTCGGCAAGTCCTGCGCCATAGAAGGGCGCGTTGTCGAAATAGCGGATACCATCGTTCCAGGCGGCTTCCACGGTTGCCAATGCTTCCTGCTCCGGAATATCACGGAACATGTTGCCGAGCGGAGCGGCGCCGAAGCCGAGCTTGCCCGGGAGAATGTCTTTGAGTGCCATTGTCTAGTCCTCGAGATAGTTGGGAACGTTCATCGACCTGTCAGGCAATCTGTACGGGATCGAGCACCAGCGCCCTGCGTTCGGCGAGGTCATTGATGACAGCGAAATAATCCCGGAAATGCGGCGTCTCGCGATGGGCGGCCACGGCGGCGTTGTCCGCGTAAAGCTCATCCAAGATCAAGATGTCAGCATTGGCCTGATCTTGCCAGATATCCCAGCGCATATTACCGGGTTCTGCCCTGCTGGGGCCGATCATGCCGGCGAGAAGCGCCTTCAATTCATCGGTCTTGCCCGGTCGGGCGGTCAGGATCGCCACGATCTTTATGGGATTGGACATGATTGCTTTTCCTTCCTCAGATCGGGTTCCCGCGGGATACGGAATGGTCGCACCCCACGGATTTCTTCAGATCATGCCATGGCTAGCGAACGTTCGAGCGCTGCCACGAATTTTCCTGCGAGCGCACGGTCCGAGCGCGGATTCTGGCCGGTTATGAGCTCACGGTCTTCAACCACATGCGGCTCGAAGTCGGTCGCTGTCGTGATGACCTTGCCGCCGGCGGTCTGCAGCGCGTCGACCACGTTGAAATAGAGCTTGGCGTGCAGGATGTAGTCCTCGACGACCTTTTCTTCGCTGTTGGAAAAGACGGTCATCCTGTATCCAGCGTATTGCCAGTCTTTGGCCCATTCCGCGGCCTTGGCAGGTACTCCGGCAATCAGAGCGGCACGGAACTCGCGGGCATGCGGCATCGCGGCTGCGACAGCTATCGGGCCGTGGCAGAGAAATGCGGTCGGCTTGGAGCGCTCATGGAAATGGCGCAGGACTTCACCCATATCCGGATCCTGCATCAGATCGACTACCGGCGCCTGACCGCCCGGCACGAAGACACCGGCGTAATTGTCGAGACCCTCTTCAACGATGGAACGCAGCGTGCGAACCTCATTCATGGCAGGGTCATTTGCATAGAAGGTCTTGGCGCGTTCGTAGGCAGCCTCGTCGCCGCCGAAATGATCCGGCGTGTCCGAGGCCTCGTCGATATGGGGCTTGGTGCCGTCAGGCGTTGCCAGAACGATTTCGTAGCCAGCCTCGACGATTGCCAGTGCCGGCACGACAGTCTCGTTGAGATACTGGCCGGTGGCTCCCGTGCGGCCGCCTTGGATTTCGATGCGGGTAGCGTTGGAGCCGATCAGAAGTACTTTTGCCTTGCTCATTGTCATCTCCGTTTGCCGTGGTTGGCATCCTTTTGGATGGCCTGATCATGCTCCGGGACGACATATTCCAGAAGTTTATTTCTATGATATCAGATATTCATGTGACATTATAAGTCATGCGATATGACCTCAATCTGCTACCCGTCTTCATCACGCTGATGGAAGAGCGCAGCGTCACCCGCGCCGCCAATCGGCTGGGCATTACGCAGCCGGCGCTCTCCAATGCATTGGCCCGTCTGCGCGAGATGATCCAGGATCAGCTCTTCATCCGTGAGCGCTACGGCATTCAGCCGACGCCTATGGCGTTGGAACTGGCGCCAGTCATTGCCGCGGCATTGGCAAAGATCGATGACGCCATCCTCGGCCAACAGGATTTTGATCCAAGGCAGGCCGAGCGGCTGATGACGATTGCGCCGAACAGCTATGTGGAGTTCGTGCTGGTGCCGGCGATCGTCGCGCGGCTTCGCGAGGTTGCGCCGGGCATCCGGCTTCGCCTCACGCCCTTCGGCACCGATCTCGGCGAGACCGGTGTGATGTCCGGCACCACGGCGATGGTGTTCGGCCGCATCATCGATCCGCCTGACAATCTGGTCGTGCAGCATCTGATGGATGAAGGCCTTGCCTGCGTGGTGCGTGCCGATCACCCTGAGATCGGGGACAGCATTTCCCTAGAGCAATATGAGCACATGCGGCACGTCAACGTACTTCCGCCCGGGCGGCTGCGCGTCGGCCTGTTTACAGCACTGGAACAACAGGGGATCAAGCGCGAGGTTGCAGTCTCCGTTACCCATTTTCTGGCGGTGCCGGAAATGATTGCGGTGACGGATTATTGCGCGACACTGCCGAACAGGATCTGCCAGCGTCTCGCCGCAGACCGTCGTCTGAAAGTCCTGCCGACGCCTGTCGATCTCGGCACATTCCCGGTCGAGATGGCCTGGCATGTCCGCTACCGCAATGACCCCGCGCATCGCTGGCTGCGGACACTGATCAGCGACATCGTCAAAGAAGCCCCGGACGCGAAGTAGTCGGGACGAATAATTCCTTATTCCCGCAAGCAACACAGCTCGGCGCCGCGTGATCGAAAACTTGTATCGAAAGACAAAACCTTTGTCAGCCGGATTGAAACCTTGTCGAATCCAGCCGGCCATGCCACTTTCGCGATCGCAAGAGGGACCATGATGAACGACACCGACAGGGGCGATTTCCGCGAGCGGATCAGCCAGAGTTTTTCCCGCCAGGCGGCCATGCACACCATCGGCGCGGAGTTGACGCGTGTCGAGCACGGCATGGTGGAAATCGAGCTTCCCTTCGACGTCAAACTGACACAGCAGCACGGCATTTTGCACGCGGGCATCATTTCCGCAGCGCTCGATTCGGCCTGCGGTTTTGCGGCCTATAGTGTCATCGATGCCGAAGCCTCGATCCTCACGATCGAGTTCAAGGTCAACCTCATGTCGCCGGGGCGCGGCGAACGCTTCCTCTTCAGAGGCGAGATCACCAAGCCCGGCTCCAACATCATCGTCGCCGATGGGCGAGGTTATGCGATCAGCGACGGGCCTGCCAAGCTCATCGCGTCCATGACCGGGACGATGATGGTCATTCGCGGAAGAGAGGGAATTACGGGATGAAATTCGAACTGAAGTCGGTCGCAGGCAAGTCCATCCTGTTCGTCATGGCCGCGGAGGCCGAATATGGCCCGTTCCTGCGCTCGCGCATCGAGCCGCTGATGACCGGCGTCGGCCCGGTCGAGGCGGCAATCGCGATCACCAAGTCGCTCTCCCGTCTCGATGCATCAGACGACCTGCCCGATCTCGTGGTTTCGCTCGGCTCGGCCGGTTCGGCACGCCTGCAGCAGACCGAAGTCTATCAGGTCACCTCCGTTTCCTACCGTGACATGGATGCCTCGCCGCTCGGCTTCGAAAAGGGCAAGACGCCCTTCCTCGACCTGCCGGCGGACCTCGACCTGCCGCTGCGCATTCCCGGCATTCCCGAAGCCACACTTTCGACCGGCGGCAATGTCGTTTCCGGTACCGCCTATGCCAATATCTCAGCCGACATGGTCGACATGGAAACCTATGCGGTGCTGCGCGCCTGCCAAGGCTACAAACTGCCGCTGATCGGCCTTCGCGGCATTTCCGACGGTGCGGTCGAGCTGCAGCATATTTCCGGCTGGACCGAATATCTGCATATCGTCGACCGCAAGCTTTCCTATGCCGTGGACAGCCTTTTCACCGCCCTGGAGGACGGCGTTTTCTGGTTCTGAGGGCTGAAAACAGGGACAATCGGGACAATAAAACCCGGCTGCGGCCGAATTCCCGCATTGCAAGAAGAGGCGCTTTTCATTAAAGGCTCGCCATGACCCAGACAGAACATCCCGACAGCGTTCTCATCGTCGATTTCGGCAGCCAGGTGACCCAGCTCATCGCACGACGCGTGCGTGAAGCCGGCGTCTATTGCGAGATCGTTCCCTTCCAGTCCGCCGAAGAAGGCTTCAAGCGCCTCCAGCCGAAAGCCGTGATCCTGTCCGGCAGCCCGGCTTCGACGGTCGATGAAGGATCGCCGAGGGCACCGCAGATCATCTTCGACAGCGGCCTTCCGGTGTTCGGCATCTGCTACGGCCAGCAGACGATGTGCATGCAGCTCGGCGGTTTGGTGGAAAGCGGTCATCACCGCGAATTCGGCCGCGCCTTCCTGGAGGTCGACGAGGACTGCGTCCTCTTCGAAGACCTCTGGTCCAAGGGTTCGCGCCATCAGGTCTGGATGAGCCATGGCGACCGCGTGACGAAGCTGCCCGAGGGCTTCAAAGTCGTGGCGACATCCTCCAACGCGCCTTACGCCTTCATCGCCGACGAGAAGCGCAAATATTACGGCGTGCAGTTCCATCCTGAGGTCGTGCATACGCCCGATGGCGCCAAGCTGATCGCGAACTTCATCCACAACATCGCCGGTATCAAGGGCGACTGGACCATGTCGGCGTACCGTCAGAAGGCGGTCGAGGACATTCGCCGCCAAGTCGGTGACAAGCGCGTCATCTGCGCCCTTTCGGGCGGCGTCGACTCCTCAGTCGCGGCTCTGCTCATTCACGAGGCTGTTGGTGACCAGCTGACCTGCATCCTCGTCGACCATGGCCTGATGCGCAAGGACGAGGCCGCAGGCGTGGTCGCCATGTTCCGCGAGCATTACAACCTGCACCTGATCCACGTCGATGCCTCCGACCGCTTCATCGGCGAGCTCGAAGGCGTTTCCGACCCGGAAACCAAGCGCAAGATCATCGGACGCCTGTTCATCGAGACATTCGAGGACGAGGCAAAGAAGCTCGGCGGCGCCGATTTCCTCGGCCAGGGCACACTCTATCCCGATGTGATCGAGTCCGTTTCCTTCACCGGCGGCCCCTCGGTCACCATCAAGTCGCACCACAATGTCGGCGGTCTGCCGGAGCGCATGAAGATGCAGCTCGTCGAGCCGCTGCGCGAACTCTTCAAGGATGAAGTGCGCGCGCTCGGCAAGGAACTCGGCCTGCCCGACAGTTTCATCGGCCGCCACCCCTTCCCGGGTCCGGGCCTAGCCATCCGCTGCCCCGGCGGCATCACGCGTGAGAAGCTCGAGATCCTGCGCGAAGCCGATGCGATCTATCTCGACGAGATCCGCAAGGCCGGTCTCTACGATGCCATCTGGCAGGCCTTTGCCGTGCTGCTGCCCGTCCAGACCGTCGGCGTCATGGGCGACGGCCGCACCTACGAATTCGTCTGCGCACTGCGCGCCGTCACCTCGGTCGACGGCATGACGGCGGATTTCTACCACTACGACATGGAATTCCTCGGCCGCGCCGCCACCCGCATCATCAATGAAGTGCGCGGCATCAACCGTGTCGTTTATGATGTGACGAGCAAGCCGCCCGGCACGATCGAGTGGGAGTGACGGGAAGTACCGTGGAGTAGTATCGGATAGCGCAGTCGATAGATTCTAGGCGACCCGGAGATCTGCAGCTCTGTCGGGCGTCTCCCCGCTCTTCGAACGGCGCCCATACGCCGTCAGGCCCGGCCCAACCTTCGCGAGTTTTTTGCCTTCAAATATTTGGTCGCGCGCCGCTCGAAGAAGTTAGCGCGCGACCAGTCGTCGGCGTCGATCACACGGTCGTAGATCGACTACTGCTCCTTCTTGAATAAGTCCTGGAAGATGAGCTGGCCCCAGATGCGGCCGCGCGCGTGCACCAGCGCGCCACCCTCGTTGAGCTTTCCCAGCCTGACGGGTGCGAACCCGAGTTGTTTGGCCAAGTCCGCCACGGGAGCGATCGCGTCCTCGTGGTCGCTCGACAGAAAGACCACCCGATGGCCGCCCTCGACGATCGGATCGGCAGCCAGGGTGGCCGCAATCAGGTGATTGAAACCTTTCACGAACTTGGCGCCGGTGAACGCCTTCGCAGCGAAGGCGGAGGACAGGAGGCCGTCCAGCTCCTCAAGGGGAACCAAGGCGTTCATCGCGTCGATGACCGTCTTGCCTTTCCAGCTCGGCAGGATCTTCGCGACCTCGCGATGTTCCCCGAACGGGACCGCCAAGATGATCGTGTCGGCCTCAAGTGCATCCCGCAGCGACTTGGCGACGACCGTGGGTCCAATCGCCCGAGCCTGCGGCGCCAACGCCTCAGGCGTCCGGCGGCTCGCGACGGTCACCTCGATGTTTTTACGGGCGAAGGCGTGGGCGAGGGCCTGGCCTATCTTACCGAATCCTACAATCGCATAGCTCATAATGTTTCTCCGATCTGTGTTGATATTGATTCCCCTGCCTCAACGGCACTGGGTTATCCGTTTGCCTGCATGGCGACCTTCGCGTAGACGTCACGCCGTGAACGACTTCGCGCGGCCGGCCCGGCCGTTCAGCGCCGAAGTCGTTCTACCATTCCCGCGATCCGACGCGATTTCAGATGGCCGAGAAGCCGCCGTCGACAGACAACTCCACCCCATTCACGAAGCTTGAATCGTCTGAAGCAAGAAACAGCGCGACCGCCGCAATTTCCTCAGGACGACCCATCTTTCCCCGCGGGATCAGAGATTCGAACATCTGCTTCGCCTCCTCTGTGAGAACTTGGTCCTGCATCGGTGTGGCGATCGGCCCCGGGCTCAGCACGTTCACCCGGATATTCCTGCCCTTCAGTTCGTTGAGCCAAGTGCGTGCGAATGAGCGCAACGCCGCTTTGCTCGCCGAATACACGCCGTAACCAGGAAAACCTTTCACCGAAGCAACTGACCCGGTCATGAAGATCGATCCGCCATCGTTGAACAGCGGCAAGGCCTTCTGAACCGTAAACAGCGTGCCGCGCGTATTCAGGCCGAAGGCCGCATCGAAATGCTGCTCGGTAATCTCGCCCAGTGGGACGGCTTCGCCCATGCCGGCGCTCGCGTACAGGACGTCGATCCTGCCCTTTTCCCGCTTGACCGTGTCGAACAGACGGTCGAGGTCGTCAAGATTGGACGCGTCGCCGCGCACGCCGGTCACGTTCCGGCCGATCAGCTTGACGGCCTCGTCCAGCGACTCCTGTCTCCGGCCCGTGATGAAAACATAGGCGCCTTCTTCAACGAACCGCTTGGCGCTCGCCAGCGCCATGCCGCTCGATCCACCCGTGATGACTGCAACCTTACCCTCAAGCTTTCCCATGACTTTTCCTTTCAGACTCCGTATTTGGTCCTTCGGGGAGACCCCCCGAGACCCTCGAAATGGGTCTGCGGGCGTCGGGCGTTGAGTGCGGAAGCGCGCATATCGGTGGTGCGAAATCGATCCGGCTGGATGACTGACGCCAGCCCGCATATCGGTGTCCGCCGTTCGGAATTGCGCCCCGCTTGTCGGCATGGGCTATGATGACCGCCCGTGCTACTCACATAGGAGATGCTGTTCGACGTATTGGACACGGGCTTTGGAAGGCGCACCCGAGCGGTGCTGGATTGCACCATGATCGACTGGGATGACGTTCGCTACTTTCTTGCCGTCGCGCGCGGAGGCTCGGTGCGGGCCGCCGCCGAGCGCCTCGGGGTGAACCACTCGACCGTGCTGCGGCGCGTCGCCCAACTGGAGGAACGGCTCGGAGCCCAGATGTTCGAAAAGCTGCCTTCGGGCTACCGCCTGACGGCTGCAGGGGAGGAGGTCCTCGAGCTCGCTGACCAGATGGAGGCGTCGTCGCACCAGTTGGAGACGCGCGTCTTTGGCCGCGACCAGAGCGTGCGTGGGCTTCTGCGCGTGACACTGGCACCGCCCCTCGCGACACACCTGCTCATGCCGGACTTCTCCGATTTCGCGCGTCTGTATCCGGACATCGAGATGGAAATCTTGTCGTCCGGCGAGCTGGTAAATCTGACCAACCGAGAAGCCGACGTCGCGATCCGCGTCGTCTACGACCGCAAAACTCTGCCGCTCAATCTCCATGGCCTGAAGGGACCGGATATATTCGGCGGTATCTATATGTCCCGCGATCTGCTAGCCGCGTGGCGTGCGGGCGCGCCTGATCCCATCCGGTGGATCGTCATAAGCATTCATGGAATCCCGGACTGGGCCCACGAGGGTGAGGTTCGCACCGCCGAGGTTCCGTTCAGGGTCACGGACGGTGAGGCGCAGATCGTCGCGGTGCGGCAAGGGCTCGGGATCACGACGCTGCCGTGCTTCGTCGGAGATGCCGACCCGCTACTGGTGAGGGTGCCGGGTACCGACCTGCACATGTACGGAACGCTCTTCCTTCTCACACAGGGGGAGACACGCAAGACGAAGCGCGTGCGGCTCTTCACGGAGTTCGTATCAGGCAGGCTCGCCGCGTACGCTCCGCTTCTCGGGGGGCTATCCATATCGCGCGACTGACGCCCCGCAGGTCGCCTCGCGACGCTTGAAGCGCCGTCGTTCAATCCGCGCTGTTACGCCGTGTCACACCCGACGCGAGGGCCACACTACCGACGGCGACGGACTTCACCATCGCTGACGGTCTTTTTGGCAGGCTGGAGGCGCGGCTGACCTATTGCCCGCCCCTCAATGATTGCACCCAAAAAAATCAACCTCAGACAGCATGGCTAAACAGCGCCACGCAAGGTTGCTGTTTGACCTTTTCATCTCATCACTGTGAAAGTCGCTGTTCCTTAAAGCCCGAGACGCGTCTCTCCCAGGGATGACTGCCGCCAACTCATCAACCCGAGGTAATCGATGCCAATCATTACATTTGCGAATACGAAAGGAGGGGCCGGCAAGACAACGGTCGCTCTTGTTCTTGCCACAGAACTGGCTCGCCGTGGCCATCGCGTTTCCGTTCTGGATGCCGATCCCCAGCAGTGGGCCGGCCGCTGGCACCGTCTGACCGGCGACGCAGCCGAATTCGCCGTCATCTCCGGTGTCAGCGAAGATACTATCGAACAGCAGATCAAGGACCTCAAGAAGCGCGGTGGTTATATCATCATCGACTTGCCGGCCGGTCTGAGCCCGCTGATGGCGAAGGCCATCGGCTTTTCCGATCATGTAATGGTTCCGGTGCAGGGCTGCGCCATGGACGCGGTCGGCGGCGCCCAGGTGCTTGAGATCATGAAGCAGCTTGCTGCCCAGCATGATATCCGCATCCCGCATTCGGTCGTGCTGACGCGCATCAGTTCGATCATCACCACGCGTGCATTGCTGGCGGTCAAGGGTCTGCTCGCAAAGCAGCAGGTCAATGTCATCGACACGGCGCTGATCGAGCGTGCCGCCTATCGGGACATGTTCGTTTCCGGCGGCAGCCTCTACACGATGGACCCTGCCCGTGTCAGCAATCTCGACAAGGCGCAAGACAATGCCCGCTTGCTGGCAGACGATGTTCTTCGTCTCGCACCGCCGAAGGCAGCCCGCGCCAAGTCTTCCAAGAAGGCTGTTGAGCCCGTCAAAGACGCCGCTTAAGGAGCGTGAGCTTTGCCCCTTATACAGACGCCAGCAAACGGCTGCCCATCGGCAGCCGTTTCCGTTCGCGTTTTGTTCTTGACATAATAGCCAATACTGATAGGCTCCTCCTTGGTTAACAAGGAGGCGGGCGATGTAGTCCGTAGTTCAAATGCCTCATTTTCCACTCGATCCGAATGGCGCTGATCCCCGGAAATCAAGCCCTGTCGGGAAGCCTCACCACACGATCTTCTTCGCAGTTCGACCGACCCCCGAAGTGACATCCGGAGCACTGGAGGTCGCGCAATTCTACCGCGATGCCCATTTTCTGACTGGTCCTTCGCGCCCCAGCCCCGTGCTCCATGTCACGCTCAACGGCATCGGCTCTTACCGTCGGCTACCGGATGATATCGTATTCGGCGCGGAACAGATCGCCGCCGCAGTCCGTGCTGAACCCTTCGAACTTGTGCTCGACGAAGTTATGAGCTTCCGCCATCCGGGCCAGTCACAAGCCTTCGTCGTCTGCAGCAGACAAGAAAACGGGGCGCTGATGGACCTTAGGCGGCAAATTCAAGACGGTCTGTTCGAGGCCGGACTGCCCTATAATGTCGGCGGCCATCTGACGCCGCACATGACGCTGCTCTATGATCGCAAGACCGTTCTGCCTGAAAAGCTTGACCGACCTCTCCGGTGGACGATCCGGGAGTTCCTGTTGATCCACAGCATCTACGGGAAGAGCGAGCATCACGTCATCAACCGCTGGCCTCTGCTCGGCTGAGCTGCGCTTGCACCGCGGGTGGGGATTCGCATAAAACTCCCCACTCAATATGCACATGCGGAGCAAGACAGTGGACGTTTCAGAGATCATCATCCCCGGCGATACGCCCGGCATCGAATGGCGGTTGCCGGTCATGCGCTTCAGGGGAAGCAATCCGGCGGCGCCTAAGGTCTATATCCAGGCCGCATTGCATTCCAATGAACTGCCGGGAACCGCGCTGGCGCATTTTCTCTGCCTTCAACTCAGGCAATCAGAAAGCGAAGGATGGATCGCCGGCGATATCACGCTCGTGCCGCAGGCAAATCCGATCGGCGCGGCGCAATCTCATTTCGGCGAGTTGCAGGGCCGTTTCGATTTGGGATCGCGGACCAATTTCAATCGGGACTTTCCGCTGATCTCGGTTCGCGACCGGGAGGAATTGCTTGGCGGCCTTGATGATTATCCGGCTACGGATCGATTGAAGCGAGAGCTGATTCATATGGCGCTCGGGGCCGATCTGGTGCTCGATCTGCATTGCGATGATGAATCGCTGCAATATGCCTATATCGACGAAGCCTTCTGGCCGGAGGCAGCGGACCTTGCCAATGCGCTCGACATGGAAGCGGTGCTGCTTTCGGATGGCGAAAGCTCCGCCTTCGAAGAAGCGGTCGGTTTTGCCTGGAAATATGAGGTGCCGGGCGAGCGTAAGGCCAAGCTTCCGGGCAAGCTTTCGGTGACGGTGGAACTGCGCGGCCGCCGCGACGTCTATCCCGATATGGCCGAGAAAGACGCCGAAGGCCTGCTGCAGTTCCTGATCGGGCGCGGTGTTGTCAACGGCGGGGCAGCCGGAGACAAACCCTTCTCCGGACCAGCCGTGCCGCTCGACAATGTCGAGATCGTGCGTGCGCCGCAGGGCGGTACCGTGCTCTTCCACCGCAATATCGGCGAGCGTGTCTCGGAAGGAGAGCTTCTGGCGACGATCGTCACCCGGCCCGGTTTTACCGAGGGCGATATCGACATCCGGGCGCCGCAGGACGGACTGCTGCTGACCCGCACTTCCGACCGGCTGGTGCGCCGGCGCGGCGACCTGATGAAGATTGCCGCCGACAAGCCGAGCAAGGCAACGCGAAAGGCCGGCACGCTGGAAGACTGAACCAGCGTTCTTTTCCACACGCGGATGTAAGGCTCCGCGCAACTGTCACACAGGCTTCAAGAAAATCCGCCAAGCCGTTGCAGACATGTTGCGAAGGAGCTTTTATGCCGCATTACGACATTGCGATCGTCGGCGCGGGAATTGTCGGGCTGGCGCATGCGCTGGCGGCGGCAAAGCGCGGCAAACGGGTCGTCGTTATCGACCGCGACGCACAGGCAAATGGCGCCTCGGTGCGCAATTTCGGCTTTGTGACGGTGACCGGCCAGCAGGCCGGCGACTGCTGGAATAAGGCACGCCAGGCCCGCGATATCTGGGCCGAGATTGTCGACGACGCCGGCATCGACGTCCTGCAGCGCGGGCTGCTCCTTGCCGCAAGGCTCGACGAATCCGAAGCCGTGATCGACGCCTTCCTGCGCACAGAGATGGGCGAAGGCTGCGAAAGGCTGACGATCGAGGAGGCGCGGCGGCTTGTGCCGGCACTGCGGCCGGAGGCGGGGCGCTTCACACTCTATAGCCCACATGAACTGCGGGTCGAATCCCGCACGGCCGTTCCGCTGCTCGCCCGCTATCTCGAAGTCAAATATGGCATTGAGTTCCGCCGCTCGACAGCAGTGAGCGCCGTCGAGCCGCCCCGGATCGAGACGTCAACCGGCCTGATCGAGGCGGAGACGGTGGCTGTTTGCCCCGGCGACGATTTCAAGAGCCTGTTTGCGGATCGGATCGCTGCATATAACGTGACACGCTGCAAGCTGCAGATGATGCGTGTCGTGCCGGCGCAACGGGTCTCGCTCAGCACCGCCGTCATGTCTGATCTCGGTCTCGGGCGTTATCTCGGTTATGCCGAATTGCCTGAGGCGACCGCCCTGAAGGCGCGGCTTGACCGGGAATTCAAGCCGGAGCGCGAGAACGGCATCCACCTGATCATTACGCAGTCGGAAGACGGATCGCTGATCGTCGGCGACAGCCACCATTACTCCGAAACGCCCGATCCCTTTGGGCTGGAGCGGGTTGACCGGCTGACCCTCGACGAGATGGATGCCGTGCTCAACCTGCCTGGTCGCTTCATCACCGAACGCTGGATTGGCACCTATGCCTCCGCCCCGGACCGCTGGCGGTTCACCGACAAGCCTTCCGATGCGCTGCGCATCGTCGTGGTGACGGCAGGCTGCGGTGCCTCGACCGCCTTCGGTATCGGCGAGGAAACCATCGAAGATCTTTACGGGAGCGCAGCATGACGCAATTCAAGGCAGTGGTCTTCGACTGGGCCGGCACGGTCATCGATTTCGGCTCCTTCGCACCGATGGGCGCCTTTGTAGACACCTTCGGCAAGTTCGGCGTCGAGGTGACGATTGCCGACGCACGCAAGCCGATGGGGCTCCCGAAGCGTGCGCATATCGCAGCGATGTTGGCCGAACCGCATATCGCCGCCCGCTGGCAGGCGGCACAAGGCGCGCTTCCGGACGAGGCGGCCATCGACCGCGTTTACGACCTCTTCGTGCCGCTCAACGAAGCTGTCGTGACCGATTACTGCGCGCTGGTGCCCGGTGCGATCAAGACGATCGAATACCTGCGCGAACGGCAGATGAAGATCGGCTCGACGACAGGCTATACGCGCTCGATTATGGAGCGCGTGCTGCCGCTTGCCGCTGAACAGGGTTATGCACCCGATAATCTGATCTGTGCCGACGATCTGCCGCTTGGCCGGCCGACGCCGATCGGCATGTACAAATGCTTCCTCGACCTGATGGTCTATCCGGCCTCTGCCGTCCTGAAGGTCGATGATACCGAACCCGGCATTGCCGAGGGTGCCGCCGCAGGCTGCGTTACCGTTGGCGTGACGCTCTCCGGCAATGAGGCGGGTCTGACGCCTGAAGAGGTGGATGCACTTTCGCCGGAGGCGCGAGCCGAGTTGCACAAGCGGATCGGCGAGAAGCTGATTGCTGCCGGCGCCGACTACGTCATCGAGACCGTGGCCGACCTGCCAGCACTCATCGAAGAGCTCGAGGGATAAGGGCCAGACGGCGTTTGCAGCTTTCATCCAGGGTGATATCTCCCCTGAGAAATAGGGAGATCGAACCGGCATGGCCATCACCATCTACGGTATCAAGAACTGCGACACGATGAAGAAGGCCCGCAACTGGCTGGACGAACACGGCGTCGCCTACGACTTTCACGATTACAAGGCCGTCGGCATCGACCGGGCGCATCTGGAACGATGGATCGACGAGACAGGCTGGGAAACGGTGCTGAATCGCGCCGGCACGACCTTCCGCAATCTGCCTGACGCCGCGCGCGAAAATCTCGACCGCGAAAGGGCGATCGCCCTGATGCTCGACCAGCCATCGATGATCAAGCGACCGGTACTGGAAACCGGCGGCAAGCTGCTGATCGGCTTCAAGCCGGAGATTTACGCGCGGACATTCGAGGGCTGAGCCATGTCCAAGACCACCCGTGCCACCCAGGTTCTCACGCAGGCCGGCGTCACCTTTACGGTTCATGCCTATGACTATGATCCAAACGCCGAGCGAGTCGGGCTGCAGGCGGCCGAAGCGCTGGGCGAGGAGCCGCATCGCGTGTTGAAGACGCTGATGGCGGAGGTGGACGGAAAACCGGTCTGCGTGGTCGTGCCCTCCGACCGCGAGGTCAGCATGAAGAAACTCGCGAGCGCCTTTCATGGCAAATCGGCCAATATGATGAAACCGGCCGACGCCGAGCGGCTGACGGGCTACCATGTCGGCGGCATCAGCCCGTTCGGGCAGAAAAAGATCGTGCCGACAGCGATCGAGGAAGCCGCCCTTGCCGAACCGCTCGTCTATATCAATGGCGGGCAACGCGGGCTGCAGGTGCGGCTCGATCCGAAGGAAGCGTTGAAGGCACTGAAGGCCGCCGCATCGCCGCTGATCGCCTGATCAGAGGAAGCGGTCCAGCAGGCCGGCAATCGTCTTCGCCTCGCCTTCGGCAAGCTTGCAGCCGATATGAGTTTCGATCGCTTTGCCATAGACGGTCCACATGCGCTCCCGAAGCTGCCGGCCGGCATCAGTGATCACCACCCAGCGGCCGCGCCCATCCTGTGCGAAGATCTCGCGGCCGACCAAGCCCTCTCTTTCAAGCCGGTCGATCAGGCGGGAAAGATTATACTGCGCCAACAATGTCCGCTCCTCGATCTCATAGGGGCGCAGCTTTCCTGATTGCGAGCGTGCCAATTCCCAAAGCACATCGTACCAGGCAAGCGGCGGCATGCCGGCCGCCTTCAGATCAGCTTCGATCATGCCAAGCAGTCGCTCGCGGGCGCGCATGAGGCGCGTCCAGGCTGAGACGACGGCTTCGCTCGGCTTCTTCATATTCTCAGACATAAATGCAACTACATCTATCTTGAATCTCATCGCAAGCGTTATTAGATGCATCTGCATTCATATTAAACCGGCCGATCCTTGCAAACCACCAGGAGACTTTCATGAGCAGGCTCACCCTCATCAGTCATCACCTCTGCCCCTACGTGCAGCGCGCAGCGATCGCACTCCTTGAAAAGGGCGTGCCATTCGAGTGCATCAACATCGATCTTGCCGACAAGCCGGATTGGTTCCTGAAAATCTCACCCCTCGGCAAGGTGCCGCTGCTCCGGATACATGAGGACGATGGCCGCGAAGAGGTGTTATTCGAAAGCAGCGTCATCTGCGAATATCTGGAGGAAACGCAGGCGGGTGCTGCCCTGCATCCCACCGACGCGCTGACCCGCGCTCGCCACCGCGGATGGATGGAATTCGGCTCTTCCGTGCTTTCCGATCTCTGGGGTTATGAGATGGCGCAGGATGCCGCGCAACTGGAAGCCAAGCACAAGGCGCTTGTCGCCAAATTCGCGACGATCGAGGGCGCGCTGTCGGAGGGACCCTATTTCGCCGGGGCTAACTTCAGCCTCGTCGACGCGGTCTTTGGGCCGATATTTCGGTACTTCGATCTGTTCGATACACTCGGCGACAGCCCCATCTTTGACGGGCTCGAGCGGGTCAATCGCTGGCGCAAGGCGCTGTCGGAGCGGGCAAGCGTCCGGGGCGCCGTTGGCAAAGACTATCCGCAGCGCCTGATGGAATTCCTCGAGAAGCATGACTCGATCCTGCTCAGGCTGCCCGCCGCTGCTTGACGCGCACGCACAAGCGGCCGGCATGCATCCGGCCGCCTTCAAATCGGATTCGGCGCGCTTCATTTTCGCCGTAAAGGGGTCTAAGTCTTTCACCTCCCGTCGCAGATATCAGAAGGCAGGTTGACCCATGATGTTTATGCCCCAGAGCCACAGCTCCGTCGATCCCGGCAAACTCGAGAAACTTGCGGAAGTCGCCATCAAGGTTGGCCTGCAGCTTCAGCAAGGGCAGGATCTCGTCATTACTGCACCCGTCGTGGCGCTGCCGCTGGTGCGATTGATCACCAAACACGCCTATCTCTCAGGCGCTGGCTTGGTTTCGACCTTCTATTCCGACGAGGAGACGACGCTTGCCCGCTACCAGTATGGCAGCGACGAAAGCTTCGATCGGGCTTCCGGCTGGCTTTATGACGGCATGGCGAAAGCCTACGAAAAGGGTGCCGCCCGCCTCGCCATTGCTGGCGACAATCCGATGTTGCTTTCTGAGCAGGATCCCAGCAAGGTCGGCCGCGCCAATCGCGCCAATTCCACGGCCTATAAGCCGGCGCTGGAGAAGATCTCCAACTTCGACATCAACTGGAACATCGTCTCCTATCCCAACCCTTCTTGGGCGAAGGTCGTCTTCCCCGACGATCCGGAAGCGATCGCCGTTGCCAAACTCGCCAAGGCGATCTTTGCGGCATCGCGCGTCGATGTGCCTGATCCGATCGCCGCCTGGTCCGAGCACAATGCCAACCTGCGCAAGCGCTCGTCCTGGCTGAACGGAGAGCGTTTCGCCTCGCTGCATTTCACCGGGCCGGGCACGGATCTGACCGTCGGCCTTGCCGACGGCCATGAATGGCATGGCGGCGCCTCGACGGCGAAGAACGGCATTACCTGCAATCCGAACATCCCGACCGAGGAAGTCTTCACCACGCCGCATGCACTGCGCGTGGAAGGCCATGTGTCCAGCACCAAACCGCTCTCACATCAGGGCACGCTGATCGACAATATCCGGGTTCACTTCGAAGGCGGCCGTATCATCGAGGCCAAGGCCTCGCGCGGCGAGGAAGTGTTGAACAAGGTGCTTGATACGGATGAAGGCGCGCGTCGGCTGGGTGAAGTTGCGCTGGTGCCGCATTCCTCGCCGATCTCGGCAAGCGGCATCCTTTTCTACAACACGCTGTTCGACGAGAATGCCTCCTGCCATATCGCACTCGGCCAGTGCTATTCGAAATGCTTCCTCGACGGCGCTTCGCTGAGCCAGGAGCAGATCAAGGCGCAGGGTGGCAATTCCAGCCTGATTCATATCGACTGGATGATCGGCTCCGACAAGGTCGATATTGACGGCATCAAGCCTGATGGCTCGCGGGTGCCGGTAATGCGACAGGGCGAGTGGGCGTAACAACGGCCGCCTTCGGCATCAGGCTGCGCTGGCTGAGCCAGACGCTGACCAGCACCATGGCAAAGCCGGAAAGCTGGGTTGGTGTCAGGCTCTGGTCGAGCGCCAGCCAACCGAGCAGGGTCGCGACAACGGGGCTCAAGAAGCCGAGCGACGCTGCGGCCGATGGCTCTATGCGCGAGAGGCCGCGGAACCACAGCAGATAGGTGAAGGCAGCACCAACGAGGCCAAGATAGGCAATGCCGAGGATATTGGCTGTCGTCGGCACAGGAAGCGCCGGTTCCAGGAAGATGGCCACTGGCACGAGCAGAATGCCGCCTGCGGTCAATTGCCAGGACGTAAAGATAAGGCTGGATACCGGCGGCTGCCAATGGCGGGTCAGCACCGTGCCGAAGGCCATGGAGACCGCGCCGGCGAGACCTGCGGTAACACCAACGGGATCGAGAGTCGCCTTCGGGGTCAGCACCAGAAGTGCCACACCCGCCATGCCGATCAAGCCGGCAATAACGGCAATGAAGCGGATCGGCTTGCCGAGAAAGAGACGCGAGAGCGCAATGACGATCAGGGGCTGTACGGCGCCGACCGTTGCGGCCACACCGCCCGGCAGGCGATAGGCCGAAACGAAGAGCATCGCCCAGAAGAACGAGAAGTTCAGTGCGCCAAGAATGAAGGCGCGGCCCCACCAGATGCCCGTCGGCAATTTCCGGACAATCAGCAGCAGAAACAGCCCTGCCGGCAGCGCCCGTAGCATCGCGACCGTCAGCGGGTAGCCCTGCGGCAGGAAGGATGTAGTGACGAAATAGGTGCTGCCCCAGATGGCGGGCGCAATCGCAGTCATCAACACATCGGCGACGTATCGAGTATTTGTCTTCATCTCAAGAATCTCTACTTCAAGATAAATTCAGAATAACGTGTTTTATCTTGACGTCAAGATACCTTCTGATATCGATGCAGCATGGATAAGGAGAAATCAGATCACGTCGACATGATCCTGGCGCAATGGCGGCGCGAGCGGCCGGAGCTGGATGTCGAACCCATGGGGATCTTCGGCCGGCTGAAGCGGCTGACGACGCATATCGGCCGCGAAGTAGAAGCGGTTCTGCTCAAGCACGGCCTCTCCTCCTCCGCTTTCGATGTGCTGGCCACGCTTCGCCGCTCCGGCGCGCCCTACCGGCTGTCGCCCGGAGAGCTGCTCGGCATGACGATGGTGAGTTCCGGCACGATGACGAACCGGATCGACCAGCTGGAAAAGGCCGGCTTCGTGGAGCGCCTGTTTAACCCCGAAGACCGGCGCAGCGTGCTGATTGCGCTGACCGAGAAGGGTCTGGCAACGGTGGAAGAAGCGGTCGGCGCGCATGTCGCAAACCAGCAACGGCTGACGCGCAACCTGACGGCCGACGACAAAGCCGAGCTCGACCGGCTGCTCAAAAAATTCCTGTCGGATTTCGAATAATCAGACGGCGGCGAGCGCCTTGCGGACGCGCTCCAGATACGCCTTGCGCCTGGCATCCGTCGCGCGGTCCATGTCGTGCAGGCTCAGCATCCGGAACTTCAACCGCTTGGCGCAGAAATTGGCGATGCCGCGCTTCAGCAGGCGACAGACGGGATTGCCCATGTAGACATGCACCAGCCACCAGGGCGAACCAGTTGTCGTCAGCGCGTAGAGCAGCTTGATATTGGTGAGCCGCGGCACGATACGGCCGCCGGCAGCATCATGGGTGAAGGCGACGCCCGGCGCAAAGACGCGATCGATGAAACCCTTCAATATGGCCGGGAAGTTGAACCACCACTGCGGAAAAACCAGAATGAGACCGTCAGCCGCTTTCAGCCGTGCAACGATACCGGCGACGGCGGACGTATCGTAAGGCACATCGAAATAGCCGCCCCGCTCTGCCTTGGACAGCCGCGGGTCAAAATCCTCTTCATAGAGATCCAGAAGATCGACAGTATGGCCGGAGGCTTCGAGTGCCTCGCGGGCTGTCCGCGCCACAGAAGCGGCAAAGCTTTCTGGCAGCGGATGGGCGAGAACCAGCAGAATGTGCATTGCTAGAACAGGCTTCCCTGCTTCGGTGGCTCGCCGGCCCTGACCGTGCGCTTCCTGGCTCCTGATGGAGCAGCGCCGCCTTCCGTCGTCATGGCGCCGACGCGGCCGTCGGCGAACTCAATGGCGATGCCCAGGCCGGCAGAGAGTGCTGATGCCTGCGAGACCGGCCTGTTATCCTCATCGCGGATGACGGCATAGCCGCGCTTCAGCACGTTCTTGTAGGAGAGAGACTGAAGAACGCGGTCCTGCGCGGAAAGCTCGGCGCGGGCACGCGTCAGCTGATGGCGGATTGCCGTATCGGCATGACGCGAGAGGTTGCCGAGGCGCTCACGACCGCGGTCGGTCTGTGTCTTCAGCCGGGCCGGAAGCGAGGCGAGGATGGCCTCTGCGCGTTCGATGCGAGACTTCGAGCGGTCTAGCAGGCGCTCGACGGTGCGTTCGGCCCGGGCCATACGTTCGTTCAGGAGCTGCCGACGCTCTGTGATGCGGTTGGACAGCACGTCCGGCCGCAGATGTGAGGCGACACGCTCGAAACCGCGGCGCTTGTTGATGGTGTTGAGCTCCAGCCCGCGGCCAAGGCCAGTGGCCGCCTCATCGAAGCGGCGGCGGGGCAGCGCCAGAAGCTGATCGAGTGACGGCAGGGCGCGCATCAGAGCACGGACGGACTGGCGTCGCTGATCCATCTGTCGGCTCATGCAGCCCTGCAGGCGGGCAGTGAGACCTGCACCCTGGGCTTCAAGCTCGGCCTTGACGGGCACGGCCATTTCGGCAGCACCGGTCGGTGTCGGGGCGCGGACATCGGCGGCGTAATCGATCAGCGTCCAGTCGGTCTCGTGGCCGACAGCCGAGATCAACGGAATCCGGCTATCGGCTGCGGCCCGCACGACGATTTCGTCGTTGAAGCTCCAGAGATCTTCGAGACTGCCGCCGCCGCGGGCGACGATCAGCACATCTGGGCGTGGAACATCGCCGCCAGGCTCCAGGGCGTTGAAGCCGTTGATAGCGTTTGCCACCTCCTCGCCAGAGCCTTCGCCCTGAACCTTGACCGGCCAGACGATGACATGGACGGGGAAACGATCGGAGATACGATGCAGGATATCGCGGATGACGGCGCCCGTCGGCGAGGTCACGACGCCGATTACCTTAGGCATGAAAGGCAGGCGCTTCTTGCGTGAGGGATCGAAAAGGCCCTCGGCGCCCAACCTACGCTTGCGCTCCTCGATCAGCGCCATCAATGCGCCGGCGCCGGCAGGCTCCAGCGTCTCGATGACGATCTGGTATTTGGATGAGCCGGGGAAGGTCGTGACCTTGCCGGTCGCGATCACCTCCATGCCCTCTTCCGGGCGGAACTTCAGGCGAGAAAAAGTGCCTTTCCAGATGACTGCATCGATACGCGCGCGGTCGTCCTTCAGCGAGAAGTAAGCGTGGCCCGAGGAATGCGGGCCGCGGTAACCCGAAATCTCGCCGCGTACACGCACCTGATCGAAGGCCGTCTCGACGGTCCGCTTGATGGAACCGGAGAGCTCCGAGACCGAATATTCCGCAAGGTTAGTAGGCGAATCGCCGTCAAAGACATTGCTCATCCCCCCTTTCTATTTTGATCGCCCCTAAACGGAAAGGTCGGGGTAGGAGAAGGGCGAATTTTTATACAAAAATCGGTGGGAGACCCAAGAAATAGGGATATCGCTACTCCAAAAAAAATCTTAGTATCATTCACGTTCGTAGGGAGTGGCGAACACCGACCCGAAAAATGAGCATGCTGGTGACAGTGAGTATTCCCCGCCGATGGAAGGCGCGGGAGGGATCGCTTCTTTCATCGTCGCTATGTTCAACCATTATAGGTATCGGCTCGCCCTCTTTCCGAACAACCAGTCGATCAGGCGCCGATCGAATAGTCAGCGTGATGCTGCTTCGCTCTACGTCGTTGCCGTTGAGGGGGAGTTCCGTTTACGTAAATGAGAAAGTAACGGAACTTTTCAGCCTGTAACAGAGTTGACTTATATCGAAACGCATGCCCGGCGCAAGCCGGAGGAAATGCCGTCAGGTGAACGCATCCGTAACCATGGCTGCAATTGCAGCTTTCATTAAGGGTGGCCAATAAACTTTTGTTAGCGGAGGGCCCCTAGGCTCCTCGCAAACGACCTGAAGAAGAGGTGACGACATGATCATCCTGACAGCAACCACCCTGGGCCTCACCGCTGGCCTTATGCGCTCAGCCGGCGTCATTGCAATCGTCGCCATGCTGATCGCCGTAACCTTTGCCATCGCCGCGATTGTCTCGGGCGGTGCGGTTTCATTCCTGGCGCTTTTCTACACGATCATCGGTTACAATGCCGGCCTGCTGCTTTATCTCGGCGGCCTCTTTACCACCGATCGCCTGCGGGCTGTGCTCGTCCACTCCTGAAAGACAGGACGTCAGTCCGACGCCGGCCGGTAACGGAAGAACTGGACGCCGCTGCCCGCAGCTTTTGGCAACGGGTCGAGATACGCAGGGATACTGCCCTTCCCCAGCTGCGCATAGAGCCCGTCGGGCTTCAATCTGGCGATTTCACTTGTCTGCAGATCATCCGGGCAGAAGGCAAGCACAGTGACGCCCGCTCCCTTCAGAAATGCCTCTGCTTCCTGCGGCTCGGCCAGACCGATATGCATCTCGGTCAGCATGCCGCCCTGGTTGCGATGATAGGGCGCCGACAAAACACGGTTGGCGGTGTAGCGCAGGATTGGCACACCCATCTCCGACGGCGCCGAGACGAGACCGGCAGGCAGGACGCCGAGCGGCGCGAGTGCCTGCCTGGAGGAACATGAAGGGCCCTCTGCCTCGTCTGCATTCTTTGTCTTGTTGACCTGCATCTCGACGAGCGCGCCGCCGACGGCCCATACCGCCGGCACACTTGCGAGAACCGTCACGATATAGACGAGGGCAGCTGCGGCATTTTCGCTGTCGCCGTTCGACATGCGGCGCACATCGATGATCAGCAAGGCAAGCGGCAGGATGGACAGGAGGTTTGAGAAGACGGCTCCACGGACCTGGACCAGTGCGACGGCCCAGCTGACGCTCAAGAGCGCCAGAAGGACGAGATGGACCTGCACGCGATCGCCCTGCACGGAGCGGAAAATGCAGACGGCGATCGCGAGCAGGCCAGGCGCATAGAATGCGCCGATGGAAAAGGGATCTGTCCGGCTGAGCGCGAGAATGGATTGCGCTTCCGAGACATTGCGCAGCCAGAGCTCGACCAGCATAGGATCGAGATCGGCAAGCGGATTGCGCAGGCATTCAGGCGCAATGACCATAACCGAACCGAAAACGGCGGCACCGACCGCCGCAAGCACTGCGAAACGCAAGCCGCGGCCGAGACGGCTGGCAAAGATCGCGGAGGCAAGCAGCATGCCACCGCCAATCGTCGCCAGGCTGTAGAAGCCGAGCGAGAGATTGTCGCAAGTCACCGCCGAATAGTGCTGTGGCGGCACCGTTGCAAAGAAGAGGATGCTGATCGCAACAGCGAGGCTAAGGCCGAAAGCCCTGGTGGCGGCGGCGAACGGCTCGCCTTCCCAGACCCAGAGAAATGCCACGACCAAGCAATAGATGGCAACGAAGGGCGTGGTTTCCGCACCGATCGCAATCGCCAATGCGGCTGACACGCCAGCGACGGCGTAGTTCCAGGCGCGCTGTTTTTCATCGAAGAGCATCGCCACCATGGTCGCGACGAGCGCGAGCTGGGCATTGTGATGATCGATGGCGCCGGGCGCAAAACGATTGCCAGTATAGATCGCCATGCCGGCAAAGCAGAAAGACAGGTGCATGCCGGCAAGGCCGCCGACACGACGGCCGGCAAGGCCCATGGCAAGCATGGCAGGAAAAACGAGCGACAGGGGCCAGACCACGAGTGCAGCAGCTTCCGCAGCATCATGGCCGAGGAGGAGGCCGAAGAAGCGAATGAGCGCAGCGATCGGCAGGTCGATCAGCCGCGACCAGTGCATGAGCGTGCCTTCCCCCAGACCGAGCCGATACTGCATCAGATCGAACCAGCCCTGCCCGTTCAGGAAATCCCTGACCTCCACCAAGCGCATGCCGTCGTCATTATCGGGGCCGACATAATCGACCGGACCTCCGGCATATTTCATGACGGTGATAATGCCGATCAGGATAACGGTGTAGATGAGAGCGGATGGCAGGAGACGCGTCAGCATCTGCCGGATACTGCCGACGAATCCAGTCCTGGCTGATGCGGATTGCGCCTTGGCGATCGGCTGCACTGCGTTCATCATGATAGCCAGGTCGTTGCGTGATGGGCAAACCTTAGCCTTGGCTTGTCAAGAAAGTGTAAACCACGGGACGTGACAGCTTTCGTTTCTTATAGGGGCTTGTTAACGCTGCATGGCGTAAATTCGCCGCGGTTTCTTTGTAACGAGTGTAACCTCATGGCGCGATCGCTCAGCGAAAGTCCTGATATTGCCGTTCTGCTTCCCTGCTACAACGAAGCGGCGACGATCGGGGCTGTCGTCAGGGGTTTCCGGGCGGCACTGCCCGATGCGCATATCCATGTCTACGACAACAATTCCACCGATGGCACGGCGTTGCATGCCATGCTCGCCGGCGCGCATGTCGTGCGCGAGCGGCGCCAGGGCAAGGGTCATGTGGTGCGGCGCATGTTCGCCGATATCGATGCCGACATCTACATCATCGCCGACGGCGACGGGACCTATGCGCCCGAGGATGCCGAAGAGCTGGTGCGGACGCTGCTGACGGAACGGGCCGATATGGTGGTCGGCACGCGGCGCGGCGTGCATGACGATGCCGGCCGGCAGGGACATGCCCTCGGGAACCGGCTGTTCAACATCCTCTATCGCGCGATCTTCGGGCCTGACTTCACCGACATCTTCTCCGGCTATCGAGCCTTCTCACGCCGTTTCGTCAAGAGTTTCCCCGCGGTTTCCGGCGGCTTCGAGATCGAGACGGAAATGTCGGTGCATGCGTCGCGGCTGAAATTGCCTGTCAGTGAACTGGAACTGCATTACGGGAGGCGCCCGGAAGGCTCGCATTCGAAGCTGTCGACCTTCCGCGACGGCGGCAAGATCCTCTGGATGTTTGCCATGCTGATGAAGGAAACGCGGCCCTTCGCTTTCTTCGGCACGATCAGCGCCCTCTTCATGCTGGCAAGTCTCGGCTTCATGGGGCCGGTGCTGGCAGAATATTTTGCAACCGGCCTCGTCAGCCGCATGCCGACCTGGGTGCTTTCGACGGCACTGGCGATGATCTCCATCATGCTGTTTACTGCCGGTGTAATCCTCGATTCCGTTGCGCGATCGCGGGCTGAGCAGTTGCGCATCCATTATATGAGCCTTGCGGCACCGGTTTCGGTAAAGGATAAAACCTCAGCCATAACGCTTGATGGCAAGAAAGCGGATGCCGCATGAAGAAGCTCGTTCGTTTCGCGATCGCCGGTGGGCTGGGTTTTATCGTCGATGCGGGCGTGCTTGCGCTGCTCCTGCACGTGACGCCACTCGGTCCCTTCATCGCCCGGCTGTTTGCCATTGCGCTCGCGATGGCGACGACATGGGCCTTCAACCGGACTTTCACGTTCGACCGATCAGGCCGGTCGCTGGCCGCAGAAGGCTTCCGCTACGGGTCGGTCGGCGTGACGGCCGCCCTCGTCAATTATGGGCTCTACTCGGCGCTGCTTCTATCGCTACCGGCGCTGCAGCCGCTTGTCGCGATGGTGCTCGCGACCGCAGCGTCGATGTTCTTCAGCTTCTTCGGCTATTCCCGCTTCGTCTTCCGCGGCAAAGCCGAGAAAAATTAAACGGCTTCCCAACCATCCTGCTCGCTGGCGCGGTAGATGGCGTCGATGACCTTCTGGTTGAGCTTGGAATCTTCCAGCGTAACGATCTCTTCCTTTTCGCCTGCAGCAGCGCGGGCAAAAGCTTCCGCCTGGCACCTGTACTGGCGGCTGTCCTGGAAACGGATGATCTGGGATTCGTTATGACCACGATTGGTCACTTCGATCTCCTCAGGGCCCCAGCGATTGGCGTTGAAGGGCGACTTGACCTCGATATAGCCGTCGGTGCCGTGGAAGACCATGATCTGGCGGCCGGCCATCTGGGTGGAAATATAGAAGCTCAGCTCGAAATCGCCGAAATCGGCCTTCACGCTGGAATAGATATCGGTGCCGAACTCGGCATCGCGCTCGGTGATCGCCTGGACCCAGGACGGCTCTTTGCCGGTGGAGAAGCGGGTGCTGATGACGGGATAGACGCCGATGTCAGGCAGGCCGCCGCCACCAAGCGCCGGGATGTTGCGCATGTTGCCGGGGTCGCGGTTGTAATAGGTGAAGGCGCCCTGCACATGCCGAAGCTCGCCGATCGCGCCATCCTGGAGAAGCGAGCGAACCTTCCGCCAGACCGGCGAATAGGTGACCATGAAGGCTTCGCTGATGATGACCTTGTTGCGGTTGCGGGCGGCGATGAGATCGTCGATCTCGGAGGCCTTCAGCGCAATCGGCTTTTCGCAGAGTACATGCTTGCCGGCATCCGCAGCCTTGATCGACCATTCGATATGCTGGGAGGTCGGCAGCGGAATATAGACGGCATCGATCACGTCGGACGCCAGCATTTCCTCGTAGGAGCCGAAGGCATGCGGCACGGAGAAGCGGTCCGCCATGTCACGGGCGCGCGCAAAATCACGGCTGGCAATAGCGGTAATAACGCAGTTTTCCGCATCCTGAATGGCGGGAACGACATTGTCCCGGCCGATCTTGGCCGTTGAAAGTATACCGAAACGCAACATGAAAGGTCCTCCTGAAATCCATCGGGCGCACCTTATTCAGCCCTCTCTTGCGGCGCAATGGCGCGACGGCCGATCACGGAAGTTTGGTTTCCTTCCAGGACACTCCGCGCTAGGTTACCGATGGACGGCGTTCTGCCGTTTCAGATTTCAATCACTTCAGCATTTTGGGAGAGCGCCATGGAAATGCGCCGGCTTGGAAAAACAGGTCTTTCGATCTCGCCGATCGTCTTCGGCGGCAATGTCTTCGGCTGGACGGCCGACGAGAAAACGTCCTTCGATATTCTGGACGGCTTCTTCGATGCGGGTCTCAACACGATCGACACCGCCGACGTCTATTCCGCCTGGGTGCCGGGCAATAAGGGCGGCGACTCTGAAGAGATCATCGGCAAGTGGCTGAAGAAGGGAAAGGTCTCCCGCGACAAGGCCGTGATCATCACCAAGGTCGGCTCCGACATGGGGCAGGGCAAGACGCTGAAGGCCAACTATATTCTGAAGGCAGTTGAGGACTCGCTGCGCCGGCTGCAGACCGATTATATCGACCTCTATCTGTCGCACTGGCCGGATGCCGATACGCCGCATGAGGAATCGCTTGGCGCCTATGCCAAGCTGCTCGAACAGGGCAAGATCCGCTCCGTGGGCTGCTCGAACTATGATGCGAGCCTGCTGCAGGCCTCCTTCGACGCCGCGGACAAGGCCGGCCGGCCGCGCTATCAGGCGGTGCAGCCGGAATATAACCTCTATGAGCGTTCGAGCTTTGAAGGCCCGCTTGCCGATCTCTGCGTGAAGGACGATATCGGCGTCATCACCTATTTCAGCCTCGCAGCCGGGTTCCTGTCCGGCAAATACCGCAGCAAGGCGGATACGGAGGGCCGGGCCCGCGAAGGCCGCGTTGCCCAGTATCTCAACGACAAGGGCATGCGCATTCTCGCGGCACTCGACAAGGTTTCGGCCGAGACGGGCGCCAAGCCGGCGGAAATCTCTCTCGCCTGGCTCTTGCGCAAGAAGGGCGTGACGGCGCCGATCGCCAGTGCTACCAGCCTTTCGCAGCTTGAAAGCCTGGTGAAATCGGCAACGCTCAAGCTCTCCGACGAGGCAATGGCGCTGCTTGACGAGGTAGGCGCCTGAAACGAGGTGATGGCATGACCGTGACGATCCGCGATGCGAGACCCGAAGACGAGACGCGCTGGCGTGCTCTCTGGGCCGACTATCTCGCGTTCTACGAGGTCACCGTCGATGCCGATATTACCGATTCCACCTGGCGCCGGGTCTTCGATCCGGCGTCGGCAATCTTCATGCGAGTGGCGGAACTCGACGGCGAAGTCGTGGGCTTTACACTCTGCCTGACACATGAAGGCACATGGATCCGCGGTAGGGACTGCTATCTCGAAGACCTGTTCGTATCAGAAAATGTGCGCGGCAAGGGTGTCGGCCGGGCGCTGATGGACGACCTCGTAGCCCTCTGCAAGAAGAACGGCTGGTCGCGGCTCTACTGGCATACGAGCGAGCAGAACAAGACGGCCCGCGCGCTCTATGATACATACGTCAAGAGTGACGGCCACATCCGCTACCGCATCAATTTTTGAGTTGCGGAAAGCCCTCATACCATTCGGAATGATCACCTTCCCAATTGGCCATGCCCGGCTTGGTCAGGATGCCGCGCGGGCGCACATAGCTCTGGATCACCCGCTTCGGCCGCTCATGCCACTGGATGTTGAAGGCCCATAGTTTCGGGAAGAAGCAAAGCGAGGCATAGGGTAGGTGGTCATGGATCCACCAGGCGAGCCTCTGCCAATTGCTTTCGTCACTATAACGATCGACCACCCAGGGAACGGCGATGCAGGCGGCCGCTCCCATGCAGCCGTCGAAGTCGCGCATGTCCCAGATATGATGGGCGGCGGTGGCGGCATTGGTCGAGCAGTTCAGGTTGTTCTCATTGCCGAAGCGATTGACCGCAGGCGAGCGGTAGCCGGAGCGGATATGAAGGCGCCCGAACGTCGCTTCCAACGGCTCCAGCAATTCCTCGCAGAGACGCCGGCCCGTTTCGACGGCAAGATCGGGATCGTCGGGGATGTTCGGGATGCGATAGAAATCGGCGATCTCTGAGTGGAGGAAATCGCGGAAGAAGAAGTTCCGAGACAGGCGCACCCGACCGAGATCCTCCAGTCCCTTCATCGATCCCGGGCTCTTCATGCACTGTCCTCCCCGATTGCTCCAGACATCATTGCCCGGAAAATGGAGCCGTTCCACCCGAAATGCGCCGGGAACAATTAGCGCGGTATTCGCTTCTAAGAGTGTCGCCGAAAGGGCGCGAATCCCCTAACGAAGGAACGGAACAATGGCCAAGGAAAAGACACTGGAAGATCTGTTTTACGATACGCTCAAGGACATCTATTTCGCCGAACGGCAGATATTGCGCGCCCTGCCGAAGATGGCGCGCGCTGCCCAGTCCCAGGAACTGAAGGCGGGTTTCGAGAAGCATCGCGAAGAAACCGAAGGTCATGTCGAGCGGCTGCAGCAGGTCTTCGAAATCATCGGCAAGCGCGCCCAGGGCAAGACCTGTGAGGCGATCCAGGGCATCATTGCCGAAGGCGAGGAAATCATCGAGGATTTCAAAGGTACTGCCGCGATTGATGCAGGCCTGATCTCCTCGGCTCAGGCCGTCGAGCATTATGAAATCGCTCGCTACGGGACACTGAAGACCTGGGCGCAGACGCTGGGCTTCAAGGGAGCCGTCACGCTTCTCGATCAGACGCTGCAGGAAGAAGGCAAGACCGACCAGCTTCTGACGAAGCTTGCAACGACTGCCGCGAACCAGAAAGCGTCTCGCGCAGCCTGATACTTGTCCTCATACCGGCAAGGAGAGCGGCCGGCGCCGGCCGCTCTCCTTCTCCCAGCCTTGCCTTCGCCGACGACCCCGCTATCATTTCCTTCAGAATGTGAGGCGAGGTGTCGATATGGCCGACAGGCAGGCAATCGAAGCGACGGTTCATCTCTATGTCGAGGGCATGGCCTTCGCCAATGAAGCAGCCCTGAAGAAAGCCTTTCACCCGAAGAGCTCGATCATCGGGCACTATCAGAATGCGGTGGAATGGCTCTCGCGCGATGAATTCATCGCGGCAATCCTTGAGGAAGGGGCCGCACCACCCGGAACTCAGCCTTATATGGACATCGGCAGCATCGATATTTCCGGCGATGCGGCGACTGTGAAAGTGACCGACGATTTTGCCGGCATGCGCTTCACCGACTATCTGTCACTATTGAAGATCGACGGACGCTGGACGATCGTCAGCAAGCTCTATCATCTTCACATATAAAAGACCGGCAGCTTGCGCCGCCGGTCTTCTCAAACTTTCTGTTAGCCGGATCAGCTTCTGAGGACGCCGCCGGTGAACTTGGCGACGCTGGCGACGATCTTCTGCGTCAGCGCTTCAAAATCCTCGTCGGTCAGCGTGCGGTCGGCCGGCTGGATCTGGACCTCGATCGCAACAGATTTCTTACCCTCGCCAACCGAGGCACCTTCGAAAATATCGAAGACGTTGACGCCAGTGATAAGCTTGCGATCGACGCTGGTGGCCGCCTTGATGATGGCGCCGGCTTCCACCGTCTTGTCGACGACGAATGCGAAGTCGCGCTTGACCACCTGGAAGGGCGAAAGTTCGAGCGCCGGCTTGGTGCGGGTCGCCTTCTTCTTCGGCTCTGTCATGGCATCGAGATAGACTTCGAAGCCGCAGAGAGCACCGGACACATCAAGCTTTTCAAGCGTGGTCGGATGGAACTCGCCGAAATAGCCGAGGATCACCTTCGGACCCATCTTGATCGTCCCGGAACGGCCGGGGTGATACCATTCCGGACCACCCCGCTCGATCTGGATATTGCCCGTCGGCAGGCCGCAGGCTTCGATAACGGCAAGCGCATCGGCCTTGGCATCGAAGACATCGACCGGCTGGCCGCCGCCCTTTGCCGCATTCGACCACATGCGGCCGGCGCCGGAAAGCGATGCCGTGCCACGGCGGATGCCGCCGGCGACGCGCCGCTGGCCTTCCGGCGTGTCGTTTTCGTAGGTGCCAGAGACTTCGAAGATCGCCACATCGCCATAGCCCTTATCGGCATTGCGCTGGGCGGCCGTCAGCAGACCCGGCAGCAGCGAGGGGCGCATGTCCGACATTTCGGCTGCGATCGGATTGGCAAGCTTGAGGGCCGGAGAACCACCGCCGAAGAGCTTTGCCTGATCTTCCGGAATAAAAGACCAGGTGACGGCTTCCAGCATGCCGCGCGAGGCGAGCGCGCGCTTGGCGGAGCGGGTGCGGATCTGCAGCACCGTCAGGATGCGACCGTTGACAGCAGCATGACTTTCGAGCGGCGCTGGCTTGATGTTGTCGACGCCGTGGATGCGCATGACCTCTTCGACGAGATCGGCCTTGCCGTCCACGTCAGGACGCCAGGAGGGAACCGCCACGGAGACGCGTTCGCCGGAGCCGGAAACCTTGAAGCCGAGACGGGTCAGGATCGTGTTGCTTTCGTCCGTCGAGACCTCGAGGCCGGTCAACCGCTTGACCTCCGAATAGGGGAAGTCGACGATCTTCGGCTCGTAACCCTTGTAGCCGACGATCTCCGCCTTTGCCGGGGCGCCGCCGCAAAGTTCCAGCACCAGTTCCGTCGTGCGCTCGAGGCCGGGAACCATGTATTCCGGATCGACGCCGCGTTCGAAACGGTAGCGCGCATCGGTGATGATGCCGAGCGCGCGGCCAGACTTGGCGATGTTCATCGGATCCCAGAGAGCGGATTCAATCAGCACGTCAACGGTGTTTTCATCACAGCCGGAATGTTCGCCGCCCATGATGCCGCCGATCGATTCAATACCGTCCTCGTCGGCGATGACGACATTGTTCGGGCCGAGCTTGTACTCGCGCTGGTCGAGCGCCAATACCGTCTCGCCTTCTTTGGCGCGGCGCACAGTCAGGTTGCCCTTGACCTTGGCGGCGTCAAAGACGTGCATCGGCCGGCCTTGATCGAAGGTCATGTAGTTGGTGATATCGACGAGCGCATTGATCGGGCGCAGGCCGATGGCGAGCAGCCGCTGCTGCATCCAGCGCGGGCTCGGACCATTCTTCACGCCGCGCACGAGCCTGAGGCTGAAGCCCGGGCAGAGCTTTGCATCATCGAGCTCGAGCGTCAGCTTGACCGGCGTTTCGCCTTCGACGGCGAAGGACGGCGCGGGGCGCGTCTTCAGCGTGCCGAGGCCGGAGGCTGCGAGATCGCGCGCGATGCCATAGATCGAGGTGCAGTCCGGACGGTTCGGCGTCAGGTTGATCTCGATGACCGGATCGTCGAGATGGGAATAGGCGGCGTAGCTCGTGCCCACGGGCGCATCTTCCGGAAGGTCGATGATGCCGTCGTGATTGTCGGAGATCTGCAGTTCCTTTTCCGAGCACATCATGCCGCGGCTTTCGATACCGCGGATATTGCCGACCGACAGCGTCACGTCGATGCCGGGAACATAGGTGCCAGGAGCAGCAAAGGCGCCGACGAGGCCTGCACGCGCATTCGGTGCGCCGCAGACGACCTGCACCGGAGCACCCTCACCGATATCGACCATCAGCACCTTCAGGCGATCGGCCTGCGGGTGTTTTTCGGCCGAGAGAACCTTGGCGATGACGAAGGGCTTGAAGGCCGCCTTGTCGTCGACATCTTCCACTTCCAGCCCGATCTCAGTCAAGCGGATGCAGATCTCATCGAGCGTGGCATCCGTTTCCAGATGATCCTTCAGCCAGGAAAGCGTGAATTTCATAGGTCCAATCCTCCCTTAAACGCTGAGACCGCCGAACAGCGTCGGCATGTCGAGCGGGCGGAAGCCATAGTGATTCATCCAGCGGACATCGGCATTGAAGAAGTCGCGCAGGTCGGGCATGCCGTATTTCAGCATGGCGATACGGTCGAGGCCCATGCCCCAGGCAAAGCCCTGATATTCGTCCGGATCGAGCCCGCCATAGCGCAGCACGTTCGGGTGGACCATGCCGCAGCCGAGGATTTCCATCCAGTCGGTGCCTTCGCCGAACTTGACGATCGGACCGGAGCGGTCGCACTGGATGTCAACCTCGAAGGAGGGCTCGGTGAAGGGGAAGAAGGACGGGCGGAAACGCATCGTCACGCTGTCCACCTCGAAGAAGGTCTTGCAGAATTCTTCGAGCACCCAGCGGATATTGGCGACATTGGCCTTCTTGTCGATGACCAGGCCTTCGACCTGATGGAACATCGGCGAATGCGTGGCATCGGAATCCTGGCGGTAGGTCTTGCCGGGAATGATGATGCGGATCGGCGGCTTCTGCGATTCCATCGTGCGAACCTGCACCGGCGAGGTATGCGTGCGCAGAACCTTGCGCTCGCCCTTCTCATCCGGATTGAAGAAGAAGGTGTCGTGCATCTCGCGGGCCGGATGTCCCTCGGGGAAGTTCAGAGCCGTGAAATTGTAATAGTCGGTCTCGATATCGGGGCCTTCGGCAATCGAGAAACCCATGTCACCGAATATTGCGGTGATTTCGTCGACAATCTGGCTGATCGGATGGATGCGGCCGCGCTCGGCCGGTGAGGAACGGACCGGCAGACTGACGTCGACCGTTTCAGCCTTCAGGCGGGCGTTGATCGCAGCTTCCTTCAGCACCGATTTGCGGTCGGCCAGGGCGTCGGTTACTTCGTTCTTCAGTGCATTGATTGCTGCGCCGCGGGTCTGTCGCTCTTCCGGCGTCATGGCGCCGAGCGTCTTCAGCAGCTCAGAAATCGAGCCCTTCTTGCCGAGCGCGGAAACACGAACGGTTTCGAGCGCAGGCTCGTCATTGGCGGCGGCAATTTCGGCAAGCAGAGAGGATTTAAGCTGGTCGATATCTGACATTGTCTTCTTTCCGTCCAGATCAGGCGGCGTTCGAAAGGCGGGCGCGGCAAGGCCGCGCAAGCAGTACAAAGAAAGAAAAACCCGCGCTAGCCCAAACCAGCGCGGGTTTCCCAAAATTCAAAAAAGCGTCAAGCTTGGGAAGCGCTGGTTAACGAACCGCGCCTTCAAACTCGTTAGCCGTGCCGGTTTCCTTGAGATATTCAAGGGCCTTCTTGGCGGCAGCAACCAGGGCACCGAATGCTTCCGGCTCATGGATTGCCATGTCGGAGAGAACCTTGCGGTCTACTTCGATGCCAGCCTTGTTCAGGCCGTCGATGAAGCGGCCATAGGTCAGGCCGAATTCGCGGACGGCAGCGTTGATACGCTGGATCCAGAGGGCGCGGAAGTTGCGCTTGTTAACCTTGCGGTCGCGGTATGCGTACTGCTTGGCGCGGTCAACGGCAGCCTTGGCGGTACGGATGGTGTTCTTGCGGCGGCCGTAGAAACCCTTGGCCTGCTTCAGAACCTTCTTGTGCTTGGCGTGGGCGGTGACGCCTCTTTTTACACGTGCCATTTCATGATCTCCTTAATCTAACGCGTTACCGGAATAGTCTCAGAGACCGTTCGGCAGATAGTTCTTCACAACCTTGCGGCCATCGGGTTCTGCCAGAACCATGGTGCCGCGTGCATCGCGAATGAACTTGTTCGTGCGCTTGATCATGCCATGGCGCTTGCCAGCGGCAGCCGCCTTGACCTTGCCGGTGGCGGTGATCTTGAACCGCTTCTTGGCAGAGGACTTCGTCTTCATCTTGGGCATTTTGCTACTCCGTTCTGAGAGCTCCTCACCCGCTTCATCAAAGAAGCCCTTCTGCGAAAGCCCTGTCACGGTCTTCGCCAAAGGCGCGGGAGCGTTTGTTGTTGATCTGCGGGGCCAGTGACGAAACCTGCCCGCAAGCATTCGAAACTGCCACGGCATGCCCTGCCGGTCAGTTCGGACGCGCGCTTATAACCGCAGCGTCGTGAAAGTGCAACGGGGAGGATGATGATTCTTGCACCCGCAAGAAACACAAAAGCCGCCCTGTTGGACGGCTTTGAGCGAAAGGATGCGACACCGGTTACTTCGGCGCCAGCACCATCATCATCTGGCGGCCTTCGAGCTTGGGCTCGGCTTCGACCTTGGCAATCTCAAGCGTGTCGGCCTTGACCTGCTGGAGAAGCTTCATGCCGAGTTCCTGGTGGGCCATTTCGCGGCCACGGAACTTCAGCGTTACCTTCACCTTGTCACCTTCGTCAAAGAAGCGGCCCATCGCCTTCATCTTCACTTCATAGTCATGAGTGTCGATGTTCGGACGCATTTTGATTTCTTTGACTTCAACCACCTTCTGCTTCTTGCGCGCCTCGGCGGCCTTCTTCTGGTTGGCATATTTCAGCTTGCCCAGATCGAGGATCTTACACACCGGCGGCTCGACATTGGGAGAAATTTCGACGAGGTCGAGGCCGGCTTCTTCCGCCATTCTCAAGGCCTGGTCGGTAGGCACGACGCCCAGATTCTCACCGTTCGCCCCAATCAGCTGAACTTTGGGAATGCGGATTTCACGGTTCGAACGCGGTCCATCCTTTACGGGCGCGTCGGTTTTAAAGGGTCTGCGAATGGTCGTATTCTCCTCGCGTTGTTCGGAACGTTGCAGCTTCGTGTCCCAGTTCGAAAGGGGGCACAAACGGGTCACGCCATCACTGCAACGGATTCAATAACATCCTATAGCGGAAAAATCACCTGCTGTCAGCCTGTCAAGAATCTGTTTTATAGACCAAAATAATAGGAGTTCTGCCCGATGTCCGACGAGATGCCCATTCTTCAGCCGAAGTTCCTGACAGTCGGTGAAGACGAGGACGCACGGCAGATCGCCATGCTGCTGCGGCCGGCGCGGACAGGCGCCGACCTTCCCGCCCTCGTCTGGCTATCCGGCTACCGATCCGACATGAGCGGCAGCAAGGCCGTCGAAATCGACCGGCTGGCGGAGGAACTGGGTGCCGCCTGCATCCGCCTCGACTATTCCGGTCACGGGCTTTCCGGCGGTACCTTCACCGACGGCACGATCTCGCGGTGGCTGCAGGAGGCGCTCGCGGTGATCCGCGATACCGCCCCCAAACGGATGATCCTCATCGGCTCTTCGATGGGCGGCTGGATCGCACTCAGAGTGGCGCAGGAGCTTGCGAAAGACGGCGGTCCAAAGCTCGAAGGCATGGTGTTGATAGCGCCGGCGCCGGACTTCACCTCTGATCTCATCGAGCCGCACCTCAAGAAGAAGGAACGCGCCTCGCTGGAGGAGCGCGGCTATTTCGAGGAACGCTCGCAGTATAGCCCGGAGCCCAACATCTATACACGCGCCCTCATCGAGGACGGCCGCCAGAACCGGGTGCTGACCGGCATTATCGAAACAGGCTGCCCAATCCATATCCTGCAGGGCATGAAAGATGCTGACGTGCCCTATCTGCATGCGATGAAACTCGTGGAACATCTTCCTGCCGACGACGTGGTGCTGACCTTCATCCGCGACGGCGACCACAGGCTGTCGCGCCCCCAGGACATCGAGCGGCTGCGCAGCGCCGTCAAAGGCCTCATCCGATAGACTGAAGCCAGTCGTCCACCAAAGAATATGCAACTGCCCGAATAGAGGACTTTGGTTGAGCAAGTTATGCTCAGATATCCCTAAGGTTATGTTGCATTTTAACCATGTCTACGAGTTGCAAGGCCCTCCCAAGAAGTAACGATTGACTCCTTTCAGCCCTCTCCGTTAACTGTTTGTTAATAAATGAAGGGCGATGCAGGGAAGTAGGGCGTGCGGATCAAGGGTTTCCTCGTGGCCATGATGGCCGTATTTGCAATGGCGCCGGCCGCTATTCCGGCTCCTAGCAAAAATGCCTCCATGGTGACCGGCAATGCGACATCGCAGCCGGTCGGTCATTACGACTTCTGTCAGACGCACCGCAGCGAATGCGGTGCCAACCGCAATGCCGGTCCGCTCGCCATGACCGGCGCCAAGTGGGCCACGGTCCGTTCGGTCAACGCGACCGTCAACCGCACCATCACGCCGATGACCGACAAGGAAATCTACGGCAAGGACGAGGTCTGGGCCTATCCGACCACGGCTGGCGACTGCGAGGACTTCGCGCTTCTGAAGCGCCGTATCCTCATCCAGCGTGGCTTCTCACCTGCCGATCTGCTGATGACAGTTGTTCGCAAGCCTGATGGTGAAGGTCACGCGGTGCTGACGTTGCGTACTGCCGAGGGCGATTTCGTGCTCGACAACCTGGCTTCCGACGTCAAGCCGTGGTTTGCGACGCCCTATAGCTTCATCAAGCGCCAGTCGAGCTTCAATGCTGGTCGCTGGGTCACCATCGAGAATGGCCGCGACGTTCTGGTCGGCGCTCTGAAATAATTAATTTTGAGGGGACTGTGGGAAAGGCCGGCGAAAGCCGGCCTTTTTCATTTCTGAGCTATGCTTCACGCGTTCCCGATGAAAATACCGGCTGCGAGCACGAGGCTGCCGCCGACGACCACCTGGAAGGCGGCGCGCAGGAACGGCGTCTCCATATATTTGTTCTGGATGAAGGCGATCGCCCAGAGCTCGAAGAAGACGATGATGGCGGCGGTAATGGTCGCGGTCCAGAAGTCCGGGATCAGGTAGGGCAGTGCGTGGCCGAGACCGCCGAGCGCCGTCATGATGCCGCAGGCAAGGCCGCGCTTGATCGGCGAGCCGCGGCCCGAGATCTTGCCGTCGTCATGGGCGGCCTCCGTGAAGCCCATGGAGATGCCGGCACCGACCGAGGCCGACAGGCCGACGAGGAAGGTCTGCCAGGTATCCTGCGTGGCAAAAGCCGCAGCGAAGATCGGCGCCAGCGTCGAGACCGAACCATCCATCAGACCGGCAAGGCCCGGCTGCACATAGGTCAGGACGAACTGGCGGCGCGCGGTCTCATCCTCCTCCTTTTTTACATCGTCAGGCGTGTGCTTGTCGCCCAGCATGCGGGCGATGTCCTCATGGCCCTGTTCGGCGAGAGCGAGATCGCCAAGCAACTGACGGGTGGAGGCATCGGAGGTCTGCTTGATCGCCTCGACATAGAAGCGGTAGGCCTGCTCCTCCATCGCCTCGGCTTCCTGCCTGATGGCATCGAGAGAGAGGTTGGCACGCAGCCAGTCCGGTTTGCGCTCGTAAAAGCCCTCGACATGCTCGCGGCGGATCAGCGGGATGCGTTCACCGAAGCGCTGGCGGTGAATTTCGATCAGCGACTTTCGGTGCGTGTCCTCCACCTCCGCCATATCTTCAAACACCTTGGCAGAGGCCGGAAACTCCTGTCGCAAATGCTCCGCGTAGGCGAGATAGATGCGGGCATCATCTTCTTCCGAGGCGATGGCGAGCGCCAGGATTTCCTGCTCGGAGAGAGAGCGGAAGGAACGTTTCGGTGATCTGAAAAAACGGGCCAACATAAGGAATCTCCAGTAATTTAGAATTATTCTAAATCTAAAGAGGCAACCCGCGTGGGTCAAGATCAAAGCCCGGCGGGATTGACAGAATGCCGCGATCTGCCGATCGCGCTTTGCTGAGGCAGCACGTCAACCTATATGGAAGCTGCTGCAGCACGCGGCACCGGGGTTAAAGATGAATAGCGAGATACAGGGACGAGCCGCGCATGTTGCCGCGATCCGTGAAAAAGCCGAGGCTGAGATGAAGGCGATCGGCGTGGACGAGGCCTTCATTTCGAAGCTGGTGGAGACTTTCTACGGGCGGGTGCTCAGGCATCCCGAGCTCGGACCTGTCTTTGATGCGCGGCTTTCCGGCCGCTGGCCCGAACATATGCAGAAGATGAAGAGCTTCTGGTCGTCCGTCGCCTTTCGCAGCGGCGCCTATGGCGGCAAGCCGGTGCAGGCGCATCTCGGCGTTGCGAACATGACGCCGGAGCTTTTCCCGAAATGGCTTTCGCTGTTTTCGCAAACGCTCGACGATGTGGCACCGACGCCGGAAGCCAAGGAGTGGTTCATGGCGACTGCGGAGCGGATCGCAAAGAGCCTGACGCTGTCGCTCTTCTACAATCCAGCGCTTGACGATCCCGCGAAGAAGATGGGCTGACGCTTTACTGCCTTGCCGAAAAGGTCGCGCCAGCGCTTGCGGCGACGACCAAAGCCGTTCCGGCCATCTGCAGAAGCGTCATAGGCTGTGCCAGAATGACGAAGCCTGCGAGGGCTGCAATGGCGGGTTCCAGGCTCATGAGGATGCCGAAGGAGGCCGTCGGCATGCGCCGCAGCGCGATCAGCTCCAGTGTGTAGGGCAGCAGTGGCACCAGAATGGCTAGGCCCGCCATTTCAATCAGGCCGTCGGCATCAAGCTTCGGCACCGTGCCAGCAAAGCCGAAGGGCGTTGCGACCACCGCGGCAACCATGAGCGACATGGAAAGTCCTTCAAGACCCTTGAAGCTTGCGCCGATCTTCTTCGTGAGCACGATATAGATTGCCCAGCCGGTTCCCGCACCAAATGCAAAGAGAACACCAAGGGGATCCCCAACCCAGCCTTCCCCGTCATGAGCGAGGGCCAGAACGCCGAAAGCGGCAATGAGCGGCCAGATGAGGCGCCGGCTCAATCCGTAGCCAATGGTCGCGACGGAAAGCGGTCCGAGAAAATCGATCGCGACGGCGAGACCGAGCGGAATGCGCTCGATCGACGAGAAAAAACTCATCGTCATCAGCGCCGTGGTCGTGCCGAGGACCAGGGCACTTGTCCACTGGGCGCGGCTGTAGCTGAAGATGCGCGGGCGCACCGCGATTGCCAGAAAGATGGCAGCGAAAGCGAGGCGCAGCCAGGTGGCACCGACCGGCCCATAGGTGGCGATGGCGGAGGAGGACAGCGCCGCCCCGAACTGGATGGAGGACATGGACATGAGGCACATCAAGCCGCCGGCAGCCACACCGCCAAATGCAGCAGGCGTCTTCGCCGTTAGCGTGCCCGGTCCGGCGCTCGTTCTTTCTTCCATTGATATCTCCGATTGCGCGCTCTTCATAGGAGAGCAGCGCATGAGCGACAAATTCAAACTTCTGATCGGGGCAGCAAAAGGCTTGATGCGATATCAGAGGCGGCCTGAGAGGATCACCTCTTCGGCGTCTTCGAAGCTCATACCGAAAACCTTCTTGCCGATCTCGAAGCTGAAGCCGTTGCGGGCGAAGGCAGAGAGCTCCTTTGCCTTTCGTTTTTCGTCAAGCTCGACGCGGCGGAACGGGCCGAAGGCGCGTTTGCGGGCGAATATCGCCGCGGCATAGAGATCGTCAGCCTCTTCGAGTGCAACCTCCACCTTGTCGCTGGAGACGCCTTTGACCGCAAGCTTCTGGGCAATGGCGCGCTTCGACTTGCCGCTGCGCACGGCGGAACGCGTGCTGATTTCAGCATAGGCGCTATCGTCGATCGCCTTGTTGTCATAGGCAAATTTGACGGCGAAATCGGCGACAGCCTTGATCTGCGCTGCGCTGATGTCCTCGAATTTCTCCTTCGCCTTGCGGGTGATGGCGTCAAAGAGCTGCTTTTCCGTCATCATGCGCCGCTCGAGACGATAGATGGTCGAGTTGCGTGCCCAGCTCAGCATGCGGGGCGTCGGGATATCGGATGGAACGGTCTCGTCGGTCATCAGGAGGAGATCAGACTTCCAGACCCTTGAGCACATTGGCGACATTGAGGCCGATCTCCGGCACTCCGTAGCCGCCCTCCATGCAGGTGACGACCGGCAGGCCGGCGGCTGAGATCATCTCGCCCATGCGAATGAAGTCCTCCGATTTCAGCTTGAAGAAGGAAATCGGATCGCGCTCGAACGTATCGACGCCAAGCGCCACGACGATGGCTTCCGCACCGAAGGCCTTGATGCGAGAAAGCGCATCGGCAAGGGCTGCCGACCAGACATCGAAACTGGTGCCGGGCGCCATCGGGTAATTGCGGTTGGCGCCCTCGCCCTGCCCTTCGCCGGCTTCATCGGCATGACCGAGGAAATAGGGAAAGGCGTGGATGGGATCGCCATGCAGCGAGGCGGTGAAGACATCACTGCGACGATAGAAGAGATCCTGCGTCCCATTGCCGTGATGAAAATCGACATCGAGCACGGCAACCTTCCTGGCGCCGTGATCCAGCAGACGCTGGGCCGCCACGCCGGAATTATTGATGAAGCAATAGCCGCCGAAGAGATCGATGCCCGCGTGATGGCCCGGCGGGCGGCAGAGCGCGAAGGCGAAGCGGTGGCCGGCATTCAGCCAGTCCGAACCTGTCATCGCGCAGCGCATGGAGGCAACAGCCGCCTCATAAGAGCCCTTGGTGATGGATGTGTCGGCGGCATTCGCATAATGGCCGATCACGCCGACGATGTTTTCGGGCACACGCTGGCTGGTGCGGCGGATGGGGAAGGAATTGGCGATCGCCTCGCCCTTATATCCTGCCGCCACCCAGCGATCCCACACTGTCGCCAGGAATTCCAGATAAGCCGGATCATGCACCTTGCGCGCCGTTTCGAGACCGTGCGGTTCGGGGGCGACGACATCCGAAAAGCCCGCCTCCCTCACTGCGGCGAGAATCCATTCCGCCCGGAACGGCGCCTCGAAAGGCGTCACGAGCTGGCCATCATGCAGCTCCGTCTTCGCATCACGCAGCTTGTGGTCTTCGGAATAGATGACGCGCACGAGTGTCCTCCGCAAATCAGTCTGTCAGACTCAAGCCTTACACAGGCCCGTCTAAAGAAAAAAGCGCTGAACACGCCTTGATCGCCACTGCAGATGACGCCACGTTCAACCCGATTTCAGAATGCGTCCCTTTTCCTCAAGAGATTAAGCCCGATGAAAATCCTGATGGTCGATGTCGATGGCGTGCTGGTTCACGGACGGCCGGCGGATGGTCTGCCGCTCTTCACTTATCTCGAGCGCGACCTAGGTCTGCCTGCGCCGTTACTTCAACAGGAATTCTTCAAGCCTTACTGGGTCGGCATCGTCACCGGCCAGGAGCCGATCGAACCCCGCCTGACGGAGGTTCTCGGCCGGATCGCACCGCATCTTAACGCCCAGACCTTGCTCGACTACTGGTTCGAAAACGACTCCCGCCTCGACCGGCAGCTGCTCGACGATCTCGCCCGCCTAAAGGACAAGGGCACGCTTCTTTACCTCGCCACCAACCAGGAACACCAGCGCGCTGCTTACCTGCGTGACGTGCTGGGGCTCGGCGCGCTTTTCGACGGCATGTTCTATTCTGCCGCACTTGGCGCGCGAAAGCCTTTCAGCGATTTCTTCCGGCTTGCTACGCAAGACGTTGGCGCTGCCCCTGATGACATCGGCTTCATCGACGATGTCGAGGAGAATATCGTGGCGGCCAAGGATTTCGGCTGGAAGGCTCTGCATTGGACGCCGGCTTCAAGACTGGCCGACGCGATAGACGCCTTTACACAACGCGATCAGGCCACGCGCTTGTAAAAGAAGGTGGTGGCGCACAGGCCACCTTCAGGCCAGAGCGCATAATCGGGAATGACGCCGACCCGCTCCCAGCCGAGACGTGGGTAGATGGCTTCAGCATCGCTGCCGGTTGCCGTGTCGAGGACGAGAATCGTCTTGCCGCGACGGGCCGCTTCCCGTTCGGCCATGTCCATCAGCAGGCGCGCCAAACCATGGCCGCGAGCGGAGCGGTGAACAAGCAGCTTCTTCAGATCGCCGCGGTGCGGCTGGTTCGGCATCTGCGCAGCGCCGACCTGGACGGTGCCGATTATTTTGCCATCCATTTCGGCGCCGAAGAGCAGAGTGGCGCCATCGGCCACGGCTTCAGCGACGCCGCGCCAATAGGGTTCAGCATCCGCAGGTGTATAGGGCTGCATGAAACCGACCGAGGCGCCGCCATTGACGCAATCGGCAAGCACGTCGCAGAGGTCGGGAATCGCCGCGTGTGCCTCGGCGGCGGAGAGAAGGCGGATGGTCGGCATGATAGGTCCCCTGTAAATGAGCGTGTGAATTAACGGTCGCCGCGGTCCAGCACGACACAATAGCGTGCCGGCGCGTGACCCGGATTGTGAAAGACATGGCCGTCGCCGACCGGCATGAAGAGACAGTCGCCGGGCTTGAGGCGATGGACGGTCTCGCCGGCGGTCATTTCCAACTCACCATCGAAGAGCCAGACGTGCTGTGTCATGCCGCGGCTGGCGGTATGCGGCGGGAAGCTGACCCGTGCGCCAGCCGGAAATTCGACATCAACGATATCGACATCCGAGGCTGTGCCCGGCGGCGAGACGGCGCGGCGCATATAGCCGGTTTCCGGATCGCGCCAGATCTGCTGGTCCTGACGACGCGAGAGCGGCGACGCTTCCTGCCCTTCATCGGCAAAAAACTCTGAAAGCGACAGGCCGAGCGCGGCGCAGACCCTCGCCAACAGCGAGGCCGTTGGGCTCGCTTCTGCGCGCTCGATCCGGGAGATCATCGCGCGGCTCACGCCGGAAGCAGTAGCGAGATCATCCAGTGTCAGCCCCTTTTCCGTCCGCAGCATGCGAATACGGATGCCGATTGCCTGCTCGAATTCCTGTTCCATTTGTCAATCCATGATTCCACTATAAGAGAAATACATGATCCAATGATGGAATCAAGTCCTCGCGAGCAGCCTTGCTTTCACCATGGCGGCGTCGATATATGGCAGCGGCGATTCAAGAGCGGAGAGCAAGATGGACGGTATTGCGCAAGGCACTGAGCCGGCGGAGAGCTTCACGGCTGCCGCCTGGGACAGGATCAAGCCCATCATGGCCGAGATCGAGCGATTGCCGCTGCTGGAACGACTTTCGAATGGCACGCTGCCACCGGAGGTTTTCCGCCAATACATCCTGCAGGATGCGATCTACCTGAAGCATTATGCTCGCTGCCTCGCCATCGTCGCGGCCAAGGCGCCCGACAATGCGCAGGTGCTGCGCTTTCTCGGGTCGGCTCAGAAAGCGATCACCGTCGAGCAGGGTCTGCATGCCGGTTTCCTGACGCAGTTCGGGATTTCGAGCGCGGATGTGACGGCGGCAGAGCCCTCGCCCTCGTGCTTTGCCTATACGAATTTCCTGCTGGCGACGGCCTATCACAGCTCCTATGCGGTGGCACTGTCGGCGATCCTGCCCTGCTTCTGGATCTATTGGCATGTCGGCGAAGGCATCAAGAGCAGGCCGGCGATCGAGGGCAATGTGTTCCAGGCCTGGATCAACACCTATGGCGATCCGCAATTTGCAGCCGGCGCGCGCGAAGTGATTGCGCTGACTGACATTGCCGCCCGCGCCGCCTCGCCGGTGGAGCGCCAGCAGATGATGGAGGTTTTCGTGCGCGCCTCCCAATATGAATGGATGTTCTGGGATTCGGCCTGGCGGCTGGAGACCTGGCCGGTCTGAGCCACACGCCACAGTCTGCAAAATAGGGTAAACCCCGGTATAATTACCGCTTTGCGGGCGATCTGCGCGCTGCTATATGGCGCGCATGAGCACCAATTCGACGACTCCGCTATCCCATATCCGCAACTTCTCGATCGTGGCCCACATCGACCACGGCAAATCGACGCTTGCTGACCGCCTGATCCAGACGACCGGCGGCCTTGCCGAGCGTGAGATGTCCGAGCAGGTGCTCGACAACATGGATATCGAGCGCGAGCGCGGCATCACCATCAAGGCACAGACCGTTCGCCTGCACTACCAGGCGAAGAATGGCGAGAAATACATTCTCAACCTCATCGACACGCCCGGCCACGTCGACTTCGCCTATGAAGTCTCTCGTTCGCTGTCGGCCTGCGAGGGTTCGCTGCTTGTCGTCGACGCCTCGCAGGGCGTGGAGGCGCAGACGCTCGCCAACGTCTACCAGGCGATCGACAACAACCATGAGATCGTAACCGTCCTTAACAAGATCGACCTGCCGGCCGCTGAACCGGATCGCATCAAGGAACAGATCGAGGAAGTGATCGGCATCGATGCGTCGGAAGCCGTGCTGATCTCGGCCAAGACCGGCCTCGGCATTCCCGATGTGCTGGAAGCGATCGTCCACAAGCTGCCGGCGCCGAAGAGCCCGGGCGGCGAAAAGGCGCCGCTGAAGGCGCTGCTCGTCGACAGCTGGTACGATACCTATCTCGGCGTCATGGTTCTGGTGCGCGTCATCGACGGTGTGCTGACCAAGGGCCAGACCGTGCGAATGATGGGCACGGATGCGAAATACCAGGTGGAGCGCGTCGGCGTGCTGACACCGAAGATGGTCAATGTCGACAGCCTCGGCCCCGGCGAAATCGGCTTCATTACCGCTTCGATCAAGGAAGTGGCCGATACCCGCGTCGGCGATACAATCACCGAGGACAAGCGGCCGACGGCTGAAGCGCTGCCGGGCTTCAAGCCGGCGCAGCCAGTGGTGTTCTGCGGTCTCTTCCCGGTCGACGCGGCCGATTTCGAGGATCTGCGCGCCGCCATGGGCAAGCTTCGCCTCAACGACGCTTCTTTCTCCTTCGAAATGGAATCGTCTGCTGCCCTCGGCTTCGGTTTCCGTTGCGGCTTCCTTGGCCTTCTGCATCTCGAAATCATCCAGGAACGGCTGGAGCGCGAGTTCGATCTCGACCTCATCGCAACCGCACCGTCCGTCGTCTACAAGATGTACATGACCGACGGCACGGAGCGCGAGCTGCACAACCCGGCCGACATGCCCGATGTCGTCAAGATCTCGGAAATCCACGAACCGTGGATCCGCGCGACGATCCTGACGCCGGACGATTATCTCGGCGGTATCCTGAAGCTCTGCCAGGACCGGCGCGGCATCCAGATCGAGCTCACCTATGTCGGTACGCGCGCGATGCTGACCTACGACCTGCCGCTCAACGAAGTCGTCTTCGATTTCTATGACCGGCTGAAATCAATCTCGAAGGGCTATGCCTCCTTCGACTACACGCTCACCGACCATCGCGAGGGCAACCTCGTGAAGATGTCGATTCTCGTTAACGGCGAGCCGGTCGACGCTCTGTCGATGATGGTGCACCGGACGGCCGCCGAAAAGCGCGGCCGCGACATGTGCGAGAAGCTCAAGGAGCTGATCCCGAAGCACATGTTCAAGATCCCGATCCAAGCCGCGATCGGCGGCAACGTGATTGCCCGCGAGACGATCTCGGCACTGCGCAAGGACGTGACCGCAAAATGCTACGGCGGCGACGCTACCCGCAAGCGCAAGCTGCTCGACAAGCAGAAGGCCGGCAAAAAGCGGATGCGCCAGTTCGGCAAGGTGGAAATCCCGCAGGAAGCATTTATTGCTGCGCTGAAGATGGGCGACGAGTAGGTTAAGCTATCCGGATTCAGCCCAAAATATGAACGAAAGGCTGGCCATCGAGCCAGCCTTTTGCGTTTTAAAGCCCGGCCACCCAGCGATGCCATTCTTCCTCGCTGCCGCGGAAGACATTGAGATCGATGCGGCCTTCGACGCCGTGTGACAGGCCCGAACCGGAATATTGCCAGAAGAGCCATTTACGGTTCGGATAGACCTTCGAAGGATGCTCGGCGACTGCGCGCAGCCAGAAATGATAGTTCTGGAAGGCGCCTTCGAGATTGTCGGCGTAGAAATCCGGGGCCGTATAGATGATCGGGCGCTTGCCGTAATGGCGCTCGATCTTTTCCATGAAGACCTGCATCTTTTCCAGGACGCGGGCGCGCGAAAGCTTCACCTTGCAACTCGATTCGCCGTTCCACTCCACGTCGATGACTGGCGGCAGCGCATCCGGATCGCGCGGGACGTTGCGGATGAACCAGTCAGCCTGTTCACCGGCCGTGCGGCACCAGTAGAAGAAGTGATAGGCGCCGCGCTTGATGCCGGCTTCCTTGGCGCGCCGCCAGTTGGTCTTGAACATCGGGTCAAGGTGATCGCCGCCATCCGTCGCCTTGATGAAGGCGAAGTTGGCGCCGCGGGTTCTGAGCGTTTCCCAGTCGATATCGCCCTGCCAGCGCGAGACATCGACGCCGTGGACGGCGAGCTTGCGCGGAGAGATCTTGCCGAAATTGATCGGCTTGGCATCGCGGAAACCATAGCCGTAAACGCGCGAACGGCCGCGGGTCGGCGGCTCGATGGCGGGTGAGGCCGCCATGGCGAATTCGACAGGGCGTTCGCTCGGAACCGGCATTCCGGGCTGCGATGTGGCTGAAGGCGTCACTGCCGAGAAGGCGCGGGACTCTGGCACGGGCGCTTCCCAGGCGAGGCTTGCCTGCGGCATTGCATCGTCCGTTTCAGTTGCAGCGAGTGTTGCCTGCGGCACAGGTGCCGGCGGCGGGGTAACGGAAGCCGTGATTTCCTTCGAAGGCTTCGAAGTGACGCCTGCTGAAAGACTTTCCGGACCGGAAGCCGACGAGCAGCCCGCCAGAGCGAGGCAGGCAACGAGGATCGCTGGGATAGCCGTGGAACGCATGAGCACCGTTACGCAAAACAAGAACCAGGGCGCTTCAGCCATTCTGCGAAGACACCAATCCGGAATAGCTAACGGAAAATTATCAAAAAAGACTGAATCCGAACTTTCGGTCCGCTGATTCGGCAGCGGGCACATTGCAGCGCCTTTTGCGAGCGTCTAGATCCCTCAGATAAAAGGAGATTCCCATGACCGAGAAAGCCCGTGTGACGATCCTCTACTGCACCCAGTGCAACTGGCTGCTACGCGCCGCTTGGATGGCGCAGGAACTGCTGCAGACTTTTGCGGACAGCCTTGGCGAGGTGGCGCTCATTCCCGGCACCGGCGGCAATTTCGAAATCCGCGTCAACGGCGATCTGATCTGGGAGCGCAAGCGCGACGGCGGTTTTCCGGGGCCGAAGGAACTCAAGCAGCGCGTGCGCGACATCATCGAGCCCGACCGCGACCTCGGCCATACCGACCGCGCTTCGCTGGAGAGCTGACGCTCAATTATAGGGCGAGTTGCAGGTCTTGTAGATGCCTTCATAGGTCAGGAAGCGATCGGTGCGCGGATTGTAGGACCGGTATTCGTTCCGGCACCATTGCTGATGGCGGGCCTGATTATCTGCCGAAGGCTGCACGCGTGGTGCCTGCGGCGGATCGTAGGTCAGCCGCGGCGGCAATTGTCCGGGCGGCTGGTAATATTTTGGACCGGCGGCATTCGGCGGGCGATAGTTCGGCTGCACGTAGGCTGGGCGATGCCACTGCTGCGGACCGAAGCCGAAGCAGCCACGATAATCGCAGATCGTCGACTGCGTATTGATAGGCCCAAGCGACGGCGAGGCGGCATTGGCCCCGCCCAACGGCACTGCGGCAAGCAAACCGGCAAGAAGAGCGGGGCGAAGGTCGAACATGGCGCGTTCCTTTCCAATGTCCTTTTATATAGGGTGGAGAAACAGGCCACGCCATCCACTGCCCCCTGGGGTGCGACCACGACTTCGTGAAGCTTTTTCACAGACTGTCAGGAAAACTTCAAAAACCCTGTTGACAGCAAAGAGCCACCCCCGTACATGGCTCTCCGTCGCCCAGATGGCGGAATTGGTAGACGCGCCAGCTTCAGGTGCTGGTACCCGAAAGGGTGTGGAGGTTCGAGTCCTCTTCTGGGCACCATTCCCATTGATCCTTAATGAGATCAAACAGATACAGGTTCTTCCTGTTATCTGTGCCCACCGTTGTGGTGGTCGTTTTCTGCGTCTTTATTCACCGACAATAATTTGATCTCGAGCGACGCTTGGCACTGCCACATAAATGCCGATATGCCGCATTTTGATGGAATCATGCGCATTCAAGTTTACATCATCGCGTTTCTTCTCAGCGCCATCATGTGGGGCGTGACGTTCGATGCTGCGCGCAATGCTTATCGCGCCGCGCATACGGCTGGTTTGATGCCCAATCTGCACATCCAGCATAAGATCGACCGGATTCTTTAAGCGCCTCGTTCCGAGCAGAGCGCTTTCTTACCCCTCAAAAATCATAGGCATGCAGCGTCGACGCAGAGCGTTGCAAAATAGCAAATAATTCCAAGAGACTATCGGGAAACCACTCAGCCGGGCGGACGGAAACCGCCCGGTTGTTGGTTATTTTCGCGCTGGCTAAGGCAAGCCTCGCACAAGAACGAAATCGGATACCGGCATCACGATGAAGTTACTGCCGTTGCGCTCAGTCGAGATCGTTGCCCGCATACCGGACATATTCGCCAGGCGCATACCGGCGGCAATGAATATTATCAGACACTTTGGAGTTCGCCTGGGATGAAAGTCGTAATTCTGGCAGGTGGTCTGGGTTCGCGCCTCGCCGAAGAGACCAGCGTGCGACCTAAGCCTCTGGTCGAGATCGGAGAAAAGCCGATTCTCTGGCACATCATGAACATCTATGCCCATCACGGCCTGAGTGATTTCATCATCTGCGCCGGATACAAGGGCTATATGCTCAAGGAATATTTCGTAAATCTGTTCCTGCATCACAGCGACATCACCGTCGACCTGGCCACCAACGCGATCGAATATCACAAGGGCTCAAAGCCCAGCTGGAAGGTGACCATCGTCGATACCGGCATGAACTCCATGACGGGCGGCCGTATCCGGCGCATCCGCGACCACCTGAACCCGGACGAGCCCTTCTGTTTGACCTATGGCGACGGCGTTGCCGATATCGATATCAGCTCGGAGATCGCCTTCCACCGCAGCCACGGCTTGAAGGCGACGATGTGTGCGGTGACGCCCCCGGGCCGCTTCGGCGCGACGAATATCGAGAACGATGTCGTGACCGCCTTCATCGAAAAGCCGAAGGGCGACGGCCAGCGCATCAATGGCGGCTTCTTCGTGCTGCATCCTTCCGTCATCGACCTTATCGAAGGCGACGACACGATCTGGGAAGCCGGTCCGATGCAGTGGCTGACGGCCAACAAGCAGCTGGCAGCCTTCCGTCACGACGGCTTCTGGCAGCCAATGGATACGCTGCGCGAACGCAACCAGCTCGAGGAGCTCTGGAGTTCCGGAAAGGCACCGTGGAAGATATGGGCCTGACGGATTTCTGGAATGGCAGGCGCGTGTTCCTGACGGGACACACCGGGTTCAAAGGATCCTGGCTTTCGCTGTGGCTGGAAAAGCTCGGTGCGGAAGTGGCGGCGGTCTCGCTCGAACCCGAGACCAGTCCCTCTCTTTATGCGCGGCTTTCGCCCTGGAACGGGCAGGGCCACCACATCGCCGACATCAGGGATGCGGCGGCTTTCAAGCAGCGCCTCATCGAATTCGAGCCCGAAATCGTCATCCACATGGCAGCACAGGCGCTGGTCCGGCGCTCCTATGAAAATCCGGCCGAGACCTTCGCAACCAATGTGATGGGTACCGCGAACGTTCTCGATGCAGTCCGCGATACGCCCTCGGTCAGGACGGTTCTCGTCGTCACCTCCGACAAGGTCTATGCCAATAATGGCAGCGGCGTTCCCTTTATCGAAAGCGATACGCTCGGCGGCAAGGACCCTTATTCCAATTCCAAGGCCTGCACCGAACTCGTCGTCCAGAGCTATCGCGACAGCTTCTTCAAGGGGCGCGACATCCGCGTCGCGACCGCGCGCGCCGGGAATGTAATCGGCGGTGGCGACTGGTCCAAGGATCGTCTGATCCCGGATTTCATCCGTGCTTTTGAAAGTAGCCAGCCGATCCTGCTTCGGTATCCCGAGGCGATCCGTCCCTGGCAGCATGTGCTGGAGCCACTCGGCGGTTATCTAGCGTTCGCTGAAGTGCTGACGTTTGCGGATGAGAAAAAGCTGCCCGAGGCGCTCAATTTCGGTCCGGATCCGCAGAGTTTCGCAACCGTTGCCGAACTTGCCGAGGCGCTCGGCCTTGCCCATGGGGTCAACGATGTCTGGAAGCTCGCACCCGGAACGCATCTGCCGGAAGCGCCGGCCCTTACGCTGAGCTCGGCCTTGGCGCTTTCCGCCATCGGCTGGCGTCCACGCCTGACGCTACAGCAGACAATCGACTGGACAGCCGCCTGGTACAAGGCCAACCGCGAAGGAGCGGACATGCGAGCCTTCTCGCTGAGCCAGATCGCAGCCTATGAGGAAGCAATATCATGACAGCGCATAATTGCCGGTTCTGCGGCGCTCCCTTGAAACATCGTTTCGTCGATCTGGGTTCGACGCCGCTTGCCAACGCATATCTGACGGAAGAGCAGCTCAAGCAGCCGGAACCGTCCTATCCGCTGCGCGCCTTCGTCTGCTCCGAATGCTGGCTGGTGCAGGCCGATGCTTTCGTCCCGCCGGAAGACATTTTCAGCCATTACGCCTATTTCTCTTCCTATAGCGATAGCTGGGTGGAGCATGCCCGTCAGTTCACCATCATGGCCCGCAAACGCTTCGGCCTCGACGACAAATCGCAGGTCATCGAAGTGGCGAGCAATGACGGCTATCTGTTGAAGCACTTCGTCGAGGCCGGTGTGCCCGTGCTCGGGATCGAGCCGGCCGAGAACGTTGCTGAGGTCGCCCGGCAGGTCGGCGTGCCAACGGAAGCTCGCTTCTTCGGTAAGGAAACGGCTGCCGATCTCGTCTCCCGCGGCCTTGCTGCCGACATCGTCATCGGCAACAACGTGCTGGCGCATGTCCCCGATATCAACGATTTCGTCGGCGGGCTCTCGGGCGTGCTGAAGGCTGATGGCGTCGTCAGCGTCGAATTCCCGCATCTACTGCGGCTAATGGAAAACATCCAGTTCGACACCGTCTATCACGAGCATTTCTATTATCTGTCGCTGCTGGCAGTCGAAAAGGTCTTCGCGGCGCACGGCCTGAAAGTGTTCGACGTGGAAGAACTGCCAACGCATGGCGGCAGCCTTCGCGTGCTTGCCTGCAGGGCGGCCTCTACCGCTCATCCGACCGGCCCCGGCGTCGCCAAGGTGCGCGCAGATGAGGCGGCTGCCGGCTTCGACAAGGTCGAAACCTACGAGGCCTTCCAGAGCCGCGTCGCGCCAATCAAGGACGGGCTGCTCGCCTTCCTCAACGAAGCCAAGCGTAACGGCAAGACGGTCGCTGCCTATGGTGCTGCTGCCAAGGGCAATACGCTCCTGAACTTCTGCGGCGTCGGCACCGACCTCATCGACTACGTGGTCGACCGTAACCCGCATAAGCAGGGGCATTTCCTGCCGGGCAGCAAGCTGCCGATCTATGCGCCGGAGAAGATGGACGAGACACGGCCGGACTACATTCTGATCCTGCCTTGGAACATCAAGAACGAAGTCGTTGCGGCCAACAGCAGGGTCGACGCCTGGGGCGGACGCTTCGCCGTCGCCGTGCCTGAACTGACGGTGATCGGATGAAATTCATTCCGACCGCGGTTTCGGGTGCTTTTATCGTAGAGGTCGACGGGCGCTCCGACGAGCGCGGATTGTTCGCGCGGACCTTCGACGCCAAGAGCTTCGCGGACCACGGTCTCGTGCCTGTCTACCCGCAGTGCAACGTCTCGCAGAACCACAAGCGGGGTACCTTGCGCGGCATGCACTATCAGGCCGAGCCGCGACCGGAGATCAAGCTGGTGCGCGCCACACGCGGCAGGGTCTTCGATGTGGCGCTTGATCTGCGACGGGATTCGCCGACCTATCTGAAATGGGCCTCGGTCGAACTCGATGCCAACAGCTACAACGCCTTCTATATACCTGCCGGCTGTGCACACGGCTTCCTGACGCTCGAGGATGATTGCGAGCTCTTCTACCAGATGTCGGAAGTCTATGTGCCGGAGCTTGCCCGCGGCGTCCGCTGGGACGATCCCGCCTTTTCCATCGCCTGGCCGTTTATGCCGAGCGTCATCAGCGAGCGCGACGCCGCGCTTGAAAGCTACAGCCAGGAGACGAGCCTTTGAGCGGTATCAAACTCAGCATCTGCATCCCGACCTACAATCGCGAGGCTTATCTCAGAAACGCACTGGAGCATTGCGAGAGCTACAATTTCAGCTTCCCCTACGAGATTGTCATTTCCGACAACGCCTCTACCGACAACACGACACAGGTTGTCGAGGAATTCATCGCCAAGGGGTTGCCTATTCATTATCACCGCCGCGCCGTCAACGGCGGGTCAGGCCCGAACCTTGCCTGCGCCTTCCACCACGCGGTCGGCGAATATTCGATCTACCTCGCTGATGACGACTTCCTGGTGCCTGCCGGCGTTGAAGCTGCAATGACCTATCTGGACGCCAATCCGGATGTCGTCGCGTGCCAGGCGCCCTGGTATCTCTATGATGAAGTCCACGATCGGGACCTCTCGCAATTCTATGAGATCGCCGAGAACACCAAGTTTCCGCAGCAGAATTTCATAGAGCTCTTCCAGTTCATCTTTAACGGACACATCTTTCCTGAGATCGGCATCTATCGCTCCTCTGCCCTGCGCTCCGCCTGGGTGCCACGCGATTTCTGCTTCTGGGCTTTTTCCTATCTCGCCCATTTCGTCGATCAGGGTGCCGTCACTTTCCTCAAGCAGCCCTTCTATCGCTCGGTAGCGGTTTCCAAGATCGCGCCGGCACGCCAGCAGGCCGGCAATGACGACGTGATGACCGCCTGGGACAAGTATCGTGGCGGTCTCGAATACTTCCTTTATATCGCCGCCAAGCGCGGCAAGCTGAATACCAGCCGCGAGGCGCGCACCATCTACGACGAGATGTGCAAGATCTTCACGCTGAACCGCATGTCGGTTGCCGTCCGTTTCTGGGTAGCGCGCAAGGACTTCATCAAGGCCTACGAGCTTTATACCCGCATGGCGCTCGGCGGGCTCGGCGAACATCCGGAAGTCGCCCAGCTTCGTCACAGCTTCCCGATGGCAGTGGCGATCCAGACGCTCACCTATCAGGTCAACGCGACCGCCGGTATCAACAGGTTGATTCTCAGCGGCATGGCCGATCCGAAATCGATCGGCGAGATGCTGCGCGACATCGGCCTGCTGCCGGAGATCGAAATCGTCGCCGACCCGCAGACGCACGATCCGGCTCTTCTGGAGAAGACGGCGATCTTTGCCGCCGACATGCCGCGGCGCGAGAACTTCCTAAAGCTCGGCTACAAGCCGAACCTTATCTTCATCGAAACCGACCTGACGCAGCACGTGCTCGTCTGATGCCTGAAATTGCGTCCGACGCTGCAAAGCCTCGCGCCAGTTTCACCCCCTAGTTTTTACAGAGTTCAGTGTGCCCCGATTGCGTGAGTCCCAGCCCCATCACAAAGAATTAAGGCATGACCAACAGGATATTCTACACCAAACCGTCGATCACCGAGCTTGAAACGAGCTATGCAGCCGATGCTGCTGCGAACGGCTGGGGTGCGCGCTGCTACGACTATATCATCCGCTTCGAGAAGGAATTTGCCGCCTATCTCGGCACCGGCCACGCGATTGCGACGTCGAGCTGCACCGGCGCCATGCATATGGGTCTTGCCGCGCTTGGCATCGGTGCCGGCGATGAGGTGATCCTGGCCGACACGAACTGGATCGCAACCGTTGCACCGATCAAGCATCTGGGCGCCGAGCCCGTGTTCGTCGACGTGCTTCCCGATACCTGGTGCATCGACCCGGCGGAGGTCGAGCGCCAGATTACGCCGCGCACACGCGCCATCATCGCAACCCATATCTACGGCAATCTCTGCGACATGGATGCGCTGCTCGACATCAGCCGCCGCACCGGCATCCCTGTTATTGAAGATGCGGCGGAGGCGATCGGCTCGGTCTGGCATGGCCGGCGTGCCGGCTCCATGGGCGTCTTCGGCACCTTCTCCTTCCACGGCACCAAGACGCTGACGACGGGCGAAGGCGGCATGTTCGTGACGAGCGACGCCGATCTCTATGAAAAGGTGCTGACGCTCAGCAATCACGGCCGCGCTCGCAGACAGAGGAAGCAGTTCTGGCCGGACGCAATCGGCTTCAAATACAAGATGTCGAACATCCAGGCGGCGCTCGGCTGCGCCCAGCTGGAGCGCATCGAGGAGCTCGTCTCCCGCAAGCGGGAGATCCTGGCAGCCTATATGGTGCGGCTCTCGACCCTGAACGGCATCAGCATGAACCCGGAATATACCGGCACGATCAACGGCGCCTGGATGCCGACAGCCGTCTTCCATCCCGCCACCGGCATCACCCGCGAAGTGCTGCAGCAGGCCTTCGAAGCCGCCAATATCGATGCGCGCGTCTTCTTCCACCCGCTTTCCAGCCTTTCGATGTTTGCGGAAAAGCAGGCCAACATCAACGCCTGGAGCATTCCGGAGCGGGCGATCAACCTGCCGAGCTATCACGACATGAGCGAGGCCGATATCGACCGCGTGGCGGAAACACTGATCTCGGTCGTCCGCAGCCATCAAGACAATGGCGCCGTTCACCTCCGTCAATCGGCCTGAGCGCAGAATATACAGAAGGTTTCAAAGAGTTATGACCACCAAGGACGATCGCCTCGAATTCGAAGCCCATAAGCGCGAAATGTCGCTTGCTCTCGGCAAGGACGAGGAAGCCTTTCAGCATTCGCTGAACACGCTGGTAGCGCTCGACAAGTATGACTACGCCTACCTCTGGTCCTGGATGGGTGTGCCGATCATTCAGATGCCAGCCGACGTGATTGCCACCCAGGAAGTGATCTGGAACACCAAGCCCGACGTCATCATCGAAACGGGTGTGGCGCGCGGCGGCTCGATGATCTTCATGGCTTCGTTGCTGAAGGTGATCGGCAAGGGCAAGGTGATCGGCGTCGACATCGATATCCGCGCCCACAACCGCGATTCCATCGAAAAACATCCGCTTTCGCCGTTGATCACCCTCATAGAAGGCCCCTCGACGACAGCCGAGACGCTTGCCAGGGTCAAAGCGGAAATTCCGGCAGGCGCTTCAGTCATGGTCGTACTCGACAGCGACCACAGCCGCGACCACGTTCTCGACGAGCTGCGCTGCTACGGCCCGCTGGTCACCGAGGGCCAGTATATCGTCGTTGCCGATACTCTGCTCGGCTACGGAAAAGATACGGCTCTGACCCCGAACAGGCGCTCGAAAATCTGGCATCCCGGTGACGAGCCCTACACGGCGCTCAACATGTATCTCGAGGAGACCGATCGTTTCGAGACCGACGAAGCGCTAAACGGCAAGCTGGTGCTTTCCAGCTCGCCGGGAGGATATCTCAAATGCATCGGCAAATGACGGAGGGCCATCGGCATGTGGCCGGCGGCATGACGCGCGACGTGATGCCATCCGAGCAGCGACTGGAGAAGGTGTGACATGACTGCCGTCGTCATTACGCAACCCATGCTGTTTCCCTGGCCGGGCTTCTTCGAACAGCTCATGATCGCCGATAGCTATATCTATCTCGACGATACGCAGTTTTCGAAAGGCAGCTTCACCAACCGCATCCAGCTTCTACGTGGTAACGACCGCTGCTGGATGACGATTCCGCTTGCCGGCAAGGGCAGCTTCCAGAAGATTTCAGAGCTTGCTGCGGCAGGCGAGGACTGGAAGGCGAGCCATCGCGCCCTGCTGCGCCAGTCGCTGCTTGGTGCGCCCTTCATAGACGATGCTCTTTCGATCTTTGATAGCGTTTACAGCCATTCCTCCCTGGTGGAGCTGCTGATCGCCAGCATCGAGGAGCCAGCCCGCTATCTCAGCGTCGGTGCGAACCGGACAATCGGGAAAACCAGCGATATGGGTGTCGAGGGCACTTCCTGGCAGCGCGTGCTCGACATCGTTCTGAAGGCTGGAGGCAACCGTTATCTCACGGGCCATGGCGCGGCGAATTATATGGATCACAAGGCTTTCGAACGAGCTGGCGTGCAGGTGGACTACATGGACTACAGCCGCACCCCTTGGCCGCAACCGGCAGGCTCTTTCACTCCCTATGTTTCTGTACTCGACCTAATCGCCCGAATGGGTCCGGAGGCACGTCACTGTCTCATCCCGACCACCGTGGCGTGGCAAGACTTCCTGAAGGAGGAAACGGTAACATCATGACCGACGCAATAACGTTCACCGACAGCCTGCGCGCTGAATTCGACAGCAAAGGCTACCTCGTCATCCGCGGTTTCTACGATCCGGCGACCGACATCGCGCCTATCCAGGAAGGTATTCGCAAGATCGTCGAAGCCATCTGCAGGAAGTACGGCGTCGACGCCCCGACCGAAACCACGCATGAGGCCATGACGATCGCCTATCCGAAGCTGATCGCCCAGAACCGTTCGTGGGGCGGCGAAGTCTATGATGCGGTGAAGCAGATCCCCGCCTTCATGCAGCTCGTGACCAAAGCGAAGAATGCTACGATATTCGAAGATCTGCGACCCGGGTCCGTGCCGGGCATCGCTGCCGGCGGTTACGGCATCCGTATCGACAATCCTGGAGAAGAGAAATTCCGCGCGCAATGGCACCAGGAATTTCCGGGCCAGTTGAGAAGCCTTGATGGTATCGTCTTCTGGACGCCGCTACTACCGGTCACCCCTGAAATGGGTCCGGTGCAGATCGCCGAAGGCTCCCATGCCGAGGGCCTGATCCCGGTCTATCGCGATAGCGCAGGTCTTGGAAAGACGGGCGCCTACGCACTGTTCATGGATCGCGTCGACGAACGGTTGGCGAAATATGACGTCGTCGCGCCACTCCCCAAACCGGGTGACCTCATTCTGATGGACTTCCTGACAATGCATCAGGGCGGCCATAACGTTTCGAAGACACCGCGGTGGAGCATTCAGTTCCGGTATTTCAATTTTGCCGAACCGCTCGGCGTTCGCATCGGCTGGTGCGGCTCCTTCGCCGCCGGCGTTGATTTCAGCAAGATCCTGCCGGAACTGGTGACCGATGGGGAGAACACCATATGACAGCGTGCCGCGTCTGCGGGTCGCATATCGCCGAAGCCGCATACGAGGCTTCGGCGCCGGCGCTCACAACGACCATGGCGTTCGTCGATATTCCGACGCTCGCCTTCGTTTGCGATGAATGCGGGCATGCGCAATCCGGCGATCTGCCCGATATCCAGGCCTTCTACGATACGTCCTACCAGATATCGATGGAGTCGGACGATCACGACCAGATTTTCGCCATCGGTGCAGACGATCAGCCGATCTACCGCACCGACCATCAGGCGGCCGTGAGCCTGCGTCTGCTCGACCTACCGCAGGGCGCCGCCATCCTTGACTACGGCGCGGCAAAATCGACGACCTTGCGCAAGATGCACAAGGCAAGGCCGGATCTGCGGCCGCACGTCTTCGACGTCAGCGCCGACTACAAGCCCGCCTGGCAGGGATGGGTCGCACCGGAAGATCAGGCGTCCTATACGATACCGGCCGAATGGGCTGGTCGCTTCCATGCGATCATGAGCCATTTCGTCATCGAACACGTGCCCGAGCCGGTCACCTTTCTCAGGGCCCTGCATGATCTCCTTGCTCCTGAGGGACGTCTTCTGCTGTCGATGCCGGATGTCGCCGCCAATCCAGGCGACATGGCGGTTGCCGATCACCTCAACCATTTCAGCATCCCATCGCTGAAACGGGCCTTCAGCCTTGCCGGCTTCAGCGTCGATACGATCGACAGCGAGGTTTTTCCTGGCGCATTCTTCGTCGTTGCGAAACGTGCAGCCGATTCTGTTCGCCTGATCGTGGACAGGGACGAGATCGTTACGGCGACAGAGAACGCCAGAGAGATTTGTGCTTTCTGGAAACAAGCCGCCATCCGTCTCGACGAGGCGGCGAAAGAGTTTGCCGGTCGCCGCGCGGCAATTTACGGCTCCGGCTTTTATGGAAGCTGGATCTGCAGCCGGATCGAAAGCGAAGTCGATCTCAGCGTCTTCCTCGACCAGAACCCCAACCTGCAGGGGACCAGCCATTTCGGCAGACCGGTCATAGCGCCTGCGACCCTCGCGGACGAGGTCGACGTGGTTTTTGTCGGACTCAATCCCCTTAAAGCAAAGGCAGCCATCGCGCAGCAGCCAAGTCTGCATCGCTCCGGACTGAACCTCGTCTGGATCGACGGCTAGCGTGCGAAGCTACCAGCAAGCCTGGGGCCTTATAAAAGGGCCATGAGCCGGACGATCGTCGTCGCCAACTGCGGAACCGAAAGAACCATATCGGTACATTCGGGAACCATCGACTCGAAGGAATTTGTATAATGACAGCAGCAGCCATAAACCTTGATGCGGTAACGTCAGAATATCGTCCGAACGGTGCAACGGCGATCGAGAACGATCTTATCCTCAACTGGTACCCCGAGCGGATCATCAAGCGCTTCGGCCATTGCGGCTCGCTGCTGGAATTGGGCATCGGGCATGGATACACGCCTGGCATCTTCAACGCTGCCTGCGATCGCCACGTCATCATCGAAGGGTCGCAGGTCGTCATCGATCTCTTCAATGAGAAGAGCCCTGACTTCTCGGGTGAGGTTGTCTTCTCCTACTTCGAGGACTTCGATACGGAAGAGCGCTTCGACGTCATCGTCATGGGCTTTGTTCTCGAGCATGTCGAGGATCCGGGCCTGGTTCTTGACCGGTTCAGAAAATTCCTGAAGCCGGGCGGCAAGCTCTTTGCAGCGGTTCCAAACGCAAAGTCGATGAACCGGAGACTCGGGGTCGAACTCGGCAAGATCGACGACATCTACAGCCTGAATGCGAACGATCTGGCACTTGGGCACCGTCGGCAATATTGCCGCGATACGTTCCAGCAGGAGTTGGAACGTCACGGGTATTCGATGACCTACCAGGAAGGGATCTATCTTAAGCCGCTTCCGCTCGGCGTTCTCAAAACACTGCCGGATTTCCAGGAAAATCTCGAAGCGATGCTCCACGTCGGCATCGAATTTCCCGATCTCTGCGTTGCTTTGCTGATGGAAGCCGAAGCGGCATGACGACAGCCCTCGTCATTGCTCCGCGGTCCATGCTGGGAAGCCAGATTATCGAGCGGCTGCGGGCGCTCGATATCAAGACATTGACCGCGGGACGATCGAGTGCAGACGATATCTTCCTTGATCTCGGCGTCTCCGGGGCCAAAATGCCGGAAGGACTTTCCGCCGATATCGTCTTTCACTGCGCAGCAAATTTTGCCGACGACAGTGACAAGGGGCGCAGGCAGAATTTCGACGTCAATACTGCCAGCGCTGTCGATGTCGCGCAGCTGGTCACGGAGCTCGGCGCCAGCGTTCTTGTTTATGCAGGCTCAGCCTCTTCCGACGAGAACTTGGATCCAGGCAATTTCACATCCTATGGTCTGACCAAGGGTCTCGCGGAGCAAGTCCTTGCCTGGGCGGCGCAAAAACAAGGGTTTCGGTTTTGCAGCCTGCGTTTTCCGCAGATCTACGATATGGAGGGACGCTGCTGCAGCCACCAGGCTTGGTTCGGCCGGATCATCGCGTACACCTCACGTGGCCAAAATATCCGCATGCCCCGGTCGCTTGGTATCCGAAACTTCCTTCATGTGAGGGATGCCGCCGATTTGATGATCCGCGCCGGCCAAATCGAGATTACCGGCATATTGAATATTTCCCATCCGGAAGCGATGACCTGCGATGAAATCGCGGTGGTCGCTTACGACACGTTTGGCCTCGGCGGCAATGTTATCGAAGCGCCGGAAAAGGCGCCGTTCCGGCGGATAAACTTCCCCGATGGCGCACAGGCATTCAGCCAACTCAACTTGTTGCCCTCGATCACAATGAAAGACGGCGTCGGCATGATACGGGATGCGGGGACCTCAAAGGCTTTCGGACCTATGGATATAACATGACGGCAGCAGGCATGAAGACAGCTCCTATCACGGTCGTCGTTACCGCGGTCGGCGCCATCATCGGGCAAGGAATCGCGAGTTCCTTACGGAAATCCGGACTATCTATCCGGATCATCGGCGTAGATCGCGATGCGAACGGTATAGGCCGATACTGGTGCGACGACTTCTCCGCCAAGCCACCATGCAGCGAAGACAGCCCCGAATATCTGGACTTTTGGAAAAATCTTCTGATTCGGGAAAATGTCGATCTCGTGTTCCCCGGGCTGGAGTCGGACGTACTGTTCTTCAATCGAAATCGGGCCCTGACCCAGGAGACAAACGCTCGGGTCGTCCTTAACAATCCCGATCTGATCGAACTTGCGCAGGACAAATGGGATTTCGGCGAAGGGCTTCAGCGCCTCGGCCTGCCGGCCATACCCAGTTGCCTGAGTGCGGACTGGGAAGGTGCGATCGATCGTCTTGGCGCCCCTCCGCTACTTCTGAAACCCCGGCGCGGAAACGGATCGCGCGGCATCGCCATTCTTCGGGACGAGCATGATTTTGCCTACTGGAGCAGGAAAAGCACCGACGATTTTCTCATCCAGAAATTCATCGGCAGCGACGACACGGAATTTACCGTCGGCGCCTTCGGCTTCGGCGACGGCACCGGCCTGCCGCCGATCATCTTCCGTCGTAAGCTGTCCGTTGCCGGCAATACCCAATATGCCGAAGTCGTCGAGCATCCGGTTCTGGCCAAGACGGTCGAGACGATCGCCGGCCTTTTCAAGCCATTGGGACCGACAAACTATCAATTCCGCGTGGATGGCGAGATCCCCTATCTTCTCGAAATCAATCCCCGGTTTTCCAGCAGTACTTCCCTGCGCACCGCCTTCGCATACAACGAAGCCCTCATGGCCGTAGAGCTTTTTCTTTGGGGCAAACGGCCCGCAGCACCGGAGATCCGCTCGGGTCGCGGCTGGCGATATTATGAAGACTATGTGGTGACATGATCGCAATCATTTCCGATATTCACGGCAATCTGCCTGCCCTCGAGGCGGTGCTGGAACGCATTGATGCACTCGGATGCCGCCGGATCATCTCGCTCGGCGATGTCGTGGGTTATTATGCGCAGCCAGGCGAATGTATCGATCTGCTGCGTGCTCGCGGGATCGTCAACGTTCTGGGAAACCACGACCACTATATCGTCAGTGGCGAGGGATGCCCGCGTTCGAAGCTGGTTTCGGATATCACCGACTATCAGAGAACGATCATTTCGCCGGAGCAGGTCACATGGCTGGCGACTTCGATGAGTTTCATCTCCAATAGTCCGATCCATTTCTACCACGGCGGCATGCGGGACCCTATCGATCAATATCTCTATGAGATCGGGCCTGGCGACATTCCGGACGACGCATCGATCCTCTTTGCTGGCCATACCCATGTCCAGACGTTGCTGGAACTGGGCGGGAAGCAATTCTGCAATCCGGGTGCCGTCGGACAGCCGCGCGATGGCGACCCGCGCGCCGCCTTCGCCACGCTTTCCGGCGATGTCATCGATCTGCATCGTGTCGACTACGATATCGACCGGACGGCATTTCATATGCGACAGACCGGCTTTCCGGCAAAGTGCTACGAGAATCTCTATATCGGAGCCCAGATCGGTGGCCGGATCGACAAGATCTCCCTGGCAGCTGCCTGACGGCTAAAAGTCGGCTTCAGGTTAAGGCTGTCAGCAGTACCCACCTCCGGCTTTCACCGCACCGGCTGGTAGTGGCCGCGCAGCGGCACGCGGCTGTCCATCGAAATCACACCGTCGCGTTCGCAGACATACATCAGTGTCGGCATGCCGCCCGAGCGGAAGATCTGGTCATGGCGGCGGCGGATCTGCACCGTCTCGGTGTGGCAATCATACGACTCCTCCACCTTCTTATCCGGCTGGGCCTTTACGCCCGGAAGATCCTTGTAGGGATAGAGCGGTTGCGCGGCCTGCTTGCCGGAATTCTGCCAATCGATGGCAAAGGCGGGCGCAGCCGAAGCGCCGGCAACAAGCGACAGCAGGAGAACCGCAACGAACCGCATCACAACCTCTTTCACGGGCGTCCTTCGTTCAGTACCCGTGTTCAGGATGTAGGAAGATTGGAAGTCGCCATCAAGCGGAAGCGCGAGCAGGCTTGCGGAAATAGCTCCTGATGACGGGGTGAGAGAAGAGGCCGGCGAGGATTGCAAAACCGGCGCCGACAGCAAAGCCGGCAAGCAAGCCACCGATCACGCCTGCGACCATGATGATTTTCTTACTCGGCCCATCCGCCTTAACAGGAACTTCGGCTGGCGAGACGACGCGGATATTGCTCTGGTTGAGGTTCTGCTCTTCGCTGGTCTCACCCGAGCGTTTCAGCACGGCCTCGTAAAGCTCACGGGCGGCAGTCGCCTTGCGCTGCAGTTCGTTCAGCTGAACCTGCTTGTCCGATGTCGTGGCTTGCAGGGCTTTCTGCACGGCCAGTTCCTTGGCAATATCGTCTTCGGCCTTCTTGGCCTGTTCGTATTCGGCTCTTGCCGAGGTCGCGACCCGCTGCAACTCGCCCCTGATTTCCACCCCGATGCTGTCGAGCGAAGAGCGCGCAGCCTGAAGGCGCGGATGACGCGAACCCATCTGGCTCTGCAGGCTGCCGACGACAGCGGCCTGGGCGGAATATTGCTGCCGCAGGCTCACGAGCGGCGATGTGCCCGTGGCGCCATCCGTCTGGCTGCCGGCAACGATATCTTCGACCCGCAGATTTGCAGCGGCATCGGCGCGGGCCTTAGCCTGAATTGTCTTTTCCTGGGCGGTGATGAGCAGCGTATTCAGGGACGAAAGGCGCTGGTCGGAAATCAAATTGCCCTCGGTCGCCGCCATGTCGTTGTCGGCGCGGAAGGTTTCGACCGCCTGCTCCGCTTCCTGCACCTTCTGGCGCAGATCGTCGAGGCGACCGCCGAGCGCTGAGGAGGTGGTCTCATAAAGGCCGGTTGATGCGCTGCTTTCCTCCTGCATGAAGGAGGTGACGACCTGGTTTGCGAGCTTTGCGGATTTTTCAGGATCGTGCGTCGTCGCGGCAAGCGAGACCACATAGGTATTATTCTCACGCGTGATCAGCAGGGCCTTTTGAAGAGCGCCGATGATAGCGGCACCATCCGTCCTGCCGCCGGTGAATTCCGGATCCTGATCGAGCTTCATGGCGTCGGCTACGCGACGCAATACGTTGCCCGAGGTCAGCAGCTGAACCTGGCTATCGATCAGCGTCGAAATCATTTCCGGTGACGGGGCCGCGGTCTGCGCGCCGCTGTCGGCAAGTCCGATCTGACGCGGATCGAAATAGAGGGCGGCAACGGCAGTGAATTTTTGCTGAATGCGAGGCGCGATCACCGCGCCGGCAGCGGCACCGACGAGGCAAAGACCGGCAATAATCAGGCGCCTGCTCCAGATGGCGGCAACCGCGGATCTGATATCCAGCAATGGTCCGACGACATCAGGTGCTTGCTGGACCACGGGTTCAGGCGCTGATGAGGGTTCGGGGATGGCAGGAATATCGCGGCGTGGCGGCTCAGCGGGGCGGCTTTCCGACGCTGCAGGGCGAACCGGAAGAGGACCAGGCTCGGGAGCCGGTGGAGGCGGAACGAAATCGGTCGGCCGGATGATAGGGCTGCGCGCACGGGTGCCTTCAGGCGCAGGCTGAGACGACTCATAACTGCGCCAGGCAGGCAGGCGGCTCACCCTGTTCCCGTCATACTGATTCATAAACACCGCATCCGCCCGGCAGGAAAGGATGGCCGAGACAGAGCGACTTTAGAAATTCTTAGCTAACGGACCGTTAAGATGACGGCATTGAAGCCGACGTGGCGACCTGCCGCGACCCGCGAGGATAGCCATGAAACGGAAAAGACTGCTGCACAGGCTGCTGGTTGCCGCCGTCATCACCATTTCGTCCACCGCCCATGCCGCGAGCGCACCACTTTGCTATTACGGCGTCAACCTCTCCGGCGCCGAATATGGCGAGCGCGGCGGCGTCTACGGCACGAACTACACCTACCCGACCGAAGAAACGATCCGCTATTTCGCCAAGAAGGGCATGACGATTATCCGCCTGCCCTTCCGCTGGGAGCGGCTGCAGCCGACGCTTGGTGCGCGGCTCGACGATGATGAATTGCAGCGCTTGAAGGATACGGTAGCACTGGTTCGCAAGCACAAGATGAGCGTGCTGCTCGATCCGCATAATTTCGGCTACTATGACAAGGATCAGGTCGGCAAGCCGCCCGTAGCGAACGCAGCCTTTGCCGATTTCTGGGCTCGGCTTTCCGTCGAATTTGCCAACCAGGACGGCGTGCTCTTCGGGCTGATGAACGAGCCGCACGACATTCCCGCGACCGATTGGCTGAAAGCCGCCAACGCCGCTATCCGCGGCATTCGAGCGGTTGGCGCGCGCAATCTCATCCTCGTTCCCGGTACGGCCTGGAGCGGAGCTGCCAGCTGGGAAACCGATGTGATCGGCGGCGCGAACGGAACCGTCATGCTCGGCGTGCGTGATCCGCTCGATTTCTACGCCTATGAATTCCATCAGTATCTCGACGCGGATTCTTCGGGCACGCACGAGACCTGCGAGGGCGCAAAGGCCGCGACCGATGCCGTCACTAATGTGACCGCCTGGCTGAAGAAGAACGGCAAACGCGGCTTCCTCGGTGAATTTGGCGCGTCTGCAAATGCGGATTGCCTCGATGGCCTGAAGATGATGTTCACCACCATGTCCGACAATAGCGATGCGTGGATCGGTTTCTCCTACTGGGCGGCTGGCGAATGGTGGCCGGCCAACGAACCTTTCAACGTGCAGCCGCGTGACACGCCTGAGCGCCCGCAAATGCGGCTGCTTGAGCAAATGGTACCCAAACATGCGCCCGTCTGCGCAGCGGTAAAGCCGGCGGGGAAGTGATATGGCAGCAGTCGGAGAGACAAGCACGAGATTCGAAACGGTTGCTGGTGCGGCCAGCCCGGCTGCGCGCCTCGATTACCCGATTCTGATCCTCGGGCTGCTTTCGGTTCTCTACAATGGCATCCTGGCCTTCATAAACCACAACGTCATGCCACTTTCGATGACGCACGTGGCGGCCAGCGAAGGCCTGATCATGGCGAGCGCAATCATCTACATCCTGCACAAGGGGATCTATGAGGAAGACCTTCCGGCCTTCCTGTTCATGCTCTTCACGCTGATCGTGACGGTCTATGTCAGCGTGATCAACCGCATGGCCTTCATCGATCATTTCCGCAACGTACTGATCATCTTCTGCTTCACGGGGCTTGGAGGCTGGTGCAACGAGCGGACGCTGAAGCTGATCTTCCGTGTGGCGTGTTTCATGGTGCTGCTTTTCCTGATCTTCGAGATCATCAGCGTGCCCTTCTATGTCAGTATCGTGCATCCCTCGGACTATTTCGCCAACACGCGCGGGCTGAAGCCGCTCAGTTTCAACACGACGGGCCTGTTCCAGAATGCACTCGGCTTTCCCGGCCGATTCTCATTCGGCATCATCGATCACCGCTCGTCCTCGATCTTTCTGGAGCAGGTGTCGCTCGCCAATTTCTGTGGCGTGATCGCGATCTACCTTATTTCGATGTGGGACCGGCTGACGCGGATCGACCGGGCGCTGGCCATTGCGACAGCGCTGCTGATCCTCACGACCAATGATACCCGCACGATGCTCATCTTCTGCATCTGCTGTATCGGCGGCTATTTCGTCTTTCCCAGAATCCCCAAGGCTTTCAATCTGGCGCTGATGCCGCTCATCGTTTGCGCCGGCTTTCTTGTCTACATGAAGGACCCCAATGCGATCGGCGACAATTTTACCGGGCGCATCAATCTGACGATGAAGAAACTGATGGATCTCGATCCACTGGCGATCCTCGGGCTTTCCGTCGATAAAGTCGCCGAATTCGCCGATAGCGGCTATGTCTACCTCGTCTATGGCGCAACGATCTTCGGCGTCATCGCCTTCTGGCTCTTCGTCTGCCTGTTTCCCGCGGGCACGACCCCGGCACAAAGGCGCTGCGCCCATTCACTTTCTCTTTTCATTTTTCTGAATATGATGATCGGGGGAACGGCAATCTTCTCGATGAAGATCGCCGGTCTCGTCTGGCTTGTCATCGGGTTCATGCGTTTCCGCGACACGCCACGTATCCGGCAGGGTCGTCCGGCAAATGTACTGAGTTGACGAAGCGGCTTGCCTGAAGGGCGATCCGCAGAGCCTGTGGGAGCAAGACACCAGATGCTTGTCCAGCTGCAATATCTGCGTGCCATCGCGGCGCTGATGGTCGTCTATTTCCACGCGATCCTGCAGCTTGCCAAGGTCAATCCCGCCATAGACGCGACCTCGTTCATCTATGGCGAAACGGGTGTCGATATCTTCTTCGTGCTCAGCGGCTTCGTGATGTGGCTGACGACAAGCGGACGAAACATGACGCCGGTCGATTTCGTCCGCAAGCGCGTCAAGAGGATCGTGCCGCTCTACTGGCTGGCGACGCTATTTTCGGCGGCTGTCGCGCTTATCGCACCGTCGCTTCTCAAGTCTACCGTTTTCGATCTGCCGCATCTCATGGCCTCGATGCTGTTCCTGCCGTGGATCAATCCGGTCGACCCGACGATGATCGCGCCCGTCATCGTGCCCGGCTGGACGCTGAATTATGAGATGTTCTTCTATTTCGTCTTCGCGCTGCTATTGCCGATCCGCGAGGACTATCGCCTGCCCGCCCTCTTCGGTGCCTTTGCAGCCATCCTGATCGTCTGCCACCTGCTGCCGGAAACGACAGCCACTAAATTCTATGGCGAACCCATCATCCTGGAATTCCTGGCCGGCGTGGCGCTCGGCTGGCTCTATGGCCAGAAGCTTCTGCTGCCGCAGCGCTGGGCCTGGGTTCTGCTTGCTGTCGGCTTCGCCTTCCTCTTCATCAACGAGGATCTGGTGCGGCCTGGAGACCGTTATTATGGCTGGGGCATACCGGCAATCTTCATCGTCTATAGCGCTATTTCCATCGACTTTTCGAAACTTCCCTTTGTGCGCTGGCTCAACTATCTCGGCGACGCCTCATACGAGATCTACATCACGCATGCCTTCACGCTGGCTTTCCTCCGGATCATCGCCAATCATTTCCCGGTCGGCGCGCTTCAGCAGCCTGTCATCTTCGTGATCCTCTGCCTCGCGCTCTCCTCCATCGTGGGAGCGATCATTCACGAAATCATCACGCCGCGCAGAAAAGCCCGGGTCGCCAGCCGGCCGGCCGTCTGACCTCAAACTATCAGAGGGCGAGGACGGGATTTCGAACGGCGCAGGCAGAACGGAATCCCGCGCGTCCTGTCATAAGCTTGCGGCCATGAAAGCAAATGCCGCAGGCATGAAGGTTCGGCTTGCAATTTATTGCAGAAATGAAAGCTTGCCGGCCTGTTCGCGGCCGGGGGTTTGATCTAAGGACGGCCCGGCGGCTTAAGAGAGGGAAGAGGACATGACGGACTACGTATTGACGGTAACCTGCAAGTCGACGCGCGGCGTCGTGGCGGCGATTTCGACCTATCTCGCCGAAAAGGGTTGCAACATCATCGATAGTTCGCAGTTCGACGACCTCGATACCGGCAAGTTCTTCATGCGCGTCAGCTTCATTTCCGAAGAGGGTGCAACGCTTGCCGAGATCCGCGAAGGCTTCAAGCCGATCTACGAGAAGTTCGGCATGGATGCGGAGGTACATGACGGGAGCGAGCGCCTGAAGGTGCTTCTGATGGTCTCCCGCTTCGGCCACTGTCTCAACGACCTGCTCTACCGCTGGAAGATCGGTGCGCTGCCGATCGACATCGTCGGCGTCGTCTCCAACCATTTCGAATACCAGAAAGTCGTGGTCAACCACGACATTCCCTTCCACCACATCAAGGTGACGAAGGAAAACAAGCCGCAGGCCGAAGCCCAGATCCTCGACATCGTCGAGCAGACCGGCACCGAACTCATCGTGCTTGCCCGCTACATGCAGGTGCTGTCGGATGCGATGTGCCGGAAGATGTCAGGCCGTATCATCAACATCCACCATTCCTTTCTGCCTAGCTTCAAGGGCGCCAACCCTTACAAACAGGCCTATGAGCGCGGCGTGAAGCTGATCGGCGCGACAGCGCATTACGTGACGGCCGATCTCGACGAAGGCCCGATCATCGAGCAGGATACGGCGCGCATTACGCATGCGCAGAGCGCCGAGGACTATGTTTCGATCGGCCGCGATGTCGAAAGCCAGGTGCTGGCGCGCGCCATCCATGCGCATATCCACCGCCGGGTCTTCCTGAACGGCAACCGCACCATCGTCTTCCCTGCAAGCCCCGGAAGCTACGCCTCCGAACGCATGGGTTGAGGTAAACAACCCGCTATCCGCGGCTGGCGCAATCTTCCGTTGCTTGTCGGCAAGTGCCTGATTATCTGTTTTAATAGACAGTCGAATCATGCCGCGGAGGGGTGCCATGACCGAGGAAGCGCTTGTGGACCGCATGGCGCTGCCGCGCCCGGATGTTACTGATTCCGAAGCCGCGGATATCCTCCTTTCCCATTACGGGCTTTCCGGCACGCTGTCCGAACTCGGCAGCCAGCAGGACCGCAACTACCGGCTCGACACGGAAGACGGCCGCTATGTGCTGAAGATCTGCCATGCCGCCTACGAGACAGAAGAGCTCGAGGCGCAGAATGCGGCGATCCACCATTTGCGCGCCAAGGCGAGTGCGCCGCGTGTTCCCAACGTGATGGCGTCCACCGAGGGGCAGGAGATCGTTTCCGTCAGCGTGCGGGAGCAGGATTATCAGGTCCGTTTGCTGGAATATCTCGAAGGCGAAGGCCTGACCCACCGTGCCTATCTGGCGCCCGCCTCGGTCGCGGCGCTCGGCGCGCTCTGCGCGCGGCTGGCTGAGGCGCTTGCCGATTTTACCCATCCCGGGCTCGACCGCAGCCTGCAATGGGACCTGCGCCGCGCCGGGCCCGTGGCCGTGCAACTGCTTTCGTCCATCACCGACAGCGCCGCGCGCGACAGGATCGCCAAGACGATGGTCATGGCTGTGCGCCGCATCCAGCCGCTTGCGCCGTCACTGCGGCTTCAGGCGGTTCATCACGACGTGACGGGTGACAATGTCGTCAGCCGCCCTGATCTGCATGGGCGGCCTGTTCCCGACGGCGTGATCGATTTCGGCGACATCATCCGCGGCTGGCTGGTCGGCGACCTTGCCGTGACCTGCGCCTCTCTGCTGCATCAGGCAGATGGCGATCCCTTTTACATTCTGCCGGCAGTGAAAGCCTATCACGAGATTTATCCGCTGATCGAGGACGAACTGAAGGCACTCTGGCCGCTCATCGTGGCGCGCGCCGTCATCCTCGTCGCCAGCAGCGAGCAGCAGATCGCGATCGATCCCGATAATGACTATGTCAGAGGAAATCTGGAGGGCGAACGGCGCATTTTCGATACGGCGATGTCCGTACCGTTCGAACTGATGGAAGCGGCTATCCTGAAAGCGGCCGGTCTCGATATTGCCGGTGTCAATACGACGGACTGGCAGCCGCTCTTGCCGGAGATCGATCCTGCATCCATCGCCTATGTCGATCTCGGCGTGCAGAGCCCGCATTTTTCTGACGGCAACTGGCTGGCGACCGACATGGACTGGCGGCTTCTTGCCCGTGCTGCGGCGGAAACGGGAACCGCGGCGACGCGTTACGGCGAATATCGCCTGTCCCGCGCCGGCCTGCACCGTGCAAAAGTCCAGGCGACCTATGCCCTGCATATGGATATCTGCCTTGCGGCCGGCAGTATCATTGCGGCACCCTTTGCCGGTCGGATCACCTGGTACGACCAACATCTGGTCCTCACAGGCGCCGATATGAAGCTGCATATCGACGGCATCGAGCTTTCAGTCGAGGACGGCAGCGAGGTCGCCGCCGGTCAGGGGCTCGGCACGGTCTCCGGCGAGACGTCCTCACTCGGCGGATTGCGCCTGCAGCTTTGCAGCATCGCCGGCTTCGAGCCGCCACTCTTTTCGACACCGCAACAAGCCGAGGCGTGGTCCGCGCTCTGCCCCTCGCCTTCGGTGCTCCTCGGGCCGGGTGCGGATGCACCAAAACCCGAAACGGCAGCGCTTCTCGAGCTGCGGCAGGCACATTTCGCCAGTCCGCAGAAGAATTATTACGCGCACCCGCCGCAGATCGAGCGCGGCTGGAAGGAGCATCTCTTCGATATCGAGGGTCGCGCCTATCTCGACATGGTCAACAATGTCACGATCCTCGGCCATGGTCATCCGCGCATGGCGGAAGCGATCGGCCAGCAATGGCTGATGCTGAACACCAATTCGCGCTTCCACTATGCCGCCGTCGCGGAATTCTCCGAGAGCCTGGCATCGCTGGCGCCCGACGGCATGGATGCCGTCTTCCTCGTCAACAGCGGCTCGGAAGCGAACGACCTGGCGTTGCGGCTTGCCTGGGCGCATAGCGGCCAACGCAACATGCTCTGCCTGCTGGAGGGCTATCACGGCTGGTCGGTGGCAAGCGATGCCGTCTCCACCTCTGTCGCCGACAATCCGCAGGCGCTGACGACACGGCCGGACTGGGTTCACGCCGTCGTCTCGCCCAATACCTATCGCGGCCAGTTCCGTGGGCCGGAAACCGCAGCGGATTATCTCGGCACGATAACACCGGTGCTGGAAGCCATCGATGCCAAGAGCGAAGGGCTGGCCGGCTTCATTGCCGAATCTGTCTATGGCAATGCCGGCGGCATTCCACTGCCCGACGGCTATCTCACGGAGGTCTACCGGCACGTGCGAGAGCGCGGCGGCCTCTGCATCGCCGACGAAGTGCAGGTGGGCTACGGGCGGCTCGGCCATTATTTCTGGGGTTTCGAGCAGCAAGGCGTCGTGCCCGATATCATCACCATTGCCAAGGGCATGGGTGACGGCCATCCGCTCGGCGCCGTCATCACAACGAAGGAGATCGCCGCTTCGCTGGAGAAGGAAGGTTATTTCTTCTCCTCGGCCGGCGGCAGCCCGGTCAGTTGCGTTGCCGGAATGACGGTTCTCGACGTCATGGCCGAGGAGCGGCTACAGGACAATGCCCGGGAGGTGGGCGACCATCTGAAGGCGCGACTGGCGGCACTCATCGACAGCTATCCGATTGTCGGCGCCGTGCATGGAATGGGCCTCTATCTCGGCCTCGAATTCGTGCGCGACAGAACGACGCTGGAGCCGGCGACCGAAGAGACGGTGGCGATCTGCGACCGGCTGCTGGAACTCGGCGTCATCATGCAGCCGACAGGTGATCACCTGAATGTGTTGAAGATCAAGCCGCCGCTCTGCCTCACCGAACAAAGCGCCGATTTCTTCGCCGATATGCTGGAAAAGGTGCTTCGGGAAGGCTGGTAGACAAGGGCTCCAGCCGTTTACTAATTCGGTCTTTTCAAGGCTTTCCAAATTTTAACCAAACGCCCCATTGCCGGAATCAGATCGGCCTCCTATCTCTGCTTCGGCGATTACGAGGCTACTCGGACCGTCACATGGGTTGCACGAAGACGTGATAGATTTCTTTCTGCAAACCGACGTGCGATGGAATGAAATTTTTCGGATCGCCGATATTTTGACACGTTTCGGAATATGTTTCTTATAGGCCATCGGCTATTCTCTACTAAGTTAGTAGATTAAAGAGATGGTCTTTCACCGGCCCCGGGCTCTACCGGGACCACGCAAGTGCAACGCCAATACAAGGAACGAGACATGATCGATTTCGCAATTCTCGCCAGAGTCCTTGGGCGATCTGTACTTGGCAATGACCGTCCGGGCGCCCTCTCCCGCCCGAACTGTCGAATGTGACGTTCGTCCCCTTTCAACGGTAACAGACAAGTCAATTCGCCATAGCCAGCGCATCCGCGCGGCAGGAGTTCTACGCATGAAAAAAGAAGTTATCGAATATGCAGGCATCCCGGTCGGGATCGTCATTCCGGACGATGACCGGTTGAAGTTCATTGCCGTCAAGTTCCATGTCCATGACCTCGACGAGCAGCATTTCAGCTCGCCCGCCGAGGTGAAGCTGGCCATTCACGACCTGATGACCCGCCGCCACCCGAAGCCCCTTCATGCCTGACGCAGAACGCGGCTTTAATACTCAGAGGATTTCCGACCGGCCCGGCAAAACGGGCCGGTCTTGTTTTTTGCCAGTCTTGTCTTTTAAACGCATTTGACTTCCTATCGGCGCGCTTCCCTTCAAGACAGGAGCCAGCGCTTGTCCGATCTTCTCAACCTCCTCACCGATATTGAAGGCGTCTCCGTCGGCCACGCAACCGACCTCTCGCTTGGTTCCGGCGTCACGGCCATTGTCTTCGATGAACCGGCAGTCGCTTCCGGCAGCGTGCTCGGCGGTGCGCCGGGCGGGCGCGATACAGCGCTGCTCGACCCTTCCATGGTCGTCGATGCTGTCGACGCCTTCGTGCTGTCGGGCGGATCGGCCTTCGGTCTCGACGCTGCGGGCGGCGTGCAAGCAGGCTTGCGAGAGATGGGACGTGGATTTCAGGTCGGCCCGGTTCGCATTCCGATCGTGCCCCAGGCGATCCTGATGGATCTGCTGAATGGCGGCGACAAGGATTGGGGCGTGCATTCGCCCTATCGCGAGATGGGCTATGAGGCCGTGAAAGCCGCCTGCAAGGGCGCGTTCGATCTCGGCACTGTTGGTGCGGGCACGGGGGCAACGACCGCGACCTTCAAGGGCGGGCTCGGCTCGGCAAGTGCGGTCAGCAGCGCCGGGCATCGCATCGCGGCCATCGTCGCCGTCAATGCCGTCGGTACGGCGACGATCGGCGAAGGCCCGCATTTCTGGGCCGCCCCCTTCGAACAGAATGCAGAATTCGGCGGGCTCGGCTTGCCCAGCCTGATGGACCACAGCCTGCGGCTGAAGGGCGTGAAGACGACGGCCACGACGATCGGCGCCATCGTCACCGATGCATCGCTGATCAAGGCGGAGGCGCACCGGCTTTCCATCGTCGCCCATGACGGGCTGGCCCGCGCCGTGTTGCCCGCCCACCTGCCGCTCGATGGCGATACGATTTTTGCGGCTTCCACCGGCAAACACAAGCGCAACGACATGGCAAGCCTGATGGAATTGTGTCATCTGGCCGGGATCGTCATGGCGCGGGCGATCGCGCGCGGCGTCTACGAGGCGACGGCGCTTCCGGTGCCGGATGCGCTGATGGCATGGCGCGACCGCTATCCGGCCGGACGCTAGTTGCCTAGATTACATAAAAGAGCCTCACGGCGGAGAACGGGTGAATGCAGATTCGGGCGCTGATGTATTTCGACGAGCTGGTGCGAACCAACTCCATGCGCCAGGCCGCCGAAAACCTGAATGTCGCGCCGACGGCCATCAGCCGGCAGATCGAGAACCTCGAATACCACTTCGGCGCGCCCCTTGTGGAACGCAGCGCCCGCGGTGTGAAGCTGACGGCTGCCGGCGAGCTGCTGGCGGCGCGTGCCGGGCGCACCCTGCGCGAGCTCGATCATGTGCAGCAGCTGATTGAGGATCTGAAGGGCCTGCAGCGCGGCCGCGTCAACATTTATGCAAACGGCGCAACCGTTGCTAATCTGCTTGCGCCTGCGCTGGCCGAATTCAGCCTGAAATATCCCAAGCTGCGCTTTGCCGTGACGATCACCAGCGCACGGGCGGCCATCGAAGCGGTCAACAGTGCGGAAGCCGATATTGGGGTGACCCTGTTTGCGCCGCCGATGTCCGGCACCAAGGTGCGGCTGCGCTCGGAAATCGCCTACGACCTCATCACCTCGCCGAGCCACCCCGCAGCGGCGCGTCCGGATATTCCCCTGAAGGAATTGGCCGATTACGCGCTGGCTCTGCCCGATCAATCCTTTGGTTTTCGCCAGGCCTTCGACGCGCTCTTCGAGAAGGAAGGGCTCAGCCTCGATCCGGTTTTTGTGACAAGTTCGCTGGAGATGCTCAAGGAACTGGTGTTGAGCAACGCGGCGGTGACGCTGCTGCCGGCGCTGACCGTTCGCCGCGAGATCGAGGCCGGGCAGCTCTGCGCCATTCCCTTTGCCGGCAAGACCAGCATCCGCACGCATGTCGATCTCTGCGTGGCGCCCGATCGACAGCTTTCCTTTGCCGCAACGAAGCTTCTCGATTTCATCGAACGCTTCATGCGCGAGCAATCGAACCGCAAGACCGACAGCAAAGAGTAGAACTCGCGGACTTGCATCAAGGCAAGAATTGCGGTGTAGCTTTTTCGGCTACGCTGAGCACACAAAATCGTCATTGTGTGTGCACTGCCGTAGTGTCACTCTACTCGCAAAAGGGATCCGCCAAGCAGCGGAACCAAACAGGGGAACAGGATGATCAAGGTCTCGCTCGTGCCGTCGGCGCGTCTCATGCGGCGTCTTTCCATTGGTGCGGCGCTTTTCGCCGGCATCATGATGCTGGCGCTGACGCCCGCCGAAGCCGCCAAGACCACACTCAATCTCGGTATGAGCGTCGAGCCTGCTGGACTCGACCCGACGATCGCCGCACCGGTCGCCATCGGCCAGGTCACCTGGCAGAATGTCTTCGAAGGGCTGGTCAGCATCGACGAGACCGGTAAGGTGCAGCCGCAGCTCGCCAAGAGCTGGGAAATTTCCCCCGATGGCCTGACCTATACGTTCAAGCTGCAGAGCGGCGTGAAATTCCACGACGGCGAGGCCTTCGATTCGGCCGCCGCCAAGTTCGCTCTCGACCGCGCCCGCGGCAAGGATTCCGTCAATCCGCAGAAGCGCTTCTTCGCGTCGATCGCCTCCATCGACACACCCGATGCCGAAACATTGGTGTTGCATCTTTCCGCCCCGACCGGCAGCCTGATCTACTGGCTCGGCTGGCCGGCCTCCGTCATGGTCGGCCCGAAGTCTGCAGCGGACGACAAGACGACGCCTGTCGGTACCGGACCGTTCAAATTCTCCACCTGGGCCAAGGGCGATCATGTGGAACTGGTCAAGAACGCCGACTACTGGAACAAGGACGGCACGGCCAAGCTCGAAAAGGTGACCTTCCGCTTCATCAACGATCCGCAGGCACAGGCGGCAGCACTGAAATCCGGCGATCTTGACGCCTTTCCGGAATTTGCCGCGCCGGAGCTGATGAGCTCCTTCGATGGCGACGCGCGTCTCGCGACCAAGGTCGGCAATACCGAGCTCAAGGTCGTTGCAGGCATGAACAATGCCCGCAAGCCTTTCGACGACAAGCGCGTGCGTCAGGCCCTGATGATGGCGATCGACCGCCAGACCGTCATCGACGGCGCGTGGTCCGGCCTCGGCACGGCGATCGGCAGCCACTATACGCCGAACGATCCCGGTTATCAGGACGCGACAGGCGTGCTGCCTTACAATGTCGAAAAGGCCAAGGCACTGCTTGCCGAAGCCGGCTATCCCAGTGGTTTCACCTTCACGATCAAATCGCCACAGATGACCTACGCCCCGCGCAGCGCGCAGGTGATGCAGGCGATGTTTGCCGAAATCGGCGTGACCATGAACATCGAGCCCACGGAATTTCCGGCGAAATGGGTGAAGGATGTGATGACCAGCCGCGATTACGACATGACGATCGTCGCGCATGCCGAGCCGATGGACATCGATATCTATTCGCGTGATCCCTATTACTTCAACTACAAGAACCCCGCCTTCAACGATCTCATGAAGAAGGTGCAGGAGACTACTGATACGGCCGAACAGGCCAAGATCTACGGCGAAGCACAGAAGATCCTCGCCGAGGACGTGCCGGCGCTCTACCTCTTCGTCATGCCCAAGCTCGGCGTCTGGGACAAGAGGCTGAAGGGCCTGTGGGAGAACGAGCCGATCCCGTCCAACGTTCTCAGCAACGTTTCCTGGGAAGATTAAACAACCGAGTGCGGGCGGCGACTGACAGGGTGATGAAGACGATATGATCGCACTGCTTTCCCGCCGCCTTGCCGGCCTTGCCATTACCCTTCTCGTTGTATCGCTGGTGATCTTCGCCGTCATGGATCTGCTGCCCGGCGATCCTGCTTCGATTATGCTCGGCACTTCGGCAAGCCCGGAGACACTGGCGGCGCTGCGGCATGAGCTCGGCCTAGACCAGCCGCTTCTGTTTCGTTACGGCCAATGGCTTGCCGGTGTCTTCTCGGGCAATCTCGGACAATCCTACACCTATGGCGTTCCGGTCGCCGGGCTGATTATCGAGCGGTTGGCAGTGACGCTGCCGCTCGCGCTGATCGCCATCATGCTCTCGGTTTTGATTGCCTTGCCGCTCGGCGTGCTGGCGGCGGCGCGGCGCGGCGGCATTGTGGATGCGATTGCCACGGTCTTCTCGCAGGTCAGCATCGCCGTGCCGGCCTTCTGGGTGGCGCTGCTGCTCATCATCCTGTTTTCCACTACGCTCGGTCTCATGCCGGCAGGCGGTTTTCCGGGATGGGACGCCGGGCTTCTGCCTGCATTGCAGGCGCTGGTGATGCCGGCCGTAGCGCTGGCTCTGCCGCAAGCCGGAGTGCTGACGCGCGTGACGCGATCTGCCGTGCTCGACACAATGCATGAGGATTTCGCCCGTACGGCCGTCGCCAAAGGATTGGCGCGCAGCACCGTGCTCTGGCGGCATATCGTGCCGAATGCACTGGTCCCGATCCTGACCATCCTCGGGCTGCAATTCACCTTTCTCGTTGCCGGCGCGGTTCTGGTCGAAAACGTCTTCAACCTGCCGGGGCTTGGCCGGCTTGCCTTTCAGGCGCTGTCGCAGCGCGACATCATCGTCATGCAGGATGTCGTGCTGTTCTTCGCGAGCCTCGTCATCGTCATGAACTTCATCGTCGATCTCTCCTATCTCGTGATCGATCCGCGCATGCGAAAGGCGGCATGATGGCACCCATCGTCTCCTCCGCCATCATTCCGCGACGCAGAAGCTTCAGGCTTAGCCGGCGAAAGAATCTGATCGCCGGAGCCGTGATCGTTGGCTTTCTGGCCGCGATAGCCCTGCTGTCGCTTGTCTGGACGCCGCTGCCTCCGGCAAAGATGCAGATCATTCACAAGCTGCAGCCGCCGCTTGCCTTCGGCCTGCTTGGCACGGACCAGTTCGGCCGCGATGTGCTCTCCATGCTGATGGTCGGATGCTGGAATTCGCTGTCGATCGCCGTCAGCGCGGTCGCCATCGGTGGGACGCTTGGCTCGATCGCCGGCATTTCCGCGGCTGCGATCCGTGGCCCCTATGAGACGCTGATGATGCGCGCCTGCGACGTGATCTTCGCCCTACCTCCGATCCTTTCGGCCATGATCCTCGGCGCCTTTCTGGGACCGGGGCGCTTTACCGCCATCACGGCAATCGCGGTCTTCATGGTACCTGTCTTTGCCCGCGTGACGCTCGCTACCTCCTTGCAGGCCTGGAGCCGAGATTACGTTCTGGCGGCGCAGGCGATCGGCAACAGCCGCTTCACGATCTCGGTCCGACATGTGCTGCCGAACATCATAAGCCAGATCATTGTGCATGCAGCGATCCAGCTCGGCTTGGCGATTCTTACCGAGGCCGGCCTTTCCTTCCTCGGCCTCGGCATGGCGCCGCCGGCGCCGACCTGGGGGCGAATGCTGGCGGATGCCCAGACCTTCCTTTCGCTGGCCCCTTGGCTGGCGATTATGCCCGGCCTTGCGATCGCGCTCACCGTCTTCGGCTTCAACATGCTGGGCGACGGGCTGCGTGATCTTTTCGACCCGCGCGAAGCGAGCCGCTGATGTCCTCCCAAGACAAAACGCCCGAAAGACCAGACCATGCTAGATACCGATTTCACCATCCACGAACTCAGGCGGCGCTTCACTGACAAAAGCCTCTCGCCGCTCGAATACTGGCTTGCCCTCGAAAGGCATATCGACGCCTGGGAACCTTCGATCGCAGCGCTTTATCTCTACGATCCGCAGGCGGCGCGCGAGCAGGCGAAGGCATCGAGCGAACGCTGGATGAAAGGCGGAACACTCGGTCCACTGGACGGCATCCCGGTCACGCTGAAAGAGCTGATCGCGACCAAAGGCCAGCCAGTACCGCTTGGCACGAAAGCGATCGAACTGAAGCCCGCGGAAGCGGATGCCCCGGCGGCGGCTCGTCTGCGGGAAGATGGCGCAATCATCTTCGCCAAGACGACCTGCCCCGATTACGGCATGCTCTCTTCGGGCCTTTCCAGCTTTCATCCTCTGAGCCGCAATCCCTGGGACATCACTCAAAACCCCGGCGGTTCGAGCGCTGGCGCCTCGGCGGCAACCGCTGCCGGCTACGGGCCGCTGCATGTCGGCACCGATATTGGCGGCTCTGTGCGCCTGCCGGCGGGCTGGACCGGCGTCTTCGGCTTCAAGCCAAGCCATGGGCGCATTCCGGTCGATCCCTATTATGTCGGGCGCTGTGCGGGGCCCATGACCCGCACCGTGGAGGATGCCGCCTATTCCATGGCGACGCTTTCCCGTCCCGACTGGCGCGACGGCACCAGCCTGCCGCCGAATGATTTCGACTGGCTGGATCTCGATATCGATCTCAGCGGCATGCGGATCGGGCTGATGCTCGATGCCGGCTGCGGTCTTGCCGTCGATGAGGATGTGAGGATAGCGGTCGAAGAGGCAGCTAGGCTCTTCGAGAAGGCCGGGGCAACGATCGTTCCAGCCGCACCGGTGCTGACGCGCGCCATGCTGGATGGGCTCGACACTTTCTGGCGCGCGCGTTTCTGGGGCGACATTGCCGGGCTCAGCGAGGAACGCCGCGAGAGTATTCTTCCCTATATCTACGAATGGGCGAAGGGCGGTGCCGATGTCAGCGGCGTGGACGCCGTCAAGGGTTTCAATCAGACGATCGAGATGCGCAAGACCTGCGGCCGGCTTTTCACCGAGGTCGATGCGGTGTTGTCACCGACCAATCCGATCGTCTCCTATCCGGCCGAATGGCCCTCGCCGACCAACGATCCGAAGCTGCCCTTCGAGCATATCGCCTTCACGGTGCCGTGGAACATGTCGGAGCAGCCGGCGTCGTCCATCAATTGCGGCTTCTCGAAATCCGGCATGCCGATCGGCCTGCAGATCGTCGGGCCGCGCTTCGATGACATGCGGGTGCTCAGGCTCTCGAAAGCCTTCGAAAACTGGACGGGTGGCGTGAAAGACTGGCCAAGGCCGCCAGCGGCCTGACGATTGCAGGTAACGTCAGAACGGACGGCGATAGCCGGTCGGCTGCTCGTATAGCCAGCCGATGCGCTCGACGGCCGCCTCGAAATTCTCGCGCGCAACGGTCATCGTATGGCCGTTGGCATGGATGATGGTTTCGGGATCTTCGAAAATCGCAACATGCCCCTTCCAGAAGACCAGATCACCGCGGCGCACATCCGAGCGCTCGATCGGCTCACCGAGATCAGCCGCCTGCATGTCTGTATCCCGCGGCGCGCTTCTGCCGGTCATCTGCAGCGCAAGCTGGACGAGGCCGGAGCAATCGATACCGAGGCCTGAACGGCCGCCCCAGAGATAGGGCGTTTCCAGAAAGCGGGCGGCGATATCGACATAATCCTGGCCGTCCAAGGCACCCAGCGGCAGCAGGTGCTTCGAGAAGATCGCGGTGCCGTCATCGAGCACCAGATAGCGATTGCCGCGCGCTTCCGCTTCGCCGGCAATATGAACGCGGCTACCCATGGAAAGCACTGTCTTATAGGGTTTGCGCAATTCCGGTTCGGGATAGAGGAAGGTGCGCTGCGGAACGACGATGTGGGTCGGGGTCATCGCTGCTTCTGCAATTGCGTCCTCGGGCAAGTAGCCGACATAGCCATCCGATGCGGCTTTGACCCAGCACCAGCCGTCAGCGCGATCGAATATCGTGATATCCTCGCCATAAAGCAGTTCCGTGTCTATGCCACGGGCAAAGTCCGGCTGGGGGCGCAAGGCAACGACCGGGACGCAGACACGGGCCGGCGTGCCGCTGACGAAACGCGTCGCCTCGACCTTGCCCTCGAGGCCGGCTTCCGCGAGATCCGGGCGATAAGCGTGGAGGCGGCGGTCGAGCATCGTCATGACATTCCTTTCAGATGGGCCTTTCAGATGGCCCTTTCAGTCGGGGGCCATTCAGACCGAAAGCTTGCGGCCCTGCTCGCGCACGAGGTCGCCGAGCTTTTCGAGATAAAGCGCACCGCCAACGGTGCGCTTGATGATGACGTTGCGCCGGTCGGCATCGTCGCGGACGCGATCGACGAGGCCCATTTCCCCCATCGTATCCAGCGCCCGGGTGATGACCGGCTTCGTCACGTTCAGCGTCGCAGCCAGTCCGCGCACGGTATGCGGCGGCGGCACCAGATAGATATGCAGCAGGATCGCCATCTGGCGCAACGTCAAATCTCTGTTGTCGTGACGGACCTGGTTGAGCGCCACACTGTGCCAGAGGCCCAGCGCCTGCGAGGCGGTCAGTTCGATCGGCACGGCCCCTCCGGAAATCGTTACGCTAACGTTTCATTTTCCGGCAGTTACAGCGCGCAAGCAAGAGGCGGCACAGAATGCCGCCTCACAAGGTGAATAAAATTTTAACGATCGGCTCAGCGAAGGCCTTTGTTTTCACATATCGCTATCGCAAAACCGCTGCACACTTTTGCTCGACATGCTTTGGCGGCTCAGCGGACGCTGTGGCGGATGTGATGGTAGAGCGCGCGGATGGCCTGCGCCTCGCCGCCTCCAGGCGAATGTGCGCGCTCGTTCGGTGCCCAACCGTAGATATCGAAATGCGCCCAGCTCTTTGCCTTGCTGACGAAGCGCTTCAGGAAGAGTGCCGCGGTGATCGCACCGGCCATGCCGCCCGCCGGAGCATTGGTGATATCGGCAAACTTGGTGCGGATGTCCTTCTCGTAGCCGGCGTACAGCGGCAGCCGCCAGAGCGGATCGTCCGTCTCGAGGCTTGCCTCCGTCAAGTCGTGAGCGAGGATCGCATCATCGGTGAAGAAGGGCGGCAGATCGGGGCCGAGGGCAACGCGAGCGGCACCCGTCAGGGTCGCCATGTCGATCAGCAGATCGGGTTCTTCCTCGTCGGCATAAGCGAGCGCATCGGCCAGAATCAGGCGGCCTTCGGCATCGGTATTGTCGATCTGGACCGTCAGGCCCTTGCGGCTCTTGTAGATATCGCCGGGGCGGAAGGCATTCGACGAGATGGAATTCTCGACGACCGGGATGATGACGCGCAAATCCACCTTCAGCTTGGCATCCATGATCATGAGCGCCAGGCCCATGACGTTTGCCGCACCGCCCATGTCCTTCTTCATCAGCAGCATGGAGGAAGCCGGCTTGATGTCGAGACCGCCTGTATCGAAGCAGACGCCCTTGCCGACCAGCGTCACCTTGCGGTGGCCCTTCTTGCCCCAGCGCAGCTCCAGAAGGCGCGGCGCATCGGCGCTGGCGCGGCCGACAGTGTGGACGAGCGGGAAGTTTTCCTTGAGCAGGTCGTCGCCAATGATGACCGACATCTCCGCCTTGTAGTGCTGGGCCAAGCCACGGAAGGCGGCTTCGAGCTGTTCCGGACCCATGTCGTTGGTCGGCGTGTTGATGAGGTCGCGGGCGAGGAAGACGCCGGCGAGCTGGCGCTTGATCTCGTTGCCGTCTGCATCGCGCGGGATCATCAGCGTCGCAGCCGGGGATTTTTCAGACTTGTAGCGGTCAAAGCGGTAGCTGCCGAGACCGAAGCCGAGCGCCAGGCGGTTGGCCGTCAGCGGTGCGGTCTCGATGTGCCAGTCGCCGGCCGGAAGTGCGCGGGCTAGCTTGCCGGTTATAAAAGGCTGTTCCGACGGATTACTGCCGAGCCCGAAGAGCGCGCCGCCGAGGTGACCCTCGGCGGTGGGGATCAGCAGCACCGAGCCGCTTTCCGCCTTGTAGCCGGCCTTGCCGGCCCAATCGAGCGCGATCGGATCGATCGTGCCGGTTTCGATATGGGCGGGCGTGACAGCGAAGATGGGCAGCGTCGACCCACCCTTGGTGTTGAAAGGCGTGGGTCTTTCGATGAACTGGAAGGGGGCCATGATTGTCCTTAAGCGGCGGGGCAGAATCATTTCTTAACGGTCTGTTAGGGTTAACAGACTATTGCTGGAGCGAAGATTGCGTCAAACCTTTCCCTGTTCCGCTTCGAGGTCAGGCGCCGATTTATTCAGGAACGCGCAATGCCCTTCTCGGCCTCTACCCCTTATAAGAAGCGTGTTTTTCAGGGAACCGTGGCTCTTCTCGCCATGCTCGCCCTCGGCGGCTGCTCGACGACATCAAAGGATCGGATGACAACCGGTTCGATCCCGAAACTCGACAGGCCAGTCGAGCAGATGGATGCCAACGAATTGCGGGCCGCCATCGACCGCGTCGGCCGGGCCTATGAGAAGAATCCGCGCGATCCCGTCAACGGCGTAAACTATGCGAATCTGCTGCGGATGAACGGACGCGACGCGCAAGCGCTTGCCGTCATGCAGCAGGTTGCCATCGCCAATCCCAGTGATCGCAACGTGCTTGCCGCCTACGGCAAGGCGCAGGCCGCTGCGGGGCAGCTTCAGCAGGCGCTGGATACGATCGGCAGGGCACAGACACCCGATCGGCCCGACTGGCGGCTGATCTCGGCGGAAGGCGCGATCCTCGATCAGATGGGCAAGCCAAGCGACGCACGCCAGCGCTACCGCGATGCGCTCGATATTCAGCCGAACGAGCCGTCGATCCTTTCCAACCTCGGCATGTCCTATCTTCTGACAGGCGATCTGCGCACGGCGGAAACCTATCTGCGCTCGGCCGCCGGCCAGCCTTCCGCCGACAGCCGCGTGCGCCAGAACCTCGCCCTCGTCGTCGGCCTGCAGGGCAGATTCCCCGAGGCAGAGCAGATTGCGCGGCGCGAGCTTTCGCCGCAGCAGGCCGATGCGAATGTCGCCTATCTGCGCGGCATGCTTTCCCAGCAGAATTCCTGGCAGAAGCTCGCGGCAAAAGACACGACGTCGTCTGCCGCCGCCAGTACCAACTGACCTATTTGCTGCTCAGTCCCGAGAGGATGAGACGCAGGCCAAGGCCGGCCATGACAGCGCCTGCCGCCCTGTCGATCCAGACCTTGGCGGCGATATAGAGCTTTCGCGGATGATGGGCCGAGAAGGCAAATGCCACAATCGCATACCATCCCGCCTCCACCAGGAAGACGCCCACCGGCAGCGCCAGCAAAAGCTCCGCCGGCACGGTTTTGGGCAGCAGTGCTGCAAAGATGCTGGCGTAGACAACAATCGTCTTCGGATTGCTCAACTGCGTCAACAGAGCAGCCGTAAAACTGCGTGCCGGCACGCTTTTGCCGGCGACATCGCCCGACAATACAAGCGGCTCGCTTGCTCCCTTCCAGATCGCGAAGGCGATGTAGAGCAGGTAGGCTCCGCCAGCGATCTTCAACACCAGATAGAGCCACTCGAATTGTGAAAGCAGCGCCGTCAAGCCGGCAAGCGCAAGGATAGCGAAGGTCACGCCGCCGATGCCCATGCCGAGTGCAGCGGCAAGTCCGTCAAAGCGGGAACGGGAAATGGCAATCCGCGAGACGACGACGAAACTCGGACCGGGGCTCATAGCGCCGATCATCAAAGCGCTGATGATGCTGATAAAGATGCCCAGAGAGGACATGGCAAAACTCCATTTTCACACAATTCCAGACGCAAAACCGCTGTATAGTTTTGCCGGTATTGCTCACGTGATCAAGGGTTGCCAAGCGGGTGGCGCGAAGTTCCGCCCTTATCGATGGGTCGCCATCCGTTTCGCCAGTCACGCGGAAAAGCGGGGTCATCGGATCTCTTGACGGCGGCAAGCGTCAGAACCTGTCGGCAACCTGGATGCCGGCGGGACCAAGGATGACGGCGATCAATACCGGCAGGAAGAAGAGGATCATCGGAACGGTCAGCTTCGGTGGCAGGGCAGCAGCCTTCTTTTCCGCCTCGTTCATACGTTCGTCGCGGCCTTCCTGCGCAAGCACGCGCAGCGCCGTCGCAATGGGCGTACCGTAGCGGTCCGCCTGCATGAGCGCCTGGGTGACCGAACGAACGAGATCGATCTGGGTGCGGGTTGCGAGATTCTCGAGTGCGGCGCGGCGATCCGGCAGGAAGGAGAGCTCAGCGGTCGTCAGCACCATTTCCTCGGCAAGCGGCGGCGATTGTTCGCCGAGCTCTTCGGAGACGCGACGCATGGCCGCTTCGATGGAAATGCCCGATTCCACGCAAATCAGCATCATGTCCAGCGCGTCCGGCCAGGCGCGCTTGATGGATAGCTGACGCTTGCCCATACGGTTGGAGATATAGATGTTCGGTGCATAGAAGCCGATATAGGCGATGCCGATGACGATGAAGACCCGTATCGGCAGGCCCTTCTCCGCAAGGTTGCCGAGTCCGAACATCCAGAATGCGGCAACGGCCAGGAAGAGAAACGGCAGAAGAAAGCGCGCGACGAGGAAGGTGTTCAACGCGTTTTCCGAGCGAAAGCCAGCTGCGCGCAGCTTGTTCATCGTGTTGTCGTCGACGAGCGCCTTGCGCAGGTTGAAACGCTCGACGATCTGGCGGACGGGCCGGTTGTTCTGGCTTCTGAGCGTGGCCTTGCCGCCGACGTCGGCATTCATACGGGCTCGCTCGCGGGCGCGGATCTGCTCGCGCTCGGTCGAGACAGCCTTCATGCGCTTGTTGAGATCGCCGCGCTCGAAAAAGGGAACGGCAAGCGTGTAGAAGGTGGCAAAGACGGCAATGGCGACGAGCACCGCGACGATCATGGCGGGGTCGGTCAATGTTGCGGCGAGTTCCTGCGACATGCTGCTTTGCTCCCGCTAGATATCGAAGTTGATCATATTGCGCATCACGAAGATGCCGATCGACATCCAGACCGCCGAAAAGCCCATGATGAAGTGGCCGCGCGGATCGGTGAACAGGATCATCATGTATTGCGGCGACGTCAGGTAGACGAGCGTGGCAACGATGAATGGAAGGGCGCCGATGATGACGGCAGATGCCTTGGCTTCCATCGACAGCGCCTTCACCTTGGCCTTCATCTTCTTGCGGTCGCGCAGCACCTTGGAGAGATTGCCGATCGCTTCCGACAGGTTGCCGCCGGCCTGCGACTGGATGGCGATGACGATCGCGAAGAAATTGACTTCCTGCAACGGCATCTGATTGGTCATGCGGGCACAGGCTTCGGGCACGCTGAGACCCACCTGCTGCGATTCGACGATACGGCGGAATTCGCCCTTGACGGGCTCGACCCCCTCGGTCGCAACGAGGCGGATCGCATCGTTCAGCGGGAGGCCGGAGCGGATGGAGCGGACGATGACGTCGAGCGCGTTCGGAAATTCATCGAGGAACTTGTTCTGGCGGCGCGAGACGAGGAAGCCCAGCACCCAGCGCGGCAGACCAAGCCCTGCGACCACGGGAATACCGAGCATGATCGGTGTCGATGCGCCGACGATGAAAAGCACGACCAGCAGCACAAACGCGAAGAGCGCGCTGAAAAGATAGAAACGGACGGGCGTGATCGGCAGTCCCGCCTGCACCAGGCGGGATTTCAGCGACAGTGTCTTCTTGGTCTTTTCGTGCTGCCGCTTTTCGAGATCCTTCAGGCTGTCCTGCATCGATTTGCGGCGCTTCGACAGTTCCTGCACACGGTCGCGGGCGGCCTTGACCTTGGTACGGTCGAGTTCGGCCGACTTGACGCGGTTGATGCGACTTGCCGATTTCTTGTCGCTCTCGATACGTGAGAACAATACGGCATAGCTCACCGCGGCCGCCGCAACGGCTGCGAGAACGACAATTGCCAGCACTGTCGGATCGATGCCAAACATCTCAATCCTTCGATTTCGATTCCATCTCGTCGAGCGCGGCGGCGAGGCGTTTTTCTTCGTTGTAATAGCGGGCGCGATCCCAGAAATGCGGCTTGCCGATACCGGCAGACATATGACGGCCAATCAGACGACCGCTCGCGTCCTCGCCTTCGATCTCGTAGCGCATCAGGTCCTGGGTGATGATGACGTCACCTTCCATCCCGACCACCTCGGTGATCTGGGTGATGCGGCGCGAACCGTCGCGCAGGCGCTGCGCCTGGATGATGACATCAATCGAGGAGGAGATGATCTCGCGCACGGTCTTTGCGGGCAAGGTAAAGCCACCCATGGCGATCATCGATTCCATACGGCTCAAGCATTCGCGTGGGTTGTTGGCGTGGATCGTGCCCATGGAGCCATCGTGGCCGGTGTTCATGGCCTGCAGGAGGTCGAAAACCTCCGGTCCGCGCACTTCGCCGACGATGATGCGTTCGGGACGCATGCGCAGGCAGTTCTTGACCAGATCGCGCATGGTGATCTCGCCCTCGCCTTCGATGTTCGGCGGGCGGGTTTCGAGACGCACGACATGCGGTTGCTGGAGCTGCAGTTCGGCCGTATCCTCGCAGGTGATAACGCGCTCGTCGCGGTCGATGTAGTTCGTCAGGCAGTTCAGAAGCGTGGTCTTGCCGGAACCCGTACCGCCGGAGATGATGATGTTGCAGCGGACGCGGCCGATGATCTGCAGGATGGTCGCGCCTTCGGGCGTGATCGCGCCGAAGCGCACCAGCTGATCAAGCGTCAGCTTGTCCTTCTTGAATTTGCGGATGGTGAGTGCTGGGCCATCGATGGAAAGCGGTGGCGCAATGACGTTGACACGTGAGCCGTCAGGCAGGCGCGCGTCGCAGATCGGGCTCGATTCATCGACACGACGGCCGACCTGGCTGACGATGCGCTGGCAGATCGAAAGAAGCTGCGAATTGTCGCGGAAGCGGATTTCGGATTCGATAGTCTTGCCGCCGACTTCGATGAAGGTCTGACCCGCACCGTTGACCATGATGTCGGCAATGTCGTCGCGCGCCAGCAGCGGCTCCAGCGGACCGTAGCCCAGCACGTCATTGCAGATATCCTCGAGCAGTTCCTCCTGCTCGGAGATCGACATCGCAAAATTCTTGATGGTGATGATATCGTTGACGATATCGCGGATTTCCTCGCGCGCGCTTTCGCCGTCCAGCTTGGAAAGCTGCGAGAGGTCGATCGTATCGATCAGCGCGGAAAAAACCTGCGCCTTGGTATCGTAATATTCGTCCGTGCGAGCGGGGCGCTTGCGCTGCGGCGTCTGCATCGGCGGCGGCGCCACCTGCTGGCGGACAGGCTCGCGCGACGGCTCGACGAGCACTGCGGGACCGGATGGGGCTGCCGGGGCGGCAGCCGGCATCGGCGGCGGCGGCGGAGCGGCGACACCGCCGACACCGGCCTTTCCGAAACCTTCATTTCCGCGTTTTCCGAACATTGATCCGATCCAATTCTACTCGTTCACTTACGCTTCAGAAGGCCGAGAAGGCCGCCCTTCCTGGATTTCTTGATTGCCACGCGACCGGTGACGATGTGCGAGATCTGCGAAAAAGTCTCCGCCGTCGGAGATTTCGGATCGACCTCCGAAATCATCCGGCCACTGTTGGCGGCGTTTCCGAAGAGGGCGATATCGAAGGGAATGATGGCAATCGGTTCGACTTCCAGCGGCTCGCAGAAATCGGAAACCGAGATTTCCGGCCGCTTCGGCATACCGACCTGATTGAGAATGAGATGCGGCACCTTGTCGTTCGGGCGTATCTTACGGAGCGCATCAAGCATGTTCTTGGTGTTGCGCAGGTTGGCGAGATCGGGAACCGCGCAGATAACCACTTCGTCGGCGCTTGACAGTACCGTACGGGTCCAGTCCGACCAGGCATGCGGAACGTCGAGCACCGTTACAGGCGCGCTGCGCTGCAGCACATCCATCACCGGCTGGAAGGCTTGGCCCTCGAAATCATAGGCGCGGTCGAGAAGCGAGGGAGCGGCCAGCAGTGAAAGATGCTCCGAGCACTTGGTCAGCAGGCGATCGAGGAAAACCTCGTCAAGCCGCTCCGGCGCAAAGACGGCCTCGACAATGCCCTGGGCCGGATCCTGATCGAAATCGATGTTCGCCGTGCCATAGGGCAGGTCGAGATCGGCCAGGATCGTCTCGGTCGAGAACAGGTTGGAGATGCCGAAGGCGCAATTATGGGCGATCGTCGAGGCCCCGACCCCGCCCTTGGCGCCAATGAAGGCGATGGAGCGGCCAAGCGGCTCGGCTTCCGGATCGACGAAGATCGTTGCCATTGCGCCCATGATATCGGGCATGGCGACAGGCTGGACCATATATTCGGAAATACCGTTGCGGATCAGATCGCGGTAGAGGCCGATGTCGTTGTAGTAGCCGACGATGATGACCTTGGTCGAGGGATCACAGACGGCAGCGAGCGGCGCGAGTTCGGCGAGCAGGCTGGCGGAGTTCGCCCTGGTCTCGATGATGATCAGGTTCGGCGTCGGTGTGCTTGAGAACATGTTTGCAGCAGCAGCCGTGCCGCCGCTGGTGATGCGCAGACTGACTTTCGACATGCGCCGGTCATTGGCGCAGCGCTCCATCACCCGCTGCAGTCCTTCGCTCTCGCAGAAGGCATGAACGGAGATGCGCGGCAGCGGCCGCATGTTTTCCAGTTCGCCCATGCGCATTGCCTCTTCGGCATGGCGGAGTTCGCTGGTATTCTTGATCTCGTAGTCGACGGTGCTCATCGTTCCATCCCGCCTGATCAGAAACCGGTCTGGCCGGAATCGACGTCCTCGATCGTGGACGTCGTCGTCCGGTATTCCTGGATCGCCTGATTGCGCCGCTCTGCGTCGATCGGGGTCATGCCGCGCGGAGCGACGAAATCTTCCGGATTGGCGACCTGGGCGGCGAGGTTGTTCTGCGAGGCACAGCCGAAATTGTAATAGTTCTGGTTCGTGAAGTCGGCCGTGATATCCTTCGGCCATTGGCCGCACTGGGTCGTTACCGCCGTTGTGCCGGTAAAGCTCAGCCGCAGCGGTGCAGCATCGAGGAGACCGGTTGCCGCATAGGACGTATTGATGATCTTGTTGCTGGCAATACCGCGCGAGGCAAGTTCGGCCCGGACCTGGCTGCGCAGGGCGCGGGCCGCTCCCGCATTCGGTGAACCTTCCGGAGACAGGATATAGACCGGGCCGGAGGCGCGCGACACATAGTTGGTTGCAAAGCCGCGGATCAGCTCACGCTGGGCAATCGTCAGGCGGCGATCGGTAGAGGCGACGGGAATGTCTACCGTCTGCTCGGCTTCCGTAACGACAATGGGATGGCGCTCCCGGTAGTCATCAGGGATGCCGCCCGTCGTCAGTTGGTCGCGCGGGCCGGCGCAGCCGGAAAGGATGGCAACGGCGAGCGAAGCAGCCACGAGCAGTGGTTTTGCGCCTCGGGACTGTCTCGTATTCGAAGGAGCCATCGCCTGATCTCTGTTCTTTTTCATCGGTCCAGACCGCGCTCCGCTCATTTGTAGATAAACCCGATGGAACCGTGGAACTGTGCATCGGCAACCGGCGCCTGGCGGCTGCCGTAAACCTTGTTGACGCGGTTCATGAAGAAGGCGGAGGCATCGTTTTCCGGACTGAAATTGTCATCCGGACGATTGAGCTGGTTGCGCGCCACCGGACGCACCAGATAGGGCGTTGCGATGATGACCAGCTCCGTTTCCTGGCGCTCAAATCCCTTCTGGCGGAAGAGCGTGCCGAGAAGCGGGATCTTCGAGACGCCAGGTGTGCCGTTCATCGTCTGGGAAATGTTGTCCCGAATGAGGCCTGCAAGAGCGATCGAACCGCCCGAAGGGAGTTCGACTGAAGTCTCTGCCGAGCGGCGCTGATAGGTGGGCGCGGTACCCGATACCGACGGCGCCGGCTCCGAGACGTTGGTCTTGATCTGCAGGCTGATGCGGCCGGAAGAAAGGACCACCGGTTTGAAAGCCAGATTGATACCGTAGTTATAGGGAACGACCGTGACGTTGCCTTGGTTGTCCGTCGTTGAATAAAGAACCTGACCGCCGGAATTGAAAGTCGCGGCCTGACCGGAGATCGCCGTCAACGTGGGTTCGGCCAGCGTGCGAACGACCTTGCCCTGTTCCAACGCATTCAGGTAGGTCGAAATATCGTATTTGCCGATCGAGTTCTTGAAGAGTGCGGCGAGGCCACCACCGACGACGGATGTGGCCGTATCCGCCGAGGGGCTGCCGAGCTGGGCGACCGTCATGCCCGAGGAATTGGTGACGAGATTGTCGAAGCCAAGCTGTTTCAGGATTTCACGGCGAACCTCGGCGATCGTGACCTTGAGCGTGACCTGGTCTTCGCCCTGGATTTGCAAGAGGTTGACGACCTGGGAGACCTGGCGGTTTTCAGCAAAGAGCGCAACCGCACTGTCGCCGCCGGTACCTGAAGCGGTTTCCGTGCGCGTCGTGGCCTCGCCGCCCTTCAGGAATGCTTCGGCGAGCGATGCTGCCTGGGTTGCATCCTGCGGCGTGCGAACGGTACCCGTCAGCACGATATTATCAGAAACGATCTCGACTTTGATGGCGGAGTCGGGAATGAAGCGGCGCAGATTGGTCTCAAGACCGGAAACGTCGCGCTCGATCTCGATATCAAGGCTGACGACCTCCTCGCCGCTGGCGCCGAAAACGAAGATGTTGGTCTGTCCGACCTTCTTGCCGAAAAGATAGATGCGCCGCGACGTACGGGTCACGGCATCGGCCATGCTGGGATCGGAAACGAGAATGTCATGTGCGTCTTCCGGCAGGTCGACGACAACAGCCTTGTTGAGGCCGAGCTTCAGACGGCGATGTGCGCCGGGACCGCTTTGCGAAATGCGGATGAGGCTTTCCGAGCCGGCGTTGGCCTGCTTCACGTCGAAAGGCGCATGAAAGGAAGGCAGCGTAACGCCCGTCGCCGCCATTGCCAGAGAAAGGCAGCCGGTCAGGAAAAGCCTGGTGCGCTGTTTTGAGTTGCCCATCTGCATTTCCCTTACTCCGGCTTTATTGAGCCGGTGGCATCCGTGACGATGGAGCCGGACTTGATGACCTGGATGAGTGCGCTGCCGTTATCGCCGCTGAGCAGATAGTCTGCCGCGCTGGTATCCTGCTCCTGCGCATCGGCGACGGAACGCAGCGCAAGCGAAAGGCGATCGGCCATCTGTTGGGCGACGGCCAGAACCTTGGTCTGGTCGGGGGTCAGCTCCAGGGTTGCTGTCGTGCCGACCGCTGCCTTGGTGCCGTCTTCCTTCTCCTCGATCTGCTGGTCGATGGCGAGAACACGGACATTGCTGAGCACGGTTTCGGTTATGTATTTGTCCGTGCCCTGCCCCTTGCGCACCATGATGACATCGACGCGGTCATTGGGGAGGATGAAGCCGCCGGCGCCGGTCGCGACGGAGATTTCGGTCGCGACGGCGCGCTTGCCGGCGGGCAACAGCGAAGACAGGATACGACTGTTGGAATCGGCGACCTTCTCCGGACGGATCGGCTCTCCTTCGAAGACGGGCAAGCGCACGACGGCGCCCTGCAGATCCTTGATCGCATCCGGCCGGTCGGTCTCGGTAATGAAACCCTGGACAACGCCGTTCTGAGGCCAGGCCATCCAGTGAACGGCCTTCTCATCCAGTCTCGCGCCGACAGGAAGATTGGCGCTGGAGACCAATACGTTGACGGTCGGCTCCTTCTCGATAACGGATTGAACCTTCGTGACGACACCGCCACTACCGGCCATGTTCATCGCAAGAAGACCGGCGAGGCCGGCTGCCACCACGGCGACAGCTAGGATAATAAGGCGGGCCGGTTTCATTGATCATTCCTTGGGGCACAACGCGTTCGCCCCGCAGAATGCTCAGGAATTGGTATAATTATGGTTAATGGAACACTTACATTTTAAGTTAACGGCCGATTAAAATGCCGTCATTTCAGGCTTTCCAGCGCGGCGATGAAGAGCGGCGAGGACGGAAACGCCAGGAAGCCGCCGATCGCGATGGCGATACCGTAGGGAATCTTATTCGCTAGCAGGAGCGAATTGGGAATAGGGAGCCCAATGGCCAATATCGTATTTGCCTGCGAGCGGATCAACAGGATTGCGAACGTCACCAGGCCGCCGGTGACACTGACATAAACTAGAAAAGACAGCAGAGCGGGATCGTAACCGAACCAAATTGCGGCCGCGCTCAAGAGTTTGGCGTCTCCACCGCCCATCACATTGAGCGCAAACAGGGCAAAACAAATGCCGAACACGATGGCGGCGCCAAGTGCGTGCATTCCGATCGCCGGAAGAGCCAGGCCGCTCAAAGGCGCCAGCACGGCGAATGAAATTATCAGGATCAACGATACCCTGTTCGGGATCGTCATTGTCAACAGATCGGATATGGCCGCGAAAGCAAGGCAGAGCGGAAAAACCAGAAGTATTGCGGCTACGATCATCTTCTCACCTGCCCCAAGTTCTCATCTGCCCAAGACAAAACAGGCTCACGGCGGTTCGCTCGTGAGCCTGATCGCAGTGAACCAGAGCTACGCTCCAGTTATTACGGAGTGGTCTTCGTCGTGGCATTAGTCAGCTTTAGACCGAGCTCGCCGAACGTGTCATTGAGCTTGGTGCCGAGCGTGGTGGCGCCAGCAACGAGGGCTACGGAAATGAGGGCGGCGATCAGGCCGTATTCGATTGCGGTCGCGCCGGATTCATCTTTCAAAAAACGGCTAAAAAGCTTGATCATGGTCACTCCTAACTCCAGTTGATGCTCTGAACCAGAGCTACGCCGCAGCTATTAAGGGGCCGTCTTCGCCGTAGCATCGGACAGCTTTGTGCCAAGTCCAGCGAACGTGGCGTTGAGCTTGGTGCCGAGCGTGGTGGCGCCAGCAACGAGGGCTACGGAAATGAGGGCGGCGATCAGGCCGTATTCGATTGCGGTCGCGCCGGATTCATCCTTCAGAAAACGGCTAAAAAGCTTGGTCATGGTTACTCCTAACTCCAGTTGATGTTCAGCACGTCCGCCAACTGTTGCCGTTGATCGGATGGCTGCAACCTAGCGAATGGCTGTTTCCATCGACTTAATGAAATGCGTTAACAAGGCGTAAACGAGACAACCGGCCCAGTCAGGGTAAGTAATTCCTTACCGCATTGCTTGCATTTCTAAGGAATTTCCGGAAGCAAAGTGAAACAATAGCTTTCAAGCATCCAGAAATGGCACGAATTTCTGCTGCCCGTCGATTTCATGCCTCATCGAAGCGTACCGAAACAATCCAGGGCGTTTCACTCATGAACATGGCATGGAGAGCTTAAAGCTTCGTTCACCATTTTTTTCCATTCTATCTGCAATTAGCATTACGATCGTGAAAGAGGGCCAAAATGCCATCGAACGGCAAGACCGTTTTCTTTGCCTGGGTGATTGCGGCTCTTACGGCATCCGCGGCCTCCGCCCAGGAAGACATGCTGCGCGTCTATATGGATCACGCGCGCGTCCTGAAGCTCGACCGGCCGGTCAGCAAGGTCATCGTCGGCAATTCCAAGGTTGCCGATGCGACTGTCGCCGATGCCAAGACAATCGTCTTGACGGGCCGCGCCTTCGGCACCACCAACATCGTGCTGCTCGATACCGATGGCAACGCCATTCTGGACGAACGCATTCTCGTCTCCATCGATGAAGGCAACACAGTGCGCGTCTATCGCCAGACGGAGCGCTCGGTTCTTTCCTGCACGCCCAATTGCGAGCAGCATTCGCAGCAGGGTGAAGCGGCTTCCGGAAACTAGCCAATTACGCCCAGCTCACACCTATTCGTTAAAATAGCTGCTCCGACCTGAAACGGAAAATCAACGAACGCGTCTTAGTGTGGCGCCCGAAGAACATTTTCGAGGCCAGACCATGGCGATCCGTGAGCAGGAGACGGGCAAGGTGCGTGCGTCCCTCCGTTTATCCAGACTTCGCGCCTTGGCCCGCTCGCGTGATGGCTCTGCCGCGATCGAATTCGCGTTGCTGGCCATTCCCTATTTCATCATCATATTCGCCATCCTGGAAACCTTCATCGCCTTTGCGGCGGAACAACTCGTCTCGAGCGCCGTCGATACGATGAGCCGTCAGATGCGGACGGGGCAGATCACATTCGATTCCACCCGTACGACCTACAAGACGCAGACACAGTTCCGGCAGGCCTTCTGCGACGAGATCTCGATCATCATCCGCTGCTCGGCGACGGAGGCGGCGACACCTGGCAAGCTATATTTGGATGTACAGAGCTTCACAAACTTTGCGTCCATTCCGACGACGATCCCGAGAGTGTCTGCGGATAAATATTCCGATCTCAAGACTTCGGATTTCAAGTTCACGCCCGGCGGCCCCGGCTCGATCAACATGGTGCGCGCCTATTACCGCTGGTCCATCACCGTCGATCTCGTCCGTCCTTATGTCACCGGCCTTCGCCCAGTCGGCAGTTCCATGCCGAGCGAATATCTGATCGTCGCCACGGCAGCCTTCCAGAACGAGCAGTATCCATGATGGCACGCCGCGGACCCCTGATCTGGCTGGCTTCGACGGCGCGGCGCTTTGTACGCGACCGGAAGGGCGTGGGCGCCATCGAGTTTGCGATCATCTTCCCGGTTCTGATCATGCTCTATCTCGGCGCATTCGAGATCACGCTCGGGCTCAACGTCAGCAAGCGCACGACACGTGCCGCCGGCTCGATCGCCGATATCATTACCCAGCAGCAGAGCGTCACCAAAAGCTCGCTCACAGATATCGCCAAAGCTGCCCCGGCGATCTTCGCGCCTTATGACAGTTCCGGTCTCTCATTGAAGGTCACGGCAATCCAGATCGACGGCAGCGCCAATCCCACGGTTCTTTGGTCCTGGGCCCCAAGCGGTGCAGCACCCTATGCCAAGAACAGCGCGGTTTCAGATGTGCCGACGGAAATGAAGAAAGCAAACAGCTTCCTTGTCCGCACCGAGCTCAGCACGCCCTATACGCTGCTCGTCTTTGCTCCCAGCTTCTTGCCGGCGGAGACGCGCACCATCACGATCAGCCGCAGCTATTTCTATCGCCAGCGGCAAAACGACAATATTCCCTGCGGCGACTGCTGAAGCGTGTCGCGATCCTTCGGATCCGCCTGCCAAACTTTAAGTTCCACACCGCAAATTTGCCAAGCCGTTCCCGTCATTATATGGCTGTGCGCTACTGCATAATTCCTTAAATCGGAATCGATTTAAGGATAAAATTATGCAGCAATTTAAAGTGCTACAGCGTCCTTTGCGCGTCCGAAAAGACGCGCGGCGCTGTAGTCGGATCGTTCCAGCTATACGCTGGCGACGGCAGATAATACGGGTGAAAAATGGCGCGTGCCTTTCTCTTCGTTCTGGATTCCTTCGGTGTCGGCGGAGCACCGGATGCGGCGACCTATGGCGATGAAGGCGCCGACACGCTCGGCCATATCGCCGAATTCTGTGCGGCAGGTGCTGCCGACCGAGCCGGTCTGCGTTCCGGCCCCCTCGCACTCCCGAACATGTCGGCGCTCGGGCTGCTGCATATTGCGCGGGCGGCTTCCGGCCAGTTTCCGGCCGGCATGCCGTTGCCGGACAAGATCTACGGCATCTACGGCGCTGCCAACGAAACTTCGCGCGGCAAGGACACGCCATCAGGTCATTGGGAAATCGCCGGAACGCCTGTTACCTTCGACTGGGGCTATTTTCCGAGCGAAGGCGATGCCTTTCCGCAGGAACTGATCGACGCGCTCTGCCGCGCAGCGGATGTGCCCGGCATTCTCGGCAACTGCCATGCCTCGGGAACGGAGATCATCGCCCGTTACGGTGAAGAGCATATGCGCAGCGGCAAGCCGATCTGCTACACTTCCTCGGATTCCGTGTTCCAGGTGGCGGCTCATGAGGTCTATTTCGGCCTCGACCGCCTGCTCACCTTCTGCCAGATCGCCCGCAGCCTTCTCGATCCCTATAATATTGGCCGCGTCATCGCGCGCCCCTTCATTGGCCAGAGCGCCGCGACCTTCCAAAGAACCGGCAACCGTCGCGACTTCTCGGTGCCGCCGCCGGAGCCGACATTGCTCGACCGGCTCGTCCAGCATGGCCGCAATGTGCACGCGATCGGCAAGATCGGCGATATCTTCGCTCATCATGGCGTTTCACGGGTCATCAAGGCTAATGGCAACGATGCCCTGATGGATGCCTCCCTTGCTGCGATAGACGAAGCGGAGGATGGCGATCTTGTCTTCACCAATTTCGTCGATTTCGACATGCTGTACGGCCATCGCCGCGACGTGCCGGGTTATGCAGCTGCCCTTGAAGCCTTCGACGAGCGCCTTACTGAAGTTCACCGGAAGCTGCGGGCCGGCGACCTCGTGATCCTGACTGCCGATCACGGCTGCGACCCGACCTGGCGCGGCACCGACCATACGCGCGAGCGCGTGCCTGTTATCGCTTACGGTCCCGGCATCAGGTCACGTTCGGTCGGCCTGCGCCGGACCTATGCCGATATCGGCGAGAGCATTGCGCGGCATCTCGGTATTCCCTCGGGACAGCATGGGAGGAGTTTTCTGTGACATCGCATTTGAGGAAGGTCGAGCTGCACTGCCATCTGGAGGGTGCTGCTCCCCCTGATCTGACCGAGGCTCAGGCGCGCAAATACAACATCGACATCAGCGCCCATCTGCAGGGCGGCGCCTATGTCTGGCATGATTTCGCGAGCTTTCTGGAATGTTACGACAAGGTTTCCGAGGTCTACAAGACCGAGGAAGACTATGCGCTGCTGACGGAAACCTATCTGGAAGAACTTGCCGGCATCGGTACGATCTACAGCGAGCTCATCGTTTCACCCGACCACGGCAAGCGCATCGGCCTCGGTGCGGACGCCTATATATCCGGTGTTTGCGAAGGCATCCGCCGGGCGAAGGCAAAAAGCGGCATCGAGGCCCGGCTGATCGTGACCGGGGAACGACATTTCGGTCCGGAAAGCGTGATCGGCGCTGCGGAATATGCGGCAAAGGCCAATAACCCGCTGATCACCGGCTTCAATCTCGCCGGCGAGGAGCGGATGGGTCGCGTTGCCGACTATGCGCGCGCCTTCGACATCGCCCGCGATGCAGGGCTCGGCCTTACCATCCATGCCGGTGAAGTTTGCGGCGCCTTCAGCGTTTCGGACGCATTGGATGAGGTGCGCCCTTCGCGTATCGGCCACGGTGTGCGGGCAATCGAGGATGCCGAACTCGTCAAGCGGCTTGCAGACCTCGGCACGGTACTGGAGGTCTGCCCCGGCTCGAATATCGCGCTCAAGGTTTTTCCGGATTTCGTCTCGCACCCGTTGGGCAGGCTGAGAGATGCGGGCGTGAAGGTGACGATCAGCTCCGACGATCCGCCATTTTTCCACACATCGCTCAAGCGGGAATACGAGCTTGCCTCGGAGGCCTTCGCCTTCAGTGACGCTGAAATCAATGCTATGACGCGAACGGCCATCGAGGCAGCCTTCGTCGACGAAGAGACCCGCCAGGCGTTGCTTGCCCGGCTCTAAAGCGTGCCGCGATCTATCGGATTCGCTTACCACGCTTTAGACTTTTATTTTCGCATGCCGTTATCGCAAAACCGCGGCGCACTTTTGCGCGGCATGCTTTAGTGGTGCGAGATTGTTAATGCTCCAGGCAAATTCGCCTCCGCTCTTGCAGAGGAGACGATTTCCATGAAAGAAACAGCCGATAAGAACAAAGAATTGGAAGGTTTCCCTATGGACGGCGTCACAGTCATCGATCACCCGCTCGTGCAGCACAAACTCACCATCATGCGGCGCAAGGAAACCTCGACAGGCAGCTTCCGCCGGCTGTTGCGCGAGATCTCGACATTGCTTTGTTATGAGGTCACCCGCGATCTGGAGCTGACGATGGAGACGATCGAAACGCCGATCCAGCAGATGCAGTCGCCGATCCTCGAAGGCAAGAAGCTGGTTTTCGCCTCCATCCTGCGCGCCGGCAACGGTCTTCTGGAAGGCATGCTCGATCTCGTGCCGTCCGCCCGTGTTTCCCATATCGGCGTCTATCGCGACCATGAAACGCTGCAGCCGGTCGAATATTACTTCAAGGCGCCCGAGGATGTCGCCGAGCGCCTGATCATCGTGGTCGACCCGATGCTTGCGACCGGCAACTCCTCGATTGCGGCCATCGACAAGCTGAAGGAGCGTGGAGCCCACAACATCCGCTTCCTCTGCCTGCTGGCCGCTCCGGAAGGTATCAAGAACTTCCGTAGCGCCCACCCTGACGTTCCGGTCTTCACGGCGGCGATCGACAGCCATCTGAACGAGAAGGGCTATATCGTGCCCGGTCTCGGCGATGCCGGCGACCGGATGTACGGTACCAAATAGTTTCGGCTTCCTTTACCAATTCGAAAACCTTGCAAGGCCCGGCGGTTCGTTCCGGGCCTTTTTTATGTCGCCGTTAGCAACTTTTCAGCACTTATGGCTTAGCTGCTTGAAGCGTGAGGTCCCGCATGAGGCGGGGTTTATACAGGAAGGATTTCTGTTTCATGCTCATGCGTACCGTCATATTTGCCAGCATCGCGGCTGCGCTGGCGACACAAGTGCCTTCTCTGCTCACCCGCACGACGCAGCAGCCCGGCAATACGATCTCCGCAAATTTCGTCTCGACCGAAGATAGTGCACCCGATACGTCGGCCACGATCGCCGATGGCGGCATGATCCGCCTGCAGGCTGATGCTCAGGGCCACTATACCGGCAATTTCAGGATCAACGGCAAGCCGGTACAGGGGCTGATCGATACCGGCGCCACCTATGTCGCGCTGAACGAAAGCCTCGCCCGCAGGCTCGGCTTTTCCGGCAACCAGCTCGATTTCCGCTATGCGGTCAATACGGCGAACGGCCAGACCAAGGCGGCGCATGTGATGCTCGACCGCGTGGAAATCGGCGGCATTCGCGTTCGCAGCGTCGAAGCCTTCGTGCTGAAAGACGAGGCGCTGAGCGGCACGCTTGTTGGCATGAGCTTCCTGCAGAAGCTTGCCTCCTACTCCGTCGCCGACGGCTCACTCAGCCTCAAGCAGTAAACTCCATCAGATACGGCCGGCGATAACTGGGGGAAGCTCCGGCTTCTCGTCTGCAATGCGATAGTTTGCGGCAAGTGCGACGACGGCCCTTTCTGCCGAAGCCTCGTCGGCAGCGTGAACGAGCGCTATCGGATCGCCCTCATTCACACGCGTTCCAAGCGGCAGCAGACCGGTGAAGCCGACGCTGTGGTCGATCCTGTCAGCCGGATGGCGTCGCCCGCCGCCAAGGTCGATCACGCTCACGCCCACATCGCGGGCGTCGCAGGCCGCGAGCCAGCCGGTGCGCGATGCCGGAACAGGCCGCTCTATCGGTGCCTTGCGCAGATAGGCATCCGGCCGTTCCAGAAGATCGGCCGGGCCGCCGAGCATATGCACCATGCGCGCGAAGATCTCCGCAGCCTTGCCGGAAGAGAGAGCATCCTGTGCCTTGCTCTCCGCCTCCATAAGCGAGCCCGCAATACCCGACTGCACGAGCATCTCGGCGGCAAAGGCAAGCACCACGGTTTCAAGACGGGTACCGGCCTTTCGGCCTGCCAGGAAATCAAGGCAGTTGTGTATTTCCACGGCATTGCCGGCGCTATCGGCAAGCGGCTGATTCATGTCCGTGATCAGCGCAGATGTCTTCACGCCCGCGCCATTTGCGACTTCGACCAGCGAATGCGCCAGCACGATTGCCTGCTCCGGATCGGCCATGAAAGCGCCGTTGCCGGTTTTGACATCGAGCACCAATGTCTGAAGGCCGGCGGCAAGCTTCTTCGACAGGATCGAGGCTGTTATCAGCGGGATGGAATCGACGGTGGCCGTCACATCGCGCACGGCATAGAGCCGGCCATCGGCCGGCGCCAGGGCACCCGTCGGACCGATGATGGCGCAGCCGACCTCCTTCACCACTTTGCGGAAGAGAGTGGCATCCGGATTGATCGTATAGCCTGGAATGGATTCGAGCTTGTCCAGCGTTCCCCCGGTATGACCGAGGCCGCGGCCGGAAATCATCGGCACGGCCAGACCGCAAGCGGCGGCGATCGGGGCAAGCATCAGCGAGACGTTGTCGCCCACTCCCCCGGTCGAGTGCTTGTCCGCGACTGGCCGATCGACGCCTTCCCAGGAGAGCATGTCGCCGGAGCGCGCCATGGCAAGCGTCAGCGCGACGGTCTCGGTGCGTGACATGCCCTTGAACCAGACCGCCATGGCAAAGGCGCCGATTTGGCCTTCCGACAGATTGCCGGCAGCCAGGGCTGCGATAAAGGCGTCGATATCATCGGTCGGCAGTTCGGCGCCGTTGCGCTTCTGGCGGATGATCTCCTGGGGGATCATCTCAATAGCTCGAGGCTGCCGCCGGCTTCGGCTCCGTGCCGCTGAGCACGGAGAGGATATTGTCGAGCAGGCCGGAGGCACCGAAACGGAACGTGGAGGGCATCGCCCAGTCCGGCGTCATGATGGTTTCCGCAAGGCTCAGATAAAGGGCCGCATCCGCAACGGTCGATATGCCGCCAGCCGGCTTGAAACCCACCTTGCGGCCGCTCTCTCTGATCGCGCGGATCATGATGTCGGCTGCTTCCAGCGTCGCGTTGACGGCAACTTTGCCGGTAGAGGTCTTGATGAAATCGGCGCCCGCTTCGATCGCCAGTTCCGAGGCACGGCGGATGAGGGCGGCATCCTTCAGCTCGCCGGTCTCGATGATGACCTTCAGGAGCACGGGTGCAACGCACTCGGCGCGCACGGCCGCGACCATATCGGTAACGGCCTTCTCGTTGCCTGCCATCAGCCTGCGATAGGGGATGACGAGATCGATCTCATCGGCGCCATCGGCGATCGCCTCGCGCGTTTCGGCGGCGACATCAGCGATTTCCATGTCGCCGGAGGGAAAATTGACGACGGTCGCGATACGGACCGGGTGGCCCTTGCCGAGCACGATGCGGGCATGGGCGACGAAACGCGGCCAGATGCAGATTGCGGCACTGCTGCCATAGGGTGTCTGCGCGCGGGCGCAAAGCGTATCGATCTGCTCCTGGGTGCAGTCATCCTTCAGATTGGTGAGGTCGAGAAGGGAAAGGGCAACGGCGGCCGTTTCCCGGCTGGAATAGCTATTCATTTTCGCTTCCTCCACCGGCAATCATTTACCGGCAATCATTTCTTTGAGTATAGCGGCAAGACGGGCACCGCCAACCGGCGCCATGTCCTTGGTTTCCTCGTGGCTGAGCTCGTCTCCGGTCATGCCAGCCCCATAGTTGGTGATTACGGAGGCAGCCGCAACCCTCAAGCCCAGCATTCTTGCAATGATGACTTCAGGCACGGTCGACATGCCGACCGCGTCGGCGCCGAGAACACGGGCCATGCGGATTTCGGCCGGCGTCTCGAAGCTTGGGCCCGAGAACCACATGTAGACGCCGCTTGCGAGCGGGATATCAAGCGTCTTTGCTGCATCTCGCATGGCAGCCGAAAGCTCGGCGTCATAAGCATTGGTCATGCCAACGAAACGGTGGTCGCTCTCTTGCCCGATCAGCGGATTCATGCCGGAATAATTGATGTGATCGGCAATCTGCATGACCGAACCGGGCGGTATGTCCTCTTTCAGCGAACCCGCCGAATTGGTGAGAATCAGGACCTCGACGCCGAGCGCCTGCAGGACCTCGATCGGCAGGCGCATGGCGTTTGCATCGCCCTTTTCATAATAGTGGACACGGCCGGAGAGCATGATGACCGGCACCGAACCGAGATGGCCGGCGACGACCTCTCCGGCATGGCCGGAGACGGCGCTGACCGGAAAACCCGGCAGATCCTTATAGGGAATACGCACGACATCGGTGAGCTCACTGACCAGCGAGCCGAGGCCCGAGCCGAGCACGATGCCGTAGCGCGGTTTGAGCCCGCCGAGCAGAGCCGCGAGCAGATCGATGGTCGCGATCATCCGAGTTCCGTCTCAAAACTGAAGGGAAGAAGCTCTTCCATGGTCATGGTCTTCTTCACACCGGCTTCATCGCAGAGATAGACCTTCGTGTCCTTCGAGGCGAATTCCGAGATCTTCTGCCGGCAGCCGCCGCAAGGCGGGCAGAGCGGCAGTTTTTCGGCGATGACCGCCATTTCGACGATCTTCTTCGCGCCGCCCATGATCATGGCGCTGATTGCCGTCGGCTCTGCGCACCAGCCCTGCGGGAAGGAGAGGTTTTCGATATTGGCGCCGGTATAGACTTTGCCGTCCTCGGCGCGGATTGCCGCGCCGACGGGAAACTTGGAATAAGGAGCATGCGCGAAGGCCATGGCGCCGCGGGCGGCTTCGAACAGGTCGTGAGACATATCAACGCTCCTTCGTATAGGGCACGCCGCCGGCCTTCGGCGGTATTGCAACGCCGATGAAGCCGGCGAGCAGAACACAGGTCAGGATATAGGGCAGAGCCTGGAAAACCTGTACCGGTACTTCGCCGATCAGCGGCACCTGTTTGCCCTGCATGAAATTCGCCAACGCATCGAGAAAGCCGAAGAGCAGGCAGGCGAACATGACAGGCACCGGCCTCCACTTGGCGAAGACGAGAGCGGCAAGCGCGATATAGCCCTTGCCCGCCGACATGTCCTTGATGAAGGCAGCCGATTGGGCGATCGCCAGGTAGGTGCCGGCAAAGCCGCAGAGGATGCCGGCGCACATGACGGCGCGGTAACGCAGCCAGGAGACCGAAATGCCTGCCGTATCCACCGCTCCCGGATTTTCACCGACGGCGCGAAGACGCAGGCCGAAACGCGTGCGGTAGAGGACCCACCAGGAGAAGGGCACGGCGAGGAAGGCGAGATAGGTGAGGATATTGTTGCCGGAGATCACGCCGGCATAGAGCGGGCCGATGATCGGCACTTCGCGCATGGCCTCGGCGCCGGGAAGCACAATCGGCGAGAAGCGGGCTTCGGCCGCCAGCTGCGGCGTGCGGCCGCCCTGCTCGAACCAGGCCCCTCCAAGCACGATGGTGATACCGGCGATGAAGAAATTGATGGCGACGCCCGAGATGATCTGGTTGCCGCGATTGGTGATCGAGGCAAAACCATGCACGAGGCTGAGCGCCACCGAGCAAGCCACGCCGGCACCGAGGCCGGCCCAGGCTGAACCGGTGAGATAGGCGACACAGGCGGCGGCAAAGGCCGAGCCCAGCATCTTGCCTTCCAGGCCGATATCGAAAATGCCGGCGCGCTCGGAAAACAGGCCGGCGAGTGCTGTAAAGATCAGCGGAATGGAGAGCCGGATCGTCGAGCTCAGAACGCTGATGAAGATTTCATAATAATCCATCATTCGCTCCTCAGGCTCGCTTGAACTGCTGGTAGATGAGCGCCATCGCCGGGCGGAACATATATTCCAGAGCACCGGCAAACAGGATCACCAGACCCTGGATGACGAGAACCATCTCGCGGGTGATGTTGGGCATTTCGAAGGAGATCCAGTCGCCGCCCTGATAGAGCACGCCGAAGAGAAGGGCTGCGAAGAGGATGCCGAGCGGATGGTTGCGGCCCATCAGCGACACGGCGATGCCGACGAAACCGGCGCCGCCGACGAAGTCCAGCTGCAGGCGGGCAGACGAGCCCATGACCGGATTGAGCGCCATCATGCCGGCCAGCGCGCCCGACAGCATCATGGCGATCATGACGATCCGGGTATAGGGAATGCCCGCATAGGAAGCAGCGGTCGGGCTGACGCCCAGCGTGCGCATTTCGAAGCCGAGTTTGGTGCGCCAGACCAGAAGCCAGACGAGGTAGCACATGATCAAGGCGATGACGAAAGAGACGTTGAGCGGCGCCGCGCCGAGCTTCGAACCGAACATTTCCATCAGCCATGTCAGCTTCGGCAACTGGCCGCCTACGAGGAAGGTGCGGGTTTCCGGCGCCATCTTGCCCGGCACTTTCAGCACATGCACCAGCACGTAGTTCATCAGCGTGGCAATGATGTAATTGAACATGATCGTCGTAATGACGATATGGCTGCCGCGCCTTGCCTGGAGCCATGCCGGAATGAAGGCCGCGACTGCTCCGAAAAGGGCCGCGCCGACGATGGCGACCGGCATGGTCACATACCAGGGCACGTAATTGTCGAGCGACAGCGCCACCAGCGCACAGCCGAGGCCGCCAAAATATGCCTGGCCTTCCGAGCCGATGTTGAAGAGGCCGGCATGGATGGCGACGGCGACCGAAAGGCCGGTGAAGATGAAGCTCGTTGCGTAATAGAGCGTGAAGCCGATGCCCTCGCCGCTGCCGAAGGCACCTTCGATGAGCAGCGACAGCGCGGCCAGCGGACTCTCGCCGATCAGCCAGACGACGAAGCCGGAGATCAGGAAGGCGACGACCAGGTTCAAAAGAGGGATCAGACCGTAATTGATCCATCTCGGTAGTGTTACGGAAGCAGTGCTCATCGAGGCCTCACGCGGCAATGCCGGCCATCATCAGGCCGAGGGTCTGTTCACCGGCATCGGGCGTCTTCTCGCCGACCACGTGGCCGGCAAACATGACAAGGATACGGTCTGAAAGGGCGCGGATTTCGTCGAGTTCGACGGAGACGAGCAGGATGGCCTTGCCCGCATCGCGCATCTCGATAATCCGGCGATGGATGAATTCGATGGCGCCGATATCGACGCCACGGGTCGGCTGGCCGATGATCAGCATCTTCGGGTCGCGCTCGATTTCGCGGGCGACGACGATCTTCTGCTGGTTGCCGCCGGAGAAATTCGCCGTTTTCAGGCGCGGGTTCGGCGGGCGGATGTCGTATTTCTCGATCTTCTCCATGGCATCCTTGCGGATGGCTTCGAGATCGAGAAATGGGCCACGGCTGTAATCCGGCCGGCGGTGATAACCGAGTACCGAATTCTCATATTCCTCAAACTTGAGGACGAGGCCCATATGGTGGCGGTCTTCAGGGATATGCGCTAGGCCGAATTCGCGCAGGCGTGCAGGATCGGCCTTGTCGATCGGCTGCCCATCGAGCAGGACCTCGCCGGAGGCAGGCTTGCGGATGCCGGCAATCGCTTCCAGCAGTTCCGACTGGCCGTTGCCCGCGACACCGGCAATGCCGACGATCTCGCCGGCGCGGACATCGAAGGAGACGTTGTCGACCATCGTCACGCCCCTGTTATCCTTGACCGTCAGGTTGCGGACGGAAAGTACGACATCGGCGGGCTTGGCCTCGCCCTTCTGGACACGAAGCAGCACGCGGCGGCCGACCATGAGTTCGGCAAGCTCTTCGACCGTGGTCTCGCTGGTCTTGCGCGTGGCGACCATTTCGCCGCGGCGCATGACGGAGACCGTATCGGTGATCGCCATGATCTCGCGCAGCTTGTGGGTGATGAGGATGACGGTCTTGCCCTGGTCGCGCAGCACGCCGAGGATGCGGAACAGGTGATCGGCCTCAGCCGGCGTCAACACACCTGTCGGCTCGTCGAGGATCAGGATCTCGGCGCCGCGATACATGGCTTTGAGGATTTCCACCCGCTGCTGAAGGCCGACCGGAAGCTGCTCGATCAGCGCGTCCGGATTGACCTCCAGGCCGTACTCGGTTTCCAGCCGCTTGAGTTCGGCGCGGGCCGATGCCACGCCCTTGGCCAGCAGCGCGCCGCCTTCGGCACCGAGCATGATGTTTTCGAGGACGGTGAAATTATCGACCAGCATGAAATGCTGGTGCACCATGCCGATGCCGGCTGCGATCGCCGCCTGGCTGTCCCTGATGGTGATGGGCTGGCCGTTGACGCGGATCTCGCCGCTGTCGGCCTGGTAAAAACCGTAGATGATGGACATCAGGGTCGATTTACCAGCGCCGTTTTCCCCGATAATGCCATGGATCGAGCCCTTGGCAACGGTCAGGTTGATGTCCTTGTTGGCGTGAACGGCGCCGAATTTCTTGTCGATGCCGACAAGTTCGATAGCAGGCTGATCTGTCACAGCAGGCTCCAAATAAGAAAAGGGCGTATGGCGAAAATCCTTGTCCGCCATACGCCCGATCTCAGTTACGACTCACTTCGGGCAGGCGTTGTCCGTGGTGTAATCGTGGACCTTGACGGTGCCAGCAATGATGTCGGCCCTGGCCTTGTCGACGGCGGCCTGCATTTCCGGCGTGATCAGCGACTTGTTGTTCTCGTCCATCGCGGCGGCAACGCCGTCTTCCTTGACGCCGAGAGACTGGACGCCAGCCGTGAACTTGTCGTTCTTGGTGTCGTTATAGGCGTTGTAGACGGCGAGATCGACGCGCTTGACCATCGAGGTCAGGACGGAACCCGGGTGCAGGTGGTTCTGGTTGGAATCGACGCCGATCGACAGCTTCTTGTTGTCGGCTGCCGTCTGCAGAACGCCGAGACCGGTCGCACCGGCTGCTGCGTAAACGACGTCAGCACCCTGGTCGATCTGGTTCTTGGCGAGCTCGCCGCCGCGAACCGGGTCGTTCCAGGCAGCACCGGTCGTGCCGGTCATGTTCTGGAAGACTTCGACGTCGGCCTTGACGGCGCGTGCGCCCTGCTCATAGCCGCATTCGAACTTGCGGATCAGCGGAATGTCCATGCCGCCGACGAAACCGACCTTGCCGGTCTTGGACGCCATGCCGGCGAGAACGCCGACGAGGTAGGAGCCTTCTTCTTCCTTGTAGAGGACGGAACGGACGTTCGGCTTGTCGACGACGGAGTCAACGATGATGAACTTGGTATCCGGGAATTCAGCGGCAACCTTCTCGACAGCCGAGGTCCAGGCGAAGGAAACGGCAACGACCGGGTTGAAGCCGCGGCTTGCGAAGTTGCGGATGGCCTGCTCGCCCTGGGTGTCGCCGGTCGGCTCGAAATCGCGGTAGGCGATGCCGGTTTCCTTCTTGAACTTTTCAGCGCCGTTAAAGGCAGCTTCGTTGAAGGATTTATCGAACTTCCCGCCGGTGCCGTAAACGAGAGCCGGCTTGATGTCGGCGGCAAGCGCCGTCGTCGACATCGCTGCCACGGCAAGGAGGGTGAGAAGGGATTTTTTCATGAGTTTGCAGCCCTGTTGTTGCTATTTGTTTGGGTCCTCCCGCAAGCCTTTTTCAGGCATGTCTGCGGAACCACCGACCTCCCCCCGGAGGCCTGGCTGCGTGCATCCTTGCATGGCTCAGCGAAAAATTCACCAGAAATTTTTCGGTTGGTAAAGATTTGCCATTATTGCCGAAAATCAGTCCTTTGGTGCTGAATTCTGGGCAAATCGACTGCTAAAATGCGAATTTTCTAACCAATGCCCTGGCGTCATCGGCACCATTATCTTCCCGTTCTGGTAGCTGCCGATTGCGCTCATCCACACCCTCCAGCCCCTGTCTGTCAGGCGGTAAAACGGCCTGCCACCGGCGGCTTCTTGTAGCCGATCATCCACAGCAGCAGCGACAGCACCAGAAGCACGGCAAAGGCCGGCTGCAGCATGAGCCATTGGAAGATGAAAGCGTAGAAACGCGGATGGACGTAATAGGAAACGGAGGACTGCAGCGCGACAAGCGTCGAGGGGCTGACGTCCTCCCATGCATCCGACATCGGGGTCATGATCACTTGCGAGGATGCGACGGACTGGATCGAATCGATGGTACCGGCAATGACCGCAACTGCCAGCGCAAACAGACTGGCAAGACGCAACAAGAAACGCATCGATTCCTCCGACGACGGGTAGGCCTGATTATACGGCGAGCCGCGCCATTCTCCACTCAGACCTAGAGATAGGTTGGCAACGGAGACGGCGCAATGGACGGCATTGCGCGTAGTTTTATCGGAAGAAGTCAAAAAACTGTTAGATTTGGGTTGATCGGTGAAAAATCATCGGTATATATCGCGCCGTTCCGACGATTTGCATCCTCTGCGGATGCGAACACCCAATAAGGACAGGTGGCCGAGTGGTTTAAGGCGCACGCCTGGAACGCGTGTGTACGTGAAAGCGTACCGTGGGTTCGAATCCCACCTTGTCCGCCATTGGTTTCATCTAATGCGCTGAAAATTTGCATTATTTAATGCCGGCTCACCTGCATCCCCATTTCGATCGCGACTTTTAGCTCTGAGTGACAGCTACTGAAGACCTATTAAGAATGTTCACGCTTGCTGTGAAATTGAGGTCATGTGCTCCAGTCGTCTTGCATGGCGTGCAAGAGGTCAGCGGTTCGATCCCGCTTAGCTCCACCAAATTTCGCTTCGTTCGTTATTTCCCTTAGAAATCAATCTGATGTGGCCTGCCGCTGAGCGGGCAAGTACCCAAAGAAGTACCCAGCGAGCGTACCCAAATCTGAGCGCTATGGTTTCGTTCTACTCCAGCGTCGAGTCATGTGTTCGTACTCGGCCCGGAAGAATCGGCAGATTGACCGAATCGAGCGCAGCTTTTGCTCGTCATCGCCATTAGTTTTGCTGAGCCGGTCCTGCCAGACCCGCAAACCCTGGGCTAAAGACTTCAAGATTTCCTGCGGTGCATTTGAACGTGAGCCTTGCAGCCGTTGCGGATAAACGCCTGTCATGATGTAGGGGTGGCGAAGTTGATCCTGATAAGCCTCGCGTTGGGCTGACCAAAGAGCGTGAGCAAGTGGCTTACCAAAATGCTTACCGATTGTTCGCAGGAGTACATCCTCTGCCTCGACGCCTGTAACCGGCCATAGCGTGCCAACGTAGGCCCGTGCGTTCGCGAACATGAAGCGCTTGGAGAGTTCGTGCCATGAAACGCAAGCGTTGTTAAAAATGACCGGTGTGCGGTAGTTAGCTAAAGCTGCCGGGAGCGCTATGAGGTTGTTGTCGAACATGCGAAGTGCCGCCGAGCCCAAAACGCGGTCTATGGTTTCCTTGGAAATTGGCTCCAATTCGTGCGTCTCGTGAGTTTGACGCATATATTCAAGTATTGCCGAGCCGACGAAGACCTTCTTGCTTTTTTCTGGATCATTCCAAAGCACGCTATCCAGGGAATGAAATCGGTCAAATCGTGTTAAGTGTACCATGTCAGGATCGTCATCTGACTGAGCAATACCCAGCGCTATGTCTACAACAAGCTGTCTCGACTTACCAACGGCATCCTTGAATTCGTACGTCCAACGATAACCTGGGGCGTCCCCGCAGTGAGTAGCGATGATCAATAAATCATATGGGAAATGCTCAATCATCAGGCTTACGTCGCGCACGTTCGCAGCGGGTCCCTTGTATCCCCGCACGAATGTCCCCCGTTGCGCCAGCAGCTGGGCGGCGGTCGCAATTTCTGGTGCAGGTGTCTGACCGGGGTCTACTACAACTGCCGAAACAGTTTCACCCTCGTTTGAGGTTGTGCCAGCGAAACCGTTGATGATCGCCATTCCGAGATCGGGATAGGTGAACAAGTGCGTGGAGGGCGCTTCGGTATATCCAAAACCAAAGGGCAGCTTGTTTGTTATGAACGTCAGTGATGGAGATACCGGGAGTCTTAAATCTCCACAGAAAGAGCGTAATTGCGACCGCAGGTTCTCTCTAAGTTCATGGGGAGAGTAGTCCGGATGGTCATACAGCGAGTAAAAAGTCTCCAATATGGCGTCAGCCACATCAGCAGGGACCTTGGGGATGATAGCAAGTCCGGCTCCCAGTCCATATGCGTAGTTGGCTGCAATGACCTCACTGAGTTCATGTCCCTGTTCACAAACCACTAAATGCCCTGTTCGACCTTCGACAACTTCGCAGGGGGATGGTCCAGTCGTAAACTCGATCATCCGACGCTCACGGAGAGCTTTAAGAACTCCGATCCCAAGGTTGTCGCATCCCCAGACCAAAGCGGGTGACGTTGACGAGTCGTGGGCAGTCTCACCTCCCAAGCCTATCAGCGAACTTGCGTCCGAGATGTAGGTGGTTCGGCGGATTGGAAGATAATTTCCAAGCTGGGAACGAGCGGCTCTGGATAGGCCCACCATATAAATTGACTGGGCACCTGAGCGAGCGACCGCGTTGTTGCATCTAACAACTTCAGAATCAGCGTCGGGTCTGGAAAGGCGCGGGCCAGCCAGCACGGGTAAGTAACTGCCTCGTACGGCTAATTTGCATGAAACCTGTGCAGCAAGTTTCGCATCTTCAGCAATAACTAGTGAGTTGGAGAGTTTTGGCGGTTTCAAACTATGCTCGATTCACTGCTGTCCTACAGGCGCGAGTTGCATACAAGGTGGAGGTCTAGCACTGTGATGAAATGGACCGAGGCTATCCACCTTGCTGCTGGACGGTTCCCGACGTTCGCGGACTGGTAAAGACCATGCCGAAAAACATTACTTCTCCAGTCTGTCGGTTCGGTTATCTCAGTGGGATACAAGCGGGCCATCACCAAGGACAGCGCTGATCCGGTTCTTGAGCTTTTCACGCAACTCTTCTGGGGTCTTCCATGTGATGTGGTTGAACTGTCGAGTATCGAAGTGAACGTGATTAATGTGATCCTCGCGGCAACACCAAATCACTGGGATACCTAGACCCTGTGCAAAGCCCGCCTCGTAGTAGACACCGCCTCTTGGTATCGCGGTAATTCCTTCTCCAGAACCGACTAGCCCACACGTAAAGTCCGCGATGAGGAACTTGGAGCGCCTGATTTCGGCGATGATCTCGTCGTCAATCTTATTACTATGCTCCTTCTGATCGATCCGCATAGGCTTGTATCCGGCATCGCTTACTGCTGGCGCGATACCTTGATTATAGGCTTCAGCGACTTCCGCTCCGAACCACATAGCGACGAACGCTTGATGCGAGTCTTGGGAAGCAGCTCGAAGCACTTCGAGATGTGCATACCCAGCGAACGTGAGTGCTAGATTCCCGCTCTTTGACGTGAGGAGGCCTTGATCTTCAGCGAAGTTGATAAGGGTCTCGACTTCACTAACCTTCACGGATTCGGTAGCCGCCAGAAGGTAATCCTGTTGTGCCCAATAGGAGTTCTCTTCCCTAGAATCGCCCATCACGGCATAGATGTAGTCAAAGTAACGCATCGGTTCCCCTAACTCCGGGGTGTGCGCTGCAATAGCTTCAAGGAGACCATCACGGCGCTCGGTAATACTCATGGGATTAGCTGCCTCAGCTCTCTCCACCTCCGCAGACGTAATGGTTGGCGAAGTGTTTCCCGCTCGCCTCTGATCCATAAGCCACGTAGTGAGATACGCTTTATGTTGCGGAGAGAGAGACTGAAGATTGATCTTCGCTGAGCGCGTGATGTCGTACTTCCCGCCTGCTCGCGGCGAATCGTAAAAGTCAGCATCGCGCAAAGTCATTCTGCCGCTGTTATGGGTTCGTGTTGTCCAGATGGCGCATGGAGCCGACATTGAAGATCTCCCGTGCAAAACGTCGCTGATCGGTTACTACCCTGAGTCGGTGCATATAAGGTAGCATTACCCGCTCCGCTCCAAATGCTTTCCAAAATTGAGTAGGATCATCTCCAGGGAGGGCCGATGAGGAGGTGCAGGCCGACAGCTTACTGTGAAGTTCCAGCAGCTGTGTGGTCTCCTAGATGCCGTCCAACACACAAGACTTGAACGGGACCTCCGGGTCCCTTCTTGTCACTAAGGCGCAAGCCGGAGCAGATTTAGGGGTCACGCATCTGAGCGGTGATCTACGTGCCAGTTGCCGCGCAACTTCCCCCCGGGTGGGGCAGATCGGACCCATCTCGTAACGAAGTGCAACTACTCCTCTCCGTGCAATCAAAGAGGTGCGTCTAAATCTCTGGCCACGTCTTTCCGGCGAGATATGCCTCATGCGCGGTGCTGACCGATGTGATACGCTGCAGGAGATCGTAAAGGGGATCGGCAAAGAGTTCATCTGCCAGCTTGTGAGAGATGAAGGTGAAGTACGAGAAGACGCTCTCAACGATAACGGGGCAAATCGTTAACAGAACTTGCGGGCGTGGCCTTTGCCACTCAAGATTCGGCGTAAAGCGTGAACCGTCCCAATCTAAGTGGTTGCCGTAAATCTCCTCCCAGCTGCCGTGAATACTATGTGACCCTCCGCCAAACATGGACAAGTAGAGGGCATCGAGCCCAACAGCTTCCGCCTTCTGATAGAGATTTCGATTGCCCCAAGGAGCCTTGTTCTTCGGGTCTACGTCATCCATTCTCACGCCGGAAGCGCTGAAGGCCCGCTCAATGGACTGCTGCATGCGGTCTTCGATAGGAAGCAGGATGCCGTCGCGGGCAACGATCTGCTGGGCGATATCATTCCACAGCTTCTTTTCATGCCTCAACGAATGTTCAACGTAAGAGTTGATGAGCGAAGTGGAAAAGTTTCTGATTAAATATTGTACGTTGACGATCGTTTCGAAAACCAATCGAGCGAGCAGAAAGCTCATTTCGCCTCGATGCTTACAGGTCTGGTCCAGCATCGCATCCACTAGCTTGTACATCCTGACCATGTTGCCACCGATCGCAGCCTGATCTCGGTTCCAAGACGGCTCCTCTCCGGTGGTAGAGGCAGCAATACAGACATACTGTCCGGTCTCTACAGCGAGGCCTACAGTCAGGCCCATGAATTCCGACTCACTTGTAAAGCCGCGCATAGCTTCGGCGTCTACGGCAGTCTTTTCTATCTTCGGAAGCGTCTCGCTGTTGAGTTGATCCATGTTGCTCTCGCTGAAGGCTTGTTGCGAATGGAAGTGTACGTGATCGCAGTGGTCACGGGAAATGAGTCGCCCGAAATACACGCAGTCTCAATAGGCCAAGCCCTTGTGAGTCTGTCGCGAAGTCGCCAAGATGCTCCGGCCTTTCGATACATAGCCACTTCAAAGCCACTTCATTGCCAACGACGCAGAGGGGAGACCAGCGATGGCGAATTTCAAGGCTGAAGACGAAGCGATCGGAACGATCATCCTGGTGGAGGAACTGTTTCAAAGCATGGTCAAGTCCGGCATCGTGCCTGCAGCCGTTATGGCGGATGTCGTGCGCGGCGCGGTTGGGAGGCTGGATACGACCGATCATTTCGGCGCGGGTGCGGCCGTGCGCCACTATTTTGAAAGCTGGCTGTCGAAGTAGATAATCTTCGCTGGGTGCATAGGATGCATAGGATGCATAGGCAGTTTTAAACTGCTCTATAGGAAATGTCAGATTCAATGCCTGTCATGTCACCGTCTGACATTTCCCACACGGCGTATGGAAAATCCTATGCAAGTTATGCATCCTATGCAGAGAGGTATTTGAAAGTCCCTCATCAGAGCGGGATTCTGGCTGGCTGCCGCGATGAACATCCATTTCGACGAGAGCATCCGTGCGGCTTGGCGTTGTCACGTAGGCAGCGCCCTTGCCTCAGCTTTTCCCCGCGTTTTCGACCTTCCAAAGAGCCGCGTTCACGCGGTTTTTCCCCGCACTGACGATCATCTGGCCGTTGACGATCCGACCGCAGTGTTTGCGCAGGAAGCCGCTGAAACGCGCGGTATTCAGCCGCCCGCGCTCGATGAACTCTGACAGGGCATCAATCAGCCTCTCGTGCCGGCGGTTGCCGATCGGATCGAAGGCTCCCTCGTCCACCATCCTGGCGATATCGGCCGCGACCCAGGGCTTGCCGGACGGCAGGGCTGAAATGATCGCCGACGTGCGCTCCTTCTCCGGGTCGTTGTCCCGGATCTTTACCGCATTGCCGAGCGGATCGGGCAGGCCGAGCCAGACGAGCGCGGAGCGGACGAGGTTTGACCAGTGCTCGAAGGAGCCGAGCACCGGCGAGACCTTGTCGGCCTCATTGGCGACGAATGCCCGCAGGAGCGTCAAGGCTGATGTGACGATCTCCACCCGCTGCCGGCGTGCGTCCTCGATGACGTCACTTTCGAAGACGCGCTCTTCCGGCCGCTCGACGCCGGCATCGAGGTTGATCAGCACCACGCGCCGCGTCAGGTCGCCGGCAAAGCGCAAGCCGTTGCCCGTGGCGCAGAACATGACCGCCGTTGCCGAGTCCAGCGAGACGGTCTTGCCGAGCGGGCGAATATTGACCTCCTCCTGGGACAGGACCTGGCAAAGGTGATCGGAGCGGAGCGCCACCGACAGATTGTCCAGATTGATGAAACTGTCGCCCTGCAGGAGCCGCGACTCCAGGACCTTGCGCAGCTCGTTATCGTCGCCCGCATAGGAGTTGACCGCGGCGACCCGGCCGGTCGCCAGAATGGCGGCAACATCCACCAGCTTGGATTTGCCTGTGCCGGGCGCCGTCGCATTCACGCCAAATAGCGGTGCGGTTTTGAGGCTGGGGCGGATGACCGCCGTCAGGATCATGGCGAGCGCTGCCGATTCATCGACGCCGCCCACGAAGGGGAAGCTCGAAATGAGCTTCCTGATGGTGTCCAGCGCCGCCAGTGCCGCAGCCCTGTCCGGGCTTTCGGGTATTGCGGGCCATGTCTTGTCCGATTCAAAGAGTATGCCCGATTGCTGGTCGAAGCCCTGCGCATCGATGATGGTGCCATCGCTGCGCATCGTCGGCAGGGAAACGATCGCCCTGATCTGCGGGAAAGGCCAATCGCCGTGTCGCGCAATGACGGATCTCGCGACCAGCGCCGGGCAGGATATATCCCTGTAGCCGAGCTTTTTTCTCTCGTCGGGCTTCAGCCAAAGCACGTGTTTCGTCAGGATGTCGATGATCGCATTCTCATCGGCAAGAACCAGCACCGTCTTTTCCTTCCCCGCAACGCGGACGGCCTGAAACAGGGCCGTATCGCGGGCGTAGAGCCGCGCGCCGGCATCGACCACCAGGCGGCAGGCACTCGTCACCGCTTCCGAAAGGTCGGCTTCGTGGAAGATGAGCCTCGGCCGGTCGTCTCCCTCTCTGGCCGGTGGCGACATGTCACGGACGACTGCTTTGCGCCGCGATGCGCGGCCGACGCGCTCGACCGTTACAGGCTTTTCGTCCTGTGCACCCGGCGTCGCGAAGGGGCGCACCGTGGCCTGCATGAAGGCATCGATCTCGGCTTGTGTCCATCCATCGTCCAGCGCATCGGCGCAATCCCAGCCGCGACCGGGATAGAGACCGGCCCGCCAGTCTTCGACGCGATAGGTCTCAAGCTCGCTTGCGGCACCGATATCGGCAAAGCCGACAAGCCGGATGCGCGCCCCAAGGCTCGTCAGCTGCGCGGCGATTTCATTTGCCGCCGCCATGCCCGGGGGATCGAAATCCGGCCAGATGAGCACGTCGCGGTCTGATAGCGGCGACCAGTCCGTATGCTTGACGCCCTGCGTCCCGCCCGCCCAGGAAACGACCGCCCGCCCGCTCGATTCATGCAGCCTGTCGCGGCACTTCTCGCCCTCGACAACAAGCACTTTTCCCTCGCCGATATCTGGCCGGTTGCCGATCGCCTCCAGACCATAGATCGGCCGTAGCTTCGGGAACGGGAAGCGGCACCATGTTTCGGTCCCGTCCGGCAGACGGACAAACATCACCATCGGCGTTTCCTTAGCCCCATCGGCGAGATCATGGCGCAACACATAGCCTGATAGAGACCCGTCGGCATTGCGATAGGGAAAGACCATCGAGGGCGCGAATGAGCCCCATTCGAAGCGCTCGCCCTTGCGCTTGGGATTGTAGAGCCGCACGCGCTGGCCGGCCCGCAACAGATCCGCCGGCGGCCGGATCGGCGTTACGCCCTCATAGGGATCGCGCGCCTTGACCGTTTTCGGCCGAAGGTTCGGCTGGCTGCTGACGCCGCCGCCGAGAATGCGGATGGCTTCGGGCAGATCGACGCCCTTCACCTCGCGCACGAAATCAAGCACATCGCCCTTCCTGCCGCAGCCGAAGCAATGGAAGCGCTCGATACCGTCATTGCCTGTGAAGATCGTGAAGGACGGGGTGTCTTCCGCATGGAAAGGGCAGCAGGTTTCAAGCTCCTGCCCGTTGCGATCGAGCTTGTAGCCGTGTTGCGAGACGGTCAAGGCAAGCGACACGTCACGGCGCAGACATGCGATATCGTTCACGTCCATCTTCGACGGCGTGTATTCAGGTATTCGGAGCATGGCATTGTCCCGTTTCAGACGGTGCGGTTGGCGGTTTCGGCCGGCGCCTTGATGTGGCTCTCGACGAAAGCCTGCAGATCCGCAGGGCGAAACAGGGTGCGCCTTCCGACCTTCACAAAGCCAAGCTGGCCGGCCCTCATCTGCCGGTAGAGGGTGGGGCGACTAAGGCCGGTGACCTCGGTGACTTCCTTGAAACTAAGCAGGATTTTCGGGCTGGCTTCCACGGTTTCTCTCCAGGTCAGGTTGTGTCTGACCGGATTCGTAGAGGCGGAAAGTTGAGCGAAAGAAATAGCGCGGAGCGCTTGATGGCCTCGAGGCAGCCTTGCGCTTTCGGGCCTCTCCGCTCGCTGCCTGACATGGCCTCATTGGCGATGTGGCTCCGCGCGTCGCCTGCATCATCCACTTCCTGAAGACACCAAAAATGGACCGCGCCTTTAAACATTGCGTGCTTTCAGGCCCGCGCCCGGTAAGGCTTGGCAAAGCAAAAGCCGATAACAAAGGGGCGTGGCGTGATCCGGAGCGAGAGGGGTGGCAAGGGCTGCTGCCCGCCGGGGCGCGACCATCCGGGGACCTACCATGAAGAAACTCATCATTGCGGCCGCCTTTGCGGCATTCCTGCCTGTGATGGCCCAGGCGGAAACGCTGGAATTTCCGAGCGACGATCCGGTCGCGACCGTCACCATTCCCGACAACTGGGGACCGAAGGAGACGGAGACCGGCATCGACGCTTCGTCGGCCGATTCGGCGATCTATCTTTCGATCGACGTTGCCGATGAGAAGACCAGCGACAAGATCATCGACGAAGCCTTCGCCTTCCTGCAGAAGAACGGCGTGAGCATCGAGGAGAAGACCCAGAAGGAGTCCGAAGCCGAGATCAACGGCATGAAGATGAAGACCTTCGATTGGGATGGCACCGACAAGGAAGGGCCGGTCAATATCGGCGTTGCCGTGCTTTCGCCTGCTGAAGGCAAGCTGCTGCTGATCACCTATTGGGGCACCAAGGGCAAGCAGGACGCCCATGACGACGAGCTGATCGCCATCATCAGCTCGCTGAAGCCGGCCGGCTGATCTTGTCCGACGCGATGCGAGGCGCTGCCGGCAAAGCGGCGCCTTTTTTATGCGGGAACAAGTGCGCGCCGACACGGTTCCTTTTCCATGGCGAAAACAGGCACGATCCGCATCGGCATATCGGGATGGACCTATGCGCCCTGGCGCGGTGTCTTCTATCCCAAGAGGTTGGCTAGGAAGAGCGAGCTTGCCTATGCCTCCCGGCAATTTCCCTCCATCGAGATCAACGGCACGTTCTATGGGTTACAGAAGCCGGATGTTTTCGCCCGCTGGCGTGACGAGACGCCCGAAGGCTTCGTCTTTTCGGTCAAGGGATCGCGCTACATCACCCATCTCAAGCGCCTGCGCGATATCGAAACGCCGCTTGCCAATTTCCTCGCCTCCGGCCTGCTGCGGCTAGGCCCGAAACTCGGGCCGATCCTCTGGCAATTTCCGCCAAGCCTGACATTCGATGCCGATCTGTTTGCCCGGTTTCTGGCAATGCTTCCCAAGGATACAAATGCTGCGGCCGAGATCGCGAAGCGGCATGACGAACGGCTCGATGGCCGTGCCTGGACGAAGAGCGAGACGAGGCAGCCCATGCGCCACGCGCTGGAAATTCGCCACGACAGTTTCTGCACGCCCGACTTCATCGAATTGCTGCGTGAATACAAAGTCGGGCTGGTGGTCGCCGATACCGTGGAATGGCCGTTGCTGATGGATGTGACGGCTAATTTCATCTATTGCCGGCTGCACGGAACGGAACAGCTTTATGTCAGCGGCTATAGCGATGAGGCGCTCGATCGCTGGGCTGGACGCATCGATGCCTGGACGCACGGGATCGAGCCTGATGATGCCAGCCGTATCAGGTCGCCGCTGAAACGCTCGGCGAAGGGCCGCGATGTCTATGTCTATTTCGACAACGATGTGAAGGTTCGGGCGCCAGCCGACGCTCGATCGCTCGCCGAGAGGCTCGGCGTCGCCCACCCGCCTGACGACAGTGTCATCGTCAATCCGAAAGGCCGCGGCAGCAGGCTGATGGCAGAAGAGCCGCGCCGGCACTGGCCGGCGCCGCGTTCCGTTTCTTAGACCAGCACGGCCTGATCGGTCCGATCCTCGGCGCCGAAGAATTTCAGATAGCGCTCGACTTCGGCCGGTTCACCGGTCGCCTTTTGCGGATTGTCCGAGAGCTTCACCGCCGGGCGGCCATTGGCATCACTCACCTTGCAGACGATGGAAATCGGCAGGAAATCGGAACTGTCGTTCGGCGCGCAGCCGGCGAAGTCATTCGTCAGGTTTGTGCCCCAGCCGAAGCTCATGCGCACGCGGCCTTCGAAATGCTTGTAGGTGTCGATGATCGCATCGACATCGAGGCCATCGGAGAAGATCAGGAGCTTCTGGCGCGGGTCGCGGCCCATCTTCTTCCACCAGTCGATGATCTTTTCGCCGCCTTCGATCGGCGGCGCGCTGTCCGGACGGAAGCCGGTCCAGTCGGCCACCCATTCCGGCGCGTCGCGCAGGAAGGCGGCCGTTCCGAAGGCGTCCGGCAGGACGATCAGCAGGTTGCCGCCATAGAGCTTGTTCCAGTCGCGCAGCACCTTGTAGGGCGCGTTCTTGAGCTGCTCGTCGGTTTCGGCAAGGGCTGCGGCCACCATCGGCAGCTCGTGCGCATTGGTACCGACGGCTTCGAGATCGGAATCCATAGCCAGCAATACATTGCTGGTGCCGGTAAATGCCGGACCGATCCCTTCCTTCAGCGCTTCCACGCACCAGCGCTGCCAGAGGAAGCTGTGGCGGCGGCGGGTGCCAAAATCGGAAATGCGCAGGCCCGGCAATTCACGCAGCTTTTCTACCTTGGCCCACATCTTGGCCTTGGCGCGGGCATAGAGCACGTCAAGCGTGAAGGGACCCATCGTCTTCATGGCTGCGCGCGAGCGCAGCTCGTTGATGATGGCGAGGGCCGGGATTTCCCACATGGTCGTTTCCTTCCACGACCCATGGAAATCCAGCACATACTGCCCGTCCTTCTTGGAAAGCTCATATTCCGGCAGCTGGAAATTGGAGAGCCAGGCCAGGAATTCCGGCTCAAAGATCTGTGCGCGGCCATAGAAGCTGTTACCGGCGAGCCAGATCATCTCCTTCTTGGCGAGCCTGAGCGTGCGCGCATGATCGAGATGCTCGCGCAATTCGCCCTCGTCGATCTGTTCGGCGAGGCGCACGCGCTTGGTGCGGTTGATGAGCGTGAAGGAGGCATTGACCTCAGGATAAAGCTTCCAGATCATCTGCAGCATCAGAAGCTTGTAGAAATCCGTATCGATCAGACTGCGAACGATCGGATCGAGTTTCCAGGTATGATTGTAGACGCGCCTAGCGATATCGGTCCTGGCCATGAAACTCCTGCCTGTCCGTCAATCCGGTCAGGTGCGGCCCTGGAACGGCCAGCGCACAAACCGGCTCGTGCGCTTTCTTATCGAAAAATCGACAAGCAAAGTCCAGAAAAAACAACAGTCAACGTCCCGCTTTGCTATCGCAGCGGGACGTCACAGAAATGCTCGATCGAATGGCGTTACTGCGCCGGGGTTGCGGGCTGGGCCGGCGCCGGGCTGGCGTTCTGCGCGGGCGCGGCTGGAACCTGCGACTGCATTGCCTGGCCCGGCTGCTGCGGAGCGACGTCATTGGCTTGCCTCTGGCCCCAGATCTCGACCGGGATCCAGATGAGGAAGGCCAGCACCAGAGCGGCCACCAGCACCGTCAGGATGCGACGACCCGTGCGGCCCTGCCTGGCCTTCACAGGCGAAATCTGCTCTTCGGCATGGAGCTTCTGATCGGACTTTTCCCAACGCGTTTCGGTGTGCGTCATGGTCGTCTCCTTCCGGTAATCCGCGGGCGAGGCTCGCGGAACTTCGGATGAGAAACGAGGAGCCGTGCCGGATGGTTCCGAAGGGGATCTGGGCATGTCGTTATCGCAAGACCCCGCCATGCTCAGCGGCGTAGACAAATTCACCGAATGACGAAATTAGGATCTTTGTTGGCGCGCTGCCAATCGAGCCATCAAAGCCGTCGGAGCCAAATCGTATCCTGTTGCCCTCTCACCGGACCAGTTGAGCCCACAAAAGAGACCATCCTTTTTCAAGCCCGGTAGCCACCGTTCGACGAAAGCCGACAATGGAATCGGCTCCGGCTTGAAATCGCGGTAAGCCGGAATGGCCTCGATTGTCGACATCGCCCTCTTTTCCGACGACCAAAAAGGCATTGCTGTTTCACCGGACGCGTTTGTCGACGTAGGGAAGCCGTCCTTATCCCTGATGGCCCAGACTTGCGCACGACGCAGTACCTCGGAGACAAAGATGTCGGCGCTGGTTGCAGAAATACTCATCTTTCAAGAATGAGCATCATATTGAGATTTTCGCAAGTGACCGAAAAGCAGGCAGAGAGGTTGATTCAAGGCTGCTTTTTTTTGGTCAGGTTTGGGCCGGGACGACCTTACGGACGCGGGATGGCGCGTCTAAAGGGCTTGCTGCCGATCAAAATTTGTCCAAGCCGCCTAGGTCCATTGATGATGCGATCATGGGAGCCTCAAGTCCAAACCGAGCATACTGCTAAGGGCGAAGGCGACGAGCCCCACGCCTAGGAGCGCCAGCGCGAAGACTGCGGCCATCTTGCCGCCCGTGCGTAGTACCGCTCGCCTGTCTCCCTTCTCTCCTCGATCGTAATGCCACTTGATGGCGAAGAACATGGCCGTTCCTAAAGCGAAAACCTTAAACGTAACGAAGACTACAGGGACCCAATCCATATTAAGGACTCTCATGTGCATCAGCTACGCGCCTTATGATCTCATCTCAGGCAAACGCATACTTCCTATTATACAACGCAGATATGTAATAGCAGGTGGCAGTTTCCTGGCCTGTGTCGTGGGGTCGGGAATGACCGCTCAGGGCCGGAAACGGACATTGGCGGCGCTTGCTCAATAGTTCCGCGCTTTTGCGCGACGCGCGCTACAGCATCGGCCCGAAAATCGGAATCGATTTTCGGAAAGCCTGATACGTAAGATCAAAGAGTTAGAACGTCCTTTGTGCATCCAAACGGACGCACGGCGCTCTAGTACCCCGCCTTGCGATCGACGACGAATTGCAGCGGCTCGCCGCGTTCGAAGCGGGCGATCTGGGTCTCGACATGACGGAAAAGCGCATTCTCTTCCGAGATCGCGGCATCATGCGGGGTGATGAAGACAGTCTCCAGATGCCAGAGCGGATCGTCCGCCGGCAGCGGTTCGACCTCGAAGACATCGAGCGAGGCGCCGCCGAGCACGCCGCTTTCAATCGCCGCAACGATATCGGCCTGGACCTGGCTCTTGCCGCGGCCTGCGTTGATGAAAACAGGTTTGCCGAGCGCGCCGCCCTGGCGGAGCCTGGCGAAGAAGGCCTTGTTGTACAGGCCCGTGGTATCAGGCGTCAGCGGCAGCAGGCCGACGACGATATCGGTCTTCGACAGGAAGGTATCGAGCTCCGAACCGTCGAAGGTTTCGATGCCTTCAACCTCTTTCTTCGACCGCGACCAGCCGATCACGTTGAAGCCCATGACCCTGAGCTTGGCGACGGCATCCTGGCCGAGAATACCGAGGCCCATGACGCCGACGGTGATTTCGGCGGCTTCCGGCGGGACGAGCTTGCCCCAGACCCGGTCGCGCTGGTCCCGGTCATGCTCGCGCTGCAGGCGCAGATGCATGAGGCATTGCATGACCACCCATTCGCTCATGCGCGTCGTCAGGCTGCTATCGACGAAGCGGACGATCGGAAGATCGGGCAGATCGGGAATGGACAGGATGCTATCGACGCCGGCGCCGCCGGAGAAGAGCACCTTCAGGTTCGGCGCGCGCTGGAAGATATCGGCATCCGGCTTCCAGAGCAGCGCGTAATCGACGCCGGTGAGGTCGAGCGCCTTGTTCGCGGGATCGGCTGAATTGATGCTGCCGCGATCGGCAAAGGCGGTCTTGAGGATGCGGGCAACGGTATCAGGGTCGAACTTGAGGTCGACGAGAATGGGAGGTCTTGCTGACATGATCTTCTTTACTGCTGCCCGTCTTTTACTGCTGAATTGCCGGCGTCGGCACCGCCTCGATGTTGAAGGCGGCGGCCATCAGCGCCCTGGTATAGTCATCCTTCGGCGCACGGAAGATATCCGCTGACGGCCCCTGCTCCACCACCTTGCCGAAGCGCATGACAATGACGTCATTGGCGAGCGCCTTGACCACTTTCAGGTCGTGGCTGATGAAGAGATAGGCAAGTTCGTGCTTCTTCTGCAGGTCGCGCAAGAGATCCACCACCTGCGCCTGCACGCTCATGTCGAGCGCCGAGGTCGGCTCATCGAGCATGACGAAACGGGGCTTCAGAACCATGGCGCGTGCGATCGCGATGCGCTGGCGCTGGCCGCCGGAAAATTCATGCGGGAAGCGCCAGCGGGTGAGCGGATCGAGGCCGACTTCTTCGAGCGCCCAGCAGACGCGCTGGTCGCGCTCTTCGGCCGAGAGCGAGCGCTCGTGCACTTTCAGGCCTTCGGCAACGATATCGCCGACGGACATGCGTGGGCTCAGCGAGCCATAGGGATCCTGAAAAACGACCTGAAGCTGGTTGCGCAGCGGCCGCATGTCCGTGAATGAATAGCTCGCTATATCTTTTCCGACGAAGGAAATCCGGCCCTTCGAGGAGATGAGGCGCGTGAGCGCCAGCCCCAGCGTGGTCTTGCCGGAGCCGGATTCGCCAACGACCCCGAGCGTCTGGCCGGCTCTAAGCGTCAGGTCGATGCCATCGACGGCCTTCACGTGATCGACGACCTTGCGCATGAAACCGGCCTTGATCGGAAACCAGACCTTGATGTCATTGCCTTCCATGACAACAGGCTTGGAGGGGTCGGTCACCGGCGGTTCGCCGCGCGGCTCGGAGGCGAGCAAATGGCGCGTGTAGTCGTGCTTCGGATCGGTGAAGACCTCTTCCACCGGTCCGGTCTCGACGATCTTGCCCTTGGTCATGACGCAGACACGGTCGGCGAATTTGCGCACGATGCCGAGGTCGTGGGTGATGAAGAGCATGGACATGCCGTGCTCGCCCTTCAGCTTGCGCAGGAGTTCGAGGATCTGCGCCTGGACCGTGACGTCGAGTGCCGTGGTCGGCTCGTCGGCAATCAACAATTCGGGCCGATTGGCGAGCGCCATGGCGATCATCACACGCTGACGCTGGCCACCCGAGAGTTCATGCGGATAGGCTTTCAGCCGTTTTTCCGGCTCGCGGATGCCGACCTGGTTCAGCAACTCCAGCACGCGGGTGCGCGCCGCCGGCCCGGTCATGCCCTGATGCAGCGCGAGGATTTCGGCAATCTGCTTTTCGATCGTATGGAGCGGATTGAGCGATGTCATCGGCTCCTGGAAGATCATGGTGATGTCGTTGCCGCGAACTTCGCGCAATTCGCGGTCGGAGGCCTTCAGCAGATCCTTGCCCTTGAAGAAGATCTCGCCGCTCGGATGGCTTGCCGAGGGATAGGGCAGAAGCCGCAGGATCGAATTTGCAGAGACCGACTTGCCGGAACCGGATTCGCCGACGAGAGCGACAACCTCGCCCTTATGGATATCAAAAGAGATGCGATCGACGGCAAGCGAGGTTTCGCCACCCTGATGGAAGGCGACCGAGAGATCGCGGACGGAGAGCAGCGTTTCACTCATTGGAACGTCTTTCTCGGATCGAAGGCATCGCGCACCGCTTCGCCGATGAAGATCAGCAGCGACAGCATGATCGACATGGTGAAGAAGGCCGTCAGCCCGAGCCATGGCGCCTGAAGATTGGCCTTGCCCTGGGCGATCAGTTCCCCAAGCGAGGGAGAGCCTGGCGGCATGCCGAAGCCCAGGAAGTCGAGCGAGGTCAGCGTGGTGATCGAACCCGAGAGGATGAAGGGCAGGAAGGTCAGCGTCGCGACCATCGCATTCGGCAGCATATGCCGCCACATGATGGTGCGGTTGTTGACGCCGAGGGCGCGAGCGGCCCGCACATATTCGAAATTGCGGGCGCGCAGGAACTCGGCACGCACGACGCCGACGAAGCCCACCCAGGAGAAGAGCAGCATGATGCCGAGCAGCACGAAGAAGCCGGGCGGCAGGATGGCGGCGATGATCAGCAGGATGTAGAGAACCGGCATCGAGGACCATATCTCGATGAAGCGCTGGAAAAACAGGTCGGTCCAGCCGCCGAAATAACCCTGGATGGCGCCGGCCGTGACGCCGATGACGGCCGAGCAGATGGTGAGCACCAGGCCGAAGAGAACGGATATGCGGAAGCCATAGATGACGCGGGCAAATACATCGCGCGCCTGATCGTCCGTGCCGAGCCAGTTGAGATTGCCGAGCCTGCAGCCGGGATCATCGACGCCCTGCGGATAGGCCGAGCAACGCTCCTCCGCCGACATCAGCCAGAAGGGCGCGGTTGGGGCCGAATGCGGGATATTGGAATTGACCGACTGATAGGAGTAGCGGATCGGCGGCCAGATCATCCAGCCGTTGGCGTTGATCTCATCTGAGATGACGGAGGAGCGATAGTCCGTCTCGGCCAGGAAGCCGCCGAACTTCTCTTCGGGATAATCGATGACGACGGGGAAAAGGATCTCGCCCTTGTAGGAGGCGATGATCGGCCTGTCATTGGCGATGAATTCGGCAAAGAGGCTGAGCACGAAGAGGACGAGGAACAGCCAGAGCGACCAGTAGCCGCGCTTGTTGGCCTTGAAGTTCCGCCAACGCCTGATGTTGGTCGGCGACAGCAGGCCTTTGCGGGGCGGGCGGACGGGCGCTGATGTCGTCGGATTTGCGGCGGCATCCATCAGACGTCCCTCCGCTCGAAATCGATGCGCGGATCGATCCAGGTATAGAGCAGGTCGGAAATCAGGCCGACGAAGAGGCCAAGCAGCGAGAAGATGTAGAGCGTCGCAAAAACGATCGGATAATCGCGGTTGACGACCGAGAGGTAGCCGAGGCGGCCAAGGCCGTCGAGCGAGAAGATGTTCTCGATCAGCAGCGAGCCGGTGAAGAAGGCGGAGATGAAGGCGCTGGGGAAGCTTGCGATGACGATCAGCATGGCATTGCGGAAGACATGGCCGTAGAGCACCTGCCGCTCGTTCAGGCCCTTGGCGCGCGCGGTGATGACATATTGCTTCTTGATCTCGTCGATGAAGGAATTCTTGGTCAGCAGCGTCGTCGTGGCAAAAGATGCCAGCGACAGCGAGATCAGCGGCAGCGTGAGATGCCAGAAATAATCGAGCGGTTTCTGCCACCAGGCAAGCTGGTCGAAATTATCGGAGACGAGGCCGCGCAGCGGGAACCAGTCATAGAAGGAGCCGCCGGCGAACAGTACGATCAGCAGGATGCCGAACAGGAAGCTCGGCACGGCATAACCGACGATGATGACGCCTGATGTCCAGACATCGAAGGAGGAGCCGTCCTTGACCGCCTTGCGGATGCCGAGCGGAATGGAGATGGCGTAGGAAAAGATCAGGATCCAAATGCCGAGCGAGATCGAGACCGGAAGTTTCTCGATAATCAGATTGAGCACGGTCGTGTTGCGGAAGAAGCTCTCGCCGAAATCGAAGCGGATGTAGTTCCACATCATCTCGCCGAAGCGGGTCAGCGGTGGTTTGTCGAAGCCGAACTGCTTTTCGAGCTTGGCGATCAGTTCCGGATCGAGGCCCTGCGCACCGCGATATTTCGAGCCGGCATCGTCTCCTCCACCGACCATGAGATCACCGCCGCCGGAGAGGCGTTGATCGGCACTGTCGGCCTGGCCGGTCAACTGGGAGATCACTTGCTCGACGGGGCCGCCGGGCGCGAATTGAACGACGACGAAGGAAATCGCCATGATGCCGATGATCGTCGGGATCATCAGAAGCAGGCGGCGAAGAATATAGGCTCCCATCAGTCTCGGGCCTCCGGGAATATCTTCGCCTGCATGCCGTCCAGTCTATTGCCGTTCAATCTGCCAGCCTTCCTTTGCCGGCTTGTGCCGGCATTCATGATTCGTCGATGCCATTTGGAGCGCAGGCCCCCTCGCATTGCAAGTCTGCTCATTTCGCCGAGGTGGACCACCAGGCATCGGGGAAGCCAAGGCCGTATGCCGGAAACTCTGCCGGACGCGTCACCGTATTCCAATAAGCAATCGAATAGGTGTCTCGGTAGAACAGCGGAATGACATAGTGATTGGCGAGCAGCACACGGTCCATAGCCTTGATGGCCGCAACCTGTTCATCTCTGTTGGGGGCAAAGATAATCATGCGAACAAGCGCATCGACGGCCGGATTGGCGATGCCGGCATAGTTGCGCGACCCTTGCTGATTGGCGGAACCCGATCCCCAGTAATCGGCCTGCTCGTTGCCGGGGTTCACGGTTTCGGCCCAGACATTCCAGATCATATCGAAATCGAAGCTGCGCGCACGGTTGGTATATTGCGCGGCATCGACTGTGCGGATCCGCGCATCGATACCGATCTTCTTCAAATTGGTGGCATAGGGCACCGCCCAGCGCTCAAGCAAGGGGCTCGACAACAATATCTCGAAGCTCATCGGCTGACCGCTCTTGGCATTGACCATCCGGTTGCCCTTCAGCTCCCAGCCGGCTTCTTTCAGAAGGGAGATCGCCTTGCGAAGGTTGTCACGGCTTTTCTGCGGATCCCCGCCGACGGGATTGCTGTAGGGGGTCGTAAAGATGTCCGCCGGAACCTGATCCTTCAAGCCCTGAAGAATTTCCAGCTCCCTGCCTTGCGGAAGGCCGGACGAGGCAAGATCGGTGTTCCAGAAGTAGCTGTCGATGCGCTTGTAGCTGTTGTAGGCAACCGTGCGGTTCAATTCCTCGAAATCGAAACCGTAATTCAACGCCTCGCGCACCCGCTCGTCCTTGAAGATGTCGCGCCGCATATTCGGCACCAGCGCCTGCATGATGCCGGTGGAACGCAGGGGATTGGTGACATCTTCCTTCTTGACGCGCCCTTCCTTCACGGCGGGGAAATCATATCCTGTTGCCCAACGCGCAGCAAAAGTCTCCTGCCAGTAATCGCTGTTGCCGGCACGGAACGCTTCGAACTCGACGTCCCGATCGCCATAATAGGTGTAGAGAATGTTGCGGAAATTGTTCTGACCAACGTTCACATTGAGGTCCTTGCCCCAATAGTCGTCCCGCAACTCGTAGCGGATCGTCGCACCAGCCGAGAAGGCGGCAATTTTGTATGGTCCCGAACCCATGACCGGCTCAAGCGTCGTCTTCGAAATGTCTCGCGGTTTGCCATCCGGTCCCGGTGCCTCCCACCAGTGTTTCGGCACGATCATCAACTGGCCGAGAATATTCGGCAGTTCGCGATTGTTCTTTTCATCGAAGGTGAATGTAACGTCCCGCTCGCCCGTCTTCTCGGCCTTGACCACGTGATGGTAGTAGTTTCCGGCAAGCGGGTTCAGCTCCTTGGTCTTGTCGAAGCTGAAAACGACGTCTTCGGGCGTGACCGGCTGGCCATCAGCCCATTTCGCTTCCTTGCGAAGGCGAAAGGTGGCGCTCGAAACGTCGGGCGGATAGGAAAGGCCTTCAGCAAGCAGACCATAGGAGACGAGGAGTTCGTCATCAGCTGGCTTCAGCAGGGTGTCGTAAACGAGCGACAAACCTACCGCTGTCTGGCCTTTTGCCAGCAAAGGATTGAAAGTGTCGAAAGTGCCGCTTGAAGACAGGCGCAGGTCGCCGCCTTTCGGGGCATCGGGATTGACGTAGTCGAAACGGGTAAAGCCCGGCTTGTACTTCATCTCGCTGATGACCGAACTGCCGATTTTAAACTGCTGGTCCTGAGCCAATACAGTCATAGGTGCGAGCGCACCCGCCAATGCTACCAGCACACCGATTTTCGACCACGAAGCCACTATTCATTCTTCCCCTGTTATTAGTTTCGCCGACAATACGAGAAATGCAGGCGAAAAACAGGAAAGAGTTTGTTTTTTACCGGGCTCGCGAAATTTTGACCTTACCAATGGAGGTCAGGGCGTCACTTCCTCGAGGCGCTTGCGGAGCATGCGACGCAGCTCTCCAACCAGGCGCGGATCGCCCGAACCATCAGGGTCATTGGCGGCCGCGACGACGATGCGCAGCAGCTCCAGGACGAGGGCGCCCAGGAGATCGACATCGCGCTCGACCGACGGTTCAGCATTCTTCAGGAGTGCGGTGATGTTGGCACGAAGCTCCGCACGCGACTTCGCCTTTCGCTCCTTCGGCACGTCGCGTCGCGCGGCGAGAACCGGAAATTCCGGATGATCCTCGATGAACCGGCCGAGCCGCGTGAAGATCGCATCGCCGATTTCGGCAGCACTCTTCCCCCTGGTCTTCTCGGCGAGTTCGGCGAGCCCGCTGTTCAGATGCTGCAGGCGATCGATATGCAGCGCCTCGGCAAGCAGAGGCTTGGTCGGGAAGAACTGATAGAGCGAACCGATCGAAGAATTTGCGGCAGCGGCAATCTCCGTCATGGTTGCGGCATCATAGCCTTTTTCGAGAAAGACCCTGGCTGCCGCTTCCAGCAGGATCGCAACGCGCTCATGGCCGCGCTGGCGTTTCGGCACACGGGTTTGCGGTTCGGGGCTTGATTTTTGTGAGGCTATCCTCGTATTTGTCATTGTGAGGATGCCCTCATGTTTCCTTCCCCCGGAGATTTCTTATGTCCCTTTATGATCCGAAGACCACCGCACTCATTTCCATCGACCTGCAAGGCTTCATCGTCGGCCGGCAGCTTGCGCCCCATCCCGCCCGGCAGGTGATCGAGAATACCGCCGCAATCGCCACCAGGCTGAAATCCGAAGGCGGGACGGTGATCCTCGTTACCGTCGGATTCTCCCCGGACTATGCCGATGCTGTCAACCAGCCGGTGGACGAGCCGACGGTTTTCCCGGAAGGTGGCCTTCCGGCGGCGGCACTTGCGGCACCAGTGGAAATCGGTGCGCTCGCAGTCGACGTCCATGTCGTCAAGCATCAGTGGAGCGCCTTCTACGGCACGGAGCTGGACCTCCAGCTTCGCCGCCGCGGCATCAGGACCGTGATCCTGACCGGCATCGCCACGAATTTCGGCGTCGAGGCGACGATCCGCGATGCATTTGCCCATAATTACGCAGTCATCGCTGTCGAGGATGCGATGAGCACCTTCACCGCCGAAATGCATTCGCTTGCCTGCGAGCGCATCCTGCCGCGCCTGTCGCGCGTGCGCAAAACGGCCCAGGTTTTAGCCAACGCGTGATGCTGCGGCGATCCGTCCCCACCCCGCCTGCCAAAACATCGATTCACCAAAATTGCTTTTCACGATAGATTCGATTGCAAATCACTTTGGCGCAGCAAGGGAATGGCATGGCTTTCGGCTTGGCTCAGGTTTTCAGGACTTTCGGCAAACTGACATTCGATGTCAGGGCGTTTGGCAAGCTGACGCTTGCCGGCGCAATGGGCGCAAGCCTTGTCGCCGGTGATGTCGGCGCACAGCAGAAGACGCCGAGCCCCGGCAGCGCCAAGGCGATTTTCGGCGCCGTGAAATTGCCGACGCAGGGGCCGGCGCAGCCGATCGGTTTCTACGCCAAGGGCTGCATGACCGGTGCGGAGGCGCTGCCGGCTGACGGGCCGACCTGGCAGGCGATGCGCCTTTCGCGCAACCGGCGCTGGGGCAATCCGGTGATGATATCGCTTCTGGAAAAATTCTCGCAGGATGCGCGTGCCAGGATCGGCTGGCCGGGCATCCTCGTCGGCGACATTGCCCAGCCGCGCGGCGGGCCGATGTTCAACGGCCATGCCTCGCACCAGATCGGGCTGGATGCCGATGTCTGGTTTACACCCATGCCTTCGCAGCGCTTGAGCTACGAACAGCGGGAAGACCTGCCCTTCACCACCATGCTGCAGAAAGACAAGTTCCTGACCGTCGACCCGAAAGTATGGAGCGAGCAGCGGGCGGAACTCTTGATGCTGGCGGCAAGCTATCCGCAGGTCGAGCGCATCTTCGTCAATCCGGCAATCAAGAAGAAGATGTGCGACACCTGGACCGGCGACCGCACCAATCTCGGCAAACTGCGGCCCGAATACGGGCACGATTCGCATTTCCATATCCGCATCAAATGCCCTGTTGGAGCCAAGGGCTGTACAGGGCAGGCGCCGGTGGCTGGCGGTGACGGCTGCGACAAATCGCTTGCCTGGTGGTTCACCAAGGAACCTTGGGCGGCGCCGAAGCCGCCGCAACCCGGTGCAAAGCCGCCGAAGCCGCCGCGTGAGGTCATGGTCTCCGACCTGCCGAAGGCCTGCTCTGCCGTTGTCAATGCCCCGTCCATCGCCTCTACGGAAGCCGGGACCTATGGCGGCCCTTCCGCGGCGAGTGCTCTGACGGCAGCCCCGGCGGCTGCACCACCTGTCGATACCGGCAGCGCGCTTCCTTCCGTCGGCCCGGTTCCGAACGACAAGCCGGTCGTGCAATAGGCTGAACAGGCTGGCGGGCGGCTGTCTTTCAAATCACAAACGCCTGGTGTAGAAGCGGTCAAATCGATTGAATTACTCGCGTGGAGAACCCGTTCATGGCCGGCGGCAAATGCCTTGCATTGATTGCGCATGACCAGAAGAAGGACGACATGGCGGCGTTTGCCCGCCGTAACAGGGATCTTCTCGCCCAATGGAAAATCGTCGCCACCGGCACGACGGGCGGGCGCGTGCTCGACGCTGCTCCCGACCTTCACGTGACCCGGCTGAAAAGCGGCCCGCTCGGCGGCGACCAGCAGATCGGCGCACTGATTTCCACCGGCGAGGTCAGCGCCCTGATCTTCTTCGTGGACCCGCTGACGCCGATGCCGCATGATGTCGACGTCAAGGCGCTGATGCGGCTTGCGATCGTCTACGACATTCCGATGGCACTGAACGAGTCTACAGCCGAAAAGCTTCTCCCTACCCTTAACGCCTGATCCCTCGGGCCTACAGCACGGAACCGGCCATGACTGCATCCTCTACTCCCTTGCCCTTTCCGATCCTGATCGGCGACATCGGTGGCACGAATGCCCGCTTCTCCATCCTGACGGATGCCTATGCGGAGCCGAAGCAGTTTCCCAATGTGCGCACCGCCGATTACGAGACGATCGACGAGGCGATCCAGAAGGGTGTGCTCGACAAGACCTCCGTACAGCCGCGCGCCGCGATCCTTGCCGTTGCCGGACCGATCAAGGCCGATGAAATCCCCCTGACCAACTGCCCCTGGGTGGTGCGGCCGAAGCGGATGATCGAGGGCCTCGGCCTTGTCGATGTGCTCGTTGTCAACGATTTTGAAGCACAGGCGCTGGCGATCGCGGCACTTTCCGACGACAATCGCGAACGTATCGGCAACGCTTCGGGTGACATGGTGGCCTCCCGCGTTGTTCTCGGACCCGGCACCGGCCTCGGCGTCGGTGGCCTGGTCCATACCCAGTCGACGTGGATTCCGGTTCCAGGCGAAGGCGGGCATGTCGACCTCGGGCCGCGCAGCAAACGCGACTATGAGATCTTCCCGCATGTCGAGACCATCGAGGGCCGCATTTCGGCCGAGCAGATCCTCTGCGGCCGCGGTATCGTCAACCTTTACCGCGCCATCTGCGCGGCCGACGGTGCCACGCCAACCATGAGCGACCCGGCGGACATCACGTCGCATGCGCTCGTCGGCAGCGACAAGGTCGCGGTCGAAACCGTTTCGCTGTTTGCCAGCTATCTCGGCCGCGTGGCGGGCGACATGGCGCTGGTATTCATGGCCCGCGGCGGCGTCTATCTTTCGGGCGGCATCTCTCAGAAGATCCTTCCGGCACTGAAAAAGCCGGAATTCCGGGCCGCATTCGAAGACAAGGCGCCGCATTCGGCCCTACTGCGTACGATCCCGACCTATGTCGTGACGCATCCGCTGGCAGCTCTTGCCGGGCTTTCTTCCTATGCACGGATGCCTGCAAACTTCGGCCTTTCGACGGATGGACGGCGCTGGCGGGCCTGAGCCTGAAGCATAGTTTCAAGGCGTTAGAGCGTCCTTTGTGCGCCCCGATGGGACGCACGGCGCTCTAGCCAAAGCCCCGTCAACTCTTTATAGAGCCCGCGCATATGCGTGCCGCGCCTGTGGCACGCAGCCCCGAGACAGGAAGCCTATTTTTGGAAGCCGCCGACAGCAGAAAGCCACATGTCAACAGCGATACCGTGACGGGCATCCTGAAGCGCATCATTGCGGAAAACGGCCGGGACCATCTCTGGGGCTATGTCTTCGCGATCTCCTGCCTTGTCGTCATAGCGCTTTCGACGGCATTCACGGCCTGGATCATGCGGGCGATCATTGACGAGGCCTTCGCCAACAGGCGTGCGGACGTCGTCTGGATCATCTGTCTTTCGATCTTCATCGCTTTCATGCTGCGCGGTTTTGCGAGCTACGGGCAAGGCGTTGCCCTTTCAAGGATCGGCAACGATATCGTTGCGCGCTATCAGCGACGGATCTATTCGCACCTGATGACGCTCTCCGTCGGCTACTTCAACGAGTCTCGCTCCGCCCATATCGCGGCCCAGGTGAGCCAGAACGTTACCGGTATCCGCGACGTATTGAACCTCACAATCACGTCGACCGTGCGTGACCTCCTCACCTTCGTCTCGCTGATCGGCGTCATGGTCGTTCAGGATCCGCTGCTGAGCCTTGCCGTCTTCATTCTGGCGCCGCCGCTGCTTTATGCGCTACGCTACGTTTCCAAGCGGCTGCGCTCGGCCACTCGCGAGGCCGTCGACCTCAACAGCCATGTTCTCGGCGCCATGCAGGAGACGATCCAGGGCATTTCCATCGTCAAGGCCTTCACGATGGAAGAGGCACTGGAGAAGAAGGTCAACAAGCTGATCGGCGCTGCCGAGGGCCGGGCAAACCGCATCGCGCGGCTTTCCGAGCGCACCTCGCCGCTGACGGAGAGCTTTGCGGGCTTTGCCGTCGCGAGCGTGCTTGCCTATGCCGCCTATCGCTCGATCTATCAGGGCGTGCCGCCGGGCGCCTTCTTCTCCTTCGTCACGGCACTGCTGCTCGCTTACGATCCGGCCCGACGTCTTGCCCGCCTGCAGGTGCAGATGGAGCGCGCCGTCGTCAACGCCCGGATGATCTACGAGTTGCTCGACATGGAAACGCGCCAGCGCGACCTGCCGGATGCCAAGCCACTTGTTGTCACCGAAGCAAAGATCGAATTCCGCAACGTCTCCTTTGCCTATGGCAATGAAAGCGTGCTTGACGGCGTGACGCTGACGGCCGAGGGCGGCAAGACGACGGCGCTCGTCGGTCCGTCCGGCGCCGGTAAGTCCACCGTCATCAGCCTCATTCCGCGCTTCTACGATCCGAAGGGCGGCGAGATCTTGATCGACGGACAGGATATCGCCCATATCACCAAGCGTTCGCTGCGCCAGCAGCTCGCCTATGTCTCGCAGCAGCCTTACCTCTTTGAAGGCACGATCCGCGACAATATCCGTTACGGCCGTCCGGAAGCCACGGACGAGGATATCGAGAAGGCAGCGCGGCTTGCCTATGCGCATGACTTCATCGTCGCGCAGTCACAGGGCTATGATACGCCCGTCGGCGAAAACGGCGTGACATTGTCCGGCGGCCAGCGCCAGCGGCTGTCGATCGCCCGCGCTTTGGTGCGCAACGCGCCGATCCTGCTTCTCGACGAGGCGACCTCGGCGCTCGATACGGAATCGGAAGCAGCCGTGCAGAAGGCGCTCGACGAAGCCATGACCGGCCGCACCGTCGTCGTTATCGCCCACCGGCTTTCGACCGTGGTGCGCGCCGACAAGATCATCGTGATGCAGCAGGGCCGCGTCGTCGAAGAAGGCAATCACGAGACGCTTGCGAAGGTCAGCGACGGACTTTACGCTCGCCTCAACAATCTGCAGAGGCCTTCGGCTTCTGATTCATACTGATCGGGATGACGGACTGACATGAGCGACGCTGCGATGAAACTGGTTGTGGTCGGAGCGGCAGGGCGCATGGGACAGACGCTCATCCGTCTCATCCATTCCATCGACGGCGCAACACTGCATGCAGCGGTCGCGCGGCCGGGCTCGCCCTTCGTCGGCAAGGATGCTGGTGAAATCGCCGGTCTTGGTGCCAACGGCATCATCATCGGCGACGATCCGCTGGCGGCCTTCCTGCATGCCGAGGGCGTGTTGGACTTCACCTCGCCCGCCGGCTCCATCGAATTTGCCGGTCTTGCCGCGCAGGCACGCATCGTCCACGTGGTCGGAACGACCGGCTGCTCCGACGAGGACAATGTCAGGATTGCCGCTGCCGCGCGCCATGCGCGCGTGGTCAAGTCGGGCAATATGAGCCTCGGCGTCAACCTGCTCAGCGTTCTCGTGCAGCAGGCAGCACAAGCGCTCGATCCCGCCGACTGGGATATCGAAGTTCTCGAAATGCATCACAAGCGCAAGGTCGACGCACCATCGGGCACGGCGCTGCTCTTGGGCGAGGCAGCGGCAAAGGGCCGCGCTGTCGATCTTGCCGCAAAATCGGTGCGCGTGCGCGACGGCCATACGGGCGCGCGGGAGGCGGGTGCGATCGGCTTTGCGACGCTGCGCGGCGGCTCCGTCATCGGCGAGCATTCGGTGCTCTTTGCCGGCGAAGGCGAAACCGTCACCCTATCGCACAGCGCAACCGACCGTTCGATTTTCGCGCGTGGCGCCATCAAGGCAGCACTCTGGGCGCGCGACAAGAAACCGGGGCTCTATTCCATGCTCGATGTTCTCGGGCTTTCTTCCCATTGATCATTTCTAGGAGGCATTTTTCATGAGCGGTACCCTCGTCCTCGTTCGCCACGGCCAGAGCGACTGGAATCTCAAAAATCTCTTCACCGGCTGGAAGGATCCTGATCTGACCGAACTCGGCATCCAGGAAGCCAATACCGGCGGTGAGGCACTTGCCGACTATGGCATCAAATTCGACATCGCCTTCACATCCGTGCTGGTCCGCGCTCAGCACACGCTGACGCTGATCCTCGACAAGGTCGGCCAGCCGGACCTCGAGACGATCCGCGACCAGGCGCTCAACGAGCGCGACTATGGCGATCTCTCCGGTCTCAACAAGGACGATGCCCGCGCCAAGTGGGGCGAGGAGCAGGTGCATATCTGGCGCCGCTCCTACGACGTTCCGCCTCCGGGCGGCGAAAGCCTGCGCGACACCGGCGCCCGCGTCTGGCCTTACTATCTGACGGAAATCCTTCCGCGCGTCCTGCGCGGCGAAAAGGTGCTGGTTGCCGCGCACGGCAATTCGCTGCGCTCGCTGGTCATGGTTCTCGACAAGCTCAGCCGCGAACAGGTTCTGTCGCTCAATCTGGCGACCGGCGTGCCGATGGTCTACAAGCTGAAGGCAGATTCCACCGTCGCTTCCAAGGAAGTGCTCGGCGACATGTCGAACGCGCACTGATCGCAATCAGACACGGATAAAGCTGGAGGCCGGGCTCATGCCCGGCCTTTTCAGTTTTACCGTTTTCAGTTTTCGATGGTGAATTGGACGCGGTCGGCAGCAAAACGGCTGATCGAATATTGCACCGGCACGCCCTCCAGATCGGTGTTCATCGCCTTGGTGATCAGCAGGACGGCGCCCGGCGTCAGCTCAAGATCGGCAATATCGCCGGAATCGGCGTGAGCGGCGGTGATCTCCGTCGTGGCGCGCACATAGTCCGACAGGCCGAGCACCGCAAAAGCCTTGGTGATGGACTCCGTCTTCCGGTAGGCCTCGCCGATGCCGGCAAAGCGTGCGGCCGGGAACCAGCTCGTCCCACGCGAGACAGGCCGCTTATCCGCCTCCCGCACCGTTTCCAGCCGGATCACGGGCATGCCCTGTTCGATCCGCAACCAGCGAGCCACCTCAGAATTCGCCGCCTCTTCCGCGTGGCCAAGCAGGAGAGCGCGGGTTTCTCGCGCCTGATCTCTGATACCGTCGGTGAAACGGGTACGGCGGCTGATCGGAAAATTCAGGCGCTCCTTACGCTCGATCAGCGTGCCGCGGCCCTGCACCGCACGCACGATGCCTTCCTGCGCCAATGCAGCCAGCGCGCTGCGGACCGTGTGCCTGTTGACGCCGAACTGCAGCGCCAGAACGGTTTCCGGCGGCACCATGCCCGTTTCGTCATAGGCGCCGCTGCTGATCGCCTCGCGGATCCTGTCTGCAATCTGCCGCCAGAGCGCCACTCCGGTCTGCCGCTGCACCTGCTTCAGTCCTGCCATTCCACCCCTGCCCTCATCATTTTCTGGCCAGCTCATTTTCGGGCGTGCCGTGTCACACGCTTGTCACGTCATCGATTTAGGGATAGGTATAGCTTGTATGGTTGTCTATATCAATAGACATTTCGAGGAAAAGATGATGACGGCAGCGGAGAAGACCGAAGCTGCGGCGCGGACGGATGACGGGCGTAAACGCACTGTCGATCTGCTCGCCCGGGCCGAGACACAGGAATTACTGGCAGCGTGGGATGGGCTTGCCGAAAAGCCGGCGGTGCAGCCGGTGCGCGGCCCCGAGACGGGCCTCGTCATGGTTCGCGGCCGCATTGGCGGCGGCGGGGCGCCCTTCAATCTCGGCGAAGTGACGGTGACGCGCGCAACGGTGCGCCTTGCCTCAGGTTCCGTCGGCCATGCCCAGGCGCTTGGCACCGACCGCGAGAAGGCGCGACTTTCCGCGATCTTCGATGCGCTCTGGCAGGAGGAAGCCACCAAGGGCTTCGTCGAAGAAAAGCTGCTTTTGCCGATCGCCCAGCGGATCGCCGATGACATCAATCGCAAGGCTGAGGAAACGGCCGCGACCCGCGTCGACTTCTTCACCATGGTGCGGGGAGACAACTGATGAGCCTCAAGACCGATGTTCTGACCGGCGGCTTCACCGAGCCGGTCTTCCAGGCCCAGAGCGTGTTCAAGATGCTGATGGACGGCATGGCCCGGCCCGGCACGATCCAGTCTGTCGCGCCCGACGTCGCGCCGCCCGCGCTGCTCGGCATCGCCGCCAGCGCAATCGGCCTGACGCTCTGTGACCACGATACCCCCGTCTGGCTTTCCGCGGGGCTCGCGAAGTCCGCAATTCCCGAATGGCTGAGCTTCCACACCGGCGCGCCGCTGACCGCCGAAAAGGCCGAAGCGCGTTTCGCCTTCATCGAAGCAGGCACGGCGCTTTCCACCTTCGGCCTCTTTGCCGCCGGTACACAGGAATACCCTGATCGTTCGACGACGGTCGTGATCGAACTTGCCGACCTCGAAGGCGGCCGCCGCCTGGCGCTGATGGGGCCGGGCATTCAGAGCGTGACCGAGATCGCGCCTGTCGGCCTGCCGGAGACTTTCCTGCGCCTCTGGACGGAAAACCGCGCGCTCTTTCCGCGCGGCGTCGACATCGTGCTGACGGCGGGCAAGCGTTTCCTCTGCCTGCCGCGCACCACCAAGATTACAGCAACGGAGATCTGAGCTCATGTATGTTGCCGTCAAGGGTGGCGAGGCCGCCATCGCCAATGCCCACCGCCTGCTCGCCGACCGCCGGCGCGGCGACCGCTCCGTGCCGGCGATCGGCATCGAGCAGATCGTCGAACAGCTGGCGCTCGCCGTCGACCGCGTCATGGCCGAAGCCTCGCTCTATGACCGCACGCTCGCCGCACTTGCCGTGCGCCAGTCGCGCGGCGACATGATCGAGGCGATCTTCCTGCTGCGCGCCTACCGCACGACGCTGCCGCGCTTCGGCTATTCCAGGCCGCTCAATACGGCCGGCATGCAGATCGAGCGCCGCATCTCCGCCACCTACAAGGATCTCCCGGGCGGCCAGCTGCTCGGCCCGACCTTCGACTATACGCACCGCCTGCTCGATCCCACGCTGCTTACTGACGAGACGGTGGAAGAGCCGGCACAGCGCGAGGCCGAAACCGGCCGCGTCATGCGCGTTTCCGAAATCCTCGGCCAGGAAGGGCTGATCGAAAACGATGGCGAGCTTCCCGAGGACCATGAGACGGGCGACCTGACGCGCGAGCCGATGGAATTTCCGATGACCCGCGATCTGCGCCTGCAGGCGCTTGCCCGCGGCGACGAAGGCTTCCTGCTGGCACTCGGCTATTCGACGCAGCGCGGTTACGGCCGCAACCACCCCTTCACCGGCGAGATCCGCATCGGCGAGGTCGAGGTGGAATTCGACGTGCCGGAGCTTGGCTTCACCGTCTCGCTCGGCACGATCCAGCTCACCGAATGCCAGATGGTCAACCAGTTCAAAGGTTCGGCCAAGGCTCCGCCGCAGTTCACCCGCGGCTACGGCCTCGTCTTCGGCCAGAGCGAGCGCAAGGCCATGGCCATGTCGCTGGTTGATCGCGCATTGCGGGCTGAAGAGCTCGGCGAGGACATTACCGCGCCGGCACAGGACGAGGAATTCGTCATTTCCCATTCCGACAATGTGCAGGCGACCGGCTTCGTCGAGCACCTGAAGCTTCCGCACTATGTGGACTTCCAGGCTGAACTTGACCTCGTCCGCCGCATGCGCCGCGAATTCGAAGCCGCCCGCAACAGCGGCGAGACCCAAAAGGAGGCCGCCGAATGAGTGATCTCGCCACCTACAATTTCGCCTATCTCGACGAACAAACCAAGCGCATGATCCGCCGGGCGATCCTGAAGGCGATCGCCATTCCCGGCTATCAGGTGCCCTTTGCTTCCCGCGAAATGCCGATGCCCTACGGCTGGGGCACCGGCGGTGTGCAGGTGACGGCCGCTATCATCGGACCTGACGACGTTCTCAAGGTCATCGACCAGGGTGCGGACGACACGACGAACGCCGTCTCCATCCGCGCCTTCTTCCAGAAGGTCGCCAATGTCGCCGTCACGACCCACACCAAGGACGCGACGATCATCCAGACGCGCCACCGCATCCCGGAGGAAAAGCTCGGAGCCGGCCAGGTTCTCGTCTACCAGGTGCCGATCCCGGAACCGCTGCGCTTCCTCGAACCGCGCGAGACCGAGACACGCAAAATGCATGCGCTGGAAGAATACGGCCTCATGCATGTGAAGCTCTACGAGGATATCGCCCGCAACGGCCGTATCGCCACGACCTATGCATATCCGGTCAAGGTCAACGGCCGCTATGTCATGGATCCCTCGCCGACGCCGAAATTCGACAATCCGAAGATGCACAAGTCCGAAGCGCTGCAACTGTTCGGCGCCGGCCGCGAAAAGCGCATCTATGCCGTGCCGCCCTATACCGACGTCGTCAGCCTTGATTTCGAAGACCATCCCTTCGAAATCCAGCGCTTCGGCAAGCCCTGCGCGCTCTGCGGCGCAGAGGACGTCTATCTCGACGAGGTGATCCTCGACGACAAGGGCGGGCGCATGTTCGTCTGCTCCGATACCGACCATTGCGAAGACCGCCGCGCGCACGGACATGCCGGCGAAATGCTGGCCCGGGAGGCTGCAGAATGACCGAAACACCGCTTCTCAAAGTCAACGACCTCTCGAAGTTCTACGGCAACCGCATCGGCTGCCGGAACGTCTCCTTCGAGCTGTGGCCTGGTGAAGTGCTCGCCATTGTCGGCGAATCCGGCTCGGGCAAGACGACGCTGCTGAACTGCATTTCCACCCGGCTGATGCCGACCACTGGCAGTGTCGAGTACCACATGCGTGACGGCACCTACCGCGACCTCTACCACATGAACGAGGCCGAGCGCCGCTTCCTGATGCGTACCGACTGGGGTTTCGTGCATCAGAACCCGGCTGACGGGCTGCGCATGACGGTTTCGGCCGGCGCCAATGTCGGCGAACGCCTGATGGCGATCGGCGACCGGCACTACGGCAAGATCCGCTCCACCGCCCTCGACTGGCTGGAGCGCGTCGAGATCGACGCCGACCGCATCGACGACCAGCCTCGCGCCTTTTCCGGCGGCATGCGCCAGCGCCTGCAGATCGCCCGCAATCTCGTCACCGGCCCACGCCTCGTCTTCATGGATGAGCCGACCGGCGGTCTCGACGTATCAGTGCAGGCACGTCTGCTCGATCTGGTGCGCGGTCTCGTCAACGATCTCGGCCTGTCGGCCATCATCGTCACGCATGATCTCGCCGTCGCCCGCCTTCTCTCCCATCGCATGATGGTGATGAAGGACGGCTTCGTCATCGAGCAGGGTCTGACCGACCGCGTGCTCGATGACCCGCGCGAGCCCTACACCCAGCTCCTCGTTTCCTCGATCCTGCAGGTTTAAGAACCATGGCAACGCCCCTCGTCGTTTCAGAAGTCGCCAAGAGCTTCATCATGCACCTGCGCGACGGCATCAAGCTGCCGGTCGTCTCGGATGTCTCCTTCTCGGTGGCGTCAGGCGAATGTGTCGTGCTCGGCGGCCCGTCGGGCATCGGCAAAAGCTCGCTGCTCAAGATGATCTACGGCAATTATGCCGTCGATACCGGCCAGATCCTCGTCAACCACAAGGGTAAGATCGTCGACCTCGCCGCCGCCGACCCGCGCACCATTCTCGACGTGCGGCGCCAGACGCTCGGCTATGTCAGCCAGTTCCTGCGCACCGTGCCACGCGTTGCGGCGATCGACGTCGTCGCCGAACCGCTGCTCGCTCGTGGCGAAAATGCCGCCAGCGCCAGGGAAAAGGCCGCCGCCCTGCTGGAAAAACTCAACCTGCCGGAAGCGCTCTGGCAGCTGCCGCCCGCCACCTTCTCCGGCGGCGAGCAGCAGCGCGTCAACATTGCCCGCGGCTTCATCACCGATCACACGATCCTGCTGCTCGATGAGCCGACCGCCTCGCTCGACGCGAAGAACCGGGCCGTCGTCGTCGGCATGATCGAGGAAAAGAAGAAGGCGGGTGTCGCCCTGCTCGGCATCTTCCACGATGAGGAAGTGCGCGAGGCAGCCGCCGACCGCATTCTCGACGTTCAGCAATTCTCTCCGCGAAAGGCAATCGCAGCATGAGCCGCAAGCTGGGCATCGAGCCCTATTTCCATGAAACCGCCTCCGTCTCCAATTCGACCTTCGGCCGCTATACGGAAGTCTCCGAGCGCTGCCGCATCAGCGAGGCGGAGTTCGGCGACTATTCCTACATCATGCAGGACGGCTCTGTCTGGTGCGCGACGATCGGCAAGTTCGTCAACATCGCCGCCGCCGTGCGCATCAATGCCACCAACCATCCGACCTGGCGCGCGACGTTGCACCACTTCACCTATCGCGCCGTCGACTACTGGCCGGATGCCGACATGGAGACGGAATTCTTCGAATGGCGCCGCTCCAACCGCGTTGTGATCGGCAATGATGTCTGGATCGGCCACGGCGCCACAATCCTGCCCGGTGTGACTGTCGGGAACGGGGCCGTGATCGGCGCGGGCGCGGTCGTCTCGAAGGATGTCGCTCCCTACACGATCGTTGGCGGCGTGCCGGCCAAGCTCATCCGCGAGCGCTTTCCGAAAGAGGTTGGCGAGCGCATGGACGGGCTTGCCTGGTGGGACTGGGAACACGACCGGCTGCGCGAAGCACTGGCGGATTTCCGGGCGCTCGGGGCCGAAGACTTCCTTTCGCGCTACGGTGGTTGAGCCCAATTTTGCGGTGTGGGGAATTGTGACAGGACTTACACAAAACTGACATGCGAGGTTCATGAAGCGAGACTAATGCGATCCCTGACGCAAGGCTGTAATGCGAAGGAAGAGCATGATGTTCGAACTGAAGAATGTCACACGCCGGTTCGGAAAGAAGCTCGCCGTTGATTCCGTAACGCTGGACATTCCACAGGGCCAGATGGTCGGCATCATCGGCCGTTCGGGCGCCGGCAAGTCCACGCTCCTGCGCATGATCAACCGCCTGCAGGAGCCCTCCTCCGGCACTATCCATTTCGGTGGTGTCGAGGTTTCCGGCCTTCGCGGCCAGGCGTTGCGCAACTGGCAGCGCGACTGCGCGATGATCTTCCAGCAGTTCAATCTCGTGGCGCGTCTCGACGTACTGACCAACGTCATGCTTGGCCGCCTGAACCACCGCTCGACGATCCTTAGCCTCCTCAACGTCTTCAGCCGCGAAGAACGCATCCAGGCGATCGCCGCACTCGAGCGCCTCGGCATCGAACAGACGGCGCTGCAGGCCGCCGGCACGCTTTCGGGCGGCCAGCAGCAGCGCGTGGCGATCGCCCGCGCGCTGATGCAGAATCCGAAGATGGTTCTGGCCGACGAGCCGATCGCTTCGCTCGACCCCTTGAATGCAAAGATCGTCATGGATGCGCTGCGTGACATCAACGAGCGCGAAGGCATCACAGTGATCACCAATCTGCATACGCTCGATACGGCCCGCAACTACTGCGAACGCATCGTCGGCATGGCGGGTGGCCGCGTCGTCTTCGACGGCAAGCCCTCCGAACTGACCACCGAGGCCGTGAAGGAAATCTATGGCACGGACAAGGATGGCGCGGGCATCGACGAAACGATGACGTCGACAGCAATCAACATGGCTCCGGAAGGAGCCGAAAACCAATCCGCCGGCAACCAACCGCTGGCGCTGGCCGGTCTGTGAGAGGGACGGCCGCGATCGAATGCCCTCGTCAAGGGCACATTTCTTCTTAACAAAACGACCGAGCCCCGGTCATTCAGGAGAGAACCCATGTTGAAGAAAGCACTTTTTGCTGCGACGGCGATGCTGTCGCTCGCAGCCGGCGCTGCCAATGCCGCTGACCTCAAGGAATTCCGCATCGGCATTCTCGGCGGCGAAAACGAAACCGACCGCCTGCGCAACTACGCCTGCCTTGCAGACCACCTGAAACAGGAATTCGGCTTCGAGAAGGTTTCGCTCTTCCCGGCTGCTGACTACGACGGCGTTATCCAGGGTCTCCTCGGCGGCACGCTCGACTTCGCTGAACTCGGCGCTTCCGGCTACGCAGCTGTTTACATCAAGGACGCCAAGGCTGTTACGCCGATCCTGACGACGCAGCAGAAGGATGGCTCCACGGGTTACTACTCGATCGGTCTCGCTCTGAAGTCCTCCGGCATCAAGACGATCAAGGACGCCAAGGGCAAGAAGCTCGGCTACGCCGATCCGGACTCCACCTCGGGCTACCTCGTTCCGCTGACGCAGATCCCGAAGGACACGGGCATGCCGAACGACAAGTTCTTCTCTTCCACGCAGTTCAACGGCGGCCACGAGAACAACCTTCTCGCTGCTTATGATGGCAAGGTCGACGTTGCTGTTGACGACTCTTCGGGCATCGGCGATTTCAAGGACGGCTACACCTCCGGTACCTTCCGCAAGGAAGTCGACAAGGGCGCCGTCGACCCGAACAAGCTGGTTGAAGTATGGCGTTCGCCGCTGATCCCGAACGGCCCGCTCGTCGTTCGCAACGCTCTCGGCGAAGAATGGCAGAAGAAGCTCACCACCTTCTTCACCGCTCTGCCGGAGAAGGACCACAAGTGCTTCGCAGCTATCGAAGGCGGCGACTACAAGGGCTACTCCCCGGTCAAGCACGACTTCTACAACGCCGTTGTAGAAGTTCGTAAGGCTGCCATCGGCGGCTAATTGCGCCATTCGTATACGGGGCGGCCGGCAACGGCCGCCCTTTTTCTTGTGACCAGGCGAGGCGCTCATGACTATTGCCGATACACAACCGCATGTGCCGATGCAGAGCACGAAGGATATCGCCACCGCTTGGGACAAGATGATCGCCAGGCGGCGCTTCTACACCATCCTCGGTCTGGTCATCCTGTTCGCGGCCTTCGTAAGCTCCGTGCGTTTTGCCGACGAAAGCAATGCCGGTCACTTCTTCGACCGCCTTCCGCACCTTTTCGACTTCCTGAGCTGGCTGATCCCGAAGGACTGGGCCGACGTCTGGCGCGCGCTTTTCGACATAGCGAGCCCGAACGACAAGGGCGGCGAAGAATTCAACTTCTTCAAGGGCCGCGTCTACGTCTGGGGCGATTTCTATATTCCCGAATATTTCGAGCTGATGATCATCACGATCAATATCGCGCTCGTCTCGACCATCATCGCCTTCATCTTCGCGGTTCCGCTCAGCTTCTTTGCAGCGCGCAATCTGACGAAGAACTGGCCGCTGCGCATCTTTACCAAGCGCCTCATGGAATTTCTGCGCGCTTTTCCCGAGATCGTCATCGCCGGCCTGTTTTCGGCAATCCTGTCGATCGGTCCGGTAGCCGCCATCATCGCGATCACGCTCCATACGATCGGCGCACTCGGCAAGCTCTTCTACGAAGTCGCCGAGAATATCGACATGAAACCGGACGAAGGCATGAGGGCCGTCGGCGCGAACTGGATAGAGCGCGTGCGTTTCGCCGCGCTGCCGCAGGTCATGCCGAACTATGCGTCCTACGCGCTGCTGCGCCTTGAGATCAACGTGCGCGCATCCACCATCATCGGCGCCGTCGGCGGCGGCGGTATCGGTGAAGAGCTCAAGCTCTCCATTTCCCGCGGCTTCGGTGCCAAGACCGTGGCGCTGGTGCTGTTGCTCTTCGTGACGATCGTCGCGGTCGACCAGTTCTCCGCCTGGCTGCGCCGCCGGCTCGTCGGCGAACACGCCTTCCTCCTGCAACATTGAGGCCGCCATGACGGTAATCGACGCAAACCGCATGCATGAGATCGAAACGCGCTACCCGGAATATTTCCACCGGTCCTTTCGCCAGCGTTTCGGTGGCCTGCTGATCGTTCTCGCGACGATCCTCTACGGCAGCTACGCCGTCTGGTTCTTCGACCTGCCGAAAGTCATCGCCGAAGCCCATTGGGAACGCTTCGGCATCTATATGAGCCAGTGGATCAGCTACGATGTGCAGCCGGAATTCCGTCTCGAGGATGATGGCACGATCCAGACACGTTACCCGCGCTTTTCGCCGCTTGGCGACGATCCGCATCCGGACTGGGTGAAGGCCAATGCCGATGGCAGCATCACGGTTCTCGTCAGCGGCAGCGGCCGCACGGTGACCGTCAGCAAGAGCCAGACGGTGATCACAGCCCATGGCGTCACGGTGCCGGTCGACGTTACCAGTGGCGCGCCGAAGGTTGTAGGTCCGGTTCCGAACTGGATGACGGTCTATGACGATAACGTGCTCGCCAATCTTGGCTTTGCCGGCGATGTCAGCATCTCGGTCGATCGCGTGAAGGTGCGCAAGCGCTTCATCGGCTGGGCGAACTTTGTCTTCGACACGCAGTCGCCCTTTTTCGACAAGCCGGCAAGCGAAGTCATCAGCCTTATCGTTTCCGGCCCGCGCATCCATCCCGACCAGTCGAACCTGTCACTCGCCTTCGATAGCATCTGGAACAACAGCGAATGGCAGCATGGCGACGTCTGGACCAAGCTCTTCCAGACCATCGTGATGGCCTTCCTCGGCACGCTGCTCGGCTCGCTCGCGGCCTTCCCGCTCGCCTTCATGGCGGCGCGTAACATCACGCCGAACAGGTTCCTCAATCAGGCTCTGAAACGCTCCTTTGATTTCCTGCGCTCGGTCGACATGCTGATCTGGGCGCTCTTCCTGACGCGCGCCTTCGGTCCGGGTCCGCTTGCCGGTTCCGGCGCCATCTTCCTCACGGAGACCGGCACGCTTGGAAAGCTCTATTCGGAAGGCCTTGAGAACATCGACAACAAGCCGCGTGAAGGCGTGAAGTCGACAGGCGCCTCGACCGTACTCGTTCATCGGTACGGCATCATGCCGCAGATCGTTCCTGTTATCGTCAGCCAGACACTCTACCAGTGGGAATCGAACGTGCGCGGCGCAACGATCATTGGCGCCGTCGGCGCCGGCGGTATCGGTCTCAAGCTCTGGGAGGCCATGCGCACCAACTCCAACTGGGAAAATGTCGCCTACATGGTCATCCTGATCCTGATCGTCGTCTTCCTGTTCGACGCCGCATCGAACGCGCTGCGCCATCGCCTGATGGGCACCCAGGCCGGTCATTGAGCCCAAGTAAAAGATGATGACGGCCCTGCCGTCATCATCATTCTGTCATGGAAATCTTTTAGCCGGAGCGTGCTTGCGGTTCGCCGCCAAATCACTGCACATTGCCCTCCCCGTTCGGACGATCTCCAGGATAAAAGCCTTGCGCTACGCTCTCTATTTTTCGCCGTCCAAGGATGATCCCCTGACGGATGCGGCCTCCGTCTGGCTCGGCCGTGATGCCTTTACCGGCGAGGCCTATCCTGCACCCGAATACGAGACATTGCCGGCTGGCGAACAATTCGAATTGACAGCGGATCCGCGCCGCTATGGCTTCCATGCGACGATCAAGGCGCCCTTCGAGCTTGCCTCCACCGTGACCGAAAAGGACCTGATGGCGGTCGTCGAAGATTTCGCCGCCAACACGCCGGCCTTTGAAATCCCGGAGCTGGTGCTCGGCCAGCTCGGTCGCTTCTTTGCTCTTGTGCCAGGTTCGCTGCACCAACCGCTTCAGGATTTCGCGGCAAAGGTGGTAAAGTCTTTCGAACCATTCCGGGCGGCACTTTCCGAGGCCGATATTATCAGGCGCAAACCGGAAAGGCTCTCTGAGAGCCAGCGCAATAATCTCATGCGCTGGGGCTATCCATATGTCATGGATGACTTCGGCTTCCACATGACGTTAACCGGCCAGGTGCCGGAAGAGCGCGCGGAAGTGATGAGGGCGATCCTGACGGAGCGTTTCGCAGCTTTTACCGGCAGGCCGCTTCGCATTTCCGGCCTTGCCGTCTTTAGCGAGGAGGCGCGCGGCGCGCCTTTCAAAGTCCACACATGGCTGCCTCTTGCTGGCGCCAAAAGCTGAAAGATTTTCTGACATGAGCAAAGAAACCGTTCTTTCAAACGCCCGTATCGTTCTCGAGGACGATATTCTTTCGGGCTCTATCCTGATCCGCGACGGCAAGATCGCCGATATTTCGGAAGGCAATTCGGTAGCCGGCGAAGACTTTGAGGGCGACTACATCATTCCCGGTCTCGTCGAGCTGCACACGGACCATCTGGAAGGCCACTATTCGCCGCGTCCGGGCATCCGCTGGAACAAGACGGCGGCCATCCAGGCCCATGATGCGCAGATCGTCACCTCGGGCATCACCACGGTCTTCGACTGCCTGCGCATGGGTGCTGACGAAGACGGCGGCTTCGAGCACGGCGAAATGCGCGAGATGGCCGATGCCATTCAGTCCGCCGAAAAGGAAGGGCGCCTGCGTGCCGAGCATCTCATCCATCTGCGTTGCGAGGTTTCAGCCGACAACGTGCTGCAGCACTTCGCCGATTTTGAAAACGACCCTTATGTTCGTCTCGTCTCGCTGATGGACCATGCGCCCGGCCAGCGCCAGTTCCAGACAATGGACCAGTACATCTTTTACTATCAGAAGAAGCGCGGTCTTTCCGATGAGGAGTTCGCCCGCTTCTGCGCCAGACGCATCGCCGAGTCCGATCGCAATTCGACACCAAATCGCGACGCGATCTCCAAGGTCTGCGCCGAACGCGGCATCACAGTTGCGAGCCATGACGACGCCACATCTTCCCATGTCGACGAGGCGATTGAAAACGGCGTTCGCCTGGCCGAATTCCCGACCAGCATAGACGCAGCCCGGCTGTCGCATGAAAACGGCATGAGCGTTCTGATGGGCGCGCCGAACATCGTGCGCGGCAAATCGCACTCCGGCAATATCGCCGCGCGTGATCTGGCGCAGCTCGGTGTTCTCGACGTGCTTTCATCCGACTATGTGCCGCTCAGCCTGCTGCATGCGCCTTTCATCCTTGCCGACGAAGTTGAGGGCATTACGTTGTCGAAGGCAATTGCAATGGTGACGGCAACGCCAGCACGCACCGTCAGCCTCAACGATCGCGGCCGCATCGAAACCGGCCTGCGTGCCGATCTTGTCCGCGTCCACCGCTCGCATGGCGTGCCGGTGACCCGTTCCGTCTGGCGTGAAGGACGCCGTGTCGCATGATGATGTCACACGAACCCCATCCGGGCGCCGGTGCCGAGCGCGGCATCATGGTCGTCGTCGTCGGTCCGAGCGGGGCTGGCAAAGACACGCTGATGAACCTTGCGGCCCGGCATTTCGATCGCCGGGAAGACGTGCATTTTGCCCGCCGCATCATCACCCGTGACGGCGCTGCCGGCGGAGAAGAGCATCTCGCCGTTTCGGATGCCGGATTCGCATCGATGGAGCAGGCCGGCGCCTTTGCCGTCTGGTGGGAGGCGCATGGTCTCAAATACGCCATCCCGGGGGAGGTTTCCGTAGCACTTTCCAAGGGCCACATTGTCGTTGCGAATGGTTCACGTTCGGCGCTGCACCGTTTCCAAGCCGCCTTTCCGCGGCTGAAGGTCATCAATGTGACGGCTCGCCCGGAAGTGCTGGCCAGCCGCCTGGAAGCGCGCGGCCGCGAGACGCATGAGGACATCATGGCCCGCCTCGCCCGCGGCCCGCTGACGGTGCGTGGCGACTACGATGTCGTGGAGCTCGACAACAGTGACTCGCTGGAAGAGGCCGAGCGCAAGATGATCGACATCCTGGATGGTTTCCTGAAGGAAATCGTCTGAACGAGACAGGAAACGAGAATGGCCATTCGTGTCGTCGACTATGACCCGGAATGGCCGTCTCTCTTCCGTCAGATCGTCGGCGAGCTTGAGCCGTTTCTTGCCGATCTCTTTCCCGTCTTTCATCACGTCGGCAGCACATCCGTCCCAGGACTGGCGGCCAAGCCGAAGATCGATCTGCATGCCGCTTTTGTGCATGCGGATGCGCTTCCCGAGGCGATCGAACGTGTGCAATCGCTCGGCACCTACACCTTCCATGGCGACAAGTACCAGCAGCAGACCTGGACATTCACCAGCGGCAAGGGCTCGTACGGCGCGCGGCTTTATCTCTGCACGACGGATAATGCCGTGCTGGGAGACCGGATCGCTTTTCGGGACTATCTGCGCTCACATCCGGGAAGAGCAGAGGCCTATGCCGCCCTTAAGATGAAGCTCATGGGCGAGGCAAATGACGATTGGGATTATTATACCGGCGGCAAGCGTGACTTCGTGCTCGAGACGCTGCGGCTGGCCTCCGAGGAAGGATAACCAGCCGCGATCCGATTATTCGCCGTCGCCGCGCCCCGAGACAATTTCACGCTTGCCGACATGGTTTGCCGGGCCGACCAGCCCTTCCTTCTCCATGCGCTCGACGAGCGAGGCAGCGCGGTTATAGCCGATGCCGAGGCGGCGCTGGATATAGGAGGTCGAGCACTTCTTGTCGCGCATGACGACCTTGACGGCCTGCTGGTAGAGCTCGTCGCCATCCTCGGCGCCCATGGCGCTCTTGTCGAAGACGGCGCCGTCCTCTTCATCCTCGGCTTCTTCTTCCTCGCCGGCCGTGACCGTATCGAGATATTCCGGCCGGCCCTGCGTCTTCAGGTGTGCCACGACCTTTTCGACCTCCGCGTCGGAAACGAAGGGGCCGTGGACACGGGAGATGCGGCCGCCGCCCTGCATATGCAGCATGTCGCCCTGGCCGAGCAGCTGTTCAGCGCCCTGTTCGCCGAGGATCGTGCGGCTGTCGATCTTCGAGGTCACCTGGAAGGAAATGCGGGTCGGGAAGTTCGCCTTGATCGTGCCGGTAATGACATCGACCGATGGACGCTGGGTTGCCATGATGAGATGGATGCCGGCGGCACGCGCCATCTGCGCCAGACGCTGGATCGCCCCTTCGATCTCCTTGCCGGCGACCATCATCAGGTCGGCCATTTCGTCGACGATGACGACGATATAGGGCATCGGCGCGAGATCCAGCTCCTGCTGCTCCTCGATCGGCGCACCCGTCTGCCGGTCGAAGCCAACCTGGACCATGATATGGATGGTCTCGCCCTTTTCGCGGGCCTGGGAGACGCGGCCATTATAGCCGTCGATATTGCGCACGCCGAGGCGCGACATTTTGCGATACCGCTCTTCCATCTCGCGCACCGCCCATTTCAGCGCCATCACGGCTTTCTTGGGATCGGTAACGACGGGCGTCAGCAGGTGCGGAATGCCGTCATAGACGGAGAGTTCCAGCATCTTGGGATCGACCATGATGAGGCGGCACTGCTCCGGCGTCATGCGGTAGAGCAGCGACAGGATCATCGTGTTGATGGCAACGGATTTGCCCGAGCCGGTGGTACCTGCGACGAGCAGATGCGGCATCTTGGCAAGCTCGGCGATCACGGGTTCGCCGCCGATCGTCTTGCCGAGGCCGAGCGCCAGCTTGTAGCCGCTCTTATCGAAATCGTCGCTCTCGATCATCTCGCGGAAATAGACGGTTTCACGTGTCGCATTTGGTAGTTCGATGCCGATGACGTTGCGGCCGGGAACGACAGCAACACGGGCAGACAGCGCCGACATGGAGCGGGCGATATCATCGGCAAGGCCGATGACGCGGGATGATTTTACACCCGGCGCCGGCTCAAATTCATAGAGTGTGACGACCGGGCCGGGGCGGACATGGATGATCTCGCCCTTGATGCCGAAATCTTCCAGCACGCTTTCCAAGAGGCCGGCATTCTGCTCGAGCGTTTCCTGCGACATGATCTCGCCGAGCCGCTCCGGCGGCTCCTGCAACAGGGCGCGCGGCGGGAATTCGTAGCCCGATGCATCGACCTTCTCGACGATCATGCGGGCCGGACGAACCGGGGACAGTGCAGGTGCGGCGATTTCGACACGCGACGCGGGCCGGACATCCGCCGGTGCCTGATTCGACTGAACCACAGGCGGCTGAATTACTGGTGCTTGGACTACTGGAGCCTGAGCTGCTGGAGCCTGAGCTGCTGAGGCCTGAACTATCGGAGCCTGAGCGACCGGAGTTGGGGCGACCGGAGCCTGGGCAGCACGTACAGCCGGAGGACGTGCGGGGCGGGCTGGCGCGGGTGTGACAGGCAGCGTTGCGCGCGGTGCCACCGGCGCCGGATTATGCCGGCCCGGGCGCCATTCCATGATGCGGAAGCGCGAGGTGATCGATTCGGGTTCGGCCTGCTGCAATGCGATGACCGGGGTACGCGACGGACTGACATCTGCCTCCTCGAAGGCCATGACTTCCCAGAAGGCGAAATCCGAAATGGAGGAAAGCTCTGTTGCTGCGCGTAGCGTGGTTTCGACGGGAACTGCGACAACGGGCTGCGGCTGAGGTTCCGGCTGCGGCGCGGCGATCGGTTCGGCCACTTCGGGCAGATAGATATCGAAGGGTACGTTCACCGTGATCGGCGCGCGCATCTGCGGTGCTGCTAAGGGTTGCGGCGCTGCTACGGCCTGCGGGGGAGGCACAACGATTTCCTCACGACCTGGCTCTTCCGGCGCGCGGCGCTTGCTGATCAGCGTTTCCGGCGTGCGGGTGAAGCGGACGTTCGGGGCGAGCGAGAAATTGCTCTGCCAGAGCGGCGGCACCGGCTTTTCGCCCTCATATTCCACGGGTGCATTTTCCACGGGATGTTCAGCTTCAAGTCCGGAAGAGAAATCTCCGGCATCCGTCAAATTGGTTCTAGGAAAACGCATGCGACAGTTACTCACTCACGCTTGGTAAATTCTGACATCCTTCCGGATAGGAAATGAAGGTTAATAAGTTCCTTCCAGCCGTCTCGTTCCGGGACGACCAAAAAGACGAAACCTCATTGGTTTCAGAGATTTGACTCTTCAGGAAAAATCTTTGGGGTAATCTGACGAAGCGCCTAAAGCGCGTCGCGATCTTTCAGATTCGCTTGCCGCACTTTAGGCTTTCGTTTTCGTATGTCGTTACCGCAAAACCGTTACACACTTTTGCGCGACATGCTTTAGTGAGCTTCGTCCCAATTGGTGGCGGCGCGTGCGTCGACGCGAAGCGGCACACGCATTTCCAGCGCCGGCGAGGTGGCGTTTTCCATGACCGAGACGATGATCGGCATCGCCTGTTGGACATCCTCGTCTTCGACCTCGAAGATCAATTCATCGTGCACCTGCAAGAGCATGCGGGCCCGATCGGCAAGGCCGGCCTCGGCAAGCGCCGGCTCGATCTTGATCATGGCGCGGCGGATGACATCGGCGGCCGAGCCCTGGATCGGCGCATTGATGGCAGCACGTTCGTTGAAGGCGCGGACGGAAGGATTCGACGAGCGGATTTCCGGATAATTGATTCGGCGACCGAAGATCGTTTCGACATAGCCCTTGTCACGGGCCATCTGCTTGCGGCTTTCCATGTAATCGCGGATGCCGGGGAAGCGTTCGAAATATTTCTTGATGTAGTCGCCGGCTTCCGAACGCTCGATGGAAAGCTGGTTGGCAAGGCCGAAGGCGGAAATGCCGTAGATGATGCCGAAGTTGATGGCCTTGGCGCGGCGGCGCACTTCGCCCGGCATGCCCTCGACCGGCACGCCGAACATTTCGGAAGCGGTCATCGCATGGATGTCGATGCCGTCTTCGAAGGCGCGCACGAGCTGCGGGATTTCGGCGACATGGGCAAGCACGCGCAGCTCGATCTGGCTATAGTCGGCCGAGATCAGCTTGTGACCCGGCGACGAAATGAAGGCGGTGCGGATCTTGCGGCCTTCGGCGGTGCGCACCGGAATGTTCTGAAGGTTCGGCTCCGAGGAAGAAAGACGGCCTGTTGTCGTCGATGCCAGCGAATAGGAGGTGTGCACCCGCTTCGTTTCCGGATGGATGTAACCCGGAAGCGCATCCGTGTAGGTAGACTTCAGCTTGGTGAGCTGGCGCCAGTCGACGATCTTGCGGGGCAGCTCGAAGCCGGCTGCCGCCAGGTCTTCCAGCACGCTTGCCGAGGTCGACCACTGGCCGGTCTTGGTCTTGGTGCCACCGGCAAGACCCATCTTGCCGAACAGGATGTCGCCAAGCTGCTTGGGAGAGCCGATATTGAACCTCTCGCCGGCAAGCTGATAGATTTCATCCTCGTATCTGGCTGCACCCTGGGCCAGTTCGCCCGAGAGGCGCGAAAGGATCTGTCGGTCGACCGTGATGCCGCGCGCTTCCATCCGAGCCAGAACCGGCAGGAGCGGACGTTCGAGGCGCTCATAGACGCGCGTCAGCTGGGTGGCGGCAAGGCGCGGCTTCAGCACCATCCAGAGACGCAGCGTCACTTCGGCGTCTTCGGCGGCATAGTGTGTCGCGCGCTCGATATCGACGAGGTCGAAGGTAACGTTCGACTTGCCGGAGCCGGCGACATCCTTGTAGGCGATCGGCGTGTGGCCGAGGAACTTTTCCGACAGCGGGTCCATGCCATGCGCGCCGGTGCCGGCATCGAGCACGTAGGATATCAGCATCGTATCGTCGAAACTCTTCGTCTCGATGCCGTAACGCTTCATCAGCAGGTAGTCATACTTCAGGTTCTGCGCCACCTTGAGGATCGATTCATCCTCCAGCAGCGCCTTCAGCCGCGACAGCGCATCGCCCATCGGGATCTGGTTGTCGGCGAGACCGCCACCGAGCAGATCACCGACACCCGTCTTGTGGTTGATGGGCACATAGGCAGCACGGATCCGCGTGCCGGTCGGATCGGCGGTGTTGTCGGCAATCGCCAGCGAGAAACCGACGAGCTCGGCCTGCATGGCGTCGAGCGAGGTCGTTTCCGTATCGAAGGCGACGAGGCCGGTATCCCTGGCATCGGCGATCCATTGGTCGAGGGTCGCAAGGTCGCGGATCGTCACATAGGAGGAATGGTCGAACGGCAGGCTCGCAAAGGCCTCCGCACGTGCCTTGGCAAGATCCGCAGGCGCAAACGTGCCTTCGACCGCGGTCTTCGCTTTCGCGCGCGGCGGAACGGCGACGGCTTCCCCACCTATGTCAGGCACAGCGCCGGCGACAGGCTTCGGCTCCTCGGCGTCGAGATCCGGGCCATGCGCATCCGCACCCCATTCGATCTTCACGAAGGCTGGCTCGATCTCACTGGCATCGCAATTGCAGAATTCCGCGACACGACGCGTCAGCGTCGTGAACTCCATGGTCTTCAGGAAACCGATCAGCTTGGGGCCATTCTGTGGTTCCAGGACGAGCGCGTCGAGATCGAGTTCCAGCGGTACGTCGGTGCGAAGCCGCACCAGCTCGCGGGAGAGCTTTGCCTTGTCGATGTTTTCGAGAATGGTCAGGCGGCGCTTTTCCTGCTTGATCTCATGGGCACGCTCGAGAAGCGTATCGAGATCGCCATATTCAGCGAGAAGCTGGGCGGCCGTCTTCGGGCCTATGCCGGGGATGCCGGGAACATTGTCGACGGAATCGCCGGTCATCGCCTGCAGGTCGATCATCTTTTCCGGCGGCACACCCCATTTCTCGATGACATCGGGGATGCTGATCTGCTTGTCCTTCATGCTGTCGTACATGTGGACATTCGAGGTGACGAGCTGCATCAGATCCTTGTCGGAGGAGACGATCGTCACATCGGCGCCGACAGCTTCGGCCTCGCGGGCATAGGTCGCGATAATATCGTCGGCCTCGAAACCTTCCGTCTCGATGCAAGGCAGATTGAAAGCGCGCGTCGCTTCGCGGATCAGGCCGAACTGCGGCACCAGCTCTTCGGGCGGCGCCGAACGGTTCGCCTTATAGGCGTCATAGAGATCCTTGCGGAAGGTCTTCGACGAGTAGTCGAAAATGACGGCAAGATGGGTGGGCGTGGCAGCCACATCGGTACCGCGTGCATCTCTCAGCAGCTTCCAAAGCATGTTGCAGAAACCGGAGACGGCGCCGACCGGCAGGCCGTCGGATTTGCGTGTCAGCGGGGGCAAAGCGTGAAAGGCCCGGAAGATGAAACCCGAACCGTCGATAAGGAAGAGGTGATCGCCTTTTTTCATGGCAGCATGGATAGCGCGGCGGCCTTTCAAGGTCCATATAAACTTGGGTGCGCAAAAAGATTCCGCCTCACCAAACTGTTACCAATTTGTAATAGGCGGTTTTTTCTCTTTCCCTTGAAAAACCACATTCTCAATCACAAATCACACCTACCGGCGTTTGATCGCGCCGCGGGTCTGATAGCCGGCTTGTCCCCCGCCGCGTCAGGCTTGGACAAAGGCCTCATCCCCCTCTCCGGGCCTTTGTCCCCATTTTCAAGCCGCCATGGCCATCCTCCAGGCCATGGCGGCTTTGTTTTTCAGCCAGGCGCTTCACCTCTCGAAAATTTAAGAGCTTGCCGCATATGTTTTGATGGATCGTATGCGATTTGTTGCATTGTCTACTGCACGATTTTGAGCCTAATTTACAATCATGGGATTTAATCGAATGGATTCCGGTGCCTACCTTGCCAGCCAGCTGGCCAAGGGTTTTGCCCGCTCGCTACATCAGCGCGCGGCAGGACTCGGTTTTTCTCCCGGCCAGTTCCCCATACTTCTGGAACTTTGGGCCGAAGACGGGCTCACCCAGAAGCAGCTTCTGGAGCGCGTCGATATCGAACAAGCGACGATGGCCAACACGCTCTCCCGCATGGTGCGCGACGGGCTGATCGAGCGGCGCCCACACCCAACCGACAAACGCGCCCAACTGATCTTCCTCTCCGAGAAAGCCAAGGCGATGGAGGCTGAGGCCATCGATACGGCACGCGAGGCCGATCTTGCGCTCTTCAAGGGCTTTCGAGTCTTCGAGCGGGAGCTGATGCTCGAATATATCCGGCGCCTCATCAACAACGCCAAGGCACTCTGAATCGCTCTGGGGCGGCGCGGTTGCGCTTGAGCTTTATTACCTTGGCCTCGGCATGCCGAAAATCTGCGCCCACTCTAGCTCAGCGACCTGCAGAGCCTGGCGAAACATCATGATGGGCGAGATGCTCGCTCATCTCTTCGGCGCGCCTGTGCTGGGTGAGGTCACGAACGACGAGAACATCGCAATGGCGCCCGCGATAGACGATCCGCCGCGTGACGACCTCGACACGGATCTCCCTCTCGTCCTTGGCAATCAGCAGCATTTCCCGCTGATCACTCTCCTGCCCAACATGGATGAGAGCCAGGACGGCAGAGGGAATGTTGCCAGTGAGTTCCGCAAGCTTCCAGCCAGACAGGGTCAGGAAGCGCTCATTGGTGTCGATGATCCTGCCTTCGCGCAGGATGACGAGGCCCTCCTGCGAAACGTTGGCAAGGCCGCGAAGATCGGTCAGATGGCTTTCGAGGAAGACTGCGCCGAAGGCCATGAGGATGAGGCCGGTTGCGACAACCATGACGATCACCGCAAGAACCTCGGGCTGGAGCGCCATCGCCGGCACCTCGCGCGTTGGGTCGGGCACCAGCGTAATGCTGCTCATCGAGATGAAATGCAGCGTGCAGATCGCCAGCACAAAGGCGCCGGAGGAGGCGGCGAAGCGTTTCATGCCTTTCAACTGGAAGAAGACGAGGAAGGCTACCGTCGCCAGAACCGCGCAGGAGCAGAAAGCAACGACCGACGTGAAGGCATCATAGACGATGACGGCCGGGGCCTCGATCGCCTGCATGCCAGTCATATGCATGGCCGTGATGCCAAGCGCCATCAGCAAGCCACTAAAAGCAAGGGAATAGCCGGTCCTGCCCTCCGACGCGATCAGTATGGCCACCCAGGAGCCGAAAATCGACAGGAATACCGAGAGAAAGGTAAGGCGCAGATCGTAGCTGATCGGCATGCCGCCATCATAAGCGAGCATCGCGATGAAATGCGTTGCCCATACACCCACGCCGCAGGCAAAGGCTGACGTGCCGATCCAGAGCTTTCGCTGGCCGACATCGCATTCCTGGGCACGGAAAAGAAGGAGCATGGTCGTCAGGCTGCCAACGAGGCAGACGATCACAGCGGCAACGACCAGCCGCCAGTCATGATTATCCCTGATGCAGGCAATAACCGAGAACATTCGCCACCTCGAAAGTCGACCTCTGCACGATGTTATTTAGATTGTGCTAAATAACCGTAAATTGCATTTAATGTCACTACTTTATCTATTGTAGCATTTGGTGCCAACATAACATCTTGAAATTTGACGCTCGAAACCGCAGCCGATTGGGTCTATCGTCCGGCCGAATTTCAGAAGGAGTCGGAAATGACCGAACTAAATCCCATCCTTGCGCGTGCCGACAAGAATCTCGATTCAAGCCTCGAAAAGCTGTTCGAGCTCTTGCGCATCAAGTCGATCTCGACCGATCCGGCCTATAAGGCCGAATGCCGCAAGGCAGCCGAGTGGCTGGTAGCCTATCTCAAGACGCTTGGCTTTGATGCCTCGGTTCGCGACACGCCCGGCCACCCTATGGTGGTCGCCCATCACGAAGGTGCCTCGGCTGATGCGCCCCACGTCTTGTTCTACGGTCACTATGACGTGCAGCCGGTCGATCCGATCGAGCTCTGGGAAAACGACCCCTTCGATCCGGCCATCAAGGATGCCGGCAACGGCCGCAAGATCCTGACCGGCCGCGGCACGGCCGACGACAAGGGCCAGCTGATGACCTTCGTCGAGGCCTGCCGCGCCTATAAGGAGATCAACGGCGCGCTTCCCTGCCGCGTCACCATCCTTTTCGAAGGCGAGGAAGAGTCCGGATCGCCGTCGCTGAAGCCGTTCCTCGAAGCCAATGCCACTGAGCTCAAGGCCGATTACGCCCTCGTCTGCGACACGAGCATGTGGGATCGCGATACGCCGGCAATCGCGGCTGCTCTTCGCGGCCTTGTCGGTGAAGAAATCGTGGTGACGGCCGCCGACCGCGACCTGCATTCCGGCCTGTTCGGCGGTGCCGCCGCCAACCCGATCCATATTCTCGTGGAAGCGCTTGCCGGCCTGCATGACGAGACCGGCCGCATTACACTTAAAGGCTTCTACGACGGTGTGGAGGAAACGCCCGCCAACATCAAGGCATCCTGGGAGGCGCTCGGCAAGTCAGCGGAAAACTTCCTCGGCGAAGTCGGCCTCTCCATTCCCTCGGGCGAAAAGGGCCGCTCGGTCCTGGAACTCACCTGGGCGCGCCCGACAGCCGAGGTCAACGGCATCTGGGGCGGCTATACCGGTGAAGGCTTCAAGACTGTCATTGCCGCAAAGGCATCGGCGAAAGTCTCCTTTCGCCTCGTCGGTACGCAGGATCCGGCAGCGATCCGTGAAAGCTTCCGCAACTACGTTCGCTCGAAGATCCCGGCCGACTGCTCGGTCGAGTTCCATCCGCATGGCGCCTCGCCGGCCATTCATCTTTCCTATGACTCGCCTGTTCTGACCAAGGCGCGCAACGCGCTTTCCGATGAATGGCCAAAGCCTGCCATTGTCATCGGCATGGGTGGCTCGATCCCGATCGTCGGAGATTTTCAGAAAATGCTCGGCATGGAATCCCTGCTCGTCGGCTTCGGCCTCTCCGACGACCGTATCCATTCACCGAACGAAAAGTACGAGCTCGCCTCCTACCACAAGGGCATCCGCTCCTGGGTGCGCATCCTTGCCGCACTGAAGGCTTGAAATAAAAAAGGCGTGCCCGCGGTCTGCGCGGCACGCCATCCGAAATCTGCAAACAAAAAGGCCGGGGCAAACCGGCCTTCCGTTATCCGCCTCATCTCGGTGCCAGTACATCCGTGGTCAAAGGAGAAGCGGATAGTGCACAGCCAGAGTGATCCCGAAAGGTTTACTGCCGGTAAACGGCTAGTTCAACCAGATCGCGGAAACGATGCGACGATAACGCGCACAACATCTCCGGGCTGCGATTTCTGAAACCTTATATCGGAAGCCGCCTTTCACATTTCAAGGCCTCGTGAAAAACCTTGATCGCCGTTCAAGCTGCGCTCATCCTGAGCGCTGCCATAAGTCTTTGAAAAACAATCTAAAATCTGAACGACGCGACCGCTGGCGCCGCGGGCCGGATTATTATTATCGCGAGCGCGGGCCTTATCGCCCCTAAAGAAAAGGACCCGACGTATCTGGTGATACGCCGGGCCTGATATCGATCGGCACGTGTTGAGGGGAGACGGCCGATCTGAGCGGGACGTGAGGGGTATGTCCCGCTCTCGATAAAACTGCTGCAAAGCCTATTGGTTCCCTCACCAGCCGGAAGATGTGCGACGCTGGGTCGCCAGCAGATCACGCATCTCTGCATAAGGGCCAAGCAGCATCTTCAACCGGCTCTCCTCCACCCTGTCGAGGCGATAATGCTGCGCAAAGGCATGCACGCTCCAGACTTCGCGGAGGCGAGCTTCGTCCATCTTGTCGGGATCGATCGTCATTTTCTGCCTGATATTGCGCCCTGCTTCTTGGGAGAAGCGAAGTCGCGGCGATATATGTCAGTTTTGTGACGCCCACAATGAATGGCAGCCATGCGGGGAAATCACGGCTGGCTGACGGAGAAAATGCAGGCAGGGAGAGTACTTGGCCGTATTGGTATTGTTCTTAACAGCCCGTTAATTCGCCGCATTTACAATTCAATCGGATAAAACCGTTGCCTGGGGGCGCGGTCTTAGAGCAAGGGTTCAGCCGCTCCACGATGGTAGCCAGACGCAGATCAGACGACAGGATCGAACCGTCCTTCAACGGCCGTGGCGGCCGCGAGGAGGATGACGAATTTGCGCTCGATGCCGACGACCGCATCGACGGGCGGCACGGCTCCAAGCGTCCATCGCGATCGCCCGCTCCCCGCCGCGTACCGGCAAAACGTCGTCCCGAGCCGCGCGAGCGTGAAGGCGGTGGTCTGTTCGCGTTCCTGCGCAGGGTCGTCTACTGGTGTATCGTGCTTGGCATCTGGGCCGGCATCGGTGTTGCCGGCCTCGTATTCTATTATGGTTCGCGCATGCCGAGCGCCAGCACCTGGGCAATCCCGGAACGGCCGCCAAACGTCAAGATCACCGCCGTAGACGGCAGCGCGATCGCCAACCGCGGTGCGACCGGCGGCGAGGCGTTGTCGCTGGATAATATGTCGCCCTATATTCCAGAAGCGATCATCGCCATCGAAGACCGACGCTTCTATTCGCATTTCGGCGTCGATCCGTTCGGGCTGGCGCGTGCCTTCGTCAACAATGCGACCGGCCAGCCGATCCAGGGCGGTTCGACGCTGACGCAGCAGCTCGCCAAGAACCTGTTCCTCTCGCCCGAGCGCACGCTGGAGCGCAAGGTGCAGGAGGTGCTGCTCTCCTTCTGGCTGGAGCAGAAATACACCAAGGACCAGATCCTTGCGATGTATCTGAACCGCGTCTATTTCGGCTCGAATGCCTATGGCGTGGAAGCGGCCGCCCGCCGCTATTTCAACAAGTCGGCGCGCGATGTGAACCTCGGCGAAGCGGCACTGCTTGCGGGCCTCGTGAAAGCGCCGTCGCGCCTTTCGCCGGCCCGTGATCCGGACGCCGCAAATGCCCGCGCGCAGATCGTGCTGCAGGCGATGCGCGACCAGGGCTATATCAGCGACGGCGAGATCAAGACGGCAATGTCACAGACGCCGGCTTCTGCCCGCAGCTACTGGTCGGGCGCCGGACAATATGTCGCCGATATGGTGATGGACGAGCTGCAGGGGCTGGTCGGCGACGTGAAGGAAGACGTCATCGTCGATACGACCATCGACAAGAACCTCGAAAAGAAGGCCGAGCAGTCGCTGGTCGATGTGCTCGACAAGGAAGGCGGCAAGTTCGACGCGTCGCAGGCCGCCCTCGTCTCGATCGACGGTACGGGCGCGATCCGTGCGCTTGTCGGGGGCAGGGATTACGCGACGAGCCAGTTCAACCGCGCCGTCAAGGCCAAACGCCAGCCGGGCTCCTCCTTCAAGCCATTCGTCTATGCAGCCGCGCTCGAAAAGGGCCTGACGCCGGATTCCGTTTTCAACGACGCGCCGATCCGCATCGGCAACTGGACACCGGAGAATTACGAGAAGAAATATAATGGCGAAGTGACGCTCCGCACTGCGCTCGCAAAGTCGCTCAATACGGTGGCCGCCCAGCTTGTGATGTATGACGGCCCGGATCAGGTGATCAAACTCGCCCACCGCCTTGGTATCGAATCAGACCTGCAGCCCAATGCCTCGATCGCGCTCGGCACCTCGGAAGTGTCACTGATGGAGCTGACGGCCTCCTATGCAGCCTTCATGAACGGTGGCTACAAGGCAACCCCGCATGTGATCCGCCGGGTGACCACCACCGAAGGCAAGGTGCTGTACGAGAATACCTACGACAATCCGCCGCGCGTGCTTTCCGAGCAGATCGTCGCCGAAATGAACATGATGATGATGGGCGTCATCAACGGCGGTACAGGCTCGAGCGCCAAGCTTCCCGGCTGGCAGGCAGCAGGCAAGACCGGTACGACGCAGAATTCGCGCGATGCGCTGTTTGTCGGCTTCACCAGCAATCTGACGACGGGCGTGTGGTTCGGCAATGACGATGGCACGCCGATGAAGAAGGTGACCGGCGGCGGGCTCCCGGCCAAGGCCTGGAAGGAATTCATGGTCGCCGCGCATAAGGGGCTTTCGCCGGCACCGCTTTTCGGCATGGGCCAGACATTCTCCGACCCTGGAACCGATCCCGCCAACGGCCAGCCGATGGCGCAGGCGCAGCCGGCGCCCGAGCAGCCGTCTACGGTTGGAAGCATCATTTCCGGTGTCTTCGGCGGCAATGCCGACCTGAACCGCTATCCGCCGGCACCCGGACAGCGGCAGACGGCGATGCCGGTGAATGGCGGCCCTGTGCCGCCCGCCGATGTCGCCGGCGGCGGTTACGACGACATGGTGCCGCCCGGGGATGTCGGCGGACCGCAGGCAACATCAGGGGCGCAGCCACGTCGCACGACCCTGCTCGATCTCATCATGGGGCAATAGGAGACAGCAGACAGTATTGAGACCGGATAAGACGCCTTGCGGGAGCACGTCCCGCGCAAGGCTCGGCATGCAAGATTTGCACGGTTTGAAGGTGCAAAGCAGACCCTTTTCCGGCTACTGTAAAAATTGAAGGCAACACATTCGTTTTGCTGGATTCCAGGCCATTTCTCGCCTTGCAGTCCAGAAAACCGCTCCTTATATACGCCGCATCACCGCAATCACGATTGCGTAATCTTAGTAGACCCATCCCGTAAGGGGCTGTCAGGGAAATGCCTTACCGGGGTTCCGACAGCTTGCTTCAAGGAGAGAATGACATGGCAAAAGTAATTGGTATCGACCTTGGAACGACAAATTCCTGCGTCGCGGTCATGGACGGCAAGGACGCAAAGGTCATCGAGAACGCGGAAGGCGCGCGTACGACCCCTTCCATGGTGGCATTTTCCGATGATGGCGAACGCCTCGTCGGCCAGCCGGCAAAGCGCCAGGCGGTCACCAACCCCACGAATACCCTCTTCGCCGTAAAGCGCCTCATCGGCCGCCGTTACGAAGATCCGACCGTCGAGAAGGACAAGCACCTCGTTCCCTTCACGATCGTCAAGGGCGACAATGGCGACGCCTGGGTCGAAGCCAACGGCAAGGGCTACTCGCCCGCACAGATTTCCGCGATGATCCTTCAGAAGATGAAGGAAACCGCCGAATCCTACCTCGGTGAAAAGGTCGAAAAGGCCGTCATCACCGTTCCTGCATATTTCAACGACGCGCAGCGCCAGGCAACCAAGGATGCCGGCCGCATCGCCGGCCTTGAAGTGCTCCGCATCATCAACGAGCCGACCGCTGCAGCACTTGCCTACGGCCTCGACAAGAAGGACGGCAAGACGATCGCCGTCTACGACCTTGGCGGCGGCACCTTCGACATCTCGATCCTCGAGATCGGCGACGGCGTCTTCGAAGTGAAGTCCACCAATGGTGATACGTTCCTCGGCGGTGAAGACTTCGACATGCGTCTCGTCGAATATCTCGTTGCCGAGTTCAAGAAGGACAACGGCATCGACCTGAAGAACGACAAGCTCGCCCTGCAGCGCCTCAAGGAAGCTGCTGAAAAGGCAAAGATCGAGCTATCCTCTTCGCAGCAGACCGAAATCAACCTGCCGTTTATCACGGCTGATGCTTCCGGCCCGAAGCATCTGACGCTGAAGCTGACCCGCGCCAAGCTCGAAAGCCTGGTCGACGATCTCGTTCAGCGTACGATCGCTCCGTGCAAGGCAGCCCTCAAGGATGCCGGCGTTACCGCAGCCGAAATCGATGAAGTCGTTCTCGTCGGCGGCATGAGCCGCATGCCGAAGGTACAGGAAGTCGTCAAGCAGCTGTTCGGCAAGGAACCGCATAAGGGCGTCAACCCGGATGAAGTCGTCGCTCTCGGCGCTGCCATCCAGGCCGGCGTTCTCCAGGGCGACGTCAAGGACGTTCTGCTTCTCGACGTAACCCCGCTGTCTCTCGGCATCGAAACGCTCGGCGGCGTCTTCACCCGCCTGATCGAACGCAATACGACGATCCCGACGAAGAAGAGCCAGACCTTCTCGACCGCCGACGACAACCAGCAGGCCGTCACCATCCGCGTCTCGCAGGGCGAGCGTGAAATGGCTGCCGACAACAAGCTGCTCGGCCAGTTCGACCTCGTTGGCCTGCCGCCGGCACCGCGCGGCGTTCCGCAGATCGAAGTCACCTTCGACATCGACGCGAACGGCATCGTGCAGGTTTCGGCCAAGGACAAGGGCACCGGTAAGGAACAGCAGATCCGCATCCAGGCCTCCGGTGGTCTTTCCGACGCCGACATCGAAAAGATGGTCAAGGACGCTGAATCGCATGCTGCCGAAGACAAGAAGCGCCGCGAAGGTGTGGAAGCCAAGAACCAGGCCGAAAGCCTGATCCACTCCACGGAAAAGTCGCTCAAGGACTACGGCGACAAGGTTTCCGAAGCCGACCGCACTGCAATCTCCGATGCGATTGCCGCTCTGAAGTCTGCGACTGAAGCAACCGATGCCGACGCTGAAGACATCAAGGCCAAGACCCAGACGCTCATGGAAGTTTCCATGAAGCTCGGCCAGGCGATCTATGAAGCCCAGCAGACCGAAGGCGGCGCGACCGACGCTTCGGCTGAGGATGACAATGTCGTCGATGCCGACTACGAAGAAGTCAAGGACGACGACCGCAAGAAGTCCGCTTAATCGGCGGACTGGCGGCCTACGCTAGACGATAGACATCCGGCTGCTCACCATGGCAGCCGGAAATCCATTTCCGGGGCTTAAATTGGCAAAAGCGGACTTTTACGAAACTCTGGGTGTAGCCAAGACGGCGGATGAAAAAGAGCTGAAAAGCGCCTTCCGCAAGCTGGCGATGAAATTCCATCCGGACAAGAACCCGGATGACAAAGACGCCGAACGCAAGTTCAAGGAAATCAACGAAGCCTACGAGACGCTGAAGGACCCGCAAAAGCGCGCGGCCTACGATCGCTATGGCCATGCGGCCTTCGAACATGGCGGCATGGGCGGTCCCGGTGGCTTCGGCGGTGGCGCCGGATTTGCCGGTGGCGGCTTCTCCGACATCTTCGAAGACATTTTCGGCGAGATGATGGGCGGGGGCCGCGGACGGCAGCGCTCTTCGGGCGGTCGCGAACGCGGCGCTGATCTTCGCTACAATATGGAAATCTCGCTGGAAGAGGCCTTCTCCGGCAAGACGGCACAAATCCGCGTTCCGACGTCGATTACCTGCGACGTCTGTTCCGGTTCCGGCGCAAAACCGGGCACGCAACCGAAGACGTGCGGCACCTGTCAGGGCTCGGGCCGTGTCCGCGCCGCACAGGGCTTCTTCTCGATCGAGCGCACCTGCCCGACCTGTCATGGCCGCGGCCAGATCATTCCCGATCCGTGCCCGAAGTGCCACGGCCAGGGCCGTGTGACCGAAGAGCGTTCGCTTTCGGTCAACATCCCAGCCGGTATCGAGGATGGCACCCGCATTCGCCTGCAGGGCGAAGGTGAAGCAGGTGCTCGCGGTGGCCCGGCGGGCGATCTCTATATCTTCCTGTCGGTGAAACCGCATGAGTTCTACCAGCGCGACGGAGCCGATCTCTATTGCGCTGTGCCGATCTCCATGACTACGGCGGCACTCGGCGGCACCTTCGATGTAGCGACGCTCGACGGCACCAAGTCGCGCGTCACCGTTCCCGAAGGCACGCAGGCCGGCAAGCAATTCCGCCTGAAGGGCAAGGGCATGCCGGTGCTGCGTTCCAGCCAGACGGGCGATCTCTACATCCAGATCCAGATCGAGACGCCGCAGAAGCTTTCCAAGCGGCAACGCGAGCTTCTGCAGGAATTCGAGCAACTCTCCTCCAAGGAGAACAATCCGGAATCGACGGGCTTCTTTGCCCGGATGAAGGAATTCTTCGAGGGCTAAGCTCGATATCCTTCAAGGTTACAAAAGCCGGAGGTTCCGCCTCCGGCTTTTTTCATGCGCGCTCCAATTCGGGACAGCTGTTTCAAGTCGGGACGCAGATCGAAATGCAGATGTCTTGTGTTAACGCACAGATCCGATGACGCTTGCAAGTTACTGAAATCCATACTGTCTTTGGCCCGCAATCCGGGACTAACAGAGGGTATCTCCATGTCGGCAACGAACTTTTCAAATTGTCTGTCCGAAGATGTCGATGCGTTGGCAGGTGCGCTCTATTCGTGGTGCGCCGAACGCAACATCAAGCTTCGCAGCCAGCAGGGCCTTTCGATCGCCAGCATCGCGATCGACCTTTATCACGCCGGCCATCAGACGCAGGATGCCCTGCTCGTCGCGCTGCACGAGCGCGAGCTTCACTGAAATCCCGTCGATTTCAAGGATACATGCGACGCATCAAGCGGCGTTTTCGGTTGCCTGACCGCACATGAGGTTGAGGATCGTCTTGACCGCCTGCTTGCCCGCAATCGAGCTCAACCTGTCAAAACTGACCGCCAGTTCATAGGCCTCAGGGCTCAGCTCGACGCGGTTGGTAAACTGCGAAATTCCCGTACCTTCAAATAGCTCGGAAATATCGACCCCCAGGAAGACCGCTATCTGATGCAGCTTGCTGGCAGAGACGCGGTTCGTCCCCTTCTCGTATTTCTGTATCTGCTGGAATGTAAGGCCAAGCGCTTCGCCGAGCTCCAGCTGAGAAACACGTCGGCGGGCGCGAAGCTGTCTCACGTTGCTGCCGACAATGATATCAATCGGATCTGGCACTGCTGCACTCTCTCCCGGTAAACCCTTCATTTACCATATAGCGTCAGCTGAATATCTCAACCCGCAAGTTGCAAATTTCAACCGACTTTTTTTGGGCATTACGCTGCCCAAATAACTGTTCGCTGCACGTATTTACAACTTCTAATTATTGTTTGATGACCTGGCGGCGATGTCGCGAAAAGTTGAACACCCTGTAGTTGACTTCATTGCATGGGACGATAGTTACTCGCGCCGGAACCCCTATAGTACCAGTCAGACAAGAGGCTTCGAATACTGCATGACATCCGCTCCCACCGGGAAATCTGGTGCCGACAGTATCGTCATCGATATGCGCCGCCAGAAACTGACGATGATGATCGATTCATTGAAATCGCTGCGCGGTTCGATCGAAGACCGGCCGGATCTCCTCTATTGGATCGAAAAGGCGATTGCGGAGGCCGAGGCACAGCTCGAGCCGCCCACCCCTCGCAGGCATTGACAGCCGAAACGGCTCTCAGCCTTGATATCCCTGACGCTTCGGCTTAGAGCCTTTTCTAGTCAGATTGATTCATTCTGACTAGGAAAGGCTCTCACTGTTAGCCTTGATGTTTCCGGATATCCGATGCCGCACAAGGTTGCCCTCTCCCGTCTGAAACTGACCGACTTTCGCAATTATGCGTCGGCCTCGCTTGCGCTCGACGGGCGGCACGTGGTGCTGACCGGGGACAACGGCGCCGGCAAAACCAACCTGATGGAGGCGGTCTCCTTCTTGTCACCGGGACGCGGGCTGCGCCGCGCCGCCTATGGCGATATTACCCGCGTCGGTGCTGTGGGCGGATTTTCGATCTTTGCCGAGCTTGAAGGCATGGAAGGCGATGTCGAGATCGGCACAGGGATCGATACCAGCGACGAGGCGATGGCGCGCCGGCTGCGTATCAACGGAACGACGGCCAAGACGGTTGACGAGCTGACGGACCACCTGCGTGTGCTCTGGCTGACGCCGGCAATGGACGGGCTCTTTACCGGTGGCTCGTCCGATCGCAGGAGGTTCCTCGACAGGCTGGTGCTGTCGCTCGACCCTGAGCATGGCAAGCGGGCGAGCGATTTCGAGCGCGCCATGCGCAGCCGCAACAAGCTGCTCGATGAGGGCCGCTTCGATCCGTCCTGGCTTTCCGGCATCGAGGAGCAGATGGCAAGCCTCGGTATTGCCATGGCACTCGCCCGGCAGGAAATGCTCGGCCTGCTGACACGGCTCATCGAGGAAAGCCGCGAGACCTCCCCCTTCCCATCAGCATCGCTGCAGCTCTCGGGCTTCATGGATGGCCAATTCTCCCGACCCGCAGTTGATCTGGAAGATGAGTATGCGGCAACGCTCGCCGCCAACCGCTACCGCGATGCCGGCGCCGGACGCACGCTGGAGGGGCCGCATCGCGCCGATCTCATCGTGCATCATCGTGAGAAGCAGATGGAAGCGGCGCGCTGCTCCACCGGGGAGCAGAAAGCCCTGCTGGTGGGCCTTGTGCTTGCCCATGCGCGGCTCGTCGGCAACCTGACTGGCCATGCGCCGGTTCTGCTCCTGGACGAGATTGCCGCCCATCTCGACGAGGGACGCCGAGCCGCATTGTTCGACCTCATAGACGGGCTTGGCGGCCAGGCCTTCATGACGGGAACGGACCATCAGATGTTTGCCGCACTTGCCGAGCGGGCGCAATTTTTCACGGTTGCTGACGGAAGGGTTTTCGAATGAGCGATAGCGCTTCTCCCGACGGTTCGGGGCATGTTAGCATCACGCCTATGGAACCCCTCAGCCCTGACGAAATCGCACGCTATCATCGCCATATCCTGCTGCCGGAAATCGGCGGCGCGGGCCAGCAGAAGCTGAAGGCCGCGCGCGTGCTTGTCATCGGCGCCGGAGGGCTCGGGGCGCCGATCCTGCAATATCTGGCAGCCGCAGGCGTCGGCACGCTCGGCATTGCCGATGACGACCGTGTTTCGCTCTCCAACCTGCAGCGACAGGTGATCCACGATTCCGGCACGATCGGCGAAATGAAGACGGAAAGCGCGGCCATTGCGATCGCTCGGCTGAACCCGCATATCAAGGTCATCCGTTTCACTGAACGCCTTTCCGCCGATACGGCGCGTTTGCACCTTTCCGGCTTCGATCTCTTGATCGACGGCTCGGATAATTTCGATACGCGCTATATGGCCGCCGATGCAGCAGAAGAAGCGCGTATCCCACTTGTGACCGGTGCCGTCGGCCGTTTCGACGGGTCGCTGACGGTGCTGAAACCCTATGAGGCTGCCGAAGACGGCACGCAGAACCCTGGATATCGCGATCTCTTTCCCGAAGCACCGCCGGCCGGATTGATCCCCGCCTGCGCGGAGGCCGGTATCATTGGCGCACTGACGGGCGTGATCGGCACGATGATGGCCATGGAGGCGATTAAGCTCATTACTGGTGCCGGCGAACCGCTGATTGGCCGCTTGCTGCTTTATGACGCCCTGTCTGCCCGTTTTGATACGATCCGCTATAAGCGTCGCCGCGCGAGGCAGAGCGGGACTGCATGACGCCTTTTCGCATTGATGAGCGCTTTGCTCGCTGGAGCGAGCTGCTCGATCTCATTCTCGCATCCTTCGCCTATATGGAGGGCCGCATCGATCCGCCCTCCTCCGCAACTCGCCTGACGATGGAATCGCTGGTGGAAAAGGCAAAGGCAGAAATCGCCTATGTCGTAGAGGATGCAGGGCAGCTCGCTGGCTGCATTTTCCTGCGCCCGGAGAAAGATTGCCTCTATGTCGGAAAACTCGCGGTTCTGCCATCCGCGCAAGGCAGGGGCATCGGCCGGCAACTGCTTGATATCGCCGAAGAGACGGCGCTTAATCTCGGCCTTTCGGCATTGAGGCTCGAGACACGGATAGAGCTCGTCGGCAATCACGCGACCTTCGCTGCCTGGGGCTTTGAAAAGACCGCAGAGAAATCCCATCCGGGTTTTACGCGCGTGACGTTTATCGAGATGAAGAAAGCGCTCGCCGGCTGATCCGGCCAGCTAGAGATGGGAGCGCTCCGGCCGTCACCGGCCCGGCAGCACCCGATTCGGTGGGCGATGACCATCGATGAAGGCGCGGATGTTGATGATGACCTTGTCGCCCATCTCCGCACGTCCCTCGATCGTTGCCGAGCTCATATGCGGCAACAGCACGACCTTGCCCTCATTGGCGAGCTTTACCAGCTTCGGATTGACGACAGGTTCGTTCTCGAAAACATCGAGCCCGGCGCCAGCGATCTTTCCTTCCCGCAGGCATTTGATGAGAGCAGCCTCGTCGATCACGTCACCGCGAGAAGTGTTGACGAGATAGGCCGTCGGCTGCAGCAGCGCCAGGCGTCTTGCCGACAAGAGATGGAAGGTTGCGGGCGTCGAGGGGCAATTGACCGAGACGATGTCGACGCGGGCGAGCATCTGGTCGAGGCTTTCCCAATAGGTCGCCTCCAGCTCATCCTCGGTCGCAGGGTTGACGCGCTTGCGATTGTGATAGTGGATCGACAGGCCAAAGGCCTTGGCGCGTCGCGCAACGGCCGTGCCGATACGGCCCATGCCGACGATGCCGATTCGCTTTCCGTGGATGCGTCGCCCGAGCATCCATGTCGGAGACCAGCCGGCCCATTCGCCGGGCTTTTCGGTCAGCACGCGCGCGCCTTCGCCGATGCGCCGCGGCACGGCGAGAATCAGCGCCATGGTCATGTCGGCGGTGTCATCGGTCAGTACGTTCGGCGTGTTGGTAACGGTGATGCCTTTGCGGGCGGCGGCCTCGACGTCGATATGATCGGTGCCGTTGGAAAAGCTGGCGATCAGCTTCATCTGCGGCCCGGCCTGCTCAATGAGAGCTGCGTCGATCCGGTCGGTCACGGTCGGAACCAGCACGTCGCAGGTCCTGACGGCTTCGACGAGTTCGGGGGCGGATCGCGGCGTATCGTCGATATTCAACTCGGCATCGAAAAGCTCGCGCATGCGGGTTTCGACGACATCAGGCAGCTTGCGGGTTATGTAGACCTTCGGTTTTTTCTTCGTCGTCATAGCGGCTTGCAATGCCTTGTTTAGAGGTCTTTAACCAAGATGGGCGATCATTTTCCCGTTCCGGGCATTTTCTACCAGACCCGCACGCGAAGACAAACAAAACTCGTGTGGCGGCCGGGGAATCCCGGAAAGCGAGCAGGCGCGGCCTGCTGCGAATTCGAGCCAACGGAAGCTTCCATGCGTCGCACAGTTATGAAGTCCTGCCTCGTCCTGGCGGTTGCCTTTGCCGTATCGGCGGGCACCATCGAATTTGCGCAAGCCCAGGCGGCCAAGGGGCCGAGCGGCCTGCCGCTGCCGCGCTTCGTGACTCTGAAGTCCAAGCGCGTGAACCTGCGCATCGGACCGGGAACAGATTATGCGGTTTCCTGGATGTATCTGAAGACGGGTTTGCCGGTCGAAATCATCCAGGAATACGACAACTGGCGCCGTATCCGCGATGCCGACGGCACGGAGGGCTGGGTCAATCAGTCGCTGCTGTCAGGCCAGCGGGCCGCCATCGCGGCACCATGGATGAAGGGCAAGGGCAAGGGCGTCTATGTCAACCTGCGCCGTGAGTCACAGCCATCCGCCAGCATCGTTGCCAAGCTGGAGCCTGGCGTGATGATCTCGATCGGCGAGTGCAATGGCGAATGGTGCTTCGCCAAAACCGACGGCGCCGAAGGCTGGGTGGCGCAGTCGGAAATCTGGGGTGCCTATCCGGGCGAGGCCTTTAAATAAGGCCTGCCTCCTTTGCAGCTGCGGACAGAGACTTCATCGGCCGCGGACCGATCTGCTGAATGACGATGCCGGCGGCAAGGCAGCCGAGCTTGCCGCAATCTTCCAGCGTACGGCCCTGCGTATAGCCGTAGAGGAAGCCTGAGGCGAAGAGGTCGCCGGCACCGGTCGTATCAACCACTTCGTCGATCTTGATCGCGTCGACGTAATGGCGCTCGTTGCCTTTCAGGATCACGGCGCCGTCCTCGCTCATGGTTACGGCAGCGATCTTGCAATCCTTGGCGATCTTGTTCAGCGCTTCCTCAAAATCGTCGGTCTCGTAAAGCGACAGGATCTCCTGGCGGTTGGCGAAGACAATATCGACCTTGCCCGAGCGCATCAGGTCCAGGAATTCGCTGCGGTAACGATCGACGCAGAAGCTGTCGGAGAGCGTCATCGACATTTCGCGGCCGTTCTCGTGGGCGATGCGGGCGCAATCGAGGATCGCTTCCTTGGCACGTGGCGGATCCCAGAGATAACCTTCGAAATAGGTTACCTTGGCTTGCGCCACCACATCCGCTTCGACATCCTCAGGCCCGAGTTCGACGCAGGCGCCGAGATAGGTGTTCATCGAGCGTTCGCCGTCATCGGTGACAAAAATCATCGAGCGTGCGGTGGGCGGAAATTCGCCCTTGGCCTCGGTCCGATAGTGAACCCCCTGAGCACGGATATCATGCGCGAAGATCTCGCCAAGCTGGTCTTCTGCGACCTTGCCGAAATAGGCGGCCTTGCCGCCGAGGCTTGCCACGCCTGCAGCCGTATTGCCGGCGCTGCCGCCGGAAGCTTCGAGTGCCGGCCCCATGCGAGAGTAGAGCAGTCCGGCGCGATCGGCATCGATGAGGTTCATCGCTGCCTTGGTGATCTTGTTGTCAATAAGGAACTGGTCGTCGCAACGGGCGATAATATCGACGATTGCGTTGCCGACTGTCAGAACATCGAATTTGGTCATGAAATGGGAAGTCCCGGATTTGTGATAGCCGGTAGTCGGTCTTAGCGAAATTTGCCGGTATTGGAAGGATAAACAGCACGCAGCCTTCCAAGTCTTCGCAAAACTGCCGTTTATTCGTCATGCCGCTGTCACCGTGCCTGCCTAAAAACAGCATCAGGAAGACCGGCATGCAGGTATCTCGTATGGCCGGGTATGGGAGGGATGATCCCTTCAATCTTACCGGGACGACGCTGACCACGGATGAACTGGCAGTATCGCAACCGGCTATCCGGCAGGACCGGATGCGGAAAAGCGGGCTTAGCCCGCTTTTTTTGTTGCGCCGCGAAAGATATTGTATCCAAGGCATTTGTCATGGCTGGCGATTAGCTGCTAGACCTCGGCGATCCCCGCGCAGAGCAGCAGTCTATGTCAGCCATCATCTTCGACGTTCTACCGATCTTCCTTCTCATTCTCATCGGCTGGCTGATTGTCCGTACAGGGTTGCTGACGACTGAGGTCGGCGATGCCTTGAGCGAGTTCGTCTTCAAGATCGCCGTGCCACTGCTGCTTTTCCGCACCATCGCCGAGGCCGATTTCCATGGCGCGTCGCCGTTCCGGCTCTGGATCGTCTATTTTGCCGGTGTCGCGGTGACATGGACGGCCGGGCACATCGTTGCCACGCGTTTCTTCGGGCGCGATGAGCGGATCGGCGTGCTTGCCGGCGTGTCCTCCGCCTTCGCCAACAACATCTTCATCGGTCTGCCGCTGGTCGAGCGCACTGTGGGCAGCGAAGGGCTTGTTGCCCTTTCCATCCTGCTTGCCGTGCATCTGCCGATCATGATGGTGGCCGGCACGATCATGATGGAACATGCCGAACGCAAGATCTCCGGCAAGAGCGATCGCAGCATGACCCTGGTACTAAGGCAGATCGGCCTGAACCTGCTGCACAATCCGCTGGTCATCGGCATTGCGGCCGGCGCGGTCTTTCACGTCTCGGGCCTGACCATGCCGGCAACGGTCAGCTCCGTCGTTGGGCAGATCGCCAGCACGGCTGGTCCGGCGGCGCTGATTTCGCTCGGTATGGCGCTGCAGAAATACGGCGTCTCCGGCAACGTCGGGATCGCCAGCGTGACCTCCGCCTTCAAGCTGCTGCTGCTGCCTGGCTGTGTGTGGGCAGCAAGCCATCTTTTCGGCCTCAACAACGAGTGGGCGGCGGCTCTGGTGCTGACCTCATCGGTGCCGACGGGGGTGAATGCCTGGCTGATCGCCAACCGCTTCGGCGTCGGTCACAGTCTTGCCGCCTCGACCATCACAGTGACTACAGCGCTCGGCGCGATCACCGTTTCCTTCTGGGCCTATATTCTCGGCGCCTGAGGCAACAAAAAAAGCCCGGCTTGTGACCGGGCTTCTTCTCGAAAAAATCGTCGCTTCTTACTGCGTTGCAGTCGGAGCATTCGGATCCGGCAGCGGAGCCGGTGAATCTGCCAGCGTGTGCAGATAGAGAATGACGTTAGCGCGGTCCTGATCCTTCGGCAGACCTGCAAAGCCCATGGCGGTGCCCGGAACATCTTTCTTCGGGGCCATCAGGAACTTGTTGAGGTTTTCGAAGGTCCAGTGTTCGCTGCTGCCCTTGGAAAAGTCCTTCATGGCAGCGGAATAAGCAAAGCCTTCATGCGAGGCGATTGGGCGATCTACGACACCAAAGAGATTCGGGCCGACTTTATTCGGTCCGCCTTTGGTGCCGTCATGACAGGCCTGACACTTCTTGAATACGGTCTCGCCGGCCTTCGCGTCGGCGCTGGCAAGAAGCTGCGCGATCGGAACAGCAACGGCAGCGGGTGCGCCTTCGCCGCCAGCGGCGGGTGCCTCCTCGGCGACGATGGTAAAACCTTCCTTCTCCGGCGCCTCGGAATGGAAGATCCCCTCGGACGCGATGGAGACAGACATCAGAACGAAGATCGTTCCTAGCAGCGCCCCCACGGCCGTATTGACGTATGAATTCATCTGCAATGCTCCCCTTGCAGCCGGCAGACCAGAAACCGGACCATCTTGAAATTGCGCGGAACCTATGTCTTTTGGCTATTCGTTGCAACTGTCTAAATGGTCTTGTGCGTGAGACTTTTTGCCACTTTTCAACCCGGATTAGAAGGCCCGAACAATGACTGATTCAAAATTGGATGACGTGCTGGTGCTGATCCCCGCACGCATGGCCTCGACCCGCCTTCCGGGCAAGCCGCTGGCCGATATTTGCGGTTTGCCGATGATCGTGCAGGTGGCGAAACGAGCACAGGAAGCGGCGATCGGCCGGGTGGTTATTGCCGTCGACGACCAGCAGGTGTTCGATACTGTCGCCGCAGCGGGCTTTGACGTGGTCATGACACGCCAAGACCATCAGTCTGGCTCGGATCGTATTTTCGAGGCACTGAACAAGGTCGATCCAGACGCGAAAGCCAAAATCGTCGTGAACATCCAAGGCGACCTGCCGACGATCGAGCCGGAAACCGTGCGTGCGGCTTTGCGCCCTCTCGAGAACGAAGCCGTCGATATTGGAACTCTGACGACCGAAATCGACAACGACGACGACAAGACCGCGCCGCACATTGTGAAAGTCGTCGGTTCACCACTCTCCGACAGCCGTCTGCGTGCGCTTTACTTCACCCGCACGACCGCGCCTTACGGCAACGGGCCGCTCTATCACCATATCGGGCTCTATGCCTACCGACGCACGGCACTCGAGCGTTTTGTCTCACTTGGCCCATCGACGCTGGAAAAGCGCGAATCATTGGAGCAGTTGCGGGCACTCGAAGCCGGTATGCGCATCGATGTCGAGATCGTTGACACGGTTCCGCTTGGTGTCGATACTCCGGCCGACCTCGAAAAGGCGCGGCGCATTCTCTCCGCAAAGGCCAACTGACGGATTTTCCTCATGAACATCAAGACCAACAGAATCGCCTTCCAGGGCGAATTTGGCGCCAATTCCGACATGGCGAGCCGCGACATGTTTCCGACCATGGAGCCGTTGCCCTGCCAGACCTTTGAGGATGCCTTCACGGCGGTGGACAATGGTGACGCCGATATCGGCATGATCCCGATCGAAAACACGATTGCGGGCCGCGTCGCCGACATCCACCACCTGCTGCCGGAATCGCGCCTGCACATTATCGGCGAATATTTCATGCCGATCCGCTTTCAGCTCATGGTGCTGCCGGGCGTGACGAAGGACGAGATCCGCACTGTGCACAGCCATATCCATGCGCTCGGCCAATGCCGCAAGATCGTGCGCGCCAATGGCTGGAAGCCTGTGATCGCCGGCGACACGGCAGGGGCCGCCAAGCTCGTCAAGGAAACCGGCGACCGCTCGATGGCGGCGCTCGCGCCGCGCCTTGCCGCCGACCTTTACGGCCTCGATATCATCGCCGAGAATGTCGAGGATACGGAAAACAATGTGACGCGCTTCGTTGTACTGTCACGTGATGAGGAATGGGCAGAACGCGCTGCCAGTGACGAAAAGATCGTCACCACCTTCGTCTTCAACGTCCGCAATATTCCGGCAGCGCTCTACAAGGCGCTCGGCGGTTTTGCGACGAACAACATCAACATGACGAAGCTCGAAAGCTATCAGCTCGGCGGCAAGTTCGTGGCGACGCAGTTCTACGCTGATATCGAGGGCCACCCGAACGACGCGCATGTGCGACGGGCACTGGAGGAACTGCGTTTCTTCTCCGAGAAGGTGCGCATCCTCGGCGTCTACAAGGGCCATGCAATGCGGGGACTTCTGTAAGGATTACCCAAAGCCTCTCCGACAACTGACCGGAGAGGCCTTATGCATACCTTGATTTATTTATCCGGCTCACAAACACGCAAGCGATGCCCGTCCGGATCCAGCACGACGAAGGTCGGACCGAAGTCGAGTTCGGTCAGATCCTGAGCGAAGGGCAGGCCACGGCCGCGCCAGTCTTCGTAGTGCCTGGCGACGGCATTTTCTCCATCGACCATGAAGGCGACCTCACCGCGGTTGCCGATGGCAGAGGGCTGCGGTTCGACGCTGCTGCGGCGCCAGAGGCCGAGAGTGAAACCGCCATCGAGCGGAAAGGCGACGAAATTCGGCGCCTCCACAGCCGGTTCGCGGCTCAGAATATTGCGATAGAAGGCAGCGCTTTCAGCGGGATCCTTGACATAGAGGATAATAAGATTGGGGCTGGCCATTTCAGTTCTCCACTGGGTTGAAAGATGCCCGGCCGAAAGCTGCTGCCATTTTATGGCAGCAGCTTTCGGATTGCAGCGCTGCAGACAGCGCCGCCTCGTTGCCGGGAGGAATATCAATGAGGCCGGCGTGCGGCCTTAACGGAAGAGATCGTCGCCGACGCGCCAGTCCTGTCCGTCCATGATGCCGAGATCGCGCTTGTGCCATTGCGGCATCGTCTCGAGATCGAGGCGCGGACGGCGTGATGAGGCTCCTGTGAACCTGTCAGCGAACAGGCGCACCAGACGCGAACGAAGGTTTTTTCCGGCTCCGACTGAAGTACGACGGCCGGCATATTGAACGACTTGGGGCATTCCCATGATCAGTACTCCTTCCTGCTGGACTGGTACTGACAATAGCGCTTCCTGCTGACAGTTTATGGCAGTAGCGTTAGTGCTCGATCGGAGTATCCTGTGTTTCCCGCCATTCCTTCAGGAGAACGGTGCGACGACGCGGATACCGCGTGTCATGGATGGTCATATCGATGATACGATCGGTGCGAAAATGACGGAAATCCTGGCGCAGTTCGCACCAGGCCATGATGATCCGCACATGCTCGAAATAGCCGAGCGCGAAGGGCCAGACGCGGCGGCGGGAAATACGTCCCTGTTCGTCGCCATAATGCAGTTCAAGGATGCGCTCCAGGCGGATCGCTTTGCGGATGGCCGAAACATCCGCCTTGTCCTCATCCTGCCGTTTGCGGCCGACAAAAAGTGTGGCCGAATCGACCATATCGCGCATGTCGGGCGGCAAGACGGCGGCGATCTTTGCCAGCGCATCAGCGCCGGCATTGGCCAGGCGCGGCTCGGCGGCGCGTGCCACCCAACGCGAGCCAAGCACCAGTGCTTCCAGCTCTTCCTCGGAAAACATCATCGGCGGCAGCATGAAGCCTGGTTTCAGCACATAGCCTATGCCGGCCTCGCCCTCGATCATGGCACCTTGCGCCTGAAGGCTTGCAATATCGCGGTAGAGCGTGCGAAGGCTGACACCCGTTTCTTCTGCCAATACGGTGCCAGTAACCGGCCGCCGGTAGCGCCGCAGCGTCTGAAGCAGGGTCAGCAGCCGTTCTGAGCGGGCGACCATGATTATGCCCTCATGCAGACAGGCCGGGCCGGCTGACGATCATCCGTGTTCTCCGACCTTTGTTCAGCGTTTCCACTCGACCCAATCGCGCATCAGTCGATGGGCAATCGCACCCTTCGGCGGCGGCGCTTTGCCGTTGACGCCAGGACGCTCCAGCATTTCGATGGTTTCCTCGCGGGTGAACCAGCGGCAATCCTCGAGCTCAGCCTCATCGCGATGGATATCGCGCGACTTCGCCTCGGCATAACAGCCGATCATCAGCGAATGCGGCATCGGCCAAGGCTGGGAGGCATGATAGCGGATACGGCCGGTCTTGATGCCGGATTCTTCCAGCGTTTCACGGCGAACGGCGTTTTCAATCGTCTCGCCGGGCTCCAGGAAGCCCGCCAGACAGGAATACATGCCGGGCGCGAAATGCGGGCTGCGACCGAGCAGGCAGAGATCACGCTCCTCATCGACCGTCAGCATGATGACGACGGGATCGGTGCGCGGGAAGATCATGTGCTCGCAGGCCGTGCAGACCCGCTTGTAGCCGCCGATGCGGATTTCCATGACCGAGCCGCAGCGGCCACAAAACTGGTTGTCGCTGTTCCAGCGGATGAGGCTTGCGGCCTGCGAGAACTCGCCGAGCAGCATTTCGTCGACAAGCTCGTCGCGGAAGAGCGAGCGGCCGTCGACCGGCTTGTACTGGCTTGCCATGCTTTCGGCATCGATACCGACGGGCACGGCCAGGCGCGGCTCACCGGTCTTTCTATAGCCAAGCAATACGGTCTCGTCCCAGTTCGGCTTCAGTTCCTGCAGCTCGTAGCGTGCGAAGAGCGGATCGAGCACCTGGCCGTCGTGCTTGAGCACCAGCTTGTCCTTGGCGAAGGCGAAAATATGCGTACCTTCGCGGGCAAGCGCCTTTTCGACCGAGGCTTCATCGCGATGTTCGCTGTCGCGGCTCAGGTCGTTTGCGGCAAAGGCGGTGAGATTGCTGGGTTCCGGATGCGGCACGTCCGAATCGAAAAGCGAATGACTCATGGTGAAAGGGCTTCCCGCAGCTTTGCAATGAATTCGTCTCGTGTTGCGTCCTCGTAAGGCTCGGCCTTGCCGAAACCCCAGACGGGACCCGGCCAGTTCGCGTCACCTTCGGAACGCGCAATGACATGAACATGAAGCTGGCGGACGATATTGCCAAGGGCTCCGACATTGATTTTTGCGGCACCGGTAACCTTCTTGAGTGCTGCGGAGACGAGCTCGATCTCGAAGGTCAGCAGCACCTGATCGAGCGGCGTCAATTCGAAGATCTCAGTGATATCAGCTCGGCGCGGTGCCAGGATCAACCAGGGCCAGCGAGCGTCCTTCGACAGCCTGACGTCGCACAGGCCAGTCACCATGATACTGGTGCTGTCATTTTCGAGCCTGGGGTCGAGCACGAAATCGCTCAAAGGCATTCTCCTCATGTTTTCCAATGGACTAGCAGTTTTTTTGGAGCTTGGCTTGCTTTTGATGAGGAATTTGCCGATATGTGCATCCGGGAGGTTGGTGGTGGACGAGCCACTCGCCAACCGGGTCAGGTCCGGAAGGAAGCAGCCCTAACGAGCCCGGCACGGGTCATCGTGCCAGCCTCCCACCTTCTCTTCCAAGAAGCCCGGCCTTCCGGGCGCAAGCAGGGCGATGAGCGACACCGAGCGACAATCACAAGATGCCGCCTCGACGGGCACCGGATACCGGGTGCTGGCACGCAAATACCGCCCCAAGGATTTCACGGACCTGATGGTCGGCCAGGAGCCGATGGTCCGCACGCTTACCAACGCCTTCGAGACCGGCCGCATCGCGCAGGCCTATATGCTGACCGGCGTTCGCGGCGTGGGCAAGACGACGACGGCGCGCATTCTGGCGCGGGCACTGAACTACAAGACGGCTGAGATCGACAAGCCGACGATCGACCTTCGCGTGCCGGGCGAACATTGCCAGGCAATCATGGAAGGCCGCCATGTCGACGTGATCGAGATGGACGCCGCCTCGCATACCGGCATCGACGATATCAGAGAGATCATTGAGCAGGTTCGCTACCGGCCGGTTTCTGCCCGCTTCAAGGTCTATATCATCGACGAAGTGCACATGCTTTCGACGCAAGCCTTCAACGGGTTGTTGAAGACACTCGAAGAGCCGCCGGAACATGTGAAATTCATCTTCGCGACGACGGAAATCCGCAAGGTTCCGATCACCGTTCTCTCGCGCTGCCAGCGCTTCGACCTGCGCCGCATCAGCGCTTCCGATCTCGTCGGCCTGTTTTCGACCATCGCTGCCAAGGAAGGCATCGAGGCGGAACCCGATGCGCTGGCGATGATCGCGCGCGCCGCGGAAGGTTCTGCCCGCGACGGCCTGTCGCTGATGGACCAGGCGATCGCCCATGGCGGTGGCGTGGTGCAGGCGGAAGCCGTACGCGGCATGCTCGGCCTTGCCGATCGCGCCCGCATCGTCGATCTCTTCCAGCATATCGTGCGCGGTGATGTCGCAAGCGCCCTCAATGAATTCCAGAGCCAGTACGAAGCAGGCGCCAACCCGGTCGTGGTGCTGACGGATCTCGCCGATTTCACGCATCTGGTGACGCGGCTGAAATATGTACCCGATGCCGTAAACGACCCTTCGCTCAGTGAAGTGGAGCGCACCAAGGCTGCGGAATTTGCGCAAGGTGTCGCGGTTACCACGCTCTCGCGCATCTGGCAGATGCTGCTGAAGGGCATTCCGGAGACGGAAAACTCTTCGCGCACGGCGGGTGCAGCCGAGATGGTGCTGATCCGGCTCGCGCATGCAGCACATCTGCCGGCACCTGAGGATGCGGCGCGGCGGCTTGCGGAATTTTCCAATGAAAATGGCGCGCCACGCCCGTCTTCGCCTGTGCCCTCGGGCAATGGCGGTGGCACGCGTGTTCCCTATCAGACGAATGTGACGGCACGGGCTCCGGAGCCGGCACCGCGGCCGCAGCCCTCGGGGCCAACCGCCATGTTGCGCGCCGTGCCCAATCTGGAGCCGCAGAGTATCGGCCGTGTCGAGACGAGGCCTGCGGAAGCGCCGAAGCCGCTCGTGCCGGTCAATTCGATCAGCGATATCGTCGATCTCGCTGCCGAAAAACGCGATGTCAAACTCAAGGCATTGGTGCGCAACTTCGTGCGGCCCGTACGGATCGAGCCTGGCCGTCTGGACGTGAACCTCACCGAGGGTGCCCCTGGCACATTGCTCAACGAGCTTGCCGTCAAGCTCAAGGAATGGACAGGCATCCACTGGATCGTCAGCACCAGCCGCGAAGAAGGCGGGCCGACGATGGTGGAGGCGGAAGCCAAGGCGCAGGAGCAACGCGTCAGCGATGCGCGTCAGGACCCTGATGTCGCGGCAATTCTTGCCCAGTTTCCGGGTGCCAAGATCATCGACGTACGGGTGCGGGCGCCGACACCGGAGGAAGAGGCGGAGGAGGTCAACCCGCCTGCTGCCGCCGAATCCGAAGAGGGCGATATCCTGCCCGGCGACGACATAGAATTCTAGTTTCAAGAAGGAGAAGACGATGCGCGACATCATGGGCATGATGGGCAAAGTCAAGGAAATGCAGGCCAAGATGGAGCAGATGCAGGCGGAAATCGCCGAGCTGACCGCCGAAGGCAAGGCAGGCGGCGGGCTCGTCACCGTCATCATCTCCGGCAAAGGCGAATTGAAGAGCCTGAAGATCGACCCTTCCCTCTTCAAGGAAGACGATGTCGAGATCCTCGAAGACCTGATCGTTGCCGCCCACAAGGATGCCAAGGACAAGGCGGAAGCCATCGCTGCCGAAAAGACCAAGGCGCTGACGGCGGGCCTGCCGATCCCGCCCGGTTTCAAGCTGCCTTTCTGATTTCGTCGACTGGTCCGGTAATGACTGGCCCCGGAAGAGGAGACGGGAGATGATGACCTTGACGACGCTGCTGGTTTTCGCTGGCTCTCTTTTCATTGCAGCCGGGACACCCGGTCCGAGCGTTGCGGCGCTCGTCGCCCGCGTCATTTCGAAGGGCGCGCGCGACGTGCTGCCCTTCCTGTTCGGCATGTGGGCCGGGGATGCGATCTGGCTGACCTGCGCCATTGCCGGCCTCTCGGCGATCGCCGAAAGTTTCTACCACGTCTTCGTCGTCATTAAATGGTTGGGCGTGCTCTATCTTCTTTATCTCGCCTGGCGGATGTGGTTCGCCAAAGCCGATGTCGAGGAAGAGGACCTGCCGCAGGAGCGTTCGCGTGGCCGGATGTTTCTGACTGGCCTGGCGATTGCGCTCGGCAATCCGAAGATCATGATGTTCTATGTGGCCCTTCTGCCGTCGATCATCGACATTCCCTCGGTATCGCTTGCCGGCTGGGCCGAACTCGTCGTCACGCTGTTCGTCGTTCTGGCTGTCGTCGATTTCAGCTGGATGTTCCTCGCCGCAAAGGCGCGCGGTTTCCTGAAGAGCCGGCGTGCCGTGCGGATCGCCAACCGGGTGAGCGCGGGAACGATGGCGGGGGCTGCCGTCACCATCGCAATGCGCTGAGCTACGGCTGGGCTTCGAGCAGGTCGCGCAGCTTGTAGTGAATGGGTGCCGCCAGATAGCGATTGCGATCTGCGGCGGAAAGCTGGCGCCCGAAGGTTTCCATCATTTCCGGCATAGTCACTGTGGCGCCGGAAAAGGGGCCGTATTCGACCGGCATTCCAGCTTCCACGATTCCATTTGATATCACGCGGCAATAGATGCCGGGGCGTGCTGCCCTGGTGTAGCGCTTGACGAATTTCGGATCATTCATCCTGGCAGCGAACGTGGCGCAAGGGATGCGGCAGGATGTGACTTCGAGGATCAGTTCGCCGGCGATGAAGCGGTCGCCGACCGCGACATCGCGGTTATCAAGCCCTTCGATGACTAGATTCTCGCCGAAGGTGCCGGGCTCGACAGGGCGGCCGAGTTCGTTCGACCACCAGTCGAGGCTGACTGAACCTTCCAGATAGACAGCTTGATCGACGCCGCCGTGATGTTTCCTGTTGCAGATCGCATCGCCGAAGAGGCCTTCGGCATCAATCATGACGCCGCCGGTGACGGCATGTTTGAAGATACCGGTCTTGTAGCTTTTGCCGGGCAACCTTTCGGCAGAGCCGCGGCAGACGGCGAGGATTTTCATGGTTTCAGCGATTCTTCCGTGATTCCGTTTTCGTTCCATATCAGTTAAGAACGGCGCATGGCAAAGCGAGTCACCGGCCCCGAAATCGAAAAACTGATCCAGCTTCTGGCGAAAGTGCCGGGCCTCGGGCCGCGCTCGGCGCGGCGGGCGGCGCTGCATCTCATCAAGAAGAAGGACCAACTGCTGGGTCCTCTCTCACATGCGATGGGCGAGGCCTATGACAAGGTGAAGATCTGCTCGCGCTGCGGCAATGTCGATACGGTCGATCCCTGTACGGTCTGCACCGATGCGCAGCGCGACCAATCCGTGATCATTGTCGTCGAGGATGTCTCGGATCTCTGGGCGCTGGAGCGCGCGGGCGCACTGAACGCCGCATATCATGTGCTTGGCGGCACGCTCTCGCCGCTGGACGGAGTCGGCCCTGACGATCTCAATATCCGCGGGTTGATCAACCGCGTCGGCGAAGGCGGCATCAAGGAAATCATCATCGCTGTGAATGCGACCGTCGAGGGGCAGACGACAGCGCATTACATCACCGACCAGCTCGCAGATCTCAATGTGAAGATCACGCGGCTGGCGCATGGCGTGCCCGTGGGGGGCGAGCTCGACTATCTCGACGAAGGCACGCTGACGGCAGCCCTTCGAGCGCGGACGGCAATCTAGGGGGATCCATGAACATACGCTTCCTCAGTCGGCTTCTTCTTACAGGCGCCGTTCTGCTGACATTTTCCGTCTCGGCTCGCGCCGCCCCCTCCAAGGCCGATGTCGAAGCGCAGTTCGAAAAATGGGTGCAGGCCGATCTCTGGCCGGAAGCGAAGAAGAACGGCATATCGGAAAAGACCTTCCGCGCCGCCTTTTCCGGCGTCGAGCTGAACTGGACCCTGAGCGATCTCGCCCCTCCCGGCTTTCCGCCGCCAAAGGAGCAGCAGCAGACCCAGGCAGAGTTTTCCTCGCCCGGCCCCTATTTCAACGAGGACCGGCTGAAACGGCTCGCCATGACCGGGCGCGGCTTCGCCTCGCAATATGCCTCGACGCTCAGCCGGATCGAAAAGACTTACGGCGTGCCGGGTTCGATCGTGCTGGCAATCTGGGGGCGCGAGACGGGCTTCGGCGCGGCGAAGATCCCGAATTCAGCCGTTGAGGTGCTGGCCACTAAGGCCTTCATGTCGACACGCAAGGAGATGTTTCGCACGGAGCTGATCGCCGCGCTGCACATTCTCGACGGCGGTGACGTGACGCCTGCAGACTTCAAGGGATCTTCGGCGGGTGCGCTTGGCCAGCCGCAGTTCATGCCGACGAGCTACCTGAAATATGCCGTCGATTTCGATGGCGACGGACACCGCAACATCTGGACTTCGGTTCCCGACACACTCGCCTCGATCGCCAATTTCCTCGTGAAGAAGGGGTGGCAGCGCGACCGCGACTGGGGCTTCGAAGTGACGATCCCCGACGCCGTCTCCTGCGCGCAGGAAGGGCCTGATCTTGCCAAGCCGCTCTCCCACTGGGCGTCGCTCGGCATCAAACGTATTTCCGGCAGTGGTTTTCCGTCCGGCGAATTGAAAGCGCAGGGCATGATGCTGGTGCCGGCCGGGCGTGACGGGCCGGAATTCATCGTTACGCCGAACTTCTACATCATCAAGGAATATAACAACTCCGACCTTTATGCCCTCTATATCGGCAACCTTGCCGACCGCATCGCCTTCGGCTCCGGGGCCTTCCAGGGACAATGGGGCGATGTCGGCAAGATGCTGCGCTCGGATGTCGCCGCCATGCAGCGCGCACTGGAACGGCAGGGTTACGATGTCGGCGGTTCAGATGGATTGCCTGGCTACAAGACACGCCGCGCGATCGGCCAGTGGCAGGAAAAGAACGGCATGAAACCGACTTGCTTTCCCGAGGCATCGATGAAGGGCAAGCTCAAATGAGACGCGTGCACGCCAGGCGGATGCTTTACAGGTTGCGCTTCAGCCCCTCATGGCTCGTCACGAAACCGAGCTTTTTATAAAACCGGATCGAATCCGCGCGCGTCTTGTCGGATGTGAGCTGCACGAGACCGCAACCGCGCTCGGAGCAGCGGGCGATCGCCCATTCGATGAATTGCGAGCCGAACCCGGAGCCGCGATGGCCCTTCGCAATACGCACGCTTTCGATCTGGCCCCGCCACATGCCCGTTCGCGAAAGGCCGGGAAGAAAGCTCAGCTGCAGGCAACCCACGACCCGGTCGGTCTCGTCGATTGCAACAGCCAGCAACTGGTTGGGATCTGCCTCGATTGCGGCGAAGGCTGCGAGATAGCGTATATCGACGGGATCCGAGACGACCTCCCGCGTGCTGCCGAGATCATCATCGGCAAGCAACCGGATGATGTCGGCGAGATCGGATTGTTGTGCCTTTCGGAAAATGTGCATGCCCGACCTCAATGATGCAGATCGATCGGCGTCTTGTGGAAGACGTCATCGATAGGCGGAATGGCCTGGCGCTCGATCATGCGGTGAACATGTGGCAGGCCCTCGCCACGGTGGAGGGCGCGAAGCCGGTCGGTATTTTCGGCATCGGCCTGTGTGCGGCGCTGATTGTGCCTGATATATTCGACCCAGGTCGGCGTGTGATAGGTTTCCGTCCAGAGGCCGGGATTTTCGAGATCGCGCATCAGTGCCCAGTTGCGGGCGCCATCGCGGATGCGGATGCGGCGGCGCTCTTCCATCAGCGTCATGAATTCGGCCAAGTCGTCATCGGCAATCTGGTAATATACTTGGATGACGATAGGGCCGCTGCGTGGCGTGATATCGAGGCCGAGAGCCGGCTCGATAAAGCGGTTCAGCGGATCGAGATTGAGCGAGGCGAAAGCCGGCATGGAAAAGCGCAGGCCGATTACGACTCCAAGCAGCAGGACCGCAGCCGACATCAGCAGTGCATTCGAAAGACCGTACCGGTCGGCGGCAACACCCCAGAGCCAGCTTCCGCCGGCAATGCCGCCGAAGGTGACGGTCTGGTAAAGCGACAAAGCGCGGCCGACCACCCATCGCGGCGTCGAAAGCTGGACGATGATATTGAAGAGCGAAAGTGCCGAAACCCAGCAGGCACCGGCTACGAGCAGCCCGGCCGAGGTGAGCACGGCACTTGGGCTGAGAGCTGCGATCACGGCGCTGAGTGCAAAGCCTAAAAAGGCCAAGCGGATGATCGTCTCGCTGGAGAGCATCTCGCGCAGCCTGGTGCTCAGGATGGCACCACCGATCGCGCCGATGCCGAAAGCGCCGAGCATGAAACCATAGGTCAGCGGCCCACCAGAGACGAGATCGAGCGCGACGACCGGCAGCAGTGCCTGGATAGAACTCGCGCCGATACCGAATACCAGCCCTCTCAGGAGGATCTTTTCGAGGTTGGGCGACATGGAGACATAACGCATGCCGGCAAAAATAGCGCTGCCGAGTGTTTCGCGCGGCAGCGTCGAGGCAGGCGTGCTCGGCCGCCAGCGGAACAGCACATAGAGGAGCGCAATATAGCTCAGCGCGTTCACTGCAAAGGCAGCAGCGGCACCGGCGGCCGCCACGATGGCGCCACCGATCGCCGGGCCGACACTGCGGGTAATGTTGAAGCCCATACTGTTCAGCGTAACCGCGCCAGGCAAATCGGCGCGCGGCACCATGTCGCCGACAGAGGCCTGCCAGGAGGGATTGTTGAGCGCTGTGCCGCAGCCGATGAGAAACGTAAAGAAGAGCAGCAGTCCGGGTGTAATCCAGCCGAGAAAGGCGCAGGCCGTCAACACGATCGAAACCACGAGCATCGCGGATTGCGCCGTCAGCATGATCCGGCGCCGATCATAATTGTCGGCGAGAGCGCCCGAGATCAGCGAGAACAGCATGATCGGCAGCGCCGTCGAGGTCTGGACCAGCGCAACCATGTCCTCGGAAGAGGTGATGACCGTCATCATCCAGGCGGCACCGACGGCCTGAATCAGGCCGCCGAAGTTCGAGGCGAGGCTTGCAAACCAGATGGTGCGGTAGGTCTCATGTCGCAAAGGCGCAAATGTCGAAGACGTATAGGCCACGTTTCCCCCGCTTTTATCGTTGTGCCTCAATAGCAATATATGCGGAAGATAAGTGCTCGCCATAGGTTAGCTTGCGCTTGCAGGGGTGGAAGAGGCGGAATCGGCGCCGACCTTGCAATTTCTAAAAAACGGGACTATATGGCATTCAAATTCTTGATCGTTCGATGAAGAGTGGGCCGCAAGGACCCGCTCTTTTTTATTAGCGCGATCACCCCTAATGCCAGAAATCGCAGGGAGCGCACCGCTTGTCGGATCTGACAAACGCAGACAATCAACATGAGCCGCGGCTGATTACCGAGACCGGGCTTGACCAGCGTCTTGCCGACATTATCGAACCCGTACTCGACGACATCGGCTTCCGCCTCATTCGCGTTCGCATGCTCAACCAGAATGGCATGACGATGCAGGTCATGGCCGAGAAGAACGATGGCACGATGAGCGTCGAAGACTGCGAGCAGGTCTCCATGGCGATTTCTCCGGTGCTCGATGTGGAAGATCCGATCGATAAAGAGTATCATCTCGAAGTGTCTTCGCCGGGTATCGACCGCCCTCTGGTGCGGAAATCCGATTTCGTTCGCTGGCAGGGCCACCTCGTAAAGTGCGAAACGTCGATCATGATCGGCAATCGCAAACGCTTCCGCGGCAAGATCGTCGAAGCGGACGCCGACGGGTTTACGATCGAACGCGATCAGATTGCCTATGGCGAGGAGCAGAAGGTCGTCATCCCCTTCACTGCGCTCAGCGATGCCAAACTCATTCTGACCGACGATCTGATCCGGGATGCACTGCGCGCCGACAAGCTGGCAAAGGCGCAGGCTGCGAACCAGAACGAAGCGGACGACGAAGAATAACCGATCAACGCAAGCTCCAGGGACGGGAACCCGGGTAGTCAAGGACGGAGAAACACAACAATGGCAGTCAGTGCAAACCGGCTCGAACTTCTGCAGATCGCAGATGCAGTGGCGCGCGAAAAGGTCATCGACCGCGAGATCGTGCTTGCCGCGATGGCCGATGCCATCCAGAAGGCGGCGCGTTCCCGTTACGGTACCGAATCCAATATCCGCGCCGACATCAACCCGAAGACCGGCGAAATCCGTCTGCAGCGCCTGCTCGAAGTCGTCGAGAAGGCCGAAGATTATTCCACGCAGATCCCGCTGGAACTGGCCCGCGACCGCAACCCGGACGCCGCCATCGGCGACTTCATCGCCGATCCGCTGCCGCCGATGGATTTCGGCCGCATCGCCGCACAGTCGGCCAAGCAGGTTATCGTGCAGAAGGTGCGCGAAGCCGAGCGTGACCGCCAGTTCGACGAATTCAAGGATCGTGTCGGCGAAATCGTCAACGGAACGGTCAAGCGCGTCGAATATGGCAATGTCATCGTCGACCTCGGCCGCGGTGAAGGCATCATCCGCCGTGACGAAATGATCCCGCGCGAGAATGTTCGCTATGGCGATCGCGTCCGTGCGTACGTATATGATGTCCGTCGCGAGCAGCGCGGCCCGCAGATCTTCCTGTCGCGCACGCATCCGCAGTTCATGGTGAAGCTCTTCACCATGGAAGTGCCGGAAATTTACGACGGCATCATCCAGGTGAAGTCGGTTGCCCGCGACCCGGGTTCGCGCGCCAAGATCGCCGTGATCTCGAACGACAGTTCGATCGATCCGGTCGGCGCCTGCGTCGGTATGCGTGGTTCGCGCGTCCAGGCCGTCGTCGGCGAGCTCCAGGGCGAGAAGATCGACATCATTCCCTGGTCGCAGGACCCGGCGACCTTCGTCGTCAATGCCCTGCAGCCGGCCGAAGTCGCAAAGGTCGTTCTCGACGAAGATGCTGAACGCATCGAAGTGGTCGTTCCGGATGAGCAGCTTTCGCTCGCCATCGGCCGCCGCGGCCAGAACGTCCGTCTGGCTTCGCAGCTGACGGGCTGGGACATCGACATCATGACGGAAGCCGAAGAGTCCGAGCGCCGTCAGAAGGAATTCAACGAGCGCACCAACCTCTTCATGGACGCGCTCGATGTCGACGAGATGGTCGGCCAGGTTCTGGCTTCGGAAGGCTTCGCCGCCGTCGAGGAACTGGCTTATGTCGATCTCGACGAAATCTCCTCGATCGACGGTTTCGACGAAGACACCGCGCAGGAAATCCAGACCCGCGCCCGCGAATTCCTCGAGAAGCTCGAGGCGGAAATGGACGAGAAGCGCAAGGCTCTCGGCGTTGCCGACGAACTGCGCCAGATCGACGGCATAACCGCCCAGATGATGGTGGCGCTCGGCGAAGACGGTATCAAGACGATCGAGGACTTCGCAGGCTGCGCAGCCGACGATCTCGTCGGCTGGACCGAACGCAAGAATGGCGAAACGAAGAAGTTCGAGGGCCTGTTCTCGAAGTTCGACATTTCGCGCGTCGAAGCCGAACAGATGGTTGTGCAGGCCCGCCTGCTCGCCGGCTGGATTACTGAAGAAGACCTTGCGAAGGACGCGGAAGCTGTCGAAGCCGATGCGACCGAGCAGGACGCATAATGACACTGACGCCGGACACATCTCCTGAAGACGATGATCTTGCAGGTTACGACGTGAACGGCCGCATGTGCATCGCAACACGCGAAAGCGGATCGCCGGATGAGCTGATCCGCTTCGTGGCCGCCCCTGACGGGACGGTGGTGCCGGATCTGAAGCGCACGCTGCCGGGACGCGGCTGCTGGGTGAAGATCGACCGGTCGCTGGTCGAGAGGGCGGTGGCGAAGAAGCTCTTCGCCCGCGCCCTCAAGGCCGATGTCAAGGCAGCCGACGACCTCGCCGAGCGGGTGGAGCGGCTGTTTCTGCAGCAGCTTCTGCAGATGATGAATATGGCGCGCAAGGCGGGCCAGCTCGTCACTGGCTCGGCCAAGGTGGATGCCGCAATACGCAGCGGGGCTGCGCTTGCAGTGTTCCATTCGACGGATGCAGCCGCCGATGGCGTGAGAAAAATAGACCAGGCTCGCAAGGCCTGGCACCTCGGAATGGAAACCGAGGAAGAAATACCTTCCTTCCGTCTCTTCTCGGAGAGCGAAATGGAAGGGGTGATGGGCCAGAATGCTTTTATCCATGCCGCAGTGCTTGCAGGGCAGGCGGGTGAAGGTGTAGTGAAGCGCGCAAAGATGCTCGAACAGTACCGTAACGGCGGTCAGTCCCGGGCACCGGGCGGCGCTGGCCAGCAAAAACAATGATGCGGTCACCGGCGGAAGCCGGCCGCAATATCATTGATCGATTGTATGTGATTGACAGGGTCTGATGGCTTCATCGTTCCCTGTCCGAAGGAACGGGAACGAATGACCGACAGCAACGACGACAAGACAATCAGCGCAACGGGGAAGAAAACCCTCACCCTGAAACCATCAGGAATGAGCCAGGGTACCGTTCGCCAGGATATGGGTCGCGGTCGCACCAAGGCGGTCGTCGTCGAGACCCGCAAGCGGCGCCCGATGCGCCCTGAAGACGAAAAGCCGACGACACCTGCTCCCGTAGCTCCGGTGCGCGCGCCTGAACCGGCGCCGGCGCCTGTGCAGGCGCGCCCGCAGCAGTCGGCTCCGGCCCCGCGCATTCAACAGCCTGGTGGCCAGAACAACCAGCGCCCGCAGCAGACAAACCAGCGTCCGCAGCAATCCTACCAGCCGCAGCGTCAGCAGGATCGTCCGCGTCCCGTGGTGCTGAACCACCTTTCGCCTGAGGAAATGGATGCCCGTCGCCGCGCGCTTGCCGACGCGCAAGCCCGTGACGCGCAGGACGCCATCCGTCGTGCTGAGGAAGAAAAGCGCCGCGCGGCAGAAGAGGCCGTACGCCAGGCCGCCGAAGCGGAGGAAGCCAAGCTGCGCGCCGCAGAAGAGGCCGTACGCCAGGCGGAGGCCGCAGCAGCAGCCCTGGCCGAACCACCTGCCGCTCCTGCAGTGGAAGCACGTGTTGAAACTCCTCGTCCGCAGCAGCCGGCACCGGCAGCCGCGCCGGCCGCTCGCCGTCCGGAAACCGCTCCGTCGCCCTCAACCGCCCGGCCTGCGCCAGGCGCACCGGCAGGTGTGCGTGGTCGCCGTAATGAAGGCGAAGAGGAAGACCGCGGTGCTTCGCGCAGCGGTCCGGTCCGTGGCCGCCCGGTTCGTCCGGAGCCCGCAAAGCCGGTGACAACCCGCCCGAAGAGCGAGGAAGACCGCCGCCGCGGCAAGCTGACCGTTACCACCGCAAACGTCGATGACGACGGCAATGCACGCGGGCGTTCGCTTTCGGCCATGCGCCGCCGGCAGGAAAAGTTCCGCCGCAGCCAGATGCAGGAGACGCGCGAGAAGATCACCCGCGAGGTCGTACTGCCCGAAACCATCACGATCCAGGAACTGTCGCAGCGCATGTCTGAACGTGCCGTTGACGTCATCAAGTACCTGATGAAGGAAGGCCAGATGATGAAGCCGGGCGACGTCATCGACGCCGACCTCGCTGAGCTCATTGCCGGTGAATTCGGCCATACGGTCAGGCGCGTATCCGAATCCGACGTCGAACTCGGCATCTTCAATGTGTCCGACGAGCAGGGCGAACTGGTTTCGCGCCCGCCTGTCGTCACCATCATGGGCCACGTCGACCACGGCAAGACCTCGCTGCTCGACGCTATCCGCCATGCCAACGTGGTCTCCGGCGAAGCCGGTGGCATCACGCAGCATATCGGCGCCTATCAGGTGGAACAGAACGGCCAGAAGATCACCTTCATCGATACTCCCGGCCACGCAGCCTTTACGGCGATGCGTGCCCGCGGTGCGCAGGCTACCGATATCGCGATCCTTGTGGTCGCGGCTGACGATAGCGTGATGCCGCAGACGATCGAATCCATCAACCACGCCAAGGCGGCCGGTGTTCCGATCATCGTGGCGATCAACAAGGTCGACAAGCACGAGGCCGATCCGCAGAAGGTTCGCAACCAGCTTCTGCAGCACGAAGTCTTCGTAGAATCCATGGGCGGTGAAGTGCTCGACGTCGAAGTTTCGGCCAAGACCGGCAAGAACCTCGATAAGCTGCTCGAAGCGATCCTGCTGCAGGCCGAAATTCTCGACCTTAAGGCCAATCCGAACAGGACGGCTGAAGGTACTGTCATCGAAGCCCAGCTCGACCGCGGTCGTGGTGCGGTTGCGACAGTGCTTGTCCAGAAGGGCACACTGCGTCCGGGTCAGATCATCGTTGCCGGTGACGTCTGGGGCCGCGTGCGCGCCCTGGTCACCGATAAGGGCGACCATGTGAAGGAAGCCAGTCCCGCGACCCCGGTCGAGGTTCTCGGTCTTTCCGGCACGCCGCAGGCAGGTGACAAGTTTGCCGTCGTCGAGAATGAAAGCCGCGCCCGCGAAATCTCGGAGTATCGTCAGCGTCTCGCCCGCGACAAGGCGGCTGCCCGCCTGTCGGGACAGCGCGGTTCGCTGGAACAGATGATGACGCAGCTCCAGAGCACCGGCGTGAAGGAATTCCCGCTGGTCATCAAGGGCGACGTGCAGGGCTCGATCGAAGCGATTGCCGGCGCATTGGACAAGCTCGGTACCGACGAGGTTCGTGCCCGCATCGTTCATTCGGGCGCAGGCGGTATCACCGAGTCCGACATCTCGCTTGCCGAAGCATCGAACGCTGCCATCATCGGCTTCAACGTGCGTGCGAATGCGCAGGCACGCCAGTTCGCCGAACGTGAGGGGATCGAGATCCGCTACTACAACATCATCTACGACCTCGTGGATGACGTGAAGGCAGCGATGTCGGGTCTTCTTTCGCCGGAACGTCGCGAGACCTTCATCGGCAATGCCGAGATCCTGGAGGTGTTCAACATCACCAAGGTCGGCAAGGTCGCGGGTTGCCGCGTCGTCGAAGGCAAGGTCGAGCGTGGCGCGGGTGTCCGCCTCATCCGCGACAACGTCGTCGTGCACGAAGGCAAGCTCAAGACCCTCAAGCGCTTCAAGGACGAAGTCTCTGAAGTACCGATGGGCCAGGAGTGCGGTATGGCCTTCGAGAACTACGAAGACATGCGTGTCGGCGACGTCATCGAGTGCTTCCGCGTCGAGCACATCACGCGCACGCTCTGATCGGGCGACGATTGAAATCTTGGACGGGCGCCGGATCATCCAGTCCGGCGCCCGATCCTTTTGGGATAAAGAACAATGGCAACAAGACCTACATCCTCGGCACCGTCGCAGCGCATGCTGCGCGTCGGCGAGCAGGTTCGCGCAGCAATCACCCAGGTGCTGCAGCGCGGCGAAGTGCGCGACGACATCATCGAGGCGACCGTGATCTCGATCTCCGAGGTGCGCATGTCGCCCGACTTGAAGATCGCGACGGCCTATGTGACGCCGCTCGGCGTTTCCGACCACACGATCGTCATCGACGCGCTGAACCGTAAAGCGAAGTTCATCCGTGGCCGGCTCGGACCGCAGCTCCGGCAGATGAAATACATGCCGGAAGTGCGCTTCCGCGACGATACCAGCTTCGACAATTACAAGAAGATCGACGACCTGCTGCGCTCGCCCGAGGTGAGCCGCGATCTCGACAATGACGACGAATAACAGAAGAGACTGATGTCCAAACCACGCAAACCCAAGGGCCGCCCGATTTCCGGTTGGCTGATCCTCGACAAGCCGGTGGATTTCGGCTCGACGGAAGCCGTTTCCAAGATCAAGTGGCTCTTCAAGGCGCAGAAATGCGGCCATGCCGGGACGCTCGACCCGCTTGCTTCGGGCATGTTGCCGATCGCGCTCGGCGATGCCACCAAGACCGTCCCCTATGTGATGGATGGCCGCAAGATCTATGAATTCACAGTGAGCTGGGGTGAAGAGCGGGCGACCGACGACCTCGAGGGCGAGGTTACGCAGAACTCCGACAAGCGCCCGAGCGAGCAGCAAATCCGCGAGATCCTGACGAAATATATCGGCACGATCAGCCAGGTTCCGCCGCAGTTTTCCGCTATCAAGATCGCCGGTGAACGCGCCTACGATCTGGCGCGCGATGGCGAGGCGGTCGAGATCCCCTCGCGTGAGGTCGAGGTTCATCGTCTGACGCTTCTCGCCTGCCCGGATGACAATACCGCGCATTTCGAGGTGGAATGCGGCAAGGGCACCTATGTGCGGGCGCTTGCCCGCGATTTCGGCCGCGAACTCGGCTCCTACGGTCATGTTTCCGGCTTGCGCAGAACTTTCGTAGCGCCCTTCGCCGAAGAGACGATGGTGCCGCTTGCAAAGCTGACTGCGCTCGAAGAGATCGAGGATATGGATGAGCGCCTTGCCGCCCTCGACGCCCTGCTGATCGACACCTGCGAGGCGTTATCGACCCTGCCGCACCTTGTTGTCAGCGATGATCAGGCGCACCGGCTGAAAATGGGCAACCCTATCCTTGTGCGCGGTCGCGATGCGCCTGTTGCCGAAAGCGAGGCCTATGCGACCGCCCGCGGTCGCTTGATCGCGATCGGCGAGATTGGGCAGGGCGAATTCCGGCCGAAGCGCGTTTTCGGCTGAGGTCGTCGGGCCAGCCGCAACAAAGGCGGCAATTGTCAGACGATCGCGATGCGATATGTTTTCCGGCGGGCCATAACGGCTTGTCATAGGGGAAAATATGCGCAAAATCGCTTTGGGAATACTGACGTTCTTTTCGCTGTTTCTCACGGTTACGATCGCTCAATCTGGCGAGCGCTGGGCCGAACTTCCGGCCTTTCCTTCCATGTCGGCGCCGAAGGCGAGCGGCATGGCTGAAGTCAACGACATCAAGATGTATTACGCCGAATATGGCGAGGGCGACCCGATCCTCTTCATCCATGGCGGGCTTGGAAATGCCGATGTCTGGGGCCATCAGGTCGCCGATTTCGCTAAGGATCACCTTGTCATCGTCGCCGACAGCCGCGGGCATGGGCGCTCGACGCGCAGCCAGCAGCCCTTCGGCTATGATCTGATGACATCGGATTACGTAGCACTTCTCGACTATCTGAAAATCGACAAGGTGACGCTGGTCGGCTGGTCGGACGGCGGCATCATCGGCATCGACATGGCGATGAAACATCCGGAGAAGCTCACGCGCGTCATCGCCCAGGCGGCAAATGTCACGACCGACGGCGTTAAGTCCGACGTCATGAGCAACAAGACCTTCAACGACTACATCAATGTCGCCGGTGAATATTACAAAAAGCTGTCGCCGACGCCGAACGAATACGACGCCTTCGTCAAACAAATCTCGGAAATGTGGGCGACACAGCCTGCCTGGACGGCAGCCGACCTCGGAAAGATCACGGTGCCGGTCACGCTCGCCATCGGCGATCATGACGAGGCCGTAAAGCTCGATCATACAGAGATGATGGCGAAGGAAATTCCAGGCGCAAAACTCGTCATCCTGAAGGATGCCAGCCATTTCGCCATGCTGCAGGATCCCGAAGGATACGACGCGATGATCCGGGACGCCATGGCGGGGCGCTGAAACCGCTAATGGTGCCCCTCTTTCCAACGCTGCTTATTTGGTTTATAGGCAGCGCCAGCATCAGGGTCTCCCCGATTGCATTCGCGGCCAAGGCTGGACGACATCCCGGCTTTTGGCGACTTAAACTCCTCTCAACGAAAGGATTGTCCGATGTCGATCACTGCTGAGCGCAAGGCTGCGCTGATCAAGGAATATGCGACCACCGAAGGCGACACCGGTTCGCCGGAAGTACAGGTTGCGATCCTCACCGAGCGCATCAACAACCTGACCGAACACTTCAAGGACCACAAGAAGGATAACCATTCCCGCCGTGGTCTGCTGACGCTCGTTTCCAGCCGCCGCTCGCTTCTTGACTATCTCAAGAAGAAGGACGAAGGCCGCTACACCAAGCTGATTAACGGCCTGGGTATCCGCCGCTAATGATTTTTCGGCGGGCGAAGCACTTCGCCCGCCGAATGTTTTTCCGGGAGTGCGTCTCCCGATGACATTTTCCAGGCGCGCGCTATCTGTGTGAATGGAAAGACGGCAGTTCCGGATGGGCCGGATCTGCCAAACCAACCGTTGACCTGTCATGGGGCAGGATTGCCGGATGCTTTCGGCCAGAGTTTCACAAGAGCTTTGGCCCGATTTCCCGAGGGAAATCGTCCGCTCGAAGCTTCCCGTTGTCTTGCCCGTGATGCGTCACACTGATTGTGGTCGACGCTATGCTGCTCCTCACGGAGACGGCGCGTTGGCTGCATTGAAGGACAAGACATGTTCGATACACATAAAGTAGAAATCGAGTGGGCAGGCCGCCCGCTCAAGCTTGAGACCGGCAAGATCGCCCGTCAGGCTGACGGTGCTGTGCTCGCCACCTACGGCGAAACCGTGGTTCTTGCGACCGTCGTTTCCGCCAAGGCACCGAAGCCCGGCCAGGACTTCTTCCCGCTGACGGTCAACTATCAGGAAAAGACCTATGCAGCCGGCAAGATCCCCGGCGGCTACTTCAAGCGCGAAGGTCGCCCGAGCGAAAACGAAACCCTCGTTTCCCGCCTGATTGACCGCCCGATCCGCCCGCTCTTCCCGGAAGGCTACAAGAACGACACGCAGGTCGTCGTCACCGTCATCCAGCACGACCTCGAGAACAACCCGGACATCCTGTCCATGGTCGCGACCTCTGCGGCGCTGACGCTATCAGGCGTTCCCTTCATGGGCCCGGTCGGCGGCGCACGCGTCGGCTACATCAATGGCGAATACGTTCTCAACCCGCATCTCGACGAGATGGATGAATCGAGCCTCGACCTCGTCGTCGCCGGCACATACGATGCCGTCCTGATGGTCGAATCCGAAGCCAAGGAGCTTCCGGAAGACGTCATGCTTGGCGCCGTCATGTTCGGCCACAAGGGCTTCCAGCCGGTTCTCGACGCGATCATCAAGCTCGCCGAAGTTGCCGCCAAGGAGCCGCGTGACTTCCAGCCGGAAGACTATTCCGCTCTCGAAACCGAAATGCTCGGCCTTGCCGAAGGTGAGCTTCGCGAAGCCTACAAGATCACCCAGAAGGCCGACCGCTACACAGCTGTCGACGCCGTCAAGGCCAAGGTGAAGGCGCACTTCCTCCCCGAAGAAGGCGAAGCCAAGTACACGGCCGAAGAAGTCGGCTCGATCTTCAAGCACCTGCAGGCCAAGATCGTCCGCTGGAACATCCTCGACACCAAGAGCCGCATCGACGGCCGCGATCTCGAAACCGTTCGTCCGATCGTATCGGAAGTCGGCCTTCTGCCGCGCACGCATGGTTCGGCGCTCTTTACCCGCGGTGAAACGCAGGCGATCGTGGTTGCCACCCTCGGCACCGGCGAAGACGAGCAGTACGTCGACAGCCTGACGGGCATGTACAAGGAGCGCTTCCTGCTCCATTATAACTTCCCTCCTTACTCGGTTGGCGAAACCGGCCGTATGGGCTCCCCAGGTCGCCGTGAAATCGGTCATGGCAAGCTCGCATGGCGCGCCATCCGTCCGATGCTGCCGTCCGCCGAACAGTTCCCCTACACGCTGCGCGTCGTCTCCGAGATCACCGAGTCGAATGGCTCGTCCTCGATGGCTACCGTCTGCGGCACCTCGCTCGCTCTGATGGATGCAGGTGTACCGCTCGCAAAGCCGGTTGCCGGTATCGCCATGGGTCTGATCCTTGAAGGCGATCGCTTCGCCGTCCTCTCCGACATTCTCGGTGACGAAGACCACCTCGGCGACATGGACTTCAAGGTGGCAGGTACTGCCGACGGCATCACCTCGCTGCAGATGGACATCAAGATCGCCGGTATCACCGAAGAGATCATGAAGGTCGCTCTTGGCCAGGCCCAGGGTGGTCGCGCCCACATTCTCGGCGAAATGGCGAAGGCCATCACCGAAAGCCGTGGCCAGCTCGGCGAATTCGCTCCGCGCATCGAAGTCATGAACATTCCGGTCGACAAGATCCGCGAAGTCATCGGCTCCGGCGGCAAGGTTATCCGCGAAATCGTCGAAAAGACCGGCGCAAAGATCAACATCGAGGACGACGGTACCGTCAAGATCGCCTCCTCCTCGGGCAAGGAAATCGAAGCGGCCCGCAAGTGGATCCACTCGATCGTCGCCGAGCCGGAAATCGGCCAGATCTACGAAGGCACTGTTGTCAAGACCGCCGACTTCGGCGCCTTCGTCAACTTCTTCGGCGCCCGTGACGGCCTCGTCCACATCTCGCAGCTTGCTTCCGAGCGTGTCGCGAAGACCCAGGACGTCGTCAAGGAAGGCGACAAGGTCTGGGTCAAGCTGCTCGGCTTCGACGAGCGCGGCAAGGTTCGCCTGTCCATGAAGGTCGTCGACCAGGCCACCGGCCAGGAAATCCCGGCTGCCGAAAAGGGCGACAAGAAGAAGGATGAAGCGGCCGAATAAGCCGCGCCTTCTCCGCTGATATCCGGGCGCGGGACTGTTTCCGCGCCCTTTTTGTATTCGACCTTTGCGCAATTGCGGACGAAAACCGCTGCGCAGTTTCCTGGAATTGCTCCAGATGACGGGACCAGATCATGAGCCGCGAGACGCTGAAGACCCTTTTCCACCCCTTTGCCAGCGAAACCGTCACGCCGCCAGGCGAAGGCGAGCGTGTGCTCTTCCTCGGCGCGGAGGCGGGCTTCGCCCTGCCCGAGGGCTTTGCCGCGTCCCTGGAGGCCGTACAGGGCTTCAAGCCGCTCTACAGACAGCTTCTGGCGCAGCGCATCGAGGCGAAGCCGGAGATCGACGCTGAAGACTATGATGCAGCGCTGGTGCTCTGCACCAAGCACAAGGGCGAAAACGAAGCCAATATCGCCGCTGCCCTTTCCCGCGTGAAGGCCGGTGGGCTGATCGTCGTCGCCGGCGGCAAGGAAGACGGCATCCAGCCGCTGCGCAAGCGTGTGGAAGGTTTCGGCCTCGATACCGAGCATATGCCGAAATATCATGGCGTCGCCTTCTGGTTCGGCCGGCCGGCCGATGTCAGCGAGATCGTTGCGAAGTTCGGCAAGTCGCCGGTTCGGGTCGACGGCCGCTTCATCGCCTCGCCCGGCATGTTTTCGCATGACCGGCTCGACGCCGGTTCGCAGCTTCTCGCCTCACGCCTGCCGACCGATTTTACCGGCGATGCGGCCGATTTCGGCGCCGGCTGGGGCTATCTCTCCGCCGAACTTGCACAGAAGTCTCCTAACCTTGCCCGCCTTGACCTCTACGAGGCCAACTACGAGGCCCTGGAGGCCGCCAAGGCCAATCTGGCGGAGAACTGCCCGGACGCGCCTGTGCGCTTCTTCTGGCACGATCTGGCGGGCGAGCAGGTGCGGGACAAATACGATCTCGTCATCATGAACCCGCCCTTCCATGAGGGCCATGCGGCTGAGCCTTCACTTGGACAGGCAATGATCAAGACGGCGGCCTCTTCGCTGCGCGGCGGCGGGCGGCTGATGCTGGTGGCCAATCGCGGCCTGCCTTATGAGCCGGTGCTTGCAGAGCATTTCAAGGATAGCGGCGAAACCTGCCGCAATGCCCGCTTCAAAGTGTTGTGGGCACGTAAATAAAAAAGGCGGCCGATGGCCGCCTTTTCTTTTTAAGCCTTGTCCGGCCTTACTCGACGTCTGCCTTGCGCAGCGTCTCCAGTGCCGGCATGGAGGTGATGTTGTAACCGGCATCCACGAAGTGGATTTCGCCCGTCACGCCCATCGAGAGATCCGAAAGCAGGTACAGCGCGGAGCTGCCGACGTGATCGATGGTGACGGTCTTGCGCAGCGGCGCATTGCGCTGGTTCCACGACAGGATGGCGCGGGCATCGGAAATGCCTGCGCCGGCGAGCGTGCGGATCGGGCCTGCCGAGATAGCGTTGACGCGGATGCCGCGCGGACCGTAATCGGCCGCCAGATAGCGCACGGAAGCTTCCAGAGCAGCCTTGGCAACGCCCATGACGTTGTAGTTCGGGATCACGCGCGTGGAGCCGTTATAGGTCAGCGTCAGCATGGTGCCGCCATCTTCCATCAACGGCGCACAGCGCTTGGCGATCTCCGTGAAGGAGAAGCAGGAAATGACCATGGTGCGGCTGAAGTTCTCGCGCGTCGTATCGGCGTAGAGGCCCTTCAGCTCGTTCTTGTCGGAAAAGCCGATGGCATGGACGATGAAATCCAGCTTGCCCCAGCGCTCCTTGATCGTGTCGATGACCGTGTCGACCGAAGCGATGTCCTCAACATCGCAGGGCAGAAGAAAATCGGAATTGACTTCGGCTGCAAGTGGCTTGACGCGCTTGCCGAGCGCATCACCCTGGAAAGTGAAAGCCAGTTCCGCGCCCTGGGCAGCGAGCGCCTTCGAAATTCCCCAGGCGATAGAATGGTTGTTTGCGACGCCCATGATGAGGCCGCGCTTACCCTGCATGATTCCGGTCATTGTTATTATCCGTTGTAGCGCTGGAACACGAGCGTGGCGTTGGTGCCGCCGAAGCCGAAGGAATTGGAGAGGGCAATGTCGATCTTGGCATTGTCGATGCGCTTGCGGACGATCGGCACGCCTTCGAATTCCGGATCGAGTTCCTTGATATGCGCGCTTTCGCCGATGAAACCTTCCTGCATCATCAGCAGCGAATAGATCGATTCCTGCACACCGGCGGCACCGAGCGAATGGCCCGTCAGCGACTTGGTGGACTGGATATGCGGCAACTTCTCGCCGAAAACCGCACGGATGGCGCCGATTTCCTTGCTGTCGCCGACCGGTGTCGAGGTGCCGTGCGTGTTGATGTAATCGACATCACCCTTCACGGTCGCCAGCGCCTGACGCATGCAACGGATAGCACCCTCGCCCGAGGGAGCGACCATGTCATAGCCATCGGAGGTTGCGCCGTAGCCAATGATTTCAGCATAGATCTTGGCGCCCCGTGCCTTGGCATGTTCCAGTTCCTCGAGGACGAGCACACCAGCGCCGCCAGCGATGACGAAGCCGTCACGGCTGACGTCATAGGCTCGGGAAGCGGTATCCGGCGTATCGTTGTACTTGGAGGACATGGCGCCCATGGCGTCGAAGAGGTTCGACATGGTCCAGTCGAGATCTTCGTGGCCGCCGGCAAACATCATGTCCTGCTTGCCCCACTGGATCATTTCAACGGCATTGCCGATGCAGTGCGCGGAGGTCGAGCAGGCAGACGAGATAGAATAGTTGACGCCGTGGATCTTGAACCAGGTGGCAAGCGTTGCGGACGCTGTAGACGACATGGCCTTCGGCACGGCGAAGGGGCCGATGCGCTTCGGGCTGTTGTTCTTGACGGTGATCTCGGCTGCTTCGATGAGCGTGCGCGTAGACGGACCGCCGGAACCCATGATGATGCCGACGCGCTCGTTTTCGCTGTAGTCCTTGTCTTCCAGGCCTGAATCGGCGATCGCCTGCTTCATGGCGACATGATTCCAGGCGCCGCCTTGCGACAGGAAGCGCATGGCGCGGCGATCGACCAGTTCGGCGAGCTTGTCGGCGCCGAGCTTGGGGCTGCCCCAGACCTGGCACTTGAAGCCGTGTTCGGCGAAATCGCTGGAGAAGGAAATACCGGACTTTGCCTGGCGCAGGGATTCGGTGACTTCGGCCGCGTCGTTTCCGATCGAAGACACGACACCTAGACCCGTGACAACTACCCGTCTCATCTGATCAAACCCTTGTTGTTTTCGTGAGCCGCTCGAAATGCGGTTTTCAGGCCGTCTTGTCTTTCGAGAGACCGACGCGAAGATCGGTCGCCTGATAAATGGTTTCGCCATCCGCCTTCAGCCAGCCGTCGGCAGTGCCGAGCACCAGACGGCCGCGCATGACGCGCTTAAAGTCGATACCGTATTCAATCAGCTTCGTGTGCGGGCGGACCATGCCCTTGAACTTCACTTCGCCGGTCGAGAGCGCCATGCCGCGGCCCTGTTCACCGAGCCAACCCAGATAGAAGCCGGTCAGCTGCCACATGCCGTCAAGGCCAAGGCAGCCGGGCATGATCGGGTTGCCTTCGAAATGGCAGGGGAAATACCAGTCGTCAGGGCGAACATCGTATTCGGCCCGCAGATAGCCCTTGTCGAAGGTGCCGCCCGTTTCAGAGATATCCGTGATGCGATGAACCATCAGCATGGGCGGCAAAGGCAGCTGCGCATTGCCAGGCCCGAACAGCTCGCCATGTGCGCAGGCGATAAGTTCTTCATACGAGTAGCTGGACTGTCTGGTCGTCATAAATCTCTGTTTCCCCCCGCGTTCTTGGCGATGGATGTGTGTCTTTAGTCCAAGTTCACCAGAAAATGAAGCGCAAGCATGGCGGCTTCATTTCTTCGTTCCGGACCGGGCCTGAGCCAGTATTTGGTGGTCGCATACAGGAAGGCCAAGGCCGCGACCAGACCTAATTGCGTCAAAAGGCCGTTTTTGCGGCCTTTCGAAGGCTCTTGTCCCCATTGAACTATTGAAAGGCTTTTGCGCAAAAGTTATATCGCTTTGAACAAACATGATTGCTTTTCGCCAGAATAACCGGAGTTGGTGTTAATGACGGGTGAAACCCCGATCGCCATTGAGGTCAGGCTGCGTAGCGCAGGCCTGCGTCCCACCCGCCAGCGCGTCGCGCTTGGCGACCTCCTGTTTGCCAAGGGCGACCGGCACTTGACCGTCGAGGAACTGCACGAGGAAGCGGTTGCCGCTGGCGTGCCGGTTTCGCTCGCGACGGTCTACAATACGCTGCATCAGTTCACAGAAGCCGGCCTGATCCGCGTTCTCGCAGTCGAGAGTGCCAAAACCTATTTCGACACCAATGTCTCCGATCACCATCACTTTTTCGTCGAAGGCGAAAACGAGGTGCTCGATATTCCGATCAGCAATCTGACCATCGCCAATCTGCCGTCGCCGCCCGAGGGCATGGAAATCGCCCATGTCGACGTGGTGATCCGACTGCGGCAGAAGCAAGGCTGACTTTTACATCACATCGTCAGGATGTCGGCCAGGCATGTGCTTGTAGGTCGGGAATGTCCAGCCGAACCACAGGGCGCCGCCGCGCACTGCGAAGGCTGCTGCGACCCCGCAAGCCGATGCGATATAGAGCTCGGCGCCAAGCGCATTGACGCCGGTAAAGACGCCCGATCCCACCAGGGCCGCCGTCACGTAAATTTCCGGGCGCAGCAGCACGGATGGTTCGTTTGCCAGCAGATCGCGCAGGATGCCGCCGAAGGTTGCCGTCAGCGCACCAGTGACAATGGCGATCGTCGGCGAGCCGGTCGCGGCCAGCCCCTTGGCGGCGCCGAGCACGCAATAGGCGGCAAGACCGACCGCATCGAGCCAGATCAGCAGGCGATAGCGCGATTCCAGGAGATGGGCGGTAAAGAAGACGACGACACCCGCAATGCAGCAGATGACGATATAGAACGGGTTCAACACCCAGAAGACCGGCACGCGGCCGAGAATGATATCGCGCACCGTGCCGCCGCCCGTCCCCGTCACGATCGCGAAAAACAGGAAGCCGATCAGGTCGAGCTGCTTGCGCGAGGCGGCCAGCGCGCCGGTTGCGGCAAAGAGGGCAATGCCGGCGTAATCGAGATAGACGAGCAATGACATCGAGGCCTCCAGACCGGCGGAACGAGACATACTGAATCATTGCGGCAAGGGCGGCGCAAGGCGGCGCATACAGAATGGAAGGCCAGAGAGCCTTTATCCATAAGAGGAAAGCCGTGAAGACGCTGTTGCCCGTACTCCTGAACATCGTTCTGCTGCTGGTCATGCCGGTCGCGGCTTTCGCACAGCAATCGCTGATCTCCGACCCGGAGATCTATGAGAAGAAGCATTTCCAGGAACAATGCACGGAAGCATCCTTCGGTGACGGTTTCCTCATCCGCCAGGATATCAACAATGACGGCCTCATGGACGTGGTCGTCAACGAGGGCGAACTCACCTGCGACGGCCAGAAGGGTCCGCAGTGCAACGAAGACGGCTGCACCTATAATTTTTATCTGCAGGTGGCCGAAGGCGGCTACTTCATGATCGCGACCGCGCAGATCTTTGGCTACGACTTCGTCCAGCGTTTCGGCAATATGGTGCTCGCCATGAAAATGAACCCGCGCTTCTGCGATCGCACCGGCGGCGACCCTTGCATCGTCACCACCCGCGTGCGGGGTACGAAATTCGTCACCATCTCCAAGAAATAAGCCTCAGATCGGAAAGAACGCCGAGGTGCGGCCGGCGAAGTAGTAGCCGGCGAGGCCGTACCGTTCGCGAAGAGCGGTCCCAGGTTCTCTGCGTTCAGGCTCGGCTGGGTGGTGACGGCGGTTATCTGGCACGCGCCGAATGCGGGCCGGAGGCTCCGATCTTTTGATTGAACCGACGCTGCAGGGGGCGCGGAATAAACAGGGCGACAATCGCCAACGCCATCGCGAAGACGGAGACCAGCCACAGCGCCTGCGCGCCCACAAGACGCGTCATGAGGGCCCCGCTGATGGCACCGAGCACCATGCCGCCCCATGGCACGATCTGGATGGTCCAGTCGAGGCGCCGGTCGCCAATGATCCAGCGGCCTATGCCGCGACCGAAACGCGACAGCGCGCCGGTCACATAGGTCAGGCCGATCGGCAGCCCCTCTATATGCTCGACCGCCGCATTCACCATGCCCATTGCGAGAACGATCGTATAGAAACGTGTCATCAACAGATCCTGCAGCGTCATCATAGAGGCTAGCGCCAGCATGAGGCTGACGCAGCAGAGCACGACGAAGATGCGCCGCTCCGCGCGATGCGCAACGACAATGCCGGCGGCATTGCCGAGCACGAAGACGATGATGGCCGACACAAGCACGGCGGCATGCCTGACATCGCCGCTGCTCAGCGCCAATGCCGCCCGCGTCGTATTGCCGGTCATGAAGGATACGAAGTCCCCGGTCAGAAGCAGGCCGGTGGCATCCGTCATTCCCGCAAGGAAGGAAATCGAGCCAACCAGCGCCAGTCCGGTCGCGGTCCTGCGGGTTCTGATGATGCGGCGGCGTCTTGCTCGTGTCATGGGTTCGTGTCCGGGAAGCGCCGAATCGGCTGGCCTCGACGCACGATATAAGAACCTGATTTCAGCCGTCTGCAAAAGTGGCAACCAGACAGCTTTTGACAAATGTCAGTTATGCTGACCTGAAGTGCTTACTGAACTGCATTTGGAGAGATTTGGTGGAGCTAAGCGGGATCGAACCGCTGACCTCTTGCATGCCATGCAAGCGCTCTCCCAGCTGAGCTATAGCCCCATCAGGGTGGTCCGGCTTGCGCCGGTCCTGGGATACTCCCAAGGCGTTCCCTCTGGAGTGGCGGCTTATTACTTGCGGTTTTCGCAGATGGCAAGCCTAAAAAATCCGGCCCGGGAAATTTTTGTCATCCGGGCCGGTATTCGTTCGCTCAGACTTCGTCTTCGTCACCGGTGACGCCGATGATGTCGCTCATGTCGTCATCCTCGTCATCTTCATCAACTTCGAGGAAGGTATCGTCGTCATCGCCTTCGACTTCGACGTCGTCGTCGCCGATATCAGGGATATCGTCGCCGGAAGCGGCGTCATCGGCGTCTTCGAGCGAAACCAGTTCGACTTCGGTGTTTTCGGTATCGACTTCGGCAACCTCGTCCTCATCCTGAACTTCGGCGAGTGCCGAGGTTTCTTGGAAGAAGGACAAAGGATAGGATTTGCCGGTATAAGGGGAGACGATCGGATCCCGGTTCAGATCGTAGAACTTCTTGCCGGTTTCCGGATCAGTGCGCTTTGTACCAAGTTCCGCTTTCGCCACTATAAGCCTCGTGAGAATGGCCGAATGAGAAATTCGGCAAATGCCGTCAAACCGGCGTTCTATTCGGAATTTATAAGCCGGTCCCCATAATCGCTACGGCTTCTCATGTCAAAGCTAAACTTCACGGGGCACTTCAGGCTTTTCACCGCCATTCCGGATGACCGTTCGGCAAGTTCGTGCTAACCAGCCGCGATTGCTGCAAGGCCCGCCGGAAAAACATCCCGGCACCGAGGCGTGAGCGGCCTGAATGTATTGCCTTTGCAAGGGATTAACCCATGTCGCAGGGTTCCGCATCGAAGCCGGCCGTCGCCCGCAGATCCTCCGGGCTTTCCGGAATCATCCGTATTCCCGGCGACAAGTCGATCTCGCATCGCGCGCTGATACTCGGCGGACTGGCATCGGGGGAAACGCGCGTTGCCGGGCTCCTCGAAGGTGAGGATGTGCTCAATACCGGCAAGGCAATGCAGGCCATAGGTGCCGTGATCCGCAAGGAGGGCGACGCGTGGATCATCAACGGAACAGGCAACGGCGCATTGCTTGCACCGGAGGTTCCGCTCGATTTTGGCAATTCTGGCACCGGCGCGCGCCTCATCATGGGCCTTGCCGGCGTCTATGATTTCGACACCGTCTTTACCGGCGACGCCTCGCTTTCCCGGCGGCCGATGGGCCGCGTGCTCGATCCGTTGCGCCGCATGGGCGTGCAGGTAAAAGCCATGGAGGGCGATCGCCTGCCGGTGATGCTGCGCGGGCCGAAAACGCCGGCCCCGATCCGCTACACCCTGCCCGTCGCCTCGGCGCAGGTGAAATCGGCGGTGCTGCTAGCCGGTCTCAATGTACCGGGTGTGACGACGGTTATCGAGCCGGCGATTACGCGTGACCATACCGAAAAGATGCTGGCTGGTTTCGGCGCAGAACTTTCGATCAAGACCGACAGGGACGGCACGCGGACGATCCGGCTGCAAGGCCGCGGCAAGCTGACCGGCCAGACGATCGACGTGCCTGGCGACCCCTCCTCCGCCGCGTTCCCGCTGGTGGCGGCTTTGCTGGTGCCGGGCTCGGACGTCACCATTTCCAATGTGCTGATGAACCCGACGCGGACGGGACTGATCCTGACGCTGCAGGAGATGGGCGCCGATATCGGGATCCTCGATCCGCGGCTTGCGGGCGGCGAGGATGTCGCGGACCTGCGCGTGCGCCATTCGGAATTGACCGGCGTCACCGTTCCGACAGAGCGGGCACCGTCGATGATCGATGAATATCCGGTTCTTGCCGTTGCCGCCGCCTTTGCCAAGGGCCGAACGGTGATGAATGGCCTGCAGGAACTGCGGGTCAAAGAGTCGGACCGGCTCTCGACTGTGGCGGAAGGGCTGAAGCTCAACGGGGTCGAATGCGAAGAAGGCAAGGACTCGCTTTCCGTCACCGGCCGGCCGGATGGAATGGGGCTTGGCAATGCTGCTGGCGAGCAGGTCATCACGCATCTCGACCATCGTATCGCCATGAGCTTCCTTGTCATGGGGCTGGCTTCGGAGCATCCTGTCGGTATCGACGACAGCAGTATGATTGCAACCAGCTTTCCGCAGTTCATGGATCTGATGAAGAGCCTCGGGGCGAAGATCGAGCAGGCTTGATATGTACCAGCCACCACATTTCCGCGAAGACGATCTCAATGTGCAGCATGCGCTGATCCGTGCGCATCCGCTTGGCCTGCTGATCACGGCGGCGGCTTCCGGGCTGATCGCCAATTCCGTGCCCTTCCATCTCGACGCCGGCGCATCAGAGAAGGGAACGCTGCAGCTGCATCTGGCGCGGGCAAATGGGCAGTGGCGGGACATTGCCGCAGGTGCGCCGGTGCTTGCCGTCTTCCAGGGCGCGGATTCCTATGTCACACCGTCTTGGTACCGGACCAAGGCCGAGACCGGCAAAGTGGTGCCGACCTGGAACTATGCGATTGTGCAGGCACGCGGACTGGCACGGGTGATCGAGGATGCTGGCTGGCTGCTTGCGCAGATCAATGCAATTACCGGCGAACATGAGGGCCAGCGTGAGAAACCATGGTCGGTCGGCGATGCGCCAGAGGAATTTATCCGTGCGCAGCTCAAGGGCATTATCGGTGTCGAAATCGAAATCGCCGAGATCGAAGGCAAATGGAAGGTGAGCCAGAACCGGCCGGTCGCCGACCGCGAGGGTATTGCCAATGGCCTCGATGAGATGGCAGAGCAAGCCGAAATGCAGGAACTGGTACGCCGTTACGGCGGCCTCGGCACGGAATGACTTCATGACCGGCAGCTTCATCATCGCCATCGACGGCCCTGCCGCGGCAGGCAAGGGCACGCTTTCGCGCAGGATCGCGGAGCAGTACGGCTTTCACCATCTCGACACCGGCCTCACCTACCGGGCGACCGCCAAGGCGCTGATCGATGCCGGGCTCCCGCTCAATGACGAGACGGTCGCTGAAAAGATGGCGCTCGAGGTTGAACTCGCGGGTCTCGATCGCGATATATTGTCGAGACATGAGATTGGCGAAGCCGCCTCGAAAATTGCCGTGATGCCGGCGGTTCGCCGGGCGCTCGTTGAGGCGCAGCGGCGGTTTTCCGAGAAGCTGCCGGGAACAGTTCTCGACGGGCGCGATATTGGCACTGTCGTCTGCCCCGCGGCACCTGTGAAGCTCTATGTGACGGCGTCGCCAGAAGTGCGCGCAACACGCCGTTACGACGAGATCATCAGCAAGGGCGGCGTAGCGGATTTCGAGGCGATTTTCGAAGACGTCAAGCGACGCGACGATCGCGACATGAACAGGGCGGACAGCCCGATGAAACCGGCAGTCGATGCGCACTTGCTTGACACGTCGGAAATGAGTATAGAGGCCGCGTTTCAAGCCGCTAAGTCGTTTATCGACGCCGCCTTGAGCCGAAATGCCTAATCAAGCGGTTTTCCGCGCTTCGTGCGCGGGACGCTCGTGCGAAAGCAAGCCTGAAATTCCGTCCACGCGCCGGATTGCCTTCTTGAAAGAAGGCGGACTGGGTTCAGGCCCATTCAACTCGAACCAACCGGCGCATACGTGAGCCTTGAAGCTATCGAAGGCCACGCAGGAGATTTTATGTCAGTAGCTACTCCCTCTCGCGAGGATTTCGCGGCCCTTCTCGAAGAGTCCTTTGCCAAGAACGATCTGGCTGAAGGCTATGTTACCAAGGGTATCGTCACGGGCATCGAAAAGGATGTCGCCGTTGTTGACGTTGGCCTGAAGGTCGAAGGCCGCATCGCGCTCAAGGAATTCGGCGCACGTGCCAAGGACGGTTCGCTGAAGGTCGGCGACGAAGTCGAAGTATACGTCGAGCGCATCGAAAACGCGCTTGGCGAAGCTGTTCTGTCGCGCGAGAAGGCTCGCCGCGAAGAAAGCTGGATCAAGCTCGAAGCCAAGTTCGAAGCTGGCGAGCGCGTCGAAGGCGTTATCTTCAACCAGGTCAAGGGTGGCTTCACGGTCGACCTCGACGGTGCGATCGCCTTCCTTCCGCGTTCTCAGGTCGACATCCGTCCGATCCGCGACGTTACGCCCCTCATGCACAACCCGCAGCCCTTCGAAATCCTCAAGATGGACAAGCGCCGCGGCAACATCGTGGTTTCGCGCCGTACGGTTCTGGAAGAATCCCGTGCCGAGCAGCGTTCTGAAATCGTTCAGAACCTCGAAGAAGGCCAGGTTGTTGACGGCGTCGTCAAGAACATCACCGATTACGGTGCGTTCGTTGACCTCGGCGGCATCGACGGCCTGCTGCACGTCACCGACATGGCATGGCGCCGTGTGAACCATCCGTCGGAAATCCTGAACATCGGCCAGCAGGTCAAGGTTCAGATCATCCGCATCAACCAGGAAACCCACCGTATCTCGCTTGGCATGAAGCAGCTCGAGTCCGATCCGTGGGATGGCATCCAGGCCAAGTATCCGGAAGGCAAGAAGATTTCCGGTACCGTTACGAACATCACCGACTACGGTGCGTTCGTCGAGCTGGAGCCGGGCATTGAAGGCCTGATCCACATCTCGGAAATGTCCTGGACCAAGAAGAACGTTCACCCCGGCAAGATCCTGTCCACGAGCCAGGAAGTCGAAGTCGTCGTTCTCGAAGTCGATCCGTCCAAGCGCCGTATTTCGCTCGGCCTCAAGCAGACGCTGGAAAACCCGTGGGCAGCATTCGCCCGCAGCCATCCGGCCGGCACTGAAGTCGAAGGCGAAGTCAAGAACAAGACCGAATTCGGCCTGTTCATCGGCCTCGACGGCGATGTCGACGGCATGGTTCACCTCTCTGACCTCGACTGGAACCGTCCGGGCGAACAGGTCATCGAGGAGTTCAACAAGGGTGACGTTGTCAAGGCAGTCGTTCTCGACGTCGACGTCGAGAAGGAACGCATCTCGCTCGGCATCAAGCAGCTCGGCAAGGATGCAGTCGGCGAAGCAGCAGCTTCCGGCGACCTGCGCAAGAATGCAGTCGTTTCCTGCGAAGTCATCGCGATCAACGACGGCGGTATCGAAGTGAAGCTCGTCAACCACGAGGACATCACTTCCTTCATCCGTCGCGCCGACCTCGCCCGCGACCGCGACGAGCAGCGTCCTGAGCGCTTCTCGGTCGGCCAGACCGTCGACGCCCGCGTTACCAACTTCTCCAAGAAGGACCGCAAGATCATGCTGTCCATCAAGGCTCTGGAAATCGCGGAAGAGAAGGAAGCCGTTGCTCAGTTCGGTTCGTCCGACTCGGGCGCTTCGCTCGGCGACATCCTCGGCGCGGCTCTGAAGAACCGCGGCGGCGAATAATCCTTCGCTGATGCATTGAAATGAAGAACCCGCCGGAGCGATCCGGCGGGTTCTTTCGTTTTGGGAGGTTTCTGGAGTTCTTTGTACCCAGGCAATTCCGGACGCAAAATCGTTGAGCACTTTTGCTGGAATTGCTCCTGACTATTCCCAGCCGACCATGCGCTGGTAGAGAGCATAGACCGGGTCGGCGACCGTTGCCGGAGCAGTAGACGGATCGGGATCAAACATTTTCGGCTGGCGCCGCTCCTCCCGCGGGGCTTCCTCTCCGCCGGCCTGCTGTTCATCGCCGCCCTGACCGGATTGCGCCTGCGGCTGTTGCTGCTGATCCTGCGAGCTGCCGTTTTCGTGATGGCGACGAGGGGGGTCATCGGCCTTGGTCGCCTTATATTCATCGCGGGCGAACTGGTAAGGCGTTTGCGCGTAGGGAAGCCCTTCCGGCATGCGGGCTGTGAGCGGAACATAGGAAGGCGCCTCGACAACCGGGATGGGAACCGGCTGCGGCTGTGCGGCGATTTCCCTGATGGGACGCGCCGTCTGGGCAACTGCGGTGATTTCAGCCTGGGACGGCCGAGAAGCCTGGGCGGCCTGGGCAGATGCAGGCTCGACCACATCTTCCGGGGTTGTGCGAACCAGGCTCTCCGTCGCCTCGCTGATGACGGCCTCGTCCAGGATAGCATCGATTTCAACGGCGGCTTCGACAGGCGTGTCCGTCAACAGGACAGTTGCCTCTTGTTCGCGGATGATCGTTGCGATCATCTGTGAAACCTGTTCGGTCATGGAGCTGGCGATGCCGGTCCAGTTGCGCGGGATAACCGGATCAGCCTTGGCGGAGATTGTCTGCTGCTCGAGAGCGGGTTCGGCCTGTTCCGGCTCGATCACTTCCTGTTCTGCCGGTGCGACCTGGACTTCCTCTGTCTCTCTCGGCGTAGTTGCCTGCGATGAAGCTTCATGCGCCGCTGCCGTGGGCTGACTGCCGGTCTTCTGATCCTCAACGGTTGGATCGGTCGCCACGACAACAGTCGCTTCGGCCGGAACGATTTCTTCGGCAGCAGGCATCGCTACATTTTCAGCCGTTTTTGCTGCGGACTGACGTGCAGTGGGCAGGTTTTCTCCCTGAAGCTTGATTTCCGGCCGCGGCTCGGTACGCGGCAGCGGCGCGGCATCGTTCTGGCGATAAGAGCGGACAACGGCGCGGGCTGCGAGATCCCTGTCCTTGTAGCTGATAATCTCGAGATAGGCGATGACACGGGTGGCCTCCGGCCCGGTCGGGTCCTTGAGGGCTGCGGCAATCATTCTCAACGGCAGGCTATGTCCGTCATCGGAAAGCTGGTGCTCGACCGCATCGATCTCGGCGTCGGGCATGCGACGGATGGCATCAGCGACACGGGCGGCAAAGGCCTGATCGGATTCACCTTCACCACGCTGCAGCGCGATGGTGCGTCCCGTAGCATTGATGATGTCGAGAAGCGCTTCAATCATGCGCTGGCGCGCGGCGATGAGCAGAATATTGAGCTTGCCGGCAATCGCGGCATTGAGGTCTGCTGCTTCAACTGCATTTACCGGGGTGGGGGCGACCACCGATCGGCCGAGGCCACCGGCAACGATCGCCGCCGTCTGACCCTGAGAAGAAAGGCTTGCATTGGACGCCGAACGAATGGGAGACAACACAGGCACGCTCCTTTCGCAAAGTGGCTATGAAAGCAGGTCGTACAACGAGACCGCGCTCATCCGGCCCCTTGCATCCCGGCAGATCCTCCTGTCCGCATCGGCGTATTTCGCCGCCGTCGAATGCATAAAAATTAAGAATAATGTTACTGAAAATACCTTAACGAATAGCTAACGGCCGAAGACGCCCAGTCTACGACCTTGCCTGCATGTCCGATAACCTCAGCTATGGGCGAAGATATCCGCCTCTTCCCAGCCGAGAAGATCGAGCTTGGCGCGCGTCGGCAGGAATTCGAAACAGGCCGTCGCATGTTCCAGGCGGCCGTCGCGAATCAGGCGCTCATTTAGCTTGTCGCGCAACGCGTGCAGGTAGAGCACGTCGGAGGCGGCATATTCGAGCTGCGCCTGCGAGAGTGTTTCAGCAGCCCAGTCGGAAGATTGCTGCGTCTTGGAGATATCGACGTCGAGCATTTCCTTGAGATTATCCTTCAGGCCGTGGCGATCCGTGTAAGTACGGATGAGGCGCGAGGCGATCTTCGTGCAGAAGACCGGCGTCGCGGTGACGCCGAACGTATGGAAGAGTACGGCGATATCGAAGCGGCCGTAATGGAATATCTTCTGGCGCGACGGATCGGCGAGCAGCGCGGTAAGGTTCGGCGCTTCCTTCTGGCCGGCCGCAATGCGGATCACATCGGCAGAGCCGTCGCCCGGCGAAAGCTGCACGACGCAAAGGCGGTCCCGGCGCGGCACAAGGCCCAGCGTTTCGGTATCGATCGCGATCGCGCCGGTGTAACGGGCGGCATCCGCCGCGGAAATATCGCCCTGATGATAACGGATGGTGGCCGCCATGGGATGTCTCTCGTTCAGCTTCGTCTTTCCGGGCTATATCGCAAAGGGCGAAAGCGCGAAACCGCTTTCCTGCTGCAGGCAGCCTTCGGGCGGCGCCGCGGAGGGTTCGGCGGCATGGCCACTCAGTAGTGTGGCGGCTTGGTAATCGCCGGCGCTTCCAGCGATTGCTCCTCGATACTCAGAAAGCGCTCGGTCAATCGGTCAAGCTTGGCGCGCGTCTGCTCCATGACCTTCCATTGTTCGGCAAGCTGATCGGAAAGCTCATCGATCGTCTTAGCCTGATGGGCCAGCATTTCTTCGAGCCTTGTAATGCGGGCTGCCTCGTCGGACATCGGTTTTCTCCCCTGATATCAGGTGGCATTCCAAAGCCGAAATAGGCGGGGGCGTCAATGGTTTCGAGCCCCCATAAAAACGATTCCGAAAGTGGACCGTCTGGTTACCAAAAGCCCTTGCCGCGTCTAATGATGTGGGGTAGGCCGTTATCCATCAGGGAGGAAAACTGATGGATGTAAGCAATGGCTTTCTTCATCCGGACCGGCTCTTTCCCGCCGAGCCGGCAACGCGGACAATAGCGCGCGATCTCTATGAGACGGTGCACGCTCTTCCGATCGTCAGCCCGCACGGGCACACCGAACCGTCCTGGTTCGCTGACGACAAGGCCTTCGAAGACCCCTCTTCGCTGCTTGTCATTCCCGATCATTATCTCTTCCGCATGTTACACAGCACCGGCACCAAGCTTGACCAGCTCGGTGTACCGCGTCTCGACGGCAAGACGGTTTCGAGCGGCCGCGATATCTGGCGTGCTTTCGCCGCCCAATACCATCTTTTCCGCGGAACCCCGTCGAGCCTTTGGGTCGATCATGCCATGTCAGCCGTGCTCGGCTGCACCGAGCCACTGACGACTGATAACGCAGATGCGCTTTACGACCACATCAATGCGCAGCTCAAGCTTCCGGAGTTCCGGCCGCGGGCACTGCATAAGCGTTTCGGCATCGAAACAATTGCCACGACCGAAGGCGCGCTCGATCCGCTGCCGCATCACCAGAAGATGGCGGCGGACGGTTGGATCGGCAAAGTACGCACAACCTACCGGCCTGACGGCGTCACCGATCCCGATGCCGTTGGTTTCCGCGACAATCTGATCAAGTTCGGAGAGATCACCGGCTGCGACATCACCAAATGGGATGGCCTCATCGAGGCACATCGCAAGCGGCGCGCCTATTTCCGCCAGTTCGGAGCGACGGCGACCGACCACGGCGTGCCGACCGCCTTTACCGCCGATCTACCGCTTGCCGAGAAGCAAGCGCTGCTCGACAAGGCGCTGAAGGGACCGCTTTCAGCCGCCGATGCTGAACTTTTCCGCGGGCAGATGATGACGGAAATGGCCGGTCTTTCTGCCGAGGACGGCATGGTGATGCAGATCCATGCCGGTTCGCGCCGCAATACCGACCGCGAGCTTTTCGAGACGCGTGGCCCGAATATGGGCGCCGATATTCCGACGCGTACCGACTGGGTTGGCGGCCTCAACGCGCTGCTGTCGAAATACGGCCATGCACCAAGCCTGCGCATCCTGCTCTTCACGCTCGACGAGACGACCTATGCCCGGGAGCTCGCGCCGATGGCCGGCCATTGGGCCTGCCTGATGATCGGCCCGCCCTGGTGGTTCCACGACAGCCCGCTTGGCATCCGCCGTTACCTCGACCAAGTGGTGGAGACGGCTGGCTTTGCCAATCTCGCCGGCTTCAATGACGATACGCGTGCACTGCTGTCGATCCCCGCCCGCCATGATGTCTGGCGCCGCGAGATCTGCCGTTTCCTGGCACAGCTCGCCGTCGAGCACCGGATTTCCAGGAAAGAAGCCGAGATCGTCGCGCGCGAACTTTCCTATGACAATGCGAAGAAGGCCTACAAGCTGTGAGCGACAAACTGCAGAACGTGACCGGCCTTGCGCCGACAGCGAAGCTTCCTGCCTATGACCGGAATGCGCTGAAGGCCGGCATCCTGCATCTTGGCCCCGGCGCCTTCTTCCGTGCGCATTTCGCGCCTTTCACGGATGGCGCTCTGGCTGCTGCCGGCGGTGACTGGGGCATCGAAGTGGCGAGCCTGCGCACCCCCGATGTCGCGGATAATCTGTCCGCCCAAAACGGGCTCTATACGGTGCTGATCCGCGACACCTCGGGCACGACGGCTCATGTCATCGGCTCGATCCTTGGGGCGTATGTGGCGCCGCGCGATCCGGCGGGCCTGCTAGCACGACTCGAAGACCCTGATATCCGCATCGTCAGCATGACAGTGACGGAAAAGGCCTATGGTTTCGATCCGGCAACCGGAGGGCTCGACCTCAAGCATCCCGATATCGTCGCCGACCTTGCCAATCGGCATGCGCCGCACGGTGTCATCGGCTATCTCGTCGAGGGTCTGGCACGGCGCCGGCAGAAGGGCATAACACCCTTTACGCCGCTTAGCTGCGACAACCTGCCGAGCAACGGCGCGGTGCTGAAGCGTCTGGTGCTGGAATTCACTGCCCGCATCGATCCGGAACTGCATGGCTGGATCGAGGCGAACGTGCCCTTTCCTTCGACGATGGTCGACCGCATCACGCCGGCAAGCACCGATGCGACCTATGCCGATGCCAAGCGGCTGACGGGCCGCTGGGACATGGCGGCAATCGAGACGGAACCCTTTACCCAATGGGTGATCGAGGACCATTTCGTCAACGGTCGTCCGGCCTGGGAAAAGGTTCACGGCGCGCTAATGGTCGAGGAGGTCTCGGCCTATGAAAAGATGAAGCTGCGCATGTTGAACGGCGCGCATTCTCTGCTCGCCTATCTCGGCTATACAGCAGGCTATGAATTCATCCGCGACGTCATGGATGATGCGGGACTTTCAGCACTTGCGCGCCGGCACATGAATGCGGCGGCGGCAACGCTGGATCCGGTTCCCGGCATCGATCTCGACGCCTATGCGGACGAATTGATAGCACGCTTTGCAAACAAGGCGATCGCCCACCGCACCTATCAGATCGCCATGGACGGCACGCAGAAACTGCCGCAGCGTCTGCTGGAACCAGCAACGGAAGCGCTTGCCAAGGGCAGCAAGGCGGAGACCTATGCAATCGCCGTCGCCGCCTGGATGCGCTACGCTATCGGCATCGATCGCAATGGCGAACGCTACGAACTGCGTGACCCGCGGGCGGGAGAGATTGCAGCACTTCTCGACGGTGTGCCGCGCAATGGCGGAGCGGTTTCGGCAGCTCTGTTCGGCCTGCCAGGCTTGTTTCCGAAGGCGCTTACCGGGAATGCCGCCTGGACGGAAGATGTGGCGAACAAACTGGAGATCCTGATCCAGGACAACAGGCTGCCACTATATTGAAGGGTTAGCGAAACTTCCTCATCCCTATACCCGCACAGGGATGAGGAAACATCCGCGGAATTTGCTCACCGTCACAACCGTTCTAAGCCCTTATCCGCTGCATCTCGGGGTCATAGAGTGGTTTCAGGCTGACCTTGCAGGACACGCGCTCGCGCGCGACATCCAGTTCATAATTGCCGGAGAGGACAAAATCCTCCGTTACACCATCAGGGTTACGGACATAGCCGTAACCGATCGGCCTGCCGATGGTGTAGCCGAAGCCGCCGCTGGAGAGCCAGCCGACACGTTTGCCGTCACGATAGATGGTTTCGCGGCCGAGCAGAACGACATCGGGATCGTCAGGCACGAAGCAGGCGAGCACCTTCTTTACGCCGCCTTCGAGCTGGCGCTCGATCGCCTCGCGCCCCTTGAAGGGCGTGTTCTTCCGCATTTTCACAGCCCAGCCAAGACCGGCTTCAACTGGCGTGTGGTCGGGGCCGATATCGGAGCCCCAGGCGCGGTAGCCCTTTTCCAGGCGGCAGCTTTCAATGGCGCGGTAACCGGCATTGACGAGGCCGAACTGCCCGTCCGCCGCCATCAGCGCGTCATAGACGGTCGTCGCATATTCGATCGGCACATGCAGTTCGTAGCCGAGTTCGCCGACATAGGTAATGCGCAGAGCCCGCACGGGGCAACCGGCAATGCCGATGGTCCTGACGCGGCCGAAGGGGAAGGCAGCGTTGGAGACGTCGCTGGTCGTGACCTTTTCCAGGATGACACGGGAATTCGGCCCCATCAGCGACAGCACGGTGTAGGCCGAGGTGACATCGACGAGTTCGGCGTGAAGGCCGTCGGGGATGTTGCGCGAGATCCAGTCGAAATCATGCGTGGCAAAGCCGGTGCCGGTGACGATGTAATATTCGTTCTCGGCGATGCGGGCGCAGGTGACGTCGCATTCAATGCCGCCCTTGTCGTTCAGCATCTGCGTGTAAATCAGCGATCCCTCGGGCCTTGCCACATCGTTGGCGGCAATCCATGACAATGCTGCTTCTGCATCCCTGCCCTTCAGCACGAATTTGGCGAAGGAGGTCTGGTCGAAGATGACCGCTGCCTCGCGCACGGCCTTGTGCTCGCGGCCAACGGCATCAAACCAGTTCTGGCGGCCGTAGGTATAGATATCCTTCGGCTCTTCATTGGCGAAGAGATCGGCAAACCAGTTCGGCCGCTCCCAGCCGAGCTTTTCGCCGAAACACGCGCCCTGCGCCTTTAACCGTTCATAAAGCGGCGACTTCCGGCAAGGGCGGCCGCTCGAGTATTCCTCGAAGGGGAAAGCCAGCGTGTAGTGTTTGCCATAGGCCTCCAGCGTTCTCGTTCGAACCCAGTCCGTATCGAAATGCGGGCGGCCGAAGCGGCGGATATCGACCGGCCAGAGATCGTAGGGCGGCTCGCCCTTCGTTACCCATTCGGCAAGCGCCATGCCGGCGCCGCCGGCCGAGGCGATACCGAAAGCGTTGAAGCCGGCGCCGACGAAGAAATTCTTCAACTCCGGTGCCTCGCCGAGAATGAAGTTGCCGTCGGGCGTAAAACTCTCAGGCCCGTTCAGAAGCTGCTTGATGCCAGCATTTTCGAGCGCCGGGACGCGGCCGAGCGCGTGCTCCATGATCTGCTCGAAATGATCGAAATTGCTGTCGAGCAGCGTGTAGTGGAAACCATCAGGGATGCCGTCCAGCGCCCAGCCGATGGGGTTCGGCTCGTAACCGCCCATGACCATGCCGCCGACCTCCTCCTTGTAATAGGTGAGGCGATCAGGATCGCGCAGGGTCGGAAGATTGGAGGGCACGCCGAAGGATTCGGTGATGATATATTGATGCTCGACGGAGACGAGCGGGACATTGATGCCGAAGCGGGCGGCGAAACTGCGGGTCCATTGGCCAGCGCAGACCACGACCCGCTCGCATTCGATGCGGCCTTGTCCGGTGATGACGGCGCGGATCCTGCCCCTGTCGATTTCGAGATCGAGAACTTCAGTGTCCTCGAAGATAGAGACGCCGGCCATGCGGGCGCCTTTTGCCAGCGCCTGAGTGATGTCGGAGGGATTGGCCTGACCATCCGTCGGCAGATAGGCGGCGCCGACGAGATCGTCTGTCGTCATCAGCGGCCAGAGATCGAAAGCTTCCTGCGGGTTCAGGAGATGCATTTCGAGGCCGAAGGACTGAGCCGTGGTCGCCTGACGCTTGACCTCCGTCCAGCGCTCCTCGTTACAGGCAAGCCGCAGGCCGCCATTCATCTTCCAGCCGGTGCCGAGACCTGTCTCGGCTTCGAGCTTCTTATAGAGATCGACGGAATATCCCAGAAGCTGGGTGATGTTGGCGCTGGTGCGCAATTGACCGACGAGGCCAGCGGCGTGGAATGTCGTGCCTGACGTCAGCTTCTTGCGCTCAAGGAGCACCGTATCGGTCCAGCCGAGCTTGGCCAGATGATAGGCGGTCGAGCAGCCGATGATGCCGCCGCCGATGACCACGGCCTTTGCCGTCTTCGGTAATTGCTTCGTCATTCAATGATCCTGTTCAAATGCCCGATAGGCGCGCTCGAAGCGGGCGAGATTTTCGGCGGTATAGGCAGCGTAGTCGAAATCGATGGTGGAATGGATCTCGGAGATCATACTCCAGAGCGTCTCGCGCAGTAGCGAGGCGCATTTCATGGCCCGATAGCAGCGGCTGAGATCATCCGTCAGCGGTCGATCGAAATAAGTCTCCAGCATGAGGCGCTCCACCTCGCCCGAAAACTCGCTGTTGGAGGCAAGACCACCGAGATCGAAGAGCGGCGTGTTGAAGCCCGCATAATCCCAGTCGATCAGCCAGAGCCGCCGGCCATCGTCGAGGAAATTAGTGGCCAGAAGATCATTGTGGCCGAAGGCGATTTCGAAGGGACCTGCCGCCTGCTCGAGACGCTCCTCCTTCTGAAGCAGGCCATTCAGCAACGGCACATACGGACTGTTTGCGGACCTCAGGTTCGCTACATAATCCCTGATCACATGGAAGACCCAGAAGATCATCGCCTGACCACGGAAATGGCGGGCCATGTCGTGATGGCAGGCACGGATCAACGGAACGACACGAGCAAGCGTTTCCGGCTTGCGGATGTCTTCGGGCGACAGCGGCGCGGCATCGATGAAATCGAGAACCAGCACACCTGGCACGTGATGGATAACGGCGGGCGAGATGCCGGCCGCATGGGCGGCGCGGCTCGCCGCAAGCTCGTTCTGCCTGCTGATATGATGGACCGGAATATCATCGCCCAGACGTACGACGCGCCGCAGCGCGCCATCTCTCACAAAGTAGTTCCGGTTGGTGAGGCCGCCGGTGATCGGGGTTATGTCGATCGGGCCTTGCCAGATGCCAAGCGCATGAATCCTCTCTTCAGGCGTCACGCGTATCCCCCTCTTAGCCCTCAATGAAATGATGGGCTTGTGAGGGATCGGCTGTCAAGCCGGGCTAATTAGATCGTCTTGCCGGCGTCATCAAAGACGTGACAGCGCGCCGGATCGAAGGAGGCCTTCACATTGGTGCCGCGTTCGACCTTTTGCTGGCCATCGAGTGCGATGGTGAGCGGCTGATTGTCCGGCGTCGTGGCATATAGCATCGTGGCACCGCCGAGATTTTCGACCAGATCGACATTGACGGTCGAAAGGACGGCGCCGCCCTCCGCCAAGGAAAGATGCTCGGGGCGGATGCCGAAGGTGACGTTCTGGCCAGCCTGACCGGCAAGCCTGCGACCGAGCTGAATGGAATTGCCGCACACATTGACGGTCGAGCCAGTGTCCGTGGCGCTCTCGATCTTTGCACTCAGGAAATTCATCTTCGGGCTGCCGATGAAGCCGGCGACGAAGCGGTTGGCCGGGTTGTTATAGAGATCGAGCGGGGCGCCGACCTGTTCGATGCGGCCGGAGTTCAGCACGACGATCTTGTCGGCCATGGTCATGGCCTCCACCTGATCGTGGGTGACATAGATCATCGTGTTGCCGAGGCTGCGGTGCAGGCGGGAAATCTCCACGCGCATCTGCACGCGCAGTTCGGCATCGAGGTTAGACAGCGGCTCGTCGAAGAGGAAGATGCGCGGCTCGCGCACGATGGCGCGGCCGATCGCAACGCGTTGGCGCTGGCCGCCTGACAGTGCCTTCGGCTTGCGTTCGAGCAGCTTCTCGATCTGCAGAATCTGCGCGGCGCGGCGCACCTTCGGTTCGATCTCGGCCTTCTTGTAGCCCGCGGTTTCCAGGCCGAAAGCGAGGTTCTTATAGACCGACATATGCGGATAGAGCGCATAGGACTGGAAGACCATGGCGATCCCGCGCTTGGCGGGCGTCACTTCGTTCATGCGCTCATTGTCGAGCAGCAGCGCGCCGCCGGAGATTTCCTCGAGGCCGGCGATCATGCGCAGCAGCGTGGACTTGCCACAACCCGAAGGGCCGACGAAGACGGCGAATTCGCCGGGATCGATCGTCAGGTCGATGCCGTGAATAACGTCGAGTTGGCCATAGCGCTTCTCGACTTTCTGAAGAACGACACTCGTTGCCATGTTCCGAAATCCCCTCTTATTTGGTTCTTGCACGCCAGTCGGCGTATTTCGGGCTGTCAGGACCGATCGGCAGGGCGACATCGGCGCCGCTATCGGAGGATTGATAGATGGCCGTGACCAGTTCCAGCGCGCGTCTTGCATCCGCACTCGTCACGGGAAGCGGTCCTCTGCCCATCAGGTAATCGTGGAAGCGCAGCATCTGCGTGTTGAAGCGCAGCGGCACGGGCTGCCAGTCGGCGATGACGGTATCGATCTTCGCCTGTACTTCATCGTCGGCAGCGATGATCTGCCAGGGGTCTTGGCCGGGCGCATAGGCCTCATGATTGCTTTCGAAGGTGATATTTTCGAAGTGAAGCCTGAGCCGGCTGATTTCGTTCTGCGAACCGAGCGTGCAGGACAGCGAGACGAAGGCACCGTTCTGCATCTGCAGGCTGACTGAGGCGCAATCTTCCACTTCGATCTCGTTGACACGGGTTGCCACGCGGCCGAAGACGCGGGTTGCCGGGCCGGCAAGATAAAAAAGCATGTCGTGCAGATGGAGCGCATGGGTGACGAGGACGCCACCGAGTTCAGTTGCCCATTTGCCGCGCCAGGGCACGGCATAATATTCCGGTTTGCGGCGCCAGAAGGTCTCGACGGAGCCCATGTAGAACTTGCCGGCGAGACCCGCGTCGATGATGCGCTTGGCCTTCTCGACGCCATCGCCATAGCGATACTGGAAGATCGGCATCAGCGTACCCTTGGCAGTCTTTTCGGCCGCGATGATTTCGTCGGCACTGGCGAGCGAGCCGGTGAGCGGCTTTTCACAGACCACATGCTTGCCGGCGGCCAGAGCGGCTATGACCTGCTCCTTATGGATACCCGGCGGCGTGCAGATATCGATGATGTCGATGCTGTCATCGGCAAGCAGTTCATCGAAGGAGGTTGTGCGCCGTTCGATGCCGAATTCGTCGCCGATCGTCTTCAGGCGCTCCTCGTTCAGGTCGCAGATCGCCACGACCTTGAACTTGTCCGGATGCGGAAGGTAACCCTCGACGATGTGAGAGCGGCCGATACCGCAGCCGATGATCGCGACTGTCTTGATGCTCATGTCATTCTTCCCTGTCTGGCTTTCCTGCCCGATCCATCAACGCTTCATGCCGGTCGTGGCGATGCCTTCGATCAGCAGGCGCTGGAAGAACAGGAAGAAGAAGAACACGGGCACGAGGGTCAGCGTCGACATGGCGAACAATCCACCCCAGTCCGATGCGCTGGTGGAGTCCACGAAAGTGCGCAAGCCGAGCTGGATCGTGTAGGTGTTCATGTCGTTGAGGTAGATCAGCGGACCGAAGAAATCGTCCCAGGTCCAGATGAATGAGAAGATGGCGGCCGTCGCCAGAACCGGCAGCGACAGCGGCAGCATGATCTTCCAATAGATGCGCCAGGCGCTGCAGCCGTCCATCATCGCCGCTTCATCGAGTTCACGCGGGATGCCGCGGAAGAACTGCACCATGAGGAAGATGAAGAATGCGTCGCTTGCCAGGAACTTCGGCACGACCAGCGGCAGGATGGTGTTGACCCAGCCGAGGTCGAGGAAGAGCACATATTGCGGGATGAGCGTCACGTGATAGGGGATCATCAGCGTGCCGAGCATGATCGCGAACCAGAAATTTCGGCCGGCAAAACGCAGCCGTGCGAAGGCGAATGCCGTCAGCGAGCAGGCGATGACATTGCCCGCCACGACCAGCAGCGAGATGACGAGCGAATTCCAGAAGAACCGGCCGAAGGTGATGTCGAGTCCGGTCCAGCCGCGCACATAGGAGGAGAAATCGACCGACGACGGGATGAGCGAGGTCGACGAGAAGATTTCATTTTCCGGCCTGACCGATGCCGACACCATCCACAGGAGTGGATAGAGCATCAGCAGCGAGGCGGCGATCAGCAGCGCGTGGATGATGATCGAAGCCGGGAGGCTGCGTTTGGTGATGTCCGATGGCGGCCTGGCCGCGGTGACGGAAGCGGTCATCTCAGTCATCGTAGTGCACCCAGTAGCGCGAGGTCAGGAAGGAGAAGGCGGTGAAGATCGCGATGATCACCACGAGGATCCAGGCGAGCGCCGAGGCGTAGCCCATGCGGAAATTGCCGAAGGCCTCCTGATAGAGATAGAGCGTGTAGAAGAGCGTCGAATTGATCGGGCCGCCCGTACCGCCGGAGATGATGAAGGCGGGTGTGAAAGCCTTGAAAGCATCGATCGTCTGAACGACAGCATTGAAGAAGATCACCGGTGTGAGAAGCGGCAGGGTGATCTTGTAGAACTGGCGAAATTTCGAGGCGCCGTCGAGGCTTGCGGCCTCATACATATCCTGCGGAATCTGCCGCAGACCGGCCAGGAAAATGATCATCGGCGAGCCGAACTGCCAGACGGAGAGAGCCACCAGCGTATAGATCGAATAGCTTGGATGCGAGATCCAGCTCGGGCCGACGATGCCGAATTGTGCGAGCGCGGCGTTGACGAGGCCATCGCTGGCGAAGAGCTGGCGCCACAGCACGGCAATCGCAACGCTGCCGCCGAGAAGAGACGGAAGGTAGAAAATCGCGCGGTAGATCGGCAGCCCACTCAGACCCCTGTTCAATGCCAGAGCGACGAGCAGGGCGAAGGTCAGCTTGAACGGAACCGACAGCACGACATAGGTCAGCGTGACTGACATGGCCGATGCGAATTTCGGATCGGCCGTTGCGATGCGCACGTAATTTGCGGCCCCTACCCAACCCGGCGCCCTCAACATGTCGAAGTCGGTGAAGGAGAGGTAGAGCGAAATCAGGGCCGGGCCGAGCGTGAGGCCAAAGAAGCCTACCAGCCACGGCAGCAGAAAGAGATAGCCAGGAGCATTGGCATTCCACAGGCGCCGAAAGCGTCCGTCAGCCTTTACTCCCTGATATCTTTCCACGGTTACCGTCCCTGCGGACGTGCGCATCGCATTGGTCATATGAGATCAACCCCGCGCGAGAATTCGCGTGATTTCATCCACGAGCTGCTTGCCGGCATCGGCCGGCGTAAGCTGGCCGAAAGCTACCTGCTCCGAGATGGTGCGCAGCACGACCTGGCCTTCGCCGGCGCCGGTCGGCGGCGGGGGCGGAAGCGGACCGGCGAGATCGCCGAGACCGGCGACATATTCGAGCGGGATCTTGCCGGTTTCATCGAGCGTGCCGGCGACGACTTCGCGCATCGCCTTCGATTCCGGAATGCCGCGCTCGACATCGAGTATCTTGGCGGCATCGGGGTTCTTGACGAAGAAGTTGACGTAATCGACAGCCTGATCGATCACCTTCGACTGTGCAGAGACCGAGAAGAACATCGAAGGTTTGCGGTAATGGCCGCCCTTCGAGTCCGGCTTGATCCTGAGGTAGTTGCTGAGCATCAACTTGTCCTTGACCATCGCCTGATAGCCAACGAACTGGTTGGAGTGAGCATAATCGCAGGCAGCCTTGCCGAGGGTCAGCGGGCTGGTGTCGATCGTATCCTTATAGAGCGCCTGAATGTCAGGCGTTACGCAAGCTTTAGCTTCACGGAACTTGGCCCACATGTCGAACCATTCCGCGGCGTCGTCCGCGCCGAAAGCGATCTTCGAATCGGCCGTGTACAGCGCCTTGCCGCGCTGACGTACATAGTTTTCGAAGAGCGGTTCGCCGCCGCTGCCGTCAGCAAAGCCGAAATAGCCCTTGCGCTTGCCGGCCTTGGTGATTTCCGCACCGATCTTGCCGAATTCTTCCCAGGTCGTCTTGTTGGTCGGCACATCGATGCCGGCTTCCTGGAAGGCGACGGTGTTGATGACCGTGGCCGCCGAATTCGCGCCGAGGCTGACACCGTACAGGTGACCATCGACCTTGCCGCCTTCGATCTGTGCCGGATCGAAATCATCGATCTGCAGCTTCGACGGCATATAGGATTCCAGCGGGGCAAGAGCGCCGCGCCGGGCGTATTCGACAATATAGCGGTAGTCCATCTGGATGACGTCGGGCGCGTTGCGGCCAGCCACCTGTGTGGCCAGACGCGGCCAGTAATCAGCCCATCCGAGGAATTCGCCGGTGATCGAAACACCGCTGTTCTTCGCCTTGAAAAGGTCGGAGACCTTGTTGGTGCGGTCAGCGCGCGGCTGAGAGCCCCACCAGATGAGGCGCAGGCGGTTTTCCTGGGCAAAAGCGCTGTTTCCGAGCGCTGACAGCGAAAGGAGCGTTGCTCCGCCCGCCATGAAATTACGTCTGCTTACACGAAAAGACATATTGGTTTTCCTCCTCCCAATAGGAAGCGCCTCCACACGCTTCCTAACTAGCTATCTTGCAACAAATAACTAATTGGTTACAAGCTATGTTCAAAGCCTCCGGGCTGTCAAGCGGTGTTGGTGGCCCGATTGCGTTTGCAAAATCGGGTTTTTACATTCTTCCGCTTAAGCCTTATGAGCGCAACAGGGGAAAATAGGGGAAATCTGATGAACGACACTGGGGAGAGCGCAAAAAAGAAAATCAAGCGCCCGTCCGCCGAGCGAACCGCCCAACGCGACCCGGAGCGTACCCGTGCGGCCATTCTTGAAGCCGCGACACGGGAATTTGCCGAAAACGGCATGGGTGGTGCGCGTGTCGATTCCATCGCCGAGCGCGCCGGCACCAACAAGCGCATGCTCTATCACTATTTCGGCGACAAGGAGCAGCTTTATCTGCGTGTGCTTGAGGAGGCCTATGTTAGCATCCGCACCGCCGAACGCGCACTGAACATCGGCACCCGCAGCCCTGAGGAGGGCATTGGGGAACTTGCCCTCTTCACCTGGCGCTACTTCCTGCAGCATCCGGAGTTCCTCAGCCTGCTCGGCACGGAAAACCTGCACCGCGCCCGCTGGTTGCGCCAGTCCGTGCGGCTCAAGGAGTTGCATTCGCATCTGATCGGCGAGCTTTCACAGGTGCTGGAAGTAGGCAAGAAGGCGGGTGTCTTCATCGAGACCGCCGACCCGCTGCATGTCTATCTGACAATCGCCTCGCTCGGCTATTTCTACCTCTCCAACCAGTACACACTTTCGACGATCTTCGGCCGCGATCTCATTACGCCTGCGAATCTCGAAGCCTGGGAACGACATATCGTTCACGTCACGCTCGCCTCGATAAAGCGCTGATTTTCAAAAAACCGAATTGGCTATTGACAGCAATATTCCTCTTCTGCCATCAAGTAACTGTTTAGTTACCGGCTCGGGAGGGCCGGGCCCGGCTGCCCGCTCCCGACGCATAAAAGCTTCCAGGGAGGGAAAAATGGCACGTTTGGGGATCATTTTGCACGGCGTTACCGGCCGTATGGGCTACAACCAGCACCTCGTTCGATCGATCCTGGCCTTCCGCGATCAAGGCGGCATCACGCTGAAATCAGGCGAAAAACTGGAAATCGATCCAATCATCGTCGGCCGTAACGGCGCGAAGATGGAGGAGCTTGCCCGCAAGCATAATATCAAGCGCTGGTCGACCGATCTGGATGCCGCGCTCGCCAATCCCGATGACACCATCTTCTTCGATGCCGGCACGACGCTGATGCGCGCCGAGCTTCTCACCAAGGCGCTCGATGCCGGCAAGCATGTCTATTGCGAAAAGCCGATTTCCGACGATCTGCAGGTCGCGATCGACCTTGCGCGCAAGGCGCGTGCTTCGGGCCTCAAGCACGGCGTGGTACAGGACAAGCTGTTCCTGCCTGGCCTGCGCAAGCTGGCGCTGCTGCGCGATTCTGGCTTCTTCGGCAAGATCCTCTCAGTGCGCGGCGAATTCGGCTACTGGGTCTTCGAAGGCGACTGGGGCGTTCCGGCGCAGCGCCCGTCCTGGAATTATCGCAAGGCCGATGGCGGCGGCATCATTCTCGATATGCTCTGCCACTGGCGCTATGTGCTCGACAATCTCTTCGGTGAGGTGAAGGCCGTTTCCTGCCTGGGCGCGACCCATATTCCCAGCCGTATCGACGAACAGGGCAAGCCCTATAATTGCGACACCGATGATGCCGCCTATGCGACCTTCGAGCTGGAAGGCGGCGCGATCGCGCAGATCAATTCCTCCTGGGCCGTACGCGTTCGTCGCGACGACCTCGTGACCTTCCAGGTGGACGGCACGCATGGCTCGGCCGTTGCCGGCCTCACCAAGTGCTGGAGCCAGCACCGCGTCAATACGCCGAAGCCTGTCTGGAATCCTGACCAGCCGCAGACCATCGACTTCTACAAGACCTGGGACGAAGTGCCGGATACGCAGGTCTTCGACAACGGCTTCAAGGCGCAGTGGGAAATGTTCATTCGCCACGTCGTCGAAGATGCTCCCTGGCCCTACGGCCTGGAAGCCGGCGCCAAGGGCGTGCAGCTTGCAGAACTCGGCCTGAAATCCTGGGCCGAGCGCCGCTGGCTCGACGTTCCCACGCTGGAGTTCTGAGCCGTGACGACGATCAATCTTCCCCTCGACGGCAAGATCGCTCCTTATACACTGACCGGCACGCCGATCGAACTCAAGAAGCGGGACGCCAAGAGCTTCCCGCGTATCGCCTTTGCCGCCGCCCATGTGGTGGCCGATCCGCTCGCCGACAATGATCCGTGGCTGACACCGGCGATCGACTGGGAACGGACGCTTGCCTTCCGCCATCGGCTTTGGGACCTCGGCCTCGGCGTGGCCGAGGCGATGGATACTGCACAGCGCGGCATGGGCCTCGGCTGGCCGGAAGCCCGCGAGCTGGTCCGCCGCGCGCTTGGCGAAGCAGCCGGACGCAAGGACGCGCTGATTGCCTGCGGCGCCGGCACCGACCATCTGACGCCCGGCCCCGACGTGACCATCGATACGATCATTAGGGCTTATGAAGAGCAGATCGAAACGGTGGAAGCTGCCGGCGGTCGCATCATCCTGATGGCAAGCCGGGCACTGGCCGCCGCCGCCAAGGGGCCGGATGACTATGTCAGGGTCTATGACCGCATTCTTCGCCAGGTAAAAGAACCTGTCATCATCCATTGGCTCGGCGAAATGTTCGACCCGGCGCTTCAGGGATATTGGGGCAATGGCGACCATCTGAAGGCGATGGAAACCTGCCTGCAGGTGATCGAAGCCAATGCCGCCAAGGTCGACGGTATCAAGATCTCGCTTCTTTCCAAGGAGAAGGAAGTCACGATGCGCCGGCAGCTGCCGAAGAGCGTGCGCATGTACACTGGCGATGATTTCAACTACGCCGAACTGATTGCCGGCGACGAGCAGGGCCATTCGGATGCGCTGCTCGGCATCTTTGACGCCATCGCGCCTGCGGCTTCGGCCGCACTCGACGCGCTTGGCCGTAAGAGCAACCACGAATTCTTCGATCTGCTCGAGCCGACAGTTCCGCTGTCGCGCCACATCTTCAAAGCGCCGACCCGCTTTTACAAGACCGGCGTCGTCTTCCTCGCCTATCTCAACGGCGTGCAGGATCATTTCACAATGATCGGCGGCCAGCAGAGCACGCGCTCGCTCACGCATCTGGCGGAGCTTTTCCGCCTGGCCGACAAGGCCCGGGTTCTGGCCGATCCGGACCTTGCAACTGATCGCATGAAGCGGGTGCTTGCCGTCCACGGCGTTCACTGAACGTCAGCATGGCAATGGGAGGGGAATGACATGCAGGTCGAAGGACTTTCGATCAACCTTGCGACAATCCGCGAGCAATGTGGCTTTGCCGAAGCCGTCGATATCTGCCTGAAACACGGCATCACCTCGATCGCGCCCTGGCGCGATCAGGTCGCCAAGGCCGGCCTCGACGAGGCAGTGCGCATCGTCAAGTCGAACGGCATCAAGCTGACCGGGCTTTGCCGCGGCGGCTTCTTTCCGGCAGCGAACGAAGCCGAGTGGCAGAAGAACCTCGACGACAACAGACGCGCCATCGACGAGGCGGCAGCCTTTTCGGCCGATTGCCTCGTGCTCGTCGTCGGCGGTTTGCCTGATAGTTCGAAGGATATCGTCGCGGCCCGCCAGATGGTGTTCGACGGCATTGCCGCCGTGCTACCGCATGCGCAGGCCTCGGGCGTGAAGCTCGCGATCGAGCCATTGCATCCGATGTATGCGGCCGACCGGGCTTGTGTAAACACGCTCGGCCAGGCGCTCGATATGTGCGAGCAACTCGGCGAGGATGTCGGCGTCGCCGTCGATGTTTATCACGTCTGGTGGGATCCCGATCTGGCCAACCAGATCGCCCGCGCCGGACGGATGAAGCGCATCTTTGCCCATCACATCTGCGACTGGCTGGTGCCGACCAAGGACATGCTGCTTGACCGCGGCATGATGGGCGATGGCGTCATCGATCTCAAAGGCATAAGACGGATGGTGGAAGCCGCCGGCTTCTTGGGCGCGCAGGAGGTCGAAATCTTCTCGGCTGAGAACTGGTGGAAGCGTCCGGCCGACGAGGTGATCGCCACCTGCGTCGAGCGCTTCAGGAGCTGCTGCCAAGTCTGATTCTGGAGCATGTCCGTTTTTCTTCGAAACACGGACATGCCCTATCTCTTTGTTTTCACGCAATTCCGGACGCAAAACCGCTGCACACTTTTGCTGGAATTGCTCTAAAGTCCAATCGTTTCATCACGTATGAAGGAGGAATCATTCGATGGAGAAACGCCGTTTTGCCCTGATCGGCACCGGTAACCGCGGCACCACGATGTGGGGCAAGGAACTCTTGGCCGGCTGGCGCGAGCATGTCGACCTAACTGCGATCGTCGAGAAGAATTCTCTGCGCGGCGAGCGCGCCCGCACCATGATCGGCAGCAATGCACCGCTCTATGAAAACATCGATTCGATGCTCATAGAGCAGAAGCCGGATCTCGTTATCGTCTGTACGCCCGACCATACGCATGACGATATCGTGGTGCGGGCGTTGGAATCCGGCATCGACGTCATCACCGAAAAGCCGATGACCACCTCGGTCGAGAAGATTCGCCGGATTCTGGACGCCGAAAAGCGCACCGGCCGCCGGGTCGACGTCTCCTTCAACTATCGCTATGCGCCGACGGCAGCGAAGATCAAGGAGCTCTTGAATTCCGGCGAGATCGGCCGCGTCACCTCAGTCGACTTCCACTGGTATCTCAACACAAAGCATGGCGCCGACTATTTCCGCCGCTGGCATGCCTATACCGAAAATTCCGGCAGCCTCTTCGTTCACAAGGCGACGCATCATTTCGACCTTCTGAACTGGTATCTCGACAGCGATCCTGACGCCGTGACCTCTTTTGCCGACCTGCAGAATTACGGCCGCAAAGGGCCTTTCCGCGGCCCGCGCTGCAAGCTCTGTCCGCACACGCAGGAATGCGATTATTACCTCGACCTCGAAAAGGATCCCTTCCTCGATTCGCTCTATGAGGATCCCTCGAAGATCGACGGTTATTTCCGCGACGGTTGTGTCTTCCGCGAAGACATCGACATTCCCGATACGATGGTCACTTCGATCCGCTACCGAAACAATGTCCATGTCTCCTATTCACTGAACACGTTCCAGCCGATCGAGGGCCATCACCTCGCCTTCAACGGCACCAAGGGCCGTATCGAAATCCGCCAGTATGAAGCACAGCCGTGGGAAGAGCCGAAGGAAGATACGGTCCTGCTGATCCGCAGCTTCCCGCATAGCAAGGAGGCCGTCGAGCGCATCACGGTGCCGCATTTTTCCGGCGGCCATTACGGCGGTGACGACCGGATGCGCAACATGATCTTCAAGCCCGACATGCAGGACAAGCTCGCGCAGCGGGCCGGCACCCGCGCCGGCGCCATGTCCGTGCTCTGCGGCATTGCGGCGCTGACGAGCTCGCGCACCGGCAAGGTCGTCAATATCTCCGACCTGATGCCGGAGCTTGCCAATGACGGTTCGCCGAACTCGCTGAAGGCGTCGTAAGACGCCTCAGGCGGTATTTTCCAGGTTTTCGAGGGTGAGCCGGTAAAGCAGAGGCTCGCCCTTGGTGAAGCGTTCGGCCTCATCCGCGGCCATTTCACCGAGGCGAGTGCGCTCGAGGCCGACGGCACCGGCGATATGCGGTGTAAGGAAGACGTTGGGCAGGTCGTAAAACGCCGATTCCGATCCCGGTATTTCGGGATCGGTCACATCGATAATGGCGTCGATACGGCCGGTCTTTAACACGACAAGCAAAGCGTCCTCATCGATCAGCGCGCCGCGCGCGGTATTGATCAGCGTCGCGCCATCCTTCATCAGCGCCAGTTTTGCGGCATCGATCATATGGTAGGTGGACGGCAGTGATGGCGCGTGGAGGGAGACGATATCCGAATGACGCATGAGATCGTCGAGCTCCACCTTGTACACGCCCATTCCGCGCGCCTGACCGGCATCGATGGTCGGATCGAAGAGCAGTACCTTGTAATCGAAGGGCTTCAGCAGATCGATGACACGGCGACCGATGCGTGACGCACCGATGATGCCAACCGTGCGGCGATAATTGCCGATGGCCTCACGCTGCATCGGATGGGTGCTATCACGATGGCGGTCGCCGACATAGAGGTCGCGGAAACGGAAGACATGTTTGCCGGCAAAGATGATTGCGGCGAGCGTGAATTCGGCGACCGGCACGGCATTGGCCTCGGCCGCATGACTGACGACGACGCCGGCCTCGAAAATGCCGGGATCGACGAGGCCCTTCACCGTTCCCGCCGCATGAACGACGAGCTTCAATTTCGGCGCAAGCGCCAGAACCTCGCGACCAACATAGGGTGCACCCCAGCCTGTAATTAGGATTTCCGCCTCGGAGAGCAGTCGCTTCGCCCGCTCGTCGTCGAAGTGCTGAAGCGGTTCGGCATCGAGCAGGCGCCCGATGCCATCCAGCCGGTGAAGGACCGCCTCGGGCAACACATGCTCCGTGCGGGAAGGCTGCATGGCGAGGACGATGGCAGCACGGCTCATGGCATATGTCCTGGCGCTTCGATGGCGCTGACGGTCACGCCCTTCTCGCTGACCAGCTTCCGGAGCACAGCGATATCGGGTGCTTTCGGCGGCGCGGTCCATGCCCCCGATACGGCAGCCGGATCGTTCAACGCGAGTACAGCCGCGACCAGAACTGTTTCGCCGGCCGGAATCTCACCGCGGAGCTGGGGCACGAGCGTCTTGGAAACGATCAAGTTGGTATTCGGCAGCGCCTTCTGAGCAAGGCCGTTTCGCTTGATCGAAGAACCGAGGTCGACGATGCCGGTGAAATCCACCTCGCCGATCGCATGAGCCGAGCCTTCAGCCGCTGAAAGCGTGTCCGCATCGAGATCGCGTTTGGCAATCGCGAAGCCGCCTTCCGCGGTCTGCAGCGGGCGTGGTGTTGTGATGCGGTGGACGCGGATATGCCACGGGGCCGATGGTACGAGCCAGGTTTCGACCTTCACGTCCTTGAAGGCTGACCATCTGGAGTAAAGGATGTTGCCGGCGATCTTCGCTTCTTCATTGGTTTCGCGGACGCGGTAATGCAGGCCGTCATCGCTGAAGGCGAGTGCGGAATCGAAGGCGCCAAGTGCGAAGGCTCGCTCGTCAGCCTCGACGCTGAAACCGTAGCGGGCGGAATAGGCGAATTTTGCATATTTCTCCGTGCCGAAGCGCATCTGCAGATTTTCCTGACCAGACGAGAGCGCCACGACATCATTGCCGGCACGCATGACCACCATGCCCGGATGACGCTGCGGAACGACCTCGGGGGTTTGCTCAGGCGCCTTTTCCTCTGCGGTCCAGAAGGGATGATCCTCGGCAATGGCGAGCGGTAGGAAGGCCTTGAAGGCCCAGTAGGGTGAGCCGGCAGAATTATAACTCTCCGACATCAAGAGGTTCGGGTAGCCGAAGCCAATGGAGAGAACGCCATCGTGGCTGGCGATCGGCTTGTCCCGCCACCAGCGCAGATGCTCGAGGCAGAGATGCTTGACCTCGCCCCAAGGCAACGCCTCCAGATCGGCGAAGGCGAGCGCCGACCAGAAACCGGCACAGGCGAAACGATAGGTGAGGCTGCGGCCGAAGGGGATTGTCGCGCCATCGGGCGCAAACCAATGGCGGAAATCCTTGGCGAAGAGGACGGCACGCTCGCGGTAACGTTTGGCATAGTCGTCATCGACCAGCTTGGAATATATCAAGCCGTAGAAATGCATTGCGAAGGGAATGTAGTGGTCGATGCGGCGGATATTGCCGTCACGGTACCAGCCGTCGCCAATGTAGAAGCCTTCGAGTTCCTCAAGATATTGCTTGGTCAGGCTGCGGTCGAAATCGGCGCCGAGTCGGTCGAGAGCGATATCGACGAAGATCCGGAAGAATTTCCAGTTGTTGTCGGCATAGTCGAACTGCCGGACATGCTTGAAATAGCCGACGATATTGTCACGAGCACGCTTGTCGAGCGGCTCCCAGATCTTTTCGGGCACCAGCGCCAGGGCAAAACCGAGGGCGGCGAGCTCCACCATGCGCTGGTCGCGTGCATTGACCGTGCCCCAATATTCGGGATGGGTCGGATCACAGCCATTCGCAAGACCTTCGGCAAAGCGGTGCCAATGTGCGAAATCATTCTTGCCGGCGCCGAGCGGTGCAAGACCCCAGAGCGGACGGGCGAAGCCTTCAAGATCAGCAGCGGCCCGGTCGAAATGAGCGCCGGCGCCATCGAGGCGAACACGGGCATTGCCGTCAGAGAAGAAGGGCAGCAGCGGATTGAAGAGATCGTTGACAGCGCGGATCATGTCGGCGCGGGTATTCAGCGGATTGCCTGCAAGCGGATTGGCGCTGGCGGGATCATAGGTCATCGGCATCACTCACAGCTTGTCGGTATCAGGAACAGTGCCTCCGGCAACGGGAACGACCGCCTGGCAGATATGGCGGGCGGGAGCGGTCCTGTCGCGGTAGCGGGAAATCAGAAGGGAGACGGCCTCGCGGCCAAGCGCCGCGCGGTCGACGCGCATGGTGGAAAGCCTGGGATTGGTCATGACGGCGCAGGGCAGGTCATCGAAGCCGACGATCGCGAAATCCTCGGGAACGCGAAGGCCTGCTTCGGTGACGGCTTCGAGCACGCCGACGGCAATGAAATCATTCATGCAGAAGGCCGCCGTATATCCGGGATCTTCCGCGAGCATCGCGACCGTGCGCTCATGCGCCTCGCGGCTGGCGCTGCCCTGGAAGGTGAGCGGAACGAGCCGGCCTTCGGCACCGGGAACCGCGGCAATCGCCGCCTCGAAGCCTCGCACACGTTCGCGGATCGTGTGGCGATGCGAGCCGGTGAGATGCAGGATACGTCGATGACCGGCTTTCGTGAGCCGGCTGGTCGCCTCGTAGGCGCCGAAGAAATTGGAGGGGGAGACGCCATCGAGGCGCAGGCGCGGATCCGTACCGTTGACGAGGACGGTCGGTGTTCCCGTCTCTTCCAGCCAGGCCCGCAACGTATCGCTTGGATCGATGCCGACGAGGAAAAGCCCTTCGGCTTGCGCCGTCTGCATATACTCGCCGACGACATCAGGCGTCGTGCGGTCTTCTCGCACGAGCAGCACTTCGAAAGGCATGCCGGCATCAGCGGCACCGGCGCGAAGGCCCTCAACGATCGATTCGTAGAATACGCTGAGGCCACCGGTTGCTCCGTCGCTGGCAATCAGGGCAAGCCCGCCCGGAACGCTTTCCGAAACAGTCTTCACCGGATAGCCATGTTCGGCAGCGACCTTCAAAATGTGCCGCCGCACGCTTTCGCTGATACCGGGCTCGTTGGCGAGCACCCGTGAGACCGTGGAAACGGAAACGCCAGCCAGATTGGCAATATCGGCCTGGCGCGGCCTTTTGATCTTGGTCTCGTTCATTTTGATCTCATTCATATGGCAAAGATTATGCAAATTATGCAAATTTGCAAGAGAATCATAAATTCTTGCAAAGAGAAATTTTTTGCGTACTCTAACCTTCGGAACGCCTGGAAAGACCATTGGAGGATGGCACCGGGCATCGGACACAGGAGGAAATCAATGCAGGTCAATCGCCGTTCATTCTTGATGGGAACCGCGGGTGCCGCGGCCGGCCTTGCCTTTGGCGCCGGCAGCTCGATCCCCGCATTTGCCGAGGACGCTTCGCTTCGCGCCATGTGGTGGGGTTCCAACGACCGCGCCAAGCGCACGCTGGATGTTGCCAAGCTCTATCAGTCGAAGACACCGGGTGTCACTATTGTCGGCGAGTCGCTTTCGGGCGACGGCTACTGGACGAAGCTGGCCACGCAAATGGCGGGCCGCGCGATCGCCGACGTCTTCCAGCTCGAGCCGGGTACAATCTCCGACTATTCCAAGCGCGGTGCCTGCCTGCCGCTCGATGAATTCGTGCCTTCGACGCTCAAGGTCGACAACTTCGGCGCAGACATGCTGAAACTGACCACGGTTGACGGCAAGCTCTATGGTGTTGGCCTCGGCCTCAATTCCTTCGCGATGTTCTTCGACACCGTCGAATTCGAAAAGGCGGGTATTCCGCTACCGACGCCCGATCTCACCTGGGATGAGTATGCCAAGCTCGCCGTGGAACTCGGCAAAGCCTCCGGCAAGGGTGGCGGCCCCTATGCGGCGCGCTACAATTATGTCTTCGACGCCTGGCTGCGCCAGCGCGGCAAGAGCGTCTTCGCCAAGGAGAGCGTCGGCCTCGGTTTCACGGTCGACGATGCCAAGGAATGGTTCGACTACTGGGAAAAGCTGCGCAAGGCAGGCGGCACCGTCGCCGCCGACGTTCAGACGCTGGACCAGAACACCATCGACACCAACTGCCTCGGCCTTGGCAAATCAGTGATCGGCATGGCCTACTCCAACCAGATGGTCGGCTACCAGCTCATCATCAAGAACAAGCTCGGCATCACCATGCTGCCGCGCGAGAAGAAGGGCGGCCCGTCAGGCCATTATTATCGCCCGGCACTGATCTGGAGCGTGGGTGCCACGACCAAGCAGGGCGAAGCCGCCGCAAAGTTCATCAGTTTCTTCGTCAACGATCCGGAAGCGGGCAAGATTCTCGGTGTGGAACGTGGCGTGCCGATGTCGCCGGCGGTTCGCGAAGCTATCCTGCCACAGCTCAACCCGACGGAGCAGGAAACAGTCAAGTACGTCAATCTGCTCAAGGATCAGGTCGGCGAATATCCGCGGCCGGTACCGATGGGCGCAACCGAATTCGACCAGCGTGTTCTTCGTCCGACCTGCGACGAGCTCGCCTTCGAGCGCATCTCGGTAGCCGATGCCGCAACCAAGCTTGTCGAAATCGGCAAGGGCACCCTCAAGGGTTAATCATACTCGGTCTGAACAGGCAAAAGCCCGCCACCAGCGGGCCTTTCTCATTGGCGATATCGGCTCAGTTGCTGGCGTCGTCAATGACCCGCCAGTCGGGCCGCCCGAGAGTGAACGGCCAGGCGTGCACGTCGCGGTCATTGAAGTAAACGACCTCCTGAAGCTCGGGAAAATCGCTCTGCTTCATCGTCGCAGTCTCCATCCACGGCTTGATGTAGGCATCGCTCCCCTCATAGCCGAGTTCGGCCACCCAGATGGGTTTGCCGTATTGGGCGACAAGGTCGTAACCTGGCTTCAATGCCTCGGTGAAGGTTCGCGGGCCGTTGTGAGCGATTTTATCGTAGGGTTCCAAGCCGAAAACGGACAGGCCTACGAAATCGACATAGGTGTCGCCGGGGTAGTAGGCATTAAGGCCGGGCTTTCCCTTCGGCGACCACATGAGTTTCGTGCCGGGCGCCTCCTGCCGCACGATATCCATCATGCGCCTGTAGGCGGTTATATATTCAGGAGGATTCCAGCCGGACCACGAAAAGCGGCCGGAGTCGTCTTCCATTTCCTGTCCCCAGCGGACGATGACAGGGCTTTTCAACTGGGCGATCATCCTGGCAATTGCCCGCATATTCGCATCGTAGTCGCCGTGAAACAGCTTCCAGCGAAGTTCATCTGACGTCAGCCGCCAGTCCACATCCCACGACCAGGGTTCCACCGTGATCAGCAGGTTGCGGCCTCTCGCCAGCGCATAGGCATCCGCCACACGCAGCGTTTCGAGATCGACGTCTTCCCATGGAAGAAAGAGGTGCTCTGTCGTCACGCTCTGCTGTGCGCCGAAATCGCCATGCGGGTCGTAGGCACCAAACTTGATGCCATCGGCATGAATTGCGGGCCGCTTGTCGGTGATCGTCTTGTCGGTGATCGTCTGGGCACCCGCATTCATGACGGCGGTGGTGTTCTGCGCCTCGCTTCGGTGCGACAGGTCGGCAACGCCGAGCAGAAGCATCGCGATTGTTGCCGTCGAGATTCTCTTCGCCAGGGTTTTCATAGTCTTTTCCTCCCCTTCGGCTATTTATTGGTTGCGAGAACCTGTTTCAGCTCTTTGGCTTTCAGGCTCACCGTGTCTGGCGGGACCAGCTTCCGGAACTCATCGTCGGCTTTCGTGGAAGCATGCCGGAACACGTACCAGTCCCCGCTCGGCTGACGCCGCTGATAGATCGTGTTGCCGATCCTGCGGTGGCCGAAGCAGGTACTGGCACGTGCCGCCCCCTCATTATTGGTCCAGGTTGCGCGCATGCACATCTGACCGAGATCATCGACGACCCAGCGGCCCTCTGCGAAAGATTGTTTGCCGCCATTGTCGACCCAGGCGACGAAATGCCTGCCCTCGCCAATGAAACGGCCGCCACCCGTATCCCAGGTCCAGGTCTTGTCGGCGTAGATCACGTAGAGTTCGCCGGCATTCAGTGGCGTCGGTATCGGTGCTTTCGTCTTTTCTGCTGCGAGTGCACCCGTCGGGAGGATGAGGCAGAGGCACAGAGCCAGCGCTCCTCCCGTCGATCGTATTGTCATTCTCATTTTATCCTCCTCACGCATTTCTGCTCTCCCCAACATCCCTTCGTTCACGGCCGGCTTCGGCAAAGCCGTGCCATTTGAGACGGAATTTCACGATCCTGGTCTTGCCGCCGCCGAGCCCTGCACCCGCCACAGCAAATTGCGACTGGGTAAAGGTGACGAAGGGCTGGCCGTGCGAAAGCGCCTCCATGGCAGCTAGCCCGTGGTTGCCGAGTTGCACCCCGCCGACCAGGCAGGCGACGAGACCGGCGGCGGCGGCAAACCGCAGGCCGTATACTTGCGGCAAAAGGGACTGACCGTTCTCCGCGGTGTGACGGACGACAACCAGGATTATGAGCGATACATAAATCAACAAGTTGATCGCCGCGAAGATCTGGAAGCCACGCGCACCATCGCCATCGGCAGCAAAAACCATGGCCGCAGCACAAATGCCCAATAGTGCGATGTACGGTGCCATTATCCGCGCCGGCAGTTTGCGCTGCCCCTGATCACCCTTCGGAGTGATGCGGAAATCCACGAAAGAACCGGTCACGTGATCGCGTGCGGCAGCGAGGGTGCCGGCAAGCGACCAAGGCCAGCGCAGCAGGATGAAGACTACCCCTTCCCAGCCGAAGAGCCTTGCATCGTATGGCCTGAATGTGCCTGACGCGCGCCAGAAGATGGCGAATACCGTCAGCACGATCGAAAGCGGCAGAGAATGCAGCAGGAATGCCGGATAGGTGACGTTGACGAAGACATGGCCGGTGAGCAGGGCTGCGACCGGCAGCAGGAACATCACCGCCATGAAAGTCGAAAACAGCGGATACCAGAGCTGCGAAAACAGGAACTGGAACTTCAACTTCAGCGGCAGCCGGGCGACATGCCGGCGAGAATGCTGCAAGAGGATGGTGACCAGGCTGCGCGACCACTGGAACTCCTGTACCACCAGATCGGCAAAGGTCGCCGGCCCGTCGCCATGGGCGATGGCATTGACCGCATGGACCCCGCGCCAGCCGCCGGCATTCATCATCAGCGTGGTCGAATGATCTTCCGCGAGCTCGGGACCGAGCCCGCCGATCTTCCTCAAGGCCGCTGTGCGAACGGCATAGTGCGAGCCGATGCAGAGCGGCGCCCAGCCATTATTGTATCCCGCCTGCAGCGAACCATGCAGGCTCGCTTCGGCATAGAGCCTGCCGCGGGCGGCCCAGCTTTCGGCAGCATTGGCATCGCAGATGCTGGGTGCCGAGACATAGCCGACTTCGGGATCGGAGAAGGGGCGCAGGACCTCGCGAAGATAAGTCGGCGTCGGCACATGATCGGCATCGAACTGGGCGACGAAATCATAGCGCTCATAGCCGAAGTGATCATAGAAATAGGCGAGATTGCCTTCCTTGCAGCGCGTGCGGCGCGGCCAGACGGGACGGTGATATTCGCTGACGCCCTTGCGGGTTGAGATCAAGACGCCATGCTGCCCGCACCATCTCTTGGCCTCATCGGACGGATCTTCATCGGCGAGCCATACATCGAACTCGACACCCTTCTGATCGAGCATCGCAAGAAGCGTCTTGCGCACGACGTCGAAAGGTTCGGACGGCGCCTTGGTGACCACCATGGCGACGCGGCCCTTCGGCAGGTCGGCGGATGAGCTGACCTGCCTTGCATCCAGAAAAATCAGGATGAAATAGGCCGGTATCAGGGTGACCCAGGCGAGGATGACGGTGACGAGCAGGAATGCCGGCCATGAAACGACGTGAGTGGGCTCAGCCCACCAGAGCCAGAAGTAAGCGAGTGCTGCCAGCCAGCAGGCGATGCCAAGACCATAGGCGGCTCGATTCCAGCCGGTAAAGACGGGCTCGAACATCTCGGGTTTGGCGGCAGAAGACTGATGTACGCGGTCGATTTCGACACTGGTGCTCATGCGATCACTTCCAGTCCGAAAGTCGGGCCGGCCGTGCGGATGATCGTATCGATATCGGAAAGCGCCGGCATGAAGTCCAGCTCAAGGCGAGCCCTTTTCGTATCGGCGAAAAGCGCAGGCGGATCACCCGCACGGCGGGGCTGACAGCGGATCGGCACCCTGTGACCGGTCTTTCGTTTGACGGCATTAAGGATCTCGCCGACCGACGTGCCACGGCCGGAGCCCAGATTGAGGCTCAGGGAATTGCCGCCAACCAGAAGATGGCGAACGGCGGCAAGATGCGCCTGGGCAAGATCGCTGACATGGATGTAATCCCTGACGCAGGTGCCGTCTTCCGTCGAATAGTCGGTACCGAAAATATCGAGGCTCTCGATCCGGCCGCTTGCGGCGAGAAGAGCGCGCGGGATCAGATGGGTTTCGGGATAGTGCCGCTCGGCAAGCTGGCCTTCCGGATCGGCGCCGGCCGCATTGAAGTAACGGAGCGCGGCGAAGCGGATACCATAGGCGGCCGCATAATCCTCCAGTGCCATTTCGAAGATCAGCTTGGTCCTGCCATAAGGATTGACCGGCTGTTGCGGCGTCTTCTCGCAGATCGGCAGCATCTCGGGAATGCCGTAGGTCGCGCAGCTGCTGGAGAAGACGATCCTATCGATGCCGCAATCGAGACAGGCGTCCAGCAGCGACAAGCTGCCGATGACATTGTTGCGATAATAGATGCTCGGCTTTTCGACGGATTCACCGACATAGGCGTTGGCACCGCAATGGATGACACAATCCGGCGAGTACTCGGCCATGACATGCCGCAACCTTGCGCCATCGGCGATATCCGCCTGGATCAGCGGCCCCCACCGGACGCTGTCGATATGTCCGGTGGAAAGATTATCATAGGTGACCGGAACCATGCCGGCACGCGCAAGCGCCTTGCAGATGTGGCTGCCGATGAAGCCGGCGCCACCCGTAACCAGGATGTAGCGGGGCATCTCATACGGCCTCCACCACTTCCTTGCGGGCAAGCAGCGCATCGAAATAGGCTATCGTACGCTTCAGCCCGGTCTTCAGCTCCGTCGTCGGCCACCAGTTCAGCTCTTCTCTGGCTCTGGAAATATCCGGACGGCGCTGCTGCGGATCGTCTGCCACGGCCGGCAGATAAATGATGCGCGAGCGCGAATTGGTCAGATCAATGACGATTTCCGCCAGATCCCGCACAGTGATCTCCGCCGGATTGCCGAGATTGATCGGACCGACGCAGTGTTCGCCGGCATCGGCGAAACGCAGGAAACCACCGACGAGATCGTCGACATAGCAGAAGGAGCGGGTCTGCCGGCCATCACCGTAGATCGTTATGTCGGTGTTGGAGAGCGCCTGGACGATGAAGTTGGATACGACGCGTCCATCATCAAGGCGCATACGCGGGCCATAGGTATTGAAGATCCGGCCAACCTTTATATCGACCCCATACTTGCGGTGATAATCGAAAAACAAGGTCTCGGCTGACCGCTTGCCCTCGTCGTAGCAGCCGCGCGGGCCGATCGGATTGACATTGCCGAAATAGGTTTCGCGCTGCGGATTCTCGTGCGGATCCCCATAGACTTCCGAAGTCGAGGATTGGACGACCGTTGCGCCGCTGCGGCGGGCTGCATCGAGCGTATTGACGGCTCCAAGCACATTGGTCAGCAAGGTGCCGACGGGATCACGCTGATAGTCCGGCGGCGAGGCTGGCGAAGCAAAGTTGAAGATGACGGAAGCCTCGACGTCATAAGGCTGGCGCACGTCATGTTCCAAAAGCCGAAAACGGGCATTCTGCAGCAGATGCTCGATATTGACGTGGCGGCCAGTGTAGAAATTGTCGAGACAGATGACCTGATGGCCGCGCTCGAGAAGTCGCTCGCAAAGATGGGAACCCAGGAAACCGGCGCCTCCGTTGACCAGCACGGTTTTTGACTGCTGGCGTGGCGATGCGAATGCAGATCCTGAATATCCTTCGGTGGGAATACTACGCACTACAAATTCCTTCCCATGTCGTGTGGTCTTCATAGACCCTTCTATACTTTAGGCTCCCTCTTGATCCGCCTCGATAACTTCAACGCGAAGTGGTATCTATGAAATAACCGGCTCGGTTATTCTTCGGATAATTGTACCTATGCTCAAAATGATAAGAGGATATCAGTGAAGGTCAACTTCAAAACACGGGAGCAATTCTAAATAGCTATAGTATTAAACTTCGGAATTTGCTTGATTAATCCCTCTCAATGACTATCGTGCCATGCTTTCTGTCCGGCCGCTCCAGCTTCAGTCAATGAAGCCAATATAAGGAGTGGCCAGCCACTGGTGTGCGAGGGCGCGTCGCTATTGCCCTGATGATAGAGAGGGTTTTTTAATGACGACTCATGATCGCATACATGGCAGAGCGCCATGCAGCTTCAGCTCCCTAGCTTTGGCTGCGACGATCGTTCTCTCGGCCATCGGACCGATCTCATGTGCGGTCGTCGATACCGCGATCGTGGGAAGCACGGAGAAGAATGTCGTTGTGGCAAGCGTGCCACATACCGCGAAGGACTTCGCCTATGCTGCCGAACCGAAGACCGCTTCGGCTAAAGTGAGCGCCGCGGTCTATCCCGGTTCCGCGCCTTACATCTGTTCGCCGAGCGGTTTCGGCCAGAAATCACGCTGCTTTGCCCGCTCGTCCCGGATGGATTGATGGCCTAGTGCGGCCACCTGCCAGAGAGATCGCCACTGTCCGACGTATCGTTGAAGAAACGTGAGGCCGCTTCAGTGCGATTTCTCACATTCATCTTCTTATAGATATTGCGGACGTGAACCTTCACCGTGTTTTCGGACAGGTGAAGCTTGTCGGCGATGATCTTGTTCTGCGTGCCCTTACAGATGAGGTCGAGAATCTGTACCTCGCGCGTGGTCAGAGCCGCCATGCTGTTGCGGCGAAGCTTCAGCGCATTGGCGCGCGCTGCGTCGACGGACTTCGTCTGGTACAGCGAGGGCTCGAGCTGCGCCGTTGCCCGGTTGGACAGACGACCCAGAAGCGCGGATGGAAAATGTTCGCCGCCCTTCATCAGCAGATCGATTGCCGCCATGAAGACATCCAGACGCAGATTGAGCGGCAGGACGCCATCGACGACACGCGCCTCGACAAGACGGCTGATATAGGGCTCCATCATATCGATAGCTTCGACGACAAGGCCGATGGATGCGTCCGGACGGTTTTCACGAACGACCTGCAGCGCATCGTGCAACTCGGCGCCGGCGACATGATAGAACAGGACAAGCCGCATGTCGTGAATATCCTTCTCGGATATGGACTGCGCGCTCGATACGCTTACGACATCAAAATTCGGGAATTTCTTTGCCAGTGCCTCAACCATGCACTCGGAGAACAAGTCCGCCTTGGCGATTACCAGGACTGTTTCTCCATTCGGGCTCAGTCTTCTTGCCTGATCCGAATCTCCTACTTCCGACCCAACCATGAACATATACGCCTCCCCTAGCGCTACACTATACTCAAACTCGGAGCTTCTACTCCCATTGGCGCGATGGCGGGTATTACATGCCGACGAACATTGCCCCTAGGCATGTGGCCGCCTTATCTTTTAGGCATTTCTTAATTATGGTAATATGGATTTCAAAGGAAAGAAATGGCCCAAATGGGTTAGTTGTCACAAAGTTATATTTATTTTTTGCCACTTTATGGTTGCATTTCCGACAAGAAACATACTAGTGGGCGGTATTTCAACTAGATCACGGTATAAAGCAGCATGTATTAGTTCGAGACATACAAAACCAACGTGGTAATGGGCAGACGATATTTCAAAATAAGACGGAGAACCTTTCGAACTTAACTTAGCGATATCGCAATCAGTCGAACCCTCCGAATTCCGAGGCACGGGACACGGTCCCGAATTCGCACACAGCCTTCTCCGAGCCCGCGATCCGGTATTGGCTTAACTGGAGTATTGAGCTGGACTTCAGATGCCTTAGCCCGAATTGATATCTATCGGGACCCAGTTTTTTCCATCAATCTGTAAGGGTTGCCAAAGTGGCGACATGAAAATCAAGTATCAGCATGTGTTTTTGATACTTGGTCTTCTTTCGAGGGAACTCAAAAAGAAGTTCGACTGCCTTGCTCGCGCTCATATCGAGTCCGGGACCGGATTTGTGCGTCTTTGTACTGAATAGGCACAATCCCAATACAGAATTTGGCCAACAAATCGCGATGAAGCTGCAGGTGAAAAGGTATCGAGTCCATCTGCCGATGTTAACACATTGGAGCAAGCGCGAGCAAAGATCCCATTTGAGATGAGAGGGACTTCGAAAGCTGCTCCAGTTTTTTTTCTGGAGGAAACGTAATGCCTTATGATCCGAAGCCCGGTCCACAGGGCTCAGACGACGACACCGTCAAGGTGGGCGCCCTGGCCGATGGCCTTTCCAGCGCTATCAATTCAACCGAAATCGATGATGATTCCACAGGTTACGTCGGCGGCATCGCCAATGGTGACAATCGCAACAACACCGACAACAGCACGGACGTTGACGTCAAGGCTAACGTCGATCTCGACGTGAAGACCGACAACGGCGACAACCGCGACAACGACTACGACTGGAGCTACAAGTCGGACGACGACACGAACACCAAGACGACCACCATCAACGATAATGACACAACCACCACCACGAAGTCGGACTACGACTGGAGCTATGACGCCAAGTCGTACAGCGACGACGACGTTGACATCAAGACGATCACCGATAACGACACGACCACCAAGACGGATATCGACACCGACATCAAGACGGTCACGGATACCGACACCAAGACGACCACCAACAGCCACAATACGAGCGACAGCTTCAACAAGACGGACACGGACTTCGCCGTTATTGATGATGTCAAGGACTTCGGGAACCTCGGCGTAGCCGGCCACGACCTCACCTTCGACATCGGGGATGACTTCTCCTTCACCCTCAATATCGACAATATCCTCAACGGTTCACTGTCCGGCGAAGGCGCCGACTCAGTCTTCAGCACTGTCCAGGCAAACCATCTCGCAGACCAGGATCAGGCCTGGAACATCACGATGGAGAACGGCGGCGCTCAGAACCACCTGAGTGCGAATGCCGGCACAGCGCACGGTGCTGACGGCATGGATATGGACAGCAAGGGCTGGGATCTCAAGGCAGGTGACGACGTCACAGGCACTTCCACGGCAGATGCTTCGGCAATTCTTGCCAATTCGGGCTTCCATATGGAGCTCGTTCAGGGCGCGAACATGCTCAGCAACGCTGTGGACTCCAGTGTCATCGGCGGCAACTCACATGTTTCCGATGTCGGCGAAGATACAAGTGGGCACTAACCTCCAAGACAAGAAAGGGCTGCACCGGCTTCGGCCGGTGCAGTTTGAATGCTTGCGTGCGAATTGACGAACAGCGCGGCTCCCGCAGAAGGATGTCGCATGGCCGGTCGTCTCTTCGATAAGGGAGGCCAAGGCAATGCAAATCGAGAAATTCTCAGAAATCATCGCCCATTTCATCGGCATATTCGAAACGACGACCGATGAGATGAGGCTGCGTGCGGGGCTGACGGAGGGTACAGGCCCTGCCGAAAATAATCCGGCGCTTGACGATCTGGTCGCCAATACGCCCGCCTTCGCCTCCGATCTCGCGCTCCAGGACTACGATCCTGATGTCAACTACAGAAGCGTCAGCTATGAGATCGTTTATGGAGGCGCCCGCCGCTTCGGCCGCCCCTTTGAGGAAAGCATCGAAAAGCTCTCCGAGATTGCCCACCGCGATGTGTCGTCGCTGCCCCGGTTCGGCAGTCCACAGGACATCGATATCGAAACCGAAGAAGAGCTGCAGGTTTTCGACGGCCCGGGCTCGGTGATCCGCTTCACCACACAGGTCAACATTCTCTACGACGACGATTATCTCGATATGACCGGTGGCAATCATGCCCCGCGCGATACGAGTTTCGTAGTTGAGAAACTGGCTGAATTCAGCGCCAAGGCCGAGATTTTCTCTCCCTTTTCCGACCTGCATCGGACCGACACCCTGGAGGGGGTCAAGCAGATCGCCGGGGATATGGAAACCTACATCCAGGGAGTAAGGGATTCCGGCCAGACATCGATCGGAACGGGCGAGCCGCCGGCAGACAATCCAAACGATCAGGCACATGATTTCGTGCTGGCGGGTGACGAGATCACCGGAGCCTATATGAACGGCAAGCACGTTTCCGAAATTCCGGCGCTCGACGACCTGCTGCCGGATCGGGGGATTGCCAAACTGCCTGAAGAACCCGACGAAACCCAGACATCCGTCGAACAGCATGACCCGGCTGGAAACAGCCTGGAGGTCACCGCGGGCGCAAACCTCGTCGCCAACATTGCCTCCGTCGTCAACACGGCAGTGATCTCTTCCGTGACGGCCGTCATGGGCGACTATCACCAGGTCGATGCGATCACCCAGGTCTATGTCTACAGCGACAATGACAGCATCGCCTCGGTATTCCATTCCTCTGCCGATGCAGCCGGCGTCACCGCCTACAATATTGCAAGCTTCGAACGGGACAGTTTCCAATCAACACAACCGCAGACGACGGTCGATGCACATGGCGACCCCATCTTTCCGATGGCCTGGCGTGTCAGCGTTATCGAGGGCGACGTCTCCTTCGTGAGCTGGATCGAACAGTATCATTTCGTGACCGACAACGACACCATGACCGTCATGACGAGCGGGTCGGAAGCGACGGTTCTGACGGGCGGAAATACGACGCTGAATTTCTCGTCCTTCTTCCAAATGGGCCTGCAGTACGACCTGGTGATCGTCGGCGGAAATGTCTACGATATCAATAGCATCACGCAGATTTCGCTTCTCTACGACAACGACTGGGCCCGCGCCGAAGACGGTATAGACGATGGTGCCACCATCCAATCCGGCAACAATCTCATCTGGAATCTTGCGGCGATCCACAATGTTGGAACCAACGACCGCTTCGAGACCATGCCCGACTATATGCACGAGGCAGAGAAGGGAATCCAGGAGCGTGATCCGACAATGCCCGAGGGCTTGTCCACCGATTCCAATTTCCAGGGCTATGTCGGCGTGAATGTTCTCTACATCACAGGCAATCTCTACGACATGACGATCATCAAGCAGGTCGCGGTGCTCGGAGATTCCGACGACGTGACCCAGGCCGCAGCCGAGCTTCTGAAGAACAACCAGGACGCCGTGATCACGATCGATACGGGCAGCAACACCGTCGCCAATATCGCTGAAATCGTCGATTACGACAGCTTCGGCAACACCACCTATGTTGCCGGTCAGCTCTATTCCGACGCCATTCTCATCCAGGGCGGGATCATAGAACACGATGCCACCCAGCCCGAAACGGCAGGCGAAAGGCTTGCCAATGAAGTCATCGCCTTTCTCGATGACGATAGCCCCCAAGGCGCGGACAGCGGCGATGGCATCATCAACGGCGGGCATGATCTTTCATGGTCCTCTGCTCACCCCTCGGATGTAATGCAAGCCGTGGTCGCGTGACCTGCGTATCTTGGGAGAGACCGCGATGAATCAGATTTCAAAACAGATTTTTGCAAATGGCAGCGCGATCGATCTGCGTGGCGAAAAGCCATCCTCTACGGCGGCAAATCCTCAGGATTTTCTGACGGAGGCCTGCGTTTCGGCGATCGACGATGCGGTGGACCATCTTCGCCAGCTGACGCGCAAAGTGTCTTCCTATCCCCATGAAGTCGAGGCTGTCGCTGAAGAGAAGGTGGATGACGTGCAAACCGTGATGCCGACCGAACAACCTACAAGGCAGCTTTCCGGCCATGACATACCCGTCGTCAATGTCGTGGAGCCGGAAACAAAGCCGCAGCCGGCTGAAGAACTGATGGCGGCGCCCGTCATCGAGGCCCGGCGGATGCCCGGTGAAACCGACGAGCTCAAGGCCAAGCCGGATATTCCCTTTGCCAAGACGATCGATGGCGACACCGGTCCGGTGAAGGAAAATGAGCGCCGCCTGCGCACAGGCGACGGCGGCGGGGGCGGCAAGGAACCGGATTTCGGCGGCGGGGGCGGCGGGGGCGGCGGCGGAAACAGCGGCTTCCACAAGCGCAGCGAGCCGGTGAATTTCGCTTTGAGCCTTGCGCGAGGCATCGCGGTTATCAGGCGCAATCTCGCCATCGTGATGGTCTTCACGATCGCGATCAACGTGCTCCTGCTGGCGATCCCGCTCTACCTCTTCCAGATTTCCGACCGTGTCCTGACCAGCCGCTCCATTGACACGTTGGTGATGCTTTCCATCGTGGTGGTGGGCGCTGTCCTCTTACAGGCCTTCCTGGATTCTGTCCGGCGCTTCATCCTGATGCGGACTGCCGTGGAACTGGAAGTCCAGCTGGGCGCACCGATCCTCAGTGCGGCCGCTCGCGCCTCGCTGCATGGGAGCGGCAAGGATTACCAGATCCTGCAGGACCTTCAGTCCCTCCGCAGCTTTTTGACTTCAGGAACGCTGATTGCTTTCCTTGACGCGCCGCTGATGCCGCTCTTCGTGATCGTCGTCTACCTGGTGCATCCGCATCTCGGCATCATCATTATGGTCTGCTGCGCGGTGCTGTTTGTGATCGCTTTCCTGAACCAGAAGTTCACGGCCAAACAGTTCGCCGAATCCAACAGCTATCTCAGCCGCGCGAATTTCCATCTCGATTCCATGTCGCGGAATTCGCAGATCATCAACGCGCTCGCGATGATCCCCGAAGCGGTGAAGATGTGGGGCCGGGAAACCGCCGGCTCGCTGAAATCCCACGTCCAGGCGCAGGACCGCAACATCATCTTCACCGGCATTTCCAAGGCCTGCCGCATGATCACGCAGGTCGGGCTTCTCGGCTGGGGCGCGCATCTGTCGTTGTCCGGAGAGCTGACGGGCGGTATGGTCATCGCAGCCTCGATCATTTCCGGCCGTGCGCTGGCGCCGATTGAAGGAGCAATCGAAGGCTGGCATCAGTTCAACCGATCGGCCGCAGCCTATGGCCGCATCAAGAACCTGCTGCTGACCTCGCCGCTCAACTTTCCGCGGCTGCGCCTTCCCAATCCGGAAGGCAGGCTCGATGTGGAGCGGATCCTCTTCGTTCCGCCGCCGCAGAAGAAGGTGATCCTGAACGGCATCTCCTTCTCTCTGAGGAAAGGTGAATCGCTGGCGATCATCGGCAATTCCGGTTCCGGCAAGACGACACTCGGCAAAATGCTGGTGGGCTCGATCCTGCCGACCTCCGGCAATGTGCGCCTCGACCTCATGGATCTTCGCAATTGGGACCAGCGGCAGTTCGGCGAAAGCATCGGCTATCTGCCGCAGGATGTGCAGCTCTTCCCAGGCACCATCAAGGCCAATATCTGCCGCATGCGCGATGACGTCGAAGACCGGCAGATCTATGAGGCCGCCGTCCTTGCCGACGTGCATGAGCTGATCGCCAGTTTCCCACAGGGCTATGAGACCGTCGTCGCGTCCGATGGCGCGCCGCTTTCGGGTGGCCAGAAGCAGCGCATCGCACTGGCGCGCGCCTTCTTCGGTGATCCCAAATTCGTCGTGCTCGACGAGCCCAATTCCAATCTCGACACCCAGGGCGAAGCCGCGCTCGCAAAAGCGCTGATCCATGCCAAGAAACAGGGAATCACGACAGTTACGATCACTCAACGCCCTGCGCTTCTGCAGTGCGTAGACAAGATCATGGTGCTCAAGGACGGCACGGTCGCCATGTTCGGCGAGCGAATGGAAGTCCTGCAGGCAATATCCAAGGGCAATGGCCGAGCTGGCCAACAGTCACCGCGTATCGAAGGATAAAGGCCATGGGAAAGAAGAAGCAGGAATCGACCGGCCCGGTGCAGCTCGAGTGGTATGGCGACGTGCCGCGCTCCATCCGTTTGCACAGCTTTGTCGGCCTGGCGGTCCTTTTCTGCTCGTTCGGCGGCTTCGGATATTGGGGGGCAACCGCGCCACTTGCCTCCGCCATCATCGCCCAGGGCAGCTTCGTGGCGACCGGCAACAACAAGGTCGTCCAACACCTTGAAGGCGGCATCATCAAGGAAATGCTCGTCAGCGAAGGCGAAAGCGTCAAGGAGGGCGACGTCCTGGTGACCCTCGACCAAACAGCCGCCCTGACCAACGAGCGAATGCTGACGCTGAGGCGGCTGCGTCTGGAAGCAGTTGTTGGACGCCTGAGGGCCGAAGCACAGGGATCGCGTGAGTTCAAGCTTCCTGACATCGTCATGGCAGAGGCGAGTGACCCCGATATCAACGCCATCATCCAGAGCCAGAACATCGTCTTCCGAAGCAAGCAGGTCAAACTCGAGGAGCAGCTCAACCTTATCGAAAAGAACATCAAGTCGCTGGAATACCGCTTCGAAGGTTACAAGGGCCAGCGAGAGTCCTTCGAACGGCAACTGGCGCTGCTCTCGGATGAGCGGGACTCCAAGGAACGGCTCGTCAAGGTCGGCTATATGCGCAGGACCGACCTTCTGGCCATCGAGCGCGCCATTGCCGATGCGATGGGCGATATTTCGCGCCTGAACGGAGAGCTCAACGAGAGCGAGGCGGAAATCGCCAAATTCCGTCAGGAAGCGGTCATCGCCGTCAACTCCAACAAGCAGGCAGCGCTTGACGCCCTGGAGACCGCCGAATCCGACCTCGACAGCGTGCGTCAACAGCTGCACGAAGCTGCTGGCGTTCTGGAGCGTACGGTCATCCGTTCGCCAGTGACTGGTACGGTTGTGCGCTCCTACTACCACACCGCCGGCGGCGTCATCACCACCGGAAAACCGATCATGGAAATTCTGCCGGCCCACGTGCCGCTGATCTTGGAGGCGCAGGTATTGCGTACCTCCATCGATCAGCTTCACGAAGGGCAGACGGCGGCAATCCGCCTGACTGCCCTCAACAGGCGCACCACGCCGGTTTTGGAAGGCAAGGTCTTCTATGTTTCGGCCGACTCCATTGAGGAAAATGCCGGCCTGTCCGTGAAGGACGTGTACATCGTGCGCGTACAGATCCCGGACTCGGAAATTGCCCGCGTTCACAACTTCCATCCGGTTCCCGGCATGCCTGCTGAAGTGCTGATCCAGAGTTCGGAGCGCACGTTCTTCGAATATCTGAGCAAGCCGATCGCCGACAGCATGTCACGCGCGTTCAAGGAGCGTTAAGCGCAGAAATGGTCGAAGCATTTATCGAAATAATCTGATATAGTTCATGTATTATTAGAGTTGAACCGAAGGAATTCAGCATGCCGGCCATGTCAGATGTCTTATTGAATGTTGGTCGGTTAAACTATGTCTGGACGAATACAGAAAGCCTGCTGATCTATATTATCGCCCACCTTCTCAAGGTGGAGAAGGAGGCGGCGATCGTGGTCTTCCTGACGCTTAATACGACACGCGCGCGCATAGATCTCGTCGAGCGTCTCGCAAAGCTTCCTTCGACGTCGGCTGCGGACCGCAAAGCCGTTCTTTCAGCCATGTCGCGCCTGAAGAAGGAATCGAAGATGCGCAACAAATACAATCACTGCATCTATTCCTTCGACGAGAAGGGTGAAATCTCCAGCACGCAACTCATGCGCCTGGTCGAGGACGATAAGGAAATCCGCTACGGAAAGATCGAACAGATGGATGACCGGGAATTGGAGCTTCTGGAAAAATCGATTGGCGAGATCGTCAATATCAGCAAGGCACTCTGGGCTTTCATCCATGCAAGTCCACGGATTGTCGCGCTCTAGTATTGTCGGCCGAGAACGGCTGCTTTGGGCTAATCCGATTTCGTCTCAGGGAATCACCCGGACGGTTTATTTGAAGATCGATGTTTCCCATTAGACTGGAATTTCCCGAATTAGGTATGGAGTATTGGGAGGGGGCATGCGCATCGATGTCATTGATACCATCGCCGGTTTTGACGCCGTTCGCGACAATTGGGATCAGGTCTATCGGGATGATCCAGACGCCCAACATTTCCTCTCCTGGGCATGGCTCAGAGACTTTCTTGGGCACCGCGGCCGCTGGTTCGTGCTGGCGCTGCGCGAGCGGGAGCCGAATGCTCCCTATGTCGCCTTTTTGCCGCTGAGATTGCTCACGAAACTCGATGAGCAGTGTGGGCTTTTCTACGATGAAATCGTCATGGGTGGGAATTATTCGGCTGACTATACCGGCCTCATCATCATGCCCGGTTACGAGCAAAAAGCCATCACCGGCTTTACCGCTTATCTCAAACAGCAGAACTGGACTCATCTCAGGCTGGAGCATTTCAGCGGGCCGCCGGAGCGGCGGGAGAAGATGATCCTGGCGCTGCAGGGGCCGCTCGTCATGTTTCGCGACAACGCGCCCACCAGCCATGACAATATCGACAATACGATCTGCCCGGTCGTCTCGTTGCCTGCAAGCTGGGACGACTATCTGGAGCAGAAGATGAGCAGTCAGACGCGCCAGAAGCTGCGCCGCTTTCTGCGCAAGCTCGATGGCGACGAAGGTTACCGGATCACGATGGCAACGCCTGAGACCATTGACCGCGACCTCACCATTCTCTTTGACTTCTGGCGCACGCGATGGACGGAGCGCAAAGGACCGGAGCGGACGGAGCGGCTCATCAATTCTACCCGCGAAATGCTGATGGACTGCTTCAAGAGCGGCACGCTCGACGTCCCGGTCTTCTGGTTCGGCGAGCAGCCGCTCGGCGCCCTCGCCAATATCATCGACCAACCGAAAAAGACGATCCTTTTCTATATCACCGGTCGTGACGAGAACTGGAAAACTCCGTCTCCCGGTCTGGTTCTGCATGGATACTGCATCCGCCGGGCGATCGAAGACGGCTTCCGGTTCTATGATTTCCTGCGTGGAAACGAATCTTACAAATATGTTTTCGGCGCTGACGAGCGGCGGATCAGCTACACGCTCTTCAGGACCCGCGACGGACGCAATCTCGGCGGCGTTCTGCATCCTCGCAGCATCAAATATGTCTACGAGCAGGCACTCGAAATGTATCGAAAGGGTGAGAAGGGAAAAGCCGAGATCGTCTTCGCCCAGGTTCTGCAATCCTCGCCGGGCCATGTGGGTGCCGAATTTGGCCTCGCCAACCTGCTCTTCGACCGAGGAAAGCTGACCGAAGCCCTTGCCGCCTATCAGTCGCTGCTGGAGCGCACCGCCGAGCCGCTGCCGATTGCACTTCGCCTTGGAGATACGCAATTGGCGCTGAAACTCTATGAGGATGCAGCCGTAACTTTCCGTCGCATCGGCGAGCAGGCGCCCCATGTGGTGCAGGCCCGCTACAAGGAAGGTATCGCCCTCATCGCAACACGCCGCCTTACGCAAGCCGAGACGGTCCTCGCGGCGATCCAGGATATCCATACCGACGATCCGGCTGCCATTCCCTATACCGAGCTTGCTTGCGTGGCGCTTGAGCGTCTACGCCAGCATAATGCGGCATTGGCAGCCGACGAACAGATTCCTGAAGGCATGATGGGATTGCCTGGAAGGCGCGGCGGCGAGAAACGCCGCCCCCGCATGCACTAAAGTCTTTGTTTTCCGCATGTGGTTACCGCAAAATCGCTGCACACTTTCACGCGACATGCTTGAGGCGTGACAGGGCTCAGGCACCGGTTTCGGTCTGGTGCCTGATATCATCGGCGAGCGGATGCAAGGTATCGGCCGGCAGGGCGCCGACGAGGCTGTACCCCATGCCGCCGGACGCCCAGCTCCAGCCCTCAACATTGCCCCGCGCATGCTGCGCCATGGGTTTGTTCTGATCGGCGAGCATTGGCCGCGTCAGCATGACGAGACGCGTTCCCCGATCATCATCATACATCAGCATCAATCCGGCACCATGCGACGTCGAGATCATCCTGCCGCCCATCAGACGATAGCCCGACTTGGAAAGATCCGGCAGCACCGGCTTGCGGCCCATGCGCTCCGTTGCCCAGTCGACGAGTTCGGCCATATTGTCGGCACGGAGCTCGACCGGCCTCACCCTGTCGGGCGCGTAAGTGGCGAAGCTGTTGGCAGCTTCATCAGCCAGCGCTACCATGCCCTCGTTTGGCTGCCGGTACATGCCATGCAGCATCCAGCCACCGGAACCGCCGGCGACGAGAAGAACGACTGCGGCGGCCGCGATACGCCAGAAGGGCAGCCGGCCTTGCTTGGGCACCTCCAGCAGGTGGCTCAGGTTCAGCCGGCTCGGGATTGGCTCTTCCGCGACAGAGTTGAGCGCAGCCCGCAAATCAAGCCGCTGCCTGCCATAGCTGTCGATTCGCGCAGCGATTTCGGGATGGGTTTCAAGATAGACGGAAACTTCGGCTTCACGCGCCTCGTCCAGTGCACCGTCCACAAAACCGTGAAGATCATCCTCGGTGATCGGTTTTACGCTCATTTTATTCTCCGAAGATGGGCGGCTGGCCCCTGTGTTGCCTGCCCCGAGTTCTCCAATATCTGCCGTAGCCGCTCACGCGCCCGCGACAGGCGCGACATGACGGTGCCGATCGGGATAGCCAGAACTTCCGCTGTCTGCGAATAGGACAGATCCTCGACCGATACCAGCAGCAGGACGCTGCGCTGCTCCTCAGGAAGTTTCTCCAGCGCTTGAATGATATCGCGACGCAGCAGATTATCTTCCTGCGTCGGTTGCCGGGCAAAGGCACTTTCATCCACCTTCTCGAAGGGCAGATGTTCGCCACGGCGTGCGTTCTGCTTCAACCGGTTGACCGCGAGATTGTGGAGGATAGCGAAAATCCAGGTGCGCGGATCTTCGTTTCGGCGATGATGCCAATGGGCAATAACCCGCTCCAGGCAATCCTGAACGAGATCGTCGGCTGCCGTTGCATCCTTGAGCAATCCGCGGGCGTACCGGCGAAGCGCCGGGATCATCGGTTCGACAAGCTGCAGAATGTCACTCATGAGGCTTACCTTCAGGAGCTTCCGCCCGCCACCCTATCACAGGCGGCGGGCGGAAGAGATCTACTTCGCTTCGATCTGGACGACTTCGCCGGACCCTTTATCTCCCGCCGCGGCAATGACGAGATAGCGGCGCTCGGCCTTCTCGCTGCTCTGGACGATCTGCCGGATGGGGCCAACGGCATTGACGATCGCCGAACCGGCCGGGTTTGTCATGAATGACGCCAAGGGTTGAAGATCGCCAGAACCGTCAGCCCGCGTGGAGAGTGCGAGGGTATAGGGTTTCTTGGCCTCCAGGCCGGTCACGGATGCCTGCAGCACCTGTGACAAACCTTGGTCGAAAAGAGAAATACTCGTTGGTGCAGCGCCATCCTGCTTTGTCTTCGGTGCGTGCAGGGTAAGATGCGCTACCTGGCCGGCGATGCCGAGCGGCTGGAGATTCCGCATGCCATCGCCCTCAGGGACTGCATCGGGGACATAATTGACAGCCTGCGGCGCCTGGCCGATCGGTATCGTCGCGATTACCTTGTTTGTCAGTGTGTCGATTGCTGCAAGCGCATCGGCATTTTCGAGACCCACATAGACGCGCGTGCCATCGCCTGATGGCCAGACGCCGTGTGGAAGATTGCCGACAGGAATTGCCGCGACCTGTTGGAAGTTATCCGTGCGATAGACCTTCACCTGATTGAGTCCGCCGACGGAAACATAGGCAAAGTCGCCATTGGCATTGTGAACGATGTTGACATGATTGGTGATCGGCCCGGTATCGATCGTCTTTATGAGATCAAAGGGTGCTTCGGCGTTGAAGACTTGTGTCTTGCCGGTATCCTTCAGGGTGAACCAGACCTGTTTGCCGTCAGGCGTTGCCGCAATATTGGGGCAGAAAGGGCTTTCCTGCTTGATGTGGCCGACGATCTGGTGATCGGCGACGGAAACGACTACGGTCTCAGGGTTGAACGAGGAGCAGATGTAACCGTACCTGCCGTCCGGCGAGAAGATCTGCATGCCCGGACCAGCCGGCACCTTGATCTGCATCTTCTCCTCATAGGTATGCGCATCGATGACGGAGATGTAATCCTCTCCGCGAACGGTGACCCAGACTTCGTTGCCATCGGGTGTAAAGAATGCCTCATGCGGCGAGCGGCCCACATAGGTGGTGTGCTTTACCGTATTCGTGGCCGTGTCGATGAAAGTCACCGAATTCGAGCCGATCGAAACGACGGCCAGCGTTTTGTGGTCCGGCGAAAAACCCATGCCATGGACCAGGACCTGCCCCCGATAGAGCGGGCTCAGATTGCCCGGCTGCGGATCGCCGAGACGGATGACGCCGAGCAGTTTGTTTGTGGAAGGATCAGTGACTGAAACCGTATTGGAGAACTGTTCTGCAGCATAGACGCGATCCCTGCTGCTGATCGGGATATCCGGATCGGAGGCCGCACCCGGCGCCTGGCCGGCGAAGCTCACTGAGGGCACCAGCATCGTGCCGGCAAGAAGGCTGAGGGCAAGAAGGCTAGACTTCATGACAGGGTCCTTTCAGTTGCCCATTTTCATATTCGGATCCATATCCGGCATCATCGACATGCCGGCGCCGGAGAGGACGGGGTTTTGCGGGGAAACTTGAGTTGGCGCCGGATCCGAAGGCGGAAGAGGATCGCCGAGAGCCAGCCGCATCGCAGCAATTTCCTGCTGCTGATCGACGATGATTTCCTGGGCAATGCGCTTGAGTTGCTCATTGCTACCGTAGCGCAGGTAGGTCTGCGCCATATCGATCGCCCCTTGATGATGAGGGATCATCATCTCGACGAAATCCCTGTTGACGTCGCCCGTCGGCCTGACCGCCATGTCGTTCATCATCTTCGCCATGGCGGCGTCATTTTCCGACAGAAACGGGGTCTCGTCGGTAATCGCGGAGGAGCTGCGTTCATGCGATGCTGAATCGTCCGCAAACGCGGAAACGGACAAGATCACCAAGATCGATGCCGCCAACGGAAGGGATCTTTTTCGGGGAAAGATATTCATGCGGGCTCCTTGTTTTGCAGAGCAGTTTCATGAACGTTGACAACGGCGCTGCCGATTTATTCCGGCTAGCTGTGGTTTTTCCGAGGATCAGATAAATTCCGGCGTTGTGGCGGGCTGCGGTGGCTGGAGACGATGGGCGTCGCCGCTTCTCGCAACAATAAAACAACCCGCTTTGCGGCGGGCTTGTGGTTTTGTGTTGCGGCATTGCTGCATTCGCTGCGTAGACCCTTGCGGTTATGGCGGTACTTTGGGAGCGAGGCGCTGGGATGGCCATCGAAGATGAGTCTTAGCGCCTGCGATAGCGGACTTCGGTATTTCGGGGAGAAGGAATTGCACGGAGCCCGACGATGCGAGCGCTGGTGCAGACATACGAAAGCCCTCCGATATGGAGGGCTTTTTCGTTTTGATCTTCGGAAAGAGTTTGGTTGCGGGGGCAGGATTTGAACCTGCGGCCTTCAGGTTATGAGCCTGACGAGCTACCGGGCTGCTCCACCCCGCGTTATCCAGGCGACGCTAGCGTCGTCCGTCCAGGTTTTTGCCTATTGGCAAAATACCGACCGATTTTTGCCTCTGGCAAAATATCGTCTGCGTAAATCGCTTTGCAATTTGTCTCGTGTTCCTGTGGCCCCAAACACAAAAGGCCGCTTTGCGAGCGGCCCTTTGATCGGCTTTGGGCCGTAAGTTTCGTAAAGAGAAGATTTACACGAGTTGCGTTTTGCAGACCTGGCAGCGACCGACTCTCCCGCGTCTTAAGACGAAGTACCATAGGCGCTGGGGCGTTTCACGGCCGTGTTCGGAAAGGGAACGGGTGCAGCCACCCCGCCATGACCACCAGGTCAGCGAAGCGCAACTTGTGTTGAGAAGCTGGTGGATGTTTTCACATCCTTTTATTTGAACACGTCTTACCTTTCGCGAGGCACCTTCGGCCAGAAGGCCGCAAGCGCAAAGCGCGTCGCCGGTTGTCCGGCGCGCCGTCCGCAGCGCCTATGGCGCGTGAGGACAAAAGGTCAGGCTTATCGAACTTTGTTCGATGAGCATAGTCAATGAGAACGATCAAGCCAATCGAGCTATTAGTACCGGTAAGCTTCATGCGTTGCCGCACTTCCACACCCGGCCTATCAACGTGGTCGTCTTCCACGGCTCTGATAGGGAATACTCGTTTCCAGGTGGGTTTCCCGCTTAGATGCCTTCAGCGGTTATCCCGTCCATATATAGCTACCCTGCTATGCCCTTGGCAGGACAACAGGTCCACCAGAGATATGTCCATCCCGGTCCTCTCGTACTAGGGACAGATCCTGTCAATATTCCTACACCCACGGCAGATAGGGACCGAACTGTCTCACGACGTTCTGAACCCAGCTCACGTACCGCTTTAATTGGCGAACAGCCAAACCCTTGGGACCTGCTCCAGCCCCAGGATGCGATGAGCCGACATCGAGGTGCCAAACAACCCCGTCGATATGGACTCTTGGGGGTCATCAGCCTGTTATCCCCGGCGTACCTTTTATCCGTTGAGCGATGGCCCTTCCACGCGGGACCACCGGATCACTATGACCGACTTTCGTCTCTGCTCGACTTGTCAGTCTCGCAGTCAGGCGGGCTTATGCCATTGCACTCGACGACCGATTTCCGACCGGTCTGAGCCCACCATCGCGCGCCTCCGTTACTCTTTCGGAGGCGACCGCCCCAGTCAAACTACCCACCATACACTGTCCCGGACCCGGATAACGGGCCGCGGTTAGACATCCATGACGATAAGGGTGGTATTTCAAGGATGGCTCCACAGAAACTGGCGTCCCTGCTTCAAAGCCTACCACCTATCCTACACATGCCGACACGAATGCCAGTGTAAAGCTATAGTAAAGGTGCACGGGGTCTTTCCGTCTGACCGCAGGAACCCCGCATCTTCACGGGGAATTCAATTTCACTGAGTCTATGTTGGAGACAGCGGGGAAGTCGTTACGCCATTCGTGCAGGTCGGAACTTACCCGACAAGGAATTTCGCTACCTTAGGACCGTTATAGTTACGGCCGCCGTTTACTGGGGCTTCGATTCAAAGCTTGCACCTCTCCTCTTAACCTTCCAGCACCGGGCAGGCGTCAGACCCTATACGTCGTCTTGCGACTTCGCAGAGCCCTGTGTTTTTGATAAACAGTCGCTACCCCCTGGTCTGTGCCACCCCACAATAGTTGCCTACTATGGGGTCACGCTTCTTCCGAAGTTACGCGTGCAATTTGCCGAGTTCCTTCAACATAGTTCTCTCAAGCGCCTT
>NZ_JBPWPV010000001.1:3985000-4470000 GCF_051811225.1 Rhizobium sp. 768_B6_N1_8 | reverse complement strand
TGCAATCTTCGGGAGCTATCTGCTTTCTTCTGCGGCAAGCGGGCAGATGCTGGCTGTCATGGAGGGCGGAGAATTGACGGCGCGGCGGACGGCAGCGACCTCAGCCTTGGCATCGCGCTATCTTTCCCGAACGGATGCAGAGGAAATGCTGATCTGCGGCACCGGCCGGCTTTCACTTAATCTTATGCAGGCGCACGGGACAGTCAGGCCGATCCGGCGCTACCGTATCTGGGGGCGCAATAGCGAGGCAACGGAGAAGGCGGCGGCGGAAGCGCGGGCTCTTGGGCTGCGGGCCGAAGCGGTGAGCGATATTGAAGCGGCCGCAAGAACAGCCGATATCATTTCCTGTGCGACACTCTCCAGTGAGCCACTTGTTCGAGGCGAATGGCTGAAACCCGGCGCCCATCTCGATCTGGTTGGCGCCTTTAAGCCCAGCATGCGGGAGAGCGACGATGCGGCCGTACTGCGCGCCGCCGTCTATGTTGACACAAGGGCAGGCGCGCTGAGCGAAGGCGGCGACATCGTCCAACCATTGAGGAGCGGGCTGCTGAAAGAGAGCGATATACGCGGCGAACTGGCAGAGCTGATATCAGGTGCCTGTGACGGGCGGAAAGATGCACAAGAGATTACCCTCTTCAAATCCGTCGGCGCAGCGCTCGAGGATCTGGCGGCTGCCATCCTTGCCTATGAAATGGTGACGGCCCGAAAGTGAAGACGACGCCCTCTTTGCCGGAGCTTCCGGTTTCGCATGTGCTGCCTGATATCAGCGCGGCGCTTGGCAAGGAGAAGCGAGCCGTGCTTTCGGCTCCTCCAGGCGCCGGCAAAACGACGCTGGTACCGCTTCATCTCCTTGGCCAGGCCTGGCGTGACGAAGGGAAGATCATCCTGCTGGAACCGCGCCGGCTGGCGGCACGTGCCGCGGCGGGCCGCATGGCGTCCCTGCTCGGCGAGCAGGTGGGCGAAACGGTCGGTTACCGCATGCGCCTGGATAACAGGATATCGGCCAGGACGCGGATCGAGGTTGTCACCGAGGGCGTCTTCGCCCGTATGATCCTCGATGATCCCGAGCTCTCCGGAGTCTCCACCGTCATCTTCGACGAATTCCACGAGCGGTCGCTGGATGCCGATTTCGGCCTTGCGCTGGCGCTCGACGTTCAATCGGCGCTTCGCGAGGACCTGCGTATCCTTGTGATGTCGGCCACGCTCGATGTCGAACGGGTCGCTGCACTGCTTAATCATCCGCCTGTTGTCGAGAGTACGGGTCGAAGCTTTCCGATTGATATCCGTTATCAGGACCGGCCGGGCGGCGAGCGCATTGAAGACGCGATGGTGCGGGCGATCGCCAGTTTTCATGCGAGCGAACCCGGATCGATTCTCGCCTTCCTCCCCGGCCAGGCGGAGATCACCCGGACAGCAGAGCGGCTCGAGGGGCGGTTCGGCACCCAGACGCTGATTGCACCGCTCTACGGTAATCTCAGCCAGAAGGAGCAGGATGCGGCGATCCGCCCTGCGGCACCGGGCACGCGCAAAATCGTGCTTGCGACCTCAATTGCCGAAACTTCGATCACTATCGATGGCGTGCGGATCGTGATCGACAGCGGGCTGCAGCGACTGCCGGTCTTCGAGGCATCGACGGGCATCACGCGGCTGGAAACCGTGCGGGTGTCGCGCGCTTCGGCCGATCAGCGTGCCGGCCGCGCGGGAAGGACAGAACCTGGCATCGCGATCCGCCTGTGGCATCAGGGCCAGACGGCGGCACTTCCGGCCTTCACACCACCACAGATTCTTTCGAGCGATCTTTCCGGTCTCGTGCTCGATCTCGCCCATTGGGGCGTTCAGGATACGAAATCGCTCGCTTTTGTCGATCAACCGCCGGAGACGACAATCAAGGAAGCACGCGCGCTATTGGCGCAGCTTGGGGCGCTGGACAAAAACGGTGCGTTGACGGCGCGAGGCAAGGTGATGCGCGACCTCGCCCTGCCGCCGCGGCTGGCCGCCATGGTGGTTTCGGCTGGCGAATCGGGTCATGCTAGGGATGCGGCGCTGATATCCGTGCTGCTGACCGAGCAGGGGCTCGGCGGCACTGGCATCGATCTGGAAGAGCGTCTGCGACGGTTCAGAGGTGAAAAAGGCGAAAGGGCCGAGGCTTCGAGACGGCTCGCAGGAAGACTCTCAGAAGGTTTCAACGGGGTTTCGAGCGCTGAACCTGCGCTTGCAGGAAGGCTTCTGCTGCATGCGTTCCCGGATCGAATCGCGCTTCAGCGCGGCGCGCGCGGGCGGTATGTCATGGCGAACGGCCGAGGCGCCGAGCTTGCGGAGACCGAGCGGCTAGCCGGCAGCCAGATGCTCGTAATCGCCGATCTGACGGGTCGGGCCGCACAGGGGAGAATTCTGGCGGCAGCGGACGTTTCCCGCGCCGACATCGAAGCCGAGCTGCCGGGCGAAATCCGGACGGACGATCAGACCTTTTTCGATAGGCAGAGCCGGCAGGTGCGGGCACGCCGGGCCACAAGACTCGGCGCGATCGTTTTCGAGGAAGCGCCGCTTCCACGCCCCTCGGGCGAGGCGGTGGTACGGGCGCTTGCGCAGGGATTGCAGGAGCTGGGGCTCGATCAGCTTCCCTTTTCCAAGGAGGCTCTGCAGCTTCGGGAGCGGATCGGCTTCCTGCACCGGACGATTGGTGAACCATGGCCCGATATGAGCGACGAAGCGCTGCTTGACCGCATGGAAGACTGGTTCATCCCTTTCCAGATGGACGCGCGAGGGCTTTCGGATATTTCCGCCTCCGGGCTCTCCAACGGACTGATGGCACTCGTCCCGCACGACCTGCAGCGCGATCTCGCACGGCTTGCACCAACGCATTTCGATGCGCCGACGGGGCAACGCCATCCGATCCAATACGACGGCGAAGAGCCGACGCTGACGATCCGGGTACAAGAGCTCTTCGGTCTCAAGCAGCATCCGGCGGTCGCCGGCGGACGATTGCCTCTGCTGCTGGAGCTTACTTCGCCGGCGCACAGGCCGATCCAGACGACCCGCGACCTGCCAGGTTTCTGGGCGGGCTCGTGGAAGGATGTGCGCGCGGATATGCGGGGGCGCTATCCAAGACATCCCTGGCCGGAAAAGCCTGATGAAGCGGCGCCGACGACAAGGGCAAAGCCCCGTGGTACATAATCCGCGGCGTTGGAGCGCCGTGCGTTCATTCGGACGCGCAACGGACGCTCTAACTCTTTGAATCTACGCATCAAGCTTTCCGAAATCGATTCCGATTTTCGGAAGATGCTGTAGGAGTGTGGCGTGATTGAGAAGACCGAAATCCAGACACGGGAAGACAGGCTAAGCAGCCGCCGGCTACGCCTGCAGACTTTGGTGCGATTGCGATGGCTGGCGGTCATCGGCCAGGCGGTAACAGTCTTCATCGTCGCGTTCCTGTTAAAATTCCCCCTGCCGCTGGTTGCCAGCTGCTCGCTGATTGCCGCACTCGCCGCGGTGAATTTCTATCTGACGATACGCTATCCGCCGACTCACCGGCTTGAGCCGCGTGCCGCTTTCGCGCTTTTGGGTTTCGACCTTCTGCAGCTCTGCGCGCTGCTCTTCATTACTGGCGGCCTTGCCAATCCCTTTGCGGCACTGGTCTGCGTTCCCGTCATCATTTCCTTCGCCTCACAGCCGATCCGCTACAGCACTGCATTGATCGGCTTTGCGATGGTCTGCATTACCGTGCTTGCCTTCTCGCCCTTTCCACTTCCGTGGTTCGACGGGATGGAAATCAACGTGCACAATGTCATGCAGTTCGGCGTCTGGTGTTCAATTGCTTCGACCATGGCCTTTGCCGCCTTCTATGCCTATCGGGTGTCGATGGAAGCAAGCCAGCTTGCCGACGCGCTGGCGGCAACTGAGCTGGTGCTGCAGCGGGAAAAGCATCTTTCCCAGCTCGACGGGCTTGCGGCGGCCGCAGCCCATGAGCTCGGCACGCCGCTTGCCACGATCAGCGTCGTTGCCAAGGAGATGGAGCGCGAGCTCAAGAATGACGACCGGTTCCGCGAGGATGTGCAGCTTCTGCGCAGTCAGAGTGAGCGCTGCCGCGACATCCTTCGCCGGCTGACGACGCTCTCCGCCGAGGGCGAGGCGCATCTGCGGCGGCTACCCCTTTCCTCGATGATGGAGGAAATCGTGGCGCCACATCGCGAATTCGGCATCAAGCTGGAGTTGATGGAAAAGAGCCCGCGCAGGGGCGAGCCTGTTACCGACCGCAATGCCGGCATCATGTACGGGCTCGGCAACCTCGTCGAGAACGCTGTCGACTATGCGCGGGAGAAGGTGACGGTCACGGTCGAGCATGATCACGAAAAGGTGCTCATCGTCATCGAGGACGACGGCAACGGCTACGCGCCCGATATTCTGACGCGGATCGGCGAGCCTTACGTCACCAAACGGCAGAGGGAAGATACGGCTGGAGGCCTGGGGCTGGGGCTTTTCATCGCCAAGACGCTGCTGGAGCGCTCCGGCGCGTCTTTGATTTTCGAAAACCGTGATCCGGAAAATGCCGGCGCTCGCATTCGAATCGAATGGCCGCGCGTGTTGATAGACGCAAATTCGACAAAATGACTTTGTGGGCATAAACAGAATATAAGCGGTTGACGCATTCGGACATTCAACCGCCGGGACCGTAGCGATGACAGATCAGAACCATGAGATTTCCGCCGGCTCCAACGAGGAGCATATCGGGCCTGACCCGAGCCTGCTGATCGTCGACGACGACGGCCCGTTTTTGCGTCGTTTAGCACGGGCTATGGAGGCACGCGGCTTCCATGTGGAAACGGCCGAATCGGTGGCGGAAGGTGTGGCAAAGTCCAAGGGCCGGCCGCCGAAATATGCGGTGGTCGACTTACGACTCGGTGACGGCAACGGTCTCGATGTCATCGAAGCGATTCGCCAGCGCCGCGACGACACGCGCATCATCGTGCTGACGGGCTACGGCAATATCGCCACCGCGGTGACGGCAGTGAAGCTCGGGGCTGTGGATTACCTGGCGAAACCTGCTGATGCCGATGATGTGTTTGCGGCGTTGACGCAACGGCCCGGGGAAAAGGCGGAACTGCCGGAAAACCCCATGTCGGCGGATCGCGTGCGCTGGGAGCATATCCAGCGTGTCTACGAAATGTGTGAGCGCAACGTGTCTGAGACGGCACGCCGGCTCAACATGCACCGCCGCACGCTGCAGCGCATCCTCGCCAAACGCGCGCCGAAATAGTCAGACATCATCCACGTTGAACGGTTTGCCGTTTGCCCATTCGGCCATCATCAGCCGCTGCGCGGCTGCGCGCGAAAAGTTGAGCGTTACGGCCTTGCGGGTCGCCGGCGGCAGGCGGTGTTCAGGTGCCTCGCGCAGCATATGCGCCCCGTAACCATCTGAAAGAAAAAGGCCGCACTCCTCTGGAAATATATCGACAGGCACATCCTTGTGTGTTGCAAAGAATAGCCGGTCGCAATGCAGACGGTAATCCGGCCATTTACGATCGACCTTGAAGTCCTCGATCGACGTCTTGATCTCGATGATCCAGACCTCTCCCTTTTCAGAGATGGTAATCAAATCGGCCCGGCGGCCGCTCGCCAGAGGCAGTTCCGGCAGCACTGCGTGGCGCATATCGTGGAGCAAAATCTGCATGCCACGGCGCACCATCATGGCCCTGTCCGATTGCCGGCCATCGATTAACGGATTGTTATTGTAAACGCTCAAAATCGTCATGGATAAGTGTCAGGGGGCCTTGGTCATTGTTGCAAAAAAGCCATGCGCTTCTAATTTGCGGCGCAGATGGATTTTGTCGCACCGCAGCAGCCTTGCAAAGGCAAAGTTAATCGAAAATAAACCATAAGCAACGATGGTCGAAAGACTATCCTCCCTTGCCCCAAAACCTTCACGAGTCATCCATGCGCATCCGCAATGCATTCCCTGTATTTGGCCTGCTGGCGACCCTGGCACTGGCCGGCTGCTCCACGACGTCCGAATCCGCGTCCGTCGATGACAAGGGCGCAGGTCCGACCGTTCAGACGGCACAAATCTTCAATGACGCCTACGGTGTGACGTCGGATGCCGGATACTCCCTGCCGGCAATTCCGATCGACCGCGTCAAGCCGGAATTCCGCCGGCAGATCGTCAGCTACCAGAGCGACGAGCGTCCGGGCACGATCATCGTCAACACGCGCGAGCGTCACCTCTATTATATCCTGCCCAACGGCAAGGCCGTCCGCTACGGGATCGGCGTCGGCAAGCAGGGCTTTGCATGGTCCGGCACGGCCTATGTCGCCTGGAAGCAGGAATGGCCAAACTGGCATCCGCCGAAGGAAATGGCCGTCCGTCGTCCTGAAATCGCCAAGTATGTCGAAGACGGCATGGGTCCAGGCCTCAGCAACCCGCTCGGCGCACGCGCCATGTATCTCTTCAACGAGAAGGGCCAGGACACGCTCTTCCGCCTGCATGGTACCCCCGAATGGGCATCGATCGGCACCGCCGCTTCTTCTGGCTGCATCCGCCTGATGAACCAGGACGTGATCGATCTCTACAGCCGCGTCCGTCCGGGCAAGACCACCTCCAAGGTCATCGTTATCCAGTAAGCTAGAAGCTGAATTCGGTATAAAAAAGGCCGCCGGACTTTTGAGTCCGGCGGCCTTTTTGTATCTGGCGGGCTCAGGCGGTCTGCTTTGCCTTGAGCTCGATGCGGCGGCGATGCAGGACCGGCTCGGTGTAGCCGTTCGGCTGTTCCCTGCCCTTCAGGACCAGATCGAGTGCTGCCTGGAAGGCAATCGAATCATCGAAATTCCCGGCCATCTGGATGTAGGCCGAATCGCCGGCATTCTGCTGGTCGACGACGGCGGCCATACGCTTCATCGTTTCAACGACCTGCTCCTTCGTGACGATCTTGTGGTGCAGCCAGTTCGCCATGTGCTGGGCGGAAATCCGCAATGTCGCGCGGTCTTCCATGAGGCCGACATTGTTGATGTCAGGCACCTTGGAGCAGCCGATACCCTGGTCGACCCAGCGCACGACGTAACCCAGAATGCCCTGTGCATTGTTGTCGAGTTCGCGCTGGATTTCGTCCGGCGTCCAGTTCGGCCGTACAACGACCGGCACCGAGAGAATGTCGGCGAGCTTGGCGCGGGTGCGATCCTTCAGGCCTTGCTGCACCTTGGCGACATTGATCTGGTGATAATGCGTGGCATGCAGAGTAGCGGCCGTCGGCGACGGCACCCAGGCTGTGTTAGCCCCAGCCTTCGGATGGGCGATCTTCTGCTCCAGCATTGCGGCCATCAGATCGGGCATGGCCCACATGCCCTTGCCGATCTGCGCGTGGCCGGAGAGGCCGCATTCGAGGCCGATATCGACATTCCAGTTTTCGTAGGCTCCAATCCAGGCGGCCTGCTTCATGTCGCCTTTGCGGATCATCGGGCCGGCTTCCATAGAAGTGTGGATTTCATCGCCTGTGCGATCGAGGAAGCCCGTGTTGATGAAGACGACCCGTTCGCGGGCAGCGCGGATGCATTCCTTGAGATTGACCGTCGTGCGGCGCTCCTCGTCCATGATACCCATCTTCATGGTGTTGCGCGCCATGCCGAGGGCGTCTTCAACGCGTGAGAAGATCTCGACTGCGAAGGCGACCTCTTCGGGGCCATGCATCTTCGGCTTGACGACATACATGGAACCGGCACGCGAATTCTTGCGGCGTCCGGACGGGCCGACATCGTAGAGCGCAATCAAGCCGGTAATTACGGCATCCATGATGCCTTCCGGAACCTCGTTGCCATCGCGATCGACGATCGCCGGATTGGTCATCAGGTGGCCGACATTACGCACCAGCATCAGAGAGCGGCGATGCAGTTCGAAGCTCTGTCCGCCGGGGGCCGCGTAGGCGATATCCGGGTTGAGCTTGCGAACGAATGTCGAACCGGCCTTGGCCACTTCTTCCTGCAGGTCGCCCTTCATGAGGCCGAGCCAATTGCGGTAGACGACGACCTTGTCCTCGGCGTCGACGGCAGCAATGGAATCCTCGCAGTCCATGATCGTGGTGATGGCCGATTCCAGCCAGACGTCAGAAATATGGGCCGGATCGGTCTTGCCGATCGCGGTCGAGGCATCAAGCACGATTTCGATATGGATGCCGTTATTCTTCAGGAGAATATGGGTCGGCGCGTTCGCATCGCCGCGATAGCCGGCAAAGTGTCCGGCATCTTTCAACGCCAGTGTTTTGCCATCGACGGCAGCAATCGCCAGAGCACCATTCTTGACGGCGAGGGAGCCGACATCCTTCCAGGAGCTACCATCGAGGGGAACGGCGGAATCGAGGAAATTGCGCACCCAGGCGATGACCCTTTCGCCGCGCTTGGGGTTGTAGCCACTGCCCTTTTCGGCGCCGTCCGTTTCCGGGATGGCATCGGTGCCATAGAGCGCGTCATAGAGCGAACCCCAGCGAGCATTGGCGGCATTCAACGCATAGCGGGCGTTCATGACGGGAACGACGAGCTGCGGGCCGGCAAGAGAGGCGATCTCGGCATCGACATTGGCAGTCGAAACCTGAAAATCCGGCCCTTCGGGCAGGAGATAGCCGATCTCTTTCAGGAAGGACTGATAAGCGTCCATATCCGTCGGTGCGCCGTTCCGGCGATACCAGTCGTCGATCTTTGCCTGTAGCTGGTCGCGCTTCAAAAGCAGCGCGCGGTTCTTCGGCGCCAGATCATGTACGATCGCCGAGAAATCGGCGAAGAACTTGTCCGCATCGATGGCGAGGCCCGACAATGCCTCCTTCACGAGGAAATCATGAAGGACGGCTTCGATGAAGAGACCATTCTTTTCAATGCGGCTCATGCGGTGTCTCCCTTGCAGTGGCAGCTTTTTTCATGCTGCCACTTTGCCCGGCTTTCATTCACAGTCAATTCAGCAACAATTCGAAAGATTTATGCAGGCTTGGAAACAGTCCGGCGGGTCACGCGCATCGGAAGGCCGTTTTGCGGCTGCGTCGTCAGCTTCTGCACCGGCCAGGGATTCGTCTGATCGGTCGAATCGAAACGGTGGTGCTGCATCAAGACGGCCAGCGCGATAACCGCTTCCTGAAGCGCAAAGGTGGCGCCGATGCAGACGCGCGGACCGGCGCCGAACGGCAGGAACTGGAAACGGCCGATGGAGGCACGGTTTTCCGGCAGGAATCGTTCCGGCATATAGGCGCGCGGCCGATCCCAATGGAGTTCATGGCGATGCAATGTCCAGGGCATGACGAGCACGGTGACGCCAGCCTCGATCTCGACACGCTCGCCCTTGGGGCTCGTCCAGTAATCATCTGCAATGGCAGCGCGATTGATCGAAGGAGCGGGCGGATAAAGGCGGAGTGCCTCCTCGAAGGCGGCGCGGGTCTGTGGCATCAGATCCGGCCATTCAACCGGTTCTGCGCCTGATGCGAGGACCCTATCGATCTCCTCTTCCATCGCCTCGCGGATATGCGGGCTGTTCGATACGCAATAGAGCGTCCAGGCGAGCGCGCGGGCGGTTGTCTCGTGGCCCGCACCGATGAAGGTCAGGATATTGTCTTCGATCTCCTCCTTCGTCAGGCCATCGGGACCGGCCTGCTCCAGCAGCAGGGTCAGGAAATCGTTCGGCGCCGTGCTGCGGTCGGCCTTCATCTTGGCGAGCCGCATATCCATGGTGTTGCGGACGATGGCACGGAATTTCTCAAGGACCTTCTGGCCGCCGATGCGTGTCACACGTGGAACCCAGGACGGGGCCCGCAGCAGATCCATCGGATCGACGCGGCCCATGCGATGCAGCAGCTCGTTGACATCGTCGGCGAAGTGGCCGCTCGATGTGACGATCTCACCGGAAAACAACGTGTCTGCGAGGATGGCGAAGGTCAGCTCCGTCATGTCGGTGCTGATATCGAAAATCGTGCCGGCCTCCTCGACATCGGCATATTTGCGGGCGTAGTCCTCCGACTGGCGCAGCATCTGGTTGGCAAAGCCCTTGGCATGCCGGGGCGTGAAGACGGGGGCGACGGCCTTGCGCGAGCGTTTCCAGACAGGGCCTTCCGCAGTCAGCAGCCCGTCGCGAAGGATCGGGCGCAGGACGAGCTGACGGACATCGGACATGCGGTAATTGTTGGCGTTATCGACCAGCACATGTTTGATGAGGCCGGGATCGTTGACGATCAGCGTTCTCTGGCCGAAGAAATTGGTGCGGATCCAGGGCAGCGTATAGGATGGTTCGCCCCAGAGCTCGAGCGGGTTGCGGAAAATCGTCCTGATGATCTCGAGCCGCGACGGCGGCACGGTGCGCGGCAGCGGTGCCGGCGGTACGAAGGGGTCCGGACGCATGTCCATGAGCATAGCCTTTCGCGGGAAGCTATCGTCTTCCCAGCAGGCCTCGAAAGTTAGAGCAGGCCCTTCAGCTCGTCCAGTTTATCGTTGACCAGCCAGCCGTAATAATTCTCTTCCGGCCAGACTGTCGTGCCGGAGGAGCGATTCTTGGCGGCAAGCGCTGCTGCGCGCTGGCGAGAATTGCCGACATTATAAAGTGTGGCCGTGACTCCCGGATTGCCGGAGATATCCATGCCGGCGATCTCCTTGTAGTCGTCGATCGACCTGCGGATCGAGGCGGCGACGAAGGCAAGCGAGATGTCTGGGTCCATGATTGCCTTGTAGACCGAGCCGGCATTCTTCTCGTTCAGGTTCGGATAGCCGGAAACGCGGGATACGAGATCAGACAGCATCAACGCCGTCAGCGGGTTGACCTGGCCAAGGCCGAAGGTCTGGCCTGCGTAGAAGGGCTGGAAGAAGACGGCACTGAAGCGGTTGTTCGGGAAGCTCTTGCCACCGACGGTCTTTCCACGAAAATCACTTTCCCAGACATCCTCGCGGCAAGTCCAGAGCGTGTAGGAATCGCTCTTGCCGTTGCAGGCGGCAAATTGCGGCCGGTCGACGAAATCGTCGACGTTCTCGCCATCATAGGCAAAGCGGAAGCTCTCACCGGCATAGGAAGCGGCCTTCACATAGTAAGCCTGCAGGCGGTCATAGGCATCGACATTATAAGTATGTTCGCCGACGATCGCGCCGATCACGTGAATGGGATTGATGCCGTAAGCGTTTGATACCTTCTTGATCTTGCCCAGGAGCTCATGGTCGGTCGACAGGAGATCGTACACCTTCTCATATTTGATATCGAAGGTCGTCTTGGTGCCCTTGGTGCGGCGGACCGAAGCGCCTGGAATATCCGGCTGCTCGGCATGACGGTTTCCGGGCGGAACAGCCTGCGCCGCAAGCGCAGGGACCGAGCCCACGATAGTCATGGCAATCACAAGGCTTGTCAAAAGGCGTCGCACGATCTGCTTTCCCGTCTTTCCCTGTCGTCTTCGTGGCGGCTGACTGGACCAGAATCTTGTCCGAATAAAGCCGTACAAAAAACAAAGCGGGCCTTTCACTAAAAAGTAAAAGGCCCGCTGTCGAGAGTTCAGATCGTCAAAGTTTTTGCATTACCTGCGCAAAGACAGGAAACGACGTTCCCCCGATCACAGGATGAAGCGCGACAGGTCGGTATTCTGCGCGAGATCGCCGACATGCTCGCGTACGTAAGCGGCATCGATCTTCACATCCGTGCCGGCGCGATCCGGTGCGTTATAGGAGATGTCGTCCAGCACCCGCTCCATGACCGTCTGCAGGCGGCGCGCGCCGATATTTTCGACGGAGGAGTTCAGATGGACGGCGACATCGGCGAGCGCATCGATCGCGTCATCGGTGAAATCGAGCGTCAGGCTTTCGGTTTCCATCAGCGCCTTGTACTGGCGAATGAGGCTTGCCTCGGTTTCCGTCAAGATGCGGCGGAAGTCTTCCTTGTTCAGCGGACGAAGCTCGACGCGGATCGGCAAGCGGCCCTGCAATTCCGGCAGCAGATCCGACGGCTTGGAAACATGGAAGGCGCCGGAGGCGATGAAGAGGATGTGATCCGTCTTCACCGGGCCGTATTTGGTGGAAACCGTCGTGCCTTCGACGAGCGGCAGCAGGTCGCGCTGGACGCCTTCGCGGGAAACGCCGGCGCCAACACCGCCATCGCGGGCCGCGATCTTGTCGATTTCGTCGAGGAAGACGATGCCGTCATTTTCAACCGAGCGCACAGCCTCGCGCTGGATGACTTCGTTGTCGATAAGTTTATCGGACTCGTCGCGGACCAGGTCTGTGTAGGAGGCCTTCACCGTGGTGCGCACCTTCTTGGTGCGGCCGCCCATCGCCTTGCCGAACATTTCCGACAGGTTCAGCACACCGATATTGGCGCCCGGCATGCCGGGGATATCGAAGCCGCCCATGCCGGAGCCGGTATCGGCCACTTCGATATCGATTTCCTTATCGTCGAGTTCGCCATTGCGCAGCTTCTTGCGGAAGCTTTCACGGGTCGCGGGCGAGGCCGTCGCACCGACCAGCGCATCGAGAACGCGCTCCTCGGCGCTCATATGGGCCTTGGCCTGAACCTCGGCGCGCTTCTTTTCACGCACCAGGCCGATGCCGACTTCGACGAGATCGCGGATGATCTGCTCGACATCACGGCCGACATAACCGACCTCGGTGAACTTCGTGGCTTCGACCTTGATGAAAGGCGCGCCCGCGAGCTTGGCGAGGCGACGGGAGATTTCCGTTTTGCCGACGCCGGTCGGGCCGATCATCAGGATATTCTTCGGCATGACTTCATCGCGCAGGCTCGGATCGAGCTGATGACGGCGCCAGCGGTTACGGAGCGCGATCGCCACGGCGCGTTTGGCTTCATGCTGGCCGATGATGTAACGGTCGAGCTCGGAAACGATCTCGCGGGGAGAAAAAGTAGTCATATCAGATCCGTTTCTTCGGGTAGGTCCATAACCATGAAATGGGCTGGACCATATATGGATGTTCTCGTGTCGAAATGCCGGAAGCCTGCCTTTTCGTAAGCGCGGATCGCTCTTGCATTCGCCGGGTCGGGATCGATCACGATCCGCGTCGCGCCGGCAGCGAAAAGTTCGGCAGCCATCTGCCTGACAATCGTGCTGCCGTGACCCTTGCCCAGCAAGTCCGCATCGCCGATCGAAATATCCAGTCCAAGCGTGCCTTTCGGCTGATCCTGATAAGGATGGCCCTCTTCAAGATGCGGATCGTAACTCTGGAGATACGCAATCGGCGCCCCATCCAGCTCCACGATCATCGGCCGCGTTTCCACGCTCGTCATAGACTCCCTGATCGAAGCAAGCTCCTTGTCGACAGCGCCCCACCATTCCGCAATATGCGGCTCACCGAGCCAGCGCGCCAGAAGCGGAAAATCTCCGTCAGTGACATCGCGGAATGTATATCGGGGTACGCTGTCAGCCTTCGACATCCAGCGTTTCCACGATGACGTTGTGGTTCGTATACACGCAGATGTCGGCAGCAATATCGAGCGAGCGGCGGGCAATCTCTTCGGCGGACTTGTCTGTGTCGGCCAGCGCGAGAGCCGCGGCAAGCGCGAAATTACCACCCGAACCGATGGCCATAACGCCATGCTCAGGTTCCAGCACATCGCCATTACCGGTAATGGCAAGCGTCACCGACTTGTCGGCGACAAGCATCATGGCTTCGAGATTGCGCAAGTAACGGTCAGTACGCCAGTCCTTGGCGAGCTCGACGGCGGCGCGCATCAGCTGACCTGGATATTGCTCCAGTTTCTTCTCGAGCCTTTCCAGAAGCGTGAAGGCGTCGGCCGTCGCACCAGCGAAACCGGCGATCACTTCGCCCTTGCCGATGCGGCGGACCTTGCGGGCATTGCCCTTCATGACGGTCTGGCCGAGGCTGACCTGGCCATCGCCGGCCACCACGACCTTGCCGCCTTTTCGAACTGTAATAATTGTCGTCATCAAACACCTGTTGCCCCAACTCGCGGGCTGTTACAGCGGGCCGAACATCGGCCCTGTCCAACCCTATGTAAGAGGGTCCGCCGCGATTGCAAATGGCCTGCCTTTTCTGCCCTCGCGCTTCTGGATATTTCGCAATGCGCCTGATAAGGAACCACCTTGATTTCAAGGAGAAAGCCATATGGCCGGGACCGCAGCAAGCCGCACGGGAAGCCTTTCCCGCAAGACCAACGAGACCTCCATTTCCGTTTCCGTCAATCTCGACGGCACCGGCAAATCGACGATTTCGACGGGCGTCGGCTTCTTCGACCATATGCTGGAACAGCTTTCGCGACATTCGCTGATCGACATGGAAATCGAGGCCAAGGGTGATCTGCATATCGACGACCATCACACGGTCGAGGATACCGGCATCGCAATCGGCCAGGCGATTTCGAAGGCGCTCGGCGACCGCCGCGGCATCACGCGTTACGCCTCGATCGATCTCGCCATGGACGAGACGATGACGAAGGCGGCTGTCGATCTCTCCGGCCGTCCCTTCCTCGTCTGGAACGTCTCGTTCAGCGCGCCGAAAATCGGTACTTTCGATACCGAACTCGTGCGCGAGTTCTTCCATGCGCTTGCGCAAAATGCCGGGATCACCCTGCATATTCTCAACCACTATGGTGCCAACAACCACCATATTGCAGAGACATGCTTCAAGGCCGTTGCCCGCGTTCTGCGCACGGCGACAGAGATCGATCCGAGACAGGCGGGCCGTGTTCCCTCGACGAAGGGCACGCTCGTCTGAGCCCCAGCAGGGAGCGTCAGATGGCATCCAGCTACGTTTTTCTTGTTCCGCCTGATGGTCAGCGCGAGGACACACGCACGGTCCGCGATGGTTTCTCGTGGCTTGCCTTCCTCTTCCCCTGGATCTGGCTGCTTGCGCATCGTCTCTGGCTTCATGCAATCATTGCCTTCGCACTACAGGCGATCGGCGGCGTGTTGGCAGAGGAATCGGGCTTTGGACTGGCGGGCATGGCGCTCGCCATCGCGGTCAACCTGTTCGTCGGCTTCGAAGGACAAAATTTCCGCATTCGCAATCTCGCCTCCCGCGGCTGGCGGGAAGAGGCCGCGATCGGCGCTTCCTCGATCGACCTTGCGGAAGAGATCTATTTTTCCAGTATCGAGACCGGCGCCGATCTGAAAGCGCCCGAATGGAACCAGGTTTCCGGCCCGCAGGCGCGGCAGAGCCATTCCACTTCCCTCGGTCTCTTCGGTTTTGATGGAGGACGCAAATAATGCGCGTCGCAATTATCGATTACGGCTCTGGCAATCTGCGCTCGGCCACCAAGGCTTTCGAACGCGCGGCCCGTGAAGCCGGTATCGAGGCGGAAATCAACTTGACGGACAAGGCGGAGATCGTTGCCGCTGCCGACCGTATCGTGCTGCCGGGCGTCGGCGCCTATGCCGATTGCCGTCGCGGGCTCGATGCCGTGCCCGGCATGACGGAAGCTCTGCTCGAAGGCGTCGAGCGGAAGGCGCGCCCCTTCCTCGGCATTTGCGTCGGCATGCAGCTCATGTCCTCACACGGTCTTGAGAAGACGACGACCCAAGGCTTCGGCTGGATTCCAGGCGATGTCGTGGAGATGACGCCTGCTGATCCGGAGCTGAAGATCCCGCAGATCGGCTGGAACACGCTCGACCTGAAACATGAACATCCGCTTTTCGACGGCATCCCGACCGGGCCAGATGGCCTGCACGCCTATTTCGTGCACTCCTACCATCTCGCCGCCGAAAATGCCGGCGACGTCATTGCCACCACCGACTATGGCGGGCCGATGACGGCCTTTGTCGGGCGGGACAATATGGCCGGTTCTCAGTTCCACCCAGAAAAAAGCCAGAAGCTTGGGCTGGCGCTGATTGCGAATTTCCTGCGCTGGGCGCCGTAAGGGCTGGCTTTTAATACGCGCGCCTTATTTCTCCTGTAATTGAAAGGGCAGTTACAGGAGCGCGCTCGATGCCGGCTTCGCGGAAATCAGGCAAGATATTCTACAGGTTGCGGCCCTCCAGAGAGGGGCAACCGCCTTTTGTCGATATCAGGCTGCCCGGTGGGGCGATCATCCGCCAGGTGGATGAGGCTCTGCATCACAAAGCACTCGCGAACGCGGCCAAAGCACTCAAAGAGAGGCTCGGCGGCTGATGCAGGAGACCTTTCCAGGAAACGAGAATTCACGGTTGCGATCAGGCGAGATAAGCGCCGGCGATCTCGCCGAAGCGGTGCTGGAATTCTACATCGAAAGCGAGGATGATCTGATCGGCCTGCTTGCCTATGCACTTTACGAGCGCCAGAAGCGCGACTTTATTGTCAGCCATCGCAAGCGCAATGCCGGCCGCTCACCCAATGAGGTGGAAATCGCGGCGGTGACAAGCAACTACCTCTCCGCCGATCTGCGCAGCACGCTGCGCGACCGCGCTTCGCAGATCCTTTCGAGCTATGCCGATACCTATGTCGAAGCCATGGAGCCGCAGATCCAGCTCATGGCCACCAACAGCGAGGCGCTGCGGCAGGCGCGGGATATTGAAAAGTCGGTGAAGAAGCGCACCGGCTTCTGGCGCCAGGTCCGGGTGGCCTTCACCGTGACCCTGCTGCTGATCGTGCTTTTTGCCGCGGTCGCCATTGCCGCTGTCTTTTTTCGTTCGGATATCGTAGATGCGTGGAATGCACTGATGGTGCCCACGACGCTACGGACTTGAGACGAATGATCCTTTTTCCCGCGATCGACCTGAAGGGTGGACAATGCGTTCGCCTGAAGCTCGGCGACATGCAACAGGCAACGGTCTACAACACCGATCCGGCCGCTCAAGCGAAATCCTTCGAAGAGCAGGGTTTCGAATGGCTGCACGTGGTCGATCTCGACGGTGCCTTTGCAGGACATTCGGCCAATGGCGATGCGGTTGAAGCGATCCTCAAGGCCACGAAAAACCCGGTTCAGCTTGGCGGCGGCATCCGCACGCTCGAGCATATCGAGAACTGGCTGTCGCGCGGGCTGCGCCGCGTGATCCTCGGCACCGTTGCCGTCCGTGACCCGGCGCTCGTCATCGAAGCCTGCAAGGCATTTCCGGGCCGTGTCGCCGTCGGCATCGACGCCAAGGGTGGCAAGGTGGCTGTCGAAGGCTGGGCGGAAGCATCCGAACTCGGCATTATCGAGCTTGCGAAGAAATTCGAAGGCGCCGGCGTTGCCGCGATCATTTATACTGATATCGATCGCGATGGCATCCTGACCGGCATCAACTGGGCATCGACACTGGAGCTGGCGGACGCTGTTTCCATCCCGGTCATCGCATCTGGTGGACTCGCCTCGATCGAAGACATCAAGCGCATGCTGCAGCCGGACGCCCGCAAGCTTGAAGGCGCCATCTCCGGCCGAGCCCTTTATGATGGACGGATCGACCCCAAGGAGGCGCTCGATCTCATCAAGGCCGCACGGGCAAAGGAGACCGCATAATGACCCTGAAAGCCCGCGTGATCCCCTGCCTCGACGTCAAGGACGGCCGTGTCGTCAAGGGCGTCAATTTCCTCAATCTGGTCGATGCCGGCGATCCCGTCGAGGCGGCGAAAGCCTATGATGCGGCCGGTGCCGACGAGCTGTGCTTCCTCGACATCACCGCCTCCTCGGACAATCGCGAGACGATCTTCGATGTCGTCACACGCACGGCCGAGCAGTGCTTCATGCCGCTCACCGTCGGCGGCGGCGTGCGGACCATTGCCGATATCCGCAAGCTGCTGCTTTGCGGTGCCGACAAGGTCTCGATCAATTCGGCTGCGGTCAACAATCCGGATTTTGTCGCCGAAGCGGCTGACAAGTTCGGTGACCAGTGCATCGTCGTGTCGATCGATGCCAAGCGCCGGCTGACGCAAAAAGTCGGCGGCGACAATCTCAGCGCCTGGGAAATCTATACACATGGCGGCCGCAACGCGACCGGCATCGATGCGGTGGAATTCGCCCAGAAGATGGTCGCCCGCGGTGCTGGCGAACTGCTCGTCACCTCCATGGACCGCGACGGCACGAAGATCGGCTACGATCTGGAACTGACGCGGGCGATTGCCGATTCCGTCCGTGTGCCCGTCATTGCGTCGGGCGGTGTGGGTGATCTCGACGACCTGGTGGCCGGCGTGAAGGAAGGCCATGCCAATGCGGTGCTTGCCGCATCAATCTTCCATTTCGGCACCTATTCCGTCGGCGAAGCAAAACACTATATGTCTGAGCGCGGCATCGCGATGCGCCTCGACTGAGTTTGAAAGCAGTATCATGAGCGGATTTTCCCTTTCCGACCTTGAGCGGATCGTCGAAGAACGGGCGAAGGCCTCTCCGGACGAATCCTGGACCGCCAAGCTGGTGGCCAGCGGGCAGCAGAAAGCAGCCAAGAAACTCGGCGAGGAAGCGATCGAAGCTGTCATGGCGGCCGTCACCAACGACCGCGATAACCTCACCTATGAAGCAGCCGACGTTCTCTATCACCTAATGGTCGTATTGAAGATTGCTGAAATACCGCTAGAGAATGTCATGACCGAACTTGCGCGAAGGACCGCGCAATCCGGCCTCAAGGAAAAGGCCAGCCGGCAGAATTCATGAGCATCGCGACACAGATTATCGGAGTGGCGGAAAAGCTGGATCACTTCCAGAGTGCATCCTTTTCCCCCTATCACTTCTTCACATCGAAACAGTGGGCTAAGTTTCGTGCCGACACGCCGATGACGCTGACGGCCGATGAGGTCAAACGGCTCCGCTCCATGGGCGACCCGATCGACCTCGACGAAGTCAGGCGCATCTACCTTTCGCTCTCGCGCCTGCTTTCGGCGCATGTGGAATCCTCGCAGCTGCTGTTCGAGCAGCGCAACCGTTTCCTCAGCCTGTCGGACGTGACGAAGACGCCATTCGTGATCGGTATTGCCGGTTCGGTGGCCGTCGGCAAATCCACGACGGCGCGTATCCTGAAAGAGTTGCTCGGCCGGTGGCCGTCCAGCCCCAAGGTCGATCTCGTCACGACGGACGGTTTCCTCTATCCCAATGCCGTGCTGAAGCGCGAGAACCTGATGCAGCGCAAGGGTTTTCCGGAAAGCTACGATACGGGCGCGATCCTGCGTTTCCTGTCGGCGATCAAGGCTGGTCTGCCGGATGTGAAAGCGCCTTCCTATTCGCACCTCGTCTATGACGTGCTGCCGGACGAATATAAGATCGTCGACCGGCCTGACATCCTGATCTTCGAGGGCATCAATGTTCTGCAATCGCGCGATCTGCCAGCTGACGGCAAGATCGTCCCGATGGTGTCCGACTTCTTCGACTTCTCGATCTATATCGACGCCGAGGAAACCCAGATCCACAACTGGTATGTGACGCGTTTTATGCGGCTCAGGGAAACGGCCTTCCGGGATCCGAATTCCTACTTCCACCGTTACGCATCGATCAGCGATGAGGAAGCGATCGCGATCGCAGAGGACCTCTGGGCGAACATCAACCTCAAGAACCTGCGCCAGAACATCCTGCCGACGCGGCCGCGCGCCGATCTCATCCTGCGCAAGGGCAAGGATCATCTGATCGAGCAGGTAGCACTGCGCAAGCTCTAGGATTTTGGTGGGTTAGGGATTAACGCGGCGGAGCGTTAGGTTGATGCGGCCGCCGTTCTTCAGACGCGTGGAGGTGGCCGGGTAGATGCGGTCCACGCCGTGGAAGCAGAGCCGCCCCTCCCCGCCGAGAATGACGAGATCACCGCTCGATAACTTGAACGACATGGTCTTGTCGTTACGGTTCACTCCACCCACGCGAAACAGGCAGGCATTGCCGAGCGAAATTGAGACGACTGGCGCTTTCAAGTCGTTCTCGTCCTTATCCTGATGCAGGCCCATGCGCGCTTCATCGGAGTAGAAATTGACGAGGCAAGCTTCGGGCGGCTTGTCATAGCCCGAAAGATCATTCCAGATTTCCAGCAATTCCGAAGGGATTGACGGCCATGGCCTGCCGGTCGCCGGATGCATCGGCTGGTAGCGGTAGCCGCGCTCCTTGTCCGTCACCCAGCCGAGCGAGCCGCAATTGGTCATCCGGACCGACATAGGTTTGCCGGTGCCGGGCATGACCGGCACGTAGAGTGGCGCTTCAGCGACGATAGCCCTGATAATGCCCACTAGCGCTTCCTGACGGGCGCGATCCAGATATTCGGGAAGATGGCGGACGCCGCTTAGGAGTTCCGGCATATCATTCTCCGCCGCCCGGCCGGCCGCGCATCTTCTTGACTTCTGAACGGCCGGATTTTTCCTTCAGCCGCCGTTCAATCGAGCCCTTGGTCGGCTTTGTCTTCTTACGCGGCGGCGGTGGCGGCTTGGCGGCCTCCAGGACCAGCTCCTTCAGCCGCTCGCGCGCATCCTCGCGGTTGCGGTCCTGGCTGCGGAACCGGCTTGCCTCAATCATCAATACGCCGTCCTTCGACATGCGCCTGCCGGCAAGCTTGATTGCATTGGTCTTGACCCGCTCGTTGAGCGAGGGCGAGTTCGGGATGTTGAAGAAGAGCTGGACGGCGGTCGACACCTTGTTGACGTTCTGACCGCCCGGACCGCCCGCCAGAACGAACTGTTCCGTCAGCTCCCATCCGGCGATGGTAATCCTGTCGTTGATATAGAGCGCGTCGCTGGCCATACCGCCTTCTAGCGCATAATGGCTGCGAATTGAAAGCGGGTGAAATCCAGCGCAAGGGCGACGAAAACCCGGCGCTGGGAACGCCGGGTTTCACGTGAATCGCCAAGAGTTTATTGGTGAATTATTCGGCAGCGACCTTGATGCCGGGTGCTGCATCGCGCACGCCGCCGTCGACATGATCTTCGAACTTGGCGAAGTTGGCGATGAACATGGAGACCAGCTTTTCGGCCTGCGCGTCATAGGCCGGCTTGTCGGCCCAGGTCGAACGCGGATCAAGGATGCCAGTTTCAACGCCTTCGACTGCGACCGGAACGGCAAAGCCGAAATTTGGATCAGCGCGAAGCTCGGCCTTGGCGAGTTCGCCCGAAAGGGCGGCCGTCAGCAATGCGCGGGTTGCCTTGATCGGCATGCGCTTGCCGATGCCGTATGCGCCGCCGGTCCAGCCGGTGTTGACGAGCCAGCACTCGACGCCGTGGCGGCCGATGAGCTCCTTCAGCAGATTGCCGTATTCGGCGGGATGGCGCGGCATGAAGGGAGCGCCGAAGCAGGTCGAGAAGGTTGCTTCCGGTTCCACGACACCCTTTTCGGTGCCTGCCACCTTGGCGGTGTACCCAGAGAGAAAGTGGTACATAGCCTGATCGGGCGTCAGCTTGGCGATCGGCGGCATGACGCCGAAAGCGTCGGCCGTCAGCATGATGATGGTTTTCGGATGGCCCGCAAGACCGGTTTCCGATGCATTCGGAATGAAGTCCATCGGGTAGGCGCAGCGCGTGTTTTCGGTCAGCGACGCATCATCGAAATCCGGCTCGCGGTTTTCGTTGAGAACGACGTTTTCAAGTACAGTGCCGAAGCGCTGGGTGGTGGCATAGATTTCCGGCTCGGCCTCTGCCGAGAGGCGAATGGTTTTGGCGTAGCAGCCACCTTCGAAATTGAAGATGCCGTTTTCACTCCAGCCGTGCTCGTCATCGCCGATCAACGTGCGGGCCGGATCGGCCGAAAGCGTCGTCTTGCCGGTGCCCGAGAGGCCGAAGAAGACAGCGGCATCGCCTTCCGGACCAACATTGGCCGAGCAGTGCATCGGCATGACGCCCTTGGCGGGCAGCAGGTAGTTCAGCACGGTGAAGACCGATTTCTTCATCTCGCCGGCATAAGAAGTGCCGGCAATCAGAACGATGCCGTTCGTCAGATCGCAGGCGATCACCGTTTCGGTACGGCAGCCATAACGCTCCGGATCGGCCTTGAAGCTCGGCAGATCGATGATTGTCAGCTTCGGCGCGAAGCCTGCGAGCGCATCGGCCTTCGGGCGGATCAGCAGGTTACGGATGAAGAGCGAGTGCCAGGCGAATTCGGTGACAACGCGGGTCGGCAGCGCCTGCTCTGCATCGGCACCGCCGATAAGATCCTGCACGAAGAGGTCCTTGCCGGCGGCGTGAGCGAGCATGTCCTTGTGCAGCAGGGCGAAATGCTCCGGCGACATCGGCTTGTTATTGTCCCACCAGATCTGGCCATCGGTGTTTTCCTCGCGGACGACGAACTTGTCGCGCGGTGAGCGGCCCGTGTGCTGGCCGGTGGTCGCGCGAAGGGCGCCTTGGGCTGTCAGTTCGGCCTCTCCCCGGCGAATCGATTCCTCATAGAGAAGAGCGGCGGAGAGGTTGTAACGTACGCTCCGTACGTCGCTGAAACCGATCGTCGCCAGCTCGATTGCCTGGTTATGAACTCCGAACGTCTCCATAGCTTTTCCCTTCGCTGAGGCGCCTTGGCCGTTAAAATTAACGCGAAAATAAGAGGAGAAATTTTAAATGGCAATAGCCCTAATCCAGGAAAAGACAATGATATCAAATAATTAATCGATTTAAATTCTATAAGTTCATTTTAAATCGTTTGAAGACCGCCTGTTGAAACAACTTGTCGCACCACTTCCGATTGCTGCTTATACGGGTAGGCAATCTACCCCTTTATCTTTGCCACAATTTGTTCCACCTTTATCCTCCATAAGCGCAACCGGTCACGAAGACCGCCTGGGGACGACCAATCCGGGAGATTGCGCACTGATGACGGAGACCAACACCATGCCGACAATCGCGCTCGTTGACGACGACCGCAACATCCTCACTTCCGTGTCGATTGCACTGGAAGCAGAAGGATATAAGGTCGAGACCTACACGGACGGCGCTTCCGCGCTGGATGGGCTGCTCGCGCGCCCGCCACAGCTGGCGATCTTCGATATCAAGATGCCGCGCATGGATGGCATGGAGTTGCTTCGCCGGCTTCGCCAGAAGTCGGACATTCCGGTCATCTTCCTAACTTCCAAGGATGAGGAGATCGACGAGCTCTTCGGCCTGAAGATGGGCGCCGACGATTTCATCACCAAGCCTTTCTCCCAGCGTCTGCTGGTTGAGCGCGTGCGCGCTGTGCTGCGCCGCGCCTCGAGCCGCGAGGCGGCAGCGGCCGGTGGCAGCGCAACTGTCGGCGCGCCGAAGGCGGGTGCAGTTCAGCAGGCCCGTTCGCTCGAGCGCGGCCAGCTGGTCATGGACCAGGAACGCCACACCTGCACCTGGAAGGGTGAGGCAGTCACCCTCACCGTCACCGAATTCCTGATCCTGCATTCGCTGGCTCAGCGCCCGGGTGTGGTGAAAAGCCGCGACGCCCTGATGGATGCCGCCTATGACGAACAGGTGTATGTTGATGACCGCACCATCGACAGCCACATCAAGCGGCTGCGCAAGAAGTTCAAGATGGTCGATACTGACTTTGATATGATTGAAACGCTTTACGGTGTGGGTTATCGCTTCCGCGAAGCAGCCTGACGCCTCGAGGCGCGGCAAGAGACGGTTGAGGGCGGCGGGCCGGTCAAGCTGGCCCCGCCCTCCGAAAGGGCCTGTCATTGGCACAGTTGGTGCAGGAAAGGGATCTGGATGATGCGGAGGGCGTGAGCACTCGACGCGTCAGAGGCCGGCGTTGGTCGCATCCCTTCACCCTGATCCGCCGCATCTTCGGCAATGCCGTCTTTTCGAGCCTGACGCGCCGCATCGTCTTCTTCAACCTTGCGGCCCTGCTCGTCCTCGTCGGTGGCATTCTCTACCTCAACCAGTTCCGCGAAGGCCTGATCGACGCGCGCGTCGAGAGCCTGCTGACACAGGGTGAAATCATCGCCGGCGCGGTTTCGGCCTCGGCCTCCGTCGACACGAACTCGATTACCATCGATCCGCAGAAGCTGCTCGAACTGCAGGCCGGCCAGAGCATTACGCCGGTTCCGAACGACGAAGATCTCGAATTCCCGATCGATCCGGAAAAGGTGGCACCGGTTCTTCGGCGGCTGATCTCGCCGACCCGCACCCGCGCCCGCATCTTCGATGCCGATGCCAATCTGCTGCTCGATTCCCGGCATCTCTATTCGCGTGGCCAGGTTCTGCGTTTCGACCTGCCGCCGGTGGAGGAAGAAAAACAGACCTGGAGCGAATGGTTCACAGCCCTCTTCAACAAGGCGCTGCAGCCGGGCAATCTTCCGGTCTACAAGGAAGCGCCTGGTGGCGACGGCTCGATCTATCCCGAGGTGATGAACGCGCTGACGGGTGTACGCGGCGCAGTCGTGCGTACGACGGAAAAGGGCGAGCTCATCGTTTCGGTTGCCGTTCCGATCCAGCGCTTCCGGGCCGTGCTTGGCGTGCTGCTGCTATCGACGCAGGCCGGCGATATCGACAATATCGTGCATGCCGAGCGTCTCGCCATCATGCGCGTCTTCGGCGTTGCGACGCTCGTCAACGTGCTGATGGCGCTCGTGCTTTCCTCGACCATCGCCAATCCGCTGCGCCGGCTTTCGGCGGCGGCCATCCGGGTGCGCCGCGGCGCCAAGGAACGAGAGGAAATTCCAGACTTTTCGGCGCGCCAGGACGAAATCGGCAACCTTTCCATAGCACTGCGCGAAATGACGACGGCTCTCTACGACCGGATCGATGCGATCGAGAGCTTTGCGGCCGATGTCAGCCATGAGCTGAAGAACCCGCTGACCTCGCTGCGCAGCGCCGTCGAAACACTGCCGCTCGCCAAATCCGACGATTCCAAGAAGCGGCTGATGGATGTCATCCAGCACGATGTCCGCCGTCTCGACCGTCTGATCAGCGATATCTCCGATGCATCCCGCCTCGATGCCGAGCTTGCGCGCGTCGATGCCGGATCTGTCGATCTGGAAGTATTTCTGCGCGACCTCATCGACGTATCGCGCCAGATCCGCAGCACCAAGAAGAAGGTCGAGATCGACTATGCCGTCGATCGCAAGCCGAACGTCAAGACGCGCTTCGTCGTCAAGGGACATGACCTGCGTATCGGCCAGATCATCACCAACCTGATTGAAAATGCCCGCTCCTTCGTGCCGGAGCAGAACGGCAAGATCACAGTGCGTCTAGTCCGTACCCGTTCCCGTTGCGTCGTCTATATCGAAGACAACGGTCCGGGCATCCAGGCAGAGAATATCGACCGCATCTTCGAACGCTTTTATACCGACCGGCCGGAATCCGAAGGCTTCGGCCAGAATTCCGGCCTCGGGCTTTCGATCAGCCGGCAGATCGCCGAGGCGCATGGCGGTTCATTGCGGGCCGAAAACATCGTCGACGACGAGAGTGGCAAGCTGCTCGGCGCTCGCTTCATCCTTGCGCTTCCGGCCGATGCCGCGGCATGATCAACATCCACGCCACCGCAATCGTCATCGGAAAGACTGGCCTGCTGTTCACCGGCCCCTCTGGCTGGGGCAAGTCGATAACCGCTTTTACTTGCATGGCGGAGGCACGGCGGCAGGGTATTTTTTCTGTTCTCGTGGCCGATGATCAAGTATTTCTTTCGAAACAGGGCGGAGCAATCATTGCCACCTGTCCGCCCGCGATTGCCGGGCTCATCGAATTGCGCGGCACCGGGATCGTAAAGCACGATCATGTCGCCCAGGCAGCGATGCATTTTGCAGTCCTGCCGGCCAGCGCCACGGGCGAAAACCGGCTCCCTGCGGGGGGAGAAACCGTCGTTCTTGCCGAGGGTTTTGAGCTGCCTGTACTGCGACTATTGCCCAATCTTCCCCTGCCTCTTGCCGTGTTGATGGCAAAAGCACCGGAAATAGGAAGTTGAGGCCTTCCGGACGGCCCGATACGGCCTATACATTTATATTTTTATCTTGCACTTCGGCTTTTGATCGCCAAGATGTGCCCCCACCGGTGGACGTAATTGCTGCGTTGCGATATTGGGGCCACGGTTTGCGTATGCCATGGGAGCAGTAATATCATGATCGGACTTGTGCTTGTCACTCATGGCAAGCTGGCTGAAGAGTTTCGTCATGCCGTAGAGCACGTCGTCGGTCCTCAGAAATTCATCGAAACGGTCTGTATCGGACCGGAAGACGATATGGACCAAAGACGACAGGACATTCTCGAAGCCGTTTCCGGCGCAGACGACGGCCATGGCGTCGTCATTCTCACCGACATGTTCGGCGGTACCCCTTCCAATCTCGCAATCTCGGTGATGAGCAGCGGCCACACCGAAGTCATCGCCGGCGTCAACCTGCCGATGCTGATCAAGCTCGCCGGCGTACGCGGCGAGAACAACATGGAAAAGGCGCTTGCCGAGGCTTCGGAGGCAGGCCGCAAGTACATCAACGTTGCGAGCCGGGTCCTGAGCGGAAAGTAAGAAGCCTCCATGACACCGCTCTCCCGGGAACTCCTTATTATCAACAAGCGCGGCCTGCATGCGCGCGCTTCGGCAAAATTCGTCCAGACGGTCGATGCCTTCGATGCAACGATCACCGTTTCCAAAGACGGCATGACGGTTGGGGGAACCTCCATCATGGGCCTTATGATGCTTGCAGCAAGCCCCGGCTCCAGCGTCATCGTCTCGGCGACCGGCAACCAGGCTGCCGAAGCACTAAATGCCCTCGATCAGCTCATCCAGAACAAGTTCGGCGAAGAAATCTGATCTTCAGCGCCATATAAAGATATAAAGACTTCTTTATATCCCCGTTGCCTTCCCGGCTGAAGCCTGCTAAACGGCGAGCATGACGTGCATTCCGCACGTGTTCGATCCGTTGCGGTCATCGTCGCGTCCTTGCGATGTTTTTGAGACGTTTTCAGCCTGGAGAGCCCTATGAGCACTGAAAAAGATTATGTTGTCGCCGATATCGGTCTTGCAGATTTCGGCCGCAAGGAAATCACCATCGCCGAAACCGAAATGCCCGGCCTCATGTCCTGCCGCGCCGAATTCGGTGAATCCAAGCCACTGAAGGGCGCGCGCATTACCGGCTCGCTGCACATGACGATCCAGACGGCTGTCCTCATCGAGACGCTGGTCGCGCTCGGCGCCGAAGTCCGCTGGGCTTCGTGCAACATCTTCTCAACGCAGGACCATGCCGCTGCGGCGATCGCCGCTTCCGGCGTTCCGGTCTTCGCAATCAAGGGCGAGTCTCTTGAGGATTATTGGGTTTACACCGACAAGATTTTCCAGTGGGCCGATGGCGGCTTCTCCAACATGATCCTCGATGATGGCGGCGATGCCACCATGTACATCCTTCTCGGCGCCCGCGCCGAAGCCGGTGAGGACGTTCTCTCCAACCCGCATTCCGAAGAAGAGGAAATCCTCTTCGCGCAGATCAAGAAGCGCCTTACCGCTTCGCCCGGCTGGTTCACCAAGCAGCGTGAAGCAATCAAGGGTGTCACTGAAGAAACCACGACAGGCGTCAACCGTCTTTACCAGCTCAGCCAGAAGGGCCTCCTGCCTTTCCCCGCGATCAACGTCAACGATTCCGTCACCAAGTCGAAGTTCGACAACAAGTACGGCTGCAAGGAATCGCTGGTTGACGGCATCCGCCGCGGCACCGACGTGATGATGGCCGGCAAGGTTGCCGTCGTCTGCGGTTACGGCGATGTTGGCAAGGGTTCTGCGGCTTCGCTTTCCGGCGCTGGCGCCCGCGTCAAGGTCACGGAAGCCGATCCGATCTGCGCCCTGCAGGCCGCCATGGACGGTTATGAAGTCGTTCTGCTCGAGGACGTCGTTTCCTCCGCCGATATCTTCATCACCACGACCGGCAACAAGGACGTCATCCGCATCGACCATATGCGTCAGATGAAGGACATGGCGATCGTCGGCAATATCGGCCACTTCGACAACGAAATCGAAGTTGCCGCGCTGCGTAACCTCAAGTGGACAAACGTCAAGCCGCAGGTCGACCTGATCGAGTTCCCGAAGGGCAACCGCATTATCCTTCTCTCCGAAGGCCGCCTCTTGAACCTCGGCAACGCAACGGGCCATCCGTCCTTCGTCATGTCGGCCTCGTTCACCAACCAGACGCTGGCGCAGATCGAGCTCTTCACCAAGCCCGGCCAGTACGAGAACAAGGTCTACATCCTGCCGAAGCACCTCGACGAGAAGGTCGCGCGCCTGCATCTCGACAAGCTCGGCGTAAAGCTTACCCAGCTCAGCGAAGAGCAGGCTGCCTATATCGGCGTGAAGCCGCAGGGTCCGTTCAAGTCCGACCACTACAGATACTGATTTCGTCTTCGATATCCACAAGATGTGGTAGCCCCAGCATTGACAAATGCTGGGGCTTATTTTTTGGGCGCTCTCTTTCCGACGATTCCCTTCCGAAGTATTGTTTTGAGACTTGATTCGTGGCTTCGGAGCTCTCCGTTTTCCACGAAAATGGGATGTCTTGTCGTGATGCGGCACATTAAAGGACGGAGACATACCGAGGATGTCGGAAATGAAACACAGCCTGCCCAGCCAGGTGGAGGGTCGCGCATATGCCGCTGACCGTCCGCTTCAGGCAGGCCAAAAATATAGGTTTGCCGCGGTCCTTGTGACTGCAAGGCAAAAGCATTGGTCTTTGGCACGTATTGCAAAGCTGTGCGCTGCGAGCACTGCAGTCGTCGCACCGGCTTGGCCGGCTCTGGCGCAGGCGCAGCCAGGTATTGGTGCGTCAGCACATCTTTTCACCTCCTCGCAAGTCGTCGGCCTTTCCGTCGTCATTGGCGTCATTTCAGCCGCCCTGCTTTCGACGCTCTGGCTGGTGCGGCAGCGCGGCAATCTCGAAAATGAAAGCCGCGAGATCCGCTCGGCACTTTCGGACGCGCAGCAGCGCATCTCCCAATATGAGGCGCTCATTGCCGACAAGAACCGGCGCATCGTCATCTGGGATGGCGTCGCCCGGCCGGAACTCCTCGGCCAGCTTCCGCCGGAAACAGGCGCTCCACAGGACAATGAATTCCTTGCCTTCGGTCTCTGGCTGAAGGCGCGGTCGGCTTCCGAGCTGGAGCGGGCGGTCGGCCGTCTCCGTGAACAGGCCGAAAGTTTCGACATGGTGATCGAGACTATCAGAGACGAGGTAATCGAAGCACAAGGCCGTGTTTCCGGCGGTCGCGCCTTCGTGCGCTTCGTGGCGCTCAACAATCTGCGCGCCGAGCTGGCTGAACTGAAGATCGAGCGCGATCGGCTGATGACGTCGATCTCGGCCTTCCAGAGCATGCTGGACGCCATCGATATGCCGGCCTGGCAGCGTGATACCGCCGGGCGTCTGACCTGGGTGAACCATGCCTATGGCGATGCCGTCGAAGCACAATCGCCGCAGCAGGCCGTCAATGAAGGCCGTGAAATCCTGACGACGATCGCCCGCGAGCGCATCCACGCCACGGCGACGCCGGAATCGCCTTTCCACGACACAATTTCGACAGTCGTGCGCGGCAACCGCACTTTCTTTGATGTGGTCGACGTAAAGGTCCCCAGCGGCTCGGCCGGTCTTGCCGTCGATGTTTCCGATATCGAAGCGGTTCGCGCCGAACTGGAGCGGACGCTTAAGAGCCATGCTGAAACACTCGATCATCTGGCGACACCCGTCGCCATTTTCGACGGCGACCGCCGGCTGCAATTCTACAATCAGGCCTTCGTCTCACTTTGGGAGCTCGATATCGCCTTCCTCGAAAGCAAGCCTGACAATAGCGAACTTCTGGAACGCCTTCGTGCCGCCAAGAAACTGCCGGACCAACTGAACTGGAAATCGTGGAAGGAAACGGCGCTTTCCGTCTATCGTTCGCTCGATACGCAATCCGATCTCTGGCACCTGCCGAACGGGCAGACGCTGCGCGTCTTTGCGACCGCGCATCCGCAGGGTGGCGCGACATGGGTCTTCGAGAACCTGACCGAGCAAGTCGATCTCGAGACGCGCTACAATACGCTGGTGAAGGTACAGGGCGAGACGATTGATCACCTTTCGGAAGGCGTTGCCGTCTTCGGGCCTGACGGCCGTATCCGCCTCTCCAACCCGGCCTTCCGGGCACTCTGGGGCATCACGGAGACTGAAGCCAAGCCCGGCACGCATATCCGCGGCATCGGCGAGGCTTGCGCCCCGTCCTATGACCAGCCCGACGGCTGGAAGACCTTCGCGGAGTTGATCACCAGCTTCGACGACGAGCGTCGTTCCAGCCAGGGAACGCTCGAACTGCTGTCCGGCCTCGTGCTCGACTTTGCTGTCATCCCGCTGCCCAACGCTCAGACCATGCTGACCTTCGTCAACATGACAGACAGCGTACGGGCCGAACGGGCGCTGACGGAAAAGAACGAAGCGCTGCGCAAGGCGGACGAGCTGAAGAATGACTTCGTGCAGCACGTCTCCTATGAGCTGCGCTCGCCGCTGACGAACATCATCGGCTTCACCGATCTGCTGCGCACGCCGGGTGTGGGCCCGCTGAACGAGCGGCAGGCCGAATATATCGACCATATCGCCACCTCGTCCTCCGTGCTCTTGACACTCGTCAACGACATCCTTGATCTCGCGACCGTCGATGCCGGCATCATGCGGCTCAACTATGCGGAAATCGATCTCGCCGATCTTCTCGACGACGTCTCCATGCAGATCGCCGACCGGCTGCACGAGAGCGGCGTTTCGCTGGAGATCACCGCGCCCGCCTATCTGGGCTCGATCGTTGCCGATCCGCAGCGGCTGAAGCAGATCCTGCTGAAGCTTCTGGCCAATGCCGCCAATTTCTCGCCCGAGGGCGTATCGATTGCGCTGGAATGCCGCCGGGAAGGTACGGACTTCGTCTTCTCGGTGCGGGATCGCGGACCTGGCATTTCGCCCGATATGATCGCGACGGTTTTCGACCGTTTCGCAACCGGCGCCAAGAGCGGAAAGCGTGGCGGCGCCGGGCTTGGCCTCTCGATCGTCGACAGCTTCGTCAGCCTGCATAATGGCGAAGTCAGCATCGACAGCGAGCCCGGCAGGGGAACAACGGTGACCTGCCGCATCCCTTCCATCAACCTGCCGCATTCCGTCGCTGCCGAATGACGCAAGGCGACGTCATCTCGTTTTTCCTGGAAGACGAGGCAGCAACCCTCCGCCTCGGCAATGATCTGGCGCTGGCGCTGAAGGCCGGTGATTGCTTGGCGCTGTCGGGCGATCTCGGCGCCGGAAAATCCTCGCTGGCGCGGGCTTTCCTGCGCACCATGGCTGATGATGACGGGCTGGAAGTTCCGAGCCCCACTTTCACGCTGGTGCAATCTTACGATCTGCGCATTCCCGTCTCGCATTTCGATCTCTACCGGCTCGGCGACCCCTCGGAACTGACGGAGCTCGGCTTCGACGAAGCGCTTGAAAACGGCATCTGCATCGTCGAATGGCCCGAGATGGCGGAAGGTGAGTTGCCCGTATCGCGCATCTCCCTGCGGCTCGAACATGAGGGTGCCGGTCGTCGCGTGACGATCAATGCACCAGAGAAGGCGGCGGCCCGCATCCATCGTGTTCTCGCAATCCGGAGATTCCTGACAGATGCAGGTTATGGCGATGCCCAGCGGCGATTCCTTACAGGAGACGCTTCGCTTCGGGCCTATGAATATTTCCATCTGAGCGACGGCACACGGAAAATCCTTATGGATTGGCGGCCCCCTCCGGAAGGCCCGCCGATCTATGACGGCAAGCCCTATCCGAAGGTCGCGCATCTGGCGGTCGACGCCTATCCATTCGTCGCGATCGCCGATGCGTTGCGCGAACGTGGTTTTGCTACGCCGATGATCGAAAAGGTCGATTACGAGCAGGGCATCCTACTGATCGAGGATCTCGGCACTGAAGGCGTTCTGGACGAGAACGGCCAGCCGATTGCCGAGCGCTACCGCGCGAGTGTCGCCTGCCTTGCCCATCTTCATTCGATGCAGATCCCGCAGGATATCCCGGTTACGGCCACACATACGCATCACATTCCGGATTTCGATCGCACCGCCATGAAGATGGAAGTGCGGCTCGTGCTCGACTGGCATATCGCCTGGAAACGAGGCACGGGGCCGACGGATGCCGAGCGTGACGATTATCTGGCGATCTGGGATAATCTGATCGACGAGCTGCAATCGGCCGAGAAGAACCTGCTGCTGCGCGATTTCCATTCGCCGAATATCATCTGGCGCGAACATGAAAGCGGCATCCGCAAGATCGGCATTATCGACTTCCAGGATGCGATGATCGGGCCAACAGCCTACGATGTTGCCTCCATCGTTCAGGATGCGCGCGTCACGATCGAACCGGATCTCTTCCAGGAGTTGATGGATGATTATCTTTCGCTCCGACAGGCCCAGGGCGGTTTTGACGAAGCTGGATTCATGAAGGCGTGGGCTATCATGTCGGCGCAACGCAACTGCAAACTTGCCGGCCTGTGGGTGCGGCTCTTGCAGCGGGACGGCAAACCCGGCTATCTGCAACATATGCCGCGTACGCTGTCTTATCTGAAGGTGGCGCTGGAACACGAGGCGCTTGCCCCCTTGCGCGAATGGTGCACAAGGGCTGGAATAGTCCCAGTCGAATCATAAGACCGGATCAGTATGACCATCAGACAAGCCATGGTACTGGCCGCGGGGCTCGGAACCCGCATGCGCCCGATTACCAACACGATTCCGAAGCCTCTGGTGAAGATCGGCGAAAAGCCGATGATCAACTATGCGCTGGATTCGCTTGTCGAAGCCGGCGTAGAGCGAGCTGCCGTCAATGTCCATCATTTCGCAGATCAGATGGAAGCTCACCTTAAGAGCTATCCCGGGCTTGATATCCTTGTTTCCGACGAGCGCGAGGCGCTGATGGATTCCGGCGGCGGGCTGGCAAAGGGGCTGAAGCTCCTCGGCCGCGAACCGGTCTTCGTCATGAATGCTGATCTCTTCTGGATCGGCGAGCCGGCGGGTCAACCCAGCAATCTGCGACGATTAGCCGGATTCTTCGACACCGAACGCATGGATATGGCGCTGCTGTGCGTGCGCATCAAGGACACGACGGGTCATAACGGCAAGAACGACTTCAGCCTGGGGCCCGACGGTCGATTGACGCGCTATCGCGACGATCCCTCCAATCCGGTTGTTTATGCCGGTGCGATTGTCATGCGCCCTGCGCTGCTGGACGATGCACCCGAAGAACCCTTCAACCTCAATGTCTATTTCGACAAGGCGATCGCCCGCGGCCGGCTTTTCGGCATGATGATGGAAGGTCATTGGCTGACGGTCGGCACGCCTGATGCGATTGACGATGCGGAGGAGACGATCCGGCGATTCCGGGCGTTTGCGTGACGCATGGTAGAGCGGCACCGGCCACGCATTCTGACGATCCCATCCGGCCTTCCCTTCCTGAAGACGCTGGCAAGTTCGCTTTGTGACGGACGCCTGACACCGCTTTTCCGGCATGATCCCGCTGATCCGCTTTCGCTTGCCAAGGTGACGATCTATCTGCCGACCCGGCGCGCCGTACGTGTCCTGCGTTCGGAATTCGTCGATCTGCTCGGCGGCCGCTCGGCGATCTTGCCGGTCATCCGGCCACTGGGAGAGACGGATGACGACAGCGGCTATTTTGACGAGGCGCTGCCCGCGACGATCGATCTTGCCCAGCCGCTTTCCAATACCGCGCGCCTTCTGGAACTGGCCCGGCTGATCCTTGCCTGGCGCAACAAGCTGCCGGAGATCGTCCGGCATATCCATTCGGAATCGCCTCTCGTCGCGCCGGCAAGCCCGGCGGATGCCATCTGGCTTGCCCGCAATCTGGCGGAATTGATCGATTCGATCGAAACCGAGGATCTTGCATGGTCTGAACTCGGCAAGCTTGATACGGGTGACTATGCGGCCTGGTGGCAATTGACGGCGGAGTTCCTGCAGATCGCCAGTGCCTTCTGGCCGGAACGCCTGATCGAACTTGGCCGATCGTCGCCGGCCCGCCATCGCAATGCCATCCTGCGCGCCGAGGCCGGCCGTCTCTCGATGATGATGAAGCCTGCCGGTCCGATCATCATCGCCGGTTCGACGGGTTCGCTTCCTGCCACGGCAGATCTCATCGGCGCCGTGGCGAACCTTCCGGAAGGCGTGATCGTGTTGCCCGGCCTCGACCTTTCCATGCCGGAGGAGCACTGGTCTCTGGTCGCTCCTGATCTCCTGCCGGGTCAACGGGCCAACCCGGCAAGCCGCACGCATCCGCAGTATGGTCTTTCCGTTCTGCTGAAGCGGCTGAAATTCAGCCGCGAGGACGTTCAGCCGATCGAGGAAGCGGAAGCCGATCTGCGCTCTCGGGCGGAAGTCCTCTCGCGGGCGCTTACTCCATCAGAGGCGACGAGCGGCTGGGGTGATTGGAAAAAAGACCTGCCGCAAGGGACCGTTGCCGCGGCATTCGCGGACGTATCGATGATCGAAGCCGCCAACGAGCGCGAGGAGGCGACAGCGATTGCCGTTGCTCTGCGGCTTGCACTGGAACAGCCGGGTAGCGATGGCGAAAGCAGAGCTGCGCTTATTACGCCAGACCGCAATCTGGCGCGCCGTGTTATGGCGGAGCTTTCCCGCTTCGGCATTCTCGCCGACGATTCAGCCGGTACGCCACTTTCGGCAACGCCGCAGGGCACGCTGCTGCAATTGCTCCTGGAGGCGACACTGCGTCCCGGCGATCCTGTCGCCATCGTTTCGCTGCTCAAACACCCGCTTGCCCGCTTCGGGCTGGAGCGCGGCTTTCTGACCGGGGCTGTCGAGGCATTGGAGTTGCTGGCACTGCGCGGCGGCGTGACAGAAGTGGATATCGGATCGCTCGAACAGCTGCTCGACCATCAGCTTTCGGAGCAAGCGCTCGACAGGCACGTGCCGGTGTGGCGCAAATCGCTGCCATCTGAAGCAGCGGAGATGGCCCGCAGGTTAGCCCAGAAAGTTGAACGTGCCGTGGAACCACTGGTATCGGCGCTCGTGCGGCATCGTGGGGATGATGATGGCCTGACGACCGGCATCTCGCTCTCGCAATGGGCCGAACGGACGGGCCGCGCCCTGGAAGGTATCGCTGTCGACGAACATGGCAATCTGGCAGGCCTCTGGTCCGGTGAAGCGGGCGATGCCCTGGCGAGCCTGCTTGGCGAAGTCATCGATACCGATGGCCAGATGGAAGCGGATGGGTCGCAATGGATCGATATCATGGTGGCGCTCTCCGCCGGCCATGCCGTCAAGCCCGGTGCCCTCAGCCACCCTCGCCTCTTTATTTTCGGGACGCTGGAAGCGCGCCTGCAGAATGTCGATACGCTGATACTCGGCAGCCTCAATGAAGGATCATGGCCAGGACAGACCGCCAACAATCCCTTCGTCTCCCGTATGATGAAGACAGAAATCGGGCTGGAGCCGCCGGAACGGCGCATCGGCCAGCTGGCGCATGATTTCGAGATGGCGAACGGGACGCGCCATCTGATCTATTCACGCGCCTTGCGCCAGGGTTCGACGCCAACGGTCGCCTCCCGGTGGCTGCAACGGCTGCTGGCGATCGGCGGCGAGGATTTCGAAGAGCAATTGCGCAAGCGGGGCGCGCGCTTCGTTCACTGGGCAAACCAGATAGACCTCGGCGACAATCAGGCGCCAGCGCAGAGGCCCTCTCCCAAGCCGCCACGGGAACTGCAGCCCAAATCCTATTCCTTCAGCGAAGTCGGTCGGCTGCGCCGCGACCCCTATGCGATTTATGCGCGGCGCGTGCTGCGGCTCGATCCTGTCGACCCATTCAATCGCGATCCGGGCGCAGCGGAACGCGGTACTCTCTACCACAAGATTATCGATCGCTTTGTTCGCGAAGACCATACAGCAGGAACGCCGGAGGCGGCAGCGGCGATGGAAATCATCCTGACCGAACTCTTCGACATAGAGCAGTTGCCGCCGCATATCGACGCCGTCTGGCGGCCGCGCTTCCGCGAAGTCGCGCGCGCTTTCCTGAAATGGGAGGCCGGGCGGCAGCCCGATGTGCAAAAGAGGCTGACGGAAGTGAGGGGCGGTGTCGAACTCGATGGGATCGATATCCGGCTCACCGGCGTTGCCGACCGTATCGATATCAAGGGGCCAAACAGCGCCGACATCATAGACTACAAGACTGGCTACAACCCCTCTCCCACACAGGCCCGCGCCTTGCTCGACCCGCAGCTCGCGCTTGAGGCCGCTGCCCTTCAGGCCGGCGCCTTCCGTGATGCCGGGAGCCTTGTACCGAACGACCTCCTCTATGTCCGCTTGCGGCCGGGCAGTCGCTTCCTGGTGGACAAGGTCAATAACGAGGAGGCCAACAGCGACAAGGCAAAATCAGCAATGCAGCTTGCCGAAGAATCGATCGACCAGCTGGTAAAATTCGTCACCCTGCTGCAGTCCGGCGAGAAGGGTTTTACCTCGCGGCTGATCCCCGCCCAACAATTCGATTTCGGCGGCGATTACGATCATCTTGCCCGCGTTGCGGAATGGGCAACTGCTGACCCGGAAGGAGGAGGCGATGAATGATCCGACCGCGCTTCCGGAGGGTGACGATCCCGGTACCTGGATCGGCTGGACGACGATCCAGCAGGCGATCGCTTCTGATCCGACCCGTTCTGCCTGGGTGTCGGCCAATGCCGGCTCCGGCAAAACGCATGTTCTGACCCAGCGGGTGATCCGGCTGCTGCTTGCCGGGGCACGGCCTTCCGCCATTCTCTGCCTCACCTATACGAAGGCTGCCGCCTCCGAAATGTCGAACCGCGTCTTCGAACGGCTGGCGGAATGGGCGATTTTCCCGGATGAGGAGCTTGCCAAGCGCATCACACAGATCGAAGGTCGTGAGCCGGATTCCCTGAAGCTTGCGGAAGCAAGACGACTGTTTGCCAAGGCACTGGAAACACCGGGTGGTCTGAAGATCCAGACGATCCACGCCTTCTGCGAAGCACTGCTGCACCAGTTTCCGCTGGAAGCAAACGTCGCCGGGCACTTCTCGGTTCTCGACGACCGGGCGGCAGAGACGCTGCTTGCCGATGCGCGGCGTTCACTTTTGACGGCAACGGCACCGGAGAACGACCGGAACCTCGCTGGTGCCTTCACCTATGTGCTTAATCTCGGTGATGAATCCGGGCTCGAAAATCTGCTCGGCGAGATCGTTGCCAACCGTAACGCCATACGCCGCTTCATAACCGCTGCCGAACGGCATGGCGGCGCCGATAAGTTGCTGCGAAAGAAACTCGGGCTTTCACCTGATGATACGGAAGAGGGGCTGGCCGAGCGATACTGGCCCTTGCCGGGTCTCTCGGATGCGGTGCTGGAACTTTATCTTTCGCTCGCCGCTGCAAAGGGTGGCGCGAAGGCTCAAGACGTCGCCGAGGGTTTGCGCCGCGCTGCCCGCGAACGGGATGTTACCGCGCGCGCGCAAATTCTGGAGAAAGTTTTCCTGACATCGAAAGGTGAGCCGAAGACGGACGGGCAATTCTTTGTCAAGGTGATGCTTGCCGAAGCGCCGCAGCTTACTGATGCTATCGCCTCTGCGCGCGCGCATGTCGTCAATTGCCGCGACCGGCTGAAATTGATGCGGATGCACACAGCAACCCATGCCGCTCTCGTGCTCGCGGACCGTCTGAACCGGGATTATGAGGAGCTGAAAAAACAGCGCAGCCATCTCGACTTCGAGGACCTGATCACCCGCACTGCGGACCTGCTCACCAAGAGTGGCGTCGGTCCGTGGATCCATTACAAGCTCGATCAGGGTATCGACCATATCCTCGTCGACGAGGCGCAGGATACCAGCCCTGTTCAATGGAGCGTCATCCAGTCGCTGGCGGAGGATTTCTTCTCAGGAGAAAGTTCGCGGCCTCTCGTCCGGACACTGTTTGCCGTCGGTGACGAGAAACAGTCGATCTATTCCTTCCAGGGCGCGCGGCCGGAACGGTTTTCCGAGGAGAAGGAACGAACGCAGCGTCGCGTGCAGAACAGCGGCCTCGCCTTCTCGACCGTTCGCCTGCCGCTGTCCTTCCGCTCTACCTCCGACGTTCTGCTCGCGGTCGATCACATCTTCACCCCACCGGAGAATGCACGCGGCCTCGGCACCGAGCCGGTCGTTCATCGCTCCAGCCGTATCGGCCATCCTGGGGCCGTCGATCTCTGGGAAATGGTCGTGCCCGATGTCGTGATAAAGGATGAGGACTGGACCGCTCCCTTCGATGCGACGCCCGAGAGCGCGCCGGCCGCCATTCTTGCACGGCGCATCGCTCATACGATCGGTACTCTTGTGGGACGCGAAACGATCGTCGAAAAGGGCAAGGAACGCTTCATAGAAGCCGGCGATATCCTCGTTCTCGTCCGCAAACGCGACGCCTTCGTCAATGCGCTGACGCGTGAACTGAAGCGGCGTGGCGACATCCCCGTCGCCGGCGCGGACCGGCTGGTGCTGACCAGTCATATCGCCGTACAGGATCTGCTGGCGCTGGGCCGTTTTCTGCTCCTGCCGGAAGACGATCTTTCGCTCGCCGCTCTCCTGAAAAGCCCTCTCTTCAATCTTTCGGAAGAGGATATTTTTGCGGTTGCGGCGCTCCGCGACGACCATGAAAGCGTCTGGCACCATCTTCGCAAATATGCCGCCGACGGCAATGAACGCCTCGGCGCGGCCGTCGCAAGGCTGGAGCTCTTTCTTGCCCAGTCCCGAAGCCTTTCGGTCCATGATTTCTATGCCCGTGTCCTCGGCAGTCATGGCGGCCGGCGGCAGTTTTTGGCGCGGCTCGGTACCGAAGTCAGCGATATCCTCGACGAATTCCTGACCTTTGCGCTCGACCACGAGACATCGGGTCTCCCCGGCCTGCAATCCTTCATCTCGACGCTTGAGCTTGAAGCGCCGGAAGTGAAGCGCGAACAGGACAAGGGCCGCAACGAGGTGCGCATCATGACGGTGCATGCCTCCAAAGGTCTCGAAGCGCCAATTGTCTTTCTGGTCGATGGCGGCTCGAAGGCTTTTACCCACACCCACCTGCCAAAGCTCCGGTTGCTTGATGCCGGGCCGGACGAGCCGCCGATACCGGTGTGGATTCCCGTCAGTGATCTCGGCAATTCGCTGACGTTGACCGATGCAGCGCGCATCCAGCTTCTTGCCGAAGAGGAATACCGGCGCCTGCTCTACGTGGCGATGACACGCGCCGCCGACCGGCTGATCGTCTGCGGCTATCGCGGCGTGCGGCTGAACAACGACACCTGGCATATGATGATTTCCACCGCGCTCGACGCCGAGCATCCGCATGTCGAAAAGGCAACTTTTGCAGGTCCGGATGGCGAGTGGGACGGCATGCGCTGGCGTGTGCCGCAGGTCGAGCGCAGCTTCGAGCGAATGGACCGTGCGCCTGAACAGGCAACGGTCATAACGGTCCCCCCTGACCTGTTCCGCCCTCTGCCGCCGCAGAAACAACTGCCGCGGCCACTTAGCCCTTCCGGTGCCGGAACGATCATCGATGAGGAGGCCGATGATCTTCTGGTGACCTCACCGCTCTTCGGCGATCAAGAGGGCAGCGATCGTTCCCTGGAAAAGGGCCGTCTTATCCATCGGATGCTTCAGGCTCTTCCCGATATTCCGGCGGAGGAGCGGGCCGATGCAGCGAAGCGTTATGCTGAACGCGCGGCGCGATTCTGGCCGGCTATAGAGCGGCAGGCTTTGGTCGATTCGGTTGTGAAACTTTTGCAAGATGAAAGGCTTCAAGCCGTCTTCAACGTTCATGCCCAGGCGGAAATCTCGATCATGGGAACCTTGACGCTGGAAGGCCGGGAATATGCCGTCTCAGGCCGGATTGACCGGCTTGCTGTCCTGCCAGACAGTGTCGTCATTCTGGACTACAAGACAAATCGCGTTCCACCGACAAGCGAAGATAAAATCCCTTTTGCGCACAAGGCGCAGCTTGCGATCTATCGGGAAATATTGAAGCCGCTCTATCCTGCCAAACGGATCGATTGCATGCTGGTTTATACAGAAAATGCGACCATCCATACTCTTGGCGAACAGGCTTTGGCTTCGGCACTTGCAGGACTCAACACAAAGTGAAATATCGGACATTGAAATTCCGGCACCGCACCCTCACATGTTACGCAACAGCAAATTCCGGTAAAGGAGCAGCCTATGGCTACCGTTAAGGTCGATATCAACAACTTCCAGTCGGAAGTTCTGGAGTCCGCAGAACCAGTCGTCGTCGATTTCTGGGCTGAATGGTGCGGTCCGTGCAAAATGATTGCTCCGAGCCTCGAAGAAATCGCCACGGAACTGGCCGGCAAGGTCAAGGTCGCCAAGCTCAACATCGATGAAAACCCGGAACTGGCCGCCCAGTTCGGCGTTCGCTCGATCCCCACGCTTGCAATCTTCAAGGGCGGTGAAGTTGCCGACATCTCCATCGGCGCAAAGCCAAAGACGGCGCTTTCCAACTGGATTTCCAGCGCAGCCTGATGATATCGATAGTTCGATGCAAAAAGCCCGGCATTTGCCGGGCTTTTTCATTTAGGGGGTGTGCCGTTTTCCGCCAGCACGTCGCCAACGAGATAAAGAGAGCCGCCGATGAGGATACGTGGCGGCGGCGCCTCCGGGTCGACGCTCGAAGCGATGGCGTCCAGGGCATCGACGACTGATGACATCGGTTCGGCCACAAGCCCGGCATCATAGGCGGCGTGGGCCAGAATCACCGGATCGATCATTGCTTCGCTGCCGCGGATTGGCACGCAATAGATCTTCTCCGCCAGATCCGCAAAGGCCTTGAAATAGCCGACCGGGTCCTTGGTGTTGATCATGCCCGATATCAGGAATAGCGGACGGGACTGGCGCTCTTCGAAATTTGCCATGGCTTCGGCAATCACTTCACCAGCACCCGGATTATGGCCGCCATCGACCCAGATTTCCGACCGGGCCGGCGCGTGGCTCAGAAGCCTGCCTTCTGTCAATTTCTGCAGGCGGCCGGGCCACTCCACCGTTTCCATTGCCTTTTCCATCATCGGTTCGGCGACGGTAAAGCCTGCGGCCTTGACCGCCCGGATGGCGGCTGCGGCATTGGCATATTGATGGCGACCGGGAAGGCGCGGCAAAGGCAGATCCGCAAGGCCGAAATCGTCCTGATAGATCAGCCGGCCATATTCCTCATGCGCGATGAAATCCTGGCCGAAAACGGCGCTCGGGCAGTGCAACCGTTCGGCCGTCGACATCAGCACGTCAAGGGCTGCGTCATACTCCTGATGGCCAATGACGACGGAATGGCCGCGCTTCATGATGCCGGCCTTTTCCGCTGCAATCAGTTCCACCCGGTCGCCGAGATAGGGCTGATGATCGAGTGAAATCGGCATGATGACCGAAACGGCGGGATCCTCGATGACATTCGTCGCGTCGAAACGACCACCGAGACCGACCTCGATGATTGCGACATCGGCTGGATGTTCAGAAAAAAGAATGAAAGTGACGGCCGTCAGTATTTCAAAGACGGTAATCTTCTCCCCGCCATTGGCCTTCGCCGCGCGTCGCAAAACTTCTGCGAAAACGCTATCATCAACCAGTTGACCACGCCCGCCTGGAACACCCAGACGGTAACGTTCATGCCAGTTTACGAGATGCGGAGAGGTATGGACATGGGCGCTGTAGCCGCCCGCTTCCAGAAGCGCGCGGCAGAAAGCTGATGTCGAGCCCTTGCCGTTGGTGCCGGCGATATGGATGACGGGGGGAAGGTTGCGCTCCGGATTGCCAAGCGCCTCCAGAAGGCGCTTGATGCGGTCCAATGACAAATCGTAGCCCTTGGGATGCAATCCCATGAGCTTTTCGATTTCCTGCGCCGCCTCACTCACCGCGATCTGGCCTCTGTCTGTCATCGGCCCGCCCTATTCTGTGAGATCTGCTGCTCAGGCGCTCGCCGCCAGAGCAATCACTCCATTGGCATCATTTGCCGCCGTAGCCGGCTTCTTGGTCAGGATTTTCAACAGACGCGCCAGCGTCTCCGGAATATCATGACGCTTGACGACCATGTCGACCACGCCGTGTTCCAGCAGATATTCCGAGGTCTGGAAGCCCTCGGGGAGCTTTTCACGCAGCGTCTGTTCGATGACGCGCTTGCCGGCAAAGCCGATTTCGGCACCCGGTTCCGCCAGATGAATATCGCCAAGCATGGCGTAGGAGGCCGTTACGCCGCCGGTGGTCGGGTTTGTCAGAACCACGATGTAGGGCTGGCCTGCTTCCTTGAGCATGTCGACGGCCACCGTCGTGCGCGGCAGCTGCATCAAGGATAGAATGCCTTCCTGCATCCGCGCGCCGCCCGAGGCCGGGAACATGACGAGCGGGCACTTCTCCGCAATCGCGCGTTCGAAGGCTTTGACGATCGCTTCGCCGGCAGCCATGCCGAGCGAACCGCCGATGAAGTTGAATTCATGAACGACCGCGACGAGCTTCAGGCCCTTCACGCTGCCGAGACCGGCGAGGATCGTATCTTCCTGCTCGGTCTTGAGGCGGCTGTCGCGCAGACGGTCGCTATACTTCTTGGAATCGCGGAACTTCAGCGGATCCTGGGCGACCTTCGGCTGCGGCAAAGCTTCGAATTCGCCGTTGTCGAACAGGTCGGCAAGGCGCGCCTTTGCCGGCATCTTCATGTGGTAGCCGGAAGCGGGAATGACCCACTTGTTGCTTTCGAGGTCCTTGTGAAAAACCATCTCGCCCGTTTCCGGGCACTTGATCCAGAGGTTCTCCGGCACTTCGCGACGGCCCAGCATGGAATTGATCCGCGGGCGAACGTAGTTAGTGATCCAGTTCAACTCGAATACTCCTGATTGACTAGTGCCAATGTGGGGAAACTATTCGGCAGCAACAAGGCGCGCCGAACGCGTTCCTGTGGAAAGACCGCGAACGAGTGTCGCAACGGCCTGAACCGTGTCGGCCGTCGCCTTTCCATCCGACGTCAGGGTGTTGGCTACCTGATTGACGATCGCCGTACCGACAACCACACCATCGGCCGAAGCACCGATGACCTTTGCGTGCTCTGCCGTCTTGACGCCGAAGCCGACGCAAACGGGCAGATCGGTATGGTCCTTGATGCGCTTGACCGCACCCGAAATCAGCGACGGATCCGGCAGAGCCGAACCGGTGATACCGTTCATAGAAACGTAATAGACGAAGCCAGACGTGTTCTTCAGCACGGTCGGCAGGCGCTTCTCATCCGTCGTCGGTGTTGCCAGGCGAATGAAATTGATGCCCTTCTTCAACGCCGGGATGCAGAGTTCGTCATCCATTTCCGGCGGCAGGTCGACGATGATCAACCCGTCGATGCCGGATGCCAGCGCATCGTCGAGAAACTTCTCGACGCCGTAGATATAGATCGGGTTGTAGTAGCCCATCATGACGATCGGCGTTGCATCGTTGGTCTTGCGGAAGTCGGCAGCGAGCTGCAGCGTCTTCTTCAGCGTTTGACCACCCTTCAGGGCGCGCTGGCCGGACAACTGGATCGCCGGGCCATCGGCCATCGGATCGGAAAAGGGCATGCCGAGTTCGATGACGTCGGAGCCGGCTTCCGGCAGCGCCTTCATGATGCCGAGCGAGGTCTCGTAATCAGGGTCGCCACCCATGAAATAGGTTACGAGCGCCGGGCGGCCTTCCGCCTTCAGATCGGCGAAGCGTTTATCCATACGTGCGGTCATGTCTCTTTACTCACCCATTCCCAGAATCTTGCCGACGGTGAAGATGTCCTTGTCGCCACGGCCGGAGAGGTTCATCAGAATGATCTCGTCCTTGCCCATCTTGGGCGCGCGCTTGATGACTTCGGCAAGCGCATGCGAAGGCTCGAGCGCGGGAATGATGCCCTCGAGACGAGTAAGTATCTGGAAGGCTTCGAGCGCCTCATGATCCATGATCGGCACGTATTCGGCGCGGCCGATATCGTTGAGCCACGAATGTTCCGGGCCGATGCCAGGATAGTCGAGGCCGGCCGAAATCGAATGGCCTTCCTTGATCTGCCCGTCATTGTCCTGCAGCAGATAGGTGCGGTTGCCGTGCAGCACGCCCGGTGAACCGGCTGTGATCGAAGCGCAGTGCTCATCGCCCTGCAGACCTTTGCCGCCCGCTTCGACGCCGACGATCTTGACGTCCTCGTCATCGAGGAAAGGATGGAAGATACCGATCGCATTCGAACCGCCGCCGACGGCAGCGATGACGAGATCCGGCAGCCGGCCTTCGGCTTCAAGGATCTGCTGCTTGGCTTCCGTGCCGATGACGGCCTGGAAATCCCGCACCATTTCCGGATAGGGATGCGGGCCGGCGGCCGTTCCGATCAAGTAATAGGTGTCATCGACGTTGGTGACCCAGTCACGCAGCGCCTCATTCATCGCATCCTTCAGCGTGCCGCTGCCGGCCGTGACCGGCTTTACCTCGGCACCCAGCAGCTTCATGCGGAAAACGTTTGGCGCCTGACGCTCGACGTCGGTGGCGCCCATATAGACGACACAGGGAAATCCGAAGCGGGCGGCGACGGTGGCGGAAGCCACGCCATGCTGGCCGGCACCGGTCTCGGCGATAATGCGCGTCTTGCCCATGCGCTTGGCGAGCAGGATTTGGCCGATACAGTTGTTGATCTTGTGCGAGCCGGTATGGTTCAGCTCTTCACGCTTGAAATAGATCTTGGCACCGCCGAGATGCTGGGTCAGGCGCTCGGCGTAATAGAGCGGGCTCGGGCGGCCGATATAGTGGGTACCGAGCTGCTTCAATTCCGCCTGAAATTCCGGATCGTCCTTCGCCTTGTTCCACTCCTCCTGCAAATCGAGGATCAAAGGCATCAGAGTTTCGGCCACGAAGCGGCCCCCATAAATGCCGAAGCGTCCGTCTTCGTCCGGACCGGCGCGGAAGGAATTCGGTTTAGGCGTCTCGTTCACTTTCAACTCCCTGAGGTCGTTTCAGGCAGGCATGCCTGTTCAACCGCATCGAAAAATTCATCGATCATGTCCAGGCTCTTCACGCCCGGCGCACTCTCGACACCAGAGGCAGTATCGACACCTGGCGCCTTCGTCATTGCAAGCGCCTGTCCGACATTGGCCTTGTTGAGCCCACCGGAAAGCATGTAGTCGACATTGCCGTCAAGCCAGGTGAGCAGACCCCAATCAAAGGAAACGCCATTGCCGCCCGGTAGTTCAGATCCTTTTGGCGGCTTGGCATCGAAGAGGAAGCGGTCGGCGATGCCAATATAGGCCTCGACCCTCTTCAGGTCATCGGTGCTGCGGACCGACAAGGCCTTGATCACGGGGATGCCATACATCGCCTTGATGGTCAGCACGCGCTCAGGGCTCTCGCTACCGTGTAGCTGCAGCATATCCGGGCGCAAAAGTGCAACGATTTCATCAAGATCATCATTGCTCGGATCGACCACGACAGCGACGATCTTCGCCTTGCCGCGCGCAGGTTCCGCGAGCTTGCCGGCAATATCCGGCTCGACGTAACGCGGGCTTTTTTGGAAAAAATTGAAGCCGATATGCGTCGCTCCGCGCTTCAATGCGCGCTCGACAGTCTCAGGCGTCTTCAAACCGCAGATCTTGATATCCGGTCTCATGGCAGCGAAGTGACATGAAACGGGCGAAGAGTCGAGCCAATTTGCAATGGCGGCAGCATTTAACGGTGGCGCTTAATCGAACTCTATAGCGTGCAACTGACTGCCGTGACGCTTCAGCCAGGACTTCGCCTCTTCCATGTGCGGGCAGAGCTTCTTGCAGAGCGCCCAGAAGTGTGGACCGTGGTTCATTTCCTTCAGATGCGCGACCTCATGGGCGGCGAGATAATCAATCACCGACGGCGGCGCCATGACGATGCGCCAGGAGAAGCTCAGATTTCCTTCCGAAGAGCAGGAACCCCAGCGGCTGCGAGTATCTTTCATCGAAATCGAGCGGATCGGCGCCTTGATGGAACCGGCATGCAGCCGCGACAATCTCTCAAGATCGCTGCGCGCCTCCTTCTTGAGGAAGGTCGCGATGCGCCGGCCGATATGTTCCGGCATGCCGCTGACGCGAAGTACCGGTTTGCCGTCCATCACGACAGCCTCAGTCAGCCCACGCAGGCTGCCTGTGTGCTCGATGCGATGTCTGACACCGCGAAAGAGAATTTCGCCGCCGTCGCGCAGGCCCGCATCCGTCGAGAATTTCGCAAGCTTGGTCAGCAGCCAGCCCTGATGCCGATCAAGGAAGGCGTTGACTTCGCGGGCGGCAAGCCCCTTCGGCACCGTCATCTTCAATGCACGGCCGCCCGGCTCGATACGGAGCGTGATCCGGGTTGCCCGATCATGCTGCTTGATCGTCAAGGGCATCAGACGGCCGGCGACATCCAGCGTCCGCTTTTCGGGCGGCGACGGTTTTTTCGTCGTACGGCGGATCTTCGGAAGCGGAAACATAGGGGTTTTCTATACGATTCGGGAGAAATCCGGGCAAAGAAAAACCGGCATCGTATCCGATGCCGGCCGTAGATTCTTTGTGATCACGCCTTACGGCGTCTGGTATTCGGCGACCGGGCCATTATCGTCGCGTCGGTTGTTCTTGCGCTCGCGCATGAAGCGATCGAATTCTTCCTGATCCTTGGCGCGACGAAGCTCGCGCAGGTAGGAATCGAATTCCTCACGCATTTCATCAAGCTTGCGGCGCTCTTCTTCCATGCGATCGAGCTCGGCCTTGCGCCAATCGTCGAAGGCGACGTTGCCCGTCGAGAAATGCGGGCGGTGACGGCCGTGCGAACGGCGGCAGCCTGCAAAGAAGCCATCCGTTGCCTGGTTGACGTCACGCTTGAAGCCACGCAGCCGCTCGCCGAAGATGATATAGGCAAGCATGGCCAGCCCCAGAGGCCAGAAAACCATGAAGCCGAGGATCATCAAGGCAACGGTAGCCGGAGTCCAATCCGGGCGAAGCAATGCTGACTGGTTCATCGTGCGGTATCCTCGCGTTCAGCACCCGACAGGATGCCGAGTGCTGAAAAAACAGATGGTTACCGCGGAACCGGCCTTCAAGACGATTTCAGGTTAAATCGAACAAGACCTTGAATCGATGGCATTAAATCAGCGTTTTCTAACTCACGCCGATTTGCCGCCCTTGATGACGCGCTGGACCGGTGGCTTCTTGGCGCGGGAATGCTGGCGCGTGAAGCTGACGATGCGGGGCGCGATCTCGCGGCGGAAGCGGGAACCGTTGAAGACGCCATAGTGGCCGACATCCGGCTGCAGGTAATGCATGCGCATCTCGTCAGGGATGTTTACACAGATGGTCTGGGCTGCATGCGTCTGGCCGACACCGGAGATATCGTCGTTCTCGCCTTCTACGGTCAGCAAGGCCACGTTGCGGATGGCTGAGGGATCAACAAGCTTGCCGCGATGCATCAACTCGCCTTTCGGCAGCGCATGCTTCATGAAGACCTGCTCCACGGTCTGCAGATAAAATTCCGCGGTGAGGTCCATGACGGCGAGATATTCGTCATAGAAATCGCGGTGCTTTTCCGGTTCGCCGTCGTTCTTCACCAGATGCATGAAGAATTCTTTGTGGGCGATCAAATGCCGGTCGAGGTTCATCGACATGAAGCCGGAAAGCTGCAGGAAACCCGGATAGACAGATCGCATGAAGCCCGGCTGCGGCCAGGGCACGTTCATGACGACATTATCGGCAAACCATTCGAGCGGCCGTTCCTTGGCAAGATTGTTGACGGCTGTCGGATTAATGCGGGTATCGATCGGACCGCCCATCAGTGTCATGGACGACGGCGCGAGCGGATCCTTGGCCTCTTCCATGATTGCGGCCGCGGCCAGCACCGGCACGGAGGGCTGACAGACGGCGACAACATGGGTGTCATGGCCGAGGAAATGCAGCATCTCGATGACGTAGTCGATATAATCGGAAAGGTCGAAGGTGCCTTCGGTCATCGGCACCATGCGCGCATCGATCCAGTCCGTGATGTAGATATCGGCGCTGGGCAGAAGGGCCTCGACGGTGCCACGCAGCAGCGTCGCATAATGGCCGGACATCGGCGCGACGATGAGGATGCGCGGGTCGCCGCTGTGGCCGGCCGGAACATCGCGGGAGAAATGGAGGAGATTACAGAAGGAGCGCGCCCAGACGACTTCCTCGCGCACGGAAACCTTCTTGCCGTCGATGACAGTCTCATTGAGTCCGAATTCAGGCTTGCCGTAACGGCGCGTCGTGCGCTCGAACATTTCGAGACTGGCCGAAATGGTGCGCCCTAGCGGGGTCTGTGAGAAGGGGTTCAGCGGATTGGAATAGGCAAAACGCATGATATCTGCTGCAGCGCGGAAAGGAGCCAACGCTGCATGGTTCAATTCATAAAGCTGGTAGAACATGGAGGGCGCCACCTTTCTCTATCCGGCAAAGACGACGCCAATTGAAGGGCACCGGACTCTTTCCGTTAACGCTGGCACATCAACGTAGGCTAACAGGTTTTTGTTGCACAGCAACATAACATTACAGTTTGAAAGAAAAATGCCGGAAAATTGATCTCCGGCATTATCTTGGCGCACAAAGTTTAAGCTTTTCAGCAAGAAAAGTCGTTAACGGTCTGCTACGAAGAGCTGCTTCTGGGTGCCGAGACCTTCGATACCGAGTTCGACGACGTCGCCGTCCTTCAGGTAACGCGGCGGCTTCATGCCCATGCCGACACCTGGAGGCGTACCCGTCGAGATAACGTCGCCCGGGTGCAGGGACATGAACTGGCTGAGATAGGACACGACGAAAGCCACGCCATAGACCATGGTTTTCGTGGAACCGTTCTGCATCGTCTGGCCGTTGACCTTGAGCCACATGCCGAGGTTCTGCGGATCGGCAACTTCGTCTTTGGTGACGAGCCAGGGGCCGATCGGTCCGAAGGTGTCGCAGGATTTACCCTTGGTCCACTGGCCCGAGCGCTCGGTCTGGAAGGCGCGCTCGGAGACGTCGTCGGAAACGCAGTAACCGGCAACGTAATCCAGCGCTTCGGCCTCGCTCACATATTTCGCGGTTTTGCCGATAACCACGCCAAGTTCGACTTCCCAGTCGGTCTTTTCAGAACCGCGCGGGATCAGCACATTGTCGTTGGGACCAATGATCGCCGAAGTCGCCTTCATGAAGATAACGGGTTCGGGCGGAACGGTTGCACCGGTTTCAGCCGCATGGTCGGAGTAGTTCAGGCCGATGCAGATAAATTTTCCGGTGCCAGCAACACAAGCACCGATGCGGCCGGGCGCCAGTTCCGGCAGGCTCTTAGGGTCAAGGGCTGCGATTTTCGCAAGACCTGCCGGCGTGATCGCCTCGCCGCCGATATCGGCCACGTGCGCGGAAAGGTCACGGATCTTGCCATCGGCATCGAGCAGGGCCGGCTTTTCGCGGCCCGCTTCTCCAACGCGCATCAGCTTCATGAATGTCCTCCTCAATGGAAAGTAGATGTGCCACCTATGAACGAATTATTCATCGGTGTCATTATGACTTGCCACGGAAGCGGTACGCCCGCTTAGAAAATTTCCGCCAGTGATGGACCAACCGGAACAATACGCGTGGGGTTGAGGCTCTCGATCGAATAATAGCCGCGCTTGATGTGATCGAGGTTCACGGTCTCGGCAATGCCGGGCCAATCCAGCATCCGCCGGCAGAAGGACTTGAGGTTAACATAGTCAGAGAGACGCCGCAGATTGCATTTGAAGAGACCGTGATAGGCGACATCAAAACGCGCCAGCGTGACGAACAGACGGATATCGGCCTCCGTCGGATGGTCGGCAAAGAAGAAACTGCGTCCTTCAAGCTGCGGTTCTATCCAGTCGAGGCAAGCGAAAACCTCGGCAAAGGCCTCTTCATAGGCAACCTGCGTCGTTGCGAATCCGGTGCGATAAACGCCATTGTTCAAGGACGAATAGATACGCTCGTTGAAGGCATCGATTTCACCCCGTCGAGCGGCCGGATAAAGATCGAGACTGCCGCGGGCAAGATCGCCAAAGCCGCTGTTCAGCATGCGCAGAATGTCGGAGGATTCATTGTTGACGATCGTTGCACGTTTCTTGTCCCATAGAACGGGGACCGTTGCTCGCCCGGTAAAATGGGGATCCGCTTTTGTGTAGATCTCGTGCATGTAGGTGACGCCGTTCAGCTCATCCGAAGTCGCGCCGGGATAATCGCCAAAACGCCAGCCCTGCTTGCTGAGCGCCGGTTCGACGATCGAAACCGAGATGACGTCTTCGAGCCGCTTAAGCTTGCGGCCGATCAGCGTACGCGAAGCCCAGGGGCAGATATAGGCGACGTAAAGATGATAGCGTCCTGCTTCTGCGGCAAAACCACCCTCACCCGTCGGACCAGCGCTGCCGTCAGGTGTCACCCAGTTGCGGAAGCTCGATATCTGGCGGACGAAGCCACCCTTCTCATCCTTCGCCTGGACCGGCTGCCAGTCTTCGGTCCATTTCCCATTCACCAGCATGCCGCATCTCCTGATCGATCGGATTTGACGCTGCTTTACCGGGAGTTCCTCGCGCGCGTAAGGCCAGTTTCTGGAAACAGATTGTGCACTGGCCGTGACCAAACTTTGCTTGCCAAGCAAGCGAGCACGGAAATATCACTTAAGTGATCTCCGCAATGGAATCCCCCGTCCATCGCCAACTTCCGGAAGCCAGCATGACCAAAGCCAATAGCCGCGAATCCGAATATCCAATCGATCCGATGTTTCTCGACCGTTGGTCGCCCCGCGCCTTTACCGGCGAGATCATCGAGGAAGCCCAGCTTCTGACGCTTCTCGACGCCGCACACTGGGCGCCGTCCTCCGCAAATATGCAGCCCTGGCGGTTCCTCTACGCCTTAAAAGGTTCCGAGCACTGGGAAGAATTCGTGAGCCTGCTCAACGAAGCCAACCAGGAATGGGCAAAGAACGCTTCAGCGCTGATCTTCGTGGTCTCGCGCAGCTTCAACGGCGCCCGCAGCGAGGGACGGTCAAGCTATACGCACTCTTTCGATGCCGGCACGGCCTGGGGCCATCTTGCCATGCAGGCCCGCATTTCCGGCTTCCATGCCCATGGCATGGGCGGCATCAAGCATGACGAGATCAAGGAAAAGCTTGAAGTCCCCGATGGTTACCGCGTTGAAGCCGGCATTGCCGTCGGTCGCATCGCCGACAAGAGCATCCTTTCCGAGCGCAACCGGGAGCGCGAATTCCCGAGCCAGCGCAAGCCGCTCTCGGAGGTCGTCTTCAACGGCCATTTCATCGGCAACGATTGATCGCCAAATAAAAAGCCCCGCAAGCCTGATGGCTGCGGGGCTTTTTCGCGACTGATTTTTGGTCAGATATCGAGGTTTGCGACGCTCAGCGCATTGTCCTGGATGAATTCGCGCCGCGGCTCGACTTCATCGCCCATCAGGCGCGCAAAAAGGCCGTCGGCATCGGTCGCATCGTTGACCTTGACCTGCAGCAGCGAGCGAACGTTCGGATCGAGCGTCGTTTCCCAGAGCTGTTCGGCGTTCATTTCGCCGAGACCCTTATAGCGCTGCATCGTCAGGCCCTTCCGGCCGCTTGCGAAAACTGCATCGAGAAGGGCGCGTGGACCGGAAATTTCGACATCGCCATCCCGTCGGCTCAGCGCCGGCGGCGTCTGATAGATTTCCTTCATCCGCGGCGTGAGCTGGTCGATAAAACGGGCATCCTGGGAGCCGATCAGCGCCATATCGAGCACGATGACCTCCTTGACGCCGCGAACCATGCGCTCGAGGCGGATACCGCCCTCGCTGGTGAGGCTGCCTTCCCAACCACGCTCGGTTTCCTCGGCGATGATGTCGAGACGCTTTGCCACCTCGATTGCCAGTTCCTGGGCACGTTCGGCATTGCTGACGGTTTCGGCATTGAGCGCGCCGGCGATTGCCGCCTGTTCGACGACCGCACGATTGTAGCGCGAATGCAGGTTGTCGAGTAGCGCGCGCAGGCGCAGGGCATCGTGAATGACCTCATTCAGATCCTGGCCGACACGGACTTCGCCGCTGGCGAGCTTCAGCGCCGCATCTTCCAGACCCTGGCCGATCAGATAATCTTCCAGCGCTTTTTCGTTCTTGACGTACTGGACCGACTTGCCACGCGACACCTTATAGAGCGGCGGCTGGGCGATGTAGAGGTGGCCGCGCTCGATCAGTTCCGGCATCTGGCGGAAGAAGAAGGTGAGCAGCAGCGTGCGAATGTGAGCGCCGTCGACGTCGGCATCCGTCATGATGATGATCTTATGGTAGCGCAGCTTTTCGACATTGAACTCGTCCTTGCCGATTCCGGTGCCGAGCGCAGTGATAAGCGTGCCGATTTCCTGGCTCGACAGCATCTTGTCGAAGCGTGCACGCTCGACATTCAGGATCTTGCCGCGCAGCGGCAGGATCGCCTGATTTTCGCGCGAGCGCCCCTGCTTTGCAGAACCGCCTGCCGAGTCACCCTCGACGAGGAAGACTTCAGACTTGGCCGGATCGCGCTCCGAGCAGTCGGCGAGCTTGCCGGGCAGCGAGGCGATATCGAGCGCACCCTTGCGGCGCGTCAGTTCGCGCGCCTTGCGGGCGGCTTCACGGGCGGCGGCGGCTTCAACGACCTTGCCGACGAGAATCTTGGCTTCGCTCGGATGTTCCTCGAACCAGGTATTCAAGGCCTCATTGACGAGGCTTTCGACGACAGGGCGAACTTCCGACGAAACAAGTTTGTCTTTCGTCTGCGATGAGAATTTTGGATCCGGTACCTTGACCGACAAGACTGCGGTCAGACCTTCGCGACAATCTTCGCCCTGCAGCGTCACCTTTTCCTTTTTCGTAATGCCGGAATTATCGGCATAGGAAACGACCTGACGCGTCAGTGCGGCGCGGAAGCCGGCCATATGCGTGCCGCCATCGCGCTGGGGGATGTTGTTGGTGAAGCAAAGCACGTTCTCGTGATAGCTGTCGTTCCACCACATGGCCACCTCGACGGTAATGCCATCCTTCTCGCCGCGGATCGCGACGGGCTTTTCGACGAGCGGTTTCTTGGCGCGGTCGAGATAGGAAACGAAGGCCTCGAGGCCGCCGTCATACATCATCTCTTCCTGCTTGATGTCGGAATGGCGCTTGTCCGTCAGCAGAATGCGGACGCCGGAGTTGAGGAAGGCCAGCTCTCGCAGGCGGTGCTCAAGTGTGCCGTAGTCGAACTCCGTCATGGTGAAGGTTCCGGTGCTCGGCATGAAGCTGACTTCCGTGCCGGTCTCGTTGCCCGCTTCGCCCGTCACCTTCAACGGAGCATCCGCAACGCCGTGGGTGAAGCTCATCTCATGAACCTTGCCCTGGCGACGGATCTTCAGCTTCAGCCAGACGGACAGTGCATTGACCACCGAAACGCCGACGCCGTGCAGACCACCCGAAACTTTATAGGAATTCTGGTCGAACTTACCGCCGGCATGGAGCTGGGTCATGATGACCTCGGCTGCCGACACGCCTTCGCCGCTGTGAATATCGGTCGGGATGCCGCGGCCGTTGTCCGTCACGGTCACAGAGCCATCGGGATTGAGCGCAACGGTGACGATGTCGGCATGGCCGGCCAACGCTTCATCGATCGCGTTATCGACGACTTCATAGACCATGTGGTGGAGGCCCGAGCCGTCGTCGGTATCGCCGATATACATACCGGGGCGCTTGCGCACGGCATCGAGGCCCTTCAGGACCTTGATGGAGTCTGCGCCATATTCGGTGTTTACGCCGTTTTCCGTCGCGGGTGCATCGGTCATTCTGTCGAGGTTTTCCCTGTTGTCGTAAGCAACGGCGCGCCTTGCGAATCACCGGCTTTTTCAATGTCGAATATAGGTTTTTTGCAGCGAGTTCCCAATGGCAAGGCCCTAAAACAAGGCATAAATCAGGGGATTATGACGCTTTTCCGTCCCCTTTGCCGTCATTTTCAAGAAGCGCCGATAACCGGGCGATATCGGCGCTGTCAAGGCTGCGAATTCGCTTGGCCAGACGATTGGCAAATTCGGTATATTCGGGCGGCAGGCCCGAGGTATCGACGACCACGCGCGGATCGGAAGAGCCGGCAACGAGGAAGAGTTCTTCGGCCTCGTCCCAGATGATGTTGAAGTAGCCGGCGATGCGCTGCAGCAGATCGAAGCTTGGCACGCCGCGCTTTCCATGCTCGAGCGCCGAGAGATAGGCAGGCGAAACATTGAGCGCCGCCGCCATCTGTTTCTGCGTCACGCCCTTGCGGGCGCGCAGCTTGCGAACTGCTTCTGCAAACGGCGTCACGATGTTTCCCCGGCCCGCCGCGAGAGGCGGATATAGAGGGCGCCCGCGCCACCATGATGTTGGGCCGCTGGCTCATAGGACGAAATCAGAAAACGGAATTCCGGCTTGGAGAACCAGAGCGGCACTGCGCGCTTCAAGGCGCCTTCGCTGCCCATGGAGCTGCCCTTGCCTGTGATGACGAGGACGTGCCGCATGCCGCGTTCATGCGCACGGATCAGGAAATCGAGCAGGAAGGAATGCGCTTCGCTCTGGACCATGCCGTGAAGATCGATCCGTGCTTCCAGCGCCAGTTTTCCTTTGGCGATCTTGCGCTTGACCGGCCGCTCCAGTGGATGGTGGACGCCCGAGGGCTGTTTTACAGGCGTCTGAGCTACCGGTTGCTGCGGAAGTGGCGTGGCCGTCTTCTGCTTTTCCGCCTTTTCCTGTTCGGCTGCCGCTTCGGCCTCCGCCAGGAAGGCGTCGAGCGCAGTCAGTTCATCCGTCTTGCCTGGCATGGGCCGGGTACTGCGGGCTACCCTTCCCCAGAGGATTCTCTCGTCTGAGCTGAGCTTGCGGTCCTTCGCCATCAGAGGAACCTCGCTGCAGCGGCATTTGGGATGAGAATTGCGAAATCGGCATCGTTGCGTACTGTTCCCGCCAACTCGCCTGCAGCATGGCCCGAACCGGTGAAAATGTCGCCGCGCGCGGGGCCGACAATTGCCGAACCAGTGTCCAGCGCCAGCATCAGCCGTTGAAACGGCTTACCGGCATCGAGATGCGTCAGGCTTTCGGAGCGGATGAAGAATGGAAAACCGAAAGTATGGATCAGGCGGTCGACGGCGAGCGAACGCCCCGCAAGCAGCGGCACCTTCGCGGCGGCGATCGGTCCGGCATTCGGATTGTCCACCGGTGCGTCCCGGAAGAAAATATAGGATCGGTTATGCCGGAGGACTTCGTCGACTTGGTCCGGATGTGTGGCAAGCCATGCGCGGACCGACTGCATGGAAATTTTCGCGCGCTCGATCTCGCCACGGTCGATCAATAGCTTGCCGATCGCCGAAAATGGGTGGCCGGCTTTTGCGGCGTAGGTGATGCGGCCGATCCTGCCATCCGGATAGCGCAGACGGGCAGCGCCCTGCACGTGGACGAAGAAAAGATCGACCTTCGATTTCGCCCAGGCGATCTCAAGACCACGGCCCTCAAGATAGCCCTGATCGATGTCGTGGCGATCCGGATAGGCATCGATCAGCCCATCACGCAAGCGTCCAAATGCGTAGGAGCCATCAAACTGCGCGGGACGATTTTGATCATCGAGATCGATGAGATCATCCGGGCGCCGGTAGATCGGAAAACGGAAGGTCGCATCCTGTCTGTCGGAAACTTCAATTTCGGGTTCGTAGAAGGCGGTGACGAAACCACTGACGCCGTCAGCCCGGACAATCCGGAATGGCTGGCAGTGTTTTTCAAAAAAGCCACGCGCTTCCTCCGGCGAAGACGGGCGAAATGTCTCTGCTTCCTCCAGCAATGGAAGGAGATCGGCTGAACTCAGCCCCAGCGAACCGTTACGATAAGGTTTCGTTTCGGAAATATGCCGGCGACAGGTAGCCATGACTTCAAAAAGGCTGGAGGGATCATCATCCCTCCAGCCTTCCATTGCGTCGAAACTGACTGCCTGAAGGGCAAAGCCGGCGGCGTCAGTCATGTTCCGATTCAGTCGCGACGAGTTTCCAGTTGGGGTCGCGCGATCGCGTATCGCGAGCGAACGTCCAGAGATCGTTGACCTCCGCGACATTCTCTGCATCGCCGTCGATCAGCGTGTCGTTCTTGTCGTAGGAGGCAGAGATCAGCTGACTGATGATGCGCACGGTGATCTGCGCCTCGCTGCCCTTGGTCTCGGCATGGGTGATCTCAGCCTTGTCGATGCCCACGAAAGTGGACTTCATCTTCTCGCCCTTGTTTTCGCGATCGCTGATCGCCGCGTCGAAGCCGTCATAGACTTCTCGGGAGAGAAGGTTCTTCAGCGATTTGCGGTCACCATCAGCAAAGGCCATGACGATCATCTCGTAGGCCATACGGGCGCCATTCAAGAATTCCTTCGGGTCGAAGGAGGGATCGGCTCTGTTGAGCGCGCGCAGCGATTCGTTCAGCGGCGTGCCGGCCGGTGCGAAAGCGTCGATGGCGGAAAAGCGGTCTTCCTCTTCTCCGTTCACATCGCGCCGCGGCAGGGTTACGACCTTGCCGGCATCGGCGCTGTCGTTCTGCGCGGCATCCCGTGGCGTATAGAGATCACGCGGCGGCTTCTCATTTCCCGTGCGGCGTCCGAGAACGGATCGAAGCTGAAAGAAAATCAGCACCGCCGCCACCAAGAAAAATAATGTGATGAAGTCGTTTGAACTCATATCCCGCCGTTCACTGTTAACATCCCTGATTTCTACCCCCATATAGTCCGGCTATACGAATGATTCAAATCATGGCTGGTATCTTCGCCAGTGCCAAGAGGAGCCCGAGCCACTCGGGGTAAAGAGATGCGTTTTTCCATGCTGCCGGTTTTCGCGCTGCTTCTGCCGCTTGCCGAGATCGCTGGCTTCGTAATTGTCGGCCGCGCAATCGGACTTGCCGCGACGCTGGCGCTTGTCGTACTGGGCTTTGTCGTCGGCTCCTTCCTCTTGCGCCGGCAGGGTATTGGCATCCTGCGCCGCATGTCCGCCGAAGGGCGCAGCGGTACCGTGCCCGGGCGGGAGCTGCTCAATCCGGCGATGACTGTCATCGCCTCGCTGCTCTTCATCATCCCGGGCTTTCTGTCCGATATACTGGCGATCCTGCTTCTTATCCCGCAGGTTCGCAATCTGCTCTGGCGGTCGATCGCAAAGCGTTTCGTTGTCGTTGGCGCGAGCGGCGACGGTTTTTCGGCTTCCTCGCGTTCGGAATTTCGAGGCAAGCCGGGCGATTCAAAGGTGGTCGATCTCGATGAAGAGGACTATCATCGGGAACCGAACGGCAAGTCGCCCTGGTCCGGCAAACGGCTCGGAGACTGATATGGCGGCGCATTAACTGCGCCGGACGCCCAGGGTTGTAAGCCTATTCCCGAAATGTTAGATGGCGGCACCATTCAATGCCCCTCGAGGAAAATCCCATGGCAGACGATAACAGCAGCAACGGCGCAGCGAGCCCGACCCTTTCGATCCTTGCCCAGTACGTCAAGGATCTTTCCTTCGAAAACCCGGGCGCACCGCGCTCGCTTCAGGCCCGCGACAAGGCACCGGCGATCAACATCAATGTAAACGTCAATGCCAATCCGCTGTCCGAAACGGATTTCGATGTCGTGCTTTCGCTGATCGCTGAAGCCAAGGAAGGCGACAAGACGGTCTTCCACACCGAGCTCGTCTATGGCGGCGTCTTCCGCGTTGCCGGCTTCCCGCAGGAGCACATGCTGCCGGTTCTCTTCATCGAGTGCCCGCGCATGCTCTTCCCGTTTGCCCGCCAGATCATTGCCGACGTCACGCGCAATGGCGGCTTCCCGCCGCTGATGATCGACCCGATCGATTTCGCACAGATGTTCGCACAGCGCGTTGCCGAAGAACAGGCCCGCTCCAAGGTTCAGGCCGTTCCGAACTAAGCCGGTTTTACAGGCTCTCGAACTCAAATGCCCGGGCAAACCCGGGCATTTTTATTTTCAGTTGAGCTGATCGTATTTCGACCAGACGGCCTTTTGACCAAGCTTGGCGATGAGAGCGTCATGTGCCTCAACTTCCGCTTCGCTCAATCGCGGCGCCAACGACCGCGGCCTCTCCATGATGGCAGCGACGACGACTTCTTCCACCTCGGCATCGCTCTTGTTCTGGCTCGCAGATCCCGCAACGCCGAGCCCCAGTGCAGCCTGCCGGCCGCCGATCATCTCGATATAGACTTCGGCGAGAAGTTCGGAGTCGAGGAGAGCGCCGTGTTTGGTACGGTGCGAGTTGTCGATGCCGTAACGGCGGCAGAGAGCATCGAGCGAGTTCGGCCCCATTGGATGCTTGCGCCGGGCAAGCGAGAGCGTGTCGACGACGCGATCCGGCAGGATCGGCGGAATGCCGAGCCTGGCAAGCTCGGCATTCACAAAGCCCATGTCGAAAGTGGCGTTGTGGGCGATCCACTTGCCGTCGCCGAAGAATTCCAGAATCTGCTCGAAGACATCGGCAAAAGGCGGCTTGTCCTTCAGGAATTCGTCGCTGATGCCGTGGACGGCGAGCGCATCGGGATGAACCTTCTGATCACCCGGATTGACGAAGAGGTGGAGCGTCCTTCCTGTCGGAAAATGATTGAAGAGTTCAATACCGCCGATTTCGATGATGCGGTCCATGCGGTTGTCGAGGCCGGTGGTTTCCGTATCGAAAATGATCTCACGCATGTGGGACTTCTTCCTTCGCTATCCGCTTCTTCAAGTCGGCGACGATATCTGCCACCTGTTTTCTTGTCGTCTCGATGCTGTGGCTGCTATCCACGATGTAGTCGGCCCGACGGCGTTTTTCTGTATCTGATATCTGGCGGGAGAGAATCATATTGAATTTTTCTTCCGTCATGTTCGGCCGCGCAAGCACCCTCTCCCGCTGAATCTGTGGATCGGCGCTGACGACGACAATAACATCCACCCTCTGATCGGCGTCGGTTTCGAAAAGCAGAGGGATGTCGAGCAGGACCATATCTGCTCCCGCGGCCTCCTGCCGTGCCAGGAATTCACTCTCCCGCTTGCGCACCAAGGGATGAACAATCTGTTCGAGCCGCTTGAAGCCAGCTGGATCTCGAGCGAGTTGCCGGCCAAGTTCCTGACGGTCGACGGTACCGTTCTTCATCGTGCCGGGGAAAGCTGCATCGACCAGAGGTGCCGCTTCACCCGCATAGAGATCGTGCACAACAGCGTCAGAATCGTTGACCGCGACGCCGGCCTCGGCAAAGAGCTTCGCCGCCGTCGACTTGCCCATTCCGATGGAGCCAGTGAGGCCGATCTTCAGCATCAGTGTTTTTCCATATCCGCTGTTATCAATGCGCGCAGCGTTTCATCAACGACAGGCCGCATGCCGAACCATTTTTCAAATCCCGGAACCGCCTGGTGCAGGAGCATGCCGAGGCCATCTACGATGGCAAAACCTTGTTCCTCTGCCTGTGCGAGGATCGGTGTTTTCAGCGGCACATAGACAATATCCGTGACGACTGCGTCCGAAAGCATTGGCGAGAAATCAATGGCGGGTGCCGCCTCTCCATCCATGCCGAGAGAGGTGGTGTTGATGAACAGCCCCGCCCCGGTCATTACTTCGGCGAGTGCTGCGGTCGGATGCGCATGGACCTTCGGGCCGAAGCGGTCGGCCAGTTCCTGCGCCCGCTCGACTGTGCGGTTGACGACGTGGATTTCTTTGAAGCCGCGGTCGCGGACCGCCTGAATGACAGCGCGACTTGCACCGCCGGCACCGAAGATGACGACTCGGTCATGTCGGTCCCAGCCGGGATGGCGTTCATCGAGATTGGCGGTAAAGCCGCGGCCGTCCGTGTTCGTCGCAAGAAGTTTTCCATCCTCCAGCCACAGCGTATTCGATGCGCCGAGTTCTTCCGAAAGCTCATCCGGTTGGTCCGCCAGTTTGAACGCCATCTCCTTGTGCGGAATCGTGACATTGCCGCCAACGAAACCGGCACTGCCGTTCCTTAACGAGGCGATGAAATCCGCAAAGATTTCCGGGGCAACCTCATGCGCCCGATAGCTGCCGGGCAGATCGAGCGTCTTCAGCCAGTAGCCGTGGATCAATGGTGAGCGCGAATGCTTGACGGGAAAACCCGTGACAAACGCTTTCGGCCCATGTGTTTCACGTGAATCATCCATCGATCGCATCCAGTTCCCGGAGTTTTGCGAGGAGAGGCAACATCGGCAGACCGAGGATCGTGAAATAATCTCCGTCGATCTTCTCGAACAGCTGGATCCCTTCCCCCTCAAGCTGATAGGCACCGACGCTTGCCAGAGCCTTTGGTCCCACGCGCTTGAGATGGCGCGCGATAAAATCATCGGTCAGCGGACGCATCGTCAGTTCCGCATGCGCCACGTGTTGCCATAGGACTCCGCCATCTCTGACAATCGCAATCGCGCTGTTCAAGCTGTGTGTTCTGCCGCCAAGCATGCTCAGATGATTGGCTGCATCCGCCATATCCTTCGGCTTGTGAAAGACCTGAGCGCCAAGCGACATCGTCTGATCCGAGCCGATGACGAGTGCACCGCCGAAGCGCCGGCTGACCTCATCCGCCTTTGCTTCGGCAAGAACGAGCGCCACCTGATCGGGTGTGGCGCCCGATTTTTCCAGAGGAGCCTCGATTGCCCGCTCATCGATGTGAGCGGCATGCGCTTCAAAAGCCAGACCGGCATTTTCCATCAGCATCCGCCGGAATGGGCTCGACGATGCGAGAACGAGCTTTGGTGTCATCCCAGTTCCTCGGGAGCGATTCAGTTGTTCAGCGCTTAACGCAGCTTCGGCCGCAGGGCAACGATCGCCGCAGCCGTTTCCTCGATCGAGCGCCGAGTGACGTCGATCATCGGCCAGTTATGGCGGGCACAAAGAGAGCGCGCATACTTCAGCTCCTCCGAGATTGCTGCACGGTCGGTATAGTGTTCCTGGTCGAAACCCGGCGTCGATCCGAGCAGACGATTTTCACGGACTTGAGAAATCCGATCCGTGGTGGCGATGAGGCAGACTATCAGCGGTTTGGTCGCTGCCGCCAAAGCCTCGGGCAAGGGCACGCCATAGACGATCGGGATATTCGCGGTCTTGATGCCACGGTTTGCGAGATAAATGCTGGTCGGCGTCTTCGACGTACGGCTGATGCCGACGATGACGACGTCGGCCTCATTATAATCCTCCGGCATCTGACCATCATCATGGTCCATCGTGAAATTCAGCGCTTCGATGCGCGCGAAGTAGCCGGCGTTCATCACGTGCTGAGCGCCGACCCGCCTTCTGGAGGGAGCGCCGAGATAGATCTGGAACGCGCCGATAACCGGTTCCAAAACATTGACCGAGGCCACGCCCATTTCTGCGCAGCGTTCATCAATGATGCTGGCAAGCTCCGGATCGACGATCGTGTAGAGAACAATGCCGGGTTCACTGTCGATCGCCTGAAGCACCGGCATCAGCTGCTTGCGGTTTCTGATCAGCGGATAGACGTGTTCGATCGGCTGAGAAGACTTGAACTGCGCCGACGCGGCACGGCCGGCGGAGATCAGAGTCTCCCCGGTCGAGTCAGAAATCAGATGCAGATGGAAGAAGTTCGTTCTGTTCTCCACGCTATTTTCCGCTGCCTGTTGAAAAGACTGGACAGCGAAGAGCTAATGGCGTGGCCGGGATCGAGGCAAGGGAAAACATGCCTCCTTATCCACATCCGGAACTTTCGGAGGTCGTTTCAGAGATACCTGTGGAGTGTGGGGACTGTGGTTATGCTTCCCAAAACAATGCACAGCTTATCCACAAGATGGGTGACAAAATGAATTCCTGGAAGCTTCTGGAATCTCTGCGGGATTCGAGTTTCCTACCGCTTTAAGCGCAAATATACGAATCTTGGTTCCCGCTAACCGAGCCTGCGTGACAAATCGCGCTGTCGGTGGATGGATTTTAATCCTTGATAGACACCGACTCTAAGAAATAGAAACCTTTTAAAATATCTTTGTATTTTTATAGGGAAGAAGCGCTTGAGCGAAACGCGCCGGAAAATTATGCGGGTTCTTGATGGCGAGACCCTGACGCCCCCACCCCTCTGGCTCATGAGGCAGGCGGGTCGATATCTGCCCGAGTACAGGGAAACGCGCGCGAAGGCGGGAAGTTTCCTCGATCTCTGTTATTCGCCTGATCATGCCGTCGAGGTCACGCTTCAGCCGATACGCCGCTATGGCTTTGATGCCGCCATCCTGTTTTCTGATATCCTGGTCATCCCCGATGCGATGAAGCGCAATGTACGCTTTACCGAGGGGCATGGCCCTGAGATGGATCCGATCGACGAGGCGGGTATCGCCGGCCTGGATGGAGAAAGCGTTGTCGATTACCTGCAGCCAGTTCTGGAGACGGTGAAGCGCCTGAGGAATGAGCTGCCCACCGAGACAACCCTCCTTGGCTTCTGTGGCGCGCCCTGGACGGTTGCGACATACATGATTGCTGGTCATGGCACGCCGGATCAGGCACCCGCTCGCCTCTTCGCCTACAGGCATCCGCGCGCCTTCGAATATCTGTTGACGCTGCTCGCGGATGTCTCTGCAGATTATCTCGTGGCGCAGATCGATGCTGGCGCTGATGCGGTGCAAATCTTCGATTCCTGGGCCGGTGTTCTCGGCGAGAGGGAATTTGAAGCTTTCGCAATCCGTCCCGTGACGCGCATGATCGCTTCGATCAGGGCACGGCGGCCGCAGGCGCGGATCATCGCCTTTGCCAAAGGCGCGGGCTACATGCTCAAGACTTACCGGCAGAAAACCGGAGCGGATGCGATCGGGCTCGATTGGTCCGTACCACTTGCCTTTGCGGCCGAGCTGCAGAGGGACGGACCCGTGCAGGGCAATCTCGATCCGATGCGTGTCGTGGCTGGCGGTCGTTCGCTGGAGGAAGGTATCGACGATATTCTTCAAGCGCTCGGAAACGGACCGCTGATCTTCAATCTCGGTCATGGCATCACGCCGCAAGCGGATCCGGAGAATGTACGCCTTCTTGTCGATCGCGTGCGTGGCATGGGTGCTGCGTGATGGAAAAGCAGACGGATCAAAAGCCGGGTGCCTATGCCCGCCGGCGTGCCCATTTTGCGCTGGCCTTCTTCGCTCTTCTGGCTGTCGGACTGTTCGTCTGGAATCCTGATAATCTCTATCTTTGGATCAAGGCGCTTCACATCATTGCCGTGATCTCGTGGATGGCGGGGCTTTTCTACATGCCTCGTCTTTTCATCTACCACACCGATGCAGAACCTGGCTCGGTTCAATCCGAGACCTTCAAGGTGATGGAGCGGCGGCTGCTCAAGATCATCATGAACCCGGCGATGATGCTGACCTGGATCCTTGGTCTTTATCTCGCCTGGTCGGTCTATGGTTTCCACGGCGGCTGGCTACATGCGAAGATCGGGTTGGTTGTCCTCCTGACAATCGTCCATGTCTTTTTCAGCAGAGCCGTGCGGGCGTTCGAACGGGATGAAAACCGTCGCTCGGCACGTTACTGGCGCTTCATGAACGAGGCGCCAACAGCACTGATGATCCTCATCGTCATCCTGGTGGTGGTGAAGCCTTTTTGAAGCCCAGGGGTTGCTGAGGTTAAATTTCAGTCATTTTAAGCAGCCCCCTTGCGGGTCGGGTTCCGACTCGCTATTTTCCGGCCATCTCATCTTCGTGGCATGTGTGTAGAGTTCAGTCGCCTGCGAGCCCCTTTCGCAGTACCGAATACGACCCAACATCGCCTTTCCCCTTATAAAATAACGAGTATTGGTCACTTCATGGCTGAAATGAAGCTTCAGGAACTTAAGAGTAAATCCCCGACGGATCTTCTGGCTTTTGCCGAATCGCTCGAGGTCGAAAATGCGAGCACGATGCGCAAGCAGGAGCTCATGTTTGCAATCCTCAAGGTTCTTGCCAGTCAGGATATCGAAATTATCGGCGAAGGCGTCGTTGAAGTCCTGCAGGATGGTTTCGGGTTTCTGCGCTCCGCAAATGCTAACTATCTGCCCGGTCCGGACGATATCTACATCTCTCCCTCCCAGATCCGCCGCTTCTCTCTGAAGACCGGCGATACGGTCGAGGGTCCCATCCGCGGTCCGAAGGAAGGCGAACGCTATTTCGCGCTTCTCAAGGTCAACACAATCAATTTCGATGATCCCGAAAAGATCCGTCATAAGGTTCACTTCGACAACCTGACGCCGCTCTATCCGAACGACCGTTTCAAGATGGAACTGGATGTTCCAACCTCCAAGGATCTTTCGCCCCGCGTGATCGATCTCGTGGCGCCTCTCGGCAAGGGACAGCGCGGCCTGATCGTTGCTCCGCCGCGTACGGGTAAGACGGTTCTCCTGCAGAACATCGCTCACTCAATCACCGCCAACCATCCGGAATGCTATCTGATCGTTCTGCTGATCGATGAACGTCCGGAAGAAGTCACGGATATGCAGCGTTCGGTCCGCGGCGAAGTTATTTCTTCTACATTTGACGAGCCGGCGGTTCGGCACGTCCAGGTCGCCGAAATGGTGATCGAAAAGGCCAAGCGACTCGTGGAGCACGGCCGCGACGTTGTCATCCTGCTCGATTCCATCACCCGCCTTGGCCGCGCCTACAATACCGTCGTTCCTTCGTCCGGTAAGGTTCTGACTGGTGGTGTCGACGCCAACGCGCTCCAGCGCCCGAAGCGCTTCTTCGGTGCAGCACGTAACATTGAAGAAGGTGGTTCGCTGACCATCATTGCAACGGCTCTCATCGACACCGGTAGCCGCATGGACGAAGTTATCTTCGAAGAGTTCAAGGGCACCGGTAACTCTGAAATCGTTCTCGACCGTAAGGTCGCTGACAAGCGTATCTTCCCGGCCATGGATATTCTCAAGTCGGGCACGCGCAAGGAGGACCTGCTCGTTCCGCGTCAGGATCTGCAGAAGATCTTCGTTCTGCGCCGTATCCTCGCTCCGATGGGAACGACCGATGCGATTGAATTCCTCATCGACAAGCTGAAACAGACGAAGAATAATGGTGACTTCTTCGACTCGATGAATACCTGATTATTAGCCGGATTCCTCAGACTGAGGCTGGTGAGTCGTTCACACGACTGCCGGCCTTTTCTGTTTCGAATTGATTCGGAAACGAACCGATAGGCTGAAGACCATATGGAAACGTGGAACGACACCATATTTGCTCTTTCGAGTGGCGCCCCGCCGTCAGGTGTGTCGGTTGTTCGTGTCAGTGGCCCCCAGACCTGTTCTATCCTCGAGGCACTGGTTGGTCGGATTCCATCACCGCGAACGGCCGCCTACAGAACGATTCGGACTCGGAACGGTTTTCCGATCGATGCCGGGCTGGTTCTTTTCTTTCCTGGTCCGGCTTCCTTTACCGGCGAGGACTCCGCCGAATTCCAAGTTCATGGTTCCAGAGCAGTTATAACGGCTCTCTCGAGAGAACTGGCAACATTCTCCGGAACCAGACTTGCAATGGAAGGCGAATTCAGCCGTCGCGCCTTTGAGAACGGCAAGCTTGACCTCGTTGAGGTCGAGGGGTTAGCGGACCTTATAGCGGCTGAGACGGAAATGCAGCGTCGCCTAGCGCTGGAGCAGAGCTCGGGCGGTCTGTCGCGCCTATACGATTCGTGGGCGGAACGAATTACGCGCTCCCGCGCTTTGATTGAAGCCGAACTGGACTTTCCGGATGAAGACGATGTTCCCGGCTCTGTAGCGGATCAGATCTGGGTGTCGCTGGCGGAGCTTCGGCGAGAGATGGAGGATCATCTTTCTCATGCCGAAATGGGAGAGATTGTCCGAGATGGTTTTAAAGTTGTTATTGCCGGGGCGCCCAATGCTGGAAAGTCCAGCCTGATGAACTGGTTTGCGCAAAGGGACGTGGCGATCGTTACCGACATAGCAGGCACGACGCGCGACGTGCTTCATGTCGATATCAATCTGAATGGCTATCTGGTCAAGCTTTATGACACAGCGGGTCTGAGAGACACCGGCGATATAGTGGAGCAGGAAGGTATCAAGAGAGCACAGCTGGCGTTGAACAATGCTGATCTCGTGCTCTTTCTGACTGACATGGGGTCGCCATCACCAATAGATCCTATCGACTTGGAACGCGCTTCATCGCATGTTATTGTCGGCACCAAGCGGGACCTATATCCTTCAACTGTTTCATACGACCTTCAGATTTCTACAATGACAGGTGAAGGCCTTCCGGAACTTCGGGACTTTGTTTCTTCCTTCATCGAACAGAAGTTTGAGGGATTGTCTCTATCCGTTCCGACACGGGAGCGGCATAAGGATTCGCTCTCGAAATGCCTGATTGCCCTATCGGCGGCAATCGATCAGGCAGAGCAAAGCCTGGAGATCAGGGCGGAATCTTTAAGGCTCGCCGGTGATCATCTGGGGCGCATCACCGGACGGGTCGACGTTGAAGATCTTCTTGGCGTCATCTTTTCGGAGTTTTGTATCGGAAAATGATTCACGTGGAACGCCGGTGGCAGCGGCGTGAGAAGTTTCACGTGAAACCTTTTGTGGAGTAGCGCATGAGCGCCAGTAGTTATGACGTTATCGTGATCGGAGGCGGTCATGCCGGATCGGAAGCAGCCGCGGCTGCCGCGAGGATGGGCGCAAAAACTGCCTTGATCACGCATCGGCGCGACACGATCGGCGTAATGTCCTGCAATCCGGCCATCGGCGGGCTTGGCAAGGGCCATCTTGTTCGCGAGATTGATGCGATGGATGGTCTTATGGGCCGTATTGCTGATGCAGCAGGTATCCAGTTTCGTATGTTGAATAAGAAGAAGGGTGCAGCGGTTCGTGGTCCGCGCACCCAAGCCGATCGTAGGCTCTATCGACTCGCCATGTTGACTGCCATCGAGGCAATTGAGAACCTTGATGTGATCGAAGGCGACGCATTTGATCTGGATATCAAAGGCAATCGAGTCGCTGGCGTAATAATGAAAGACGGAAGGCTCATCGTAGGCCCGTCGGTTGTTATTACGACAGGCACGTTCCTTCGGGGACTTATCCATATAGGAAATGAGAAGACACCTGCAGGCCGCACCGGGGAGCCACCTTCGATGGGGCTTTCAACGACGTTCCTGCAATTGGGTTTGAAGCTGGGCCGTCTTAAGACAGGGACACCGGCTCGCTTGAACGGGAAAACGATTGATTGGGAATCTGTCGGGCGTCAGACTGCCGATGACGAGCTGGTGCCGTTCTCCTTCATGACCGATCGGATCGTGAATCCACAGGTCGAATGCGGCGTAACGCGAACGACAGAGGCGACGCACCGTATCATCGTCTCTAACCTGCAAAAATCGGCGATGTATTCTGGACAGATCGAAGGTGTCGGTCCGCGATATTGCCCATCGATTGAAGACAAGCTCGTTAAATTTGGTGAGAGGGACGGACATCAGATTTTCTTGGAACCTGAAGGGCTTGACGACAATACCGTTTATCCAAACGGGATTTCAACGTCGCTGCCGGCCGACGTTCAAGCCGCGTTCATCAGGACGATTCCTGGTTTGGAGCGCGTAGAAATATTACATCCTGGCTACGCGATTGAATATGACCATGTCGATCCAAGAGAGTTGACAGCAACATTGGAAGTTAAAAAACTACCAGGGCTTTTCCTGGCTGGTCAGATTAACGGGACGACGGGTTATGAGGAAGCCGGCGCCCAAGGTCTTGCTGCAGGTCTCAACGCCGCATTGTCGAGTGGCAATTCCAAACCTTTTATATTCAGTCGTACAAACTCCTATATCGGCGTCATGATTGATGACCTGACGACGCGGGGTGTTACGGAGCCGTATCGAATGTTCACGTCTCGCGCGGAGTATCGATTGACACTCCGCGCCGATAATGCTGACGCGAGGCTTACGCCAGGCGCGATCGAACTTGGGTGTGTTTCCAGTGAACGCCAAGCTCGTTTTGCGGCATATCAAGACGAGTTGGAGAGCGGTCGAACGCTCCTTCAGTCTTTATCCGTTACGCCGAATGAAGCGCGTAAGGCAGGACTTAATCTGAATCTCGACGGCCAGCGCCGAACTGCCTATGAACTTCTGTCCTATCCCGAATATGCGTTTTCGCAGTTGGAGCAGGTGTGGGGAGATCTGAAGTCCTTCTCCAAGAAGGTTGTCGAGGCTCTGGAGATCGAGGCGATCTATTCGGTTTATATGGATCGTCAGACCGCGGCCATCGAGGCACAGCGGCGAGATGAGGCGCGCTTGATTCCTGAGAGCTTTGATTACAGCAGTCTATCGGGACTCTCGAATGAGCTGAAGAATAAGCTCAACACACAAAAGCCCGCCAACATCGCTCAGGCTCTGAAAGTGGACGGTATGACGCCAGCGGCGATTTCGCTCTTGCTCGTGCACTTGCGTCGCGGTGAAAGTGTTCGTGGGCAGGTCGCGTAGTCGCTGCAAGGTTTGAGAGTCTTCGGGAATGGAATTAAACGGATTGCGTGTTTCACGTGAAACACAAGAACGTCTGCAATATTTCGCAGAGCTTTTCACGAAATGGGCCAAGGCGATCAACCTCATCGCCCCTTCGACCATGAGTGATATGTGGAACCGGCATATCGCGGATAGTGCGCAGATATTTCAGATCTCCCCTCACCCGCAAACCTGGATCGATCTCGGAAGCGGCGGCGGTTTTCCGGGTGTGATCACCGCGATCTTCCTGGCCGAACAGCAACAAGGTTGGGTTCACCTGGTGGAGAGCAACAATAAGAAGGCGGCATTTCTGCGCACTGCTTTGCGAGAAACCGGCGCGCGAGGCGAGGTGCACGCTATCAGGATCGAAGATGCGCCGGTAGCAATAGCTGCTTGCGACGCTATTTCCGCCCGTGCGCTAGCCGATCTCGATAAGCTGATTGAATACGCGGCGCCCTGGATGGTTGGAAAGGAAAATAATCGCGCATATTTTCATAAAGGCCGGGATTACCAAAGAGAGATCCAGAAAGCACATGGCCGCTGGACTTTTGATCTGCTAGAACACAATAGCGCTGTTGAGCAAGATTCTGTAATTCTCGAAATATCAAGTCTCCAGCGCCTGGTTTAACGAAACGGATATTGCGGCAATGGCTGGCGAACGTAATCGGATTATCACCATCGCAAATCAAAAGGGTGGCGTTGGCAAGACGACCACCGCAATCAATTTGGCAACCGCTCTCGCCGCCATTGGCGAGCGGGTGCTGATTATCGATCTGGACCCACAGGGCAATGCAAGCACTGGTTTGGGTATTGATCGACGCAATCGTAAGCTTTCTTCTTACGATCTGATGGTCGGGCAAGCTGGTGTCGCCGAGACCGCGTTGGAAACGGCGGTTCCTAATCTCTTCATTGTTCCGTCGACGATGGATCTTCTCGGGGTCGAGATGGAAATCTCGCAGCAGAGCGATCGCGTCTTCAAGCTTAAAAAGGCATTGTTGTCCCCCGAAGCGGTGTCTTTTTCTTACATTCTTCTCGACTGCCCGCCTTCCTTCAACCTGCTGACAATGAATGCGATGGCGGCTGCCCATTCTGTGCTGGTGCCGCTGCAGTGCGAGTTCTTCGCGCTTGAAGGTCTGAGCCAGCTTCTGGAGACCGTCAACCAGGTCCGCCGAACGGTCAATCCGCAGCTCGATATTCAAGGCATTGTGCTGACGATGTTCGATGCTCGCAATAATCTTGCACAGCAAGTCGTCAACGACGTGCGGACTCATCTCGGTGAGAAGGTCTATCACACACTTATCCCGCGGAATGTCCGTGTTTCAGAGGCGCCCTCATACGGCAAGCCGGCTATTCTCTATGATCTCAAGTGCGCCGGCAGCCAGGCCTATCTGCAGCTCGCATCGGAAGTTATCCAGCGGGAGCGGCAGAGACTGGCAGCTTGAAAGAGTGCATGACAGAGTAAGCGAGTTTTAAACATGAATGACGATACATCGAAAAGACGGCTTGGCCGCGGCCTCGCAGCCCTTATAGGTGAAATGGATCAGCCTGTTCCGGCCGAGGCGGAGCGGCCTACGGTCAGCGCCGACCGGATGATCCCTATTGAGTTCGTCACTCGCAACCCTCGCAACCCTCGTCGTTTCTTTGATGACACCGAGCTTCACGACCTTGCGAGTTCGATCCGCCAGCATGGGATCGTGCAGCCAATCGTCGCCAGAACGCTCGCGCGGGACCGCTATGAAATCATAGCCGGCGAAAGACGTTGGCGGGCGGCCCAACTGGCGGGTTTGATTGAAATTCCTGTTATTATCAGAGATGTTGATGACAAGACGGCGCTGGAAATTGCGATCGTTGAGAACGTTCAACGCTCCGATCTCAACGCTCTCGAAGAAGCGCTTGGCTATGAGCAGCTCATCGCCGAATATGGATATACCCAAAATGATCTCGGTGAGATTATCGGCAAGAGCCGCAGCCATGTCGCCAATTCGTTGCGCCTGTTGAAGCTGCCCGAGCCCGTTCGGGACATGCTGGCTGCTGGGAGCCTTTCCGCGGGGCATGCGCGTGCGTTGGTTTCGACATCAGACCCCTCCGCACTCGCGCGTACAATTGTTTCCAAGGGCATGTCGGTGCGCGATGCGGAGAAGCTTGCGCAGAACGACATCAAGGCTCAGTCAGAGCCACACGCGCCTGTTCAAAGAAACCAGAAGGATTCCGATACGCTGGCTCTGGAGCGCACGCTATCGGATACGCTCGGGCTTGATGTATCCATCAATCACAAGGCCAGTGGCGGTCAGATCCGTATCTCCTACAAGTCCCTGGAGCAGCTCGAGGAAGTCTGCCGGCTTCTGGAACGCCGCTGATCAGGCTTGGGGGCGTCTTGCCGACTGCAGTGTCGTGGAGAGCAACGTCTGCATGGCGATGCTGTCTTCCAATATCTGACGCTGTCTCGTTTGCAGGACAGCTGCCTGCAGGCGCTTCGTTTCACGCGAGATGGCGTCTGCGCTCCAGCTTTTTAATGCCTGCTCTATAATCGGCTTGCGGCGGAAATGAAGATGTCTGCCCAACGTCTGCATGATCTGCGCGGGCGGCAGTCTCTTGTCATCCATCTCCGCGCGCATCGTATCGAGAAGCTGAAATTGTCGAAGGCAGGCTTGGAGAACCAGAAAAACCGAGGTTTTGGAACTGGTGATCTTCTGCATCGCATGTAGGAAACTGTTGCTGTTGCCGCTCAATATCGCATCCACAGCATCATCGACCGAAATTGCACTGGCGTCCCCGATTATTTCGGTAACGTGATGATCATCGATCGTTCCCGCGCCTCGGCAATAGAGCGCCAGTTTGCGAATTTCGTTTCTGGAAGCAATTCTGTCGCCCCCGATCAGCGCGACGAGAGCTTGCCTGGCAGCAGGCGTTATGCCCAACCCTTCGGCGGAAAGTTCGTTGTCGATCAGCGCGTTCAGCGCGCGGCCGTCGTCAGCATAGCAGGGGATGGCAACTGTTGCGCTACGAGCAGCCTCGACTGTCTTGCGTAAGGCAGATCCCTTTTTCAGATCACCTGCTTCGATGATGATGCTGACTGCTTCAAGGGAAGCGCCGGACAGAAACGCGACAGCATCGACGAGATATTTCTCGTTCGCGCCACCCCTTACCCATATCAGCTTTTCGCCGCCGAAAAGACCGATGGATTGGGCTTCATCAACCAACCGGCCAGGCTCTTTCTGTAGATCGCCGACATCAAGCTTGGTGACGGAGAACGGATCGTTCTGATCTATGCCCGTCTTTCCAGCGATCATACCGGCGCGCTCGGAAACGAGTCCACGGTCCGGACCATAGATCAGATAAATGCGGTACAGGCGTGCGGATTTCTGCAGAAACCCTTCGAACTCATGGGATTTGATTTCCGCCACGCCACCGCTCCCTTAGCGGCTGAGTGCGGCGGCGAGATCCGCTCCCACGAATTCGGCCGCCTGATTGGCGGCGCGATTTTCCGCATCGAGAATTGCTCGCTGCTTGGCAAATTCCTGGCTGGGGAAGTCAACCAGAGATGTTGCAGAGCGGCTACCGGCCTTGATGATCTGACTGTCCTTCGTCGTCCGCAACGTATAGCTGACCGTCACGGTCGCGCGCCCCGCGCGAGACGTATCCGAGGACTGAACAAGCAAAGTATCGGCAACGTATGACGAAACTTGCATATCAACCATGTAATTCGGCTTATCGACTTCTCCGGCACCGCGGGAAGCCAGGAAGATCAGACGATTGCGAACTACCTGTCCGACACGTGTACTTGCTTCGGAAAAGCCGACGGAGCCGAGCTTTTCGGTAACGCCGGTGCTTTCGGAATAGAGCGGCCGAACCTGGCAGGCGGAAAGAAACGCCGTGGACACAAGGATCGTGACGATGCCGGCGCGGCGCGCAAGCTTGCGGGCGAAATCAGACGACAATGTTTACAATCCTCTGTGGAACCACGATGATTTTCTTGGGTGCCTGGCCGTTCAAGGCGCTCTTCACCGCGTCCAATTCCAGCACGGCTTCGGTGACGGCATTCTGATCTGCGTCGCGCGAAATTGTCAATTCGGCGCGCTTCTTGCCGTTGATTTGTACGGGCAGGATCACGTCGTTCTCCACGACCAGCGATCGGTCATAGTCCGGCCAGGCCGTATGGGCGATCAGCTCCTTGTTGCCAAGGGTCATCCAGCATTCCTCAGCCAGATGCGGCGTCATGGGCGCAACGAGCTGGATGAGGATCTCGGCGGCATTTCGGATGGCAGCCCGATAGGCTGCATCGCCTTCACCGGCTGCGACCTTCGTCAGCGGGCCTGCCAGTGCGTTGACGAGTTCGTAGATGCGGGCGACTGCTTTGTTGAACCAAAGCCTGTCATAGTCGTTCTGGACCGCCTTCAGCGTCTTGTGGGCGAGCTGAGAGATTGCGAGGGCTTCGCCGTCTTTCGCGGTCTTCGGTTCTACAGTGGAGAGCACTTCAGCCGCTTCCGAAATCAGACGCCACAGCCGCTGTGTGAAGCGGTGAGCACCTTCAACGCCAGCTTCCGACCAGATCACGTCGCGCTCGGGCGGAGAGTCTGACAGAACGAAGAAGCGGGCAGTATCGGCGCCGTAGGAGGCAATGATATCGTCGGGGTCCACGACGTTCTTTTTCGACTTCGACATCTTTTCGATCGAGCCGATGGTGATTTCTTCGCCGCCTTCCAGCAGATAGGCGTTGCGCTTCCCGTCAATCTCCTCGATACGGATATCGGCGGGGGAAATCCATTCGCGATGCATGCCGGCGCCGCGGCTATAGGTTTCGTGGACCACCATCCCCTGGGTGAAGAGACCCTTGAAAGGCTCCTTGACGTCCACATGGCCTGTCTCGCGCATCGCGCGGGTGAAAAAACGCGAATAGAGCAGGTGCAGGATCGCGTGCTCGATACCGCCGATATACTGGTCCACCGGCAGCCAGCGATTGGCCGCAGCCGGGTCGGTCGGCTGCTTCTCCCAGGGTGCCGTGAAGCGGGTGAAGTACCAGCTGGAATCGACGAATGTGTCCATCGTGTCCGTCTCACGACGCGCATCCTTGCCGCATTGCGGGCAGGCGACGTGCCGCCAGGTCGGGTGACGATCCAGCGGATTACCGGGTTGATCGAAAGTCACATCCTGCGGCAGCTTTACCGGCAGGTCCTTTTTCGGAACCGGTATGACGCCGCAGTCATCGCAATGGATGACCGGAATGGGGCAGCCCCAGTAACGCTGGCGGGAGATACCCCAGTCGCGCAGGCGGAAATTGACCTTGCGTTCGCCCTGCGGCGCATTGCCGAGCAGAGTGGACGACAGCTTGTCGGCAACGATCTGGAAAGCTTCGTCTGCCGTCTTGCCATCAAGGAAGCGCGAGTTGATCATCACGCCCTCGCCGTCATAGGCGACATCGCCGATGGTGAAGCTTGCGGCATCGCCGTCCTCAGGCATGACGACCGGCACGACGGGCAGACCATATTTGCGGGCGAAATCCAGGTCTCGCTGGTCGCCGGAGGGGCAGCCGAAGATGGCGCCCGTGCCGTAGTCCAGCAAGACGAAATTGGCGACGTAGACCGGCAGCTCCCAGGAAGGATCGAGCGGGTGCTTCACACGGATCCCGGTATCCATGCCCTTTTTGTCAGCCGTCTCGAGTGCGGCAAGAGAGGTACCGGCACGGCGGCATTCCTCGCAGAAGGCCTCGATGTCAGCATTCCTTCCCGCGGCCTCCTTGGCGAGCGGATGATCAGCCGCGATCGCCAGGAAGGAGGCGCCGAACAGCGTATCCGGACGGGTCGTGTAGACCACCACTTCGGTTTCGCCGGCAGGTGCGGTTTCCGGGACAATCTCCCAGCGGATCGTGAGACCTTCAGAGCGGCCGATCCAGTTCTTCTGCATCAGCCGCACTTTTTCCGGCCACTGGTCGAGCGTATCGAGCGCGTCCAGCAGGTCCTGGCTGAAATCGGTGATCTTAAAGAACCACTGCGTCAGTTCGCGCTGTTCGACCAGCGCGCCGGACCGCCAGCCGCGGCCGTCGATGACCTGTTCGTTGGCGAGAACGGTGTTGTCGACAGGATCCCAGTTCACCTTGGACTGCTTGCGGTACACGAGGCCCTTTTCCAGGAAGTCCAGGAAGAGATGCTGCTGCTGCTGGTAATATTCGACATCGCAGGTCGCGAATTCGCGGGACCAGTCCAGCGACAGGCCCATCGCCTTCAGCTGTGCCTTCATCGAGCCGATGTTCTGATAAGTCCAGGATGCGGGGTGTACGCCGCGCTCCATCGCAGCATTTTCCGCTGGCATGCCAAAGGCGTCCCAACCCATTGGATGAAGGACGTTATAGCCGCGAGCACGCTTGTAGCGTGCCACGACATCGCCCATGGCGTAGTTGCGGACATGACCCATGTGGATACGGCCCGACGGATAGGGGAACATCTCTAGGACGTAATATTTCTCGCGCGGATCGGAGTTATCGGTCTCGAAGACCTTTTCCTCATTCCATTTCTGCTGCCAGCGGGGCTCGGCGTCGCGCGGATTGTAACGTTCGGTAGCCATGTATCAGAATTTCCGGAAAATCAGGGGAGGTTGGTCGAGACCTTCACCATGAAACCAACCAAGCGTCAAGTTTTGCGGGCGCTTCACGCGTTCGATCTTGGCTATGAGGCGATTTCACGGAGAGAAGCCTTGGCAAGCCCACGGCAGCCCAGTAGTGCATTGCCGATGAATTTATGCCTGTTATCGGGACGAAACGATGGAACTTCAAGAGCGGTTGAAAGATGTATGGTCCAGGATTGCTGCAGCGGGGCGGGATGCGGGTCGTCCGGAACGTTCCGTGCAGCTGGTGGCGGTCTCCAAGACCTTTGAGGCCGATACCATTCGCCTGGCGATCGAAGCCGGTCAGCGCGTCTTCGGTGAAAACCGCGTTCAGGAAAGCCAGGGAAAATGGCCGGAACTGAAGGCGGAAACGCTCGGCATCGAGCTGCACCTCATTGGTCCGCTGCAATCCAATAAGGCTGCCGAAGCGGTTGCGCTCTTCGACGTGATCGAGACCATTGATCGTGAGAAGATCGCGCGCGCCATTGCCGAGGAAATGAAGCGGCAGGGCAAGACGCTGCGTCTCTATGTGCAGGTCAATACCGGCCTGGAGACACAAAAGGCCGGCATTGCACCTGACGATACGGCAGCTTTCGTGAATTTCTGTCGCGATGAGCTCGGCCTTGCCATTGAAGGGTTGATGTGTATTCCGCCGGCGGATGAAAATCCCGGTCCGCATTTCGCCCTGCTCGCCAAGCTCGCAGAAAAGTGCGGCGTCAAAAAACTCTCCATGGGCATGTCCGGTGACTACGAGATTGCCATTGCGTTCGGCGCCACCAGCGTGCGCGTTGGCTCGGCGATTTTCGGCACGCGTTAACAAATGGCGGAAAACGACCTCTTCGAATCAGAGGATTGCTCATGATTCGAAGAGGTATCCGGTGGCCGTTGTTTGGAAAGCGATAATATTCATTAACACGAAAAAAAGTTTAAGACGGCGGTTTTTCCGGTTAATGCTCGGCCACACATCGTTCGCGGCATTCCCCTAAGATACTTAAATTATTGAATAATTTTTGCCGATTTCTCGCGTTTTTGCAAAGCCGGTTGACTGCCGCCGCAAGCCCTAACGAGAGCTTAAATTAAATTTTCAGCAAAGCTAATTGAGGAATTATTAACTATGTTGGGCGCAACCATTCGTTAACGGCAATGACCCAGTTCTCTTGGGTTTTGCATGAAGCGTCGCCGTTACCGGACTCGTCCGGATGACCCCTTTCACTTTGATTGCGGAAAACGGAACATGACAAGCATCCTCACCAACAACGCTGCTATGGCAGCGCTGCAGACCCTGCGCGGCGTAAATGACAGCCTCAAGGATACCCAGGGCCGCGTCTCCTCGGGCTATCGTATCGACAAAGCTGCCGACAACGCTGCTTATTGGTCGATCGCAACGACCATGCGTTCGGACAACAAGGCCCTCTCGGCTGTCTCCGACGCTCTCGGCCTCGGCGCTGCAAAGGTCGATACGGCCTACACTGCCATGGACAACGCCATCGACGTCGTCAGCGAAATCAAGTCCAAGATCGTCGCCGCAACTGAAAAGGGTGTCGACAAGACCAAGGTCCAGGAAGAAATCGACCAGCTGCAGGAACAGCTGGTAAGCATCGCTCAGTCGGCGTCCTTCTCCGGTGAAAACTGGGTTGCCGGCGCCTCGGGCACGAAGAGCGTCGTCTCCTCCTTCGTCCGTGACGGTTCCAATGCCGTTTCGGTCAAGATGACGGACTATGTTCTCAATGCCGGCACGCTCGGCAACGTGCTGTTCGGCATGAACAGCAACGGCACCATCCAGACGACGAGCGGCATCATCGGCACCGCATTCAACGGCACTTATGGCAACGTCACCATCGTCATGCCGTCGATCTATGCACTCGACATCACCACCTTCACTCAGGGCCAGCTCGATGGAGCGCTTTCCGGCGTCGAACTCGTGCTCCAGGCCATGACGAATGCAGGCTCGCAGCTCGGCTCGATTTCGACCAGAATTCAGTTGCAGGAAACCTTCGTCAGCGCTCTGGGTGACTCGATCGACTCCGGTGTCGGCCGCCTCGTCGACGCCGACATGGAAGAAGAGTCCTCCAAGCTCTCTGCCCTGCAGACGCAGCAGCAGCTCGCGATCCAGTCTCTCTCGATCGCCAATTCCTCGGCGCAGAACATTCTCTCGCTCTTCCGCAGCTAGTAGCGCGCAGGAGAACGGCAACAAAAAACCCCGCCATTGGCGGGGTTTATTCATTTCAGGATATGACGATCTCAGAAGTGATCGTCTTCATCCTCGTCCTTGGGGGTCGAGCGCAGCGAGCTCAGCTTGCGGAAGACGGCATCGGCGTCGATTTCCTTTTCTTCCTCACGCTCGTAGCTCGGCGTCAGACGCTCGGTCTCCTGAGCGGACTGCAGCGTTGCTCCGAGTTCGGCAGCGGTTGGCAGCGGACGACCCTTGGATGCCTTTTCCACTTCCATGTCGAGATCGATCTGGCTGCAAAGGCCGAGTGTGACGGGGTCCATCGGTGCCAGGTTTGCCGAATTCCAGTGGGTGCGCTCGCGGATCTGCTCGATCGTCGACTTGGTCGTGCCGACGAGACGCGAGATCTGGGCATCCTTCAGTTCCGGATGGTTACGAACCAGCCAGAGAATGGCGTTCGGGCGGTCCTGACGCTTGGAAACCGGCGTATAGCGCGGGCCACGGCGCTTGGATTCCGGCACGCGGACCTTCGGCTCGGAAAGCTTCAGCTTGTAGTTCGGGTTGCCCTCCGCGCGGGCGATTTCATCACGGGAAAGCTGGCCGGTGGCGATCGGGTCCAGGCCTTTGATGCCCTGCGCGGCTTCACCATCGGCAATCGCCTTGACTTCGAGCGGATGCAGTTTGCAAAACTGAGCGATCTGGTCGAAAGACAGGGCTGTATTGTCGACGAGCCAGATGGCAGTCGCCTTTGGCATGAGCAGCTGTTGAGCCATGGATATAGTCCTTCTATCGTCCGCGCCGGTCGCGGTCCGTGGATTGTCACCACAATGTCCGGGAAATATGGCGCTATATAACCGCACTGTCGCAGAATTGCAATTCTTCAGAAATGAAATGACCTTTGTCTAATTGCCGTCATCAGACTACCTGATATGAATTGCGCAATTCGAGTCCCGGTCGCTGCGTCGAAACCATCGGCCGTTGCATAGCCTTGTGAGGAGGAGTTCCCATGTCGGAGAAGATCTATCCGGTTTCCAAACCGGTGAAGACCCGCGCGCTGATCGATCAGGCCAAGTACGAGCAATGGTACGAGGAAAGCATTGAAAACCCCGACAAGTTCTGGGGTAAACACGGCAAGCGCATCGACTGGTTCAAGCCCTATACCAAGGTCAAGAACACGTCCTTTACCGGCAAGGTCTCGATCAAGTGGTTCGAGGATGGCCAGACCAATGTTTCCTATAATTGCATAGATCGTCACCTGAAGACGAACGGCAACCAGACCGCCATCATCTTCGAAGGCGACAACCCCTATATCGATAAAAAGATCACCTATAACGAGCTCTACGAGCATGTCTGCCGCATGGCGAACGTGCTGAAGAAGCATGGCGTCAAGAAGGGTGACCGCGTCACCATCTACATGCCGATGATCCCGGAAGCGGCCTATGCGATGCTCGCCTGCGCCCGCATCGGCGCGGTGCATTCCGTCGTCTTCGGTGGCTTCTCGCCGGAGGCGCTGGCCGGCCGTATCGTCGACTGCGAATCCACCTTCGTCATCACCTGCGACGAGGGTATCCGCGGCGGCAAGCCGGTTCCGCTAAAGGACAATACAGATACCGCCATCCATATCGCGGCTCGCCAGCATGTCACGGTCAACAAGGTGCTCGTCGTGCGCCGCACCGGCGGCAAGACCGGCTGGGCGCCGGGTCGCGACCTCTGGCACCATCAGGAAATCGCCACGGTGAAGCCGGAGTGCCCGCCAGTGAAGATGAGGGCGGAAGACCCGCTTTTCATCCTCTACACTTCGGGCTCTACAGGCAAACCGAAGGGCGTGCTGCATACGACGGGCGGTTATCTCGTCTATGCGGCGATGACACATGAATATGTCTTCGATTACCACCCCGGCGATATCTACTGGTGCACGGCCGATGTCGGCTGGGTTACCGGTCACTCCTATATCGTCTACGGGCCGCTCGCGAACTGTGCGACGACACTGATGTTCGAAGGCGTGCCGAATTTTCCGGACCAAGGCCGTTTCTGGGAAATCATCGACAAGCACAAGGTCAATATCTTCTACACGGCGCCAACGGCGATCCGCTCGCTCATGGGCGCTGGCGACCATTTCGTTACCCGCTCTTCCCGCGAGAGCCTGCGCCTGCTCGGCACGGTCGGCGAACCGATCAATCCGGAAGCCTGGGAATGGTATTACAATGTCGTCGGCGACAAGCGTTGCCCCGTGATCGATACCTGGTGGCAGACGGAAACTGGCGGCCATATGATTACGCCGCTGCCGGGCGCCACCGCCCTCAAGCCTGGTTCGGCCACCAAGCCCTTCTTCGGCGTCAAGCCGCAGCTCGTCGATAATGAAGGCAACGTGCTGGACGGTGCCGCCGACGGCAATCTCTGCATCACCGATAGCTGGCCGGGTCAGATGCGTACGGTCTATGGTGACCACGAGCGCTTCATCCAGACCTACTTCTCCACCTATAAGGGCAAGTATTTCACCGGTGACGGCTGCCGCCGCGACGAAGACGGTTATTACTGGATCACCGGCCGCGTCGATGATGTTCTGAACGTCTCCGGCCATCGTCTCGGTACGGCGGAAGTCGAATCCGCCCTCGTCTCGCACAATCTCGTCTCGGAAGCTGCTGTCGTTGGTTATCCGCACCCGATCAAAGGCCAGGGCATTTATTGCTACGTCACGCTGATGGCGGGCAATGAGGGCACAGACGAGTTGCGCCAGCAGCTTGTCAAACATGTGCGTGGGGAAATCGGCCCGATTGCAGCACCCGACAAAATCCAGTTCGCGCCCGGCCTGCCGAAGACCCGGTCCGGCAAGATCATGCGCCGCATCCTGCGCAAGATTGCCGAGGACGATTTCGGTTCGCTTGGCGATACCTCGACGCTGGCAGATCCGGCGGTTGTCGAAGATCTGATCGCTAACCGGCAGAACAAGGCTACGGCTTGAGTCAAAGGGCCGCTCCACCGTCAGGAGCGGCCCTATTCTTCCGCGCAGAAAACCTGTGGTTTGCGACCGCCATCATAGGCGCGGACCAGTCCTTCCGAAAGAAGATCCTGTGCGGGATTGCGCCCATCCGCGAAGGTGACATTGGCGAGAATTCGTCCGAAATATTTGTCGCCGGCGATCTCCCTCAGCTGGATAATGGAGACGCCTGATATCATTTGTTCAAGCGCATCTCGTGCCTCAAGACCAGCCTTCCGGATTTCAGCGCATTTCGAATGGATTTCGGGCGCATCTATGCCGCGAATGCGGACATAGACTTCCATGGTCTGCTGCGGCCAGGGTGTTGCGGCAACCAGCAGCGTATCGCCGTCAATGATCCGGATAATCTTCGCCGATACAGGACCTTCGATTTCGTCCCGTGCCGCAAGGGCTGGCACAGACGAAAGAGACAACAGAAGAATCAAAAGCGGCTTAAGCATAACAGGAATAAATTCCGATTATGTCCTGAAGTCAATGGGAATATTTACCTAGAAATCGATCGCACGGCCGTTGATTTCATAGTCGCCGAAGCGGGAGGGCTCAGCTCCGCCCCGTCCGCCGATCTCCGGTGGCAGATCGGCAAGCCTAGCGTTTTTGCGGCGCTCCTCGGCTTCGGCCAACGCACGCTTTGCGGCAGGGGAAAGCATCTTGCGCGGCGGCTCGGAGCCCTCTGGCACCGGGGTTTCCACATTATCGTTATCGGCCGTCTGCATGCTGACTCCCGCCTGAAAATATTGAAAATGGCTGGCGAATAACCAAATCATAGTGCGTTGGCGCCAGGATTTAAAGCATCGCGCTGCAATCAAGGAGATGGAGACCTCTGATGAACCTCGTGCGTACTGCCATGTTGCTTGCCTTCATGACGGCGCTTTTCATGTTTGTCGGCTTTTTGATCGGCGGCAGAGGCGGCATGATGATCGCCTTTCTCATCGCTGCCGGCATGAATTTCTTCTCCTACTGGAATGCCGACCGGATGGTATTATCGGCCTATCGGGCGCAGGAGGTCGATGAGCGCAACGCCCCGGAATTTTACCGTATCGTGCGCGATCTCGCCCATAATGCGGGCCTGCCGATGCCGAAGGTCTATCTCTACGACAGCCCTCAGCCGAATGCCTTTGCGACCGGGCGCAATCCGGAGAACGCTGCCGTCGCGGCCTCGACCGGCCTGCTTGCCGCCCTCTCGCCAGAAGAAGTTGCGGGCGTGATGGCGCATGAGCTTGCCCACGTCCAGAACCGCGATACGCTGACCATGACGATCACCGCCACGCTTGCCGGTGCGATCTCGATGCTCGGCAATTTCGCCTTCTTCTTTGGCGGCAACCGCGAGAACAACAACAATCCCCTGGGCTTCGTCGGCGTGCTCGTCGCGATGATCGTTGCACCGCTTGCCGCCATGCTGGTGCAAATGGCAATCAGCCGCACGCGCGAATATTCGGCCGACAGGCGGGGTGCTGAAATCTGCGGCAACCCGCTGTGGTTGGCCTCCGCGCTCGGCAAGATTGCCCGCGGTGCGGCGCAAGTGCCGAACTACGACGCTGAACGCAACCCGGCCACTGCGCATATGTTCATCATCAATCCGCTCTCCGGCGAGCGCATGGACAACCTGTTTTCGACCCATCCGAACACCGAAAATCGTATTGCGGCCCTACAGGAAATGGCACGGGGAGGTTTCGACGTCTCGACGCGGCCGGTTCGTGCTGCTAATCCGACACGCAAATCGCGCTCGGTTCCGAATACGGGTTCCGGCGGCGGTGGCTCGCAACCGCCAAAGGGTCCGTGGTCTTGAATTCAGACGGCAAGAAGAAGCCAGTTCACAAACATAAACCTTCCCCAGAACGCTCAGCGCAGGCGCCGATAAAACCCGGCCTGCCGGCGCGTGCTGCAGCCGCAAAAATCCTTGCCGCCGTCGTCGACAAAAAACTGCCGCTCGATGGCGCGCTGGATCACGAGCATGGAAATCCGGCCTACAAGGCGCTCGGGGAAAGCGATCGTGCTCTGGTGCGCGCCATCCTCAACACCACCCTTAGGCATCTGCCTCGCATCGATGCCGCCATTGCCTCGCTGCTCGAAACGCCGTTGCCGGAAGGTGCCCGAGCTTTGCATCATGTGCTTGCCGTTGGAGCTGCGCAGATTCTCTATCTCGACGTTCCCGATCACTCCGCCGTCGACCTTTCGGTCGAACAGGCCAATCAGGATCCTCGCAATCGGCGTTTCGCCAAGCTCGTCAATGCGATCCTGCGCCGTCTTAGCCGTGAGAAGGAGCATATCCTTGCCGAGATCGCTGACATTCCGCCAATGCCGGCGTGGTTCATCGCGCGGCTTGCGAAAGCCTACGGGAAAGAGCGGGCACTTGCCATTTCGGAATCCCAGCTTGAGCCGGCGGCGATCGATCTTACCGTTAAATCCGATGCCGCAGGCTGGGCGGAGCGCCTGAACGGCACGGTGCTACCCACTGGCGGCGTGCGACTTTCCGCTTTTGAAGGCGGTATTCCCTTGCTTGCCGGCTTTGACGAGGGTGAATGGTGGGTTCAGGATGCGGCTGCGAGCATTCCCGCGAAGCTCTTCGGTGATCTCACCGGCAAGCGTGTTGCCGATCTCTGCGCTGCGCCGGGCGGCAAGACCGCACAGCTCATCCTTGCCGGTGGCAAGGTGACGGCGATCGACCAGTCCGAAAATCGGCTGAAGCGCTTACGCTCCAATCTGGAGCGGCTGGGCCTCGAAGCCGATACGATCGCGGTGGATCTTACGAAATTCGAACCGTCGGAGCGTTTCGACGCGATTCTTCTCGACGCGCCCTGCTCTTCGACAGGTACGACGCGCCGGCATCCCGACGTGCTCTGGACGAAAGGCGCCGAGGATATCACCAAGCTCGCAGCACTGCAGGAGCGTCTTCTGCGCCATGCTATTACCCTGCTGAACCCTGGCGGCGTGCTCGTCTTTTCCAACTGCTCGCTCGATCCGCAGGAAGGCGAGGAGGTCGTGGCGCGCGTTCTCGAAGATGTGAAGGTCGTTGAACGGGTGCCGATCGACACCGAAAAATGGCCCGGTATGAGCCAGGCGATTACACCACTGGGCGAGTTCCGCACACTTCCTACAATGCTGGATATGCCTGATGGTTTTGCATCGGGCCTCGATGGCTTCTACGCTGCGGTGCTCAGACGCGTCTAAGTTCTATTATATTCCAACTTCATCACAAAATAATACATCGTGGCTAATGAAATCGGTTTTGATTCATCTATTCTTAACCACGAGGGGCAATAGACAATTGATATGCAGTCCGGTCGGCGTCTTGCGAGCATGTATGTTCGGGAAGCTTGGCGGCGCGGTACGCGCCGTGCCGCACTTCTGCGCTTGCGTTTCTTCCGCCATGCCATACCGGTGCCGGAACGCCTGATCGTCGCGCCGACGGATCTGAGAGGCGTCGATTCACACGTTGCCGAAGAAATCATGGACGGCCGGTTTCCGCTTGCCGGGCGTATGTTGGAAACCGGCGGCAAATCCCCCTTCACGTTGACGCTTCCGTCACGCGCTTTTGCGGTCAGGCTTCATAGCTTCGGCTGGCTGCGGCATATGCGGGCCAATAAGAGCGAGCGCGGTTCGGCCGTTGCCCGTGTGATCGTCGATAGTTGGCTCTCTATTCACGGGGGTCGTATTGAAGGGATCGCCTGGGAGACCGACGTCGTCTCGCAGCGTGTCATTGCCTGGCTGGCGCATTCTCCGGTCGTCCTGCAGAATGCCGATCGCGGTTTTTATCGCCGCTTCATGAAGTCGCTCGCCTTTCATATCGGTTATTTGCGCCGCATGGCGCCCTATTCGACTGGTGAAGTCCGCTTCCGCTTGCGCATCGCGCTCGCGACGGCCTCTGTCGCTATGCCAGTGCGTGCCTCGACAGTGCGGCGGGCGGCCCAGGCGCTCGACCGCGAATTCGACAGCCAGATTCTGCCTGACGGAGGCCATATCTCCCGCAATCCACGCGTCGGGCTTGAGCTGCTGCTCGATCTGCTGCCGCTGCGGCAGACCTATGTCAATCTCGGCCACGATCTGCCACAGAAGCTGATCTCCGGTATTGACCGCATGTACCCTGCCCTGCGCTTCTTCCGCCATCAGGATGGAGATCTGGCGCTCTTCAACGGTGCGACATCCACGCTGGCAGACGAGCTGATGTCCGTGCTGCGCTACGACGAGACTGCAGGCCAGCCGTTCAAAGCGCTACCGCATTCCCGCTATCAGCGACTTGCCGCCGGCAAGACGGTGATCATTGCCGATACCGGACCACCCTCGCCCGCCTGCTTCAGAACAGCCCATGCAGGCAGTCTCTCCTTCGAAATGTCCTCAGGCCGCTACCGCTTCATCGTCAACTCGGGATCGCCGAAATTCGCAGGCCAACGCTATGTCCAGATGGCCCGCACCACGGCTGCCCATTCCACCGTGGTCCTGAACGATACGTCCTCTAGTCGGTTCTCTCCCTCGGCTTTTCTGGCCCATATGATGACGGAGCCGGTGGAAACGGTTGCCGCCGAGCGCGTGGAGACCGAGGATGGCCGTGAAGGCATCAAGGCGAGGCATGACGGCTATCTCGATGCTTTTGGCGTCATCCATGAGCGGGAGCTGACGCTGAACGCCGCTGGCTCCATTGTGACCGGCATGGACCGTTTTGTGACGGACGACCGGTATCACAGTGAAGGTCCGCTGCGGGCGGTTGCCCGCTTCCACATCCATCCCGCCATCGTGCCTAGGCAGAACGATACGGAATCCGTGCTGCTGACGGCGCCGGATGGCGAAAGCTGGTTGTTTTCCTCTCCCGGCAATGAAGTGCTGATCTCGGAAGATATTTTCTTTGCTGACAGCGCCGGTATCAGCAGCTCGGACCAGATCGAGATCGATTTCGATTTGGCGGAGAAACCTGAAATTCGCTGGTTTTTATCGCGCAAGGGCTAGCAGCTGTTTGCGCCGGCTCCAAGCTGTGGTAACGCGGCCCCATCAAGCGTCCCTTGCCCGGATGTCTCCCGAAGCCCGAACGGAGAAGGTTCATGGCCGTCATTTCCAAGAAAATCCCCGCCCCCGACAAGGTCGAAGTCAAGACCGCGCTGCTCTCTGTCTTCGACAAGACCGGTATCATCGAACTTGCCCGTGCGCTTTCGGCGCGTGGCGTGCGCCTGCTGTCGACCGGCGGCACTTACAAGGCGATCGCGGCCGAAGGACTTGCGGTGACCGACGTTTCCGAAGTGACGCAGTTTCCGGAAATCATGGATGGCCGCGTGAAGACCCTGCATCCCAAGGTGCATGGCGGCCTGCTGGCGATCCGTGACGATGTCGAGCATCAGGAAGCCATGAAGGCCCATGGGATCGACGGCATCGACCTGCTGGTCGTCAATCTCTATCCCTTTGAGGATGTTCGTGCGGCCGGCGGTGACTATCCGACGACGGTCGAGAATATCGATATCGGTGGCCCGGCAATGATCCGTGCTTCCGCTAAGAACCATGCCTATGTCACCGTCATCACCGACCCGGCCGACTATGCCGAGCTGGCCGAGCAACTGTCGGCCGATGCCGGCAAGACAGCCTATGCCTTCCGCCAGCGCATGGCGGCCAAAGCCTATGCCCGTACTGCCGCCTATGACGCTGCCATCTCCAACTGGTTTGCTGAAGCGCTTTCGATCGATACGCCGCGTCATCGCACCATTGGCGGCGTGCTGAAGGAAGAGATGCGCTACGGTGAAAACCCGCACCAGAAGGCCGCCTTCTACGTGACGGGCGAAAAGCGCCCGGGCGTTTCGACAGCCGTCCTCCTGCAGGGTAAGCAACTTTCCTACAACAATATCAACGATACCGATGCAGCCTACGAACTCGTGGCCGAGTTCCTGCCGGAGAAGTCGCCGGCCTGCGCCATCATCAAGCACGCCAATCCCTGCGGTGTCGCAACCGGTTCAACACTTCTCGAGGCCTATAAGCGGGCGCTTGCCTGCGATTCCGTCTCGGCTTTCGGCGGTATCATCGCATTGAACCAGACGCTCGATGCGGCGACGGCCGAAGAAATCATCCAGCTCTTCACCGAGGTCATCATTGCGCCTGACGTCACCGAAGAAGCCAAGGCAATCGTGGCACGCAAGCCGAACCTGCGCCTGCTTTCAGCCGGCGGCCTGCCGGACGCGCGTGCGGCCGGCATCACTGCCAAGACCGTTTCCGGCGGCCTGCTCGTCCAGAGCCGCGACAACGGCATGGTCGAGGATCTGGAACTGAAGGTGGTCACTAAACGCGCGCCCACGGCTCAGGAACTCGAAGACATGAAGTTCGCCTTCAAGGTCGGCAAGCATGTGAAGTCGAATGCCGTGGTCTATGCCAAGGACGGCCAGACCGCAGGTATAGGCGCCGGCCAGATGAGCCGTGTCGATTCCGCCCGCATCGCTGCGCTCAAAGCTGAGGAAGCGGCCAAGGCGCTTGGTCTCGCCGTTCCGATGACACATGGTTCGGCAGTCGCCTCCGAGGCCTTCCTGCCCTTCGCCGATGGCTTACTGTCGATGATTGCTGCTGGCGCCACCGCCGTGATCCAGCCGGGCGGTTCTATGCGCGATCAGGAAGTCATCGATGCGGCAAACGAGCACAATGTCGCGATGGTCTTTACCGGCATGCGCCATTTCCGCCATTAAGCGGAGCAACGGATATGCCCCCGGCTTTGCGGCCGGGGGAATATGTCAGGCGCGATCCGCCGGATAGGGCGTGCGGATCAGCAGCACCAGGCCTCCGGCCAGGAACAGGATCAGCGTCGACATGCCGAGATGCGCCGATCCGGTCAAATAGGTCACAATCGAAAACAACAGCGTTGCCATGAAGCTCGTGGCGCGGCCGGACAGCGCATAGATGCCGAAATAACGGCCCGCTTCTTCGAGGCTGACGCTGCGCGCCAGATAGGAGCGCGATGAGGCCTGCACCGGGCCAAAGGCAAGACCGATCAACAGGCCATAGAGGATATAGGCTTTTTCTGCCATCGTGCCGAAAAGTCCACCGCCGTCGGCGGTCGAAAGCGGCATCAGTCCGAAGAAAGTGTAGCCGGGGCCGGTGGAAATAATGCCGATCGTGGCCAGCAACAGCATGGTGAGGCTGATGATAACAGTCACCTTCGAGCCGATCCCCCTGTCGACGCGTCCGGCAATCAGGCAGCCGAGGATTGCCACGACATTGAGAATGATCCCGTAGATGCCGATCTCGATCGTGGCCCAGCCGAACATGCCCGCCGCGAAGGCGCCGCCAAGGATCAGCAGGCCGTTGACGCCATCCTGATAGATCATGCGGGCGATAAGGAAGGTCAGGATATTGCGGCGCGTCTTCAGTTCGCCGAGCGTATTGCGCAATTCCCTGAGGCCGAAACGCACGGCAAAGCCGAAAGGCAGTCCCTTGCGGGCATCCGGTGTGAAGAAAAACATCGGCAGGATGAAGATCAGATACCAGACGGCCGAAATCGGACCGGTGACGCGCGCATCCTCGCCCGTATGAGGATCGAGACCGAAAAGCGGATCGAGGCCCAGAATGGTCTTGCCGCTTTCGGGGCTGCCGGCCAGCAGTGCCACGACGGCGATCAGCACGATCATACCGCCGAGATAACCAAGACCCCAGGCGGTGTTGGAAAGCCTGCCAACCTCATCCTTGCCGACAAGGCGCGGCATCATGGAATCGTTGAATACGATCGAAAACTCCGCCGAAATCGAGGCAAGGATCATGAAGATGACGGGATAGATAATTGGCGAGCCCGGGGCAGCAAACCAGAGGCAGCAGAGGCTGACGATCTTGATCACAGCGAAGAAGGCGATCCAGGGTTTGCGTGCGCCGGACTGGTCGGCAATGGAGCCTAGTATGGGAGACAGGATGGCGATGATGATCGAGGAGATCGTCGCCATATTGCTCCACATCGTCTGCGCGGAGACGGGATCGGCCGTCAGCCGCGAGACGAAGTAGGGGCCGAAAATGAAGGTGGTGACCACGGTGAAGAAAGGCTGGGCTGCCCAATCGAAGAGCATCCAGCCCCATATGCCCTTCTCCGTGGCTTTCGGCGGCTGCGTTCCTGTCCAGTCAATGCGATTCAAGCGTCCGCTCCTTTTTGGGGCGGACTGTCTCATCTCGCCCGGTCGCGCGCAAGGTCGGTCAGGATGCCTGCGGCAACAGTGATGCGGGCGAGGTTCGGATCGGCACCGTCGCTGAGGCTCGCAAGCTCCTCGACGATGCGGTTGATGCGGATCCTGTCCTGCGCATGCCAGGCCTGGACCGGCTGCTTTTCCTTGCCGTGATCTGAAAGTGCGGAGATCACGATATCGCGACGGGCGCTGGCGATCTGGTCGATGCTGCGGGCAAGCGCGAGGTTTTCATAGTGGTCCGACGTAATGATGCGGTTCCCCGCAGCAAGCAGCCGGCCGACACGGAAGGTCTGGGTGACGGCAAAATAGTTTTCGGCCGCACGCGGGAGCGCCTCGCCGGTCCGTTCGGCGATCTGCATGATTTCCGGCACGAGGGCGAGGGTCGGTAGAGCTGCAATTTCGGCGGCCAGTTTTTCCGGCAGGCCGGCCTGCTGGTACTCCTGCTGGCGCGCTGAGACTTCGGCTGCTGCCTGCTCGGCAAAGGCGGGTTTAAGTTTTTTCAGAGTAGCCTGCAGCCGGCTAATGATTTCCGCCATCCCGCCTCGGGTCATGCCGGTCTTCAGCAGCAGACGTGTCAGCACGGTGAAGTTATTGGTGATCTCCTCGTAAATCCGGTTCTGGACCTCGCCGGAAACCTTGTTGTCCAGGGCATCGGTTTCGGCCCATAGCCGGTTGAGATCAAAGCCGTCACGGGCGACGATCGCGGCGCGTACGACCTCAGAGGCAGAGGCCGCTGTGGCATCCATCATGCTCACCGTAAAGCCCGGCCCGCCGCGGTTGATCGCCTCATTTGCGAGGACGGTCGCGACGATTTCCCGCTTCAGCCGGTGGGTGTCGATGTCGGATGCGTTAGACTTCTGCATCTTGGCCGGGAAGTAGTTGAATAGCGTGCTGATGAAATAAGGGTCATCAGGTAACTCACTGGCGATCAGCGCGTCGAAGAGGACGATCTTGGCATAGGAGAGCAGCACGCCGATCTCGGGGCGCGTCAGTGGCCGTCCGGCCGTGTAACGTTCGGACAGCGAGGCGTCGTCGGGAAGCGTCTCGACCTTACGGTTCAGTTGGCCGGCTGCTTCCAGCACGCTCATGAAGCGGCCGAGTTCCAGGCCGTTTGCCGTTCCTTTGCGGGATGTCAGTGAGATCGCCAGGGACTGCAGGTAGTTGTTGCGCAGCACGAGGCCGGCCACTTCATCGGTCATGCTGCCGAGAAGCTGGTCGCGCTTTGCCCGGTTGAGGCGCTGTTCATGCATGGCGTTTGCCAGCGCGATCTTGATATTGACCTCGACGTCCGACGTGTTAACGCCGGCAGAGTTGTCGATAGCATCGGAATTGCTGCGTCCGCCCTTCAGGCCATAGGCAATGCGGCCCTTCTGCGTGACGCCGAGATTGGCGCCTTCGCCGATTACCTTGGCGCGCACTTCGTCGGCCGTGATGCGGATCGGATCGTTGGCGCGGTCGCCCACTTCCGCATCGGTTTCCGACGCGGCCTTCACGTAGGTGCCGATGCCGCCAAACCAGAGCAGGTCGACCGGGCTCTTCAGGATCGCCGTCATGATCTCGAAGGGCGTGGCGACCGCCTTGTCGATGCCGATTGCGGCTACGGCCTCCGGCGTCAGCGTAACCGACTTTGCCGAGCGCGAAATGATCATGGCGCCTTTCGAGAGCACGGACTTGTCGAAGTCCTGCCAGCTTGAGCGCGGTAGGTTGAACAAGCGCTGGCGCTCTGCGAGCGTCTTTTCCATATCAGGGTCGGGGTCGATGACGATGTCGCGATGATCGAAAGCGGCGACTAGCCGGATCTTCGGCGAGAGCAGCATGCCATTGCCGAAAACGTCACCGGACATGTCGCCGACGCCGGAAACTGTGAAAGGTGTCGTCTGGATACCGATGTCCATTTCGCGGAAATGACGCTTCACGGTTTCCCACGCGCCGCGTGCGGTGATGCCCATTTTCTTGTGATCGTAACCGGCCGAACCACCCGAAGCGAAGGCGTCGTCCAGCCAGAAGCCCGCTTCCTGAGCAAGGGCATTGGCGGTGTCGGAAAAGGTTGCCGTGCCCTTGTCGGCAGCGACGACGAAATAGGGGTCATCGCCATCGAGACGCACCGTGTTATCAGGCGGGACGATGTCGGCGCCGGAGATATTGTCAGTGATGGAAAGCAGCGTACGGATATAGGTTTTGTAGGCTTCCCTGCCTGCATTGAAGACCTCATCGCGGCTGCCGCCGATCGGCAGTTTCTTGGGATAGAAACCGCCCTTGGCACCGACAGGCACGATCACAGCATTCTTGACCTGCTGCGCCTTCACGAGGCCCAGAACTTCGGTACGATAGTCCTCGGCGCGGTCCGACCAGCGCAGGCCGCCACGGGCAACGCGGCCGAAGCGCAGATGCACGCCTTCCACTTCCACGCCATACACGAAGATTTCACGGAAAGGCTTCGGTTCCGGCAGGCCGTCGACCAGATGCGGGTCGAGCTTGAAGGCGAGCATCGCCTTCGGTGTCCCATCGGCATTGCGCTGGAAATAATTGGTGCGCAGCGTTGCATCGACGATATTGACATAGCGGCGCAGGATACGGTCGTCATCCAGGCTCGGCACGTCGGCAAGCTCGGCTTCGATTGCCTGATGCAGTTCGGCGAGCTTCTTGATACGCGCCTTTTCCGACAGCTTCGTATCGAGCGTGTCGTGGAACAGGCGGAAGATCGAAGCGGCGATAACAGGATATTTGTCGAGGGTGGTTGCGATATAATCCTGCGAATAGGCGATGCCGGCCTGGCGCAGATAGCGCGCATAGGCGCGCAGCACACTAACCTCGCGGGCCGAGAGACCGGCCGACAGGATCAGCCGGTTGAAGCTGTCATTGTCGATCGTGTCACTGAAGGCTGCGACGAAGGCTTCTTCGAGCGGTGCGCCAAAACGTGCGAGGTCAATGTCCGCACCGCTGCGAGCCTCGAGTTCCATGTCGTGCAGCACGACAATGTTGATGGCGCTGTCGGCGGCCGGAACTTCGATATCGAAGGTCCGTTCGCTCAGGACGTTGAAGCCGAGGTTTTCGAGTAGAGGCACGCGGCGCGACAGCGGCAGCTGTTCGCCGCTATGGAAGATCTTCAGCGACAGGATGCGGCCGCGTTCATCGTCCTGGCGATAGTAGAATTCGATGCGGATCGGCTCGCCGGCGGCGCATGCGGCGATGTCGGGCAGATCGCCGACCGCTTCATCCGGCGTGAAGGCTTCCTGGAAGGCGTTGCTGACGCCGAGCTTCGGCGCCTTGGGACCGGCGAGCATCTCGAAGCGGCTGTCCCAGCGCGCGGTGATCTGGCGGATCGTCTCCTCGAGCTTGGCCTGATGGATGCGTGGCGTCTTACCGCCCGAGCGGCCGATGATGAAGTGAACGCGAGCCACTCCACCTTCCGGGAAGGCCGGATAATAGGCGGAAACACGGCCGTCATAGACGGTTTTCAGATAGGCGCCGATGCGTTCGCGCACGATCGAGTCATATTCCTCGCGCGGCACGAAGATGATGACCGAGACGAAACGGTCGAAATGGTCGATGCGCGGCAGCACCCGCACGCGCGGGCGATCGGCGAGGTCATTGATCTGCTCTGCAAAGGTCGCGAGCAGCGGCGTATCGATCTGGAAGAGGTCGTCGCGCGGATAGGATTCCAGCGTATTGTCGAGCATACGGCCGGAGTGGCTCATCGGGTCGAAGCCGAAATGCTCCTTCACCTTCTCGATTTTGGACCGCAGTAGCGGGATTTCGGTGGCCGAGGACGTATAGGCTGTCGAGGTGAACAGGCCAACGATGCGGAGTTCCCCCGTTACGTTGCCCTGTGCGTCGAAGCGCTTGACGCCGACATAATCCATGTAGGCGCGGCGATGGACAATGGATTTCACGTTGGCTTTGGTGACGATCAGGAAATCGGGACCATCGAGGAAGGCGAGAATTTCCGGCGTCGTCGTCACGGCGTCCTTACCGGTGCGCAGAACAAGAACCTCGGGATTGGAGAGAATGCCGAGGCCTGTTCCCTTGTCGCGTTCGACCTTGGAATCGGGACCCTTGCCGGAATAGACGTAGTCGCGCATGCCGAGGAAGGTGAAGTTCTCGTCACGCAGCCAGGTCAGGAAGGCGATCGCCTCGTCACGGTCGGCTTTCTTGCGGCTGGCGTTGTAATTCGAAAGCTCTGAAATCACTTCATCGACGCGGGCAAGCATCGGCTTCCAGTCGGAAACGGCAAGCTCTACCTGCTCGAGTACTGCCTTGATCCGCTTGATCAGGTCGGCGGCCTGGGAGGGGCTCAGAGGCGAAATGTGAAGCTGGATGTGGCTCACCCGCTTTGCCGGGTCGCTCGGCACATCGGCGGAATAGAGTTCCGGAGCCTTGCCGTCTTCCAGGATCAGGATCGGATGAACTGCCATGTAGATGTCGCGGTAGGTGCTGGTCACCTCACCCATGACGGATTCGTAGAGGAAGGGCTTATTGTGATCCGTCACCGAAAGAATGGAGATTGCAACGCCATCGGGCGTGACATCGGCGACCGTGTCGATGCTGACGCGCGGCACCTTGCCGTTCCAGGCGCCGAGCTCGGCTGCCGAGTGTACGGAGGAAAGCGCAAGCATTTCCGGCGTGTAGAGTTCGAGGTCGTCGCCGCTGGCACGGCCGAAGAGAATTTCGGGATCGAGATGGGGTTCGCCGGTCGCGGCCGCGATTTTGCGCGCGCTCTCGATCTGCTTTTCCCGTTTTGGATTGTTTCTGGTGGCCATGGATCATCCCCCCGATTGTTTTGATGTGGGCAAGGTAGCAGAAGGTTCTTCGAAAGAATCCTTAAAAGAGCGCTTCGAAAAGTAGTTTTCGTGCTTTTTTGGCTATGCTGGCGAGAGATTTCGAAAGCTTTTAGGTCGTTTTATGCCTATCGACGGCGAAATGACTTTATCCGGCTTTTTCGTCCCGCCGCACATTTCCACGCTCCCGTGAAGAATGGTTGACAGCGCCTCGTCAAAAAGATCATCAACGGCGGTCGAAATTCGGATTCGGATGCCATGTCGGAAAACGCAGCGGGCGCAGTCATCGTCATCTCCAGCCATGTCGTGCGGGGGTCGGTTGGAAACCGTGCTGCGGTCTTTGCGCTGGAAACGCTCGGCCATCAGGTCTGGGCGCTGCCGACGATCGTGCTGCCCTGGCATCCCGGTCATGGCCGCTCGACACGGCTGACCTTCGCCGATGCCGATTTCGAGGCGGCGATTGACGATCTCATCCGCGCGCCATGGATCGGCGAGGTCAAGGCCGTCTTGTCGGGCTACTTCGGCAACGCCGCCCAGGCCCGCTCCGTCGCGAAACTCGTTGCATCCTTGCGCGAGAAGAATCCGGAGCTGCTCTATGTCTGCGATCCGGTCATGGGTGATCTCGGCGGCCTCTACGTCCCGGAAGCGACAGCCGAGGCGATCCGTGACCATCTGATACCGCTTGCCTCGCTCGCAACGCCGAACCGGTACGAACTTGCCTGGCTTTCAGGGGCGGCACTCGATGACAACAACGCGGTCATGGAGGCCGCTCTTTCGCTCGGCCCCTCACGCATGCTGGTCACATCGGCGGTGCCGATGATGGCGGGGGGCACCGGCAATCTCTATCTCTCCGGAAGGCATGCCCTGCTTGCCGAACACCGTGTCGTTGAAAACCCACCAAATGGGCTCGGCGACCTGCTTGCCGCCCTTTTTCTCTCTCGCCTGCTTTCGGGAATGGAGGATGAAAAGGCGCTGCAGCTGGCGACCGCCAGCGTGTTCGAAGTGTTGGCGCGCGCTGTCAAGCGCGGCAGCAACGAGCTGATGCTGGCAAGCGATGCCTCCAGTCTTTCGACGCCCATGGCAATGGTGCAGATGCGTCACCTGGTCCATCCTGCCCAGCGGCGGAAAAAATAGGTCTCAGGCTTTTGCAGCGCAGCAGTTGATCTTGGCTCACGCGCGCGCTAATCCAGAGACATGATGAGCTTCCCCAACTCCCTGCTGGACGGTTATCGCAACTTCATGAGCGGGCGATATGCCGATGCCCGCGACCGGTATCGGCAGCTTGCAGAAAACGGGCAGAACCCGACGACGCTCGTTATTGCCTGTTGCGACTCGCGCGCTGCTCCCGAGCTGATCTTCGACGCAGGGCCGGGCGAACTCTTCGTCATCCGCAACGTCGCCAACATGGTGCCGCCCTATGAACCGGATGGCCATTTCCATTCCACGTCGGCAGCGCTCGAATTCGCCGTGCAGGCGCTGAAGGTCAAGAATATCGTTGTCATGGGCCATGGCCGCTGCGGCGGTATCCGCGCAGCCCTCGATCCCGATGCCGAGCCTTTGTCATCCGGTGATTTCATCGGCCGCTGGATGTCGCTCGTTCGCCCTGCCGCCGAACAGATTGGCAGCAACAACGTCATGACGCCGGCCGAACGGCAGACTGCGCTGGAGCGGGTCTCCATCCGCAATTCGATCAACAATCTCAGATCTTTCCCTGATATCAAGGCGCTTGAAGAAGAGGGCAAGCTGGAGCTTCACGGCGCCTGGTTCGACATTTCGACCGGCGAGCTCTGGGTGATGGATTCTGAGACACTCGATTTTATCCGTCCCGAAATCTAGGGATAGACCGCTTTAGCAGTTTTTTAAGATATTCCACTAAGCTGCGCTTGCAGGCGGTATATGCGCGTGGATCAGTTATGAATTTCGAAGTGCTGAAATTCAAGAATATCAGAAGGGCAGTACTAGCCGCCATTCTGCTGCCCTTCGTCTTCATGATTGTCGAAGGAGTGGTGTTGATCCGCTCCTCGCTCATGCAGTACCGCGCGCTCGAAAATGACCATCTCTTTGCCGATGTTCTTGCTCGTGGAGGATCGATTGCTGCCAATGAGATCCTGGCGGAACTCGTCGCGACGCGAACCTACATCAACAATCCGGACGAGATAACCAGGGCGGCCATGATGGAAAGGCGGAGCGCGCTCGACAGCGAACGCGCGCGTTTCAACGCCAGTCTCCCGCCCGTTGAAACACTTGATCTCGGTCTGCAGTCACAGCTTTCCGATCTCCGCCTTGCTTACAGCCGTATCGTTGCGGCGCGTTCGGCGGTCGATCGAGGTTATTACGGCAAAGGCGGCAACCCCGTTCATATCTATGGTCAGGCCGGATTGAAGCAGCTTGGTCTCGTCTCGTCGCTTTCGTCGAGGATCCATGATCCCGTGTTGATGCGCAAATCCAGCGAGCTGATGAGTATCCTGCTGACCTACTACGGTGAGCGGCTGATCGGCAACCTTGGCCAGCGTTATTTCGACCAAACCGACTTTTCCGCCATGTCGCACGAGCAGCTCGTTCAAGGCGAAATGATGCTCGGTAACGGCATGGATCGCCTGCGTTTTCATTCTTCCTCGCCTGTCGTCCGGGAGATCCTTGCCTATAGGGCTCAGCCCGACGAGGTCTGGGCCGATACCTTCACAAAGGCCATGGTTTCCGGTGCGCTGCGGCCGGACAAGGCGATCCGAGACAAATGGATTGGTATCCAGAACGAGCGGCTGGATTTCCTGCGGCAGAAAATCGCCTCCGTAACCGATGATATTCATGTGACCGGACAGAAGCTATCGATGCGCTCGCACATTCACATGACGATCGTGCTTGCGTTGTCATCCGGACTGGTTCTGCTCGTTGCCCTTATTGCGGCGCTTGCGGTTCGGGGCATCCGCCTCGTCGCCCGTGTCACCGAAGAGCGTGAACTACTCATCAACGAGCTGCGCAATGCTGCCCAAACCGATCTTCTGACAGGCCTTTATAATCGCCGTGGCTTCGAGGCTGCCGCTTTAGCGCTTCTGATGCAGGCTGAATATGGATCACGTTGGATTTCGGTCGTGTTGTTCGATCTCGATCACTTCAAGAAAATCAACGACGTGTATGGTCATGATGCCGGCGATATCGTGCTGAAGCACGTAGCCGGCGTCGCGCGGGAAAGCTTCCGCTCCTTCGATCTGCTGGTGCGCCACGGTGGCGAGGAGTTCATGGCGTTGCTGCCGGATTCGACACCTGAGGATGCGGCGATCGTTGCGGAACGTGTCCGATTGGCCATCGAGGCTGCTGACATCGTGTTGCCGAGTGGCGAGCGTCTGCGGGTTACCGCAAGCTTCGGCTGTGCGGGGCGTGCAAATGCCGTGAGCAATCGCAATTTCGATGATCTGGTGAAGCGCGCCGATCTGGCGCTCTATGCCGCCAAGGCCTCGGGACGCAATTGTGTCGTTGCCGGGCCGATTGTTCCTTCGGCGGCACCGCAGGAAGAGCGGCGCAAGGCTGCCGGCGGAACCCACGATATCCGCAGTTGAAAAACGCCGCATTCGTATGCGGCGCTCGTATCATTTTCCTATTGAACGTCTCTTCAGTTGCCGTCGATCTGCTGACCGATATAGGCGATTGCCTGCTGATAGACCGTTGCGGCATTCCAGCCCTGGATGGCGACGAAGTTCGGCTCGCCCGGCTGGTAACCGGTGCCGGCACGCCAGCCGTGACCCTTAAGGAAATTGGCGGTAGAGGCCAGCGCATCAGCGCGGGAGCCAACCATATCGACGCGGCCGTCACCGTCACCGTCCGCGCCGTAGCTTACGACGTTGCGTGGCAGGAACTGCGTCTGGCCGATTTCGCCATGGGCAGCACCGCGGGCTTGCGGGCTGAGATAGCCTTCCGAAACGAGCTGCAAGGCTGCATAAAGCTGGTCGGTGAAATATTCCGAGCGACGGCAGTCATAGGCGAGGGTGGAGACTGCGGACATCGTATGCTGGTTGCCCATATAGCTGCCGAAGCCGGTTTCCATGCCCCAGATGGCGATCAGCGGACCGGCCGGAACGCCGAAGCGGCGCTCGATCGAAGCGAAGAGAGCCTGGTTGGCGGCTTTCATCGAACGGCCGCGAGAGATGACGGCCGCACCGCCGCGCTTCTTCATGAATGCGTCGAAGGACAGCTTGAAGCTCTTCTGGCCGCGGTCGGCGGCGATCGTCGGCTTGTTATAGCTGACATTGGCGAAGGCACGGCTCAGGACCGACTGGCTGACGCCATTGGCCGCTGCCGTCTGCTTGAAGTCGGCGACCCAGGCATCGAAACCGGCGCTGGTATTGCCGCATTGGGGACCCTGCGCGAACGCCGGTACCGTATGGAGGACGCCCATTGCCGCGGCGGCCGCCAAAATCAATTTTTTCATGCGCATTGAGAAACCCCGCTCTCGATCTGCATAGCTTTTAAGCCGGGCAAGAGAATGCCAGCCACCGGCGACTTTGTCACGATCACCTTTTAGCGAACGCTTATACGGCGGTATTTGCCCGAAAAAGCCCCGCTCGTCGAGCAGGGGCTTTAGCATATTATGGTTTACAAATGGTATCAGGCTGCCTGCTTGCGCGGCTTGACGAGGCCACGATTGATGAGCAGCTCGGCGATCTGGATGGCGTTGAGAGCCGCACCCTTGCGCAGGTTGTCGGAGACCACCCAGATGTTGAGGCCGTTTTCGACGGTCGCATCTTCGCGGATGCGCGAAATGAAAGTCGCATCCTCGCCGGCGGATTCGTATGGCGTGATGTAGCCGCCATCCTCGTGCTTGTCGATGACGAGGCAGCCCGGCGCATCGCGCAGGATATCGCGGGCCTGGTCAGCCGTAATCTCGTTTTCGAATTCGATGTTGACCGATTCAGAATGGCCGATGAAGACCGGAACGCGGACCGCGGTGCAGGTCACCTTGATCTTCGGATCCAGCATCTTCTTCGTTTCAGCCAGAACCTTCCACTCTTCCTTCGTGTAGCCGTCTTCCATGAAAGTGTCGATGTGCGGAATGACGTTGAAGGCGATACGCTTGGTGAATTTCTTGTTCTCGATCGGATCGGCAACGAAGACGGCGCGTGTCTGGTTGAAGAGCTCGTCCATGCCATCCTTGCCGGCGCCGGAAACCGACTGGTAAGTCGAGACGACGACACGCTTGATCTTGGCGAAGTCATGCAGCGGCTTCAGCGCAACGACGAGCTGGGCAGTCGAGCAGTTCGGGTTGGCAATGATGTTGCGCTTTGTGAAGAGCGAAATCGCATCCGGATTTACTTCCGGAACAATCAGCGGCACGTCGGCGTCGTAGCGCCAGGCCGAAGAATTATCGATGACGACGCAGCCCTGCTGGCCGATCTTCGGGGAGACGCGCTTGGAAACCTCGCCGCCGGCCGACATCAGGCAGATATCGGTGTCGGAGAAATCGTAATTCTCCAGATTGGAGACCTTCAGCGTCCGATCGCCGTAGGAAACCTCGAGGCCCTGGGAGCGGGAGGAGGCGAGTGCTACGACTTCATCGGCCGGGAAACCACGTTCGGAGAGAATGTTGAGCATTTCGCGCCCGACATTTCCGGTGGCTCCGGCAACTGCAACTTTGAAACCCATTTCTCAAGCTCTCTTTCTCTTCTCTCCTCTTGTCCGGTGAGGGGGGGGAAGCGCGATATCATCGCGGCTTCCTGTCCCCAGCCGGGCCGGGGAGAGAGCGGCAGGCCAGAGACGTCAGACGGTTTTCGTCGTCGTTTTGGCCTTGGTTTTGGAAGAAACCGGAACGGCAAAATCCAACCGGGCATTTTCTGCCAGGTTATTGCGCTCAGCGATGGCGTGCTCGTGGCGAACCATGGATATTCCTTTTCCGTCGTTGCTCATAAAAGGTTTTCCACAGGAGTCAAGGTTTTTACGTGTGGGACGAGAGTAGGAGAAGGGTGCTGCAATGCTGCGGCGTTTTGTCATCCCTCTGTCATTGCCGGGGGGTATCCCCGACCCGTTGTAATAACTGCAACGAAAAACGGGGGTTTTTCCATGCGTATGCTTCTCGCCGCTTTCGCGGCCACCACGATTCTTGCCGGTGCCGCTCAGGCAGCTTCGATCTATCCGCTTGATCGCGCTACGATTCTGGCTGGTTCACCGTTCGACTTCAAGGTCGAGCTCAGCAAGCAGGTCAAGCCGGAAGACGTGAAGATCACGGTCAACGGCCAGGATTACAAAACTGTCCTCGGGGGCGAGGCACAGTTCGTCGAGCTGGAAAAGGGTAAGGAAGACAAGGCTCTCGGTTCCGCTCTCCTGCTGCGCGGCCTGAAGATTTCCGCTCCTGGCGCCTATAAGGTCGAGATCGCCGCCGGCGACGAGACGAAGTCCGTAACCTGGAACGTCTACGACACCGCGGCCCAGCCGAAGGCAAAGAACATCATCTTCCTGCTCGGCGACGGTCTTTCCGTCGCGCATCGCACGGCTGCCCGCATCATGTCCAAGGGCATGACGGAAGGTAAAGCGAATGGCCGCCTGAACATGGACGATCTCGAGCGCATGGCGTTCATCGGTACGTCGGCGACGAATGCCGTTGCCACGGACTCGGCCAACACAATGTCGGCTTACATGACGGGCCACAAGACGGCCGTCAACGCGATTGGCGTTTATGCAGACCGTACACCTGACTCGCTCGATGATCCGCGCGTTGAAACCTTCGCAGAGGCCGTTCGCCGCATGACGAAAAAGTCTGTCGGCATCGTTGCGACGGCCGAAGTCGAAGACGCCACGCCGGCTGCCGTCGTTTCCCATACCCGCAACCGCAGCGACAAGGCCGACATCGTCGGCATGTTGCTCGAAGTCAAGCCGGAAGTCCTCCTTGGCGGCGGCTCGGCCTATTTCCTCGGCAAAGAGGTCGCCGGTTCGAAGCGCAAGGACAATCAGGATTACATCAAGCTCTTCCAGGATGCCGGCTACAAGCTCGCGACCGACAAGAACGAGCTTGCGGCCAATGCATCGGCTGAAGGCAATCTTCTTGGTCTCTTCCATACCGGCAACATGGACGTCACGCTTGATCGTGAGTTCCTGAAGAAGGGCACCGTCGAAAAGTTCCCGAACCAGCCGGGTCTCGTCGACATGACCAAGGTCGCGCTCGACCGTCTGTCCAAGAATCCGGAAGGCTTCTTCCTCATGGTTGAAGGTTCCTCGATCGACAAGATGTCCCATCCGCTCGATTGGGATCGTGCCGTCGTCGATACCATCGAATTTGACAAGGCGGTCGGTGTAGCCCGCGAATTCCAGAAGGCTCATCCGGACACGTTGATCGTCGTCACCGGTGACCACACTCACGGCGTTTCCATCATCGGTACCGTCGATGATGAGAAGCCAGGCACGGAAATGCGCGAAAAGGTCGGGACCTATGCCGAAGCCGGCTTCCCTAACTACAAGGACGAGAATGGCGACGGTTATCCCGATAAGATCGACGTCAGCCGTCGCTTGTTCCTGAGCGCCAACAACGGCCCTGACCATTACGAGACCTTCCGTCCGAAGCTCGAAGGCCCGTTCGTTCCGGCTATCCAGAACGAAAAGAAGGAATATGTCGCCAACGAACAGTACAAGGATGTTCCTGGCGCTGTCTTTGTTCAGGGCAATATTCCGAAGAGCGGCGACAGCGGTGTTCACGCCGTTGACGACGTCGTTCTGCAGTCGGCCGGTCCGGGTGCTGAAGGCTTCCATGGCTACATGGAACAGAGCGATGTCTACCGCGTGCTGGCAGACACTTTCGCTCTCGGCGCCAAGCAGACGAACTGATCCAAGTCGATCCGGCAAGGCCACTTGCTGGCCTTGCCTCTTTCATCGATCATGATCCCGGCCGCTAAGCGGCCGGGAATTTGGTTCCTGGAGATCGCCATGGAAAAATTCTCTTCGCTGCAGCTCAGCAGACGCCAGCTGATCAGTGCTGCCGTCACGCTTCCCTTCGTCGGTTCCCTTGCTCGCGCTGCCGATTCTTCGCTCACTTTCGACGAGCTCTACGGCAAGTTCGGTGTGCTGGGGCTCGAATTCTCCGACAAGGTGAAAACGCTTGCCGGCAAGGACATCAGCATGAAGGGCTTCATGGCTCCGCCGCTGAAGGCAGAGGCACAATTCTTCGTGCTGACCGAAGTGCCGATGTCGCTCTGCCCGTTCTGTTCGTCGGATGCGGATTGGCCGGACAATATCGTCGTCGTTTATCTTGGCGAGAAGCAGACCTTCGTGCAGCCGAGCCAGACGATCGAGGTGCGTGGTATGCTGGAGTATGGATCCTGGCAGGATCCCGAGACTGGTTTCGTCAGCCTGCTGCGCATCCGCCAGGCCGAATATTTCACTGTCTGAGCGTCGATGCTGGCTCTCGATATTGAACATCTCGCCGTGACCTTTCCCGGCTTATCGGCGCCTGCGCTCGCGATCGATCATTTGTCGATTGCCGCCGGCAGCCGTATCGCAGTGACGGGCGGCTCGGGCTCCGGTAAAAGTACCTTCGTCAATGTCATCACCGGACTAGAGCGGGTTCGTGAAGGCCGCATCCGCTGGAAAGGCGAGGACATCGCCGCGCTCTCCGAAAGTCGCCGTGACCGCTTCCGGGCCGCCAATATCGGATTGATCATGCAGGAATTTCACCTTTTTCCCGGCCTGTCTGCTGTCGAAAACGTGTTATTGCCTGCGCGTCTTGCGCGTGCCGCTACGTCAGTAATAGTCGAGCGCGCCCACGATCTCCTTAACATCGTCGGCCTTGAACGCGCCGGGCAGAAGATTGAGACCATGTCGCGCGGCGAAATGCAGCGTGTGGCGATTGCCCGGGCGCTCCTGCGCAAGCCCGGCGTCATCGTCGCCGACGAGCCGACCGCCAGCCTCGATGCGGAAAGCGGCGATGCCGTCGGTGATCTGCTGCTCGATCTTGCCGTGGCCGAAGGCAGCACTCTGATCGTCGTGTCGCACGATTCCCGCCTTGCCAGCCGTCTCGATCGCCGCCTTACATTCCGCTCCGGCCGTATCATCGACGATTCCGACATTAAGGGAGCGGCCGCATGATCCGCTTCATCCTCGCCGATCTGCGCCGGTTGTGGGCTGGTTCCTTCGTTGTCGTGCTGCTGGTGGCGCTTGCAACGGCGCTCGGCGTTTCCGTCATCCTGCAGGAACGTGCCTTACGTCTTGGCAGCGCCCGTGCGGCCGACAAGTTCGATCTCGTCATCGGCGCGGGCGGCAGCGAAACCCAGCTCGTGCTATCGTCGATCTTCCTGCAGCCGTCTGCGCTGCCGCTGATGTCCGGCGACGTTCTGGCCAAGCTTGCCGCCGATCCGCGCGTTGAATGGGCTGCCCCCGTCGGCTTCGGCGATTCCTTCTCGGGCTATCCGATTGTCGGCACGACGAGGGCGTTGACGGAAACGATTTCCGGCGGCTTTTCCGAAGGCCAGGTTTTCGCCAGTGAGGGCGAGGCTGTCATCGGCTCGAGCGTCGACCTTGCCGTCGGCGGCGAGATCAAGCCGATGCACGGCACGATCGAAACCGGCGGCCACACCCATACGGAGCTCGCCTATCATGTGACGGGGCGCCTGCGGCCGACAGGCACAGCCTGGGACCGCGCTATCCTCGTTCCAATCCAGGCCGTCTGGCATATCCATGGACTGGAAGCGGGCGAAGAGCATGAGCATGACCACGCCGGGGAGGCGGATCCTCATGAAGAGGCCGTACACGCGGAAGGTGCCCATGAGGATGCCGACCATCATGCGGAGCCTGATCCCCATGCCGGCCTGAACGAGAGCTGGACCGCGGAAACGCCCGGTCTTCCGGCCATCCTCATCAAGCCAAAGACGATTGCCGATGCCTACAAGCTGCGGCAGGACTATCGCAACGGCACGACGATTGCCGTCTTTCCCGGCGAGGTGCTGACCAGCCTCTATGCGACGCTCGGTGATGCCAAGCAGATTCTCGTTGCTGTTGCCTCCGGCGCGCAGGGGCTCGTCGCCGCCTCGCTGATCCTCGTGACTGTCATCCATATCGGCCAGCGTCGGCGGCAGATTGGCGCGCTACGCGCCTTCGGTGCTCCCCGCGGCGCGATCTTCGGCATTGTCTGGCTGGAATTCTATGTCCTCGTCGCCGTTGGAGTCGGGCTTGGCTTTACACTCGGCTATGGCGCAGCACTCATTCTTTCCGGCTTGTTCTCGCAAAGCAGCGGCGTCAACCTGCCCGTCGGCTTTGCACGCGAAGACGGAACGCTTGCGGTGATCCTTCTCGCCTTCGCCGCTGTTCTCGCCGCCTTGCCGGCAGTGCTCGCCTACCGGCAGTCCCCGGCCCAGGCTTTGCGAGTGTGACGATTGCAGCGTGCCTGTTCCGCCACGACAAGAGCCATGCTAGAGCAATTCCATGCACAAAAATTAGACTAAAGTCATAATCCCAAAGCATCCCTCTTTCTGGCTCGTCTTTTCTGTCAAACTCTCGTCAGGCGTGTCGCGGCTAGGGGTATGCTTTGAGGAGAGTAGGCCGCGACCGTTGCTCATCACTCTGTGGAGGACAGACAATGGCAAATGTCGCAAGCGTCGACGGCGCGAAAGCCGGTCCGATGACGGGCGAGGAGAAGAAGGTCATCTTCGCCTCGTCGCTAGGCACGGTTTTCGAATGGTATGATTTCTATCTTTACGGTTCGCTCGCCACCTATATCGGCGCGACCTATTTCACCCAGTATCCGGAAGCGACACGTAACATCTTCACGCTGCTCGCCTTCGCTGCGGGTTTCCTGGTGCGTCCGTTCGGCGCATTGGTCTTCGGCCGCCTCGGCGATCTCGTCGGCCGCAAATACACCTTCCTGGTGACCATTCTCATCATGGGCTTCTCGACCTTCCTGGTCGGCATCCTGCCGGGTGCTGCCTCCATCGGTATTGCCGCTCCGATCATCCTGATCGGCCTGCGCCTGCTGCAGGGCCTGGCGCTGGGCGGCGAATATGGCGGTGCGGCCACTTACGTTGCCGAACATGCGCCGAACGGCCGCCGCGGCTATTTCACGTCCTGGATCCAGACGACGGCAACGCTCGGTCTCTTCCTGTCGCTGATCGTCATCGTCACGGTCCAGTCGATCATGGGCTCGACCGCCTTTGCCGCCTGGGGCTGGCGCATTCCGTTCCTCGTCTCGGTCGTCCTGCTCGGTATCTCCGTCTGGATCCGGTTGAAGATGAACGAGTCGCCCGCCTTCCAGCGCATGAAGGCGGAAGGCAAGGGATCGAAGGCACCGCTGACAGAAGCATTCGGCCAGTGGAAGAATGCCAAGATCGCGCTGATTGCGCTTTTCGGCGCTACCATGGGCCAGGCGGTCATCTGGTACGGCGGTCAATTCTACGCCCTGTTCTTCCTGCAGAACGTGCTGAAGGTCGATCTGCAGTCGGCCAACATCATGGTCGCGATTGCCCTCTTCCTCGCCACGCCATTCTTCGTCATCTTCGGCGGACTGTCGGACAGGATCGGCCGCAAGCCGATCATCATGGCGGGGCTGCTCATCGCAGCGGTCACCTATTTCCCGCTGTTCAAGGCGATGACTTATACGGCAAATCCAGCCCTCTATGAGGCGCAGGCGACGATCCGGGCAACGGTGACGGTGGATCCGGCGGATTGCAAATTCCAGTTCAATCCGACCGGTACCTCCAAGTTCACCAGTTCATGCGATATCGCAACGGCGTTCCTGACCAAGAACTCGGTGCCTTATGACGTGGTGCCGGGTCCGGCCGGCCAGCCGGCGACCGTGAAGGTCGGTGACGACACGATTACCGGTTACGACGCTGTCGCAGCCGGTGCCGATGCCGCCAAGACCAATGCTGCCTTCGAAAAGGGCGTCAATCTTGCCCTTCATGATGCCGGCTATCCGCTGAAGCGCGGTGTTGCCAAGGTTGCCGATGCCAAGCTCGATGCCTTCATCGCCGCCAATCCGGAACTCACCCTCAATGCCGATGCGATACGCGCGGGCCAGAAGGAAACGCTGCCGGCCGACAAACTCGTTGCCGGCAAGCTGCTGACGGCGGATGAAGCGAAAAGTGTCACCGACATGGCCGTCTACACGATCCCTGGCGGTGGTACGTTCGCGATGGTGGCTGATCCTGCTCGCGTCAACTGGATCGGCACGATCGCCGTCCTGTTCGTGCTCGTACTTTACGTGACGATGGTCTACGGCCCGATCGCGGCGCTGCTGGTCGAGCTCTTTCCGACCCGCATCCGCTATACCGGCATGTCGCTGCCCTATCATATCGGCAACGGCTGGTTCGGCGGTCTGCTGCCAGCTACGGCCTTTGCGATGAGTGCTGCCGCCGGCAACATCTATTACGGCCTCTGGTATCCGATCGTGTTCGCATCGATCACGCTGGTCATCGGCCTGCTGTTCCTGCCGGAAACCAAGAATCGGGATATTCACGCGCTGGATTAAGGCACGGCGGATATCTTGAGAACAAAGCCCGGCGCTCGAAAGGCGCCGGGTTTTTCATGCGTTATTTTTCTTACGCGTCATTTCTTATGCGTTTGGGAAGTATCGCTTGGACATCGGCCAGCCATCCGGCGCAAGTTTGAAAAGCAGGCCGTAGCGCGCACAGACGATTGCTGTCAGCAGCGAGAACCACGCGCCGAAGGCAAGGCCGGCAATGACATCACTTGGATAGTGCGCGCCGACCATGACACGCGTCATGCCGAGCCAGATGGCACCGGCGATGAAGGGCACCCGGTAACGCGGGAAGAGCAGGGCGAAGGCGGCAAAGAAGGCGCCCACCGTGGTTGAATGGCCTGACGGGAAACTTTCCAGCGCTGCATGGCCGGAGAAGGGTGTGAAGGAAAGCACCCCGAGGTCCTGGAAATGTTCGGGGCGCGCGCGGCCGATCGTGCGTTTCAGAAGGTTTGCGAGCAGGCCGGAAAAGACGACGGTCGTAAACAGGTAGGCGCCGATCCAGCTCACATAGAGTGCCTGGGCCCTTGCTTTTGCACTGTTCAAAAGCTTGTAGCCGGCTCTGCCGTGGAAAAAGAGCAGGACGCTGGTGAGGATTAGCCAGGCGGAATTGCCGAAATCGGTCAACATCTCGCCGAAGCGCTGAATGGACTCCGGCAGATGGCCGGCACCGATTGGCGCATCAAGGATCAGCATGGAAAGGATGACGGCGTTCAGCGTAATGAAAAGGCATGCGCGCCACCGCAATGGTGGCATGACGCATCTATTTCTGCGCCAGCGCCTGTCCAAGGAGACTAGAAGTTCCCGCATTCCGACTATCCGTATAACCCTTGGGTATGAGATAGGCGGTAAAAATGCACAGGATTACGACAGAGGGCGGGACTCCCGAGATAATTCTAATCAATTTTGGTAATGGTCCAATTCGTGCCCTGAAGGAGAGGATCAGGCAGAGGCGAGTGAGCGTGATAGCGATGGCAAATGCGACCCGTGCGCTGAATGCCAGACCCTACCGTGACATCATTCATAGGAGCGGGGACGCTGGCTTCAACAAAAAAGCCCTCCGCATGAGGTGCGAAGGGCCGAAAAGCGTTTCACGTGAAATATCAGGCAGAAAGGGCCTTGAACTCGTCGAGGATCGCGTCGCCCATCTCGACGGTGCCGACCTGGCGGCTGCCTGGTGCCATGATGTCGCCAGTGCGGATGCCCTTGTCGAGCACGTTGGCGATCGCCTTTTCGAGGTTGTCTGCTTCCTTGACCAGATTGAAGGAGTAGCGAAGGCACATGGCGAAGGAGGCAATCATGGCGATCGGATTGGCGATGCCCTTGCCTGCGATATCGGGTGCTGAGCCGTGAACCGGCTCATAGAGCGCCTTGCGCTTGCCGGTCTTTCCGTCAGGTGCTCCGAGCGAGGCCGACGGCAGCATGCCGAGAGAGCCGGTCAGCATGGCGGCAACGTCCGAGAGCATGTCGCCGAAGAGGTTGTCGGTGACGATGACGTCGAACTGTTTCGGCTGGCGCACGAGCTGCATGCCACCGGCATCGGCCAGCATATGCTCGAGCTGTACGTCTGAATATTTCGCCTTGTGCGTCTCGGTCACGACCTGGTTCCAGAGCACGCCAGATTTCATGACGTTGCGCTTTTCCATGGAGCAGACGCGGTTGTTGCGGGTGCGGGCCATTTCAAAGGCGACACCGGCAATGCGCTCGATCTCGTAGGTGTCGTAAACCTGCGTATCGATGCCGCGCTTCTGGCCATTGCCGAGATCGATGATTTCTTTCGGCTCGCCGAAATAAACACCGCCCGTCAGTTCGCGAATGATGAGGATGTCGAGACCCTCGACCAGTTCCGGCTTCAGCGAGGAAGCGGAGGCGAGTGCGGGATAGCAGATCGCCGGACGCAGATTGGCGAAAAGTTCCAGATCCTTGCGCAGGCGCAGTAGGCCGGCTTCCGGGCGTACTTCATAGGGAACGCTATCCCACTTCGGGCCGCCGACGGCGCCGAAGAGCACAGCGTCGGCTGCTAGCGCCTTCTTCATGTCGTCTTCGGAGATCGCTGCGCCATGCGCATCATAGGCGCAGCCGCCAACGAGGCCCTCGTCGGTGACAAAACCGGCATTCATCGCCTCATTCATGTAAGCGATGATCTTGCGGACTTCACCCATGGCTTCGGGGCCGATACCGTCACCCGGCAGCAGGAAAAGATTGCGCACTGTCATGAAACCCTCCGCGGAAAAACAAGCTGCGGCTTCTTAGACCCCGGAAATGGGCATTTCAAGCGAGAGAAGGGGTGAATCGGTACGCTTGCCTCCGCGTCATGTGATGTCTGACAAGGTTGCTCCCGTGCCTGCAAACGAGCTAGAACGACAGGCCTGCCTTTCTTTCCCTGGATATTCTCCCATGTCTTTTGCGCCCCTTCATCTCGACACTCCTCTGATCCAGACAGCACCCGATTTCAGCGCCAGCGGCAAGCCGCTTTGGTTAAAGCTCGATGCGCTACAGCCTTCAGGCAGCTTCAAGCTGCGTGGTGTCGGCCGCCTTTGCCAGCATGAGGTTCAAAACGGTGCGCGCGAGATCTTCTGCGCCTCCGGCGGCAATGCCGGCATTGCCGCAGCCTATGCCGGGCGGGCACTTGGCGTGCCTGTTACGATCGTCGTGCCTGAGACGACGGCACCTGACGTGCGTCGAACGATTGCCGCAACGGGCGCCAATGTGCTGGTTCATGGTTCTGTCTTCGATGAGGCCAATGCGCATGCGATCGAACTCGCCGAAAGCCGCAAGGCGACCTATGTGCATCCTTTCGACCATCCGCTCCTGTGGGATGGCCATGCGACGCTGATCGATGAGGTGGTGGCAAAGGGTGCCAAATTCGATTGTGTCGTTACCAGCGTCGGCGGTGGCGGTCTGCTTGCCGGCATCGTCGAGGGGCTGAAGCGGAACGGGCTTTCGGACGTGCCTGTCATTGCCGTCGAGACGGAAGGAGCTGCATCATTTCATGCAAGCCTCAAGGCCAATGAGCGTATTTCGCTGCCGGCCATTACATCGATTGCCACCTCGCTCGGCGCGCGGCAGGTGGCGCAGCATGTCTTCGATCTGCCGAAGCATCACCCGATCGAAAGTGTTCTCGTCAGCGATGCCGATGCCGTGGCCGCCTGCCTGAAATTTGCCGATGCGCAGCGCATCCTGGTCGAACCGGCCTGTGGTGCCGCACTTGCCGTTGCCGATGTGCATGCCGGTCTGCTGTCGCGCTTCGACAATCCGCTGATCGAAGTTTGCGGCGGTATCGGCGTGTCGCTTGAAAAGCTCAGCGTCTGGAGAGAAAAGTTTCTCTGAGATCCGGACAAAGAAAAAGCCGGGCGAAAGCCCGGCTCGATCTCAAAGCAATTTGGTGAGGCTCAGGCGGCCCAGGGGTGCGAAGCGGCGTTCTTCTTTTCGAACTCGTCGATCGCCTTGCCCTTTTCCATGGTCAGGCCGATATCATCGAGGCCGTTCAGCAGGCAGTGGCGCTTGAACTCGTCGAGATCGAACTTGATCGAGCCGCCGTCCGGACCGGTGATTTCGAGGTTTTCAAGGTCGACCGTCAGAATGGCGTTGGAGCCGCGCTCGGCGTCGTCCATCAGCTTGTCGAGGTCTTCGTGGCTGACCTGGATCGGCAGGATGCCGTTCTTGAAGCAGTTGTTATAGAAGATGTCGGCGAAGCTGGTGGAGATCACGCAGCGGATGCCGAAATCGAGCAGCGCCCATGGAGCGTGTTCGCGCGAGGAGCCGCAGCCGAAATTGTCACCGGCAACCAGGATCTTTGCCTCGCGGTAAGCCGGCTTGTTCAGCACGAAATCAGGGTTTTCGGAGCCGTCTTCGTTGTAGCGGGCTTCGGCGAAAAGGCCCTTGCCAAGGCCGGTGCGCTTGATGGTCTTCAGATAGTCCTTCGGAATGATCATGTCGGTGTCGATGTTGACGACCGGCAGAGGGGCTGCAACGCCCGTGAGCTTCACGAATTTATCCATGACCTATGCTCCATTTCAGCAAAACGTACTTTCTGACTTTGCATCTATTCCAGTTTCCCGCCGAAATGAAGAAGAATCTTTCGTTGATGGTGGCCACGCGGTGTTTCGCGCGGCCTGCCGATTGCGCGTGTCCCTTTACTTGGACGGTGCGTTCAGGCCCCAGAGCACGCCGAACGGATCACGAAGCTGGCCGTAACGGTCACCCCAGAACATCAGTTCGACCGGCATGACGACTTCGGCGCCGGCGGCCACTGCGCGGTTCCACCAGAAATCGATATCGTCGATCACCAGCTGGATGGCAAAACCTTCATGGCCTTTGAAGGGATGGCCGTATTCCGGATAGGCATCCGACAGCATGAGCGAGCTGCCATTAATATAGAGATGCACATGCATCGTGCGGCTGCTCTCGTCGACCGGCACGAGATAGGCTTCTTCAGCGCCGAAAGCTTTCTTGTAAAATTCCGCAGCCTTTACCGCGCCGTCGACCGTCAGATAGGGAAGCAGGCCGTTCTTGACCGGCGGCATCTTGGTCTGGTTGTTCTCCGTTGCATCCATGCTCGTCCTCCATTCGTTTTTAAAGTGCCGGCTGAATGCCTGGCTGCTTCAAGGACGTAGCATGGGAACGTGAGCCGACAATGTCGGTCAGAATTTTCAGAGAAAATGATCAGAGATCGATGATCGTGCCGCGGCCGTCGTTCCAGATGCGCATCTCGCGCTTACCATCGGCGCGGGCGCGGACGGGAGCGGGCTTCATCTTCATCGAAAGGGCGCGGCCGACCATGAGCACGGTCAGGATGCCGCCAACGGCGAGCGTGACCGAGAAGGTGAGAAGCAGCATGGCCACGAAAACGGTGGCGCCGGCAAGCATGAAGAAGATGGAGCGAATGTTCTGCATTGGTTTGAAACCTTTCTACGGAAAGGAATGTGGTCCTTCTTTTTCCTCTCTGCAAGCCAAGCGTGGCTTTTTGTTGTCTTGCCGGGCTTTGCGAAGCTTGGCACTAATGGTCCATGAGCCGAACACCACCTCTTCGTTCCCTGCGTCTGCGCCGCTCGGTGCTGAGCGTACCCGCCATCAATGCGCGTGCGCTTGAAAAGACCCATTCCCTTGATTGCGATGCGGTTATTCTCGATCTGGAGGATTCCGTCGCGCCCGAGAGGAAGGCGGAAGCGCGCGACAATCTGAAGGCCTTTTTTGCCGGGTCGCCGCTTGAGGGCAAGGAAAGGATCATCCGTATCAATTCTTTGTCATCCGGATTCGGACTGGCGGATCTGGAACTGGTCAAGGCGCTTTCGCCCGATGCCGTTCTGCTTCCAAAGGTGGATGAGCCACAGGATGTAATGGCTGTCAGCGATCTGCTTGCCGAGGCCTATGCGCCGGAGGAGTTGCGCATCTGGGCGATGATCGAGACGCCGCGTGGCGTGCTGAATGCTGCAGCGATCGCCGAATCCGGCCGCACGCCGGGCTCGCGGCTCGATTGCCTCGTGGTCGGCCTCAACGACCTGCGCAAGGAAACGGGCGTCTTGCCGCAGTCGGGGCGGACCTATCTCGTGCCCTGGCTGATGCAGGTCGTTCTGGCGGTCAAGGCCTATGGGCTCGATGCGCTTGACAGCGTCTTCAACGATTTCCGGGATGACGAAGGTTTCGATGCCGAGTGCGGGCAGGGCCGCGCCATGGGTTTTGCAGGGAAGATGCTGATCCATCCGGCGCAGATTGCAGCCGCCAACGCGCATTTCGGGCCTGACGCGGAGGAGATTGCGGAGGCGGAAGCCATCATTGCCGCTTTCGCTGATCCGGCGACCGAGGGGCTCAACGTGATCAATGCGAACGGGCGGATGATCGAGCGGCTGCATCTTGTCCAGGCCGAAGCTCTGGTCCATAAAGCGCACCTGATTTCTGCAAGAAAGCCCGCCTGATGAAACTCTACCGCTTCCTGACTGGTCCCGACGACGCTTCCTTCTGCCACAAGGTCACGACGGCACTGAACAAGGGCTGGTCTCTGTCCGGCTCGCCCAGCTATGGCTTCAATGCTGCGACCGGCCAGATGCAGTGCGGCCAGGCCGTCGTCAAGGATGTCGAGGGCAAGGATTATCACCCGGACATGAAACTGTCTGAGCAGTAAGCTTAACGTTCGGCCGCCTCTTCGGCGCTCGCCTCGATGCGCTCCATGTCATCGTCGCTGAGGCCGAAGTGGTGGCCGATCTCATGGATCAGCACATGGGTGATGATGTCACCCAGCGTTTCGTCGTTTTCGGCCCAGTAATCGAGGATCGGACGGCGATAGAGGCGGATGCGGTTCGGCATCTCGCCGGTTTCCACGGTAAAGCGCTCCGAAATGCCGCGGCCCTCGAAAAGGCCGAGCAGGTCAAAGGGCGTTTCCAGCGCCATATCTTCAAAAACTTCGTCGTCGGGGAAGTCTTCGATTTCGATGGTCAGATTGGTCGTCAGCTTGCGAAATTCGTCCGGCAGATGACTGTAGGCCTCCATTGCCAGCGACTCGAAGGTGCTGATCGCCGGCGCATGGCGGTCCCGCCAATCATCGCTCTGGTCTATGCGGGCCATAAGTATTCCTTCCTTTGCCGGCCCATATAGAACCTTTATCGCCGATTTTCGAGTGCGGAATCAAAGGCAGGAATAAATTCTTATGAAATGATTGTTGACTCTTCATTAGAGCTCTGGAATCTATAAGAACATAACAGGAACAAGACGAATGGAGAGAACGCCATGGCGCAGACCGCCCTGGCGCGCGAGCGGCTTTTTGCGCTCCGCGAAACCATTGCCCGACTGGAGGGAAAACCCGCGCCGGCGCTTGCCGCGGCGGAACGGGAAGCCCTGGCGGAAGGACGCAAGCGGCGGCAGGAGTGTATGCTGCCACACCTCCCCTTCGGGGTGGAAGCACTCGATGAAGCGCTGGAAGGCGGCCTTCAGCTCGATGCGATTACCGAATTCCGCGCGGCGAGTTCCGGTGATGCAGGGGCGGCGAGTGGACTGGCGATGGCTATTGCAGCGCGACTGCAGAAGCACGAGGAGGATACCGGCAGGTTGCTGCCGCTGCTCTGGATCGGTGATGCCGTCGGCACACTGGAGGCGGGTCGTCCCTATGCTCCGGGGCTGAAGGATTTCGGGCTGAAGCCGGAAAGGTTTTTCCATGCCGCGCCGCGCAAGCTGGAGGATGCGCTCTGGCTGGCGGAAGCGGCCATCGAAAGTGCTGCCTTCTCGGTTGTCGTCTTCGAAGTGCGCGGCAATCCCCTGCATTTCGGCCTGACCGAAAGCCGCCGGCTCAGTCTCAGGGCACGCGCCGTCCGCCGTCCGCTCTTTCTCGTCCGCCAGGCCGGGGAGGAGGAGGCGAGCAGCGCTGTCTTCCGTCTGCATGTCGAGCCGGCGCCGTCTGATCTGCGGTCGTTGCCGGATGGATCAAAATTTTCCGGCAGCATCGGCAATCCGATTTTCCGTCTCACGCTGGAGAAGAGCCGCAATCCGGCCCCGCTCTCCTTTCTTCTGGAGTGGAACCCCCATGAACGCGAATTTTTCCCCGTCGACGAGCCAAGCTTCGCTCGGCCTCCAAGCGAACAGTCAGCGCATTCTGGCGCTCAGCTTTCCGCATCTGCCAACGGACCGTATCGCCCGCAGGCGATGGGGCCTGTCCTGGCGTTCGAAAGGGCGTCCTGAAGCGGCACCCCTCGTCTGTTCCGGCAAGCTCAATAATGCCATGCGGCTGACAGCGCTGGATGAATTCGCCGAGAAGCTGGGGCTGAAGAAGGAACAGGGCGTTGCCGAAGCGCGCGCCATGTTTCCGGCGCTTGATGTCCTGGAGGAGGATCCAGCAGCCGATCGACGGTTACTGGAAGGGATCGCCGACTGGTGCGACCGCTATACGCCGATGGTGGCGCTCGACGGCAAGGACGGGCTGTTTCTCGATATTACCGGCTGCGCCCATCTCTTCGGCGGTGAGGAGGCGCTTCTCAAGGATATTCTGTCCCGGCTCTTCCATATGGGGCTCGATGTGCGGGGTGCGATCTCCTCATCGCCGGGCCTTTCCTCAGCCGTCTCCCGTTTCGGGCAGGGCGGCGTCGTGGAGGATGAAGAGATGGAGCGCATGCTGATGCCGCTGCCTGTCGCGGCCTTGCGGCTGGAGGGCCAGACCGTTGATGCCCTGAGGAAACTCGGCCTCAAATATGTCGGCGACGTCATTCATGCGCCGCGGTCGCCGCTGACCCGCCGCTTCGGGCCAACGCTGCTTCTGCGCCTTGATCAGGCGCTCGGCCGTGAGGAAGAACCGATCTCGCCCCGGCTTCCTGTCGCTAGCCTCTCATCCGAACGCCGTCTGGTCGAGCCGATCGGCACGGAAGAGCAGATCCTCGCGGTTACCGGACAGGTCGCCGTGTCGCTAAAACCGTCCCTGGAAGCGCGCGGTGCCGGCGGCCGGGTGTTCGAACTGGTGCTGTTTCGTGTCGACGGCAGGGTTTTCCGCATTTCCGTCGGTGCCTCCCGGCCGCTTCGTGAACCGAAGCTCATTGCCGGGCTGTTTTCCGAGCGGTTGCAGGTGATCTATGACGATATCGATGCCGGCTATGGTTTCGAGATCTTGCGCCTGAACGTGCTGCGGCATGACCCGTTCAACGAGGCGCAGGGCGATTTCGAGGGCGACCGGCAGGGGGAGATCTCGCTTTCGAGTTTTGTCGACCGTGTCGCGGCCCGGCTTGGTTCGGACTGCCTGCAAAGCTTCCAGCTTCGCGAGAGCCATGTGCCGGAGCGCGCCGTGATCACGGTGCCGGCAATGGAGAGCCTTCCGGCCCGGCGGAAAGCGGAACAGGGCAATGCGCTGCCTTTTCGTGAGGAGCGTCCGCTGCGGCTTTTTGCAACGCCGGAGCCAGTCGAGGTCGCATTTGCCGAAGTGCCTGATGGTGCGCCGCAGACTTTCCGTTGGCGTCGCCTGCAGCATCAGGTGGCGAGGAGCGAAGGCCCTGAACGGATTGCCATGGAATGGTGGATCGATGGCGATGATGCCGAAGCGCGAGACTATTTCCGGATCGAGGATGAGGCCGGACATCGCTTCTGGATCTATCGCCGGGGTCTCTACGGTGAGAACCCCGATCCTCGCTGGTTCATGCAGGGGGTCTTTGCATGAGGCCCGAACCCGCATTTTTCGAGATCGGTGCGAAGACGAATTTCTCGTTCCTGGAAGGTGCTTCGAAGCCTGAAGAGATGGTCGTGCAGGCCGCTTGGCTGAAGCTCGGCGGTCTCGGCATTGCGGACCGGAATTCGGTTGCCGGTGTAGTGCGGGCTCATGCGCAGGCAGAACAGCTCAGAGAGAGATACAGGAACAGGGATGCGATTTTAGCCGAGGCGAAGAAGAAGGGAAAAACGGAGATCATTCTCGACCCTGTCTGGGTTCAGCCGGGCGCCCGTCTCGTTTTTTCGGATGGAACGCCTGATATCCTTGCCTATCCGCAAAACCGGCGGGGCTGGGCAAATCTCTGCCGCCTTCTCAGCGCCGGCAATCTGAAGGACGAAGCTGTAAAGGGAACCTGCATCCTGACGGAAGCGGAGCTTATGGAATGGGGTGACGAGATGATGCTCGCCCTTATCCCCGATCGGGCCGCCGTGAATGATCCTGCCCGCCAGTCGGCACTTGAAGAGTATCTGGAACGGTTTCGCAAACGCTTCCGCAAGGCATTTTTTCTGGCGCTGTCGCCGACCTATGACGGCCGCGACCGGCAGGCTTTTGCAGCGCTTGCCATGCTTGCCGTCCGCAACCGGGTGCCGCTGATTGCGACCAATCAGCCACTCTATCATGACCCCGGGCGCCGGCCGCTTTCGGATATCGTGATCGCCATACGGGAGCATGTGGAGATATCGAAAGCCGGATTCCTTCTGGCGCCGAATGGAGAGCGGTATCTCAAGGATTCACGTGAAATATCCAGGGTCTTCCGAGATTACAGAGATGCGGTCGAGAATACGCAGCTGTTTTTCGGCAAGCTGACCTTTTCGTTGAACGAGCTGAAACACAATTATCCCCCTGAAAACGATCCAGGTGAAACGCCGCAGGAAACTCTCGAAAGGCTGACCAGAGCGGGTGCGCTAGTACGTTATCCTGGTGGCGTTCCCGAGAAAGTGGCCAAGCAGATCGATTATGAGCTGAAGCTCATCGGCGACAAGAATTACGCTTCCTATTTCTTGACGGTTCACAAGATCATTCATCACGCCCGCTATGTGCTCGAAGTTCTCTGTCAGGGGCGAGGGTCGGCGGCCAATTCAGTCATCTGCTATTGCCTGGAGATCACGGAAGTCGATCCCACAAAGACCACGCTTCTCTTCGACCGGTTCATTTCGATGGATCGGGACGAACCGCCGGATATTGACGTCGATTTCGAGCATGATCGACGGGAAGAGGTCATCCAGTCCATTTATAAAAGATATGGCCGTGAGCATGCCGGTCTGACGGCGGCTGTCACCAGCTATCGCACCCGTTCGGCCGGCCGTGAGGTCGCCAAGGCCTTCGGTCTGTCGGAGGATGTTCAATCTGCGATCAGCAGTCTCGTCTGGGGTTGGTCGGAGGATAATCTCTCCGAACGGGACGCGAAGGCGGCCGGCCTCGATATCAAAGACCCGGTGACACAGAACGTGCTCAAATATGCCTCCGAGCTTCTTGGCTTTCCCCGTCACCTTACCCAGCATGTCGGTGGTTTTGTCATTACCCGGGATCGGCTTGATGAAGTGGTGCCGATTATGAAGACGGCGATGCCGGATCGTTACATGATCGAGTGGGACAAGGATGATCTCGACAATGTCCAAATCCTCAAGGTGGATGTGCTGGCGCTCGGCATGCTGACTTGCTTACGCAGGGCCTTCACGCTGCTTGAGCTACACTACGATGTGAAAAAGACACTCGCCGACCTCGGCAATAAGGAGCACGGAGAGGAAGGCGAGCCAGTTTATAAGATGATGTGGCGTGCGGATACGCTTGGCGTTTTCCAGATCGAAAGTCGGGCACAGATGAGTATGTTGCCGCGTCTCCGCCCAAAAGAATTCTATGATCTCGTCATTGAAGTAGCGATTGTTCGTCCGGGGCCGATCCAAGGTGACATGGTTCATCCCTATCTGAAACGTCGGGAGGCAAGGGATAAGAATATCCCGATTGAATATCCGAGTCCGCAGCTAAAGGATGTTCTCAAAAGAACTCTTGGGGTTCCCTTGTTTCAAGAGCAAGCGATGCAGATCGCCATCACTGCTGCCGGATTCAAGCCAGCGGAAGCCGACCGCCTCCGACGGTCAATGGCGACCTTCAAAAGAACAGGCACAATCGATAATTTTGAAGAGCGATTTGTCGAGGGCATGGTTGAGAATGACTATCCTCGCGAATTCGCGGAGCAATGTTTCAAGCAGATCAAAGGTTTCGGCGAATACGGTTTCCCAGAAAGCCATGCAGCTTCTTTTGCACTGCTCGTCTACGCCTCTTCGTGGTTGAAGGCCTATTATCCCGACGCCTTCTGCGCTGCGATGCTGAACTCACAGCCAATGGGATTCTATGCGCCGGCGCAGCTGGTGCGGGATGCGCGCGAGCACGGGGTGGAAATCTTGTCGGCCGATATCAATCGCTCGGATTGGGAATGCACCCTTGAGGAAGCGGTTTTTGACCGAGCAAGTGTCGATTTTCGCCACGGTGAGATGCGAAATATCATTAAGACTCGCCACGCTGTGCGACTTGGCCTTCTGCAGATCAAGGGTGTTTCCATTAAAGATATGGAGCAGCTCGTCGAGAATCGTGGCGAGGGTTACCATTCTGTGCGTGATCTCTGGCTGCGCTCCGGTTTGCAGAAATCCGTTATCGAACGGCTGGCGGATGCGGATGCTTTCCAATCTCTTCAGTTATCACGACGTCAGGCGCTCTGGGCGGTGCGGGCGCTGGATGTGAAAAGCGCAACCGAGGAGCTGCCGCTCTTCGAGAAGGTCCGCCATATCGATCTTCAGCCTGAGCCGGCTGCGAAGCTGCCGGATATGCTGCCGGGAGAACAGGTCATCGAGGATTACCGTTACCTGTCGCTATCCTTGAAAGGGCACCCCGTTTCCTTCCTGCGCGAGGAGTTAGGCAAGGCAGGTGTGACGCGCAATGTCGATCTGCTTCGTGTCGCGAATGGGAGACGAGTGACGATCGCGGGGCTGGTGCTGGTGCGCCAGCAGCCGGGTTCGGCGAAAGGTGTGATCTTCATGACGTTGGAGGATGAGACCGGTGTTGCCAATGCCATCGTCTGGAAGAAGGTCTTCGAAAAATACCGCGCAGTGGTCATGGGCGCCCGGCTTGTGAAGATCTACGGCAAATTACAAAGCCAGAGCGGTGTCATCCATACCGTCGTCGAACATATCGAGGATATGACGCCGCTACTCGGTATCCTTCAGCGAGAGATAAAACGCTTTGGCGTCAGCGAGCGCTCGGACGAGGTGCTGCGCCCGACACAGGATCATCGACAGCGGAAGGCGGCGGATATTCTGGCGCGGGACAACCTGCTCAGAAAGATCGGCGAGCGAAGCCCATCAGAACAAGCGAAAGATGGTGATATCGCAGAGACTGCGAGCGTGATGCCGCGCGGGCGTAATTTTCACTGATGGGCCTTTGCAGCCAGGAAATTGATGCTTCTTAAGGACTTAAGGATGCGCTCGCTGGCGTGTGATATCCTGTCGCTGAATCGTGATCGGATGAGGGTCGCGAATTTTCTTGACAGTTCCCATCTTCTTTTGCAGAAAACACGATAGTAAGTGTCATGTTTGGAATGAAGACGTGCTCGTCTGCAGTTGCAATTACATAACCGACAAGGAAATCCGGGACGTCATCAACAATCTTCTCGATGAAGATTGTTGGCAGCTTATCGTGCCGGCGAAGGTCTATCACGCCATGGCCAAACGCGGCCGTTGCTGCGGCTGTTTCCCGAACGTTGTCGATATCATCATCCAGACAACCGAAGATTATCATGCCCGTCGCCACTCGACGGAAACGGAAATATTTGATTTCATGTCCCGCTTGAAACAATTCCACGAGGAAAACAGGAGAGCGGACATTGAAAGGCGACAAAAAAGTCATCGAGCGGCTTAACGAGGCCCTCTTTTTAGAGCTCGGTGCAGTCAACCAGTATTGGGTCCACTATCGCCTTCTTGAGGACTGGGGTTACACCAAGCTCGCCAAGAAGGAACGTGCCGAATCGATCGAGGAAATGCACCATGCCGACCGTCTGGTCGCGCGCATCATCTTCCTCGAAGGCCATCCCAATCTACAGACGCTTGCGCCGCTGCGCATCGGTCAGAACGTCAAGGAAGTTCTGGAGGCCGATCTTGCCGGCGAATATGACGCCCGCACTGCCTACAAGAAATCGCGCGATATCTGTCATGACGCCGGCGACTATGTTTCCATGAAGCTTTTCGAAGAGCTGTTGGCAGACGAGGAAGGCCATATCGACTTCCTCGAAACGCAGCTCGAACTGCTCGAGAAGATCGGCGAAGCCAAATATGGTCAGCTCAACGCAGATTCGGCCAACGAAGCCGAATAATTCGCAATCGGCAATCTTATCTCAGCCGGCCGCCTGAAAGGCGGCCGGTTTCCTTTTGGAACGCATTGCTGAGCTTCGTTCGATGCTCAATCTTCCGGGATCAAGCCGGAAAGGTGGCTGAATTCCGCCACGACCCGTTCATAGACGGCGCGCTTGAAGGGAACGATCAGGCCGGGCAGGTCTTCCATCGGCTTCCATTCCCAAGCGTCGAATTCCGGCTCATGGCCGCCGGGCGGCGGGTTGATGGCGATCTCACATTCGTCGCCCTCGAAGCGGAAGGCGAACCAGCGCTGCGTCTGGCCGCGGTACTTGCCCCTCAGCCCGATGCCGATCAGCTGTGGCGGCAGGTCGTAATTGATCCAGTCCTTGGCCTCGGCAAGCAGGGTCACGGTCCGGATGCCGGTTTCTTCGTAAAGTTCGCGATAGGCCGCCTCCAGCGGGTCTTCGCCCTTGTCGATGCCGCCCTGCGGCATCTGCCAGAGCTGGGGTGAACCGTCATACTCCGAATTACCATCAGGAATGCGCCGCCCGGCCCAGACGAGGCCCTCGCGGTTGAGGATCATCACACCGACGCAGGGGCGATAGGGCAGGTCCTCAGCTTTTACGGTCGCTTGGCTCATGGTTTTCTCCGGTCAGGGATTCTTGGGGTCGTTGACGAGTGCAGCAACGCCGACAATCTCGATGCCGCGCATGGTCGCTTCCTCGCTCCATTTGGAGATCGCGTCAATGCTCTCGTCGAAGGCCGAGGCAACACCGATTGCCTGGCCGTTGCGGCGGGCGATGCGCTCCAGTTCGTCGAGTTTCTGCAGGATGGTGTTCACATCGACCTGGCTGTCCAGTTGCAAGTCGGCGAAAGCGTAAGGAAGCTCCGTGCCTTTGGCGACCACGGCGGTCTTGGATTGCGCTGAAGTGCCATCGTCGAGAAACAGCAGCCCGCGCTTGCCGATATCCCGCATGACCGGCTCCATGGCCTTGGGATCGGAGAGGAAACGTCCGCCCAGATAGTTCATGATGCCCGTATAGTTGGTGATCTCGCCCATCGCCCGGTGCAGGCTTTCGAGGTTGTGCGCCACAGGCTTCGACGTCAGCAGCGTATCCGGTCCTGGATCATTAGCTGGGTAATCGAACGGCTCCAGCGGCACCTGCAGCAATATTTCATGGCCGCCGCGCCGCGCATCTTGCATCCAGCGCTGCAGGCTGTTGCCACTGGCGGCGAAGGCAAAGGTGATTTCCTCCGGCAATTGCTTGATGGCGCGCTGCGTGCCGGTCTGGCTGAGACCGAGGCCGCTGAGGACGATCGCGATTCGGGTGCCGCGCGTGCCGGACCACGGCCGCGCATATTGATCCATCGGACGCCGGCCATCGGGACCCGTGATGGGCAGCCGGCCGAAGGGTGTCTCTTCGAGCAGATTGTCGTTGGGGATGGCCGTCATGCGGGGATCCTGGCCCATCTGCATGGAATCGACCAGAACCGGGCCGCTGCCATCGCGCTGGCGAGGGCTGTATTTAGTGACGACAGAACCGTCGCCTGTCACCATCCGTTCTACATTGGCGCCGGATTGTGGCTCGGAGCGCGGCATGCCGTTTGCTGCCTGATTGCCAGATGCCTGCGGCTCCTGGATCGCATCGGTCGGCGGCGCGGCCGCTGTGTCCAGCGATGCCGGAGGCTTCGACTGCTCGAGGCCATCATTGCGAAATGCCGTGTAAAGGGAAAAGCCGCCAATCGCGACAAGACAGACGCTCGCGGCAATCTGTCCGATCCGCAATATGCCGGGGCGCTTTCGCGCGGCCTTGCGGTTGCGGCCTAGAGGTGCATGCAGGTCCGTTCCCAATTCGTTGCCACTCCAAAACCGGGAAACAGCAGAAAGTCTCAAGGCCGGGCGGGCTGCCCGGCCTTGAGATCGATGGATTACTTGGCGACGACGGCCTTTTCAGGGTCCGGCGGGAAGGACGGGTCAGTCTTCTTGCCGCGCAGCAGATCGAGCGCGTAGTTGAGCTGGACGTCATCCTTCGGATCCGGCGGGACGTAGGCAACCGAGCCCGAACCTTCGTCGGTCTCGCTCTGGCCCTTGATGTGGCCGCGCAGGGCAGATTCGCCCTCGGTCACCATCTTGCCTTGCAGATCGGCCGGAAGGGGCTCTTCCACCTTGATGTCAGGCGTAATGCCGGTGCCCTGGATCGAGCGGCCCGACGGTGTGTAGTAGAGCGCCGTCGTCAGGCGCAGCGCACCGTTTTCGCCAAGCGGAATGATGGTCTGGACCGAACCCTTGCCGAAGGAACGCGTGCCGAGAACCGTGGCACGGCGCAGATCCTGCAGGGCGCCGGCAACGATTTCCGACGCGGAAGCCGAGCCGCCGTTGATGAGGACGATCAGCGGCTTGCCATCCGTCAGATCGCCCGGGCCAGCATTGAAGCGGCGGGTTTCATCCGGATTGCGGCCACGGGTCGAAACCACTTCGCCGCGCTGCAGGAAGGCGTCGGAAACATTGATCGCCTGATCGAGCAGACCGCCGGGGTTGAGACGCAGGTCAAGGACGAAGCCCTTGAGCTTGTCGGCCGGAATGGTCGCCTTGATCTTCTGGATCGCCTTTTCGAGGTCCGGATAGGTCTTCTCGGTGAAGGAGATGACGCGCAGATAGCCGACATCGTCCTCGACGCGCGACTTGACCGCCTGAACGGCAACGACGTCACGTACGATCGTAAGTTCGATCGGCTTGTCGGCGCCCTTGCGGATGAGCGTCAGCTTGATCGGCGTGTTGACGGCGCCGCGCATCTTTTCGACGGCGTCTTCGAGCTTCAGGCCGCGAACAGACTGGCCATCGATTTCCGAAATATAGTCGCCGGCCAGAACGCCAGCCTTGGCAGCCGGAGTATCGTCGATCGGGGTGATGACCTTGACGAGTTCGTCTTCCATGGTGACTTCGATACCGAGGCCGCCGAACTCACCCTTGGTCTGGGTGCGCATGTCTTCGGCGTCCTTCGCATTCATGTAGCTGGAATGCGGGTCGAGCGATGAAAGCATGCCATTGATGGCGCTTTCGATCAGCTTGTCCTCGGCCGGCGGCGTTACGTATTGTGCACGCACGCGTTCGAAGACGTCACCGAATACCGAAAGCTCCTTATAGGTCGATGCTCCCGCCGCCTCTGCAGGCACGCCTGCGGAGTAAATGACGCTCATCGCGGTCGCGCCCATCAGTGCGCCGACCAGAACAAGAGAAGCCCTACGAATCATTGCGTGCCTTTCCAGTGTCTTTGGCGGTCCACCACGGTCGGGAATCGACCGGTTTACCGTCCTTTCGAAACTCAATGTAAAGCGTTGGCCGATCTGTTTCCAGCGCCAATGCGGTTGCGCTTGCCACTCTTTTCGCACCCATCACGGCCAGGGGCTCGCCGGAGAAAACGAATTTTCCCTGACGGGTGTTGATCGTATCCATGCCTGAGAGAACCAGGTGATATCCGCCGCCAGCGTCGAGGATAATCATCTGGCCATAGCTGCGGAAGGCGCCGGCGAAAACCACCAGCCCGTCAGCAGGTGCGGTCACCACCGTTTCCGCATTGGTCGCGACCGTCATTCCCATGGCCTCGTGTCCGGTGCCGTCGGCATCGCCGAACTGGCGCAGAATATCGCCTGCCACAGGCAGCTCCAGTTTCGCCTTCAATTCTCCGAAGGGATATGCGGGCGCAATGCGGTTTTTATCGGGCACTCCGCTGTCGGCCAGGGCCTTCGCCTGGGCGCGCTGCTCGTCCGTGAGGAGCTTGCGGTTCTCCTCTGCCTGCCTGGCGGCGGCGGCGGCATCGCGCACGGAGGCGATTTCCGTTTCCATCGAAGCGACGAGGCTTTCGAGCGTCGTTGCCTTGCTTGCCAGCTCCTGAGACCGCTGCTTTTCGGCTTCCAGTTCGGCGGCATTGGAGCGGCTCAGCTTGTCGTTTTCGGCAAGCAGCAGATCCATGCGCCGCTCCTCCTCCAGGCTGTTTGCCATAGTGGTGGTCAGGCCTTCCTTCTCCTTGGCGCTTGCCGTCTGCAAAGCCGCGAGATCGGCGAGATCGGCTGCCAGCTTTTCAGTCTCCTTGCGGATACCGGGAACCACGGCGCCGAGCAGAATGGCGCTGCGGACCGAGGCAAGCGCATCATCGGGTGTGACGAGAAGGGCGGGCGGCGGGTTGCGGCCCATGCGCTGTAAGGCGGCGAGAACCTCGGCCAGGAGGCCGCGGCGCTCATGCAGCGAACGGCGGATGCCATCTTCCTTGACGCCGAGCTCGGCGAGTTTCTTCTCGCTGTCGAGAATTTTGCCTTCCAGGGATTTCCGGCGGGCGGCGGAATCGATCAGTGCCTGTCGAATACTTGCCGTACTCTTTTCCAGATTGTCGATGCTGCTCTGAAGCTCGCTCGCCTTGTCCGAGGAGAGGCTGATCGTCTTCGACAGCTTGTCGAGCTCGGCCCTCGTTTCGTCGCGCTTCTTCGCAAGTTCGGCGGCAGGATCAGGCGGCGGCTGTTTGGCTGATGTGATTGGGGCGGCCGGTTCGGCTGCTGCGGGCGGTGGCGGCGCATCCTGCGCCTGCACGGAAAAGGGGTTTCCCGAAATAACAATGGCGGCCGCACCGAGCCCTGCGGCAACGGCCGGCAGAAACAGGCGGGATCGCTTGGGGGCAGCTCTCGTCATGCGTGTCGGGGTTTACTCGTTCAAATCGCCCGGAACCTAAGCTGATTTGGGGCTGTTGGCCAGAAAGTTTGAATGAGAAGAGGCCCTGAGGCAAAACACGGCTGCGTGAGTGTTTTGGTCTGCATCAGACGCGATGATAAGGGTGGCCGGACAGGATGGTCACGGCCCGATAAAGCTGTTCGGCAATGAGCGTGCGGACAATCTGATGAGGCCAGGTCATCTTGCCAAGGCAAAGGATCATGTTGGCGCGGTCGTAGAGGGAAGGGTCGAGGCCATCGGCACCGCCGATTGCGATCATCAGGTCGCGTTTGCCTTGATCGCGGTAGCCGCCGAGAAGATTGGCGAAAGCTTCGCTGTCCAACGCCTTGCCGCGTTCGTCGAGGAGAACGAGGACACTGCCTTCGGGGAGCGATTTCAGCAGCATGGCCGCTTCCTCGCGCTTGCGGGTGTCCGCATTGGAGGCGCGGCTTTCGGCTACTTCGGCGATACGAGAAAATTCCAGGCCGATCGCAGGACCGGCCTTTGCAAAACGGTCGAAATAACGGGCCGCAAGATCCTTTTCGGGGCCGGGCTTCAGCCGTCCCACCGCAAAAAGACCAATCCGCATTCATCCGCTCCTGCTATGCCGCGCTTCCGAAGCGCAATGTGGACTTACCGGCCAGCTATCGAAAGCCGGCCCGGTCAGCTACCACGTCTCAGGCGCCGGGCGAATGCCAGGCTGCCTGTCAGTGCCGCGTTTCCTCGTCCATATCCGGAGCCGCCCACATCTTTTCGATGTTGTAGAACTCACGAATTTCGGGACGGAACACATGCACAATGATGTCACCGGTATCGATCAGGATCCAGTCACCGCCTTCCTGACCTTCGACGCGGGCAGTACCGAAGCCCTCGTCCTTGAGATCAGTCAGAAGATGATCGGCGATCGCCATGACATGCCTGTTCGAACGGCCGGAGACGACAACCATGTAGTCTCCCAGCGCCGATTTTCCGGCAATGTTGATGGTGACGATATCTTCAGCTTTGGAGTCCTCGAGGCTGACGAGGACGGCTTCCAGAGCACGGGCGGCGGCATCGGCGCCACGTTCCGCACCCTTCGGGATAACGGCAAGCGTTTTTCCCTTGGCGTGTACTGTTGTCAGTGCTTTCCCTTTCCTGGAATGACAAACCATGCACAACACGGATCCAGCACAACCGGATCATGGTTAAGATAGGCATCAAACCATTAATGTTTCAAGACGCGGCGCAGCGCGCGAACGGCCGAAAGCCGCATTTGGCGTCACGAAATCGAGATTTCGACCCTCGGTCGAGATGGAGGTGCGGTGTACAGCGTCTGCGGTCGGGCGTAAAGTGCCGGTGATTTCCGCAAATACCGACCGACATGACCGAAACCGCCAAAAATCCGCTCGCACCTGTCCTGCGAATCACCTTTCCCGATGACGATCGCCTCGGCCACGGCAAGATGGAGCTGCTCGAGCATATCCGCGAGACAGGTTCGATCTCGGCCGCCGGCCGCGCCATGGACATGTCCTATCGCCGTGCCTGGATGCTGGTCGCCGAGATGAACCGCATGTTCAAGGCGCAGGTGGTGGAATCGCAGCGCGGCGGCCAGAAGGGCGGCGGCGCGGCACTGACGCCATTCGGGGAGCAATTGCTGGCGCGCTTTCGCGACATGGAAAAGACGGTGCGCACCAGCCTTGCCGATGATCTCGCCTGGCTGGAAAACAACCGTAATCTGCAGCCGGACGATCGGCGCTGATCAGGCTTCCAGCGCCACGGTCTTGATAACGGCGAAAGCCGGCATGCCCGGGCGTAATCCCAGACGCTCGCAGGACAGCGCGGTGATGCGCGAGAGCACGGCGTTGCCGGTGCAATCGAGGCGGATCTCGACGGTTCCATCCTCCGTCGGCGAAATCTGCGTGACGGTTCCTTCCAGAATGTTGAGGGCGCTCAACCCTTCCGGCTTCCGTGTTGCCAGCATCACGTCTCGGGCGGGGATGTGGATGCGCACAGGCTTGCCTATGGCGGGCGCAGCACCCGGAACATAGAGCCTGCCCGCCTTCAGCAGCACTGTCGAAATCCGATGGGCCAAATCGATACTTTCGACTGTGCCCTCCAGCACTGCACCGGCTTCCTTTCGGTCTTCCGGGAGCAGCGACGAACGGCTGAGGATTTCTGCTGCGGGGCCTGCGGCTTCCACTTTGCCGTCGCGCATGACCACGACCTGATTTGCCAGGCGCGCGACTTCGGAGATCGAATGGCTGACGTAGACGATCGGAATATCCATCTCGTCACGCAGACGCTCGAGATAGGGCAGAATCTCGGCCTTGCGGGCTTCGTCCAATGCGGCCAATGGCTCGTCCATCAGGAGCAGGCGCGGCGAAGAAAGCAGTGCGCGACCGATCGCGACACGCTGCTTTTCGCCCCCCGACAGCTTTGAAGGGCTGCGGGCGAGCAACTGGCCGATGCCGAGCAGGTCGACGACACGATCGAAATTTTCAATGCGTGCGGATCTCGGCGTGAACCAGCGGCCGTAGGCGAGATTTGTCCGGACGCTCAAATGCGGAAAAAGCCGGGCTTCCTGGAAGACGTAGCCGAAGCGGCGGCGGTGCCGGGGAATGAAGATGCCCTTTGCCGTATCCGTCAGCGCCTCGCCGTCGAGCAGGATCCGGCCTTCGGTCGGTCGGGTAAGGCCAGCAATGATGCGGATCACGGAGGTCTTGCCAGAGCCGGAACGGCCGAAGAGCGCCGTCACGCCGCGTTCGGAGGTGAAGGCGGCATCGAGCCCGAAGGCGCCGAGGCGATGTCTTGCTTCGACGATGAGTGTCATTCCGGATCGATCCTCCTGCCGGCGAGATAGGCGAGGAATTCCGAAGCGAGCAGGGCCAGCATGGAAATGGCGATGGAAATGAGGGTGAGCCGCATCGCGACGGCGTCACCACCGGGCACCTGGGTAAAGGTATAGATGGCAGTCGACAGGGTCTGCGTTTCGCCCGGGATATTGGAGACGAAGGTGATGGTGGCGCCGAACTCGCCCATCGCCTTGGCAAAGCAGAGGATCATGCCGGTAATGACGCCGGGAATGATCAGCGGCAGCGTGACGGTCAGGAAGACCAATGCCGGGCTCGCGCCGAGCGTTCCGGCCGCTTCCTCGAGCTTGCGGTCGACGGCCTCGATGGAGAGACGGATGCTGCGCACCATCAGTGGAAAGCCCATGACGCCGCAGGCGAGTGCTGCACCCGTCCAGCGGAAGGAAAGCACGATACCCAGATATTGATCCAGCAGGCTGCCGATCGGGCCGCGGCGGCCGAAAAGGATGAGGAGAATGAAGCCGGTAACAACAGGTGGCAGGATCAGCGGCAGATGGACGATGCCATTTAGGATGGACTTGCCCCAGAAGCGGCCGCGGGCAAGCAGCAGGGCGACGAGGATGCCGAGCGGCAGGCTTGCCACCATGGCGACGAAGGAAATGCGCAGGCTCAGCAGGATCGCCGTCCATTCCTCATCGCTCAAGCCGAACATATCCAAGCGTCATCTTCTCCGAAACAGTGAAGGCCCGCCGAAGCGAGCCTTCACGCTAAGCTTTGGCCCCCAATTACGCAATTATTTCAGGATGGTGAAACCCTGCGCAGTGAAGAAAGGGGCAGCCTTGTCCGACTTCAGGAAGTCGAGATAGGCAGCGGCATCCGGGTTCTTGCTCTCGGCAAGCAGGGCGATCGGATAGATGATCGGCGGGTGGGAATCGGCCGGGAAGGTGCCGACGATCGCAACGCCCTTATCGGCGGCCGCATCGGTCTGATAGACGATGCCGTATGGCGCTTCGCCGCGGGAAACGAGGGCGAGGGCGGCACGCACGCTTTCTGAATAGGCGACCTTGGTTTCCACGGACTTCCAGACGCCGAGTTTGTCGAGTGCTGTCTGGCCGTACTTGCCGGCCGGAACCGATTTTGGCTCACCCATGGTGAGCTTGCCGTCGCCGATGAGGCTTGCGAGATCGAAGCCCGCCTTGATTTCAACTGGCTTCTGCTTGCCGTTTTCAGCGACCAGAACAAGGCGGTTGCCGAGCAGGTTGGAGCGTGTGTCCACCTTGATCAGCTTTTTATCGGCGACGTAATCCATCCAGTTCAGGTCGGCAGAAATGAAGACGTCAGCCGGGGCTGCATTTTCGATCTGCTTTGCCAGCGCGCCGCTTGCCGCGTAAGAAGCAACAGCTTCCTTGCCGCTTTCCATGGCCCAGGCGGCGTTGGCCGCATCAAGCGCATCCTTAAGGCTTGCGGCGGCGAAGACGGTTACCTTTTCGGCGGCTGCGACAGGCGTCGAAAGCGCTGCTGCGCCAAACCAGATCGCCGAGATCACGGCGGTTGCCAGTTTCATCCAGTGGCGGCGGCTCTGCATAATTTATTCTCCCCAGGCTCGAAATATTTAGACGAATATAACGGCGTGTGAACTTTGGCTAGTTGTATTTCATAAAACATAACGACGGCGGAGACGTGATTTGCCCGCGCCGTCTCTTCACGCATTCGTGAGGCGCATGGCTCCCGTCAAGCCGAGAGTTCGTGAGGCAAAAATGTGGCGCTTCTGCTTGGTAAATGGCAAGGGATCTGGCGAGCCAGTTTGGATCAACCTGTTTTTGCTGATAAAACTGGCAGGGAATTCAATTCAGTTCCACGGAGGTTTGCATTTCGTGCATTGCTGCAATGCACTAGCCTATATTCACCTTCTGAACAAATGTGCTAAAACACAATCATCCGACGGCTTCTCCTCCTCCCATAGCCGTCCGATAGGATCGACAACACTCCTCCTCCCAGTTGTCGGTCAAGTTTTAAGCCCGACGCACCTCCTCCCGCGTCGGGCTTTTCATTTCTGGGAACTTTCAAACAATCCGATTTATTCCGCGGCCTTGTGCTGATCGCCGTTGCGGATGGCTGTCGAGCTCAAAGTCGAGCGTGGACCGTGAATGAAGGTCCAGGCGGGCGCCGGCTTCTTCCAGAGAACACGGGCATCATCTTCGTCGATGCGGGCAAAGGCAAAGGTCTTGGCCATTTTCGAGGAAAGGTAAGAGAGCGTCGAGCCCGGTCGGTCGATGACAGCGATCGGAAAGGTTCGCGCGATATTCTGCCATTTCTGCCAGCGATGGAAATTTTCCAGGCTGTCGGCGCCCATGATCCAGATGAAATGCACATGCGGATTGCGCGCCTTCACGCGGGCAAGCGTATTGGCCGTGTAGCTCACGCCAGATGCCTGTTCGAAGGCTGTGACCTTGATATGCGGGTCGGTGGCAATGCTTTCGCTGCGCGCTATACGCTCCGAAAGTGGTGCCAGATAATTGCGGCTTTTCAACGGATTGCCCGGTGTCACCATCCACCAGAGCTGATCCAGACCCAGGCGGCGGATGGCGATTTCGGCAACCAGGGCATGGCCCTCATGCGGCGGATTGAATGAGCCGCCGAACAGACCGACGATCATGCCGCGTTCGCTATGCGGCATGCGGAGATAGCGCCGGTCTATATGCTCTGTGGTCACGTCAGGGCCGCGTCTGTCCATGACCGCGAACGCGGTATTTGAAGGAGGTGAGCTGCTCGACGCCAACAGGGCCGCGAGCATGCATCTTGCCGGTGGCGATGCCGATCTCCGCACCCATGCCGAATTCGCCGCCATCGGCAAACTGGGTGGAGGCGTTATGCAGCAGGATGGCCGAGTCGATCTCCGTAAAGAAGCGTTCGACGACTTCGGGGTCTTCGGCAAGCACGGCTTCGGTATGGTTCGACGAATATTTCTGGATATGGTCGATCGCGCAGGAAATGCCGTCAACGACTGCAACGGAAATGACGGCATCCAGATATTCGGTCGACCAGTCTTCTTCGGTGGCAGGCTTCAGGCCCGGCACGACCTTGAGAACCGTGGCCGAACCGCGAACCTCGCAGCCGGCTTCAACTAGGACCTCGATCAGCGGCGTCAGATGCGTGCCGATGGCGGCGCCGTCGACCAGCAGGGTCTCGGCTGCGCCGCAGACGCCGGTGCGGCGCATCTTGGCGTTGACGATGATGTTCTTGGCCATTTCGAGATCGGCGGAGGCGTCGACATAGATATGGCAGAGGCCTTCGAGATGGGCGAAAACCGGTACGCGTGCCTCGCTCTGAACGCGAGCAACGAGGCTCTTGCCGCCGCGGGGCACGATAACGTCGATTGCACCATCAAGCCCGCGCAGCATGGCGCCAACAGCGGCGCGATCGGTCACGGGCACAAGCTGGATCGCATGCTCCGGCAAGCCGGCTGCCTTCAGGCCCTCGACCATGCAGGCATGGATCGCAGCCGAGGAACGGCGCGAATCCGAACCGCAGCGCAGGATCACCGCATTGCCGGCCTTCAGGCAGAGCGCACCGGCATCGGCCGTGACGTTCGGCCGGCTTTCGAAAATGACACCGATGACGCCGAGTGGCGTACGGACACGTTCGATCTTCAGGCCATTCGGGCGATCCCAGGCGGCGATGACTTCGCCGACGGGGTCGGGAAGAGCCGCAATCGCGCGAATACCCTCGGCCATTTCCGTGACGCGCTTATCGTTCAGCGTCAGGCGGTCGACGAAGGAGGCGAGCATGTCCGTGCCCTCCACATCCTTCAAATCCTTGGCATTTTCCGACAGGATCTGAGCCTTGTTCGCCATGATAGCATCGGCCATGGCGTTCAGTGCCTTGTTCTTCGCATCGGTGGAGGCAAAGCCCAATGGTCGCGCGGCGGCCTTGGCCTTGCGGCCGATGTCGTTCATCAGCACGTCAATGTCAGGGCTCTGCGCAACTGTATCAAGCATAGCTTGCGTCCTTCTTCTGCCTTTCCGATTTCGAACCGATCTGTGCCGTCATGACCATATCGTCGCGATGGACCATGGCGGCGCGGCCGGGATAACCGAGGATCGCCTCGATGTCAGCCGATTTGCGGCCGGCGATCTGGCGGGCCTCCTCCGCATCGTAGCTGACCAGCCCACGGGCGATCTCGCGACCGGAGGGGGCGATGATCGCAACCGTATCGCCGCGGGCGAAATTGCCGGAGATGCTGCGCACGCCAGCGGGCAGCAGGCTCTTGCCAGCGCCGAGCGCCGTGACTGCGCCTTCATCGAGATGCAGCATGCCGGCCGGCTGAAGCTGTCCGGCGATCCAGGTTTTCCGGGCAGTGACGGGCGTGCCCGAAGGCGCAAACCAGGAGGAGCGCGCACCGTTTTCGATTGCCGAAAGCGGGCTTTCCGTCTTGCCCGACGCGATGATCATGGCGCAGCCCGAAGTCGTCGCAATCTTGCCGGCATCGATCTTGGTGCGCATGCCGCCGCGTGAGAGTTCGGAGGCCGCACCACCGGCCATGGCTTCGATCTCGGGGGTGATTTCCGCAATGGTTTCCAGGAATTGCGCATCCGGATCGAGATGCGGCGGGGCGGTGTAGAGACCGTCTATATCGGAGAGAAGGATCAGGAGGTCGGCGCCGGTCATGGTGGCGACGCGGGCAGCGAGGCGATCATTGTCGCCATAACGGATTTCGCTGGTCGCGACCGTGTCGTTCTCGTTGATGATGGGCACGGCGCCGATCTTCAGAAGCTGGTTGATGGTGGCGCGGGCGTTGAGGTAACGGCGCCGCTCTTCGGTATCGCCCAAGGTCAGCAGGATCTGGCCGGCGACGATCTCATCATGTGAGAGGCTTTCGGACCAAGCCCGGGCCAACGCGATCTGGCCGACGGCCGCTGCCGCCTGACTTTCCTCCAGCTTCAGGGCGCCGGAGGGAAGATCGAGCACCGAACGGCCAAGAGCGATGGCGCCGGAGGAGACCACGAGCACATCGACGCCTTTGGATTTCAGCGCAGCGATATCGGCGCACATGGCATCGAGCCATGATTTCTTCAGGCCGGTCTTGCGATCGACCAAGAGCGCCGAGCCGATCTTGATGACGACGCGGCGATAGCGATCCAGCGGCTTGCGGCTACTCATCGCTCTCGTCCTCGTCGGTGAGGATCATGTCGCGATGGCGCAGTTTTGGCGTCTTGGCCGGCTTCTCTACGGTATTGGCTTCGACGATGATGTCGCGCAGCGCGCGCAGCACTTCCGTCATTCCCTTGCCGGTGACGGCGGAAATCAGGAAGGGTGTTTTGCCGCAGGCCTTGGCGAGTTCCTTGGCCTTCTTCTTCAGGGTCGCATCGTCGAGTACGTCGATCTGCGAGAGTGCAACGATTTCCGGCTTGTCGACCAGGTCGTTGCCATAGGCTTCGAGCTCGTGCTTCACCGTCTTATAGGCTTTGCCGACCTTTTCCTCCTGGGCAGAGACGAGATGCAGCAGCACGCGCGTGCGCTCGACATGGCCGAGGAAGCGGTCGCCGATGCCCACGCCCTCATGCGCGCCTTCGATAAGACCGGGAATATCGGCAAGGATGAATTCCCGCTCGTCGATGGTGGCAACACCGAGGTTAGGGTGCAGCGTCGTGAAGGGGTAATTGGCGATCTTCGGCCGGGCGCGTGTCACGGAAGCGAGGAAGGTGGACTTGCCGGCATTCGGCAGGCCGACGAGGCCGGCATCGGCAATCAGCTTCAGATGCAGCCAGATGGTCTTTTCTTCGCCCTCCAGGCCGGGATTGGCCCAGTCCGGCGCCTGATTGACCGAAGACTTGAAGTGGGCGTTGCCGAAGCCGCCATTGCCACCTTTTGCGAGGCAGAAGCGCTGGCCTTCCTCGGTCAGGTCGCAGATGAGGCTTTCCTGATCCTCTTCGAATATCTGTGTGCCGACGGGAACCTTGAGCGTCACGTCGTCGCCATTGGCGCCGGTGCGATTCTTGCCCATGCCGTGCATGCCGACCTTGGCCTTGAAGTGCTGCTGGTAGCGAAAATCGATCAGTGTGTTGAGGCCATTGACGGCCTCTACCCAGACGTCGCCGCCGCGCCCGCCGTCGCCGCCATCCGGCCCGCCGAACTCGATGAACTTCTCACGACGGAAGGAAACGCTGCCTGCGCCGCCATCACCCGACCGGATATAGACCTTTGCTTCATCGAGAAATTTCATTTTACTTCCAGTACTCGGTGCGTTTGGGCGACCCCTCTTGGCCCATTCGATATAGGCGGTTCAGGCGGAGGTCAAAGAATATCGTGATTTTTGCGAGCTATAACATACAGTACGGCTTCGGTCTCGATGGCAGATACGATCTGGAACGCATCGCCAAAAGTCTCGAAGGCGCTGATGTCATCGCCCTGCAGGAGGTGACGAGAGGTTTCGTTCGGAACGATTATGCCGACATGCCCGCCATCATTGCGGCCTTGTTTCCCGACCATTTCTGGGTCTATGGACCGGCCTGCGACATACATGTCGAGGCGCCGGAAGGCCAGGTTTCCCCGCCGCGCGGCACCCGTTTCCAGTTCGGCAATATGGTTCTGTCGCGCTGGCCCATCCTGTCGACGCGAACGCTGCTTCTGCCGCGCAGCCGCACGGTCGACAAGATCAATTTGCAGCGCGGCGCGACGGAAGCCGTTATTGCCATCCCTGATGGTGCTGTCCGCGTCTATTCCGTCCATCTCGACCACGTTTCCATCGACGAGCGCATTGCGCAGCTCCACCATCTCGGCGACCGCATCAATGCGTTCACTCAGGAGGGTGCGTCGCTGACCGGAGCCTGCGAATTCGGGCTTCCCGAGCCGCCGCTCCCGGAGGATTACGTGATCATGGGCGATTTCAATATGGAGCCGGAATCGCCGGAATACTGCACCTTCGCCGGCGCTTTTGACGGGTTTTATGGTCGCACGGCGCGGATCGGCACGCCGATCGATGCCTTTGCGGCGCTTGGCGCCTATGGGCCCGGCAGCTACAGCTGGATGGATCCGGAAGATCACGGCAAGCGCATGCATATCGATTACTGTTTCGTCAGTTGCGGCCTCAAGGACCGGTTGAAATCCGCTGTCATTGATACGAATTCCCTGGGTTCCGATCATTTTCCCCTGAGGGTCGAGATCGGCGATTGAAAGGACGCCGCCCTTAAAGCGTGCCGCGATCTTCAGATCGCTCACCTCGCTTTAAGGTCTTTGTTTCGTGCATGTCGTTATCGCAAAACCGCTGCACACTTTTGCGCGACATGCATCAGAGCGGCGTCCTTCCGATGTCAGGCGACCTTTTTCTGCTGCAGAGCACCTGGCTGCAGCACGGTTTCGATATGGGCGACCATGGTGTTGCGGGCGAAAGAGTAGATTTCGCTGCAGCCGGTCATCCGGAAACCGAGCTTCTCCTGCAGCCGGAGCGATGCAGGATTGTCGGCAAAGACGCCCGAATGAACCGGAACGTCAGGCATGCGCCGCGAGAAACGCTCCAGCACGGCTTCCGCCGCCTCGCTCATATAGCCGCGCTGCCAGTAGTAGCGGTTCAGCCAGTAACCGAGGTGCCAGCGGCCGTGACGAAGTTCTATCGACACATTGCCGATGTGGACGTCGTCATTGCCTGTTATTGCCAGCGCCCAATCCGGCATGACGCCCGATATGACCGGAATCAGCCAGTCCAGCGCATCCTGCCGGTCGTAAGGGGCGGGAACGCGGGCCAGCATGCGGGTGACTGCGAAATCGGAAAGTGATTCCGCAATCGCCGAAGCGTCACTCAGCCTATGGGGACGAAGCGTCAGCCTCGCCGTTGATATGAGCGGCGCGGGGCCGGGCATCATGGGCTTGGTCCCGGGTCTTTGTAGGGGTGCGGCGTTCATGAGATTGCACCCCAGCTTCTGAGCGACATCCAGGTCTTGCGGTCGAGCCGGTACCATTCGACCGGCACGTTGCTGCCGAGTGCCAGCGATGCGGCAAGGCCGGATCCCTGGAACTGGAAGCCGCACTTCTGGATGACGCGGCGCGAAGCGACGTTCATGACCCGGCAGCGGGCATCGATCTGCTCGACCTGCTGCCGCGTCCTGAACACCATGTCGACGAGGGCATGGCAGGCCTCGGTCATATAACCCTGGTTCCAATAGGGTTCGCCCAGCCAGTAGCCGATCTCGACGGTCTTCTCGTCGGTATGCGGCTCTATTCCGCAGCAACCCATGAAGGCGCCATTCTCGGCCTTGGTGATGGCATAGACGCACTTGCCAATCTCGCCATTTCGCGTACGCCAAACAAAGTCGGCGGCATCATTGGCGGTATAGGGGTGCGGCATACGCGATACCATGGTGGCGACTTTGGCGTTGTTGGCGAGATGGGCAAGGGCGTCAATGTCTTCTTCGTGGGGCGCGCGCATGACGAGCCTTTCCGATAACAAGACAGGGCAATCGGTCCTTAGCCGCTCCGGCCTCAGCCGTTCCGTGGAAGACCGCTGGTCTTCCCGGGTTGACCGTGATTGGTCGACCCTTATCAATTCGCCTTGCATGTTCAGTCCTCCTGTTTGGACAAAGAAAAAGGGGAGATGGCGCCCCATCTCCCCTGTTTTCTGGACTGAACCTGGTACGGTCAGCCGGGTCGATGAGACGCCGGCTGTTTTTGAGCGCTACCGGCTTATTCCGCTGCTTCCGCTTTCGGCATTACAGACACGTACACGCGACCATTGGCCTTCGTTCGGTAGTCCACATTGCCAGCCGTAAGCGCAAAAATGGTATGATCCTTGCCGAGGCCGACATTGGCGCCCGGATGCCACTGCGTACCGCGCTGGCGAACGATGATGTTGCCGGCTACGACGTTCTCGCCGCCGAACTTCTTCACGCCGAGGCGCTTGGAATCGGAATCGCGACCGTTACGCGAGGAACCGCCAGCTTTTTTATGTGCCATTGGAGTTCTCCTTTAAACCTGAAACCCGTTGATCTTACTTGGCAGCCACGATGTCCGTGATACGGACAACCGTGTGATGCTGGCGATGGCCGCGCGAACGCTTCGAATTTTGACGACGGCGCTTCTTGAAGGCGATAACCTTCTTGCCGCGGGTCTGGTCGACGACTTCCGCCTTGACGGAGGCGCCGGCTACGAAGGGCGCACCGATCGCTGCGTCGGCGCCTTCGCCGATCACGAGGACTTCGGTGAATTCAATGGAGTCGCCAGCGGTGGCTTCAAGCTTCTCGATGGTCAGCACGTCGTTGGCTGCCACACGGTACTGCTTACCGCCGGTCTTGATGACTGCGAACATTATTTTATCCTTTCATGTTCGATCCAGCTCTCCCCGCAATACGCAGGTGGCTGTCTTCTTATCAGTCGAAGTTAAGCAGGGATTTCAGGGACTAGCCCGGAACTCTGGTCTGCCGGTGAAACCCCGCGCGAGCGCGAGGCGGGCAAGGGGCGGATTACTCCACTCCTATTGCGAAAGCGGGATACGCGAGTGACAAAAAGGTGTCAAGGCAAAAGGATGGAAAAGCTTGAGATTTCGGCTTGCCAGTCTGTCATTTGCTCGTTATGAGAACGCCCGCGCCGAACAAGCGCCGACCAAATATGCGGAGAGGTGGCAGAGTGGTCGAATGCACCGCACTCGAAATGCGGCATACCTGCAAGGGTATCGTGGGTTCAAATCCCACCCTCTCCGCCACGTCCTTTTCATAACCCTTATGAAAAGTGCTTTTTCAGCGCGGATGGCGTGATACCTGTTGTTTACCCTGATCTCAATTCTGCCAATAAGGTCGATTTCAGTTCGCAGAACGTGATCGGCTAGTGGGATATGCTTACGAGTCAGTGCTTTAACCGGCAGTGATGTGGCGCCACTATGTCGCTGATAACTAAAGGCTTTTCATAATGCTTGTTTCAGCCTGAGGTCGGCCGCGTCGAAACAGCATGCGAAACCTGCCGATGTCACAGATCAAACCTCCAGCGCTCACAATATCCGTTCTACTCAGCGATCATTTATTCTTCAGGAGCCACATTTTGCCTGCCATGGTAATGCCCTGCGCGGAGGTTTCCGGGGTCGCATCTGCGTCCAGGCTCTGCAGAAAGCCGTAATCTCGCAATTCGTTCAACGTGGCCGTTGTCAGGAATTTCACCTTGATTGGCCGCTCCTTGAAACGGTCGGTCCTGGCATAGGTGACGGTGGCGTTCAGATGGGTCCATTTATTGCCGTCCTGGGCAAACAGGTCACCGTCCTTGGCGAGCTTTAAACCCCTGATCTGGGTCGGCGTCAGCGAGACCAGTGGCGCCGGCGCGGTGTCTTTGGTGCTTTTTTCGGTTGTAGTCAAAGTTAGGTCCTTGAATGGTGTAATCGTTTTGAAATGCGGGTCTGTGACATTCTCTGCAGTCGCCTTTTATCGCCGCGCGCAGCACGGACATGGCAGGCTTGGCAGCGGGTTTGCGACCGGCATCTGCGATTTCGACCCGATACGGTTGAAAGCCGGCGGTAGCAGCTCTTCGGCATGGGCAGATTGCGGATCGGTGGCAGTTCAATACCAACGAAAAAGGCCAGACATCCGCCTGGCCTTCTATGCCTTCATCACCATGCCAGTACATCCGTGGTCATGGGGAGTTAAGCCTTAAGCGGCCTGAAGCTGGCCTGCGGACATTTTGCCGGACCTTTGGTCCTGCTCAAGTTGATAGCCAAGCTTCTGACCTTCAACGATCGAGCCCATGCCGGCGCGCTCGACTGCGGAGATGTGAACGAAGACGTCCGCACTGCCGTCGTCAGGCTGAATGAAGCCGAAGCCCTTGGTGGCGTTGAACCATTTAACTGTGCCGGTGGTCATAACAAACCCTTTCATAGCAACGATTAATCTGCCGCCGGGCGACGCACGGCGGTTGTTTCGACTTTTGAGAGGGAAAGTTGATCAAGAAGCGCGAAGCGCAGCAAAAACAAATAACGGCAAACAAAGTATCGATGGCGCTCTATATCCATTACTGGTTATCGCGTCAACCTTTGTTCCTCAAAGTTTTGAATTCGCTACCAGAGGATGTATTTCTGACTCGTTGATCTGGATCTCACTCTAATCGGCTTCGGAGATCGATATTGCGTTCGCGGGTTGGGTTGCGTGTGCGACCGACAAGACCAGCTTTCTCTTCGAGGCGGCAAGCGTCTTGACCGTTCATCCGGGTGCCCGCAACGGATTTACCCCTCAATTTCTCTCGCGAAACTATGCAATCATCTGTGGTGGTGCAACTTTTCAGGGCTTCAAGGGCTGTGATCGCCGCTCTTCCTCCGTGTAAATCTCACAACGATTTGAAAAGAGCTTTTCGCTGAGAAAATCGACGAGAACGCGGACCTTGGGTGAAAGATGCCGGTTGGATGGCCAGAGCAGGTGGAACTGGGCAGGGGCGTCTATATGGGCGTCCAGCACGGTGCGCAGCCTGCCGTCGGCCAGTGGGTCGCGCGCGAGAAAATCCGGCATGCAGCCGATGCCCATTCCGCTGATGGTGGCGCCGCGCAGCGCCTCCATATTGTTGCACGTCAGTACCGTTCGCGTTCTGATTTCCGGATGGTCAGGGGAGAGGCTGAGCGGCCAAGGCTGCAGCTTTCCGGAATTGGGAAATCGGAACCGGACGCTCCGATGGCCTTCGAGATCACGGAGGCAATCGGGGGTGCCGTGTTTCTCCAGATAGGCAGGCGCGGCGCATAGCAAGAGTTGAAACGGGCGCAGCGCACGCGACATCAGTCTCGAATCCGGTAAGGTTCCACTGCGGATTGCAACATCGACGCCTTCTTCGATCAGGTCGACAATCCGGTCGTTGAAGTCGAGATCCAGTTCGACCTCCGGGTAGAGTTTCACAAATTCCGGCAGGATCGGCAGGATCAGATGGTAGCTGACAAGCGGCACGCTGACGCGCAGCCGTCCCCGAGGGGTCGCGACAGCCTGTGCCAGTGAGGCCTGGGCGTCTTCCAGGTCATCAAGGATACGCCGGCAACGCTCGTGGAACAGGCGGCCTTCTTCCGTCAGCCGCAAGCTTCGTGTCGAGCGCTGGAACAGGCGGACGCCCAGCTGTTGTTCAAGCGCGGTCACAGCCTTGCCGACAGCGGAGGCGGAAAGGCCGAGAGCACGCCCGGCGGCGACGAAACTTCCGAGATCCGCCGTTCTGACAAATGCCGTGAGGCCACCCAGCGGCTGGTCCATATGCAGGTCCATTCGAGCGGTTTCTTCCTTTATACGCGGAACAAACCATAGGTTATCGAAGAATTATCCTCAATTTATGCTGCTTTCCGCAATCGAAGTCCAGGCGTTTCAGCGCCCCGCGCCCCTCCCAAGCGCGTCCCACCCTCGAACCAGCGGATATCAGATGACCGTTCCCCACAAGTCCAAACCTACAAGTATCGCGGAGAAAATCTTCGTCTTGATCGCCGTCTGCTCTGCGGCCGCGGCTATGCCGCTCACATTCACTGGTCCCGCGGTGGCCCTGCCGGCGATCAGTGCCGAACTTGGCGGCAGCCCTATTGCCCATAATTGGGTCACCAATGCCTTCATGCTGACATTCGGCAGCACATTGATGGCGGCCGGCGCGCTGGCAGACAGCTATGGCCGCAAACGCATCTTCCTGTGTGGCCTTGCCGCCTTCATCCTGTTTGCCGGCGGGCTTGCTTTTTCGCCTGACATTATCTGGTTCGACAGCCTTCGCGCGCTTCAGGGTTTCGGCTCGGCCGCGGCCTTTTCCGGCGGAATGGCATCGCTGGCACAGGAGTTTGACGGAAAGGAACGCATGCGCGCCTTCAGTCTCGTCGGTGCAAGTTTCGGTATTGGCCTGGCGTTCGGACCGATGGCGTCGGGCATGATGATCGAGGCCTTCGGGTGGCGAGCGATTTTCGCACTCGTGGTTGGCCTCGCAATCATCGCTTTCGTTTTCGGGGCGGTATTCCTGACGGAAACCCGCGACCCCGAGGCAAGGGGGCTCGATTGGCCGGGCGCTATCAGCTTCACGCTCGCCCTATCGCTCTTTACTTATGGCGTGCTGCGGGTGCCGGAAAGCGGCTGGGGCGATGCTCTCACGCTTGGGCTCATTCTTGGCTCGGCGCTGCTGATAGCCCTCTTCTGCTTCATCGAGCATCTCGTAAAGCGGCCGATGCTTGATCTGACGCTTTTCCGCTACCCTCGCTTTGTCGGTGTGCAGCTTCTGGCGGCGGCTCCCGCTTATGCTTTCGTCGTCCTGCTGATCCTGCTGCCGGTGCGCTTCGTCGGTGTCGAGCGTTTGAGTGCGGTTGCCGCCGGACAGATGATGATCGCGCTTTCCGGTCCGCTTCTCATCCTGCCGATCGCGGCCGGGCTGCTGACCCGGTGGTTGCCGGCAGCAACGATCTGCAGCGTCGGTCTCGTCATTTCGGCTGCCGGTCTCTTCTGGCTCGCGCACATTCCCGTCGGTTCGGACCATGTGGCGCTTATCGCACCGCTGCTGACGATCGGTATCGGCATCAGCCTGCCCTGGGGTCTCATGGACGGACTTGCCGTCAGTGTCGTGCCGAAGGAGCGTGCCGGCATGGCAACCGGGATCTTCAGTACGACCCGCGTTGCCGGCGAAGGGGTGGCGCTCGCTATCGTGAGTGCGGTCCTCTCCGCACTGACGCAGTCCTATCTTGGAACAAGCCATGAAGCGACAGTGGCGGCACAGCGACTGGTGACGGGGGATCTCAACGGTGCGGGCCAGGCTCTTTCCGGCATGGGAGAACTGGAACTCATCCGTGCCTATAATAGTGCCTTCGGCCTGCTTCTGTGGTTTCTAACCGGCATTACCATTCTGACGGCAATCGTCATTTTCACCTTCATGGGACGAGGTACCGGTGAAGCCGAGGAAGCGGTTGAAGAGTCTATCGCTGTTTGAACATATCAGGGCGGACGAACGTTTCCGCCCTTTTAACTATAGCCAACGAAAAACTACTCTTTTCTAAGCAATTTATCCTGCAAAATTACATCCCGCAGTAACGACTCCTAAAGTCCAGGCTGGCACCTTTATTCTCATTGGTATTGCGTGTGCGTATTTATTGGCTGGGGTTTTTGCAATGAGTCGTAATCGGGATGATTGGGTCAGCCAGCGGGCATATGCCATCTGGGAAGAGGAAGGCCGGCCGCATGGTCGGGGCGAAAGCCACTGGGCGCAGGCGCACAGAGAATTCGAACAGCTTGAAGCCACCAAGGCCTCTGCCGATGGGAGCGATCTCATCGAAAAGCTGAAGGCAGCCGGGCGCCTGATGCGCGCTTATGACGAGGCTGAGGCGCAGGATAGTGATAGCAGCCGGCGCAAGGCGGCTGGCCGCTAGGCTCGGCTGAGGCCGGCGTCGCAGAGGCGCTTTTATATACTGAATGCTAAAGGCTGCTGGCCGTCGCGCCGGCGGCTTTTTCATTGTCAGGCGGGCTTGTTCGCAATCATGGCCTGAACGGTCCTCGGTTCTGTATGTTCATCGAAGCCCCCAACCGAGCATCGCAGCTCCTTCCGATCCTGCCCCGATTACTGGCGAGCGGCCCAACTGAGACCGCGCCGGAGAATGAGGGGCATGTAGGGGTGGCTGAATTCAGCGGCGACATGGCCAAGTGCGGAATAGAAGATGCGGCCCTCGCCGAAATGTCGCTTGAAGACGACGGGCATCGCGACATTGCGCGCGGCAGGATCGTACTGGCCGGTGAAGGTCGTGGTAGCGAGGATTTCGACCGAGGGATCATAGTGCAGATAATACTGCTCCGAGCGGTAGTCGAAGTCTGGAATGCCCTCCATTAACGGATCGTCCTGCCGCGTTACGGCAACCCGGAAGTCAATGACATTGCCGGGATGGGCAACCCAGGTGACGCCGGAGACGTAGCGGAAGGGGGCACTTTCCTTGAAGGAGGTGGCAAGGCAGCCGTGATGGCCGCCGAGGCCGAGGCCACCGCGAACAGCTTCGACCAGGGCATCCGCATGCGGCTTTTCCAGCTTCTCGCCGGTAATGATCGGCACCAGCAGATCGGCGCTGGCGAGGAGCGGCGACCCGAATATGCCTAGATCATTGGTGATTTCGACTGCAAAGCCATCCTCGCGCAGCAATTCGCCAACGATATTGGCGGAGGGCTCCGGCTCGTGGCCCAGCCAGCCGCCCCAGACGATGATCGCCTTTTTCATATTTCCTCCTCTAGGCCTGAATAAGCAGGCTTTCGACGGTAACATTATAGCGCAACGGTTCGTCGGCCAGATGTCGCCTGATCTCTGCGACAACTAAACGGCTGAGACGGCCGCGTTCATTGCCGACGTCGCTAGCGATATAACGAATGTCTCCGATGCGAAAGCCGTTGCCGGCACACTCGAGACGTGTCCGGTTTTTTATGTGGCCGGCAAGTCAATCGCCCTGCCGAAAGGCGTATTCCGTATGCAAGCCGTCTCTAATCTTCTTATTTTTGCAGATATGTAACCGAGATAACTTTTTACTGACGTGTAACTTGGCTAAGGTCTGCGCATCTGTGGCTTGCAAAAGGTGAGATGTATGGCAGGTGAAACGGTACTCGTCGTTGGCGGCGCTGGGTATATTGGCTCGCATACGTGTCTCGATCTGGCGAACAAGGGTTACAAGCCCGTCGTCTTCGATAATTTTTCCAACGGCCATCGCGAATTCGTCAAATGGGGACCGGCGGAAGAGGGTGATATTCGCGATCGCGCCCGGCTCCATGAGGTGCTGGCAAAGCACAAGCCGTCGGCGATCCTGCATTTCGCGGCGCTGATCGAAGTCGGCGAATCGGTCAAGGATCCGGTCTCCTTCTATGAGAACAACGTCATCGGCACGCTGACGCTGCTGTCGGCAGCGCAGGCCGCCGGCATCAATGCTTTCGTCTTCTCCTCCACCTGCGCGACCTATGGTCTGCCGCAGAGCGTGCCGCTCGATGAGACGCACCGTCAGGTGCCGATCAATCCCTATGGCCGTACCAAATATATCGTCGAGCAAGCGCTTGCCGATTACGACCAGTACAAGAGCCTTCGCTCCGTCGTGCTGCGCTACTTCAATGCTGCCGGTGCCGATTTCGAAGGCCGGGTCGGCGAATGGCACCAGCCGGAAACGCATGCGATCCCGCTGGCGATCGATGCGGCGCTGGGCCGTCGCCAGGGCTTCAAGGTTTTCGGCAGCGATTACGAGACGCGCGACGGCACCTGCGTGCGCGACTATATCCATGTTCTCGATCTTGCCGACGCGCATGTGCGCGCCGTCCAATATCTGCTGGATGGCGGCGAATCCGTCGCGCTCAATCTCGGCACGGGCACCGGTACCACTGTGAAGGAATTGCTCGGCGCCATCGAGGACGTCTCCAACAAGCCCTTCCCGGTCGAGTATATCGGTCGTCGCGAAGGCGATTCGCACACGCTGGTCGCCAATAACGACAAGGCGCGGGACGTGCTGGGCTGGGTGCCACAGTATGATCTCTCGCAGATCATTCAGTCGGCCTGGAACTGGCATGCGAGATCAAATCATCACTGAACGCGGGTCACGGCGCAACGTTCTCGTCATCACTGCGGATCAATGGCGCGGCGATTGCCTCTCGGCTGTGGGGCACGCCTGCGTCCGGACACCGAATGTCGATGCCCTGGCGAAGGAGGGAACGCTTTTCCGTCGCCATTATGCCGGTGCGGCTCCCTGCTCGCCAGCGCGCGCCACACTTTATACCGGCCTCTACCAGATGAACCACCGGGTCTGCCGGAACGGCTCGCCGCTCGACCGGCGGTTCGACAATCTGGCGCTGGCGGCAAGACGGGCGGGTTACGATCCGACGCTGTTCGGCTATACGGACACGGCGCCCGATCCGCGCGATATGGATGTCAATGATCCGCATCTGACGACCTATGAAGGTGTGCTGCCGGGTTTCACTGTTCGCCAGCTTCTGCCGGAGCATGAGAGGCAATGGCTTTCCTGGCTGCGTTCGCGCGGCCGCGCTGATGCCGTCAGCCGTGATATCCATATTCCGGTCGGCACTGCAGCAGGGGAAATCTCGAATGCGGCGCCAGCCTATTCGCGCGAAGAGACGCAGACCGCTTTCCTGGCCGGGGAATTCACCCGCTGGATGGGCGAGCAGGATGCGCCGTGGTTCGCGCATATTTCCTTCCTGCGGCCGCATCCGCCCTTCTCTGTGCCGGAGCCATACAACCGCATGTTCAAGCCGGACGAAGGCCCGGCATTTGCACGTGCGATAGGCCGCGAAATGGAACAGCAAGGCCATCCCTATCTCGCCTATGCCATGCCGCGTGCCGACAAGGGCAGTTTCATCCATGGGGCGGAAGGGCCGCTCAGCGATTTGAGCGCTGCCGACTTCGACGCCATCAGGTCGATCTACTACGGCATGATTGCCGAGGTAGACGACCAGCTCGGGCGTATCTGGCAAGCGCTGAAGGATGCCGGCGAGTGGGACAACACGATCGTCGTCTTCACGTCCGATCATGCCGAGATGGCGGGTGATCACTGGACCCTCGGCAAAGGCGGCTATTTCGATGGCAGCTATCATATTCCGCTCGTCATCCGCGATCCTGGCGCGGCTTCCGCCGGCGGTATCGTCGAGAAATTCACCAGTGCCGCCGATGTGTTCCCTACGCTCTGCGATCGGCTCGGTATGAGGCCTGCCAATGGCATCGATGGGCGCTCGCTTGCGCCTTTCCTCGATGGCGGCGCAGCGCAGGGCTGGCGGGATGCGGCTTTCTGGGAATTCGATTTCCGGGATATCGTTCATGGCGAGGCGGAGCGGTATTTCGGCCTTCGGTCGAACGAGTTGAATCTTGCCGTCATCCGCGACGAGCAATTCAAATACGTGCATTTCACCGCATTGCCGGCGCTGCTTTTCGATCTCGTCAACGATCCGATGGAGCTGCGCAATCTTGCCGATCATCCGGCCTATGCCTCGGTGCGGCTCAACTATGCTGAACGGCTGCTGTCGCTCAGGGCGCGGCATCTGGATCAGACGCTTGCCTATACCGAACTGACGGAAAGAGGGCCGGTAATGTACCGGCCCTGATTAAACATCAGAAGTTTCCGAGGAAATCCCGCTTGCCGACCGGCGCACCCTGGTTGCGCAGGATGGCATGTGCCGTCGTCACGTGAAAATAGAAGTTCGGCAGCGCGAAGAGGGCGACATATTCGATGCCTGGAACGACGGAGCCATTGCGGCCCGGCACGGTGATCTCTCTCACATCGCTACCATCAAGAGCTCCGGCGGTGAAGCTCGCAAGGAAAGCTTCGGTCTTTGCCATACGTTCGCGCAGGTCGGCGATCGTCGCTTCATTGTCCTCGAATTTAGGCGCGTCAGTCGCCGTCAGACGGGCGAGCGCGAACTTGGCGCTATCGCTGGCACGCTGGTACTGGCCGGAAAGCGGCAGCATATCCGGGGCGAGGCGAGCGTTTACGAGGATGGTCGGGTCGATCTTCTTTTCCTCGGCATAGGCTTCCGCCTTGTCGAGATAGGTCTTCAGGCTGGCAATGCCGCGCTGGAACATAGGCACGGTCAGGCGATACATCGAAATGGACATTGTCCTGTCTCCAAAATCTTTAAAAAACAGCCGGTGTGCGCAGGCTGTTCGGGGCTCCGACTAGATGGGGATCTCTACGGCTTTCGCAATAAGCGCCTGTGACGGTTCACCGCCCATGATGGCCGGATTGCAACAGGCTGATCATGCAGAATTCACCACAGCAGGCGTCGGCTATTCGGCAACGACAGCCGAAATCAGCAAAGAGGCTTGACGCCGTTTCGATAAAATGGAATGAATATTCCGCGAAACAAATTTTACGGTTTGTTTGTTCCGTTTTGACGGGGCCGCCACGGGAGAGGCGGCGTGGGATTGAGGTCTGCAGACGGATGTCTGGGGCCCCGGCGTGAGGAGGGTGCAGCCGGGCACCGCTTTGTGGAGGAAATGCAATGAAAAAATTCATTCTGGGAACTGCGATGGCGCTCGTCCTGTCGACGGCCGCACACGCAGAAACCGTCGGCGTTTCGATGGCCAAATTCGACGACAACTTCCTGACCGTTCTGCGCAACGGCATGACCGATTATGCAAAGACGCTTAGTGGGGTCACACTGCAGGTTGAAGACGCGCAGAACGACGTCTCCAAGCAGCAGAGCCAGATCCAGAATTTCATCGCCTCCAAGGTCGATGCGATCATCGTCAACCCTGTCGATACCGATGCGACGACGGCGATGTCGAAGCTTGCGGCTGATGCAGGCATTCCGCTGGTTTACGTCAACCGCCAGCCGGTCAACGTCGACACGCTGCCGGACAAGCAGGCTTTCGTGGCTTCCAACGAGCAGGAATCCGGCACGCTGGAAACCAAGGAAATCTGCCGTATTCTCGGCGGCAAGGGCAAGGCCGTCGTCATCATGGGCGAACTCTCCAACCAGGCTGCGCGCATGCGGACCCAGGACGTTCATGACGTCATCAAGACGGACGAATGCAAGGGACTGGAGATCGTGGAAGAGCAGACGGCCAACTGGGATCGTACCCAGGGCGCCGACCTGATGACCAACTGGCTCTCCAGCGGCATAGAGTTCGACGCCGTGATCTCCAACAACGATGAAATGGCGATCGGCGCCATCCAGGCGCTGAAGGCAGCCGGCAAGGATATGAGCAAGGTCGTCGTCGGCGGCGTTGACGCCACGCAGGACGCGCTTGCTGCAATGCAGGCGGGTGACCTCGACGTCACCGTGTTCCAGGATGCCGCCGGCCAGGGCAAGGGCGCGCTCGATACGGCACTCAAGATTGCCAAGGGCGAAAAGGCCGACAAGAAGGTCTACATCCCCTTCCAGCTCGTCACGCCTGCCAACGTCAAGGACTTCGTCACCAAGAACTGAGGCAAACGCCAAGCAGGATGCGGGCTCTGCCCGCATCCTTTCAGCCTGTCCGTATCCGGAGGAGATGATATGGCCGTCAGCCCGTCAACCATGGCCGCCGTGCGCGCGAGCGGCGCAGTTCCGAATGCGGAATATCTCTTGAGCGCAGAGGGTGTTCGCAAGGAATTTCCAGGCGTCGTCGCGCTCGACGACGTGCAGTTCCGGCTGAAGCGTGCCTCCGTGCATGCGCTGATGGGGGAAAACGGCGCCGGCAAGTCGACGCTGATGAAGATCCTCGCCGGCATCTACACGCCCGACAAAGGCGATATCCGCCTGAAAGGGGTCGAAATCCGGTTGAAATCTCCGCTCGATGCGCTGGAAAACGGCATCGCCATGATCCATCAGGAACTGAACCTGATGCCGTTCATGACGGTTGCGGAAAATATCTGGATTCGCCGCGAGCCCAAGAACCGCTTCGGTTTCGTCGATCATGGCGCGATGCATCGCATGACCGAGGAGCTGTTTGCCCGGCTCAATATCGCGATCGATCCTGATATCGAAGTCCGCTATCTCTCGGTCGCAAACCGGCAGATGGTCGAGATCGCCAAGGCGGTTTCCTACAATTCCGACGTCCTCATCATGGACGAGCCGACTTCGGCGTTGACGGAGCGCGAGGTTGAGCATCTTTTCCGCATTATCCGCGATCTCAGGGCCCAAGGCATCGGCATCGTCTACATCACCCACAAGATGAACGAGCTTTTCGAGATCGCCGACGAATTCTCTGTCTTCCGCGACGGCCGTTATATCGGCACGCATGCCTCGACCGAGGTCACCCGCGACGACATCATCCGCATGATGGTCGGGCGCGAGATCACCCAGATGTTCCCCAAGGAAGAGGTGCCGATTGGCGAGGTCGTGCTCTCGGTCAAGGATCTCTGTCTCAACAGGGTCTTCCGCGACGTCTCCTTCGAAGTGAGAGCCGGCGAGATTCTCGGTGTGGCCGGCCTCGTCGGCTCCGGGCGCTCAAACGTCGCCGAAACGCTTTTCGGGGTAACGCCGGCGAGTTCCGGTTCGGTCGAACTCTTCGGCAAGCCGGTGACCATATCCTCGCCGACCGAGGCCATCCGTCACCAGATGGCGTTTCTGACCGAGGATCGGAAAGACACCGGTTGCCTGCTGATCCTCGATGTTCTGGAGAACATGCAGATTGCCGTCCTGCAGGACAGATATGTCAAGGGCGGCTTCGTGCAGCAGGGTGCGATCGAGGCGACCTGCGAAGACATGGCAAAAAGGCTACGCGTGAAAACGCCCAGTCTTTACGAGCGGGTCGAGAATCTTTCGGGCGGCAATCAACAGAAAGTGCTGATCGGGCGCTGGTTGCTCACCCATCCGAAGATCCTGATCCTCGACGAGCCGACACGCGGCATCGATGTCGGCGCCAAGGCGGAAATTCATCGGCTGGTCACCGAAATGGCGCGAAACGGCGTGGCGATCATCATGATCTCGTCCGAGATGCCCGAAGTGCTCGGCATGAGCGACCGCATCATGGTCATGCATGAAGGACGCGTGACCGGTTTCCTCAATCGCGATGAAGCAACGCAGATCAAGGTGATGGAACTGGCTGCGCAGTGATGCGCTGTCCGCGATCGCCAAAGGGAGGTTTGACATGACTACCAAGGCAGCAGAGGGTACGGCTCCGCTCGCAACCCGGCCGAGAAGGCGGCGTGTGCCGCCGGAACTCAGCATCTTCCTCGTGTTGGTTGGTATTGCGCTCATCTACGAAATCCTTGGCTGGATCTTCATCGGCCAGAGCTTCCTTCTGAACTCGCAGCGCCTGACGATCATGATCCTGCAGGTTTCCGTCATCGGCATTATCGCCGTCGGCGTCACCCAGGTCATCATCACCGGCGGCATCGATCTTTCGTCGGGCTCGGTCGTCGGCATGACAGCGATGATCGCAACGAGCTTCGCCCAGTCCTCTACCTGGGGACGAGCCGTCTTCCCGTCGCTGACCGACCTGCCGGCTCTCGTGCCGATCATGATCGGCCTGCTGATCGGGGCGGCGGCCGGTCTCATAAACGGCGCGCTCATCGCCTACACGAAGATACCGCCGTTTATCGCGACGCTCGGCATGTTCGTTTCGGCCAGAGGTGTGGCGAAGTGGTATACGAAGGGACAGCCGGTTTCCGGCATTACCGAGCAGTTTCATTTCATTGGAACCAAGGCGTGGCCGGTTGTCGTTTTCCTCGTCGTCGCGCTGATCTTTCATATTGCGCTGCGCTACACGCGCTATGGCAAGTTCACCTATGCCATCGGCGCGAACCCGCAGGCTGCGCGCGTATCTGGCATCAATATCGAGGCGCACCTCGTCAAGGTCTATGTGATCGCGGGACTGCTTGCCGGTCTTGCCGGTATCGTCACGGCAGCGCGCGCTGAAACCGCGCAAGCGAGCATGGGGGTCGGGTATGAACTCGACGCGATTGCCGCGACCGTCATCGGCGGCACCTCGCTTACCGGCGGCGTCGGGCGCATCACCGGCACCGTCATCGGCACCATCATCCTCGGCGTCATGACGTCAGGCTTCACTTTCCTCAGGATCGATGCCTATTACCAGGAAATCGTCAAGGGCGTCATCATCATCGCGGCCGTCGTCATTGACGTCTACAGGCAGAAGAAACGAACCAAGCACTGAACCGAAAAAAGGGGGCTTCGGCCCCCTTCATTGTTTCATGGAGAATGACTGCGATCACAACGAAGAATCCAGGGCTCCCGATATCTTCACATGTTGCATGAGTTTCTGGCGATCACCCAAAATCATCTCGGAAGGAATATCGGCCGGGTAGAAGAGAGCGATTTCCAGTCCCTCCGCGATAGCGTCATCCATTGGTCCCGGCAGCTCTTCCTCACGCATCCGTGCCTCGAAGACGGTGAGCAGAAAATCGAAGGTTTCGCCTTGTGGTGAAATAAACTTTTTTCGTTCGACTTCGATCAGATCTACCAGGTCCAAAGACACGCCGATCTCTTCAGATATCTCCCGGCGAAATGCGGCGGAGAAATCCTCGCCTTCTTCGACCGTTCCGCCCGGCAGAGACCAGCCTGCATGCATACCGCTTCTCTTCGCCAAGACGATTTGGCCTCTGGCATTATGGACGATGCCGATCGCTCCGCCCAACGCCCGGCGGGAAAAGTGCTTGTGTTTCTGTGTCTCAAAATCGGTTTCCTGCAAGGGCTGATCGGCTGTCGTCAGCCTGGCATCCGGGTATTGTCGAATAAGCGCCTGGAAAATTTCCTCACTTATGGGGTTCTCTCAGATCATTGGCAGAAAAAGACGTTCCGCGGCGGTTGAGCCTGCGGACTGCGGCATCCAAGGTATTTGCGACGTTACCTTTTTACATCGCAAAATTGCACGGTTTCTCCATTGCGCATTTGTAAAAAAATAGGTGGCGCTTTCTGCCAGCTTTTCTATTCTTGCCGCTTCGATCCGCCCGTTCGGGCAGTGCAGGAAAGCAGATGCAACTCGTATTCGACGGTCATAACGACGTTCTCCTTCGACTCTGGTCCCATGCGAAAGACGGAAGTGATCCGGTTGCGGAATTTGCGAACGGCACGACCGCAGGCCATATAGATGCCCCGCGGTCAAAGGCCGGCGGTCTGGCGGGTGGCCTTTGTGCTATCTACATTCCCTCGGGCGATCTGGTTTTTGCCGATCCGGATGGGAACGGCCACTACGCAACGCCGCTTGCTGCCCCCCTTGATCCACTGCCGTCGCTCACAATTGCTACGGAAATGGCGGCGATTGCGCTCCGGCTCGACCGTGCCGGCGCCTGGCGGCTCTGCCGCACGGTGAAAGATATCCGTAAGGCGATGGCATCAGGCATTTTCGCTGCTGTCATGCATATCGAAGGCTGTGAGGCGATCAGCGCCGATCTTGCTGCGCTTGATGTCTTTTATGCCGCCGGGCTGCGCTCGCTCGGCCCGGTGTGGAGCCGGCACAATATCTTCGGTCATGGCGTGCCCTTTGCCTTCCCGAGCTCGCCGGATACGGCGCCGGGTCTGACGGAAGCCGGCTTCGCGCTGGTGAGCGAGTGCAATCGTCTCGGCATCATGGTCGACCTTGCCCATATCACCGAGAAGGGCTTCTGGGATGTGGCGAAGACGAGCGATCAGCCGCTTGTAGCCAGCCATTCCAACGTCCATGCGCTGACGCCGGTCGCGCGCAACCTCACCGACAGGCAGCTTGATGCGATCCGTGAGCGTCGCGGGCTCGTTGGCGTGAACTACGCCACCGCCATGCTTCGTCCAGACGGCCGCTCCGATGTAGACACGCCGCTTTCCGACATGATCCGCCATATCGACTATCTCGTGAACCGCGTCGGGATCGACTGCGTGGCGCTCGGCTCGGACTTTGACGGTGCTACCATTCCGGAAGAAATCGGTGATGCCTCGGGCAACCAGAGGCTGATTGCCGCTCTCCGGCAAGCTGGCTATGGTGAGGAGGACTTGACCAAAATGGCCAGCGAAAACTGGCTTCGCATTCTGGCTTCGGCGTGGAGGGAAGAGGACGCCTGAAACCAAATAATACTTAGTAATCAATCAAAACAGGGGAACAAACCATGATGATTACCAAACTCAACCGCAGCTTTCGTCTTCTTTCCGCAGGGGCTGCGCTTTCGCTCCTGATGGTAGCAGCGCCTGCGGTCTTTGCAGAGACGCCGAAGGACACGCTCGTCGAAGGTTTTGCCATCGACGACATCATCACGATGGATCCGGGCGAAGCTTTCGAGCTTTCGACTGCGGAAGTCACAAGCAACACCTACAGCCTGCTCGTTCGTCTCGACATGAACGACACGTCAAAGATCAAGGGCGATCTCGCCGACAGCTGGACCGTTTCCGATGACGGCCTGACCTATACGTTCAAGCTGAAGCCGGATCTGAAGTTTGCTTCCGGCAATCCGATCACCGCCGAAGACGTTGCCTGGTCCTTCGAGCGTGCCGTGAAGCTCGACAAGAGCCCGGCCTTCATTCTCACCCAGTTCGGCTTGACTGGCGATAACGTCACCGAAAAGGCAAAGGCCGTCGATCCGACCACCTTCACCTTCACTGTCGACAAGGCCTATGCGCCGAGCTTCGTGCTGAACTGCCTGACGGCAACGGTGGCTTCTGTCGTCGACAAGAAGCTGGTTCTCGATCATGTGAAACCGGTCACTGTCGATGCCGACCACAAATACGACAACGACTTCGGCAACGAGTGGCTGAAGACGAATTATGCCGGCTCCGGCGCTTACAAGCTGCGTGAGTGGCGCGCCAACGAAGTCGTCGTCATGGAGCGTAACGACAATTATTACGGCGAGAAGGCAAAGCTTAATCGCGTCATTTACCGCTACATGAAGGAAAGCTCCGCTCAGCGCCTGGCGCTTGAGGCCGGTGATATCGATATCGCCCGCAACCTGGAGCCCGGTGACCTCGACGCCGTGACCAAGAATGCGGATCTGGCGACGACCAATGCGCCGAAGAGCACGGTCTATTATGTCAGCCTTAACGGCAAGAACGAGAATCTGAAGAAGCCTGAGGTCCAGGAAGCCTTCAAATATCTCGTCGACTACGATGCAATCGGCGCGACCCTCATCAAGGGCATCGGCGAGATCCACCAGACTTTCCTGCCGACCGGCCAGCTCGGTGCGCTGAATGAGAACCCCTACAAGCTCGACGTTGCAAAGGCGAAGGAACTGCTCGCCAAGGCCGGCCTGCCGGATGGTTTCTCGGTCACCATGGATGTGCGCAACACGCAGCCGGTCACCGGCATTGCCGAATCCATGCAGCAGACACTCGCCCAGGCCGGCGTGAAGATGGAAATCATCCCCGGTGACGGCAAGCAGACGCTGACCAAGTACCGCGCTCGCACGCACGACATATATATCGGCCAGTGGGGCTCGGACTATTTCGACCCGAACTCCAACGCCGACACGTTCACATCCAACCCGGACAATTCCGACGCCGGTACGGTGAAGACGCTCGCATGGCGCAATACCTGGGAAGCGCCCGAACTCGACAAGGAAACGAAGGCCGCCCTTCTTGAACGTGACGCCGCTAAGCGTGCGGCCATGTATGAGGATGTCCAGAAAAAGTTCCTGGCCAACAGCCCCTTCGTCGTCATCTTCCAGCAGATCGAAGTGGCCGGCTATCGCAAGAGCCTCAAGGACTTCAAGCTGGGTCCCAGCTTCGACACGAACTATGTAGGCCCGATCTCGAAGTGATGAGCCGGCTAGGCTGATCCAGTGAGCATCGTCGAAACAAGACAGGAGGCGCGGCCCCGCAAGGGCCGTGCACTCTCCTTTGCGAAGGCGCTGGGGCGTTTCCTCTTCGCCGCCGCCACCACCTATCTCGGCCTTCTGGCCGTCACCTTCTTCATCGGCCGCGTTGTGCCGATCGATCCCGTGCTCGCCATACTCGGCGACCGCGCGCCGACCCATGTCGTCGAGCGAGTCCGCCGCGAGATGGGCTTTGACCTGCCGCTCTACGAGCAGTTCTATATCTATCTAAAAGGCATCCTTTCCGGTGATTTCGGCAATTCCGTCCTGACCACCAATCCGGTCATGGTCGATATTCGCCGCGTCTTCCCGGCGACGCTGGAACTTGCGACCGTCGGCACGATCATCGGCTCTGTTGTCGGTGTGCCGCTTGGCGTTCTCGCTGCCGTGCGCCGCGGCAGCATTGCCGACCAGGTCGTGCGCGTCATCGGCCTCGTCGGCTATTCGGTGCCGATCTTCTGGCTGGCGCTGATCTCGCTCGTCATCTTCTATGCGCGGCTGCGCTGGGTGGCTTTCCCTGGCCGTATCGACATCGTCTATGAGTACAGTTTTACGCCGGTCACCGGCTTCTATCTCCTCGATAGTGCCTGGCAGGGGCAGTGGGATGTTTTCTACGACGTCTTCCGCCACATCATCCTGCCGGCCTCGCTGCTGGGCTATTTCTCGCTCGCCTATATCAGCCGTATGACCCGCAGCTTCATGCTGAATGAGCTGTCGCAGGAATATGTGGTGGCAGCCCGCGCCAAGGGCCTATCGGAAACGCGGGTGATCTGGGGTCATGCGCTGAGAAATGCGGCGGTGCCGCTCGTCACCGTCATAGCGCTTTCCTATGCGGGCCTGCTTGAAGGCTCGGTGCTGACGGAGACGGTCTTCTCCTGGCCGGGCATCGGCCTCTACATCACCAACTCGCTGCAAAACGCCGACATGAACGCCGTACTTGGCGGCACGATCATCATCGGCACGGTCTTTGTCGGCATCAACCTTATTTCCGATCTTCTCTATCGGATACTCGACCCGAGGACGCGCAACCGATGACGGTTCCGACCACGCCTTCCACGCCCTTGAGCCGCCGTGACTGGTTGCTGTCCGACCGGCCGCAGTCACGCATGCAGGCCCGGCTCGGCCGCGCCTACGTTACCTGGCGGCAGTTTACGGCAAACCGGCTTGCCGTCGTCGGCCTGCTGATCATCGTGGCGCTGCTACTGATTGCTGCGTTTGCCAATCTGATCGCCACCCACAATCCCGTTGTCGGCGATCTCATGAATGCCCGCCTGCTGCCGCCCGGCAGCGCCGGCTATCTGCTCGGCACCGACGATCAGGGCCGCGATATCTTCTCACGTCTCGTTTACGGCTCGCGGCTGACATTGCTCGTGGTCGTGCTGGTCGCCATCATCTCCGCGCCTGTTGGACTCATCGTCGGCACTGTGTCGGGCTATGCCGGAGGATGGGTGGATGCGACGCTGATGCGTATCACCGATATCTTCCTTGCCTTCCCGAAGCTCGTCCTCGCGCTCGCCTTCGTCGCAGCCCTCGGGCCCGGCATCCAGAACGCCATCATCGCCATCGCCATCACCTCCTGGCCGCCTTATGCGCGCATCGCCCGCGCCGAGACACTGACGGTCCGGCGGTCCGACTATATCTCGGCGGTCAAGCTGATGGGCGCCTCGCCGCTGCGCATCATTATCAGGCACGTCATGCCGCTCTGCATCTCCTCGTTGATCGTGCGCGTGACGCTCGACATGGCGGGTATCATCCTGACGGCCGCCGGCCTCGGCTTCCTCGGCCTCGGCGCACAGCCGCCACTGCCGGAATGGGGCGCAATGATCGCCTCCGGGCGCCGCTTCATCCTCGACCAGTGGTGGGTCGCGGCCATGCCCGGCATTGCCATCCTCGTCGTCAGCCTCGGCTTCAACCTGTTGGGTGACGGCCTGCGCGATGCGCTCGATCCGAAGGAGGCCGGCCAATGAGCTCGCTTCTGACCGTCGAAAACCTGCGTGTCAGCTATCCGACCCGCACTGGTGTTATCGAGGCCGTGCGCAGCGTGTCGTTCACGCTCGGCAAGGAGCGTCTCGGTATCGTCGGCGAATCCGGCTCCGGCAAGTCGCAGACCGGCCGCGCCATCATGGGGCTGACACCGACGCATGGTGTCGTCACCGCCGACGCGCTGGATTTCAGCGGCCTCGATCTCCTCAAGGCTTCGGCTGCCGAACGGCGCAAGCTGCGCGGCAAACGTATCGCCATGATCCTCCAGGATCCGAAATATTCGCTCGATCCGGTCATGACCATCGGCAAGCAGATCTGTGAAACATTGCGCACCCATGAGAAGGTCGGCAAAGGCGAGGCGCGAGACCGTGCGCTCGACATGCTGGAAGCGGTACAGATCCGCGATCCCAACCGTGTCTTCGGTCTCTATCCTCACGAGGTTTCGGGTGGCATGGGCCAGCGCGCGATGATCGCCATGATGCTGATCGCCGGGCCGGAACTGCTGATCGCCGACGAGCCCACTTCGGCCCTCGACGTAACAGTCCAGCTCGATGTCTTGAGGATCATGGACCGGCTGGTGTCCGACCGTGGTATGGGGCTGATCTTCGTCTCCCACGATCTGAGACTCGTCTCCTCTTTCTGCGACCGTGTCATCGTCATGTATGCCGGTCGTATCGTCGAAGAGATCGCCGCATCCGAGCTTCGCAACGCGAAGCATCCCTATACGCAAGGCCTGCTGAACTGCATGCCGCAGATCGGTGAAGACAGGCATCCGCTGCCGGTTCTCGACCGCAAGCCGGAGTGGGCTCTATGAGTACGGCGCTGTCTGCAGACCACCTTGGTGTCGTCTACGACCATTTCCATGCGCTGAAGGATGTGAGCGTTTCCATCGAAAGCGGCGAATCCTTCGGCCTCGTCGGTGAGTCCGGCTCGGGCAAATCGACGCTGCTGCGCGCGGTCGCCGGGCTTGCGCCTGTCAGCGAGGGAACGATCCGCATTCACGGCGAGCCGCTTAAAGGTTCGAAGCGCAGCAAAGGCTTCTATCGAAGCGTCCAGATGGTCTTCCAGGATCCCTACGGGTCGCTGCATCCGCGCCAGACCGTCGACCGGCTGCTTCTGGAACCGCTCGCCATCCACGGTATCAGCGACAGCGAGAAGCGCATCGCACGGGCGCTTGACGAAGTCGGGCTCGGCAATGGTTTCCGCTTCCGCTACCCGCATCAGCTTTCCGGAGGCCAGCGGCAGCGTGTGGCGATCGCCCGCGCATTGATTGTCGAGCCATCCATCCTGCTGCTCGATGAGCCGACATCGGCGCTCGACGCCTCCGTACAGGCGGAGGTTCTCAATCTGCTGGAGCAGATCCGGCGGGACCGGAAACTGACATTCGTCATGGTCAGCCACGATCTTGGGGTCATCACCCATATGTGCAAGAGGCTTGCCGTGATGCGCGGCGGCGCTGTTGTTGAACGGCTGACATCGGCCGAACTTGCCGCCGGGAGCGTTCACGAGGAGTACACGCGAAATTTGATGATCGCGAGCAAGGGTTTCGTGAAGGCTTGAAAGCCAATGTTTTCAAGCCCTTGAAAAATATCGCATGCCGTCGGCGTTAAGGATAATGTTTCCCTAAAACACGACCATTCGACTAGACTATTGACAGCTGCCTTAGTTCTGTCATGATCCCGTTAACGACCGTTTGCTTTCGTGATCGATGGAGGTTGAGGCATGTTCTTTCTCGGTGGGATGACCATGGGTTACCTCGATCCTCCTGTTAAGGTCGAGCGGAGGGAAACCGCCTCCGTGACTATCCCGGCAGAAAAGGATCGCCGGTTGATCGAGACATCCCCCAATGCACCCCAGAGCGACAGCGCCGTCGAGCGTTCCTGGATCTGGGCATGGCGCACGCTCTGCTGAGTTGGCGCCTGGGTGGATTTTCTCTTCCGTCTGCTCTGGACGGAATTTTATCTCTATCTACCTTATAGAGAATGTAAGAATATAAATGCGAGCTGGCAATTCGGCCGCAAAACAAACAGGCGGAGGCGACACATGGCAAATCTGGGTATTTCGCATACTCACGTGAACCAGTACGGATCCGTACCGGCAAAGAAGCCGGTCACTACGCGGCACAGAATCCAGACCGCGATCCATGCAACATTTTTCACGGCGGCTTTCCTTTTCGTCGTCGCTATGGTTTGCGGCGTCGTCGGCTGACACCGGCGCGTTCGAGGCGCTGACTGATGGCGTCTATTTGATTGAATATTCTCCTATCCGGAACAATTGGGATGCGTTGGCATTCTCCTGACACTTCGGTGTTGTTTAGGGAGAGTGGTCGTGAAAGGCATCCTGCTATGGCAGATCGGTATCCCGATCCCGTCATCATCCTTCTTTACCTGTTCCACGCAATCTAGCCCATTCCGGAAAGTAGACGTGAGGCGCTGATAGTGCCGTGAACGCCGTGCAGGCGCATGGATATCGTCCATGCGCCTTTTTCACGCCGGCGGAAGGGCAGCGGAGAAACAGGGTCCTTTGACTTGAATTATCGCAAGAATGTCCAACTTTCCCGGGTGGCTTCGCAGGGAGGGCATAAGTCGGCCATGACCGTCGCAAAGTTACGTCCGAAGCCGGTCGGTTCGTTACTCCAAAGCGCTCCGACCGTCCGTTTATCTTGCTTTCCCGACTTCGAAGATGACCGGCGCGTTCATGCAAGAGTCATCGTAAGCAATGCAGAACCTAGCCGAAATCATAACGTCGTTTGGATCCAGAACCGAACCCATGGCCATTTCAAGTCCGTCTCCGAGCCTGTCGTACGAGCCTGAGAACAAGCAGATCGACCACAGTGATTCGATCCGCTCGACTTATCTGTCCAACGAGGACATCAGGGCCATGGGCGAAAGCGTAGCCTGCGGCACCGTGAGCGAGTTGCCGGCCTTCGCAGCGTTCGATTTCTTTGCGCGCCACAAGGAAAACGAGAAGGAAATCCTGCGCGTCTACCGCACAACTGCGACCGACGCCGAGGCCGGGGAGGCGATCACGCCGGCCGCCGAATGGCTGCTGGACAATCACTACATCGTCGAGGAAGCAATTCAGGAAGTCCGCCGCGACTTCCCGCGCCGGTTCTATCAAGAACTGCCGCTCATGAAAGTCGGCGGCGTCGAGATCCCCCGCACGCTCGTACTGGCCTGGCTTTATGTCGCCCATACTCACGGCACCATCTCACAGGAAAGCCTGACAGCGCTGGTCGACGGCTTCCAGCAGCACGAAACCCTCAAGATCGGTGAGCTCTGGGCGTTGCCGTCGCTGGTGCGCTACGTGCTGGTCGAAAACCTCCGTCGTATTTCGAGCCGCGTCGAGCGAAGCCGCCGCCTGCGCCGTCGCGCCAACGAGGCCGCCAACGAATTGGTGCGTCTCGCTGATACCGCAAAGGCTGCCGCCTATCTGAAGACGCTGGAAGAGCTTGCCGAGGATAACACTTTCTCGACCCAATTCCTCTACCGCATGCGTGATGGTTCGCAGACGTCGAGCCTGGCGATCTCCTGGCTCGACGAGCGTTTGGAAAAGCTTGGGCGCGACAGCGAGGAGGCGATGATGGCGGAGCATAGCCGCCTCTCCGCCGGCAATGTCACGATGGGCAACATCATCCGCAGCCTGCGCGAGATCAACGATGCGGAGTGGTCGGTTTGGGTCGAGCAGGTCAGCCACGTCGACAGGTTGCTCTGGGATCAGTCCGGCTACGGTGCTCTCGACTCCGGTTCGCGCAACAGCTATCGCCGGCAGATCGAAAGGCTTGCCAGGCGCTCGCCGCTGAGCGAGGTGCAAATCGCCCAGCTTGCTGTCGATATGGTGTCCGAGGCCAGGCTTTCCGATGAGCCGCTGCCGCATGAGCCTGACATTGGCGGCTTCATTGCGGGCGCTCAACGCCTAAAATTCGAAGCGCGCGCAGACTACCGCCCGACGCTGGCGCAGCACGTCATTCGCGCGGTGCGCAAATTCAATTGGATGGCCATCGCCATTCCGGTCGCGCTGATCACGATCATCGCCATGGGGATCGTCGGCGGGTTTATGGCCAATGCCGGCATGGGGTCGGTTGAAATCGCCCTGCTGCTCATCCTGTTCGCATTGCCGGCCTCGGAAGGTGCGAGCGGGCTTTTCAACACTGTTCTCTCTTTCTTCGTCACGCCGGCGCGGCTTGTCGGTTATGAGTTCAAACAAGGCATTCCGGAGGATGCGCGCACGCTCCTCGTCGTGCCGTGCTTGATTTCTGATCGCGATAGCGTCGATGAGATGGTGCGCAATCTCGAGGTCCATTATCTCGCCAATCCACGCGGCGAGATCTATTTCGCGTTGCTGAGCGACTGGCCGGATAGCGAGGTTGAGGAAACTTCCGCCGATCTCGAAGTGTTGGAATATGCACGCCGGGAGGTCGCTAATCTCTCAGCCCGCTATGCCCATGACGGCAAGACGCGCTTCTATCTGCTGCATCGCCGCCGCCTCTACAATCCATCTGAAGGTGTGTGGATGGGCTGGGAGCGCAAGCGCGGCAAGCTGCACGAGTTGAACCTGCTGCTGCGCGGCGACCGCGATACGACCTATCTGCCAGGCGCCAACACCGTGCCGGCCGATATAGAATATGTCATGACGCTCGATGCCGATACGCGCCTGATGCGCGATACCGTCACGAAACTCGTCGGCAAGCTCCATCATCCGATCAACCGCCCGGTCATTAACCCGGAAAGCGGGCGTGTCGAAAGCGGCTACGGCATTCTGCAGCCGCGCGTCACACCGTCGCTGACGACGGGCAAGGATGCGTCAGTCTTTCAACGCGTCTTTTCGATCAATCGCGGTCTCGATCCCTATGTTTTCACGGTTTCGGATGTCTATCAGGATCTTGCCGGCGAAGGCACATTCACCGGCAAGGGCCTCTATCATGTCGATGCCTTCGAGGCTTCACTGAAGGGGCGTATCGAGGAGAATTCGGTGCTCAGCCATGACCTTCTCGAAGGTTCGATGGCACGTTGCGCACTCGTCACGGATCTCGAACTCGTCGAGGACTTTCCGGTACGCTACGAGGTCGAAACCTCGCGCCAGCATCGCTGGGTGCGCGGCGATTGGCAGCTTCTGCCCTATATGTTCAGTCCGAAACACGGCGTCACCGCGCTCGGGCGCTGGAAGATGTTCGACAATCTGCGCCGGTCGCTGACACCGATCACCTGGTTCGTCGCTTCCGTGCTCGGCTGGTATCTGATGGAGCCATTTGGGGCGCTGATCTGGCAGATCCTGTTGATTTTCTGCCTATTCGTGGCGCCAACCCTTTCGCTCATCAATGGCATCATCCCGCGCAGCAGCGATATTGTCGCCAGCGCCCATCTTTATACTGTCTGGTCGGATATTGCGGCTGCCGATGCCCAGGTGGCGCTGCGCATCATCTTCATTGCCGACACCGTCTGCATGATGGTGGATGCTATCGGCCGATCGCTCCACCGTCTCTTCGTCAGCCGCAAGCTGCTCTTGCAGTGGCGCACTGCGGCCAGCGTCGGGGCAGGCAGGCAGGGTACCATCCTCTCCTACTATAGAGCGATGTGGCATGCTCCGGTTCTGGCGATTCTGTCGGTCGCTTTCGCCGCATTGTCGGGAAATAACTCATTCCTCGTTGGCATTCCCTTTGCGCTCCTTTGGATCTGCTCGCCCGTCGTCGCCTGGTATGTGAGCCAGTCGGCCGAGACGGAAGACCGGCTCGACGTGCCGGATGCAGTCTCCAGCGAGCTGCGCAAGATCGCGCGCCGCACCTGGCGCTACTTCGAGACCTTCACGACGGCGGAGCAGAACTATCTGCCGCCCGACAACGTGCAGGAAACGCCCCATGTCATCGTGGCGACGCGCACTTCGCCCACAAATATTGGCGTCTATCTCCTGTCCGTCATTTCCGGTCGCCATTTCGGCTGGTTCTCCTTCGAGGAGACGATCGAGCGCCTGGAGCAGACGATCGCCACGGTCGACCGCATGGAAAAGTTCCGCGGCCATCTCTTCAACTGGTATCACACCGATACGCTGCAGACGCTGGGACCTCGCTACGTATCGGCGGTCGACAGCGGCAATCTCGCTGGTCACCTGATTGCCATTTCCTCGGCCTGCCGTGACTGGGCGGAAGCACCCTCGGCACATGTCCAGGGCAATCTCGACGGTGTCGGTGACACGGCCGGCATTCTTGATGAAGTGCTGGCTGACCTGCCTGACGACCGCAAGACCGTGCGGCCGCTGCGCCGCCGTCTGGAAGAGCGAATTGCCGGCTTCCAGAATGCGCTTGCCGCCGTCAAGCGCGAGCACGAATTTGCCTCGATCCGTGTCATCAACCTTGCCGTTCTGGCGCGCGACATCCAGAACCTTGCCGGCAACTTGCATCACGAGGTGAAGTCGAAGCAGACGGAAGAGGTCACGTTGTGGGCGGCCTCGCTGGTCAAGGTCTGCGAGGCACACATCTCCGATAGTACCTTCGACCTTTCCAATATCGATGCGTTGCGCCCCCGCCTGATCGCGCTCCGCGACAAGGCCCGCGATCTCGCCTTTTCGATGGATTTCGGCTTCCTATACCGTCCGGAGCGTCGCCTGCTGTCGATCGGGTATCGCGTGGAAAGCGGCGAGCTCGATGCGGCCTGCTACGACCTTCTGGCCTCGGAATGCCGTCTTACCTCGCTCTTCGGTATCGCCAAGGGCGATTTGCCGACGGAGCATTGGTACAAGCTTGGACGCCAGGTCGTGCCGGTCGGCTCTCGTGGTGCACTGGTCTCCTGGTCCGGCTCGATGTTCGAATATCTGATGCCGCCGCTCGTCATGCAGGAGCGCGGCGGAGGCATCCTCAACCAGACCAACAATCTCGTCATTGTCGAACAGATGAACCATGCCCGTAAGCTCGGTACGCCCTGGGGCATCTCGGAAGCGGCCTTCAATGCCCGCGACCATAACCTCAACTATCAGTACACGAACTTCGGCGTGCCTACGCTCGGCCTGAAGCGCGGTCTCGGCCACAATGCCGTCATCGCGCCCTATGCCTCGCTGCTCGCCAGCCAATATGACCCGGAAGCATCGCTCGAAAACCTGCAGAGGCTTCGCAAGCTCGGCGCTCTCGGCAAGTTCGGCTTTCACGACGCCGTCGACTTCACGCCGACACGCGTTCCTGAAGGCAGGAAATGTGCAGTCGTCTATAATTACTATGCCCACCACCATGGCATGTCGATCGCCGCTGTCGCCAACGTTGCCTTCAACGGCCATCTGCGTGAACTCTTCCACTCCGATCCGGTCATCGAAGCGGCCGAACTGCTGCTGCAGGAAAAAGCGCCGCGCGACATCCCGGTCATGAGCGGCAAGGATGAATCCGATACGCCCGCCAGCATCCAGGACGAGTTGATGCGGCCCGTCATCCGTAAAATCGCCGATCCGGCATCGCGCGAACGAGAGCTCGTCTTCCTGTCGAACGGCCATTATTCCCTGATGCTGACTGCAACGGGCGCGGGTTATGCCCGCTGGAACGGTCTATCCGTCTCCCGCTGGAAGCCAGATCCGACCGAAGACCGCTGGGGCAATTTCATCTTCCTGCGCGATACGGTGACCAATGAATGGTGGTCGGCAACATCAGAGCCGAAGAGCGTGGAGGGCGAAACAGTCCGAGTGGAGTTTGCTGACGAGAAGGCCGTGTTCAGCAAGGTTCTTGGCGAGCTTACGAGCGAGGTCGAATGTATCGTTGCCACCGAGCATGATGCGGAAGCCCGCCGCCTGACGCTGTTCAACATGGGTGTGGAGGATCGCTTCATTGAAGTGACGTCCTATCTCGAACCGGTCATCACATCCGACGACACGGACAACGCGCATCCGGCTTTCGCCCGCATGTTCGTCAAAACGGAGATCGACACGCGCGGCGATGTCATCCGTGCCGAGCGCAACAAGCGCGATCCGAACGAAGCGAATATGAGTATCGCGCATCTGATTGTCGACAACGCCGGGGATACGCGACATACGGAATTCGAAACGGAGCGGAGGACGTTCATCGGTCGTGGCCGCAGCCTTTCGAATGCCGCTGCTTTCGATCCGGGTGCCAGCCTTTCCGGCACCGACGGTTTCACGCTGGATCCTGTCCTGTCGTTGCGCCGGACTGTGCGCGTGCCGGCTGGCAAGAAGGTCAGCGTGATCTTCTGGACGATTGCAGCACCTAGCCGTGCCGAGGTGGATAAGGCCATCGATCGCTACCGCCATCCGGATGCCTTCAACCACGAACTCATCCAGGCCTGGACGCGTACACAGGTGCAGATGCGCCATGTCGGTGTCAGTTCGCAGCAGGCGGCAGCGTTCCAGTATCTCGGCCGCTATCTTGTCTATCCCGACATGCAGCTTCGCGGCGAATATGGCGCCGTCCGGGCCGGCATGCAGTCGCAGTCGGCGCTCTGGCCGCTGGCGATTTCGGGCGATTTCCCGATCTTCACGCTGCGCATCGATGACGAGATGGATCTAGAAATCGCCCGCGAAGCGCTGCTGGCGCAGGAATATCTGCGTTCACGCGGGGTGACCGCCGATCTCGTCATCATGAACGAACGGGCCTCTTCCTATGCACAGGATATGCAGCACGCGCTCGACGCCATGTGCGAGGGCGTGCGCCGCATGGGCCAGGCCGATGGTCTGCGCCAGCACATCTTCGCAGTCCGTAAGGATCTAATGGAAGAGGGCACCTATCAGGCACTGCTCGGCGCCTCGCGCGTAACGCTGCATGCGAAGAACGGTAAGGTGGTTGATCAGATCAACCGCGCCCGCCTGCTGTTTACCCCTGTCAAGGAGGAGCCAGAGGACACGGAGACGCCGGTCAAGCGCATACCGCCTCTACCTGCCCCGGCTATCAAGACTATTGCCATTGAGGAGGAAGGCGATCTCGACTTCTGGAATGGCATCGGTGGCTTTGCCCGCGACGGCCGTGAATATGTCGTGCGCCTGCCGGGCGGACAGGCGACGCCGCAGCCTTGGATCAATGTCATCTCGAATGACCGGTTCGGCTTCCATGTATCGGCGGAAGGTGCCGGTTTCACCTGGAGCGTCAATTCGCGTGATTACCAGCTCACCTGCTGGTCGAACGATGCAGTCATCAACCGTTCCGGCGAAGCCCTCTACATAGCGGACCTCGAAAGTGGCGCGGTCATGACGCCGTTTGCAGGGCTTTCCCGTCGCAACGACATTCGCTTCGAAGCGCGCCACGGTCTCGGTTACTCTACTTTCTCCAGCACGCAGCACGAGATCGCGCTGGAAGTGACGCAGACCGTGCATCGCGAGAAGCCGGTGAAGCTGCAGCGCCTGCGTCTGCGTAACACCGGTTCGGCAAGCCGCAAGCTCAGGCTCTACGCCTATGTGGAATGGGTCCTTGGGAATAATCCGCAGAAGACCGCCTCTTTCATCCTGTCGAAACGTGACGAAGAGACAGGCGCGCTGTTTGCGACGAACCCCTACAGCATCGACTATTCGGGTCGCACCGCCTTCCTCGCCGCAAGCGAGACGGTTTCGAGTTTCTCGGCAAGCCGTCGCGAGTTCATCGGCAAGAGCGGGACGATTGAGGCGCCTGTCGCCGTGACCACAGCCGCTGCTCTTTCCGGCTCCACGGACCTTGAAGGCGATCCAGCGGCGATCCTTGCGATCGATATCGAGCTCGGCGCTGACGAAGCGCGCGACGTCACTTTCTTCCTGGGTGATGCGTCCACCGAAGAGGAGGCGCGCACCCTGCTTGCCGATATCAGAAAGGCCTCGTTCGATGAAGCGGTGCAGGCGAACCGGGGCTTTTGGCAGGAGTTTACCGGCAAGCTGCAGATCTCGACGCCGGATCAAGGCATGAACAACCTCGTCAATACCTGGCTGCCCTATCAGAGCCTCGGCTGCCGCATCATGGCCCGGACGGCCTTCTACCAGGCGAGCGGCGCCTTCGGCTTCCGCGACCAGTTGCAGGATACACTCGCCTTCGTGCTGCAGGAGCCTGCGCTTGCGCGAGGCCAGATCATCAATGCGGCCTCGCGCCAGTTCCGCGAGGGGGACGTACAGCACTGGTGGCTGCCGGGGACGGGAGCCGGCGTACGCACCATGATTTCCGACGATGTCGTGTGGCTCGCCTATGCGATCGATCATTATTGCAGTGTCAGCGGTGACAAGAGCGTGCTCGATGAGCAGCTTGCCTTCCTCGAAGGTCCGGCGCTGCTGGAGGGTCAGCACGACTCCTTCTTCAAGCCGGAAATATCCGAGGATACGGTAAGCATCTACGAACATGCAGCCCTCGCGCTCGATCTCGCCATTGCTCGCAAGGGAACGAACGGCCTGCCGCTCTTCCTCGGTGGCGACTGGAACGACGGGATGAATCGCGTCGGCATCGACGGCAGTGGCACGAGTGTCTGGCTCGGCTGGTTCCTTGCCGGCACACTGCGCTCTTTCATACCGTATGCCGAAGACCGGGGCGACAAGGCCCGTGCGAAGCGCTGGAAGGCTCATCTCATCGAACTCAAGAAGGCGCTCGAAAGCGCTGCCTGGGACGGCGATTATTACCGCCGTGGCACTTTCGATGACGGCACGCCGCTCGGCTCGAAGGAGAGCCTGGAATGCCAGATCGATTCGATTGCACAGTCCTGGAGCGTGCTCTCAGGTGAAGGTGATCCGAAGCGGGCCATCAAGGCGATGGATGCGGTGCTCGACCGGCTGGTTGACGAAGATGCACGGATCATCGGCCTCTTCACACCGCCTTTTGAAAGGTCGCTGAAGGATCCGGGCTATATCAAGGCTTATCCGCCGGGCGTTCGCGAGAATGGTGGCCAGTACACACACGCCTCGACCTGGGTGGTCATGGCGCTGGCGGAATTGAAGCGGGGTGACGATGCCCTGCGCTGCTTCCAGATCCTCAATCCGATCACCCATTCGCTGGACAAGGCGGCGGCCGAACGGTATCGCGTCGAGCCCTATGTCGTGGCGGCCGATGTCTATGGCCATGCCCCCTATGTCGGGCGCGGTGGCTGGACCTGGTACACCGGCTCGGCCGGCTGGCTCTACCGCGCGGCGGTGGAAGGTATCCTCGGTATCCGGCTAAAGGGTGGACAACTTTTTGTGAACCCGTCGCTCCCTTCCAATTGGGACGGGTTTGCGGCAGAGATCGAACGCGACGGAAGCAAATACCGCATTTCGGTCTCAAAAGCGTCCAATGCTGAAGGCTACACTCTGTCGATAAACGGCAGCGAAGTCGCCAATCCCCACGAGGGATATCCGGTCGGATAACAGCAATCTCCAAGCTGATTTTCCGACGATTCGCACGGCCAAAGGGGGAACCCTTTTGGCCGGCGTAGCGTTTGCAAAACGGATAACAGGAGAGACACCATGGCAGGTATGCCGACCAAAGCCATTGGCGCCCAACGAAGTTCCATATCAGTGGCGGCGTCCAAGCGTGATACGAGGCTCGATGTGATTCGTGGTCTCGCGCTCATCACGATCTTCATCAATCACGTTCCGGGGCAAATCTTCGAATATATCACGACCAAGAATTTCGGCTTTTCCGATGCCGCCGAAGCCTTCGTGCTGATCTCGGGCATTGCAGTCGGTCTTGCCTATGGCTCGCGCTTCAAAGCGGGTAAGCGGCTGGAAATGGCGATCAAGGCGGCAAGGCGCGCCTTCACACTTTACCTCGCCCATATGATTACCACCTTCGTAACGCTCGCGCTCTTCATCTGCGGCGCCTGGCTGTTCCACCGGCCGGGCCTGTTGGTCGAAATCAACATTCTGGCGGTGCTGATGAACCTGAAGGAGGGCATTCCCGCACTGCTCTTGCTCGGCCATCAGATCGGCTACAACAATATCCTGCCGATGTATGGCGCACTGATGCTGATGGTGCCGTTGATCCTGCTGCTGAACGAGAAGAGCGCGTTGCTGGCGCTTGCCGTTTCCGGCACCGTCTGGCTGCTTGCGGGCATTTACCAGATCGCGCCGCAGAACATGCTTTTCGAGGGAGACTGGTTCCTCAATCCCTTCTCCTGGCAGTTCCTGTTCACGATCGGCATCGTGTCGATGATGCATGTCAAGCGCGGCGGCACGCTTCCCCACCATCCGCTGCTTTTCGCGCTGGCACTCGGCTATGTCGTGCTCTCCTTCATCTGGGTGACGGCGCGTCTTTGGGATATCGGAAACTATCTTGCAGCACTTGGCCTGCCTGCCGTGCTGACCGGCTTCGACAAGACATTCCTGTCGCTGCCGCGCCTCCTGCATGTGCTGGCGCTCGCCTATCTGGTGATCAATATTCCGACGGTGTCCCAGGCTTTCCGCCGCCCGGCCGATCATCCGCTGACGATCCTCGGCCGGCACTCGCTCAATATCTTTGTCGCCGGCACCATCCTGGCGATGGTCGGGCAGGTGCTGCTCTACATTACCAACCGTGACCAGATCATCGGTCCGATCTTTGTGCTTGTCGGCATCGCCGCCCAGTTCGCCTATGCCTATCATCTCGAATACAAGCGCGAACAGGAAAACACTCGGCCTCTTGCCAGCGGCGGCGCTATTCCGGTGCCCGTCCGCATCAGCCGTGGAGTGGACGCCTATAGCCAGGGCAAGCGCAAATAGGCAGGCTTCCTTAAGGAATACGGAGCCGGCGGTCGAAGAGGCCGCCGGCTTTTTCGCCGAGCGTTGGGTGGTTACGCCTTGACGCAGTTGTTCCAGGTGGAATGCGCAGCCGCAAGCGGGACCTCCGGGATCACTATGAGATTTTGATTTTTTAGCTGTTCATCACGAATGGAACGGCTACGCGCCTCGCTCCATTTTGGCTTCCTGAGGCAATGCCAATGATAGGGAGCACGAAGATGTACTTCGAACTCAAGGACGCCACAGCCGATATCCTCGCCAGGAGCCGTCGGCATAACGAACTCTGCGATCTTCCGCTTGACCTGATCTCCTCCAAACGTGAGGCCTATGACATTCAGGCGATTGCGCAGGATGCGCTGGGTTTCGAGCGTAAGGGCTATGCGCTCGTCGGTACGAGCGAGGAATCGCGCCACACTCTCGGTCTTGCAAAGCCGATCTATTCCGAAATTCCTGCCTCCGCACTGTTTGCCGGCACGAAGGAATTCCGGCTGCCGCAAGGCACCATCGGTGTCCAGGGTGAGCTGGTTTTCAGGATGCTGCGGTCTTATCCGGATATCGGAGAACCGATCAACCTCGACAGTGCTGCTGAAGCCGTGCTCGATTGCCGCCCGGCCGTCGGCATTCTCGGCCGGCGCACGCGGCGGGTCTTTACGGGAGATTACGCAGCGATCGCCGACTTCGGCCTGCATGTCGCAACCCTGTGCGGTGATCATACCGGGGCGCTGACATCAGCCGATCTTGCCAGCATCGATATTACAACCTTCCTGTTCAAGCAGACGGTCTTTTCGGGGACATCCGCATCGGTCATGGGCAATCCGCTCAATGCCGTCGTCTGGCTGGCAAACCAACTTTCGGCGAACGGCAGGCAGCTTCAGGCCAACAATATCGTTGCGACGGGATCGTGCACCACCATTCTTCAGGTTTGGCCCGGCCAGCATCTGGCGGCTGATTTCGGACCGCTTGGACAAGTCGAATGCATCTTTGCGTGACACGCATTTCAAGCGGAAAGGACAGGTTATGAGGTCGCAGCGAAAGCCATTCATTGTCGAGATCAAGAAGACGAAACAGTTCTGCCGCAAGCCGGTTCCGGCTGAGGCCAATCGCCCGGACGCAGCGATGAAGACAGGGACAAAGACGGCTGTCGGCCTGGCCATCCGGAGCGAGGGTCGCGCCTGATGGTTAGTCGCAACATTCCTCACGAATATTTCCTGCTTGATGCCGCGAAGGCAGACGGCCCTGTGGTCGGTCATCTTCGCGGCAAACCGATTTCTGCCGTGGTCATCGACCGGAACGGTGGCTGCTATCGGTTTGTCGGCGTTGCCGCCAGAGATGGCCGCGGCAGACTTGATGTCATGTCGCTCAAACAGGGCGAATGGATACTTGCACCTGACCTCGTCTATGCAGAAGCGGCTAAGAGACTCTACGGATCAATCCTTACCGATGATGAGAACAAGCGGGTCTGCCCACAGCGATTCACAGGGAATCCCGCGCAACAAAAAGGCCGGAAGAGCGATGCCCTTCCGGCCTTTTGTCGTGTCCTTGCGAAGCCGATCAGGCAGCTTCGGTCGTATGGGCCTTGCGGACTTCGTCGTCCGTCAGGATGCCGCTGGCGCGGAGCAGAGCGGCGAAGCGGCCGTTCGAGTGGCTGAGCTCATCGAAGCTGCCGTGCTCGACGATGCGGCCGTTATCCAGGAACAGCACCATATCCGCCTCGCGGACCGTCGAGAGACGGTGGGCGATGATGAAGGTGGTGCGGTTCTGGCGCAGGTTGTCGATCGCCGCCTTGACGCGGGCTTCCGTCTCGACGTCGAGAGCGGAGGTCGCCTCGTCCAGCACCAGGATCGGCGCATCCTTAAGAATGGCTCGGGCGATCGCGATACGCTGGCGTTCACCGCCGGAGAGCTTGTTGCCGCGCTCGCCGACATGGGTGTCGTACTGCTCGTCGCGGTTCTCGATGAAGTCGGCAGCGGCAGCCGCTTCGGCGGCGCGGCGCATATCCTCTTCCGAAGCGTTCTCGCGGCCGAGGCGGATATTGTCGCTGATCGAGCGGTTCAACAGGCCCGCGTCCTGGAAGACGGTGGCGATATAGCGGCGCAGCGACTTGCGCGTGACCTTGCTGATATCGTGGCCGTCGACGAGGATCTGGCCGCCCTGCGGGTCATAGACGCGTTGGAGCAGGTTGACGAGCGTCGTCTTGCCAGCGCCGGTCGGGCCGACGATCGCAACCGTCTGGCCGGCCTTCACCTTGAAGGAGACGTTGTGCAGGCCCTGCGAGCTGTTGGCGAAGCCGAAGGAGACGTCGTTGAACTCGACATCACCCTTGACGTCCTTGATCTCGCCGTTGCCGGCCGGCTCTTCGCGTTCGCGGACGGAATCTTCCAGATTGTAGAAGTCTTCCAGCTTCGAACGGGCTTCGAAAATCTGCGTGGCGAACTGACGCATCAGGTCAAGGCGGGCAATCAGCAGGTTGGCGAAGCCAATGAAGGCGATAACGTCGCCGACGCGCAGTTCGCCGTTCTGGACGAGCACGGTGCCGATGACGAGCACGACCATCATGGCGATCGTCGAGGCCATGCGGTTCAGCGCGCTCGCAAGCGCCCACCAGTCGAGTACCGGATACTGCGCCTGCAGCAGGCGATCGGCGAAGGACTTCAGCGCACGCGTCTCGGCATCGATGCGGTTATAGCTATGGAGAACCGAGACGTTGCTGATGGAATCGCTGACATGGCCGAAGACGGTATGATAGTGGTTTTCGACCGAAGCCTGGCCGTCCTTGGTGCGGCTCATGACCACACGGCCGATGATCCAATAGGCGATACCGAGCACGATCAGGACTGCGGAGAGGCGCAGATCCATGGACATTGCGGTCGGAATGAGCAGACCAAGCGCAATGACCGTCGAAAGATGGTTGCGCATGAACTCCAGCCACAGGCCGAACAGGGTTTCGCAAGCGCGCAGCAGCGTGTGCAGCGCGTTGGATGTGCCCCGCTGGTGGTGCCAGGAAAGCGGCATGGAGATGATGCGGCCGAATGCCTCGGTCAGAAGCGTCGCGCGGCGGCCATGGGCCAACCTGTCGGCTTCGCGTGCCACGAGGACGAACGCTATGGTGTTGAAGACGGCAAACGCCGCCCACATCATGAGGATCGGCTTGACCTCGCCCTTGCCGGAAATCGCATCGATGATACGGCCGAATAGTATCGGCTCGGCGATGGTGATGGCCGCCAATACGATATTCGCGATAACGACGAGGGATACGCGGAGCTTGTAGGCGCCAAGATAGCGCAGAGCCCTTGCATAGACCTTGAATAACGACACGTCGGGACCTCTTTTGCATCTGCGAAAAAACGGGATGGTGCGATGCTACAAAGATCTACCTGAACCGACGATTAACGGGATATTCAGGTTTGGAATCCGGCTTCGAAATTCGCGCGTACGGTGCGATCGCTCAGTGCGATAAGTGACCATAGTTTCGAAATTGTTGCTTAGGCATACATCGCGACAATTTGCGCTTGCATTCCCTGGAGCGTCTAGCGCACCATCCAGTTTGTGAACTGCAATTTTTTAATAAAGACCGTTCAGCGGCGGGTTATCAGGCCTGCTCCGGCGGCCTCGTTGGTCCGGGCAAGGGGCATTTTGTGCAAATTCATTCTTTAATTCAATTACTTGTGATTCTAGAGGAACATTCCGACAGCGAAAGCGCGATCGAAGAACTCGACAAGGTGATCCGCGCGAGCGGATTCGATTTCTATGGTCTGCTTCGCCACCCCAAGCAGGGAGACAACCCATGGAGTGTGACTATGGCCAGCCGGTGGCCGGACAGATGGTCACACGTCTATGCAGTGAAAAAATATGTGCTCGTCGATCCGACCGTGCGGTATCTTGCACATGCGCAGCGGCCCTTCCGCTGGCGCGACAGCATGGCCGCTTTTAGGGCCGACCCGCATCAGCGCCGCATGGAGCAGATGATGGTCGATGCCTTCGGCCATGGGCTGGAAGACGGCTATGTCTTCCCGATCTATGGACGAAACGGCATCTTGGGCAGCCTCAGCCTCGGCGGTAAGCCCGTTGAGCTTTCACCGGCTGAAATCTCGCTTTTCGAGGCGATCGCCCGCAAAACCTTCTGGCGGCTGCTCGATCTGCAGGGCGAAGCTGCGACGCTGGAAACGGTGCCGATAACCGACACACAGCTGACCCGGCGCGAAATGGAAATCCTGCATTATCTCGCCGAGGGTATGACGTCGATGGAAATCAGCAAGCATCTGAAGATCTCCAATCATACGGTCGACTGGTACATGAACGGTCTGCAGGATAAGCTGAAGGCCAAGAACCGGCAGCAGGCGGTGGCGCTTGCTTTCCGGTATGGTTTGATTACCTGAGATCCAGAGAAATTCTATTTCGTCGAGACGAGGGAAATTGAACTTTCTGTAACAGCACGTTAAGAATTCTCTTCGCGGGTGCAGCATGGCCCGTTTTTCGTGCTTTGAGGAGAGTACATTGCCCATATCGAAGATCCTTGTCGCCAACCGTTCCGAAATCGCCATCCGCGTCTTCCGCGCGGCCAATGAGCTCGGAATAAAAACGGTCGCGATATGGGCTGAGGAAGACAAGCTGGCGCTGCACCGCTTCAAGGCCGACGAGAGCTATCAAGTCGGCCGCGGCCCGCATCTCGCCCGTGATCTCGGCCCGATCGAAAGCTATCTTTCGATCGACGAAGTGATCCGTGTCGCCAAGCTTTCCGGCGCCGACGCCATTCATCCGGGCTACGGTCTGCTTTCGGAAAGCCCCGAATTCGTCGATGCCTGCAATGCTGCAGGCATCACCTTCATCGGCCCGAGGGCCGATACTATGCGTCAGCTCGGCAACAAGGTGGCAGCGCGCAATCTCGCCATTTCCGTCGGCGTTCCGGTCGTTCCGGCGACTGAGCCGCTGCCTGACGATATGGCGGAAGTTGCCAAGATGGCTGCCGCGATCGGCTATCCCGTGATGCTGAAGGCGTCCTGGGGCGGCGGCGGTCGCGGCATGCGCGTCATCCGCTCCAAAGCAGATCTCGCTCGCGAGGTAACCGAGGCCAAGCGCGAGGCGATGGCTGCTTTCGGCAAGGACGAAGTCTATCTCGAAAAACTCGTCGAGCGCGCCCGCCACGTCGAAAGCCAGATCCTCGGCGATACGCACGGCAATGTCGTGCATCTCTTCGAGCGCGACTGCTCCATCCAGCGCCGTAACCAGAAGGTCGTCGAGCGCGCGCCCGCCCCATATCTGTCGGAAGCGCAGCGTCAGGAACTTGCCGCCTATTCGCTGAAGATCGCGCAGGCGACGAACTACGTCGGCGCCGGCACCGTCGAGTATCTGATGGATGCCGATACCGGCAAATTCTACTTCATCGAAGTCAATCCGCGCATCCAGGTCGAGCATACGGTCACCGAAGTCGTGACCGGCATCGATATCGTCAAGGCGCAGATCCACATCCTCGACGGTTTCGCGATCGGCACTGAGGAATCCGGCGTGCCGAAGCAGGCGGATATCCGCCTCAACGGCCATGCGCTGCAGTGCCGCATCACGACGGAAGATCCGGAGCACAATTTCATTCCGGACTATGGCCGCATCACTGCCTATCGTTCGGCATCGGGCTTCGGCATCCGCCTCGACGGCGGCACGTCCTATACCGGCGCGATTATTACCCGCTACTACGACCCGTTGCTGGTGAAGGTGACGGCTTGGGCGCCGAACCCGCTGGAGGCGATTTCGCGCATGGACCGCGCACTGCGCGAATTCCGTATTCGCGGTGTTGCCACCAACCTGACCTTCCTGGAAGCGATCATTACGCATCCGAAGTTCAGAGATAACACCTATACGACCCGTTTCATCGACACCACGCCTGAGCTCTTCCAGCAGGTCAAGCGCCAGGACCGTGCCACCAAGCTTTTGACCTATCTCGCCGATGTCACCGTCAACGGGCATCCCGAGGCGAAGGATCGGCCACGGCCATCGCAGGATGCCGCCAAGCCGGTCGTACCCTACGCAGACGGCGGCAAGATCCCCGATGGTACGAAGCAGCTTCTCCACCAGCTCGGTCCGAAGAAATTCGGCGAGTGGATGCGCGAGCAGAAGCAGGTGCTGCTGACCGATACGACGATGCGCGACGGTCACCAGTCACTGCTCGCCACCCGCATGCGCACCTATGACATTGCCAAGATCGCCGGCACCTATGCGCATGCGCTGCCGAATCTCTTGTCGCTGGAATGTTGGGGTGGTGCGACTTTCGACGTCTCCATGCGCTTTCTGACCGAGGATCCATGGGAGCGTCTGGGGCTGATCCGCGAGGGAGCTCCCAACCTGCTGCTGCAGATGCTGCTGCGCGGCGCGAACGGCGTCGGCTACAAGAACTACCCCGACAATGTCGTCAAATACTTCGTCCGACAGGCCGCCAAGGGCGGTATCGACCTTTTCCGCGTCTTCGACTGCCTGAACTGGGTGGAGAATATGCGCGTGTCGATGGATGCTGTGGTCGAGGAGAACAAGCTCTGCGAGGCAGCGATCTGCTATACGGGCGATATCCTCAATTCGGCGCGACCGAAGTATGACCTGAAATATTATACGGATCTTGCCGTCGAGCTCGAAAAGGCCGGCGCGCATATCATCGCGCTGAAGGACATGGCGGGCCTCCTGAAGCCGGCCGCGGCCAAGGTGCTGTTCAAGGCGCTGCGCGAGGCAACCAGCCTGCCGATCCACTTCCACACGCATGATACGTCGGGCATTGCCGCGGCCACGGTTCTTGCTGCCGTGGATGCAGGCGTCGATGCCGTCGATGCAGCGATGGATGCACTGTCAGGTAATACCTCGCAGCCCTGCCTAGGCTCCATCGTCGAAGCGCTGCGTGGCTCCGAGCGCGATCCGGGCCTCGATCCGGAATGGATCCGCCGCATCTCTTTCTATTGGGAAGCGGTTCGCAATCAATATGCGGCCTTCGAGAGTGACCTCAAGGGACCTGCTTCGGAAGTCTACCTGCACGAAATGCCGGGCGGCCAGTTCACTAACCTCAAGGAACAGGCCCGTTCGCTAGGGCTCGAGACCCGCTGGCACCAGGTGGCGCAGGCCTATGCCGACGCCAACCAGATGTTCGGCGATATCGTCAAGGTGACGCCGTCGTCCAAGGTCGTTGGCGATATGGCGCTGATGATGGTGAGCCAAGACCTGACAGTTGCCGACGTCGTTAGCCCGGATAGGGAGGTTTCCTTCCCTGAATCGGTGGTCTCGATGCTGAAGGGCGATCTCGGCCAGCCCCCATCAGGATGGCCGGAGGCGCTGCAGAAGAAGGCGCTGAAAGGCGATCAGCCCTATACGGTGCGCCCTGGCTCGTTGCTTGACGATGCCGACCTCGACGCGGAGCGCAAGGCGATCGAGACCAAGCTGGAGCGTGAGGTCAGCGACTTCGAGTTTGCCTCCTACCTGATGTATCCGAAGGTCTTCACCGATTTCGCATTGGCTGCGGACACTTATGGTCCGGTCTCGGTGCTGCCGACGCCCTCCTATTTCTACGGCCTCAAGGATGGCGAAGAGCTGTTTGCCGATATCGAAAAGGGCAAGACGCTGGTCATCGTGAACCAGGCGATGAGCGGTACCGATAGCCAGGGCATGGTCACCGTCTTCTTCGAACTCAATGGCCAACCGCGCCGCATCAAGGTGCCGGATCGGGCGCACGGCGCTTCGGGGGCTGCGGCCCGCCGCAAGGCGGAAGCCGGCAATGCCGTCCATGTCGGGGCGCCGATGCCAGGCGTCATCTCGCGTGTCTTCATTGCGCCTGGCCAGGTCGTCAGTGCCGGTGACGTACTCGTCTCCATCGAGGCGATGAAGATGGAAACGGCGCTGCATGCGGAAAAGGACGGCACGATTTCGGAAGTCCTGGTCAAGGCCGGCGACCAGATCGACGCCAAGGATCTGCTCGTCGTCTATGCCGGTTAAGAAGACGACGGACGATCGTTTCCGGCATCACCCGATTGTGTACGATCGTGTCGTTAAAAAGCTGATTTTTCTATGAGTTAGCAGCCTTCTCGCCTTGCCGGGCGAGGAGGCTTTCTCATAGACTTGAGCTCCCATCACCGCCCCCAAGATCAATCAGGGATCATCTCATGAGCAAGTTGAAGATTGCCGTCATCGTTGGCAGCACGCGTATTGGCCGTTTCGCTGAACATCCGGCCAAGTGGATCGCCGAGCTCGTCGACCAGCGTTCCGATCTCGAAGTCGAGGTTCTCGATCTTCTCGACTACCCGATGCATTTCTTCGGCGAAGCGCGCGCCACCACGGCGGAAAGCGAAACCGCCGAGCGCTGGAAGAAGAAGCTGCGCGAATTCGACGGCTTCATCTTCACGGTCGCCGAATATAACCATGCTCCGACGGCTGTTCTGAAAAACGCGATCGATCTCGGCGAATTCATCCATAAGCCGGTCGGCTTCGTCGGTTACGGCGGCGTCGGTGGCGCACGCGCCGTCGAGCAGCTTCGTCTGGTCTTCGTCGAAATGAGTGCAGCTTCTGTCAGGACGGGGGTACACATCGCGTTCAGCGAATATCTTGCCGTTCTGAAGGAAGGCAAGAGCCTCGGCGATTACGCGCATCTGAACGAAGCTGCCAAGAACCTGCTCGATCAGCTGACCTGGTGGGGAAATGCGCTGAAGGCAGCACGTGCCGTCGTCACTGCCGCCTGATCGGGATTTCCGTATGCTGGGATTTCGCATCCCGGCATCGCCTCAAATATCGTAGGTATGAGCGGCGTTGATGGTAGAGATGAAGCGCTTGGTGCGCTCCTTCTCCGGCGTATTGAAGATCGCTCTGGCGCTGCCGGTTTCCACCACGCTGCCGGCCTCCAGAAAAACCACGTCATTGGCAATCTTGGAGGCGAGGCGAAGATCATGGGTCGCCATGACCATGGTCGTGCCTTCCCTGGCAAGCTGACCCAGCACATCCACCACTTCCGCTGACAGTTCCGGATCAAGCGCAGACGTCGGCTCGTCGCAGAGCAATACGCGCGGCGAAGGCGCAAGAGCGCGGGCGATCGCCACGCGCTGCTGCTGGCCGCCGGAGAGCGTCGAGGGCCAGGCATCGGTCTTGTGCGCCATGCCGACCTTGGTCAGCAGCTCCATGGCGCGTTCGCGCGCCTTTTCCCTTGGCCATTTCAGCACTGTGACCAGACCTTCCATGACGTTTTCGATCGCCGTCTGATGCGGAAAGAGCTGAAAGTTCTGGAACACCATGCCGGTCTGACGACGGATCTTCTGAATTGCCTGCCAGCCGACACGCTTGCCGGGCGTGAAAGAGAGCGTTTCTTCGCCGAGGCGGATGGTGCCTACAGTCGGAATCTCCAGGAGATTGATGCAGCGGAGCAGGGTGCTCTTGCCGCCGCCGGAGGGGCCGACGAGGGCGGTAACGCTGCCTTCCGGGATGCGGATGCTGATATCCTTCAAGATGACGGCGTCGCCGAAGCGCTTTTCGATATTGGAAAGCTCGATCATGCATTTGCCTCCAGCATTCCGCCATAACGGGCGAAGCGACGCTCCAGCCGCTGCTGCAGCGTCGAGAGTACGGAGCTCAAGGCGAGATAGATCAGCGCCGCCTCGATATAAAGGATCAGCGGTTCGTAGGTGGTCGCGACGATGCGCTGCGCGGCCTGGAAGAGCTCGGGTACTGTGATGGCTGCTGCGAGCGAGGTATCCTTGACCAGTGAAATGAAGGTATTCGACAGCGGCGGTACTGCGACGCGGGCGGCTTGTGGCAGGATGGTGCGGCTCATGGCCTGGCGCCAGCTCATGCCGATGGAATAGGCCGCTTCCCATTGGCCCTTGGGCACAGAGGAGATGACGGCACGGATGATTTCGGAGCTATAGGCGCCGATATTCAGCGTGAAGCCGATGAGCGCTGCCGGGAAGGCGTCGAGCAGGATGCCGATGCTCGGCAGGCCGTAGAAGATCACGAAGAGCTGGACGAGCAGCGGCGTGCCGCGGATGACCCAGACATAGAAACGGGCAATGGCTGCAACAGGCGCGGGTCCGAAAAGACGGGCGATGGCGGTGATCAGTCCCAGGATCAGGCCGAAGGCGAAGGAAAGCAAGGTCAAGGGGATGGTAAAGATCAGCCCCGCCCAGAGGAGCGAGGGAAGCGATTCCGCCATCAGTTGGAGCCAGTGCGGCAAGGGCGTGTCCTCAAGAAAAGACGCGTCCGGCGAGTGTTCGCCGGACGCTTTCTCATGCAGCTATAAATGATATGGCGGCAGCGCGAAACCGCCGGTGTCAGGACTTACTTCGAAACGTCCTGGCCGAAATACTTGTCGGCGATCTTCTTGTAGGTGCCATCAGCCTTGATATCGGCGAGCGCCTTGTTGATCGCTTCGAGCAGTTCCGGCTCGCCCTTGCGGATGATGATGCCGGAATAGTCGGCATTTTCCTGCTGGGCCACGATCTTCACTGGAGCGTCCGGCTTGTGCTTCTTGAAGTCCAGGAAGGAGAGGCTGTCGTTGATCGTTGCGTCGGCGCGCTTCGTCAGGACGAGCTGGATCGACTGATCGAAGCCGTCGGTGCCGACGAGTTCGGCGCCCGCTTCCGTGGCGATCTTGCCGAAGTTGCTGGTCAGCGACTGGGCGGACTTCTTGCCCTTGAGATCGGCGAAGGTCTTGATGCTGTCGTCGCCGTCGCGAACGATCAGTACGGCCTTCGACGCGATATAGGGTTCGGAGAAGTCGTACTTCTGCTTGCGTGCGTCGGTGATACCGACCTGGTTGATGACGGTGTCATAACGCTTGGCGTCGAGGCCGGCGATCAGGCCGTCCCATTTGCCTTCGATGAACTCCGCCTTGACGCCGAGCTTGGCGGCCACCGCTTCGCCGATCTCGACGTCGAAGCCGACGAGCTTGCCGCTTTCGTCATGATAGGTGAAGGGCGCATAGGTGCCTTCCGTGCCGATCTTGAAGACGCCGGCAGACTTGATGGCGTTGAGGTTTTCGCCGGCATGGGCGGGCAGCAGGGCTGCAGCCTGAATGAGGGCGGCGGCGGCGACGGTTTTCAACCAGTTCATTGTTCTATCCATCCTTGGGAAGATTGTGTTCGGATGGTCGATACATCGCAGAAAATTGCGGTATCGAAAGCGTAGAAAACTGCAAATAAAAGCGGCAACTGCGAATATTTTTCTCAAGCTGCCACTCTGACCACGAATCTGGCTGAAACCGGTATCAGGCCACGGCGCGACGACGCAATTTTTCGCTGACGATGATGATCAAGCCCGCGCCAAGAATCATCACCGCACCAACGACGACATTCTGCGTGGGTACATCAGCCCAAATCAGATAGCCGAGGATGAAGGCCCAGACGAGCGATGTATATTCGAAGGGCGCGAGCACCGACACTGGAGCCTGACGCATGCCTTCAAAGAGGGCGAACTGGGCGCAGCCGGCGACGACACCGGTGCCGATGAGCAGGGCGAGTTGCGTGAGAGTTGGGGTCTGCCAGGTGTAGATCACGGCAATACCGGTCATTATGAGGAAGAAGACGTTGGAGACCGCAAGCTGGATGATAGTCTTCTCATGCAGCGAGGTTTTGCGCAGCAATACCATGGCGGAAGCCCAGAGCACGGCTGCCTGCAGCGCCAGATAGACCGGCCAGGAGATCGTGAGCCCGACGGGATTGCTGGCGATGAGCACACCGACGAAGCCGACACCGACCGCTAGCCAACGGGCGGGGGTGACCTCTTCCTTCAGGATGAACCAGGCGAGCAAGGTGCCGACGACAGGCGCTGCGTAATAGAGCGTCGTGACCTCGGCGAGCTGCAGATGACTTGCGGCCGTGTAGTATGAAAGCCATGCACAGAGCAGAAGGATGCTGCGGGCAATCATCGGCTTGATGATCGGCGAGGTGATCGCCTGATGCACAAGTTTGCTGCGGCCATAGGCGAGGCAGCCGAGAAGGATGGTGAGGCTGCGGAAGAACAGGATCTGCCAAACGGGAATGCTCGCCGTCAAAACCTTGACGATCGCATCATGGAAAGTGAACGCCATATAGGCGGCGGTCGTGAGCAGGATGCCCAGGCTGACGGAGTTTTTCACGGGGATGTACCAGAGGCGGGCTATGCCGGCGGGAATCGGGAATGCCTGATCGATAGTCCTGCCCCCGGACACGGTCAATATGCGAGATTTCGCCCTGTTCGTGGAGCTTTGTTTCAGAGCGTCAGAAAACGTGTGATCGTGCATGTTGCGTGCACGGTTATCAGTGTTTATGCATGATTTCAGATTTTGAAGGGTTGATCCGGTATAAACATGCAAGATTTCCTGTTGCGGGAACGCCAGACTGTCATTTCCGAGCGACTGAAGACGCATGGCCGCGTGCTGGCTGCAGAACTGGCACTCGAATTCGGCGTCTCGGAGGATACGGTGCGGCGCGATCTGCGCGAGATGGCGGCGGCAGGGCTCTGTGAGAGGGTATATGGCGGAGCGTTGCCGATTTCGCCGGCGCACGGAAGTCTGACCCAGCGCATGAGCTTTGCTGCCGACCGGAAACAGGCGCTGGCCCGCGCCGCGGCAGAGGAAATCGTCGCAGGTACGACGGTATTCTTCGATGCCGGCAGCACCAATCTGGCGATTGCCAATGCTCTGCCGGCCGATCTTCCGTTGACCGCTGCCACAAATGCGCCGGCGATTGCCGCGGCCCTGATCGAGAAGCCCGGTGTAAACGTGATCCTGATCGGTGGTCTGGTCGACCGCCAGACCGGCGGATCGCTTGGCGCAAAAGCCTTGCGGGACATGGAGCAGCTAGCGCCCGACCTTTGCATCCTGGGCGCCTGCGGCGTCGATATCGAGGCGGGTTTGACGACATTCGGCTTCGAGGATGCGGAGTTCAAGAGGTTCGCCACATCCAGGAGCAAGCGGGTCATGGTCGCTGCGACATCGGAAAAATTCGGTACGGCTGCGCCACACAGCGTTCTGCCGGTCGCGCATTGCGAATGCCTTATCGTCGAGCACGATGCGGATGCCGCCATGCTCGAACAATACCGTGCACGCGGGTGCCGGACGATCATTGCGGATAAGACGGCTTGAGACCGTTCCGCCTTTTACAGGGATCGGGCAGGCAAGCCCGATCAAGAGGAAAGACAAGGAAATGGATAATAATGTGAGTGCAGCGCCGTGGGTACGGAGCGGCTTCATTACCAGGAGCAGAGCGGCGGTCTCGCTGCTCTTTCTCATGAATGGTTTCGTCGTCGGCTGCTGGGCGCCGAAGATTCCCGACTTTGCCGAGCGGCTGGGACTCACCAAGTTCGAGCTTGGGCTGATGATTCTCGTCTTCGGTTTCGGCTCGCTGGTGATGATGCCAATCGCCGGCGCGCAGATCGCCAAGCATGGTTCACGCGTTGTCGTGCGGGTGCTTGCCGTCTGTTTGCTGCCAATGCTTCTGGCGCTGACGCTGTCTCCCAACGTCATCACAGGGGCGATCTCGCTCTTTCTGTTCGGCGGTTTCATGGGCGCGATGGACGTGGCAATGAACGCCAATGCCGTGGCGGTGGAAAAATCCATGCGCCGCGCGATCATGTCATCCTGCCATGCGTTCTGGAGCCTTGGCGGTCTGATAGGCTCCGGCCTTGGCGGCCTGGTGATCTCCAGGCTCGGCATTCTCGGCCACGCGGAACTGGCGACCGTGCTGGCCGCTATCTTCCTTGCCGTCGCCTGGCCGATGGTTCTGGCCGATCCGCCGCATCCCGATACCAAGAAGGAGAAGACGAAGCTGCCGATGGTGCCGCTGCCGTGGCTGCTCGGCGTTATGGCGCTGTTCTGTATGGTGCCGGAAGGTGCTGTCCTCGACTGGGGTGCGCTTTATCTCAGGCAGGAAATGGGTGCGTCGGTTGCCCTCTCCGGCCTCGGCTTTGCGGCCTTCTCGGCGGCCATGGCGACCATGCGCTTTGCCGGCGATCTCGTCCGCGATCGTCTCGGCGGGGTTAAGACGCTGCGCATCTGCACGCTCTTTGCCATCGTCGGCATGCTGCTTGCTAGCCTTGCGCCGAATGCCGAAATCGCCATCATCGGCTTCGCACTTTGCGGTATTGGTATTTCGAACATGGTGCCGATCGCGTTTTCGGCGGCGGGCAACATCCCCGGCCTGAAGCCCGGTATCGGCATCTCCGTCGTCACGACCCTGGGCTATTCCGGCATGCTGGTGGCGCCTTCGGTGATCGGCTTCGTGGCCGAGCATGTGGGTTTTGCGGCCGTCTTTATGGCGCTGCCGGTGCTGCTGCTCGTGGTTCTCGCATTCTCCAGGCTCGCGCAATATGCCGACGGGGTCTCGGGCGGCGGCCACTGAGCCGCCTCCAAACAAAAGTGATATACGGGGCGGTTGACAAGCTCGCGGGCTTGATCCACCTGAAAGGCTCTGTTTTCCGGGTGTAAGAGCTCTTTATGTCTGCTTTTGATTTCGATCCGAAACCGCGCCGCGCTTCCGTTGCCGTCGATGTCGGCGGTGTCATCGTCGGCGGCGGTGCGCCGGTCGTCGTGCAATCCATGACCAACACCGATACGGCGGATGTGGATTCCACGGTTGCGCAGGTGGCCGCACTCCATCGCGCCGGTTCGGAGCTGGTGCGCATCACCGTCGACCGCGACGAAAGCGCTGCCGCCGTGCCGAAGATCCGCGAGCGGCTGCTGCGCCTCGGCATGGATGTGCCACTGATCGGCGACTTCCACTATATCGGCCACAAGCTGCTTGCCGATCATCCGGCCTGCGCCGAAGCGCTGGCGAAGTATCGCATCAATCCCGGCAATGTCGGCTTCAAGGACAAGAAGGACAAGCAGTTCGCCGAAATCATCGAGATGGCGATCCGCTATAACAAACCGGTGCGCATCGGGGTCAACTGGGGTTCGCTGGACCAGGAACTGCTGACGCAGCTGATGGACAAGAACCAGGCCGAAGGATCGCCGCTTTCGGCCCGGCAGGTGACGCACGAGGCGATCGTGCAGTCGGCGCTGCTGTCTGCCCAGCTTGCCGAAGAGATCGGCCTGCCGCGCAACCGCATCATCCTGTCGGCCAAGGTCAGCCAGGTTCAGGATCTGATCGCCGTCAATTCCATGCTCGCCGAACGCTCCAACCATGCGCTGCATCTCGGCTTGACCGAAGCCGGCATGGGCACCAAGGGCATCGTCGCCTCTTCGGCTGCCATGGGCTATGTGCTGCAGAACGGCATCGGCGATACGATCCGCATTTCGCTGACGCCGGAGCCGAATGGTGACCGCACCCGCGAGGTGCAGGTGGCGCAAGAACTGCTGCAGGTCATGGGTTTCCGCCAGTTTGTGCCTGTCGTCGCGGCCTGTCCCGGCTGTGGACGCACGACCTCGACGGTATTCCAGGAGCTCGCGCAGAACATCCAGAGCGACATCCGCAAGAACATGCCGATCTGGCGTGAGAAATATCCGGGTGTAGAAGCACTCAATGTCGCCGTGATGGGCTGTATCGTCAATGGACCGGGCGAAAGCAAACATGCCGATATCGGCATTTCGCTTCCCGGCACCGGCGAGACGCCGGCTGCCCCCGTCTTCATCGACGGCAAGAAGGCCCTGACGCTGCGCGGCCCAAATATCGCCTCGGATTTCGAGGCGCTCGTCATCGACTATATCGAGAAGCGTTTCGGCCAGAAGACGGCAGCGGAGTAATCACTCCGCTTTTCGATGAACTGGAGCAGGGCTGGATGGTACCGCCCTTCCTCTGTCTCAATTCTTGCGTTCGGCCACGAAGTGGGCCGTGGCGATCAGCACTGCGGCGCGTTCACCATAGGGGGCGAGCAGCTCTTCTGCGTCCTCGACATGCTGACGCAGCCGCTTCTCCGCCCATTCCATGCCGTGAAGCGCCACCAGCGTTCCCTTGCCGCGGGCGGCATCTTTGCCGGTCGCCTTGCCCATCGTCTTGATATCGGAGATCAGGTCGAGAATATCATCGGCAAGCTGGAAGGCGAGGCCGATCTTCTCGCCGAAGCGGCGCAGGCGCTGCCGGTCTTCGGCCGAAGCGCCGGCAATGATGGCGCCGGCCTCGCAGGCGAAGCGGATCAGCGCACCCGTCTTCATCGCCTGCAGGCGGATGATGCCAGCTTCATCGGGCGCCTGCTTTTCCGCTGCAAGATCAAGGGCTTGCCCGCCGGCCATGCCGCCGAGGCCCGCGGCGCGGGCGATCGCCAGAACGAGTTCTGTCTTGCTGCGGTCCGGCAGGTCGGTTTCCGGGGCTGCGATGATGTCGAAGGCGTAGGTCAGCAGGCTGTCGCCGGCCAGAATGGCGGTCGCTTCGTCGAATTTGATGTGTACGGTCGGCTTGCCGCGGCGCAGGTCGTCGTCGTCCATAGCGGGCAGATCGTCGTGAACGAGCGAATAGCAATGGATGCATTCGAGTGCTGCGCCGACGCGAAGTGCTGCCTGCCTGTTGCCGCCGAGAAGTGCTGTGCTTTCCACGACAAGAAAGGGGCGCAGGCGTTTGCCGCCATTCAGGACGGCGTAGTGCATGGCGCTACGCAAGAGGTCGGGACGGGCGATCTCGTCGGACAGTACGGTGGGAGAGAGCAGGAGATCGAGCAGCGCCTCGATCTCAGCGGCGCTGTTTTTCAACCGTGTCTCGAATGTTTCCCGCTTAGCGTCCATGCGCGCTCTTTGGCACGGCAGAACGGCTGCTGGCAACGGAATTGTCGATCGCCGCGTCAAGATTTCCGCTGCACTCTGGCAATGATGGTTTTCAGGCGGTATGACAACGACAAGGGCGAAATCGGACTGGGACATTGGATATAGCGCCGCAGACAGAGGAGAGCGTCGAGGCGCCGGTTCGCCGGCGCTGGGTTGGAGACCGCCAGGTGCTGAAGCGCATTGTTCTTGCCGTTCTGGCGGTGATGCTTTTTCCCTATGTGCTGATCCTTCTCTATCTGCTGCCCTTCATCCATCCGGTTTCGACGCTGATGCTGCGCGATCTCTTGCTTCTGCGCGGTTATGACCGACGGTGGGTGTCGATCGACGATGTTGCGCCTGTGCTCGTGCAATCGGTGATGATGTCGGAAGACGGGCAATATTGCTTCCACGGCGGTGTCGACTGGGGCGAGATGCGTATGCTGGTCGAAGACACGCTGAAGGGCCAGGAGACGCGTGGCGGCAGCACCATTCCCATGCAGACGGCGAAGAACCTCTTCCTCTGGAACAGCCGCTCCTTCATCCGCAAGGGATTGGAACTGCCGCTGGCTGTCGGCTCCGATTTCGTCTGGTCGAAGCGACGGCTGATGGAGATTTATCTCAATATCGCCGAATGGGGGCCAGGCATTTACGGTATCGAGGCGGCTGCGCAATATCACTTCAAGGTGCCTGCCTCGAAGCTTACGCGCCGCCAGGCATCGTTGCTTGCGGTTTCGCTACCGAACCCGATCGATCGCAATGCCGGAAAACCCGGACGAGGGCTGCGCAGGCTTGCAGCGCTCATCGAACGGCGGGCGCAGGGCTCGGGCGATTACATCAAGTGCATCTATGATTGAATCAGAACTTGTCGTTGGAAGCGGCAAGCGTCATCTGACATTCTTGATCCTGCCATATGGGCGAATGCATCAGCAATCAAAGCCCCGAGTCGCCCATGACCACCACGACACTTTCGCCCGAGCTTCTCCAGTATTCGAAGACCCATAATCCGGCTCCGCCGCGGCATCTCGGCTCCCGCTACCAGAAGCTCGGCGGCTTCCTGCCCGAGCGGGGTAACACGATCGTCTGCCATCCCCCGAGGGGCTCACGAACGCAGCAGGTGCTGATCGAAGCGCGTGAGAGATATCTGGCGATGCCCGAGGCACCACAATTCATCTTCACGCCAATCACCAGCCTCCATATGACGCTTTTTGAAGGCGTGATCGAGACCGGCCGCAAGGAGAACCATTGGCCTGATAATATTCCGCTCGATACGCCGATCGATGACATGACAGAGCTCATGGGCGCGCGGCTCGAAGGCTTCAAGATGTTCGATCCCTTCAAGGTCGCGATCGTCGAAGCCCGTCCGTCCGGCCTGCTCCTCGAGGGTGCGACAGAGGATGACCGCAAGGTTATGCGCGCCTGGCGCGACGCATTCGCCGATCTCCTGGGTTACCGTCAGCCCCACCATGAGAATTACAAGTTCCACATGACCTTCACCTATGCGATCGAGCGGCTGGAAGACGAGGCGCTGCCGCGCTGGCAGGCAATGCTTGACGAGGTGACAGAGGATATCCGCAGCAGGGCGCCGGTACTGGAACTCAACCCGCCGGCCTTCTGCGTGTTCGAGGATATGAACCACTTCCACGAACTGCTGATCTTCGATTTCGAACCCTGACAGGAACACACCATGGACAAGCTGACGCTCTATATCGCCAACAAGAACTACTCTTCCTGGTCCTTCCGGCCGTGGATGGCGCTGACGGGCGTCGGCATCGATTTCGAAGAGGTGCTGATCCCCTTCGATTATCCAAACAGCAATCCCAATATCAAGGCGGTCTCTCCGAGCGGCCATGTGCCCCTGCTGCAGCATGGTGCGCTGAAGATCTGGGAATCCTTCGCGATCATCGAATATGTAGCCGAGCTTTACCCAAATGCCGGGTTGCTGCCGAAGGATCGCGCCGAGCGGGCGCTCGCCCGTTCGGCCTCCATGGAGATGATGTCGAGCTTCCGGGCGCTGCGCAGCGCCTGCCCGATGAATATTCGCCGCCCGAAGGGCAAGATCGCGCTGCCTGACGGCGTCTCTGCCGATATCAGTCGCATCGAGACAATCTGGCGCGACCTGCTGCAGAAATCCGGTGGACCGTTCCTCTTCGGTGCATTCAGCGGAGCGGATGCGATGTTTGCGCCCGTCGTCAATCGCTTCGATATCTATGATCTCGTCAGCAGCACCGATATACTGGCCTACATGAGCGCGATGAAGGCGCATCCGGCCTGGCGGAAGTGGGAAGAAGCAGCCCGAGCCGAGCCGTGGATTGTGCCGGAAGACGAAGTCTGAGCAGACAATCAGAGGCATCGCAAAAAATACATATGGGGACTGGTCAAGGCCGCCCCTTGCATGTATAAGCGCGCAAAATTCCGAAATCGCGACATGTCCGTTTCGGCCGCCAGTCTGGCCGTGGGAATGTTTTGCCCGCAAGTGGAGTAAGAGAAATGGCTGTACCGAAGAGAAAAACGAGCCCGTCCAAGCGCGGCATGCGCCGTTCGGCTGATGCGCTGAAGGCTCCGACCTATGTCGAAGACAAGAACTCCGGCGAACTGCGCCGCCCGCACCATATCGATCTAAAGACCGGTATGTACCGTGGCCGCCAGGTTCTGACGCCGAAGGAAAGCGCATAATTCTTTATGCGGCTTGTCCGATGAAAGTTTTGAAGGCCGGCTCTATGCCGGCCTTTTCTTTTCAAGATATTATAATCTTCAGTGCCTTGAAGTGAGACGGTGATGTCAGGCAGTATTCCCTAGAGATCTGGGAGATATTTCTGCATGATTACCGTAATGCCGCTGATGGTTATTCCATTTATTCTTTACAATCTGGCGATGCTGGGCCTGATGGGTGGCGGCGGCATTCCCTCGCTCCAGCACGATGTGATCGTACTGTCGATGCTTTCGGGAGCGATCTGGAGTATGGCGCTCGGCGATCTTTTCATCGTCGTGGCGCTCGTCGTACTCTTCTTCGAGATCTTGAAGGCGACCCGGAACGCTTCCGGCAACCTCATCAACCACATGCTGTCGATGCTGGTCTTCATCGCCTTCCTGGTCGAGTTTCTTCTCGTCCAGGATGCGGCGACCCAGGTCTTCTTCATCCTGATGACCATTGCGCTGATCGACGTGATCGGCGGCTTTGCGGTGTCGATCCGCAGCGCCGGCCGGGACGTTTCTATCGGCCTATAGGTTGTCGAGCTTGTTCTGCAGCGCGCGAAGCTGTTCCTTCAGCTCGTCGATGTCCTTCGCCTCCGCCTTGCGGCTTTCCTTGGGCGGCGGCGTCATGAAGGGTGAGAACATCTGCATGGCCTGCTGGAACATCTCGGTATTCCGGCGGACCTGTTCCTCGACCATTTGCATGGGAAGCTGCAGGTTCTTGCTGAGCGGCGTTTCGCCGAAGGCACGGTTCACCTGCTCACGGATCTGCGACTGCTGTTCCGTGAAGGCGCGCATGGAATGTTCCAGGAAGCTCGGAACGACCATCTGCATCTGGTCGCCGTAGTAGGTGATCAGCTGACGCAGGAAGGAGATCGGAAGCAGCGTGTTGCCGGTCTTCGATTCCTGCTCGAAAATAATCTGGGTCAGTACCGAATGCGTGATGTCGTCACCGCTTTTGGCGTCCTGAACGACAAAATCCTCCCCCTTCTTCACCATCTCCGCCAGGTCTTCCAGCGTCACATAGGTGCTGGTGCCTGTATTATAGAGGCGGCGATTGGCATATTTCTTGATTACGATCTGACCCTCAGTCTTCGCCATATCAGTCTCCCGAACCCCGTCTGATTGTATGGATACTCCTCCACCAGAGACTGTAGACGCAAAAGAAGGGCGGTGACAATCTCTTTGTGCGATGCGGCAAGCCCTTTCCCTGTACGGATAAATCCATTTGAGGGCGCTGCAGCAAATGGTGGAATAGTCTTGGCATTTGACTTGCGCCTGCAGCTTTGTCAGTTTCCACTTATATGTGTGACGAGAAACGAGGAAACCACCCCATGAGCAGTTCATCCGTCGTCATCGCCAGCGCAGCGCGCACCGCTGTCGGTTCCTTCAACGGTGCTTTCGGCACAATTCCCGCTCACGAGCTCGGCGCTGCCGCCATCAAAGGCGCGCTGGAGCGGGCAAGTGTTTCCCCTGAAGACGTGGACGAGGTCATCCTTGGCCAGGTCCTGCAGGCGGGCGAGGGCCAGAACCCCGCTCGCCAGGCGGCGATGAAGGCCGATGTTCCCAAGGAGGCGACGGCCTGGAGCGTCAACCAGCTCTGCGGTTCCGGCCTGCGTGCCGTTGCCCTCGGCATGCAGCAGATCGCGCTCGGTGATGCGAAGATCATCGTCGCCGGCGGTCAGGAATCCATGTCGATGGCGCCACACGCGGCACATTTGCGCGGCGGCGTGAAGATGGGCGACATGAAGATGATCGACACCATGATCAAGGACGGTCTAACCGACGCCTTTTACGGCTATCACATGGGCGTTACTGCTGAAAATATCGCACGCCAATGGCAGCTTTCACGCGACGACCAGGACCACTTCGCCGTCGGCTCGCAGAACAAGGCGGAAGCCGCACAGAAGGCTGGCCGCTTCCGGGACGAAATCGTTCCCTTCATCATTCAGGGCCGCAAGGGTGACGTAACCGTCGATGCCGACGAATATATCCGCCACGGCGCGACGCTGGAGGCCATGGGCAAGCTGCGACCCGCCTTCGACAAGGATGGCACGGTGACCGCGGCGAATGCCTCCGGTCTTAACGACGGCGCTGCCGCAGCCGTGCTGATGAGCGAAGCGGAAGCGTCGCGTCGCGGCATCCAGCCGCTTGCCCGCATCGTTTCCTGGGCAACAGCCGGTGTCGATCCGCAAGTTATGGGGACCGGCCCGATCCCTGCTTCCCGCAAGGCGCTGGAAAAGGCCGGCTGGTCCGTCGGCGATCTAGACCTCGTCGAGGCCAATGAAGCCTTCGCGGCCCAAGCCTGCGCCGTGAACAAGGATCTCGGCTGGGATCCTGATATCGTCAACGTCAATGGCGGCGCGATCGCGATCGGTCATCCGATCGGCGCTTCGGGTGCGCGCGTCCTCAATACGCTCCTCTTCGAAATGAAGCGCCGCGGCGCCAAAAAGGGTCTCGCCACGCTTTGCATCGGCGGCGGCATGGGTGTCGCGATGTGCTTCGAGGCAATGTAAATAGCGTACAATGCATGTTTCTTGAGGCCTGCCCGAGAGCGGGCTGACAATAACTGGGGAGCGGAACATGAGCAGAGTGGCTTTGGTCACTGGTGGTACGCGCGGCATTGGCGCGGCAATTTCGATGGCTCTAAAGAATGCCGGCTATAAGGTTGCTGCCAACTATGCCGGCAATGATGAAAAGGCCAAGGCATTTCATAATGTTACCGGCGTGCCCGTCTTCAAGTGGGACGTGTCCGACTATCTTGCCTGCGGCGAAGGTATTGCGAGGGTCCAGGCCGAACTCGGCCCGGTCGAGATCCTCGTCAACAATGCCGGCATCACGCGCGATGCGATGTTTCACAAGATGACGCCGCAGCAGTGGCATGAGGTGATCAATACCAACCTCACCGGTCTCTTCAACATGACGCACCATGTGTGGAGCGGCATGCGTGACCGCAGCTTCGGCCGCATCGTCAATATCTCCTCCATCAACGGCCAGAAGGGCCAGATGGGGCAGGTGAACTATTCTGCCGCCAAAGCCGGCGACCTCGGGTTTACCAAGGCGCTTGCCCAGGAAGGTGCGGTCAAGAACATTACCGTCAATGCCATCTGCCCCGGTTATATCGGGACGGAGATGGTGCTTGCGGTGCCGGAAAAGGTGCTGAATGAGAAGATCATTCCGCAAATCCCGGTCGGGCGCCTCGGCGAACCCGAGGAGATCGCGCGCTGCGTGACCTTCCTCGTTTCCGAGGATGCCGGTTTCATTACCGGTTCGACGTTGACGGCCAATGGCGGTCAGTTCTTCGTCTGAACCTATTTCTTCTGGCTGTGGGCGTAGTTGCTCGGGAAGCTGCCGGCACTGTCATAGGGGCCGGCAGATGCGCCATAGGCCGCGAGGGCAATGGTGATGAGGGCGGCGATTGCGATGATCTTGTTCATAGTCTTATCTCCCTGCAGACGGGCGCTCGTATAGTTGCCGTTACGCGGTTCGGTTCATTGATGGCGTCAGGCGTTGGGATGGCGCCGTCTATTGGCTTTGACGGGCACTTTCTGGACGGCGCGGTCCTGGCTGCGGAGGGCGGCGACTGCCGTCGTGAGGAAAGCCGAGGCGATCAGGACGGCGACGGCGGAATTCAGGAAAATCTGGGCCATGGTAGCGTTCCTTTTCTTTCACGGGCGACACAGGCTCTGCTCTTGTGATGTTGAAAGGAATATGCGCTTGGTCCCGGTGGCGCGGTAGATTTGACTTCAGCGACCGATCGTCAACGCGGCGTTGACGACAAAAGCGCGCAAGAAAAACGGGCGCCGAAGCGCCCGTTCAAAATTTCCGATGGGCCGATGCTGATTAGCGGCAACGCGCTTCGTAACGGCGGCCGTAACGGTCGCGATAGATGCAGTAGCCTTGACGTTCGACCGAATGGCCGATCAGTGCGCCTGTCAGACCGCCGGCGACTGCGCCGACTGCCGCGCCACCCCAGCTGTTGCTGACGGCGCCGCCGATGATGGCGCCCGTGCCCGCACCAATCGCCGTGCCCTGCTCCGTCGGGGTGCAGGAGGCGAGAGCGCCAATGAGAGCGCAGCTAAGAACAATCTTTTTCATGTCTAACTCCCCAGGTTACCGGCCTTTAAATTCGGCCCATCAGTACAAGAATGATAATGATGACGAGAACTAACCCCAAACCACCGGAAGGTCCATAGCCCCAGCCGCGGCTATAACCCCAATTCGGCAAGGCGCCGACCAATAACAGAATAAGGATAATAAGAAGTATCGTGCCAAGCATGGTTTTTGTCCTGCCTCATTCTCATTTCGACTGGACTAGAAACCCGCATCCGCGATTTTTGTTCCCGGCTAAACTCTCAGAATATCACGGCGGCGTTATCACCATTGCGACAGAAGCCGTATTTAGCCGGTTCCTTCGAAAGCAAGTCGGCGAAATGCTATCTAGTATTTTCCGGGTATGGTTAAAATTCTCTTTGAATACAATATGTTGCGGTGAACAAAGCAGGAAAATGAAGATGTCTCCGATTCGTCGGCGATTCGTTCCGGCTTTGATCAGCCATGACTTTCCTCAGCCTGTCGGCGCCAGCCTGCTTAAGGCTCCGTAAATTCGGCATGCAAAATATTAATGCGATCCGACCGCTCGGAACGGCTGCGGCAAACCCGGAACCCGTATGTTGGGATCGGTGGCGAAAGTGCCCACAAGATCTCGCCGTGAACGAAAGGGGAAAACCTCGAGATCGGCGATTCGTCTCCGATTCGTTCCGGCTTTGGTCGAAGCGTTAATTTCGGGCTTGACCTTTGCGCCTTTACGATGCGGAAAAAAGCGTTAATCGCGGTTGCCAGCATTTGTTCTCAGGCGAGTCTGCGGATTCAGCATCTAGTGTAAAAAAGCGATTCAAAATCAATACTTAGCCGTGAACAAAAGCTGAATCCGCCGGAGTCAGCGATTCGTCTCCGATTCGTTCTCAAGCTGTTCCGAATCTTAAATCAAGGACTTAGCGGGCTGTGACTTCCGTGCTCAATCCCAAGTCTATTTCAAATCTGCCCTTGCGTTTGAAGCTTCGGCTGTCCATGTGTTCTGTGCCTCATTCGCAGCTCCGACTTGACCCTGGGGCGTCACCGCCTCACTTGCATGGAATATGACCCTGACTTCGCAGCCGATGATACTGAGCGGGCGCGGCGTGACCGCGGTGCTCGGGCCGACCAATACCGGCAAGACCCATTATGCGATCGAACGCATGGTGGCGCATGGGACGGGTGTCATCGGCCTGCCGCTCCGCCTGCTGGCGCGCGAAGTCTACACGCGCGTGGTCGAAAAGGTCGGCGCCCACAACGTGGCGCTAGTGACCGGCGAAGAAAAGATCTCGCCGCCGAATGCGCGTTTCTCGGTCTGTACGGTCGAAGCGATGCCACGGGAAACCAAGGCAGCCTTCGTCGCCATCGATGAAGTGCAGCTCGCTGGAGATCTCGAGCGCGGCCATATCTTTACAGACCGCATCCTGCACCTGCGCGGGCGCGAGGAGACGCTTCTGCTAGGTGCTGCCACAATGCGGCCGATCCTGCAGCAGCTTCTGCCGGGGATTACGGTCACGGAGCGGCCGCGGCTTTCCCACCTTCTCTATGCCGGGCAGAAGAAGATCACCCGGCTGCCGCAGCGTTCGGCAATCGTCGCCTTCTCGGCGGACGAAGTTTATGCGATCGCGGAACTGATCCGGCGCCAGCGCGGCGGTGCGGCTGTCGTGCTCGGAGCGCTCAGCCCCCGCACCCGCAATGCGCAGGTCGCGCTCTATCAGGAGGGCGACGTCGAATATCTCGTCGCGACCGATGCGATCGGCATGGGTCTCAATCTCGATGTCGACCATGTGGCCTTCGCGCAGGACCGGAAGTTCGACGGGTATCAATTCCGCAACCTCAACCCCGGCGAACTCGGCCAGATCGCTGGCCGCGCCGGCCGTCATGTGCGTGACGGAACCTTTGGCGTAACCGGCCAGGTTTCACCCTTCGACGAGGAACTGGTGCAGCGCATCGAGGGCCATGAGTTCGACAATATCAAGGTTCTGCAGTGGCGTACCAAGGATCTCGATTTTTCCTCGATACAATCCCTGCGGGCAAGCCTTGAGACCGGCCCCCGCGTACCGGGTCTGACCCGGGCGCTGCCGGCCGTCGACCAGCAAGCGCTCGAACATTTGTCGCGCTATCCGGAAATTATTGATCTCGCTAGCACGCCGGCGCGGGTCGAAAAGCTCTGGGAGGCTTGCGCTCTGCCGGACTATCGGCGCATAACGCCTGCGCAACATGCCGATCTTATTTCTACCCTCTTTTCCGATCTAGTGCGCTATGGCACGGTGAACGAGCAGTTTCTAGCCGAACAGGTTCATCGTTCGGATCGGACGGATGGAGAAATTGACACGCTTTCGGCGCGAATCGCGCAGATAAGGACCTGGACCTATGTATCGAATCGGCCCGGCTGGCTTGCCGATCCGACACACTGGCAGGAAAAGACGCGGGAAATCGAAGATCGATTGTCCGATGCGTTACATGAAAGGTTGACGAAACGCTTTGTTGATCGCAGGACATCTGTGCTCATGAAGCGCCTGAGAGAGAATGCGATGCTGGAAGCTGAAATCAGTGTGAATGGCGATGTCTTTGTTGAAGGACATCATGTGGGGCAGTTGACCGGGTTCCGTTTCACGCCTGTTGGGGGAACGGACGGGCCGGATGCCAAGGCGGTTCAGGCTGCGTCGCAGAAGGCGCTTGCTCTCGAATTCGAAGCTCGTGCCGCACGCTTGCATGCCGCAGGCAATGCCGATCTGGCGATCGGATCGGATGGACTCGTCCGGTGGCTCGGCGATCCTGTCGGCCGCCTTTCGGGCAGCGATCATGTGATGCGTCCGCGTGTCATCCTGCTTGCCGACGAGCAGCTCACGGGCAATGCGCGCGACCATGTCGCCGCCCGTATCGAGCGCTTCGTCAATCATCATATCAGCACGGTGCTGAAGCCGCTCGACGACCTGTCGCGCGCCGAAGACCTGCAGGGCCTTGCCAAGGGGCTTGCCTTCCAGCTCGTCGAGAATCTCGGCGTGCTCTTCCGCCGCGACGTGACGGAAGAAGTGAAGTCTCTGGATCAGGATGCGCGCGCTTCCATGCGCCGATACGGCATTCGCTTCGGCGCTTATCATATCTTCGTGCCGGCGCTTCTGAAGCCGGCGCCGGCGGAGCTCATCACCCTGCTCTGGGCGCTGAAGAATGACGGTCTCGACAAGCCGGGCTACGGTGATCTCATTCCGGTGCTCGCCGCCGGCCGTACCTCTGTGGTCACCGATCCGAGCTTCGAGCGTATGTTCTACAAGCTCGCGGGCTTCCGTTTCCTCGGCAAGCGCGCCGTGCGCATCGACATCCTGGAGCGTCTTGCCGATCTCATCCGTCCGCTCCTGCAGTGGAAGCCGGGTCAAGGCACGCGTCCCGAAGGCGCCTATGACGGTCGCCGTTTCACGACGACGACGGCGATGCTATCCATTCTCGGCGCGACGCTCGAAGACATGGAAGAGATTCTCAAGGGTCTCGGCTACCGCGCCGATGCCGTGAAGGCCGAAGAGGCAGCCGCATTCCTCGCAACGCAGGATGCAGCATCCGTTCCGGCTTCAGCGGTGACTGAGGCCGCAGCAGAGGAAACGGCTGAAAAGGCCGACCACGATGACGCAGACGGCGCTTCGGAAGAAACGCCCGCTGTCGAAGCCGCACCTGTAGCTGAGGAAACGCCTGCAGTTGCCGAAGATTCGGCTGAGGCGGGCGAAGCTGCAGAGCCGAAGCCGGTTCTCCTGTGGCGCCTCGGTGGCCGCAACGAAAACCAGCGCCAAGCGCGCGGCCATGGCGACCGCCGCGGCGGACAGGGCCAAGGCCAGGGTCAGGACCGCGGTGAGCGCAACAATCGCCGTCAGGGCGGTGGCGAAGGTGGCGAGAGCCGGGACGGTAATCGCAACAACAACCGCAACCGGGATGGCGGCAATCGCGACGGTAACCGGGAAGGCGGCAATCGTGACGGCGGCAATCGTGATGGGGGCAGGCCTCAGCATGCGCGTAATGACCGCAACGAGCAGCGCGGCGACCGTCAGGACCGCAAGGATCGTGGCGATCGCAACGACCGCAACAACAATCGCGGCAATTCGCAGCCGCTGCGCTTCGAGGCCAAGCCGCCGCGCAAGGAGAAGCCGATCGATCCGGATTCGCCGTTTGCCAAGCTTGCAGCGCTCAAGGAGCAGATGAAGAAGTAGTCATGAGTGGAGAGACACAGCCAGGGAGCGGTTCGCGCCAGCGCATCGACAAATGGCTGTTCTTCGCACGCATGGTGAAATCGCGCTCGCTGGCGCAGAGCCATATCCAATCCGGTCACGTCAGCATCAATGGCGCACGCTGTGCACAGCCGAGCCAGATGGTCAAGGTGGGCGATCGCGTTGAGCTGAGGCTGGAGCGGCGGGATGTCATTCTCGTTGTCCGGCTGCCGGGCGAGCGGCGCGGACCCTATGAGGAGGCGAAGCTGCTCTATGAGGATCTGTCGCCGCCTCCGGATGTGGCAAAACGCCTCACGCCCTATGAGCAAGCTATTCGGGCCACCGGCTCCGGAAGACCGACGAAAAAGGAACGGCGCGCAATCGACAGGCTGATGTCGGATGAGGATTAGAAAACTCTTCCTGCCGTCAGCTTTTCGGAGATCGTTTGTCCTTGAAATCCTGCTGTAAAGCCGATACGTGACACACAACCTGCCGGGTAGCGTGCTTGCCTCCCAAGCCTGTCCACGCTTTCTCTCCGGCTTAGGGGACAGGCGCGACGTTCCAGGTTGCCCGGCCCCGCCCGCGTGGAAATCCTGGAGTTCTTCATGACCTATGTCGTGACCGACAATTGCATTCGCTGCAAATATACCGACTGTGTTGAAGTCTGCCCCGTCGACTGTTTCTACGAGGGCGAGAATTTCCTCGTCATCCATCCCGATGAGTGCATCGACTGCGGTGTTTGCGAGCCGGAATGTCCGGCCGAGGCGATTAAGCCCGATACCGAACCGGGTCTCGACAAGTGGCTGAAGATTAACGCTGAATATGCGAGCATCTGGCCGAATATCACGGTCAAGAAAGAGCCGATGGCCGAGGCCAAGGAGATGGACGGCGAGACCGGAAAATTCGAGAAATACTTCTCGGAAAAGCCCGGTAGCGGCGACTGAAAATTTCGACGTGCGGTGCCGATGAAACCGGGTTCAGCGGCAGGTTAAACGTTTCAAATTACGCGTGAGTCACATGGGGGCTATGTGTTGCCCACATGACTCACGTTAAGCAAATTATTGATTTCCTCATATTTTTGTGATACGTTCACCACACTGTTCCATTTGTGGCATGACGCATGCCCAAAACCATCACGAAAGTAAAACAAATCCGTACGCGGTTTCCGTGACATATCAATAACTTGAGCTGTCGGATCCCAAGATCGCGCGCAAGGATACCTTTTGCTTCTGTCTGGTGGAACCAGAGTGAAGTCACCCGACGGATTTAACCGTCTCATCCGGGCCTGACTGACCCGGCTCCGGCCGCCGCCGGTAGCGTAACAGGGAGTTTTTGATTAGAATGACCACCCAGCAGAAAAAACCTTCTACCGCACGTCACGGCTTCAAGACTGGTGAATCGATCGTGTACCCCGCACATGGCGTCGGTACCATCACGGCTATCGAAGAGCAAGAAGTCGCCGGCATGAAGCTTGAACTTTTCGTCATCGATTTCGAAAAGGACAAGATGCGGCTGAAGGTTCCGGTCGCGAAGGCCATGAGCATTGGCATGCGTAAGCTTTCCGAGACCGATTTCGTCGAGCGCGCCCTCAAGGTCGTGCAGGGCAAGGCTCGCGTCAAGCGCACCATGTGGTCCCGTCGCGCTCAGGAATATGATGCCAAGATCAATTCCGGCGACCTGATTTCCATCGCAGAGGTCGTTCGCGATCTTTATCGTGCCGAGAACCAGCCGGAACAGTCCTATTCCGAGCGTCAGCTCTATGAGGCTGCTCTTGACCGCATGGCTCGCGAAATCGCTGCCGTCAACAAAATGTCTGAAACCGAAGCAGTTCGCCTCGTCGAGACCAATCTCAACAAGGGTCCGAAGCGTGGCAAGGTAATCGAAGAAGACGACTCGCAGGACGAAGCCGCTTAATAGCGCATTGTTTTTGCTGATGAAAAAACCCGGCCTTGGTGCCGGGTTTTTTATTGGAACTTTTTCGCCGCTACGACGTTCATACACAGTAGTGCGGACATGACCGGAGCCTATAAAGCTCGGTTTGACTTCCGCCGAAGCTGTCAACGTTCGATGAGGAGAGGATCATGATTTCCAGAATTTGCCTTTCCGGTAATCTCAAGAAACAGATCCAATCCTGCCGTCTTGGCGGCACATGACGAGAGATAGGGCCTCCTCCTGAAAAGTCCAGGAGGAGGCCTTTATGCATTCAAGACCCTAGTTTGCTCCGGCGCAGCGATGTTCCGGAAACGGTGTTTGCTTGTTCATTTTTAGGCACGTGGCCCATTTAGGAGAGCGATATGAAGAACATGTCTGCAGATCGGCGCATGATCAAAATAGCAATGGCGGCTCCCTATCTTGCCCGTGAAGAAGAGCATAACCTGGCCATTCGTTGGAAAGATCATGAAGACCGCGGCGCCCGCAACCAGATCGCCATGGCGCATATGCGCCTCGTCATTTCCATGGCAGGCAAGTTCCGCAATTTCGGCCTGCCGATGAGCGATCTCGTACAGGAAGGTTATGTCGGGCTTCTGGAGGCCGCGGCCCGGTTCGAACCGGCGCGCGATGTGCGCTTTTCCACGTATGCAAGCTGGTGGATCCGCGCCTCGATCCAGGACTATATCCTGCGCAATTGGTCGATCGTGCGCGGCGGTACGAGTTCGGCGCAGAAGGCACTTTTCTTCAATCTGCGGCGCCTGCGCGCCAAGCTGGCCAAGGGCGATACGCAGCTGACACTGCAATCCATTCATCAGGAAATCGCGGCTGCCCTCGGTGTCAGCCTTGCTGACGTGCAGACCATGGATGCGCGCCTTTCCGGCAACGATGCCTCGTTGCAGGCGCCTTCCGTTTCGGGTGATGCCGACAGTGCAGAAAAGATGGATTTCCTCGTCAGCGACGAACCTCTGCCGGATGAGCAGGTCTCAAACATGATCGACGGCGAACGCCGTCGTGTCTGGCTTGCCTCTGCCCTCAAGCATCTCAACGAGCGTGAAATGAAGATCATCAGCGCGCGCCGGCTTGCCGAAGACGGGGCGACACTCGAAGAGCTCGGCGCTGACCTCGGCATTTCCAAAGAGCGCGTGCGCCAGATCGAAAGCCGGGCGATGGAAAAGCTTCGTACGGCGCTCGTCAGCGCCGATCCGCACATGGCAGCCTATGCCTGACAGGAATTACTCCCCAGCAGCACAGACTGGCCCGGCACAAGCCGGGCCTTCTTTTATTCGGAGATAATCTTCACGCGGTCGCCGGGAGAAACGGCAGCGCCCGTCGGCAGGGCGTTGATCAGTTTGAAGAGATCGAGCTTGCGATCGGTACCCATCATGCGGGAAGCGAGCGTGGTGATGTTCTCGCCAGGGCGGACTGTGACCACCCGCACGCGTAGCGGCTTCAGCGAAGCGGCTTCGTCCGGCGTCATACGGCGGAAGCTTGCGCGCAGAACGTCTGCCGTCGGCTCCAGCGACGGGCTGCCTTTCGGCACCGCCGTCAGAAAGCGGAAGATCTGATTGTTGTTTCTGATGACCGTGACATCGAAGTCCCAACGGTCGGCAGTGGCGCGCGCGGTCGCAGCCTCCATGCCATTGACGTTGATCGGCTGGATGGTCGACGGATCGAGGCCGGTAACCCAGCCGCTGGAAATGTAATTCGTCAGGCTCTGGTTCTGGTTGTCGGCCACGCCGTCAAAGCGGATGGCGATATCGTTCGGGCCGGTTGCCATGACGGCCTCGACCTTGTTGTCGATGCTGAAGTCAGGCGGCACGTCGAAGCGGATGCCGAGGCCGCCGTGCAGGAAGGTCTGGCCGCGCACATAGCCCTCTTCCGGACTGTCGCCGTAGAGAAGGCCGTCGATGCCATCGAGATAGTAGTCACGGCCTTTATCGCCGACGGAGCCTTCCTGGCCAAAGGCGCGAGCGTGGGTGCGGGCAAGCTCGATGCGCTGGGCGGAATTCGGATGGCTCGACAGGAAGTCCAGGCTCTGGTCTGCCTCGGGATCGACCGACATGAAGCGGCTGTAAGCGGCCATGGAGTCGAGGAAACGGGCTGCGGCATAAGGATCATAGCCGGCTTCACCGAGCATGCGTACGCCGATGACGTCGGCCTGCAGTTCCTGCTGACGAGAGAAGGCGGCAAGACGCAGCTTGCCGCGGGCAAGCGCCTGTTTGCCGGCTATATCGCTCGACAGCACTTCGGCGACGACACGGCTGGCAATGACTTCCGCCTCTTCACGCTTCTGCCGCTCGATGCCATGGTTTGCGGTGACGTGGCCCATCTCGTGTGACAGCACGGCCGCGACTTCCGAGGCATCGTTGGCGAGCGCCAACAGGCCGCGGGTGACATAGAGATAACCGCCCGGCAGCGCGAAGGCGTTGATAGCGGGCGAGTTCAGGATGGTGATGCGGTAGGACTGGCTCGGATTCTCCGAGACGGCCGTCAGTGCGCCGGCGATACGCGCGACGAGGCGCTCGGTCCTGGCGTCCTTATACTCGCCGCCATAACTCGCAACGATGCGCGGATGCTCGCGGGCGCCCATGGCGGCGCGAGGGTCGTTCTTCTGCACTTCGTCGACGATTTGCGGATTAGACGAAGGGCCGACGGTCGGCTGATAGGATTGTTGGATCAACGACTCGCAGCCGTTCAGCGCGACGGCGCAGGCCAACAGCAGCAGGAAACGGCGCGCCCAACGGCGCGGCGCAAAAAAGGCATCACTGGAAAGCGCGGGCGATTTCCACGTCGTCATACTGTCCAGTCTGTCTCTCCGCACCATTTTAAGTCGCCGGTCTGCCGCATCTTCGGGCCGGCCGTTGCCAGGAAAATTCAATAGGCTTCCGCCTCGGTTCTCGCGCTGTACAATCGGCCGATCCAAGTCTTTGCTGTAGCCGATTTCCGCGTGGGTTGCATAGCGAGACTCTATCTAAATGTGGCGCCGTTGCATTTCGGCAATGCCCCGCCTGTCGAGGCACTTCTCGCTCCGATGAAATTATGGCGAAAGTTCCATCGCGAGTGCAGATTCCGGCTGCACTGCGGAAAAAATCGGTCAGTACGGCGACCGATGCGGGCACGCGTAACATTCGCGCGAATAATACAATTAATAGTGGTGTTTTCGAGCCGACTAAATTGAAGAGGCGCGGAGGCCGCGCGCTCTGTGCTTACTCCGCGGCTTCGGCGGCGGCGGCGGTGGTCTGGCTGGTCTTCTGTTCGCCGGCGCGGGGGAGCTGCACCGGCTTCAGCATGATGGCGGCGATCAGACCGATCAAAGCGATGCCGCAGGAGGTCATGAACAGCGGCGAGAAGGCGGAGGCGTAAGCATTAGCCACCGCCTGACGGCTGGCCTCGGGAAGTGCTGCCATCATTTTCGGCGTCAGCTCCTCGATATTGGCCACCCCTGGGATGGAGGAGCCGAGCCTGCCGAGCTGCGATGCAATGATTGCACCGTAGATGGAGATGGCAATCGAGGCGCCGCCCATACGCGACAGCGTGACCGAGCCGGTTGCAGCACCCACATCGCGGGCCGGTGCGGCATTCTGAACGCCGATGACCGGAACCTGCTGGGCAAGGCCGATACCGACGCCGTGCAGCAGCATGATCGCGCCGATGAAGGCAATCGGTGTGCCGGCGTGAACCTGTGAGATCAGTGCAAAAGCGATGGCGCTGCAGGTGAGGCTGGCAATTGCGAAGGGCTTGTAGCGGCCTGTCTTCGAAATGATGCGGCCGGCATTCAGGGAGCCGCAGACGAGACCGCCTGTCAGCAGAATGAAGAGCAGACCGGCGCCCGACGGCGAAAGGCCTGTCGTCGTCTGAAGGAACAGCGCGAGGTAGTTGACCATGCCGATGGCGATTGCGCCGCCCATGATGGAGATCACCAGCAGCAGGCTGAACGTGGAATTGCGGAACAGCGGCAGCGGCACGATCGGTTCCGGCGCGCGACGTTCGACGAAAACCCAGGTGATGGCGCAAACCACGCCGAAGGCGATTATGCCGATGCTCTGCGGCGAGATCAGCGCACCGAAAAGCTCGCTGCTGTCGGTCGCAAGCACGATGCTGGTTGTTGTCAGCGCCAGCAGGAGTGCGCCGGCATAATCGATCTTCGGCCGGCGATGCGGCTTGCGGTAGGGCAGCATGAAGGCGAGGCCGGTAAGCACGATGAAGCCGATCGGCACGTTGACGAGGAAGATCGAGCGCCAGCCGAAGAGATCGCTCATCGTGCCGCCAAGGACCGGGCCGATGGCGCCGGAGGCCATCAGTACGAGGCTGGAATAGCTCTGGTAGCGGGCGCGTTCGCGCGGCTCGAAGAGGTCGGCATTGACGGCGAAAATCGAAACCATGATGCCGCCGCCGCCGAAGCCCTGCAGCACGCGGGCGGCAATCAGCGTGTTCATCGAGACGGCGAGACCGCAGACGGCGGAGCCCACCGTGAAGATCGCGATTGCCGTCATCATCACATATTTGCGTCCGAAGAGATCGCCGAGCTTGCCATAGAGCGGCATCACGGCGCTGAGCGCCAGCAGATAGGCCGAACCGATCCAGCCGAAGCGGTCCAGATGACCGAACTCGCCGACGATGGTCGGCAGTGCCGTGGAGACGATCTGGTTATCCAACGTCGCCATGAACATAGCGGTCATCAGGAAGAAGAAGAGGATGAGCCGCCGACGGGGATCCGTTACGAGCGGGGCGGGGGCAAGTTGCATATCCATGGGATGGGCCATTCTCGTTATATAGATATGTTATGTGCTAATGTCATATATTTGTCAACGGCACATTGTTGATATTGGCATATTTTATTTTCAACTCCGGTCTGTTATGATTCCGTCATGAACGAGACCTTGACCAAGACAAGAACGACCGAGCTTGATGATCCTTTGGACAGCGTGCCGCGCATCGGCCGCACCATGACGCGCATGCGAATGATGACGGGACGCCGGCTGATCGGCCGCCTGGCGATCCAGAGCGTGGCGCCGGATCTGGAGCTGTCTCATCTCGACGTACTCGATGCCGTGCGTCGCGCACAGGAAAATGGCGAGGTGACGGTCGGCGCCATTGCCGAGATGCTACGCATCGACCCGTCGAGGGCAAGCCGCGTCGTGTCCGATATGGTGGGCCGCAACGTCCTGCGCCGTGAGGCTTCGCAGGCGGATGCGCGACGTATCGTCGTCGTCATGACTCCGCTCGGGAAGGATCTGCTGGCGGAAATCCGGGCCCAGAAGCTCGCCTTCGTTTCCGAGGTTGTGCGGGACTGGCCACAGGAGGAGATCGACACTTTCTCGCTGCTGTTCGAGAAATTCATCGGCGGCTACGAGGCGATCTTCCTTTCGCGCGACAAGGATACGCCGGGCTAAGAAAATAGTCCGAGCGTTTGATCTCGCTCAAGCCGACCCATCCAAGGCAAGCCTAAGTCTCTCCTCGTTCGACGACATCAGGAGAGATTCACATGAAACATCATCCGCTTCGGCTGAGGGGTATTTTTGCCGCTATCGTTTTCGCATCCTTCGGGCATGCGGCGCTTTCGGCCGATCTGGCGCCTTCGGCGGGCTCGCCAATGGCCACGCAAAGCCCATGGCAGGTACGTCTTCGTGCGCTTGGCGTGATCACGCGCGACAACGGCTCAGTCGATGGCATCCCCGGATCCGATCTGTCCTATTCGGACACGGTGATTCCGGAAGTGGATATCTCCTATTTCTTCACCGACAATATTTCCGCGGAGCTCATTCTCGGCACGACCTATGCCAATGTGCATGGCGAAGGCTCGATTGCCGGCCTCGGGGAAATCGGCAAGACGTGGCTGCTGCCGCCGACGCTGACGCTGCAGTATCATTTCACCGATTTCGGTGCCTTCCAGCCCTATCTCGGTGCCGGTGTGAACTACACTGTCTTCTACAACCAGTCCGGCAAGAGTGCCGACAGCCTCGATGTGAAGAACACATTCGGCGTCGCGCTGCAGGCCGGTTTCGACTACATGTTCGATGAGCATTGGGGTGCGAACCTGGATGTGAAGAAAATCTTCCTGCGTCCGGATTTCGATGCGACCGTCGGCGGTGCCGATGTCAGCGGCAAGGCGAAACTGGATCCCTGGCTGATCGGTGCCGGTGTCACCTATCGCTTCTAGAGCATTTGATTACGCAATTCCCGCAAAACGGCTGCACGCTTTTGCGGGAATTGCTTTGAGGGAAAGGCACCGGATCTGCGGCGCCTCTTCCCCTTCACCCCCCGTTTGCGCTATGGGCAATGCCCATGAGCCAATCCACCTTCACCATCCTGCTCGGCGGGGCACTCAGCCTGACGGATCGTCTGCGCGACGCCGTGCGGGAAAGCCGGTTCATCGCGGCCGACGGCGGCATGCGGCATGCGGCGGCGCTGGGCGTGGTGCCGGAACTGTGGGTTGGCGATTTCGATTCGACACCGCCCGATCTCGACCGCGCTTTTCCTGACGTACCGCGCCAGCCCTATCCAGTCGCAAAGGCTGCGACGGATGGTGAAATTGCCGTTAGCGAGGCGATCGAGCGTGGTGCCAAACGCCTGATCCTTGCGGGTGCGCTGGGCGGTGAACGGTCCGACCACGCCCTGCAGCATCTGCTCTACGCCGTGGAGTTGGCGGAAGAAGGCTTCGATATGCTGCTGACCTCGGGCAGTGAGGAGGCCGTGCCTTTGCTTCCCGGCTCGCTGGAGATCGATCTTCCGCCGGGCAGTCTGTTTTCCGTGCCAGGCTTCAGCGAGCTGCGTGGCCTGTTCATCGAAAATGCCCGCTATCCGCTCGCCGACTTCCATTTGCCCTTCGGCTCGTCGCGCACCATTTCCAATGTGGCGGAGGGGCCTGTGCGCTTCACGCTTGCCAGCGGCAGGGCCATCGTGCTCGCGCGGCCCTATGATCTTTCCGGAGTCTGATACTTGGCGCCTCCCATTCTGAAACTCGACGATATCTTCCTGAGCTTCGGCGGTGCACCGCTTCTGGCGGGCGCTGCCCTGCAGGTGGAGTCCGGCGACAAGATCTGTCTCGTGGGCCGCAACGGCTCGGGCAAATCGACGCTTCTGAAGATCGCCGCCGGCCTGGTCGACGCGCAGTCAGGTGACGTCTTCCGCCATCCAGCGTCAACGGTGCGCTATCTGGAGCAGGCGCCGGATTTTGCCGACTTCCAGACCGTGCAGGCCTATGCCGAAGCCGGTCTCGGGCCGGGCGACGATCCCTATCGTGTCAGCTACCTGCTCTCGCATCTCGGGCTGACCGGCGAGGAAAATCCTAAGAACCTTTCTGGCGGCGAAGCGCGTCGCGCAGCACTTGCGCGCGTACTGGCGCCGGAGCCCGACATCCTGCTGCTCGACGAGCCAACCAACCATCTCGACCTGCCGACCATCGAGTGGCTGGAAGGCGAATTGCAGAAGACGCGCAGTGCGCTGGTGCTGATCTCGCACGACCGCCGCTTCCTCGAAAAGGTCTCGACGGCCACCGTCTGGCTTGACCGCGGCACGTCTCGACGGCTCGACAAGGGCTTTGCGTTTTTCGAGGCGTGGCGGGACCAGGTGCTGGAGGCAGAGGAGCTGGAGCAGCACAAGCTCGGCAAGGCGATCGAGCGGGAAGAACACTGGCTGCGCTATGGCGTGACGGCACGACGCAAGCGCAACATGCGCCGGCTTGGCGAGCTGCAGACGATGCGTTCGCAGTATCGTGGCCACAAAGGGCCGCAGGGAACGGTACAGGCAAGCGCTTCCGATGCGCAGGAATCCGGCAAGCTGGTGATCGAGGCCGACAAGATCACCAAAAGCTATGACGACCGGCCGATCGTCGCGCCGTTCTCGATCCGCGTGCATCGTGGCGATTGCATCGGTCTCGTCGGCCCGAACGGCGCCGGCAAGACGACGCTTTTGAAGATGCTGACCGGCCAGCTTGCGCCCGACAGCGGTACGGTGAAGCTCGGCACCAATCTTGATATCGCGACCCTCGACCAGAAGCGTGAGGATCTGAACCTCGACGATACGCTTGCCAACTACCTGACGGATGGGCGTGGCGAGAACCTGCTGGTCAATGGCGAGCAGCGGCATGTGACCGGCTACATGAAGGAATTCCTGTTCCAGCCGGAGCAGGCGCGCACGCCGATCAAGAACCTCTCCGGCGGCGAACGCGCCCGGCTGATGCTGGCGCGCATCCTGTCGCGGCCGACGAACCTGCTCATCCTCGACGAGCCGACTAACGATCTCGACATCGAGACGCTGGACCTCTTGCAGGAGATCGTCACGGGTTTTGCCGGCACCGTCATCCTCGTCAGCCACGATCGCGACTTCCTCGACCGGACGGTGACCTCGACAATTGCGCCGGCCAATCCGGAAGCGCCGGACGGGCGCTGGATCGAATATGCCGGCGGCTATTCCGACATGCTGGCGCAGCGCAAGGGTGCAGCCGAGGAGCGCCGCAGGGCCGAGAAGGCGGCGGAAAAGCCTAAGGCGCAGGAGACGGCTGCCGCACCTTCTGCCTCGAAGGTCAAGCTCTCCTACAAGCAGAAATTCGCACTCGAAAACCTGCCGAAAGAAATGGCCAAGGCAGAGGCGGAGATCGGCAAGCGTGAGGAGAAGATGGCCGATCCGAACCTCTTCACCAAGGACCCGGCAACCTTCAACCGGCTGGCATCCGAGATGGAGAAACTGCGCGAAAGCCTGACCAAGATGGAAGAGGAATGGCTGGAACTCGAAATGCTGCGCGAGGAGCTGGAAGGCTGATCCGATAAAAATTTCCTGAAATGTCGGATCGGGTGGTTTTCTCCGTCCTTGGGCCGAACGTGATCAACGGCATGGTGCCGCCACGTCATTAGGGAGATTTTTTCATGCGCACGATTTTCGTGAACCTGCCGGTCAAGGACCTCGTCAAGTCGAAGGAATTCTTCTCGGCGCTCGGCTTTTCCTACAATCCGAATTTTACCACCGACGATGCTGCCTGCATGATTGTCGAGGAAAACATCTATGTGATGCTGCTGACCCACGGTCATTTCCAGCAGTTCATCGAGGGCGATATCGCCGATACGACGAAGGGCAAGGAAGTGCTGACCTGCCTTTCGGCCGGTAGCCGCGACGAGGTGGATGATTACCTCAAGAAGGCGCTGGCAGTGGGCGGCAAGCCCTGGAAGCCGATCCTCGATATGGGGCCGATGTATGGATGCAGCTTCCAGGACCTCGACGGCCATGTCTGGGAAATCATGTACATGGACATGTCTGCTGCCGGTTGAGCCGGTCTTTTCAAAGGTCTTTCGCGGACTCCGGCGTCTGGAACCGGATTGTCGGGGTCCGCTTTCCTCACTTTTCCTTGATTCGCCCGCGCCGCGTCATGCGGCATAGAGTGCCGCTCAGCTGGGGATCGTGCCGATCAATGGCGACAAGGAAGAGTTACATGTCTTGCAAATCCTATACCAGAATATTGACGGCGCTTGCCGCCAGCGGCTTCGTCGTGCTTAGCCTTTCGCAGGCGGCGATTGCTCAGGAAAACCAGCGCGTGCGCGTTCGTGGCACGATCGAGAGTCTCAACGGCGACACGCTAACCGTCAAGACCCGCGAGGGCAGCGATGCGACGGTGGCGCTCAAGTCCGGCTGGAAGGTCTCGGGTATCAGGAATGCTTCTGTCGATGATATCAAGGTCGGCGATTTCGTTGGTGTCGCCTCCTTGCCGAAGGGCACAGGTCCCGATGGCGCGATCGAGGTGCTGATCTTCCCGGCCGCGATGAAGGGCACCGGCGAAGGCAGCCGTCCGTGGGACGTGCAGCCGAACAGTTCGATGACGAATGCGACCGTCAGCAATGCGGTCAAGGCTGTCGACGGCCACACGATCACGCTCACCTATCAGGGCAAGGAAAAGACCATCTCGATTGCCGAGGGCACGCCGATCGTTACCTTTGCGCCGGCAACGAAAGATGATCTGAAGCCGGGCGCCGGCGTTATCGTCATGGCGGAAAGGGCAGCCGACGGCAGTATCTCGGCCGCTCAGGTCGCCGTCGGCATCAACGGCGTGATGCCGCCGATGTAAGCTCTCCTGGAGCAATTTCAGCCAAACCGCCGCACACTTCTTCTACTGGAATTGATCAGAGCGCCGGGGCACGAGCTGTCGCGGCGCTTGATCCTGCGACGGATGCTACCGGTTCTTCATCGGATTTCGAAGGCAGCGCCAGCAGATGCAGTATGCGCGGATGCAGCGCTTCCAGATAGGTCTCCGAGCGGCCGATATAGATCATGCCGGTGTCCGGCATCGTGGTAAGCAGCTTCGTCATAGTGCGCTGCCATTCCGGCTCCATGCCTTCGAGCACTTCGTCGAAGACGGCCCAGCGCGGCTTGACGAGGAGCAGGCGGGCAAAGCCGATAGCCTTCTGTTCATCGGCATCGAGAAGCTTGTCCCAGCGCGCGCGGCTATCGAGGCGGGCGACCAGGGAATGCAAGCCGGCAGCCTCAAGTGCGGCTTCGATGGCCGCGGTGTCATAGGCTTCGGGTTTTTGGGGGAATGCGATCGCCTCGCGCAGCGTTCCACCCGGCACATAGGCAACCTGGGGGATGAACAGGATGTCGTCAATCGGCGGCAGGCCTATTGTGCCTTTGCCGCAGGGCCAGAGGCCGGCCATGGCCTGGAAGAGCAGGCGGCGGTTCACGCTGTGATCGCCGTTGATCATGACCTTTTCGCCGGCCCTGATCGTCACATCCGTTTCGCGCATCTGGAAGCCGCCGCAATCGTCGATATCCTCGCCAAGCTTGGCAACGATGACGATATCCTTCAGCGTCAGCCTGTCGGGCGCGGTTTCCTCGTAGACGATTGCGTCCTTCAAATCGAAGTCATCATCCATCTCCTGAAGCGCCTGGCGGAAATCGGTGACGCGCATCAGCGTGGCGCGCCATTCGGCAATCGGGCCGAAGTTGGCGACATACCAGCGCAGCGCCGTATTGACCTGGTTGAAGGCGCCGACCGACATCATCAGCTGGCCGAATGTGAGGCCGCCGGAGAAATAGGCGGGGGCTGCAACAATGATCGGGATAACGATAACCAGCCAGCCATAACCCGCCGAGACCCAGGTCAGGTTGGTATTGGCCATGGCGAGCCGCTTGATGACGGTAAGGACGTTGCTGATATCGCCGTTGATGCGTTTGCGCTCGTTCTCTTCGCCACGCGCCACTGTTATCGCCGGCATATTCTCGTTGGCATGCATTAGCGCAAAGCGCAGTTCGGCTTCCTTCGAGAATCGGTCGGCATTGAGCTTGACGAGCTTGCGGCCAACGACCTGGCTCAATAGCGAGGCCGATGCGGCGTAGAAGATCGCCGCCCAGACCATGTAGCCGGGGATGGTGAAGCTGTGGCCGCTGATATGGAAGATGAAACCGCTCGAAAGCTCCCACAAGACGCCGATGAAGCTGACGAGCAGAATGGTCGATTGCAGGAGGCCGAGAGCGAGGTTGGTGGTGCTTTCGGCAAGATTGCGGGAATCTTCGTGAAGACGCTGGTCCGGGTTAACGCCGAGGATGCCGATGGTGGAGAGCTTGAGGGCGCGCTTGCGCTCCAGCCACTGATCGACGAGATCGCGTGAGAGGCCTTCGCGCATGTAGAGGGCGGTCATCTGGTTCAGCCATGCCTGCAACACGTTGAGCAGCAACAGCGCACCGGCGATCATCGCGAAGACTTCGAGCTGGCGGAAGAACTCGCCGAGATCACGACGCTCGAGGGAATCGTAGAAAGGGGCGTTCCATTCGTTGAGGATCACCTGTCCATAGGCGGTCATCAGGATGATGACGACAAGCAGGATCGCAAGTCCCACGACCTTGCCGCGAACCTGCGAATTCCAGAATGCGGAGAACATCACTCCAAGCCGATATGTCAGGCTGAGATCATACCCCACCCGGTCCTGACTCTGGATGCCCTTCCCCCCTTTGACGTCATTTTTCATTATTTTTTCCAAAATCGCCCATCACACCATTAATAACATGGGGGCGTTACTGGTCCATCAACAGATTCCACCACCCATAAAGAAAGCGTGATGGCTTGTGCAGCTGTCTCTATTGACAGTTGATTCGCAGCGCGACTGGCGCTAATTAGGATGCCTCGTGGTGATTTGGCCGGCCGGCTTGCAGCCACGTTAAATAAATCGCTAAAGGGCCGCGTGCGGACCGGTAGCGATTCTTTCGCCGCCGGTTTTTTATTTTGATCGAGTTGACCGCAATGCCCATCAAGATCCCCGATACGCTGCCTGCCTTCGAAACCCTCGTGAACGAGGGCGTGCGGGTGATGACCGAAACGGTGGCGATCCGCCAGGATATCCGCCCCTTGCACATCGGGCTGCTCAACCTCATGCCGAACAAGATCAAGACAGAAGTGCAGATGGCGCGCCTGGTGGGCGCTTCGCCGCTGCAGGTGGAATTCTCGCTGATCCGTGTCGGCAACCACAAAGCTAAGAACACGTCTGAAGAACATCTGCTCGCCTTCTACCAGACCTGGGAGGAAGTGAAGCACCGCAAGTTCGACGGCTTCATCATCACGGGCGCGCCGATCGAGACGCTGCCTTACGAGGACGTTACCTATTGGAAGGAAATGCAGCAGATTTTCGACTGGACGCAGACAAACGTCCATTCGACCATGAATGTCTGCTGGGGTGCGATGGCGGGGATTTATCATTTCCACGGCGTGCCGAAGTATGAACTGAAGGAAAAGGCCTTCGGCGTTTACCGCCACCGTAATCTCAAACCCTCTTCCGTTTATCTCAACGGTTTCTCTGATAATTTCGAGGTTCCGGTGTCGCGCTGGACCGAGGTGCGCCGGGCCGACATCGAGAAGGTCGACGGCCTCGAGATCCTAATGGAATCGAGTGAGATGGGCGTCTGTCTCGTCCACGAGCCGAAGGGTCGGCGGCTTTATATCTTCAACCATGTCGAATATGATTCCACATCTCTTTCGGACGAATATTTCCGCGACGTGAATGCTGGCGTGCCGATCAAGATGCCGCACAACTACTTCCCGCATAACGATCCGGCGCTTGCGCCGCAGAACCGCTGGCGCAGCCATGCGCATCTGCTTTTCGGCAACTGGATCAATGAGATCTACCAGACGACGCCCTACGATATCGAAGAGATCGGCTCGGACATCTGAGCGCCACCGGTCCAGTTTAGAAATGATCCGGTCGCATTTCTGCGACGGCATTTTGTTTTCCGGCCCTGCCCGGTTGCGGTTTGCGGCGAATGGGGGCAGGTTCCGGTTCCTGAATTCTAGGGATGGAGTAAGCGTCGATCATGACGGACAAGTTGGAACGGGAAGTTTTCGGACAGACGAAGGACGGGGAGACCGTCCATCGCGTCGTCATCCGCGGCGGCGGACTGACGGTCAAGGTATTGAGCTGGGGCGCAGTAATCCAGGATATCAGCCTCGAGGGCCATAATGCCCCGCTGGTGCTCGGCTTCGAGGATTTAGGCAGCTACCTCGCGCATTCGCCTTTCTTCGGCGCGACACCGGGACGCTGTGCCAACCGCATCGGCGACGGCAAGTTCACGCTCGACGGCAAGGACTACCAGCTCGAACTGAACGAGAAGGGTGTCACGCATCTTCATGGCGGCAGTAACAATATCGGTACACTCGTTTGGACGATCGTCGAGCACGAGACCGACCGTGTCGTGCTGAAGATCGTCGATCCCGATGGCCGCGCCGGTTATCCCGGCAACTGCACGATCCAGGCGACCTATCGCGTGCATGGCAATGGCGAGCTTTCCGTCAACTACGAGACGACGACGGACCAGCCGACGATCGCCAATGTCTGCCAGCACTCCTATTTCAATCTCGATGGCCGGGAGGATGCGCTGGCGCACGACATCATGATCGCTGCCGACCACTATCTGCCGACCAATGAGAAGCAGATACCGACCGGCGAGATCCGCTCTATCGAAGGCACCGCGTTCGATTTCCGCGCGATGGCGCCGATGAAGCGTTTCGCCGGTCAGGAGCAGGCGCTCTACGATCATAATTTTTGCTTCTCGAGCGAGCGCACGGCCAAGCGCTCCGTCGTACTTGCCCGCAGCCTGCATTCCGGCGTCTCGCTGGAAGTGCGCACGACCGAGCCTGGCGTACAGTTCTATGCCGGCTTCAAGCTCGGCGTGCCGGTGCCGGGTCTCGGTGGCCGCAAGTATGCGCCATTCGCAGGCTTCTGCCTGGAAACGCAGATCTGGCCCGACGCCATCAATCATGCAGGCTTTCCGAACGCGGTTCTGCGTCCAGGGGAGGTGCTGCGGCAGGAAACGGATTACATCTTCACGAAGAACTGAGATCACCCATCCGTCAGGATCAATGAAAACCCTCGCGGTGTCCCGCGAGGGTTTTTCTTTTTGGTGAAGCGAATCCGACTTGCCGATTGGTTCTAAATAGGTTCTATTATGCGTCCATGGATAGAACCAGTCTGATAGCGGAACTGAATGGTCGTGGGCTGCGCGATGAGGCGGCAACGGGGCCGCTTTACAAGCGGCTGGCGCAGGCGCTCACGGGCCTCATTCAGGAAGGTCTGCTGAAGCCCGGAACAACGCTGCCCGGCGAACGCGATCTGGCGGAAGCCCTGAAGCTTGGTCGCGTGACGGTTCGGACAGCCTATCGCGATCTCATGACATCGGGTGCGCTGGAATCGCGCCACGGCAGCGGCACCTTCGTTTCAAGCAAGGTGGAGCGCATGGAGCAGTCGCTATGGCGGCTTTCCTCCTTCTCGGCGGACATGCGCTCGCGCGGACGCTCGCCGGCGGCGAAGATCCTGTCGCGTACCATCAACAATCCGTCTCCCGAAGAATCCTTCCTGCTCGGCCTCGGTGTCGATGAGCCCGTGCTGCGGCTCGACCGCCTTCGTCTGGCTGACGGGCTGCCCCTCGCCATCGAACGCGCGGTCGTGCCGGTCAAGTTTCTCGGCGAGGATGCCGGCGGTGAAGGCTCGCTCTATGATGCGCTCGCCCAGAGCGGCCACAAGCCGGTGCGCGCCATGCAGCGGCTGACCGCCGTCACGCTCGATCCTTCATCGGCGGCTATCCTCGATGTCAAGGCCGGTGCGCCGGCGCTTCTGATCGAACGCGTTTCACGCCTGGAAGACCAGCGCGTCGTTGAATACACCCGCTCGCATTATCGTGGTGACGCCTATGATTTCGTCGCCGAACTGAGAATTGGAGATGACCTATGAGTGAGAACCAGTCGTTGATGCTGCAGGAGGCGGGCCAATCGCCCGAAGTGGTCGCTACCCTGCTCGAAAAAGAAAAGCCGGTCTTCGCAGAAATCGCTCGGCTGTTCTCGTCCGCCCGCCCGAGCGTCGTCACGACAGCGGCGCGCGGCTCTTCCGACCATGCTGCGACCTTCTTCAAATATCTGTTCGAGATTACCTGCGGCGTGCCGGTCGCCTCGATTGGGCCGTCTATTGCTTCCGTTTATGGTGCCTCCCTGCATCTGAAGGGCGGCATCCATTTCACCGTTTCACAGTCGGGCGCGAGCCCTGACATCGTGGCGCTGCAGGAGGCGGCCAAGAAGGGCGGGGCGACGACGATTGCCGTCGTCAACGTCACTGACAGCCCGCTCGCCAAGCAGGCCGATCTCGTTCTTGGCCTCAATGCCGGTGCTGAAAAGAGCGTTGCGGCGACCAAATCCTTCATCGCATCTGTTGCCGCCCTCGCTGGCGTGACGGCTGCGATCAGCGGCAAGGCCGATCTGCAGGCGGCGCTCGAGAAGCTTCCGGCCGCTCTTTCCGCGACGTCCGGCATCGAAACCAAGGCAGCCGAGGATGTGCTGTTCAATGCCGCCTCACTTTATACCGGCGGCCGCGGCACGGCTTTCGCCATCGCTCTCGAGGCGGCCCTGAAGGCCAAGGAGACAGCTGGTCTTCACGCTGAGGCCTTCTCTCTTGCGGAACTGATGCACGGCCCGATGCGCCTCGTACAACCTGGCTTCCCGATCATCGGTTTCGTGCCTGAAGATGCCGCCTACGACAACAATGTAAAGGCGCTGGAGCGTCTGCAGAAGCTTGGCGCTACCACCGTGCCCTTTTCGACGAAGCCGCTCGCCGGCGTCAATCTGCAGGTTCCGACGACCGGCAACGGTCTCGTCGATCCCCTGGTTTCGCTACTCGTCTACTATCGCCTGATCGAGTCCGTCACCCGCCGGAAGGGCTTTGATCCGGACAAGCCGGCCAACCTTCTCAAGGTGACGGAGACCGTCTGATGACCCGCAAGATCTTCACCGGCGCGCGTATCTTCGATGGCGAACGTTTCCATGATGAACGGGCGCTAATCGTCAAGGACGGACGCGTCGAGGCGATCGTCGGCCCGAATGATCTGCCCGAGGGCGAGGTCGTGATACTGGCAGGCGGCGTGCTGTCTGCCGGTTTCATCGATGCGCAGGTCAATGGTGGTGGCGGCCGCATGCTGAACGACGAGCCGTCGCCGGGTTCGATGTATATGATCGCCGACGGGCATCGGCCGTATGGAACGACGGCGCTGCTGCCGACGCTGATTACCGATACGGCAGAAGCGACGGCCGCCGCGATCGAGGCGGCGAAGATTGCGGTGAAGACCAACCGCGGCGTTGCCGGCCTGCATCTGGAAGGTCCGCATCTGGCGCCGGCGCGCAAGGGTGCACATCTCGCCGAGCTGATGCGTCCGGTCGAGGACAAGGACGTCAAGGGCTTTATCGCCGCGCGCGAGGCGATCGGCACGCTGCTCGTCACCATGGCGGCGGAACAGGTGGCAGTTTCGCAGGTGCGCGAACTGAGCGAAGCGGGCGTCATCGTCAGCATCGGCCATTCCGACAGCACCAGTGAGGCGGCGGAAGCCCGCTTCGATGCCGGGGCTCGCGGTGTGACGCATCTCTTTAACGCCATGAGCCAGCTGGCGCACCGCGCGCCGGGGCTCGTTGGTGCGGCGATCGATCATCCGGCGGTCTGGTGCGGTATCATCGCCGACGGCCATCATGTCGATCCGAAGGCGTTGCGCACGGCGCTGCGTGCCAAGCGCGGCGAGGGCAAACTTTTCTTTGTGACCGACGCCATGTCGCTGGTCGGCTCGCAGATGGATACGTTCACGCTGAACGGCCGCACCGTGCGACGCGAAAGGGGCGGCTTCTGTTCGAAACTGGTCCTTTCGGACGGCACGCTAGCGGGTTCGGATGTCGACATGGCTTCAACGATCCGCTACGGCGTCACCTATCTGGAACTGACGCTTGCCGAGGCACTCAGGATGGCGACGCTCTATCCGGCGCGTTTCCTTCGGCTTGCCGATCGCGGCCACCTTTCGCCAGGCGCGCGCGCCGATCTCGTGCATTTCACCGATGCAATCGAAGTGACGGCGACCTGGCTAAACGGCGAAGCGGCTTGAAGGAGAGCGGCGGATGAGTGACATCACGGACGCGTATTTCTCCAATCTGATCGGCCGGCTGGAAGAGTTGAAGCGGGCACTGGCCGAACCAATGGCGCAGGCCGCCGCCGCGATCCTTGAGGCTGCCCGTGGCGACAAGCGTGTCTATGTCTTCGGCACCGGCCATTCGCATATGCTGGCGGAAGAGGTGCATTACCGTGCCGGCGGACTTGCCTTTACCGTGCCCGTTCTCGTCGGCTCGGCCATGCTGCATGAGGGTGCGGTCATCAGCTCGGTCTATGAGCGCACCCAAGGGCTGGTGCGGCCAATGCTGGAGCGTTACGGCATGCAGCCGGGTGATGTGATCATCATCGCCTCCAATTCAGGCGTGAATGCCGCGCCGATCGAGGCGGCCGACTACGCGCGCGAGATCGGCGCCAAGGTGATCGCCATCACCTCGATCGCCTATTCGACGGCGATCGCCAATGGGCGCCGGCGGCTTGCCGATGTGGCCGACGTGGTGCTGGATAACGGGCTGCCGCCGGGTGACGCCGTTCTTGATCTCGATGGCACGGGCCTTCGGGTCGGGCCGGTCTCGACGGCTGTGGGCGTCACCGTCATCAATGCCATCTTTGCGGATGTCGCCTCCGAGCTTTCGAAATCGGGCGATGCGCCTGTTTACCTCAGCGCCAACATGCCGGGCGCTGCAGAAATCAATCAGAAGCTGGTGAAGAAATACCGGCCGCGTAACCCGCATCTCTGAGCGGGAGGCCGGCGTTTTTGCCGGTCTTTGTCTATTGGCGCTGCCGGAAGCGAATGAGTATTTCCGATCAAATGAAAACGGCCCGAAGCGGTTGCTTCAGGCCGTCCGAATGTCTGGAAACTGATGCAATCAGTTCTTGGCGCGCTCGACGTAGGAATTGTCTTCCGTTGCAATGACGACGCGGGTGCCGGCATCGATATGCGGCGGAACCAAAGTGCGGATGCCATTCGACAGGATCGCCGGCTTGTATGAGGAGGATGCCGTCTGGCCCTTCACGACCGGTTCGGTCTCAACGATCTCGAGGGTGACGTGGCGCGGCAGTTCGAGCGCCAGCGGAATACCTTCGTGGATCGACAGGATGCAGGTCATGCCTTCCTGGAGGAAGGCCTTCTGGTCGCCCATGGTGTCAACGTCGACGACGACCTGATCATAGGTGGCCGGGTTCATGAAGTGGAAGCCTTCGCCGTCTTCATAAAGGTACTGGAAGTTCACATCTTCGACGAAGGCGCGCTCGACCTGCTCGGTGGTGCGCCAACGCTCGGAAACCTTCACGCCGTCAACGATGCGGCGCATGTCGACCTGGGTAACCGGCGTGCCCTTGCCCGGGTGGAAATTCTGAGCCGTGAGAACGACGTAGAGCTTGCCGTCGACATCGAGAACGTTGCCCTTGCGGACCGAAGAGGCGATGACCTTGACCATAAGACTTCCTTGTAAGTCGGCTTTCGGCGTCGTAGAGGACAGTCAGAATGGCCCTGAAGACGCAAAATGTTTTTTCTTCGGGGCGGCACTAACCTAAAATCGCGTAAATAGCCACCCCATCCCGGCCGAATCCGGCAAGGAAAGCGTTGAATGAACCTCACGAGCGCCACAGCGTCTCCCTGGTGGACACCATCAGTGCATGCCGATCGCCGCCCGTTCCTTATCGGGCGTAACGCGATCCAGTCAGCGCTGCGAGGTTATTTCGCCCGTGAGGATTTCATCGAGGTCGATACTGCGACGCTGCAGGTGTCTCCAGGCAACGAGGCGCATCTGCATGCCTTTGCGACGCAAGCGCTGACGACGGACGGACAGGCTGCGCCCTTCTACCTGCACACGTCGCCGGAATTTGCCTGCAAGAAGCTTTTGGCCGCCGGTGAAGAACGCATCGCCTGCTTTGCGCATGTCTATCGCAACCGCGAGCGCGGGCCGCTGCATCATCCTGAGTTCACAATGCTCGAATGGTATCGGGCGGGCGAGAGCTATGAGAGCCTGATGATGGATTGCGTGCGTATGCTGGCGCTCGCTGCCGAAACGGTGAAGACCGCAACGCTTACCTATCGCGGCGCTGAGTGCGATCCCTTCGCCGGGCCGGAGCGCATCAGCGTTGCAGAAGCGTTCGGTCGCCATGCCGGCATCGATCTTCTGGCTTCTGTATCTGCTGACGGCTCGACCGAACGCGAGCATCTTGCCGCGGAAATGCGGCGGGTCGGCATGCGCGTTGCCGATGACGATCATTGGGCTGATCTCTTCAGTCGGGTGCTGGTGGAGAAGGTCGAGCCTTATCTCGGCTTTGGCCGTGTCACCATTCTCGACGAATATCCTGTTTCAGAAGCGGCTCTTGCGCGGCCTTCGGCGCGCGATCCGCGCGTAGCGGAGCGCTTCGAGTTCTATGCGTGCGGGGTCGAGCTTGCCAACGGCTTTGGCGAACTTACAAATGCCGCCGAGCAGCGGCGCCGTTTCGAGATCGAGATGGCGGAGAAGATGCGGGTCTATGGCGAGACCTATCCGCTCGACGAGGATTTTCTGGCGGCGCTGGCGGTCATGCCGGAAGCGAGCGGCATCGCGCTCGGCTTCGACCGGTTGGTGATGCTGGCGACAGGTGCATCGCGGATCGATCAGGTGCTCTGGGCGCCGGTCGCGGAGTACGGCCGATGAATGTCATGCGTCCGATCAAGAGCGTCGACGATCTCGTCAGGGCGGGGCTGGTCGAGGACACGGAGCGACTGGCGCTCGATGAGGTCGCCGCGCGCTATGCCATCGCGCTGACACCTGCCATGGCAAGGTTGATCGATTATGCCGATCCGGCCGATCCGATTGCCCGTCAGTTCGTGCCCGATGTGGCGGAACTCGTTACCACGCCCGAGGAACGGGCCGACCCCATCGGGGACCATGCGCACAGCCCGGTCGAGGGCATCGTGCATCGCTATCCGGACCGCGTGCTGTTGAAGGCCGTGCATGTCTGCCCGGTCTATTGCCGCTTCTGCTTCCGGCGCGAGATGGTGGGGCCGCAGGGGCTCGGCATGCTCGATCCGGCGGCGCTGGCTGCAGCCGTCGACTATATCCGCGGGCATGGCGAGATCTGGGAAGTGATCCTGACCGGCGGCGATCCGCTGGTGCTTTCACCAAGGCGTCTCGGCGACATTCTAAGCGAGCTTGCTGAGATCGAGCATGTGAAGATCGTGCGCTTCCACACGCGCGTGCCCGTCGTCGATCCGCAGAAGATTGATGCGGAGCTGATTGCGGCGCTGAAAGCGAGTGGCAAGACTGTCTATGTCGCGCTTCACGCCAACCATCCGCGTGAGCTGACGACTGAAGCACGCGCCGCCTGCGCCCGGCTGGTGGATGCCGGCATCGTCATGGTCAGCCAGTCGGTGCTCCTGAAGGGCGTCAATGACGATCCCGACGTGCTGGCAGAACTTATGCGGGCCTTCGTCGAGACGCGCGTGAAACCTTATTATCTGCATCATCCGGACCTTGCGCCCGGCACCAGCCATTTCAGGCTGTCGATAGAAGAGGGGCAGAAGATCGTTGCCTCGCTTCGCGGCCGCATCTCCGGTCTCTGCCAGCCCACCTATATTCTCGATATTCCCGGTGGTTACGGCAAGGCTGTCATCGGTGCGAGCGCTGTGAAGACGACCGGGGAGGGCTGCTACTCGGTGTCGGACTATCGCGGCGGCGAGCATTCCTATCCTCCTGCCGGTTAACGCAAAAGCGTGCTCCCGGCGTACCATTTCTGCACTCGATACAGCCGGGGCCATTTACTGCCGGTCGTCTCGGGCCACATCAAACTATTGATAGGAATGAAGTATTAGGCCTCAAGCGGGCATTATTTGTAAAATACAAAGTATGAATGATAGTCATATTTAACTAATTACATTAGCGGAATTTTCTGTTTTCCGCACTAAAAGCACTCCCATGAAAAGGCGATGAATGCCGGCTCAGGATCATGAAAATCTGGAGTTAATGGGATGAACAAGACAATCCGCGACCTCGTAGCCAAGTTCGGTAAGCTTCCTGTTCCTGTTGATCAGGTTGCCGACGATGCGGATCTCTACGCTGCGGGTCTGACGTCCTTCGCCTCGGTGCAGCTCATGCTTGGCATCGAAGAGGCATTCGATATTGAATTTCCTGACAATCTCCTGAACCGCAAGTCCTTCGCAAGCATCTCGGCGATCGCCAAGACGGTCGATCTCATCCGGGATAGCCGAAAGGTCGCCTGATGAACTTCCCGGTCAAGATCACGGAAGACAGCCTGGTCGCAAGGGCTGCCCGCGTCGCAGAAATTGCGGCAAAACATGCGGATGCCGTCGATTTCGAAGGCCGGTTCCCGCAGGAAGCCGTCAACGCGATGAAGACCGAGCGCCTGCTCGGCATCCAGATTCCCCGCCATCTCGGTGGCGAGGCCGCTTCCATCACCCAGATCGCCGAATTGTGCTCGATTCTTGGCCAGGCCTGCGCGGCAAGCGCGATGGTCTTCGCCATGCACCAGATCAAGCTTTCGAGCCTCGTCGAACACGGCGTCGACAGCGAATGGCATAGCGCCTTCATGCGCCGTATCGCCGCCGAACAACTTCTGATCGCTTCCGCCACCACCGAAGGTGGGATCGGCGGCAATCTGCGCAACAGCATCTGCGCCATCGAAATCGACGGCGATATCTGCAGGCTGCAAAAGGATGCGACCGTCATTTCCTACGGCTCGCATGCCGATGCAATTCTCATCACCTCGCGCAGCCATCCGCAGGCCGCTTCTTCCGATCAGGTGCTGACTGCCTTCCTTAGGGATCAGTACACGCTCGAAAAGACGCATATCTGGAACACGCTCGGCATGCGCGGTACCTGCTCCGACGGCTTCCTCTTCAAGGGCGAAGCGCCGGCCGCACAGATCCTGCCGAAGCCCTTCGCTGAAATCGCTGCGCAGTCGATGCTCGCCTCCTCGCACCTGCTCTGGAGCGGTGTCTGGTACGGCATCGCGGTCGATGCCGTTTCCCGCGCACAGGGTTTCGTGCGTGCCGCTGCCCGCAAGTCTCCCGACGCCACGCCGCCCGGCGCGCTTCGCCTCGCGGAGGTTTCCAACCTCCTGCAGATGGTGAAATCGAACGTCGTTGCCGGCCTCAAGGCCTATGAGGATGCCAAGGTTGACGGCGACAAGCTCTCGTCGATGGGTTTTGCCGTGGCGATGAACAATGTGAAGATCGCCTCTTCGGAAACGATCCTGGAAATCGTCAATCATACCATGCTGATCTGCGGCATCATGGGCTACAAGAACGGTACGCCCTTCAGCCTCGGACGTCATCTGCGCGATGCCCATTCCGCACAGCTCATGATCTCGAACGACCGCATCCTCGGCAATACGTCGAGCATGCTCCTCGTCCATAAGCAGGACACTAGCCTACTGGGGTAAAGCCATGGATATGCAGACTTCGTTTCTGGACCGGCTCTTCGAGTCTGGTCTGCTGATCGATACCGGCGTTGACGGTCTTTATGGCCGCAGCGGCCAGTTCGAAGATGTCATCGCTGCCTTCGAGCGGCTGATCGACAAGTTCGGCGGCGGCGATGGCGCCGAAGCGATGCGCTTTCCGCCCGGCATGAACCGCGCGCTCTTCGAAAAGAGCGGCTACATGAAGAGCTTTCCGCAGCTTGCCGGCACGGTGCACAGCTTCTGCGGCGCCGAGCTCGACCATATGAGCCTGCTGCAGTGCATGGAAGTCGGCGAGGACTGGACCAAGGACCAGAAGGCGACCGACATCGTGCTGACGCCGGCAGCCTGCTATCCGCTTTATCCGACGGTCGCCAAGCGCGGCAACCTGCCGGCCAAAGGCGGTCTCTTCGATCTGCAATCCTATTGCTTCCGTCATGAGCCTTCCAAGGATCCGGCCCGGCAGCAGCTTTTCCGCATGCGCGAATATGTCTGCATGGGCACCGAGCAGCATGTGACCGATTTCCGCCAGAGCTGGATGGACCGCGGTGTCGAAATGATGAAGCAGGTCGGTCTCGACGTGACGATCGACGTTGCCAACGACCCGTTCTTCGGCCGTGCCGGCAAGATGATGGTCAACAACCAGCGCGACCAGAACCTGAAGTTCGAGCTCTTGATCCCGATCACCTCCTCTGCAAACCCGACGGCCTGCATGAGCTTCAACTATCATCAGGACTCGTTCGGCGTGAAGTGGGGCCTGAACCTTGAAGACGGCAGCGTGGCCCACACCGCCTGCGTCGGCTTCGGGCTGGAGCGCATTGCGCTCGCGCTCTTCCATCATCACGGCCTTGACGTCAAGGAATGGCCGGCAAGTGTGCGGAAAGTCCTGTGGGGCTGAGCGGCTCGATGACATCGGTCTTTGCGGGTATCGATCCCGATACCTACAAGGCGCATGCGCTGCATTCCGGTGAGCGCATGTGGCCGGAGACCAATTGCTACATCGATCTCTGGATCGAGGTTCTCTCGACCTTCGGTGTTGCGCCGGAAGCGATGCTCGGTTTCACGTTGACCCAGGATTTCGAGGGCGACCAGTTCACCTTCTTCAAGGTGCCGCTGGAGGATCTCGAAGCGCTCTACGGCATTCGCGCCACCGAGCTTGCGATCTACGACCGCGTCGAGCGACATATCGAGGTGCAGATCGCCCGCGGGCGGCTCTGCCTCATCGAGATGGATTCCTTCTACATGCCAGATACGCGCGGCACCGCCTACCGGCAGGAACATGGCAAGACGACGGTTGCGATCAACCGGCTGGACTTTGCCGGCAAGCGTGTCGACTACTTCCATAATGCCGGTTATTTCCGCATCGAGGGCGAGGATTTCGACGGCTTGTTCCAATCCCATCTGACGGATGAGGATGCGCCGTTCCTGCCCTATACCGAATTCGCCAAGTTCCCGGAACGCCCTGTCGGCGAAGCACATCTGCGCGAGGTTTCGCGGCGGCTCCTGGGCTTCCATTTCCATCGCCGCCCAAGCGCCAATCCGATCCGCGCCTTTGCCGAGGTCTTTCCGTTGCAGGTTGAGGCAGTAGCCGATCGGCCCTTCGGTTTCTTCCACAAATATGCCTTCAACACGCTGCGGCAGGTAGGTGCGAATTTCGAACTCGCGGCCGATCATCTGACTTGGCTTTCAGCCGGCGAGTTTGGTGTTGCGGCCGGAGAGGCGCGCCGGATCTCGGAAGTGGCGAAGTCGGTTCAGTTCCAGCTTGCCCGCGCCGTCACCCGCCGCAAGTTCGAGCCTTTGAAAGCGGCACTTGATCCGGCAGCCGATGCATGGGATTCGATGATGGCATCGCTCGCGGAGCGAGTCTGAGGCCGGAGATCTGACCATGCGGGGGCGGTTGGCAAGCATCGGGGCTGAGGAAAGCTTGCTTTCCGAAGGGTGGAATCTGGTTCTGACCGAGCCTGGCGCCTGCGCGACACCCCACGACATCCATCTTTCGGCGCAGTTCATTCCTGCACCTGTTCCCGGCACCGTTGCAGCGGCGCTCGAAAGAGCAGGGCTGTTCGACCGGGAAAATCCACAGCCGCTGAACACCAAGGATGCCTGGTACCTGACCCGCCTCTTCGATACGGAGCCGGGTGAGGCGATCCTGCGTTTTGAGGGGCTGGCGACGATCTGCCATGTTTTTCTCAACGGCCAGGAAATCCTCTTTTCCGAGAGCATGTTCACTGCGCACGAAATGCCGGTGACGCTGACAGGCGGTGATGAACTGGCGCTCTGTTTCCGGGCGCTTGGCCCTCGTCTGTCGGAGCCGGGGCCGCGTGCTCGCTGGCGACCGCAGATGATTACGCCTCAAGGGCTGAAGAATGTCCGCAACACACTGCTCGGGCATATGCCCGGCTGGTGTCCGGAGATCCATGCCGTTGGGCCGTGGCGGCAGATTTCGCTCGTGCGCCGGGGCGTGGCCTCGGTCGATCATGTTTCGGTGCGCGCGGTGTTGGAGGAAAACGGCGCGGGGCGACTCAGCGTTTCGCTTTATACCGCTGGCGAAGAGCCGGTGATGCTGTTGCGTTGCGCCGGCGCCGAGCAGGGTTTCGAGAAGATCGGCGATCGGCATTATTCGGCGATTCTCAAGCTTTCCGACATCGAGGCGTGGTGGCCGCATACGCATGGTGTGCCGCATCTCTATGATGTGACGCTGGTTATCGATGGCGAAGAACATTCGCTGGGCAAAGCCGGCTTTCGTCGTATCGAGGTTGAGCATGGCGCTGATGGCAATGATTTCGCGCTTGTCATAAACGGCGAGCAGGTCTTCTGCCGCGGCGCGGTCTGGACAACGGCCGATATCGCACGGCTGCCTGGCGAGCGGGCCGATTACGAGCCCTTCCTGCGGCTTGCTGCCGAGGCTGGCATGAACATGATCCGCATCGGCGGTACCATGGCCTATGAAACGCCTGACTTTTTCGCGCTCTGCGATGTGCTCGGGCTGATGGTCTGGCAAGACTTCATGTTCGCCAATTTCGACTATCCGAAGAATGACAAGGCTTTTATCGGCCATGTACATACCGAGGTGGAAGAGTTTCTGCATGGCGTACAGCTCTCGCCCTCGCTTGCCGTGCTCTGCGGCGGCAGCGAAATCCACCAGCAGGCGGCGATGTTCGGTCTGCCCCCGGATTTCTGGAGCGGGCCGATCACCGACGAGATCATCCCGGCGATCTGCCAGCGCATGCGGCCGGATGTGCCCTATGTGCCGAATTCGCCCTATGGCGGGGCGATGCCCTTTTCGCCCAACGCCGGCGTGACGCATTATTACGGCGTCGGCGCCTATATGCGGCCACTCGAGGATGCGCGCCGCGCCGAGGTGCGCTTTGCGGCCGAAAGCCTCGCCTTTGCCCATGTGCCGCAGCAGCGGACCTTGCAACGGCATCTCGACGTGCCCCCAGTTCACAGTCCGCTCTGGAAAGAGCGGGTGCCGCGCGACCGCGGTGCTTCCTGGGATTTCGAGGATATCAGAGATTTCTATCTCGGGCTTCTCTACGATCTCGATGCGGCCAGGCTCCGTCGAGAAGACCCCGAGCGTTATCTCGATCTTTCGCGCGCTGTGACGAGCGAGGTGCTGGAGGAGACTTTTGCCGAATGGCGACGCAAGGGATCGTCCTGTAATGGCGCGCTCGTCTGGACCCTGCAGGATCTGTTGCCAGGTCCCGGCTGGGGCGTGATCGACTCAACCGGCGAGCCGAAGCCTGTCTGGCATGCAATGCGCCGCGCCTTCCGTCCGGTGCAGGCGGTTTTTACGGACGAGGGGACGAACGGCCTCTATGTCCACGTCATCAACGAAACGGATAAGGTGGTCGCTGTCGAACTCGATGTCGCCTGCCTGCGCGAGGGGCGCCAGCAGGTCGCGAGCGGCAGCAAGGCTTTCAATCTCGACCCGAGAAGCGTGGAGCGTATCGCTTGCACCGATCTCTTCGGCGGCTTCTTCGATGCGACCTATGCCTTCCGTTTTGGCGCGCCGTCGCATGACGTCAGCGTTGCCTGGCTGCGGTCGACGATGGACGGAGCGTTGCTCGCACAGGCTTTCCATTTTCCGCGAGGCCGAGCCAAAGCCTTCCACGACGCGACGATCGAGGCATCTTTCATGCGTGAGGGCGATGATTGGTTCATCACGCTTGCGACCGACAGGCTGGCCCAATCTGTCCATATCGATGTCGAAGGCTACCGGGCGGAAGAGGACTGGTTCCATCTGGCACCGGGCCCTGCCAAGCGAGTGAAGCTCATCGCCGCTGCGGGCACTGATGGCGATGCATTGCCGGCAGGCGAAATCAGGAGCGTCGGCGCCGCGCGCCGTTTCGCGCTTTAAGGGCTAGGGAGCGGTCATGACCATCAGAGTGCAGGCGGAAGAGGCTCTGCGGGGCGTCTATCGGAGCGTGCGCGGGCATCTGCTGCAGCGGCTTATCGTCAAATCGCGGCTTGCCTTCAATCCGCGCCGGCCGGTTGAGATTGTCGGCTATCTGTCGATGGCGGCGGGTGTAGGCGAATCCGCGCGACTTTGCGTTGGTGCGCTTTCGCGGGCGGGCCGTGAGATCATGCTGGCTGATGTCAGCACGCATCCGGATGAAGGCAAGCTGGTGGAGTGGGCATCTACACAGGTTTCCGACGGCCAGCCGGGAAGCCGCATATGGCATCTCAATCCGCCCATGCTGCCGCGCGCGATCCTGAAGAAAGGCCTCGGGAATTTCACTCGTGCCTTCAACATCGGCTACTGGGCCTGGGAGCTTGAAGTGGTGCCGGCGGAATGGCGCAATGCCATGCACTATATGAGCGCCGTCTTCGTTCCCTCCGAATTCACCAGGCGAGCAATCGCGCCGCATACGACTGCACCTGTCATTGTCGTGCCGCACCCTGTTACCGAGCGGCCGGCGGCTGACGGTATCAGGCAGAAATTCGGAATTGCCGAGGATGCTTTCCTCGTATCGTTCATCTTCAGTGCCGGCTCCTCGATCAACCGCAAGAACCCGCAGGCGGTGATCGAAGCCTTCAGGCTCTTCAGCGCCGAATGCCCCAATGCCTTCCTGCTGATGAAGGCGAGCGGCAACCCGGCCAGGGACGAGACGCTTCGGGCACTCATGCAGTCCGTGGAAGGCGACCGCAACATCCGGATCGTTACCGACAATCTGGCGAGTTCGGAGATCAACGGCATTATCCGCGATTCCAATGCCTATCTTTCGCTGCACCGCTCGGAGGGCTTCGGCCTGACGGTGGCTGAAGCGATCATGCACCGCACGCCCGTCATCTCGACAGGATGGTCGGGCACGGCCGATTTCTGTGATCCCGACAATACCTGGCTGGTCGAGCCGTCGCTCATTCCCGTCGTCGACAGCCATCCGGAATTTGCCGATCTCAAGAATGCCGTCTGGGCCGATCCCTCGCCAGTGGCCGCGGCAGCGCATCTGAAGAGCATCTATTCCGATTCTGATGGTGCGAGGCGAAAAGCGGAGGGGGCTCGGACCTATCTGATGCGCCATCTTGCCGAGCACAGTTATGACAAGGCGCTTTCGAGGCTTTCGACGATGCAGGCGAGCTAAGCTGAGTGCCTCACTCCCCTTTATTTTAACGTTTCCAATTTAGAGATGGCTTGTTTTTCGGCCGCGATGCGGCTTCTAGCGGATGGACGGATGTCGAAGGGCATTATTGCAAACTCGGTGATGAATGCGGCGGCTGGCATGCTGCTTCTGGTGACGGGATTCGTATCCTCGATCATAACCGCACGCCTGCTCGGCCCCGAGGCCAACGGTATCGTCGCCTTTTCGCTCTGGCTCGTTGTCACAGGGGCCTCGATTGCTGAGCTCGGCTCCAGCATCACGCTTCTGAAGACGCTGCCGCAGCTTTCGGCGCAGGGCTACAGTTTCGAGCAACGTAGGGGATTTGCCTCGATCCTGGTCACCTTCATGGTCTGCTCCACGTTGGTGCTGCTGGGGCTCTATGCCCTGTTCTTCCTGACATCGGAGGAAATGCACTGGGCTGATACCGCGCCGTCGGTGGCGCTTGTGACAGGCATTCTCTTCTTCGTCCAGGCGATTGGCTCCTTCGTCAAATTCTACCTCATCGGCGAAAAGCGGCTTGGCACCTTCTTTCAGCTGACGCTGATCGTCTCGGTCTTTCAGCTTGTGGGTGTGGCGGTCGGTGCCGTTTTTTATGGGGTGCTGGGCGTGCTCGTCGGCTATGCGCTCGGCCAGCTCGTGCTTTTCGTCGCTACCTTGCCGATCCTCTTTACCCGTCGTGACCGCTGCGGCGTCTCGCTCAAATATCTGGCTTCGTCGTCGGTCATCCTGTCGATGCAGTTCATCATCGATTCGATCTTCCTCAACCGTATCGAACTGCTCTTCCTGCAGCAGTTCTGGTCGGTGGAAATGGTCGGTTTCTATGCTGCCGGCCTGTCGATCGCCAATATCGCGCTGCAGCTTCCCATCCAGATGAGCGGCAGCCTGCTGCCCTATTATTCTGAACGGCGGCATGCCAGCGCCGACTCGAAATTCCCGGTCGAGGCCTTTGCCGCCGTCATCCGCAGCATGGCCTATATTGTGCTGCCGATGAGCCTCGGGCTTGCTGCGATCTCTACTGAACTTGTGCATGTGGTCTTCGGCGAAGCCTTCGACCGAAGCGGCGGAGTAGTCGCCCTGCTTGCGCTTGTCGCGCCTGCCTACACTCTCATGCAGGTTCTCAGCCTGTACCTGCTTTCAATCGACAAGGCCAATGTACGGTTGAAAATCAGTGTGATAGGTGGCCTCCTGATGGTAGTGGGTTGTTTACTCATCGTACCTAGTCTTGCCGCCGAGGGTGCCGCGCTTGTGCGCATAGCCGTATTTGTTGCGATGTCGGTAATGATGGTCAGGCAAACGGGATTCGGAACTCAGCTTTCGGGCCTTTATCTCAGCCTTACGAAGATTACTCTCGCGGCGGTATTTTGCGGCTGCGGTGCCATCACTGCACTTGAGCTCATCCAGGGTCCGATTGGTCTTGTCGCGGCGATCATCGCTGGCACATTTACTTATTTTGCTGCGTTGAAAGTCCTGCGCGCCGTTCCGGCCGAAGATATCCAGGTGCTGCGCTCGATCCTCGACAAGATGCCGGCGCTGCTGAAGGGACCGGCAAGGCGCGTGGTCAATTTCATCACCCCGCCGACCCGAGAAGGAGAAGCGAAGAAGCCGGTCAACGAAGAATTCTCGCGTGAACCAGCAGAAGGCGCCGGCCGTGCCGCTGCTCTTCCCGTTGTCTTCGATGGCACGATTGGTCTGTTCATGCCCGAAAAGCCTGATGTCGCAAGACGCTCGGCTGCCGTCCTCTTCGTCAGCCCATGGGGTTTCGAGGAAATGTGCACGCGGAAATTCTATCGTGTGGCGGCAGAGCATTTTTCCGATATCGGTGTACCGAGCCTGCGGTTCGACTATACGGGCACGGGTGACGCACTCGATTTCGGAAATCAGACGCCGAGCCTGGAAATCTGGAAGAACTCCATCCGCGCGGCCGCTGTAAAGCTGAAGACGCTCAGCGGCTGCTCGCAGATCATCCTTGTCGGCCAGGGTCTCGGCGGCACGCTTGCTCATTTGACTGGCCATTCGATCGAGGGCGTCGACAGTGTCGCGCTGCTTGCGCCTATTCTAAGCGGCAGGGGGCATCTGCGCGAAATCAACATGTGGTCGCGGATCATCCATGCCGACCTCGGTCTCGGCAAGGAGCATGCGCCGAGCGCCCAGGTGCAGATCGCCGGTCTGACCTTGCCCGACGCGATTGCTGCGGAAATCGGCAAGCTCAATATCAGTTCACCGCAGGGCCTGGCGGCGCCGAATTACCTCATCCTCGAACGCCCGGTTCGGGGTGACGATACGGCCTTCGCCGACGCCCTGAAGGCGCTCGGCGGCAATGTCGAGCAGCGCGTTTTCGAAGGTTATGACGAGCTGGTCACGAACCCGCTCTTTGCCAAGACGCCGATGGCAGTCATCGCGCTGCTCACCGAATGGCTTGTCGAGACAACCGTGTCTGCCGCATCCGCGGGGCACTCTCCGCAGGAAGTCGGAAACCAGTCGCTCGCGGGTGATGGTTTTGAGGAAATTCCGGTTCGATTCGGAGCCTTCCAGCATCTGATCGGCGTCATCAGCCGGCCGCAGGGCGAGATCAAGGGTAATGCCGTGCTCTTTATGTCGACGGCCTATGACCGGCATGCCGGCTGGGGTCGTACGACTGTCGATATGGCGCGTGCGCTCGCTCGCCAGGGCGTCGTTTCACTCCGCTTCGATTCCGCCAATGTCGGCGACAGCGTTCCGCGCCCGGATGCGCCGGAACAGGTTCTCTATTCGGCGACACAGACGGAAGACGCGCTCGCCTCGCTGGATCTCTTGGAAAGCTTTGTCGCCGGACCGATCATGGTCGCAGGTCGCTGCAGCGGCGGCTATGTGGCCCTGCGCGCGGGCATCGAGGATGAGCGTTTGAAGGCGATCGTTTCGATTAATCCCTTCGTCTACTACTGGGATCCCGAGATGCCGGTGCGGCGCGAGCATGTCGTCTCTGTTCCGCGCAGCGTCGACGACTACGGTCAGCGGATGATGCGGCTCGACACGGTCAGACGGCTGTTCCGCGGCGAGGTCGATGTCTTTGCGGCCCTGCAGAACATCTTCATCGCGATCGGCCGCCGGCTTTCGCCGCGCATCGCGCCGCTTGTCGAACTCATTCCAGGCCGCCGTCATATCGCGCGGCAAGTGCGCCAGTCCTTTGCGGCGCTTGGCAGGCGCAAGGTGCCGCTGACGCTGATCTACAGCGAAGGCGATGTCGGTCTCGACCACATGTATTTCCATTTCGGCCCGCGCGGGCACAAGTTTACACGGCATCCGAATGTGCGGGTGGTGATGCTGCAGGATGCTGATCACAACCTGACGCCGCCGGAATCGCGCAAGCTGGTGCTGGACGAGATCGTTCGGTTAGCGAAGGCCTGAGAATTTCCTGCTTTGTTGGAGCACTTCCCGCAAAACTGCGCAGCGGTTTTGTGTTCGGAATTGCGCTAGGCGGCAATGCCGATCGACCGGTAGAGGTCGATATAGCGTTCGGCGACTGCGTCCCACGAATAAGCGTGCGCGGCCTGAACAAGGCTCTCCCGCAGTGCTGTACCCTCGGCGCTTACTTTCCGGTAGGCTTCCTCGATCGCGTCAGCGGCCCGATCCGGCTTCATGAAGTCGGCGAGAATGATCTGCTCGTGCCGCCCGGCAAGTACGCGGTAAGCCTCATTGGAGTTCAGGACTGGCTGCAGGCCGGCACTCATCGCTTCCAGCGCGACGAGGCCGAAGCCCTCATATTCCGAGGCGGAAGCGAAAAGAGAAGCTTTCGCGATGATCTCGCGGATCGTTTGATTATCCGGCGAAATAGTCAGAGTGACGGCCGTGTCCAGCGACCTTGCGGTGATCTCGCGCCTGAGATTGGCGGCATTGAGATCGGATTCGGCGCCGATGATATCGAGACGCCAGCCGGGATTGCGTTCGACGAGCGCTGCCGTTGCATCCAGTAGCAGATCGAGCCGTTTGTTTACCGAGAAGCGCCCGATAGTGACGACGCGCCGTTCGGGGGTGCGCGAGGAGGCATCGGCGAATTTGCCGATATCGGCGCCATTCTCGATGGTAATGCCATCGGGGACGATCTGGATGAACTGGCTGAGATCGGACGCGCTGCAGCAGACTACGCGGCGATAGGCGCTCGCCGAGCGCCGTGTCAGCGTCCTGAACCAGACCTTCTTGATCGCCAGGAATTTCTTCGTGTGAAAGAAGCCGCCATGGGTCGTGACGACCATGGGCTTGCGGTGCAGGAACCTGCCCCAGGCGAGTGCATCGAAGAAGAAGTCGATCGCATGGACATGGATCAGGTCGGCATCGCCGATATGACGGAACACCTGCGGCGCCAGCGGATAGCGGCTGCTGCCCGACCAGGGGATGCGCACGATCTCGATGTCGTCGATGATTTCGCGCGCCGGCAGCTTGTTTTCAGGTGCGGTAAAGAGGGAATTGAGCGTGACGACGCGAACGCGGTATCCGCGTTTCAGGGTCTGGCGGGCGAGATTGGCGACCACATCTTCCAGGCCGCCGCGGTTCGGCAGAAACTGGCGCACGACGTGCACGATGAGAGGCGCAGCATCAAGCTGCGGCCTTTTTTCGACGGTCACTGTCATGGAGACGGACATTTCCCACCTATTCTCTGTGGGAATGACCAGCCACGCCGGCCGTTAAGGTGCGGTATATGAAGATGCACCCCGAGCGGCTTTATTAACAAAAGGGTTAACTGGTTCAGAACGCCTTGAAGGTCAATGTCGTCAGCGAACGGACGATGCCGGGGATGTTGGCGATGTTGTCATTGATGAACTTGCCGATATCCTGGCCTTCTTCGATGTAGACCTTGAGCAGCAGGTCGTAATTGCCTGATGTCGAATAGAGCTCCGAGACCAGTTCGGTCTTGTAGATGGCGTCGGCGACCTCATAGGTCTTGCCTGGAGCACACTGGAGCTGGACGAAGATCGGCTTCATGGGAATTTCCTGCATCGAATTCTGATGGCGCGCATAATGGTCGAAACCGCTGCTGCGATGCAAGCCTTCCTTACATTTCAGGACCCGAACGGGCTTCGGAGACAATCCAGTCGCGGAAGGCGGCAAGCGGAGCGTAATCTGCGCGTTCCGGCGGAAAAGCGAGATAATAGCGTTCGCGGCTTTCCATCTCGCGGTCGACGGCGGGGATGAGATCGCCGCGCTTCAGTTCTTCCTGGATGAGGAAAGTCGGCAGCAGGGCAACACCGAGGCCGGCGATCGCTGCCTGCGCTGCCGTCGCAAACTGGTCGAACAGCATGCCGTGCACGCTTTCGAAGACGACGCCGTTGTCGGCAAACCAGCGTTCCCAGGCGTCGGGCCGGGTTGTCAGATGCAGGAGGGGCGCTGTCAGCAGGTCTTCCGCGCGGGAGATCGCGTTGCGTTTGAGGAAATCCGGGCTGCAGGCGGGCAGCGTGCGTTCCGACATCAGAAAGGCGAGTTCCGCGCCCGGCCAGTGGGGATGACCGAAGTGGATGGCGGCATCGATGGTATCGAGCCGGAAATCGAAGGAGGAGAGCCGGGTCACGAGGTTGATCGTGACGCCCGGATTGGTGGCGAGAAAGCGGCCGAGGCGCGGCGCCAGCCAGCGCGTGCCGAAGGTCGGCAGAATTGCGAGGTTCAAAGTACCGCCATGCGGGTTAGCGCGGAGGTTTAGCGAGGCGCTGGAGATACGGCGGAGTGCCTCGCGGATCTCACGCGCGTAGGCGTCTCCGGCAAGAGTAAGTCGCACGGTCTGGCGTTCGCGCAGGAAAAGCTCGACGCCGAGTTGCTCCTCCAGCGCCTTGATCTGGCGGCTGACGGCGCTCTGTGTCAGGTCGAGTTCGCGGGCGGCTGACGTAACGCTGCCGGTGCGGGCGACCGCCTCGAAGGCGGCGAGGTGCGAGATCGACGGCAAAAAACGTCTTGGTGAGAGCATGATCATTCCATTTCAGAATGAACTATTTCCGAAACGTCGATATTCACCGCTTCGGCGGCCTTGTAAAGAACTTCATCCTGCAAAATCGGAATGAACGCGGAGTTTCTTCATGCCCGGCGCTTTCGTCTCCACGGATCGCATCCGTTCGCTTTTCACCGAAGCCATGTCGCAGATGTACCGGACGGAGGTGCCGCAATACGGCACGCTGATCGAGCTCGTGGGAGAGGTCAACGCCGAAGTCCTCGCAAAAGACCAGGGACTGAGCGAGCGGCTTCGGCGCGCAGGCGAGCTCGAGCGCATCGATGTCGAGCGTCATGGCGCGATCCGTCTCGGAACGGCCGAAGAGCTGTTTACGATCCGCCGGCTCTTTGCCGTCATGGGGATGCAGTCGGTCGGTTACTACGATCTCTCGGTCGCCGGCGTTCCCGTACATTCCACCTGCTTCCGGCCTGTCGATGAAGCGGCGCTGAACGTCAATCCGTTCCGCGTCTTCACCTCGTTGTTGCGCCTGGAACTGATCGAAGACGAAGAGTTGCGCGCTGAAGCCGCGGCAATCCTCGCAAGACGGCGCATCTACACACCGCGCGCCATCGTCCTCATCGAACAGCATGAGAAAGCCGGCGGTCTGACGGAAGCGGAAGCTGCGGAGTTCGTTGCTGGGGCGCTGGAAACCTTCCGCTGGCACGGCGAGGCGACGGTCAGCGCCGAGACCTACAAGCGTCTGCATGATGCCCACCGCCTCATTGCAGACGTCGTCAGTTTCAAGGGGCCGCATATCAACCATCTGACGCCGCGCACGCTCGATATTGATGAAGTGCAACGGCGCATGCCGGAGCGCGGCATCACGCCCAAGGCCGTCATCGAAGGCCCGCCGCGACGCAATTGCGATATCCTGCTGCGGCAGACGAGCTTCAAGGCTCTGGAAGAACCGATTGCTTTTGCCGGCGAGGCCGGGACGACATCAGGCACGCATACGGCCCGCTTCGGCGAGATCGAACAGCGCGGCGTGGCGCTGACGGCCAAGGGCCGGGCGCTCTATGATCGGCTGCTTGCCTCGGTGCGCGGCGAAGTGCAGGTCGGCGCATCCGGCGCCAAGGCCGGCGACTACGATGTCGAACTTGCCGAGCGTTTCAAAGCACTGCCGGACAGCTGGGACGAGCTGCGGCGCGAGGGGTTTGCCTTCTTCCACTATTCGGCGACGCCCGAAGGTATTGCGGCCAAGGGACAGCTGCCCTCCGATCCGGATGCGTTGATCGCCGAGGGCTATCTGCGGTTCGATCCCATCATCTACGAGGATTTCCTGCCCGTCAGCGCGGCCGGTATCTTCCAGTCGAACCTCGGCACGGACCAGCAGCAGAATTATGCGACACGCTCGAATCGGGATGCCTTCGAGGAGGCGCTCGGCGCGAAGGTCCAGGACGAGCTCGCGCTCTATGCCGAGCGGCAGGCCGCCTCGCTCGACATGGCCATGGAAAAGCTCTGCCTTTCCGGCCTGAAGCTAAAGACGGTCGCCTGATATTTGGCCGCTTCCGCAAGGGCGGAGGCGGCGCTAGAGTGCCGATTTCGATCCTGACTGGACTGTCTGATGCTCAATGATCCGCGCTCCCACGGCCTGTGGGAAAAGACTGCTCCCCAGCCACCCGTCACCTCTGTGCTGGAAGGCGCTATCGAGGCCGATGTCGTCATCGTCGGTGGCGGTTATACGGGTCTTTCTTCCGGCCTGCATCTGGCCGAAGCCGGATCGCGGGTCGTGCTGCTCGAGGCCAAGGAGATCGGTTTCGGCGGCGCAGGTCGCAATGTCGGCCTCATCAATGCCGGCATGTGGGTCATGCCTGATGACCTGCCCGGTGTGCTCGGCCCGGTTTATGGCGAGCGTCTGCTCGACCTGCTTGGCAACGCGCCACGGCTGGTGATGGAACTGATCGAAAAGCATGGCATTGCTTGCGAGCTCGAAAAGCAGGGTACGCTGCATTGCGCCGTCGGTCCCGATGGGTTGAAGGAAGTCGAGGAGCGCTACAAGCAATGGTCGGCGCGCGGCGCGCCCGTCACATTGCTCAATGCGGATGAGACGGCAAAACGCATCGGTACGAATGCCTATGCCGGATCGCTGCTCGATATGCGGGCCGGCACGCTGCAGCCACTTGCCTATGCGCGCGGGCTTGCCCATGCGGCGCAGAAGGCGGGTGTCGTGTTGCATACGGCAAGCCCTATTATCGCAACCGAGCGGCAGGGCAGCCGCTGGGTGGTGAAGACGGCGCGCGGACAGGTCACGGCAAACTGGATCATTGTAGCGACGGATGCCTATAGCACTGGACCCTGGGAGCAGGTGCGCAACGAGCAGGTGTTTTTGCCCTATTTCAATTTTGCCACCGTGCCGCTCGGCGACAATCTGCGCCAGTCGATCCTGCCCAATCGCGAGGGTGCGTGGGATACAAAGGAAATCCTCTCCTCCTTCCGGATGGATCAGGCCGGCCGCCTGGTCTTCGGCAGTGTCGGGGCGTTGCGCAATACTGGCCTTTCCGTGCACAAAGGCTGGGCGAAGCGCTCGCTGAAGCGGCTTTTCCCCGAGATCGGCGATATCGAATTCGAGTGCGAATGGTACGGGCAGATTGGCATGACCGACAATGCACTGCCGCGCTTCCACAAATTCGCTCCCAATGTCATCGGCTTTTCGGGCTATAATGGCCGCGGGATCGCGCCCGGGACAGTGTTCGGCCGCACTTTGGCGGAGCATATTCTTGGCCGGATGGCCGAAGCGGATCTGCCTTTGCCACTGACCGATCCGCGTGAGCCGAGCTTCCGCGCACTCAAGGAATTATGGTACGAAGCCGGCGCTCAGGTCGCCCATTTCGCCGATGCCCGTTTCTGAGAACAACAAGAATGGAACCAAGACAATGACCATCGCCGTCCTCGATCTCGCCACCGAAACCGCCAAGCTGCTCGCCGATCTCGGCGTCGATGCCAACAGATATACCGGCGGTACGCTTTCGGTGACATCACCGATCACGGGCAAGGAAATTGGAAAGCTTAAGGAGCATTCTGTTGCGGACGCCAAGGCGGCGATCGACGCGGCGCACAAGGCGTTCCTCGAATGGCGTGCCGTTCCGGCGCCGAAACGCGGCGAGCTGATCCGCCTGCTCGGCGAAGAGCTGCGGGCCTCCAAGGTTGCACTCGGCCGCCTGGTCTCGATCGAAGTCGGCAAGATCACCTCCGAAGGCCTCGGCGAAGTGCAGGAAATGATCGATATCTGCGATTTCGCAGTCGGCCTTTCCCGCCAGCTCTATGGCCTGACGATCGCCACCGAGCGCGCCGAGCACCGGATGATGGAAAGCTGGCATCCACTTGGCGCCATCGGCATCATCTCGGCGTTCAATTTCCCTGTGGCTGTCTGGTCGTGGAATGCAGCACTCGCCATCGTCTGCGGCAATTCCACGGTCTGGAAGCCTTCGGAAAAGACGCCGCTGACAGCGCTTGCCGTCCAGGCGCTGTTCGAGAAGGCGCTGAAGCGTTTTGTTGCTGAAGGCGGCAAGGCGCCGGCAAATCTCTCGACGCTCCTGATCGGCGGCCGCGAGGTTGGCGAAGTGCTGGTCGACCATCCGAAGATCCCGCTCGTTTCGGCCACCGGCTCCACGGCCATGGGCCGCGCCGTAGGCCCGCGCCTGTCGCAGCGCTTTGCCCGCGCAATCCTGGAGCTTGGCGGCAACAATGCCGCAATCGTCTGCCCGACGGCCGATCTTGATCTGACGCTGCGGGGCGTTGCCTTCGCGGCCATGGGCACGGCCGGCCAGCGCTGCACGACGCTGCGCCGTCTCTTCGTGCATGAGAGCGTCTACGACCAGCTCGTTCCACGGCTGAAGAAGGCCTATGGTTCGGTGACGATCGGCAACCCGCTGGAAACAGGCACGCTGGTCGGCCCGCTGATCGACGGGCAGGCCTTTGACAAGATGCAGACGGCCCTCGGCCAGGCAAAGGCCGCCGGCGGCGCTGTCGTCGGTGGTGAGCGCGTCGAGAACGGTTCGGCAGAAGCCTTCTATGTTCGTCCCGCACTCGTCGAAATGTCTGAGCAGACCGGCCCGGTCGAGCAGGAAACCTTCGCGCCGATCCTCTACGTCATCAAGTACAGCGATTTCGACGCTGTGCTGGAGCTGCACAACGCTGTGCCGCAGGGTCTGTCGTCCTCGATCTTCACCAACAATATGCGCGAAGCGGAGACCTTCCTGTCTTCGCGTGGTTCGGATTGCGGCATCGCCAATGTCAATATTGGTCCGTCCGGTGCTGAGATCGGCGGAGCCTTTGGCGGCGAGAAGGAGACAGGCGGCGGCCGTGAATCCGGTTCGGATGCCTGGAAGGCTTACATGCGACGCTCCACCAACACCGTCAATTACGGCAAGACGCTGCCGCTGGCGCAGGGCGTCAAGTTCGACGTCGAATAAGCTAACGCATTGGAATCTAAGAAGCGACGCCTCGCCGGCGTCGCTTTTTTTGACGAAATCCGGATTTATTCCCCGCGAAGATGAAAGATTGAGTCAAGATAATGTGATGTTATTTTTGACCTCGAAACTTGAAGTAATCAGTCAACAAAAATATACGCCTGCCATCACCCTTGGGAGCTCGGGTGACATCGCCACGGAGGCCATCATGAAAATTGCTCTTAACCGTCTTTCCGGCGCGCTTGCGCTTGCCGCTTCACTTCTCGCAGCCACCGCGCTCGCAGGCAGTGCCAATGCGCAGCAGTCCGAAGGCATCGTCGTCTATAATGCCCAGCACGAAAGCCTCGGCCGCGAATGGATCGATGCCTTCACCAAGGAGACCGGCATCAAGGTCACCATGCGCCAGGGCAGCGATATGCAGTTCGCCAACCAGATCATCCAGGAAGGCGATGCTTCGCCCGCCGACGTTTTCCTCACCGAAAACTCGCCGGCCATGACGCTGGTCGATGGCGCCGGCCTGTTTGCGCCCGTCGATAAGGACACGCTGGAGCAGGTTCCGGAGCAGTATCGCCCGGCCGACGGCATGTGGACCGGCATTGCCGCGCGCACGACCGTTTTTGCCTATGACAAGACGAAGCTGACCGAAGACAAACTGCCGAAGTCGATGCTCGATCTGCAGGACCCGGCCTGGAAGGGTCGCTGGGGCGCGGCTCCCGCAGGCGCCGACTTCCAGGCAATCGTTGCCGCCTTCCTGCAGCTGAAGGGTGAAGACGCCACCAAGGCCTGGCTGAAAGGTCTCAAGGACAATGCCACCCCCTACAAGGGCAACAGCGTTGCCATGAAGGCGGTTAATGCCGGTGAAGTCGAAGGCGCGATCATCTATCACTACTACTGGTTCGGCGATCAGGCCAAGACCGGTGAGAACAGCAAGAATGTCGGCCTGCACTATTTCAAGAACCAGGATCCGGGCGCCTTCGTCAGCGTTTCGGGCAGCGGTATCCTGAAGTCCACGCAACACATGAAGGAAGCTCAGGCTTTCCTGAACTACCTCACCAGCAAGGCTGGCCAGACCGTGCTCAAGGACGGCGATTCCTTTGAATACGCCATCGGCAAGGATGCGGCCTCCAACGACAGGCTGGTGCCGCTTTCCGACCTCAACGCGCCGAAGGTTGAAGCCTCGACCCTCGACAGCAAGAAGGTCGTGGAGCTGATGACGGCCGCCGGCCTTATCTAACCTTTCTGCCGCAGTCTTCTTCCAGCCAAAACTATTGCTTTTGGCTCAAGAAAACCTTAGGGCATGACGAAATCTGGCAACCGCTCCTCAAAGGCGGTTGCCTTCCTTTTTCAGCGTGTGAAGGCATCGGCCTTGCTGCAGGACAATAGATTGCTCGCATCCGGCAACGAGGCGCCAAGGACCTCGCGAATGGTTTTGCCGCGCTGGCGCGTGCCGCACGCTTCCGTCGTTCTCGTCGCATCGATCGTAGCGATTTTCAGCCTCGTGCCGCTCGGCTTCATCGGCTGGGTAACCTATGATGTCGGCTGGGGAACGGTAAAAACGCTGGTCTTTCGCCCGCGTGTCGGCGAGCTTCTCGTCAATACGGTTCTTTTGGAATCGATCACCGTTCCGCTGTCTATCGCGCTTGCCGTCACACTTGCCTGGCTGACGGAGCGGACAGATATCCCGTTCGCACGGCTCTGGGCATGGCTGGCCATCGCCCCGCTTGCCGTGCCGGCCTTCGTGCATTCCTATGCCTGGGTGAGCCTGCTTCCAGGCATGCGCGGGTTGCAGAGCGGCGTATTCGTTTCGGTGCTTGCCTATTACCCCTTCCTCTATCTGCCGGTTGCCGCGGCACTCCGCCGGCTCGATCCCGCCATCGAGGATGCCGCTGCTTCGCTTGGCCTCGATCCTTGGCGGGTCTTCTTCCGCACGGTCTTGCCGCAGCTTCGCCTGGCCATCTGCGGCGGCTCGCTGCTGATCGCGCTGCACCTGCTGTCGGAATACGGTCTGTTCGTGATGATCCGCTTCGATACCTTTGCGACCGCGATCGTCGATCAGTTCCAGTCTTCCTACAACAGCCCGGCTTCCAACATGCTCGGCGGCGTGCTCGTCGCCTGCTGCCTGTTCCTGCTCGGCCTCGAGATCCTGCTGCGCGGCAATGAGCGATATGCACGCGTTGGCTCCGGCTCAGCGCGCCCGGCAGACCGTCGCCGGCTCGGCTGGTTCGTAGTGCCCGCCGTGGCTCTGCCGATCGTCCTCGCAGCGCTGACGCTCGGCGTGCCGCTGATCACGCTCGGCCGTTGGCTCTATCTCGGCGGACTCGGCATCTGGCGCATCGAGGTGGCGAGTGCCTTTGCACAGACGATCGTTCTCGCCGTCGCCGGTGGCGTGCTGACGACGATCGCTGCTGCCCCTATGGCCTGGCTCTCGGTGCGCGCGCCGGGCCGCCTCCAGCGCATCCTCGAAGCCTGCCACTATTATGTCGGTTCGCTGCCCGGTGTCGTCGTGGCGCTTGCGCTTGTCTCGATCACCGTCCGTCTCATCCTGCCGCTCTACCAGACCTTTGCAACGCTGCTCGTCGCCTATGTACTGCTCTTCCTGCCGCGCGCCATGGTCGGCCTGCGCGCCAGCATTGCGCAGGCGCCTGTCGAGCTGGAGCGGGCGGCAATGGGGCTTGGCCGCACGCCGGGACAGGCCGTGCGCCAGATAACCATGCGGCTCGCAGCGCCGGGGGCCGCCGCCAGCGTGGCGCTCGCAGCACTCGGCATCACCAATGAACTGACGGCGACGCTGATGTTGTCGCCAAACGGCGTCGATACGCTGGCGACGAAATTTTGGTCGATGACCAGCGAGATCGATTATGTCTCTGCAGCACCCTATGCCTTCATGATGGTCGTGCTGTCGCTGCCACTCACCCTTATGCTCTATGCCCAATCGAAACGGACTGCCGGCCAATGACGCTGCTTACGATCGACGCTATCAGCAAGCGTTATGGGCCGGTTCAGGCCTTGAAGGATATCTCGCTTGAAGTGCAGGCGGGCAGCCGTACGGCGGTTGTCGGTCCCTCCGGTTCCGGCAAGACGACGCTGCTGCGCATCATTGCCGGCTTCGAACAGCCTGACGCCGGCCGGGTAACGCTCGATGGTGAGGTGCTCGCTGACGGGCCGGCATGTGTTCCTGCCCACAAGCGCGGCATCGGCATCGTCTCGCAGGATGGCGCGCTCTTTCCGCATCTGAGCGTGGCCGAGAATATCGGTTTCGGTTTCGAGCGCGGCGCGCCGGATCGCGAGAAGCGAATTCGCGACCTTCTGGAAATGGTGGAGCTGGAAAACAGTATGCTGGATCGCCGCCCGCACCAGCTTTCGGGCGGCCAGCAGCAGCGTGTGGCGCTTGCCCGTGCGCTCGGCCGCCGGCCGCGCCTGATGCTGCTGGATGAGCCGTTTTCGGCCCTGGATACGGGGCTGCGCGAAAACATGCGCAAGGCGGTGGCCCGCGTGTTGCAGGCCGCCGGCATCACCGCCGTCCTCGTGACCCACGATCAGGGTGAGGCCCTGTCCTTTGCCGATCAGGTTGCGGTATTGCGCGAGGGGAGGCTTGTGCAGGCCGGCACGCCGCAGACGCTCTATCTCAAGCCGCGGGATCGCGAGACGGCGCTTTTCCTTGGCGATGCGGTGATGCTGCCGGCGATCATCAAGAATGGTTTTGCCGATTGTGCGCTCGGCAGCGTGCCGGTTGAGGGAGCCCATCAGGGCAAGGCGGAAATCATGCTGCGGCCGGAGCAGATCCGCGTCGTTGTCGGTGAGGACAATGCGAAATATGGCGGGCGTGTCGTGGATGTAGAATTCGGCGGCGCGACCTGCACGGTGGCGGTGTCGCTTGCCGCTGTCGCCCTGCCGCCGATCCTCATCAAGACATCGAGTGTGGCGTTGCCGGCGCGGGGCGATCTCGTTCGCCTCGATATCGCCGGCAAGGCGCATGTCTTTTCGCGTTAGGTTCAGCCCGCCTTCAGAACCAGTTCCTGCGGCTCTTCGCCGGCCAGCCAGCCGCCGGTGAAGCCAGCGCGCTCGAGGCCGAGGCGGATGACCGGCGACTTGCGCATCAGCTTCCAGATGAAGTCTGAGCGGTCGTTCTCGATCGTCATGACGAGAAGGCCCTGGTCTATGGCCACGGTTCGGTCATCGACCCAACCCTCAGGCCGCTTGGTCTGGACTGTTGGGTTGAAGCCGCCAGGGAAGCCGCCTTCCAGGAGCAGGTTCGGATAGGTCGTCAGCAGCGCCTTGGTGCCGTCCAGGGCAGCCTGCCGGTCGTAGGGCAGGCAGCCGAGCGCTGCCCAGGGCGCGATCGTGCCGTCATCGGGGCCGAGCGGAGCACCGCGGGCAGCATAACCCAGTACTTTCGGGCTGCGGCCACCGCGCATGCGCCGCGTCGGCGGCGGGCCATCGCAAGCCGTGAAGCCCCAGATATCCTTGCTGTAGCCGACGAACTGGCCGGGATTGCGTTCCGCGTAGTCGCGCTGGACGTTGATGACGACCTGCGTGTTGCGGAAATAGTCCCAGTTCCGCTCGACCATCGGCTTGTCCTGGATGCCTCGGAAATCGATCCAGGCATGGGAGAAGAGATGGATGAAGAGCGGGCCGGCATAGAGATAGGGCTGCTCGTTGAAGATCATCCACGAATAGCTTGCCGTGAAGGCGTCATAACTCGATTGCGGGATCGGGTAGGTCGGTGATGCCAGCGCCAGTGTGTAGAGAATGATCGCTTCATCGAAGCCATGGTAGCGCCAGCGCAGAAAGCCCGAAGAGGGCTTCCAGCCCATCGAGATACAATCGCCCTTGTTCAGCGCCCAGCGCCAGTCGACGCGCTCATAGATGAATTTTGCGAGCGCGCGAATCTCGGTCTCGGTTTGATCCTCGCCGTCGAAATATTGCGCGGCGGTCAGGATACCGGCGACGAGCAGAGCAGTATCGATGGTCGAAAGCTCGCTGTTCCAGGCGCGGTTGCCGGTATCCACGTGCAGGAAGTGGTAGAAGAAACCGCGATGCCCGGTCGCGTGGCGTTCCGTGCCCTGCTTGGCGTTGGCGAAAAAATGCAGCGTGTTGAAGACGCGTTCGGCAGCTTCCGCGCGGCTGATCCAGCCGCGCTCGACGCCGACGGGATAGGAGGAAAGTCCGAAGCCGACCGCGGCGATGCTCGCCGGCACGCCGGGGATCGACGTATCCGGCACAAGGCCGTTTTCAGAATTGGAATACTTCAGGAAATATTTGAACGCTGAATGCTGCAGCCTATCGACTAGCGCGGCATCAATGTCTTCAATCCGTTGCAGCATGTGCTCCTGCCCAACTGTTCTATCGCCCCATGCTTCAACATGGTGGCTGCCCCCAGGCAAATCAAACCTTTTTGATTCGCAAGGATAAGAGAACACAAACGTCGCCGATTGGCGTTAATAATTCCCACTGAAATAATATCTGGAATAAATGATATAAGCGATGCAGCAAAAGGGATTAAACCGCACCCCCCGTATGTGGTCCGTTCCGTGCAATACCTACCATCCCTAAACTGTCCGTTGAGCCTCCTGGACTAGCTCAGGCGGCTTCCTCCATCCGCACCATATGGCCTGCTACGACCTCGCGGAACTGACGCTTCGGAGGCACGTAACCCACGGGGCGGACGGGGCTTTTCAGTTCGTCGGTGCCGAGGTTGCGGCGAATGCCGCGGCGGGCGGGATCGGGCACCGGAACAGCCGCCATCAGCTTCTTGGTGTAGGGATGCTGCGGATTGCGGAAGAGCTCTTCGCGCGGGCCGATCTCGACGATCTCGCCGAGATACATGACCGCAACGCGGTGGCTGACGCGTTCGACCACCGCCATGTCGTGAGAGATGAAAAGGAAGGCGAGGTTGAGGCTCTGCTGCAGATCCATCAGCAGATTGCAGACCTGCGCCTTGATCGAAACATCGAGGGCGGACACGCTTTCATCCGCGACGATCACCTTCGGGTCGAGCGCAAGAGCGCGGGCGATGCAGATGCGCTGGCGCTGACCGCCGGAAAATTCATGCGGGTAACGCTTCATCATATCCGGCTTCAGGCCGACGCGTTCGAGCAGGTCGGCGGCCTTTTCGCGAGCCTGGGCACGGGTGCCTAGACCATGTTCGACAATGGGTTCGGCGACGGCAGCCCCTATCGTCATGCGCGGATTGAGGCTGGCGAAGGGGTCCTGGAAGATCATCTGGATGCTGCGGCGCATCTGACGCAGGCTGATCGCGTCGAGGTTCAGCACGTCATAGCCGTCAAGGCTGACGGAGCCGGCGTTCGGCTGCACCAGGCGTGTGATCGAACGTCCAGTGGTGGATTTACCGCAGCCGGATTCGCCGACGAGCGACAGCGTCTCGCCCTGGAAGAGTTCGAAGGACACATCCTCCACGGCGTGGATGGCGCCGGTCTTGCGGCCGAGGAGACCGCCGCGAATATCGAAGCGGGTAACGAGGTTCTTCACTTCGAGGATCGGCGTCTTGCGGCGGTCGACGGTTTCGGCCACTTCCACCGGCTCGCGGCGTTCGCCAGTCGCCGTGTCGATCACCGGGAAACGCAGCGGCCATTTGCGGCCATCCATCGAGCCGAGCCGCGGCACGGCAGAGAGCAGGGCCTGCGTATAGGGATGTTTGCCGCGATTGAATATATCGTCCGTCGTGCCGGTTTCGACCGCTTCGCCGCGATACATGACGATAGTGCGATCGGCGATCTCGGCGACGACGCCCATGTCATGGGTGATGAAGAGAACGGACATGCCTTCCTCTTCCTGCAGCACCTTGATGAGATCAAGGATCTGGCCCTGGATGGTGACGTCGAGCGCGGTGGTCGGTTCGTCGGCGATCAAAAGCTTCGGCCTTGATGCGAGTGCCATGGCAATCATGACCCGCTGGCGCATGCCGCCGGAAAACTGGTGCGGATATTCATCGAAGCGGGATGCGGCGTTCGGAATGCGCACCTTCTCCAGGAGGCGGATCGTTTCGGCTCGTGCGTCAGCCTTGCTGATATCGCCGTGGCAGGTGAGTGCCTCGGAAATCTGCCGGCCAATGGTGAAGATCGGGTTCAGGCTGGTCATCGGTTCCTGAAAGATCATGGCGGCATCCTTGCCGCGCACGGAACGCATCTCCTTGTCGGAGAGGGAAAGGATATCGCGCCCGTTGAGCGTGATGCTCCCCTCGACGCGGCTTGAGCCTTTGGCGAGCAGGCGCATGATGGAAAGCGAGGTGACGCTCTTGCCGGACCCGCTCTCGCCGACGATGGCGACCGTTTCCCCCGGCATGACATCGAAGGAGACATTGCGGACGACGGATCTCCACTCGCCGTCGGCGAGAAAGGAGGTTGTCAGGTTCCGGACGGAAAGAACCGGAGAGACGGGTGCTGCAGGCTGATCACTCATATCGTTCCCTTATTCTTTTTGTGCCGGAGGGGCTTTCAGGTCTTCAGAGGCGTGGCGAAGGAGGCCGACGGCCGTCCTTCCGCAAGGCGCACCGCTTCCAGCGCCGCGATCTTTTCATCGATCTCGCGCCTGTCAATCATTCCGTTCGGGTTCGCTTTGGTCGCCATCGTTTCGGCGACATGCATGTAGCGCTCCTGGGCCACCGCATAGAGCCGGCGCAGTTCGGCGAGCGGATCGGGATGATCGTCCGCGCGGATGCTAAGCCAGGGATAATCCTGATCGCGGTGGACGAGGAGAGCGGCAGACTGCTTGCCACGCTTGTCGCCGCCGGCATCTTCGCCGGCCTGCATGGCTTCGAGCAGGCGCTCGATGAAGGGCTTATCCAACGCCTTCTTATAGGTAGCAAGCGTCTCGGCGACGACATTGGGGCCGGCCAGCATATTGCCGGCGACGGAAACATTGTCGTCGATCAGATGACCGGCCCAGTCGATGCATTGGGCGCCGGTGAAGGCGGCGTTGCGGCCGCGCGCATCGATCAGGTGAAGCTGGCGCTGGTCTCGGCCGGCATCACGGGCGGTCAGTTCGGTGATGATCTCATCCGGCGCCTTGCCGGTAGCAAGCAAAGCGAGCCCATCCGTACCGTAGAGCGGGCTTACGAAAGCCTGCGTCGCGACTGCGCCGATGCCGCCGCGGATATGCGGCACCAGCCCGCCGACCGCAAAGAAGCGGGTGGCGACGGCAATGCCGAGATAGCCTGTCTCAGGATCACGGGCGACGATGGACCAGGTCATACCTACCTCCCGACCGCATAGGCCTGCATGAGGCGCGGCGTGGCGGCGGCACGCAACAGCCCGTCGGCATCGCGGCGGGCTGCTGTCAGGCGACCGATGGTCCAAGGCTCGGCGACGGTGAGCTTGTGGCCGCGGGCACGCAGACTGTCGAGTACTGTAGCGCTGAAATTGCCTTCCACCATCAGACCACCCGGTTCACGTGTGCGCGGATAGAAGGAGCCGGGGAAATGCGAGGTGTGGAAGAGCGGCTGGTCGATTGCCGCCTGCAGGTTCATCTTGTGGTGCACATAGCGCAAGAAGAAGGAGAGCTGCCACTGTTCCTGCTGGTCGCCGCCGGGCGTGCCGAAGGCGAGCGTCGGGCGTCCTTCATAAAGGCCGAGCGAAGGCGTGAGCGTGGTACGGGGGCGCTTGCCAGGAGCAAGCGATGTCGGCAGTCCGGGCTTCAGCCAGAACATCTGGGCCCGCGAATTCAAGCAGAAGCCGAGGCCCGGAACGATCGGCGAGGACTGCAGCCAGCCGCCCGAGGGGGTGACCGAGACCATGTTGCCTTCACGGTCGATGACGTCGATGTGGACGGTGTCGCCGCGCTTTTCCGTCAGATGCGCCATGGTCGGCTCGTAGACGGCGCCGGTCTTGGAGTCTGCGCCGAGCATGTCCATCGTTACATCATATTGCTGCTCGAAACCCGCCACCTTGCCGGGGCGAAGATCGAAGGAGGCTTCGCCCGTGATGAGCTTGCGGCGGGCGGCGGCGTAGGTGTCCGACAGAAGATGGTCGAGCGGTATATCGGAGAAAGCGGGATCGCCATAGTAGACCTCGCGGTCGGCAAAGGCGAGCTTCATGGCCTCGGTGACAGTATGGACGAAATCGGCACCGTCTGGCGCCATCGAGGCGATGTCCATATCCTTGAGGAGCGACAGCGTCTGCAGGAAGACAGGACCCTGGCCCCAGGGGCCGATCTTGGCGACCGTCCAGCCGTGATAGTCATAGGTCTGCGGCTCCTCGATCGTCGCCGACCAGTTCGCCATATCGTCTGCCATCAGCACCGCCTTGTGGCGACTGCCGCTTGCATCCATCACTTCGGCCGTCTTCAGATAGTTTGCGATCTTTTCGGCAACGAAGCCGCGGTAAAAGGCGTCGCGGGCCGCTTCGATCTGCGCCTCGCGGCCCTGCTTTGCTTCCGCTTCGGAAATGATGCGCTTCCAAGTTTCGGCGAGAACCGGGTTCTTGAAGTTGGAATGTGGCTCGGGAACCGAACCGCCCGGCACCCAGGTCTCATAGGAGGTCGGCCATTCCTTTTCGAAGAATTCGGCAAGACCCGTGATGGTGGCGGAGACGCGCGGCAGCATGGGATGGCCTTTTTCGGCGTAATAGATTGCCGGCTCCAGCACGTCGCGCACGCTCAGCCTGCCGTAGTCGCGCAGCATCAGCATCCAGCCGTCGAAGGAGCCGGGAATGACGGTTGCAAGCAGGCCGTCGCCGGGGATCAGCTTCAGGCCCTCGGACGTATAGTGCTCGATAGTGGCGCCTGCCGGGGCAGGGCCCTGAGCACAGATGACCTCGACCTTGTCCTTCTTCTTCGAATAGATGATCGCCGGCATGTCGCCGCCGGGGCCGACGAGGTGCGGCTCGAGGATCTGCAGGGTGAAGCCGGTAGCAACCGCCGCATCGAAGGCGTTGCCGCCCTTTTCCAGGATGCTCATGCCGACGGCCGAAGCGATCCAGTGCGTTGAGGTGACGACGCCGAATGTGCCCAGAATTTCGGGGCGGGTCGTAAATGCGGTCATTTCATATGTCCTTTCGAAGAGTCATGCTTCGCGCGGATCGAGCGCATCGCGCAGCCCGTCGCCCAAGAGATTGAAACCGATAACGACGAGGAAGATGGCAATGCCGGGCCACATCGCCATCCACGGCGCCTGGCTCAGGAAGTTCTTGGCAACGTTCAGCATCGAGCCCCAGCTTGGCGCCGGCGGCTGCTGGCCGAGGCCGAGGAAGGAGAGGCTGGCTTCGGCGATGATGGCGGTTGCTATCGTCAGCGTCGCCTGCACGAGGATCGGCGCGAAAACATTCGGCAGGATGTAGCGGGTGATGATGCTGAAATGGCGAAGACCGATGGAACGCGCGCCTTCGATATATTCTTCGGTCTTGACCGCCAGTACCTGGCCACGCGTCAGCCGCACGAAGATAGGCATGGCCGAAAGGCCGATCGCGATCATCGCATTGCTGAGGCTCGGGCCGAGGAAGGCGGCAAGCGCGATCGCGGTGATCAGGAAAGGCATCGCCAGGAAGGCTTCGGTGATGCGGGAGATGATCATGTCGATCCAGCCGCCGAAATAGCCTGAGATCAGGCCGAAGGGCACGCCGATGAGAACGGCGATCGCCACGGAAAAGACGCCGGCCATCAGCGAGGCCTGCGCGCCCCAGATCATGCGCGAGAGAATATCGCGGCCGATGTCGTCGGTGCCGAGCCAATGGGCTGCTGACGGCGCCTTGCGGATCGTCGACCAGCTCGTGGCGTTCGGATCGGGGAGCGGCAGGAGCGGCGCGATGATGGCAAGGATTGCGAAGAAGGCGATGATGGCGAGGCCGACGAGCGCGCCCTTGTTGGCTTTCAGCTTGCGCCAGGCGCGGCTCGGCGAACGCTGCTCTGCAGACGTGGCGGGCGCGGCTGCGACTTGATCGACTGCGGTCATAGCGAAGCTCTCATGCGCGGATTGAGAAGAACATAGAGCACATCGGCCACAAGGTTCATCAGGATAAAGCCAATCGCCGTGCAGATGACGACGCCCTGGACGACAGCATAATCGCGGTTAAAGACGGCATCGACGATGAGTTTTCCGAAGCCTGGAATGGTGAAAATCTGCTCCGTAAGAACCGCACCGGCAAGCAGCTCGCCAAAGAGCAGTGCAGTGAGTGTGACGATCGGCAGGAGGGCATTGCGGAAGCTGTGCTCCAAGACCACGGATCCTTCCGAAAGCCCCTTGGCGCGGGCAGTGCGGATATAGTCGGCGCTCAAGACGCTCAGCATCGCCGACCGGGTGTGGCGCATCAGTGTGGCGGCAAGTGCATTGCCGAGCACGAAGGAGGGCATCAGCATCGTCTGGATCGAGCGCAATGGATTGGAGAAGAAGGGTTCGTAGCCCGAGGCCGGAAGCCAGCCAAGATTAACTGAGACCAGCAGGATCAGCATGATGCCGAGCCAAAAGTTCGGGATCGACAGGCCGGTGAGTGCGATGAGGTTGGCGAGATAATCAATAATCGTGTTTTTCTTGACCGCGGCCAGGATGCCCATGGGGACGCCGATGACGAAGGCGAAGATCATCGACATGATCGCAAGCTGGATGGTGACCGGCAGCTTTTCGGCAACGAGTTCGAGCACCGGCTGGTTGGTGCGCAGCGAAATGCCAAGATCACCCTTCAGGGCCGAGCCCAGCCAGTAGAAATACTGGTAAGGAACGGGGTCGTTGAGGTGATATTTTTCCCGCAGGAATTCCAACACCTGTGGATCACGCTCTTCGCCGGCCATGGCTAGAACTGGATCGCCCGGCAGAAGTTTCTGCAGCGAGAAGACAAAGACCGAAATGATCAGCAAAGTTGGAATGGCGACCAACAGCCGCTTGGCGATAAACCTGTACATGGGCGCTCCGATACCATCAGCGGAACGCGGCGAGGGTCGTCGCGTTCCTGAAGCGTGTGGCTATCAGCCTTCCTTCTTCACACCGACGAGGCGGATCATGCCGTCGGGCGATGCGACGAAGCCGGTGATGTTCTTGTGCAGCGCCCAGATCCAGGACTGGTGGCCAAGGAAGATGATCGGCAAATCGTCATTGAGGATTGCGGTTGCAGCATCATATTTCTGCTTGCGCACGGAATCGTCAGGAGACTGGCGAGCCTCGTTCAGCAGCTTGTCGACGTCAGCATTGCAATATTTGCTGTCGTTCAGTCCGGCGCCGCAGGTGACGAACTGCTGGATATTGCCGTCAGGATCGACGCGGCCGGACCAGTCGGAGCGGCTGAGCTGGTAGTTGCCGGCGGTCTGCTCATTAAGCAGGGTCGCAAATTCCGTCGCTTTCAGGCTGACATCGAAACCGGCTTCGGCGACCATGGACTGGATGATCTGCATCATCTGCATCGTGACCGGGCTGTTCGGAACCTGCATTTCGACCGGCACGCGGTCGAAGCCTGCAGCCTTGACGAGGGCCTTTGCCTTCTCGACGTCACGAGCCTGAACCGGGACGTCCTTGTCGAACCACGGGCTGCTCGGCGGGAAGGGCTGGTTGCCGGCTACGCCGGTGCCTTCGAAGACGATCTGCATGGCAGCATCTCGGTCGATTGCCAGCGAGAAGGCCTGGCGCAGACGCTTGTCCTTGCCCAGCGGGTTGTCGGCGCGCGCACCATTGCCGACATTGGCATAGATGCCGAGCCAGCCGGTATTGACGACATCCTTGTAGACGAGGTTCGGATCGCTCTTGACCGTCTCGGCGTCGGTTGCGGCCAGGCGTTCGATCATGTCGAGATCGCCGGAACGCAGGTTGGCGAGGCGTACGGTCGAATCCGGGATCGGCAGATAGGTAAGCTTGTCGATGAAGACATTGTCCTTGTTCCAGTAGTCCTGGAACTTTTCGAGCACGATACGGTCCTGCTGGACGCGTTCGACGAATTTGAAGGGGCCCGCGCAGACGGGATGGTCGCCAAACTTTGCGCCGAGTTCCTTTGCGGCCTTCGGCGAGACGATCATGCCGGCGCGGTCGGAAAGTTGGGCCAGCAGGGTGACGTCGGGGCTCTTCAGCGTGAACTTGACTTCGTATTCGCCTGTCGCCTCGACCTTCTGGACGGAGCTCAACTCGCTCTTGCGACGCGATTCCGGCAGGGTCATGTTGCGCTCGATGGTGGCGACGACGGCTTCAGCATTGAAGGGCGTTTCGTCCTGGAACTTCACGCCCTGGCGAAGCTTCATGGTGAGCGCCTTGCCGTCGGCCGACCAGTTCCATTCCGTCGCAAGCTGCGGCACGATCTTCAGGTCGGGCGAGACGTCGACGAGCTTGTCGCACATTGCGGTATAGACGATGCGGCCGACGAAGGTGCGCGACTGCGCGGGATCAAGCACGTCTGCATCGTCCTGCAGGCCGATCTTCAGTTCGACCGCGAAAGCGGGAAGCGCAAAGAGCGCTGCCGCTGTGGCTGTGGTCAGCAATCTGGCGAATTTCATTTCATTCTCCTCTGTTATGTTTTTGTTTCACGTTTGTCGTGCCGAGCCGGCGGTTATCTCCGCCGTGCTTTTTCCCCGCTCAGGTGGGCTCCTTCTCGACCTCCGTTTCGGTGTGGTCGAGAGAGGTGATGCGGATGAGGCTTTCCTGCAGCGTAAGCAGGTGCTGGCGCATGGCTTCGCCGGCTTTTCCCGGATCGCGGGCGGCGATAGCATCGACGATGGCTGTGTGCTGGCCATGGGTGACTTCGCGCGTGCGGCTGGCGCTGCGGGCGCGCTCGCGGATCGTCTGCCAGGCTTCGTCCTGGCGCACTCGGTTGATGACGTCGAAGATCGTCAGGAAGAATGTATTGCCGGCGCATTGGGCGATCTGGCGATGCAGCGCGCCATCCCAGAGTTCGCGGCCGTCGGCATCCGTGCTTTCGTAGATCTTCTTCACCAGATCATACATGCGCTCGACGTCGGCGGCCTTGGCGCGCATGGCCGCAAGCTGTGCAAGCTGCGGTTCGACGCGCAGGCGCACTTCCATGATTTCCATGAGATCGGTGTCGGCGATGATGGAATCGACATGGTTGCTCCAACCGTCCGGCCGCTTGCCGGCAAAGGTGCCGGAGCCTTGCCGGCGCCAGATGCGGCCTTCGGCTTCCAGCACTTCCAGCGCGCGCCGGATGGAGCGGCGACTGACGCCGAGGATTTCGGAGAGCGTACGTTCGGTTGGCAGCTTGCCATCGGCATCGAGACTATCCGACTGCAGGAGAGCTCTCAGCTTCTCCAGCGCATAGTTCGAATTGCCTTGCGTTTCGTCCATGATTGGCTGAACCAATTTAATATTGGTTCAATGCAAAACCAAATCCGGCGGATCGTCAAGCGCTTTTTTGTGCAGATAAATATCTGCCTGTTTATTGGTCGAATGGCCTGGATTTGCGGCAAATCAAACGGCAGGCGCACGTCTTGACGAGAACCGCACGCCAGGCAAGCGTGCGGTACCAAAAATCAATTGGTTCGCCTTTCAAGCCTCAGCGGTTCGCGGAGCGCGCAGAAAGGAAAGCCTGCGGCTCGAAGCTGAAATCCTTGTCGAAAGGATAGGTCGGGTGCTCTTTGCGCAGGCGCGGCAGGCGCTCGACGAACTGGTCGACGACGCCGGCCGAGAGCGCCATCAGTTTGGGATTGGCGATCGGTGCGAGTTCCGGCGAGAGATAACCCGACTTGACGACGACGATCTTTGCCGTGTGCGGATCAAGACCGAGGCGGGTAAAATCGGCGATGTTGTGATAGGGGCGGCGCTTGGCGGAGAGCACCAGATCGATGCCATCGATCGAGACGACGGCCTGGCGGTCGGCCGCGTCAGCGGTCTCGTGCAGGAACTTCACCATGAAGCGTCCCGTCACCGGCTTGCTGCCCTTGGTATCGAGCGAGGCGCCGACCGTCAGCTCCAGAGTGGCGCCGACGCCCTCAGCATAACAGGTCTCGGTGGCCGCCTTATCGGCGATGCCGGCGAAGACGACACCGGTGGCGCCCTTCGCAATCAGCTCGGCCAATACGTCAGCACGATCGCCCACACCGCCGCCGGTCGGATTGTCGCCGGATTCGGCAAGCACGACGGGGCCGGTGGGGCTGGCGATCGCCTTGGCAACGCATTCCTCGATCGAGCCGGTCTCGCAGCCGAACACGAATTCCTCACGGACGTCCCAATAGGCCTTTGCCAGACGCTTTGCCTCGCGCTCCAGCACCGCGCGGTCGGTGCCGGTCATGATGGCGGCGGCGGTGGCGCGGGGTTCGTCAGCCCAGACGTAGCCGACCATCAGCGAAGCATCCCAGACGCCGTCTAGCGCGTCGATGCCGGGCAGTTCGGCGTAAAGGCTCTTTGCCGGTTCATCGACGGTGCTGGTGCGTTCGCCCGGCAGGACGGCGGGGATCGGCGCCCAGAGCAAGGTGGGCTTCACGCCGGTCTTCAGGCTTTTCACCAGCATGGAGACCGAGCGTCGCATGGTCTCCTCGACATCGATATGCGGCGCAGTGCGATAGGTGGAATACATATCGAGCGCATCGAGGATGCGCTGGGTGACGTTGCCATGCAGGTCATAACTGGCCGAAACCGTGCAGTGATCGCCAACAAGCGCGCGGGCAGAACTGATCCAGTCGCCTTCTGCATCCTCCATGCCCTCGACATACATGGCGCCGTGCATGGCGAGATAGAGGCCGTCGAGCGGCAGCAGGGGCTTCAAGCGTTCCAGGAACTCAGTCTTGAAGGCCTCATAGGTGTGGCGCGCGACCGGGCCGCCGGCAATGGCACGAGCATGGATCGTCGGCAGGAATTCGGCGTCGTAGTCCCCAAGGAAGGCGAAATAGGGGGCTGCCAACAGTCCCTCGCCGCGCACCACCCGGAAATCCTTCTCCTCGTTCAGGACGGGATTGTATGTGCTGCATTCGATGTGAATGCCACCGACGGCGATGCGCATGGGAAACCTCAGCTTAAATTGGGACCAATCAGGAAATTATGGGCGGCGATGCTGGCGGCGCCCCGCGCCCAGACGTCACTATCGACGCGACGGGTGCGGATCGGCGTCTGGCCGGCATAACGCGGAAGAACATTGGCTTCGATCGCCTGCTGCACGACCGTGCCGAACAAGCCTTCGAAGGAACCTTCGACATGGGTGACGAGGATCATGCCCGGATCGTTCATCTGAATCAGATGCGAGATCGCCAGGCCAAGAGCCGCGCCGGCCTTGTGGATGATGGAAATCGCTTCGGCCGTGCCGTGCGATGCTTCCTCTTCCAGTTCCGACAGCGAGGTGCATTTCAGGCCGGCGGCTCTGGCCATCTCCTTAATCGCTTTCATGGAGGCGATCGTATCCAGGCAACCGCGTTTGCCGCAACGGCAGGGTGCACCGCCGGGCTCGATCGTCGCATGGGCGATTTCGCCCGCACCGCCATGATTGCCGCGATAGAGCTTGCCGTCGATGAAATGGGCACAGCCGATGCCGTCTCCCAGCGAAACGACCGAGAAATTCGGCGTGTCGCGGGCAATACCGAACAGTTTCTCGCTGACGGCGACGGCCTTGGCGTCGTTTTCGATGAAGGTATCGACGCCGCTTGCGTGGCGGATGATTTCGGCAAGCGGCACATCTTGCCAGCCAAGCAGGGTGGACTGCACGCAGGTTGCCTGCTTTTCATCGACGAAACCGGACAGCGCCACGCCGATGCCGGCAAGCTTCGAGCTTGCCTGCGGGTGGCCCTTCAGGATTTCCGGCAGGCCGTAGGCGATGGCATTGGCGATGACCTTGGGATCACGGGAATGGGGCAACTGCTGACGGGCGATGATATTGCCGTTGAGATCGCTGAGGATCATTGGAGCGGGATCTTCAAGAAGCGAGATGCCAATGAAGAAGGCGCATTCGGGTTTCAGGTCGAGCAGCACGGAGGGCCGGCCCTGGCCGTAGATGGTCTCCGTCTCGTGCAGCACGCCGCGATCGATAAGCTCGCGGGCAATGCCGCTCATCGCCGCTTTGCTGAGCCCGATCGCGGAAGCAAGATCGGTCCGGCTTAAAGGGCCCGACTCGCTTATGACCCGCAGGAGCTCGCGCTGCGACGAATTGAACATACAAATTCCCGATCTGCCGACGTGCTATTTTGCCTTGACAATAAGTTTACAAAATGAACCAATCAACCAAAATAAATTACAAAATTGATCAAAGCCGACCTGAGAGCCGGTTTCAAGAATCAACAAGAGGGTGAACCAATGGAAATCATTCGCAAGAGATTTATCAGTACTCGACATTTCGCATTGAGCTGCGCTGTTGCCGGAGCGCTGTTTGCGCCGTTTTCGGCCTTCGCTTCCACGCTGACGGTCATGCAGACAGAAGCGCCGCGCTCGATGGATCCGGGTGATCAGACGGCGACGTTTACAGCCGCGGTTCTGGACCCGATGTATGAGGGCCTGCTTTCCCGCGCCAAGGATTTGAGCCTCCAGCCGGCGCTCGCTACGGAATGGTCGAGCGATGCCGCCGGCATCGTCTGGACCTTCAAGCTGCGCCCGGGCGTGAAATTTCATGACGGCACGCCGTTCGATGCAGATGCCGTGGCGAAGAATTTCGCCCGCCATCTCGACACCAAGCGCGGCCTTGCCGCTAGCGGTCGTCTGCGCACCTTTATCGACAGCGTTACGGCCATCGATTCCTCGACCGTGCAATTCAAGCTCAAAAAGCCTTACCCGGCCTTTCTCGCGCTGCTGACCACAGGCGCCTGCCTCATGGTCAGCCCGACCTCGGATGCTGCCGGCACGATCGGCAGCAAGGCCGTCGGCACCGGCCCCTATAAGCTGCAGGAATACAAGTCCGGCGAATATGTGCTGGAAACGAAGAACACCGACTGGTGGGGAGGCGCGCCGAAGGGTGCCGACGAGATCAAGTGGACCTGGACGGCCGAGCCGTCGGTCATGAACATGGCGCTGCAGACGGGTGATGCCGATATCGTCAACCCGCTGCCGGCGGCCTTTGCCAAGCAGCTCGCAACCAATCCGGACATGAAGGTCAACAAATCAGACGGTTCGGCCGTGTTCTGGGTATCTCTCAACACCAAGCTGAAGCCGCTCGACGATGCGCGCGTGCGCCAGGCTCTGAACTATGCGACCGACCGCGACGGTCTCGTCAAGGCGATCATGCAGGGCAATGCTACGCCGGCAAATTCGCCCTTGGCGCCGGTCACACCCGGCTATGACAAGACGCTTGCGCCATACACCTATGACGTCGACAAGGCGAAAAAGCTGCTCGCCGATGCCGGCTATCCTGATGGCTTCTCGATGACAACCATCGTGCAGGAGCCCGAGGCACGCATCGGCGAACTGCTGCAGGCCATGTGGGCGAAGGCCGGCGTGAAGCTTGACGTGCAGCGCATGGAAAGCGGCGTCTGGGCGAAGGCGGCCTTTGCCGATCCGGCCGGCAAGGCGGCTGCTAATACGGGTTCGGTGATCGCGTCGTGGTCTTCGGGCGTCAATGGCGCCGACCTACAGTTCCGTCCGCTCTATTATTCGGCAAGTGCTTCGCCTGCCAGCGCCAATCTCGGCTTCTTCAACGATCCGAAGCTCGATGAGTTGATCGACAAGGCAGCCTCGACGCTGGACGAGACGGCGCGTAATGCGATCTATGTCGATGCCCAAAAGGAGGTCAACGAGCAGGCACCGCACGTTCTCCTCTATACGACGCAGGATCTCTATGCCGCCCGCAACAATGTGAAGGGCGCCTGGGTCATCCCGGGCGGCCAGGTCGTGGTCAAGGAAGCCACCAAGGACTGATGCGTAACCGGGCGGGCCGCGCAATGCGCCGTCCGCCTGCTTCACTGACAATGACGGTCCGATGAAAGCCTATATTCTCAAGAAGCTGCTCGCATTGCCGCTGATCCTGATCGGCGTGTCGCTGCTCATCTTCATCGCCATCCGCGCGCTTCCCGGCGATCCGGCCCGCATGATGGCCGGCCCCGAAGCCACGCAGGAGGCGGTCGATAATATGCGCGCCCGCCTGGGGCTCGATCGCAGCATTGCCGAACAGTATGGTTCGTTCGCCTATGGCGCCGTCAGGGGCGATCTCGGCATGTCCCTCAAGTCGAAGCTGCCTGTCGTCGATGAAATCGCCGAGAGGATGCCCTTTACGTTGGGTCTTGCTATCACCGCCTATCTGCTGGCGATTGCGATCGGCGTGCCGGCCGGCATGATCGGCGCGATCTACCGGCATGGCTGGCCGGACCAGGCCGTGATGTTGCTTGCCATCGCCGGCGCTTCCATTGCCAATTTCTGGCTGGCGCTGATGGCGATGAACACGTTCTCCGTCAGTCTCGGTTGGTTGCCGCTTCTTGGCGCCACCTCGTGGAAGAGCTTCATCCTGCCGTCGATCACACTCGCGGTGCTGCCGATGGCTGTTATCGCCCGCATGACGCGCTCCAGCATGATCGAAGTGCTGGCACAGGATTATATCCGCACGGCGCGAGCCAAGGGTGTGGCACCCAGGTCGATCTACTGGAGCCATGCGCTGCGAAACGCGCTGATCCCGATCGTCACTATCGTGGGGCTGAATTTCGGCAGTCTGATCGGCGGTGCCGTCGTCACCGAATCGGTCTTCAACTGGCCTGGCATCGGCCGCTTGCTCGTCGATTCGGTGCGCTATCGCGACTATCCGGTCATCCAGGGTGTGACGCTCGTCGCTGTCACGGGTGTCGTCGTCATGAATTTCCTGGCGGAAATGGCGATCGCCGCGCTCAACCCGAAGATAAGGTTCGACTGATGGCAATGAGCGAAGCGGAAAAGGTTTCGACCGGCAACAGCGGCTTGCGCTGGCTTGCGACGCATAAGGGCATCACCATCGGCGGCGGGTTTATCGGCATCATTGTGCTGATGGCGATCTTTGCGCCACTCATCACCTCGGCCGATCCTTATTCGCAGGATCTGCTTTCGACCATGCTGGAACCATCCTGGGAACATCCCTTCGGCACCGACGATAACGGCCGGGACATTTTCGCCCGCGTGCTCTACGGCGCTCGCATTTCGCTGCTGGAGGTCATTCTCAGCGTCGGGCTTGCCATCATGGTCGGCGTGCCGCTCGGCATTGTCTCGGGCATGACGGGGCGCTATGTCGACCAGGCAATCATGTGGTGCATGGATATTCTCTTCGCCTTTCCAGGCATCGTACTCGCCATCCTGATCGTCAGCGTGCTCGGCACCAGTCTCGTTAACCTGCTGATTGCCATCGCGATCTTCTCGGTCCCAGTTTACGCGCGGCTCAGCCGTAACCTGACGCTCGGCCTCAAGGCGATGGACTATGTGGAGGCGGCAATTTCGCTCGGCGTTTCGCGCCATCGAATCATGACGCATTACATCCTGCGCAACGCGATCGGCCCGATCATCGTGCAGTCGACGCTGACGGCAGGCACCGTCATCCTGTCGGCCGCAAGCCTGTCATTCCTCGGCCTCGGCGCGCAGCCGCCGCTTCCGGAATGGGGTGCGATGATGAGCGACGGCCGCAACTATCTCGGTCTCAACATCTACATGTCGCTCTTTCCGGGTCTCGCGATCATGGTCACCGTGCTCGGCTTCAACATTCTCGGCGATGGCCTGCGCGATCTACTCGATCCGCGAAAATAGCAAATAAACGCAATGCGCAATGTGTTGCGCGGTAAGCAGGACCGATTGTCCAGGAGTCGAGCCTCGTTTGGAGCCCTGCCTGCGATGTATCACCATCGCCACGGAGAAGGCCGTGCTCATCCGTTCTCGCATCATTCTCCGTCGCCCGGCCCAGGAACCCTGCGCCAGATCCTGGCATTGCAAAATCGCTCGATGGAGGAAACAGACGAAAAAATCCTCGCTCTGTTGAAAAAGCTGGGCCTGGCGCATCCTCTCACACCTGGCGACCTAGACAGCGAGCAAGACTGGTCCACTTTGCTGTCGCCACGCGAACAAAGGCTCGTTGCACTTGCAAGCGCGATTATCGCAGCTCCATCCCATATTCTGCTGAGAAGGCCGATGCCATCTTCGGCTACGAACTTCTGCCCGACATCGTCGGGCTCCTGGCGGAACGAGGGATTGCGTGCGTCAACTTCGCCGAACCGGGTGCTCCACGCGCAGCCTATGATGCTGTTCTCGAATATCGTTCGGACGGCTCTTGGAAGTGGATCGACCAAAATCGGAAGGAGTGACTATTCCAGGGGCTGGGATACCTTGTTCATGATCGACTCGTCCTTCATCGAGCCATCGGATCAGAGCCGGTGGCGGAGGTTGAACAGCTGAGCTCGCGAGCGCCGTCATAACCAGCCGTCTGAAAAGCCCGCTCGTCTTAGCCCGACGACGACCGGCTCGCATCGACGCATGATGTTCCACAGCAAGCCCGTTCGGTAGTTTTCGATCATCAGGACGACAGGCCCTTGGTCGATGCCGAAATGGTAGGGGCTGACCCACCATCCTTCATCCTTGTCTTCCATCGTATATGTCTGATTGAACGATGGTCTGAATCCATAGAGGCGCGTCATGCCAAGCTGCATTCGAGCAAAGTTTCGCACGGTTGGGACAACGATTTCCGGAGCGAATGGCAGCGAGGCGACCACGACCCACGGAGATACGGTTCCGTCATCCGGTCCATAGGGTGCGCCACGCGCAACGTAGTCGAAGAATTCCCTGTCGATGCCGTCCACGTTTCGCTTTGTCCAACCGGGTCCATCACTTGCTGTGAAACCCCAGCAATGTTCGCCGTAGCCTTTGAAGTTCAGCGGATTGCGGATTGCATATTCCTGCTGAACGAAAGTGGCGTGTCAGCTGTTCCGGAAGTAGTCGCTGTCATGCTCGCGCATGAACGTGTCGCGAATTTCGCGAAAATCGATCCACATATGCGAAAGCTGATGCGTAAAGAGCGGGCCGGAATAGAGCAGTTCGCGACCAAAGATGTTTCGCCATTCGTAGCTCTCCGTATAGGCCCTGTAACTCTCGGGCGGCAGCGGGTGGCTGGGCGAGCCGAGTCCGAGAATGTAAAGAAGCAGACCTTCGTCATAGCCGCGCCACCGATAGGGAATAAATCCGTTTTCCGGCCGCCAGCCATGGGTGAGGGTAGCCCCGTTGTCACGCGCCCAATTCCAGTCCACGCGCTCATAGAGCGATTTGGCGAGTGCGCGAACCTTTGCCTCGTCTTCGGTGTCTGCGTCAAAATAGGCCGCGACGGTCAAAGCACCTGCGAACAGGAAGGCCGAGTCGATGGTTGACAACTCGCACTGCCAAACCCGTCGTCCTGTCTCAATGTCCAGGAAATGGTAGAAGAAGCCCTTGTAGCCGGACGCGTCAGGTTCCGGTCCCTGGTGGCAGGACATCAGGAATTCCAGTCGACGCCGGGCAATCTTAGCGGCAAACTCGCGAATGACGATGCCGCGCTCCACGACGACAGGAATGGTGGCAAGCGCCATGCCGACGGCAGCAATACTTGCCGGTGCGCCGGCCTGTGTCTTGTCCCGAACCAATCCGTTATCCGGATTCGTGCAATGCAGATAGTAGAGCAATGTCGTGAACTGAAGACGACCGAGATCCTCCTCCGTCGGCATTCGGTTCAGTTCGGGATCGGTGGACAGTAACTCCGACATGATAGGTTAACCGAGGAGATCAGATGGTTTCGTCGAGCATCTGGAGGCGGCCTCGATAGGACGCCTGCCGGCATGATCGTTTGCGCGCAACGCGTAGCCTAGGCATTGTCTCCCTCTGTGGAGGTCGCAGCCTTCGCTTTCTCCGCACTCTTGACGCCCCATGTCCAGCCGCTGATCTGCGGCATGTCATCACCGTGCGCTTCGATATATTGGCGATGCTCGATCAGCCTGCCGCGGATCGCCTGCTTGAAGTAGGCCGCGCGCGCGCCAAGTTGCGGCAGCCGATCGATCACGTCTTCTACGAGATGAAAGCGATCGAGCTGGTTCAGAACGACCATGTCGAACGGTGTCGTGGTTGTTCCTTCCTCCTTGTACCCTCGAACATGCAGATTCTTATGGTTGGTCCGTCGATAAGTCAGCCGGTGAATCAACCAGGGATATCCGTGGAACGCGAAGATGATCGGCTTGTCCTTTGTGAAAAGCGCATCGAAGTCAGGGTCCGAAAGCCCATGGGGATGTTCGCTTGAGGGCTGCAGCTTCATCAGATTGACTATATTGATGACCCGCACCTTCAATTGGGGGAGGTGTTCTCGGATCAGCTGGACGGCAGCGAGCGTTTCCAGAGTCGGCACATCGCCACAGCAGGCCATGACCACATCCGGTTCCGAGCCTCGGTCATTGCTGGCCCATTCCCAGATGCCGAGGCCTTCGGCACAGTGTTTGATGGCCTCATCCATAGTCAGCCATTGGGGCGCGGGCTGCTTGCCGGCCACAACCACATTCACATAGTTGCGGCTGCGCAGACAGTGGTCGGTAACGGATAGAAGTGTATTGGCGTCCGGCGGAAGATAGACCCGGATAACCTCTGCCTTCTTGTTGATCACATGGTCGATGAAGCCCGGATCCTGATGAGAAAACCCATTGTGATCCTGCCTCCAGACATGCGAACTCAGGAAGTAGTTCAGCGAGGCGATCGGTCGCCGCCAGGGAATGTGGTTACACACTTTCAGCCACTTGGCGTGCTGATTGAACATCGAGTCTATGATGTGAATGAACGCCTCGTAGCAGGAGAAGAAGCCGTGACGCCCGGTCAACAGATAGCCTTCAAGCCAGCCCTGGCATTGATGCTCGCTTAAGACCTCCATGATGCGGCCGTTAGGGGAAAGGTGGTCGTCCTCGGGATAGATCTCGGCCATATAGCAACGATCGGTGACCTCCAGCACGTCCTGCCAACGGTTGGAATTGTTCTCGTCGGGGCTAAATAGCCGAAAGTTATTGTTGCGAAGGTTCAGCTTCATCACGTCGCGCAGGAACTTGCCCATGACGCGAGCGGATTCTGCGGTCACCGTTCCGGGTTTGGGCACCGAGACGGCATAATCGCGGAAATCCGGCATCTTCAGATCGCGTAATAACAAACCACCGTTTGCGTGCGGATTGTCACTCATCCGGCGATGTCCCGTCGGTGCCAGGGCAGCCAATTCAGCCCGCAGCCTTCCGTCGCCGTCGAAAAGTTCTTCGGGTCTGTAGGTCTTCATCCAGTGTTGAAGCACCCTGATATGGTCCGGTTTGTCCATATCGCCCATCGGAACCTGGTGCGAGCGCCAATAGTCTTCGCATTTCTTGCCGTCGATTTCTGACGGGCAGGTCCAGCCCTTCGGTGTGCGGAAGACGATCATCGGCCAAGCCGGGCGGGTAACATTCCCCTTGTCCCGCGCTTCCGTCCAGATTGTCTTGATCGTCGCGACGGCGGTGTCCATGGCTGCGGCAAGCTGCTGCTGCACCTGATCGGGCTCATGGCCTTCGACGAAGAGAGGCGCATACCCCATGCCCTCGAAAAACTTCTCCAACTCCTCCCTGGGAATACGGGCAAGGAAACAGGGATTGGCGATCTTGTAGCCATTGAGATGCAGGATCGGCAGAACGCATCCGTCGCGAGCGGGATTGAGAAACTTGTTGCCATGCCATCCCGTGGCGAGGGGGCCGGTTTCGGCTTCCCCGTCACCGACGACACAGGCGACGATCAGATCGGGATTGTCGAAGGCTGCGCCATAGGCGTGGCTGAGTGCATAGCCGAGCTCGCCACCTTCATGGATGCTCCCCGGTGTTTCGGGAGCGACGTGGCTCGGGATGCCGCCGGGAAAGCTGAACTGCTTGAAAAGCCGTTTCATGCCCTCCTCGTCCTGGCCAATATTCGGGTAGAATTCGCTGTAGGTTCCCTCCAGATAGGCATGTGCAACGAGCGACGGTCCACCGTGGCCGGGGCCGATTACATAAATCATGTTGAGATCGTCGCGCTTGATTACCCTGTTAAGGTGCACATAGAGCATGTTCAGGCCCGGCGAAGTTCCCCAATGGCCGAGCAGCCGCGGCTTGATGTGCGCGCGTGCGAGGGGTTTTTTGAGCAAGGGATTGTCGAGCAGGTAGATCTGCCCGACCGACAGATAGTTCGATGCGCGCCAGTAAGCGTCCATCAGGCGGAGTTCCTCGGCTAAGAGCGTTGCTTTTCCATGCGACGCTACCGAGGCTGTTTTTTTCATCACTGCCGTGTCGGGCGAAACCATCTGAGTCTCCCAATCAAAATGACATTGCTGAATCTCATGAGGCCTTTTTCATGAAGGCCGGGGCAGTCTCATGTCGGCGCTGTGGCACTATTGAGGAGGAGATTCCGGGAAATGCTCCACCACGCCGCGGACACCGTTGACGCCCTCCGCCAGAATCCGCGCGGCCCTGCGGCGAGCCGCCGTGTCGACGTTACCCCAAAAATGCACGATCCCGTCAGTGACCGTGACGGACACGTCCAATCCCTCCAGGCCGGTATTTTCACCGAGCCGAACGAGAATGCTGCGGCGAATGGCTTCGTCCCCAGCTGCTGTATCATCCGGTTTTGCGGAGTAGATTACCTGCAGGAGGTCGGCGCGGCTGACGATGCCGACCAGTTTACCGTCCCGCAGAACCGGAATGCGCTTGATGCCATGGTCCTGCATGAGGCTGGCGACACGCGAAAGGGGGGCATCCTCGTCAATTGTTACAGGATCGGGCGTCATGACGTCACCCACTCTCCAGCCGCATCGCTTGACGAAGGCGTTCGCTCTCTCATCGGCGCCAACTCCCATGTCCGCCTTCAGGACGAATGCGCCACTCGACAGTTCCGTTCGGCGGATCAGATCGCCCTCGCTGATGACGCCCAGCAAGCGCCCACCGTCGTCAACGACAGGAGCGCCGCTTATGTGCTGATCGGACATCAGCTTGGCTGCATGCCGAACGCTATGGTCAGGTGATAATCCGACGACCTTTGTCGTCATTACATCTTTGACCAGCATGTCGATATAACTCCGGCTATATCCTCTCAAGATACTACAGTTAGCTGTCGCTAATTTAAATCCATCATTGGGTTCGGCAACAAGCGTTCACCATGCGTCGTGAGGAGACAGAACGACGCGGACCCTGTCCGCCTGCGCAAGGTGTGGAAAAACCTAGCCAGATACCGCCGTCGTTTGCATTGAGTAGGATCAATCGGGGCCGAAAGTTGTGAAGGAAACCGTGACCGATGGTTTTATGAGGATCGATCTGCGGTGGTGGTGCAGCCGGAGCGTTGGGCAGGAAGGCACCCGAAGGATATCAGTCTGAGTGAAAGCGGACCCTGTTAGCGAGATCGCGGGTACCGTCAGTATCCCATCAAAGGTGTGAAGTAGCCGATCGGCTACGTCAAAAGAGGCCTGAGAGCGTGGCCACACATGGAACCCAACATCTTCATTGATATGAGAAGGAAACTGGAGCGGGCGAAGGGATTCGAACCCTCGACCCCAACCTTGGCAAGGTTGTGCTCTACCCCTGAGCTACACCCGCTCAAATCCGCACTGGTCCGGGGTAGTAAGTAGCGGACCGTGGGCGCCACCTTGCGGCGACGGGCGCTATATCGCCCAAACGATTTTCAAATGCAACAGGGAAATGACGGAAAAACGAAGAAAAGTTCTAGCGGTGGAAAACCGGCTTCGGAAACGCCGCGAAAGCAGGGCAAAGCGTCGGTCCTGAAGATTGCCAAGCTCATGAGGCAGGCGTAAGCAGACAGTCCAATCTGCCTCTCTCCTGTCTGATGGAATGACGATGACCGAAAACAAGCCCAAGACTCGCCAGGATCTTCTCGCCTTTCTCGACGGCCTTGGCATTGTCCACAGCACCAAGGACCATGCGCCGGTCTTCACGGTGGCCGAATCGGTGGCGCTGCGGGATGAGATCCCGGGCGGGCACACCAAGAACCTGTTCGTGAAGGACAAGAAAGATCGTTATTTCCTGCTGACCGTGGAAGAAAATGCCGCCGTCGACCTCAAACAGGTCCATACTCTTATCGGTGCTTCAGGCCGCGTCTCTTTCGGCAAACCCGAGAAGCTGATGGAATATCTTGGTGTCATTCCGGGCGCTGTCACCGCACTCGGCGCGATTAACGATGCCGGCAACAATGTCACCTTCGTGCTCGATGCGGATCTGATGCATGACGAGATCATCAACTGCCATCCGCTTTCCAATGATGCGACGACCTCGATCGCGAGCGCCGATCTGATACGATTCATGGAAGCGACAGGGCATAAGCCGCTTGTCTTGAAAGTGACGTCCTGACATACGATTTTAGCGCTATCAGAGACGCCGGCAGATCGGCGCGGCGGGAGATACCTATGAGCGGCAGCGACAATCCTTATAACGGTTCCTTTGGCAACCAGATGTCGGCAACGGCAAATTATGGCGCGGTACCTCAGCCAGCGGCGGGTGGCGGCTATATCAAGGACACGACGACGGCGAATTTCACCAAGGACGTCCTCGAGGAATCGCGCAACCAGCCGGTGCTGGTCGATTTCTGGGCGCCATGGTGCGGCCCGTGCAAGCAGCTGACGCCGGTGCTGGAAAAGGTTGTCAATGAAGGTCAGGGCCGCGTCAAGCTGGTCAAGATGAACATTGACGATCATCCCTCGATCGCCGGCCAGCTCGGCATCCAGTCCATTCCAGCCGTCATCGCCTTCGTCAACGGCCGCCCGGCCGATGGCTTCATGGGCGCTGTACCGGAAAGCCAGGTTCGCCAGTTCATCGATCGGCTTGCAGGTCCTGAGGGTGCGGATCAGGCTGCCGAAATCGAGGGTGTTCTGGCACAGGCTGGCGAGTTGCTTGCTGCCGGCAACATCAATGAAGCGGGCCAGCTTTATGGCGCGGTCATGCAGGCCGATCCGGAAAATGCCAAGGCGCTTGCCGGCATGGCCGAATGCCTGATCGCAGCCGACCAGCACGGTGAAGCCCGCCAGATGCTGAGCGAGCTGCCGGAAGAGCTTGGCAAGGATGCCGGCATCCAGGCGGTCCTGAAGAAGCTCGACCAGATCGAAGAAGCCCGCAAGCTCGGCGATCCCGTCGCCCTGGAGCGCGAGCTGGCCTTGAACCCAGATCACCATGAAGCCCGCCTGAAACTCGCCAAGATCCTCAATGTCGAGGGCAAGCGCGAGGAGGCGGCCGAACACCTGCTCACCATCATGCGCAAGGATCGCGCCTTCGATGATGATGGTGCGCGTCGCCAGCTTCTGCAGTTCTTCGAGGTTTGGGGCTTCAAGGATCCGGCGACGGTTTCGGCCCGCCGCAAGCTTTCATCGATCCTGTTTTCCTGAGTTTGCCGCATCCGCCCTTGCGTTTTTACGCAAGGACACCACATTTCTCGTGAGGACGGGCGCCGCAGATGCGCGCGCCGAGAGAGCGCGGGACTAGTCTTCATGCAAGTCGGCAATGCGAGATATCTGAAGCCCGGCGATCTACCGGATGAGATTGCAGTTTTTCCCTTGACCGGTGCGCTTCTCCTGCCTGCCGGGCAGCTGCCGCTCAATATCTTCGAGCCGCGTTATCTTGCGATGTTCGATGCCGCACTGACCGGCAACCGTCTGATCGGCATGGTGCAGCCGGCACACGGCGAACATGAAGACAAGACGCATGCCCCTGAGCTTGCGGCTGTCGGCTGCCTTGGCCGGATTACCTCTTATGCCGAAACCGGTGACGGGCGCTATATCGTCTCGCTCACGGGCGTGTGCCGCTTCCGGCTGCTGGAAGAGAGATCGCATGGCCAACCATTCCGCAGCTTTCGCATCGCGCCGTTCATATCAGATCTCTCCGCCGAGAACGAAGAAGATGCCGTTGACCGCAGCGCGCTGCTGACGGCTTTCAAGGCCTATCTTGATGCCAATAAGCTCGAGGCGGACTGGGAGAGCGTGGAGCGGGCGAGCAACCTTACCCTCGTCAATTCGCTCGCGATGATGTCGCCTTTCGGCCCGGCCGAAAAACAGGCGCTGCTCGAAGCGCCCGATCTCAAGACGAGGGCGGAAACCCTGATAGCCATCACCGAAATCGTGCTTGCCCGCGTTTTCGGCGATTCCGATACCGTGCTGCAGTAGAGGGCGCGATGGACGAAAAACTGAGCCGGGTCGATCCCAAACTTCTCGAACTTCTCGTCTGCCCGCTCACCAAGGGACGGCTTTCCTATGACCGCGAACACAACGAGTTGGTCTCGGAAAAGGCGCGTCTTGCCTATCCGATCAGGGACGGCATTCCGATCATGCTCGTTTCAGAAGCGCGCACACTCGAAGACTGAGCTCTAAAGAGTTCCTTTGTTTTTACGCAATTCCGGACGCAAAACCGCAGCACACTTTTGCTGGAATTGCTCTCATTCAGATCGTTTCGCCCGACAGCAGCCGCGGATTGTCCTTGGCGGTCGTTCCTGCCGCCTGGCCGATGAAGAAGGATTTCAGGCCCGGCAGGCGATCGACGATGCCGAGGCCGAAGTCGCGGGCGATGCGGATTGGCGCCATGTCATTGGAAAACAGCCGGTTCAACACATCTGTCGTGACGCCCATGCGGAAGGTATCGAAGCGGCGCCAGCTCTGGTAGCGCTCCAGAATATTGATGGCGCCGATGTCGAGCCCAAGGCGATCGGCGTCCACGATGGTTTCGGCGAGGGCGGCCACATCCTTGAAGCCGAGATTGAGGCCCTGGCCGGAAATCGGATGGATGCCATGTGCGGCATCACCGGCAAGCGCAAAGCGCGGCGCGACGAAGGAGCGGGCAAGTGTGAGGCCGAGCGGGAAGGCGCGCTTGTCGCCAACCACCTTGAGAGCGCCGAGCTTGTGGCCGAAACGGCGTTCAAGTTCCTCCTCGAAAACCAGATCGTCGGCGGCAACGAGACGGTTGGCGTCATTCGTTCGCTCGGTCCAGACCAGTGACGAGCGGTTGTTGCGCAGCGGCAGGATAGCGAAGGGGCCGGATGGCAGGAAATGTTCTTCGGCGCAGCCGTGGTGCGGGCGCTCGTGCTCGACGGTCGTGACGATGCCGGACTGACCGTAATCCCAGGTGACAGTCTTGATCCCTGCAAAACCGCGCAGTCTGGAGCGCACGCCATCGCAGGCAACCAGCAGGCGCGATTGCAGCGTGCTGCCGTCGGACAGGCTGATCTCGATATCGGTATCACCCGTCTTCAGGCCGGTGGCGCTCAAGCCATGGCGGATTTCGATGCCGAGCCGCTCGCAGGCGCCGCGCAGCGCGCCGACCATAACGACATTTGGGATCATGTGGGCAAATGGCCGGCCGTCGGCGACTTCGCCATCGAAGGTCAGGAAGATCGGGCGGACAGGATCGGACATCTTGGAATCGGTTACGATCATCTTGGTGATCGGCTGGGCCTCCGGCTCGATCTCGTTCCAGATACCGAAGACTTCGAGCATCTTCGTCGCCGCCGCAATGATGGCAGAAGCGCGCATATCCTTTTTCCAGGCATGCTCGGGTGCCGCCTCGGCGACGCCGATACTGAGATGCGGTGCGGCCTGCTTGACCGCCAAGGCCACGGACAGGCCGACATAACCTCCGCCTACAACCAGCATGTCCAGCATCGTCCGCTCCTGTTACTTTCTACGATCAGATGCGATCTATATAGATCATCAAGTTATCACTTCCTACCGCCGGGAGCTGAACAAATGACGGAACAAACGGGCAAGCCCACTGCCATGGAAACATTGATTTCGACGCTCGATATCGAGCCGATCGAGGTGGATATCTTTCGCGGCCGCAGTCCGCAGGTCGGCTGGCAGCGCGTATTCGGTGGGCAGGTGATCGCCCAGGCGCTGATGGCGGCGCAGCGCACTGTGGAAGGCGAGCGGTTCATTCACTCGCTGCACGCCTATTTCATGCGTCCTGGTGATCCCTCCGTGCCGATCATCTATCAGGTCGAGCGCATCCGGGACGGGTCGAGCTTCAACACACGCCGGGCCGTCGCGATCCAGCACGGCAAGGCGATCTTCGCACTGTCGGCCTCGTTCCAGGTCGAGGAACCGGGCTTCGACCACCAGATGCCTATGCCGCCGGTACCGATGCCGGAAACGCTGCTCGGCGAACAGCAGATCAAGGAGCAGTATCTCGCTCATGCTCCGGCGGCGGTGCGCAAATATTGGGAGCGCGAAAGGCCGATCGAAATCCGGCCCATCTCGCTCAAGCACTATTTTACGAGTGAGAAGCTCGAGCCGCGGCAGGATATCTGGGTTCGTGCTACCGGTCCCGTGCCGGACAGCAGGCTCTATCAGGCCGCCGTGCTTGCCTATCTCTCGGACATGACGCTGCTTGATGCATCGCTGCATGCCCACGGAACATCCATTTTCGACCAGAACCTGCAGGTTGCAAGCCTCGACCATGCCATGTGGTTCCACCGTCCCGACAAGCTTGATGACTGGCTGCTCTATACACAGGACAGTCCGTCGGCTTCGGGCGCTCGGGGATTGACTCGCGGTAGCCTTTTTACTCGATCCGGTGTCCTGATCGCGTCGGTGGCGCAGGAGGGTCTGATTCGGAAAAAGGCAAATGAATAAAAAATGTGCATATTTATAAATTTGCGCATTATTTGTGCGCTTATTGGCCCATCATTTGCCTGTTTATTGGCGTCTTCAATTATAATCTTTATATTTCAATAACTTATAGACTGCCACGAATCTGGCACGTCCTTTGAATGTCTATCGCCGGTCGCTGGTCAGGAAACCGTCAGCGGCAAGGAGAGTCGGCTCCGCGCCGAGGATAACGAAGGATGGGAAACCAGATGAAAATTGTGATGGCCATTATCAAGCCGTTCAAGCTCGATGAGGTCCGCGAAGCCCTCACGGCGATCGGCATTCAGGGCCTGACTGTGACCGAAGTGAAGGGCTACGGTCGCCAGAAGGGGCACACTGAAATCTATCGCGGCACAGAATATGCGGTCAGCTTCCTGCCGAAGCTCAAGATCGAAATCGCGGTCGCATCCGAAATCGTCGACAAGGCGGTAGAGGCCATCGCAGCATCTGCCAAGACCGGCCAGATCGGTGACGGCAAAATCTTCGTCTACTCGATCGACCATGCCGTGCGCATCCGTACGGGCGAGACCGATTCAGAAGCGCTGTAAAAGAACGGCAGATCAAGGAGCTATTTCCAATGTCAATTTCGAAGTTTTCCTCCAACATCGCACGGGTAGGCGCCCTTTCGGCCGCTCTCCTGGCGCCGGTCGTCGCTTTCGCGCAGGAAGCAGCCCCGGCAGCCGCCGATGCTGCAGCCGCTGCTGCTCCGGCCTTCACCATGGACAAGGGTGACAATACCTGGATGCTCGTCTCCTCGGCGCTCGTCCTCCTGATGACGATCCCCGGCCTTGCGCTTTTCTACGGCGGCCTCGTACGTGCCAAGAACATGCTCTCCGTGCTGATGCAGGTCTTCATGATCACCGCCGTCGTGGCGCTGATCTGGGTGACCTACGGCTATTCGCTCGCCTTCACCGACGGTGGCTCGCTGAACAGCTTCGTCGGCGGCTTCTCCAAGGCTTTCCTCGCCGGGGTTAACACCTCATCGCTCGCAGAGACCTTCTCGAAGGGCGTCGCCATCCCTGAATACACCTTCATCGTATTCCAGATGACCTTCGCCTGCATCACGCCCGGCCTGATCGTCGGCGCATTCGCCGAGCGCATCAAGTTCTCGGCCGTCATGCTGTTCGTCGTGCTCTGGGTTACCTTTATCTACTTCCCGATGGCGCACATGGTCTGGTTCTGGGGCGGTCCGAGTTCCTACACCTCGCCGGCCGGCCTGATCTTCTCCTATGGCGCAATCGATTTCGCCGGCGGCACGGTCGTTCACATCAATGCCGGTATCGCCGGCCTCGTCGGCGCGATCATGCTCGGCAAGCGCACCGGCTATAAGAAGGAGATCATGGCTCCGCACTCGATGACGCTCACCATGGTCGGCGCATCGCTGCTCTGGGTCGGCTGGTTCGGCTTCAACGCCGGCTCTAACCTCGAAGCCAATGCCTATGCATCGCTCGCCATGATCAACACCTTCGTCGCGACGGCCGCCGCCGCCGTGTCCTGGTGCATCGTCGAAAGCTTCGCTCGCGGTAAGGCTTCCATGCTCGGCGGCGCTTCCGGCGCCGTCGCCGGCCTCGTCGCTGTCACTCCGGCGGCAGGCTTTGCCGGCCCGATGGGTTCGATTGTTCTCGGTCTCATCGTCTCGCCGGTCTGCTACTTCTTCGTCGACGTCGTGAAGAACAAGTTCAACTATGACGACAGCCTCGACGTCTTCGGTGTCCATTGCATCGGCGGCATCATCGGCGCTCTCGGTACCGGCATCCTCGTCAACCCGGCCCTCGGCGGCGCCGGTATCGTCGACTACTCGACGGCTGATTTCGCTGCCTCCTATGCCGGCACGGCTACGCAGGTCCTGGCCCAGGCCAAGGGCGTGCTCACGACGCTGCTATGGTCGGGCATCGGCTCGGCGATCCTCTACAAGATCGTCGATGTCATCATCGGCCTGCGCGTTTCGGTCGAAGCCGAGCGCGAAGGTCTCGACCTCGCAACGCACGGCGAAGCCGCTTACCACTCCTGATCACAGGGTTTGCGGCGCCTGGCACAAGGGCGCCGCTGAACGGCCCGTCGCGGCCTATCTAACCATAAGCCGCTCTTGGCCCGGACCTTCACAGGTTCGGGCCCTTTTCTTTTTAGTGATCCGGCATATGCATGGTTAACATCGCTTTAACTCTACTTTGATTAGGTGGAGCGGACGCATTTGGCGCGGCGAAGCATTGGCGATTCGCGTGCCCCCAGGCATTGGACGGGTTAGACACATGGCAAGAAGCACGTCGCCGGCGATGGATGGTCGTCCTGACCGGTTCTCCTTCTCGGCATTCATGCTGCGGCAGATCCAGGCTCTCATCGGCTTCGCGGTCTTCCTGGTCTTAGCGCTCGCGGTTGCGGCGCTTGCGACATGGAACGTCACCGATCCCAGCTATTCCTACGCCACGGGCAACCTGCCGACCAACATACTCGGTTATAGCGGTGCTGCCTTTGCCGACGTCGCCATGCAGTTCCTGGGGCTCGCAAGCGTCGTTTCGATGCTGCCGATCGTCGCTTGGGCGCTGGCGCTGATTTCCGGCCGTCGCATCAGCCGTATTCCGGCGCGCGCCGGCGCCTGGCTCGTGGGCACCATACTTTCCTCCGCCGTCATCGGCTGTTTCCCGCCACCGCTCACCTGGCCGATCCCGAACGGTATCGGCGGTGTTATCGGCGACATGATCCTGCGTTTTCCCGCACTCTTCGTCGGCGCCTATCCGACCGGCGTTTTCGCCACTGCCGTCGGCTGCATCTTCGCCGTCCCGACCGCGTGGATGATGCTCTTTGCAGCCGGCATCGTCGGCCGCAGCGAACTCGATGAGGAGGAAAACGAAGAAGAGGATTATGTCGATACACGCAGCAAGGTGCGTGTCGTCGGCGATGAGGACGATGAGGACGATGGATCCCGCTGGATGGCCTTTAGCGGTGCCATGACTCACGCCTGGTATATGAACCAGGCGCGTTTCCGACGGCTTTTCGGCATGGGACCGCGCAAGCGCCGCCAGAGCGATTTCGAATCGCCTTATGACTTCAACGATGACGAATTCGGTACGCTGAACGAGCCGGTGCGCGCCAAGCCCGCAGCGCGCGGCGAGCGCATGGATCCTTCCATGGAGCCGCGTGCCGCTTCGAGCCGTCGGGTCGTTTCGGCGCCTTCCGTCTCGCTCAACGACGATGAGGACGAGGACGACGATCCGCCATTCGATACCGACATGCCGCCGCGTCCGGCCGATATCCTGCCTGATGACGATGATGACGATTGGATGATCCGCGCGCCGGCCAAATCGGCCGGTAAACCCGAGCCGCGTATCATTCCTGCCTCCGCCCGTCCAAAGCCCGGCGCCCGTGTCGAACGCGAGGCGCAAGGTTCGTTCATCCGGCCGGAAGGCTTCCAGCTTCCCTCCATGCATCTGCTTGCGGAGCCGAAGAATGTCGTGCGCGATTCCACGCTTTCGGCCGATGCGCTGGAGCAGAATGCCCGCATGCTGGAAGGCGTACTGGAAGATTTCGGCGTTAAGGGCGAGATTATCCATGTTCGCCCCGGTCCGGTCGTCACACTCTATGAACTGGAGCCGGCACCCGGCATCAAATCGTCCCGCGTCATCGGCCTTGCCGACGACATCGCCCGCTCGATGAGTGCGATTGCCGCCCGCGTCGCCGTCGTGCCGGGCCGCAATGCGATCGGCATCGAGCTGCCGAACCAGACGCGTGAAACCGTCTATCTGCGCGAGCTCATCGCCTCGCGTGATTTCGAAGGCTCCAAGGCGAAGCTTGCCATGGCGCTCGGCAAGACGATCGGCGGCGAAGCCGTGATCGCCGATCTCGCCAAGATGCCGCATCTGCTGGTGGCCGGTACGACCGGTTCGGGTAAGTCCGTCGCTATTAACACGATGATCCTGTCGCTGCTTTACCGCATGACGCCGGAACAGTGCCGTCTCATCATGATCGATCCGAAGATGTTGGAACTCTCCGTCTACGACGGCATTCCGCATCTGCTTTCCCCTGTCGTCACCGATCCGAAGAAGGCAGTCGTCGCGCTCAAATGGACCGTCCGCGAGATGGAAGAGCGCTACAAGAAGATGTCTAAGATCGGTGTTCGCAACATCGACGGCTTCAATACGCGCGTCGAGCAGGCACTTGCCAAGGGCGACACGATCTCGCGCACGGTGCAGACCGGTTTTGACCGGCAGACCGGCGAAGCTGTCTACGAGACCGAAGAATTCGATCTGCAGCCGATGCCGTATATCGTCGTTATCATCGACGAAATGGCCGACCTGATGATGGTCGCCGGCAAGGATATTGAAGGTGCCGTGCAGCGCCTCGCGCAGATGGCGCGCGCGGCCGGTATCCATGTCATTATGGCAACGCAGCGTCCGTCCGTTGACGTCATCACCGGCACGATCAAGGCGAACTTCCCGACCCGCATCTCCTTCCAGGTTACGTCCAAGATCGACAGCCGCACGATCCTCGGCGAGCAGGGTGCCGAACAACTGCTCGGCATGGGTGATATGCTCTATATGGCAGGCGGCGGTCGCATTCAGCGCGTCCATGGTCCGTTCGTGTCCGACGTTGAGGTCGAAGAGATCGTCTCCTACCTGAAGACGCAAGGTTCGCCGCAATATCTCGATGCCATCACTGCCGATGACGACGAGGACGGCGATTATGGTGGCGGTCCGGCAGGTACGTCAAATCTTGCCGATTCCGAAGATCCCTACGATCAGGCCGTCGCCATTGTGCTGCGCGATGGCAAGGCCTCTACTTCCTATGTTCAGCGCAGGCTCGGTATCGGATATAATCGTGCGGCATCGCTGATCGAACGCATGGAGCAGGAGGGCATCATTGGCCCGGCGAACCATGCCGGTAAACGCGAGATTCTTGTGCCGACAGATGGAGATATCCTCGACCGTTGAGGAAAGAATATTTGATGGCGCAGCCCATTCGGTGGAAACCTCGGAGGATGTAATCCGTTACCTTTCACCGGGCGATCGCGGCGCCTTGAAGACGCCGCCTTTCGGCGGCATGCAGACCGCATACAGGAGGTTCACATGACCAACTCCGCGTCCATCTTTTCCGGCCTGCCGGTAACCCGCCGTGACGTTCTTGGCGTCTTTGCTGTTGCGGCCGTTGCAAGCGCCGTTCCGTTTCCCGCTCTCGCCCAGGTCGCTCAGGTGGCAGCACCCGCTGCCAACAGCGCCACGGCACAGGCGATTGCCGATCATTTCTCCAGTGTCGCCACCATGCAGGGCGAGTTCGTACAGTTTGGGCCCCGTGGCGAACAGACCGGGGGCAAGTTCTTCATCGAACGTCCCGGCAAGCTGCGCTTCAACTATGACGATCCGTCGCCGATGCGCGTCATTGCCGACGGCAGGAACGTCGCGATCGGCAATGTGAAGCTGAAGACCTGGGATCTCTATCCGCTTTCCAAGACGCCGCTCAGCCTACTCCTCGCGCCGCATATCGACCTTTCCGCCGGCATGGTGAAGGGCGTGAAGCAAGAGTCCGATCTGACGACGATCTCGCTCGGAAACAATACGGTGTTCGGCAATTCGACCATCACAATGATGTTCGACCCGAAGACCTATGACTTGCGCCAGTGGACGATCACCGACAACCAGGGCAAGGACACGTCGGTGATGATCTTCAACGTGAAGACCGGAGTTGCCTTCGACGAGCGCGTCTTCCGCGTGCCCTACGAGGATATCAAGGGCACATCGGCAAACCGCGACTAGAGCCCCGTGTGTCCATTCGGGCGCACAGAGGACGCTCTATCTCGTCGAATCCACGCATCAGGCTTTCCGAAAATCGATCCCGATTTTCGGGCCGGTGCTGTAGCGCTTTTCGGTTGATCGCCGACCGCTTTTGCCTGCGGCCGGTTTTCTCGCTGACGCCTTTGCTCTAAAGCCTTTTCAGAGGGATCTGAAAGGGTATGGCATGAGCTTCTCCATCACCACCTGGAATATCAATTCGGTGCGGCTGCGCATGCCGATCGTCGAGCAGCTCGTGCTGAAGCACAGGCCCGATATCCTCTGCCTGCAGGAAACCAAGGTTACGAACGATCTCTTCCCGTTGGCACCCTTGCGCGCCATGGGTTACGAGCACATCATCATCCACGGCCAGAAGGGCTATCACGGCGTTGCCATCGCCTCGCGCCTACCGCTGACCGAGGATCACCGGCAGGATTACTGCAATGTCGGCGATGCGCGCCATATCTCGGCGGTCTTCGAGCGCGGCAACCGGCGCATCCGTCTGCATAATTTCTATGTTCCTGCCGGCGGCGACGAGCCGGACCGGATGATCAATCCGAAATTCGGCCACAAGCTCGATTTCATCGAGGAGATGAAGAACCTCAAGGCGAGCGCCGAGCCGAACACGTCAGCCATTCTCGTCGGCGATCTCAATATCGCGCCGCTGGAACATGATGTCTGGTCGCACAAGCAGCTTTTAAAGATCGTCAGCCATACGCCGGTCGAAACCGACGGGCTGCTCGAGGTGATGAAGCGTGGCGGCTGGCACGATCTCATGCGCCAGCATGTACCTGCCAATGAGAAGCTCTATACGTGGTGGAGCTATCGCGCGAAGGATTGGGAAGCTGCCGACAAGGGCCGGCGCCTCGACCATATCTGGTCCTCGCCCGACCTCGGTCCGCATCTGCAGCGCATTGAGGTGCTGAAGGAAGCACGCGGTTGGGAGCGGCCGTCCGACCATGTGCCGGTGACCGTACATCTCAACCTCTGAAACGTCAGCTGAAACGGTGAAACTGGCTTGCGGCCTGTGCCGCGAGATCGGCAATGCTGTCGCGGATACGGTTTTCCATAATGCGCGCCGCCGAGGGATATTCCTCGATCAGGCGAAGGAACAGCGCCCGCGTAATGCGGATGATGCCGGTATCTTCGCGGGCAATTGCCGTGAACTTGCGCTCCACCAGCGTTATAAGGGCCAGCTCCGAGATCAATGCACCGGCGCCAGCGATGGCTTCGGTTCGCGCCATGCCATCCGAGCCCGTCACGCTAAGTTCGAGGCTGCCGCTCGTGATCACATAGGCGCTTTCGGCGGGCGAGCCCTGACGGAACAGCATCTGCCCGGCCGCAATCACGCGACGGTCTGCGCCGAAGGCAATCAGGCGCAACTGGTCGTCGTTCATGTCCTTGAAGAGCGGAAGCTGCGCCAGCAGATGGATATCGTCGGAAAGAGACATGCTACGGGATGATCTTGTAGCCGCCGTTTTCCGTCACGAGGATCTCGGCGTTGGACGGATCCCGCTCGATCTTCTGGCGCAGACGGTAAACGTGGGTTTCCAGCGTGTGCGTCGTGACGCCGGAATTGTAGCCCCAGACTTCTTCCAGCAACACGTCGCGGGTCACGACCTTTTGTTCGGCGCGGTAGAGGTAGCGGATGATCGCCGCCTCCTTTTCCGTCAGACGGATCTTCTGGCCGTTGTCTGTGGTCAGCAGCTTCTGGCTCGGCTTGAAGAGATAAGGGCCGACAGTGAAAGTGGCATCTTCGCTCTGCTCGTGCTGGCGAAGCTGCACGCGGATGCGAGCCAAAAGCACGGCGAAGCGGAAAGGTTTTGTCACATAGTCGTTGGCGCCGGCCTCAAGGCCAAGGATCGTGTCTGAATCCGTGTCATGACCGGTCAGCATGATGATCGGCGCCTTGAAGCCACCCTTGCGCAGCAGCTTTACCGCCTCGCGGCCGTCCATATCGGGCAGGCCGACGTCCATGATCAGCAGATCGACCGGATTGGAGCGGGCGGCCTGGACGCCCTTGCCCGCGGTCGCTTCCTGCAGGACCGAGAATTCCTCATACAACGACAATTGCTCCGTCAGCGTCTGGCGAAGGTCGTCGTCGTCATCCACCAGAAGAATGGTGCGTGCGGTCATGCGGGTGCGTCCTTGCGTTGGTCAGATACTCCTACGCCAAATTCCACATTTGGCAAGGATTGGCGATCTGCTGCTGTTGCTGCCTAGGGTCTCATATGGTTTCAATCGAAGCCCAAGGCAATTCAAGAACATGCGAGAAAAATGGAAAAAGCAAGGCGAGAGCGAAATGGGCAGCCCTCAACGCTCGTGGTGCGTGCCGCGCCGGGCCAGCCAAACAGAGCTATTGTCTGTTTTGGCCCGCTTACCTTGCCTGCTGCGATCGGCCGTAGCGGCCGAACCGTGATCAAGCGCGAAGGCGACGGGGCAACGCCGATTGCTGCCATGCGGCTGCTCTACGGTTTCCGGCGCGGCGAACGACACGGCCGTCTCCCTACGGCGCTGCCCATCAAGCGCATCCGCTCCGACATGCTGTGGTGCGATCAGCCCGCCGATGCGAATTACAACAGGCTGGTCAAGGCGCCGTTCAAACCGAGCCATGAGGAGATGAAGCGAAAGGACGGGCTTTACGATATCTGCCTGGTGCTCGACTGGAACGTGACCTCTCGGGCGCGCAATCGCGGCTCAGCGATCTTTTTCCATCTGATCCGGCCAGGATACGAGCCGACCGCCGGCTGTGTTGCGATCAGCGCTCGCGACATGCGCCGCATTCTGCCTCACCTCAGAAAGGGAACGATCCTCCGCGTTCTCTGATTGTATTGCGGGCTCTCTGTCCTATATGGACTTTCGACCGGATGCGCGGGCTGCGATGCGTCCAGGGAAAACCGCTTCACGGCTTCAATTCATGCCCCATTCCATTCGTGTCTTGGCCATTCCTTCAAACTTCCGGAGATATATTGTGACCACTCAGCCCATCATTACTTTCCACGACGGACATTCCATTCCCCAGGTGGGTCTCGGCGTCTGGCAGACGCCGCAAGATATCGCGGCTCCGACCGTGCGCACCGCACTGGCCGCCGGCTATCGCCACATCGATACGGCGTCCGGTTATGACAATGAAGAGGGCGTCGGCGAAGGCATCCGCTCCTCCGGCATCGACCGCAAGGATATCTTCGTCACCACGAAACTGCGCAATACCGACCAGGGCTATGACAATGCACTGCGTGCCTTCGAGGTCAGCCTGAAGAAGCTCGGTAGCGATTATATCGATCTCTATCTGATCCACTGGCCGTCGCCGCATCGCGGGCTTTATCGCGAAACCTGGAAGGCTTTCGTGCGCTTGAGGGAAGAGGGTCGTGTCCGCTCCATCGGTGTGTCGAACTTCTATCCGGACCATCTCGACCATATCGTCGGCGATACAGGCGTGGTTCCCGTCATCAACCAGATCGAGCTGCATCCGGACTTTCAGCAGAAGGCGGCGCAGGAGGCGCATAAGAAGCTGAACATCGTCACGGAATCCTGGAGCCCGCTCGGTCAGGGCCGTTTCATTTCCAATCCGGTCATCGGTCAGATTGCTGCCAAGCACGGCAAGACGCCAGCGCAGGTGATCATCCGCTGGCACATCGATACCGGCCTCGTCGTCATTCCGAAGTCGGTGACGCCCTCGCGCATCGAGGAGAACTTGAACGTCTTCGATTTCAAGCTGGATGGCGAAGACATGGCCGTGATCGCCAAGCTCGACAGCGCCGGCGCCCGCATGGGTCCGGATCCGTACACGGCGACGTTCTAAGCGCTGTCTCCTCTGCATCTGCTCAACTAAAAAGCCCGGCGCGAGCGCCGGGCTTTTATCATGTCAGATGTGCGAGAAAGATCAGTTCCACTCGCGGATATCGACGAAGTGGCCGGCAATCGCGGCTGCAGCGGCCATGGCCGGCGAGACGAGATGTGTGCGGCCCTTGAAGCCCTGGCGGCCTTCAAAGTTGCGGTTCGAGGTCGAGGCGCAACGCTCGCCCGGCTTCAGGCGGTCGTCGTTCATGGCGAGACACATGGAGCAGCCCGGCTCACGCCAGTCGAAACCGGCCGCCTTGAAGATCTTGTCGAGGCCTTCGGCTTCCGCCTGTTCCTTCACGAGGCCAGAGCCCGGAACGATCATGGCATCGACGGTCGACGCAACGGTCTTGCCTTCAACAACCTTGGCGACCTCGCGCAGATCCTCGATACGGCCGTTGGTGCAGGAGCCGATGAAGACGCGGTCGAGGGTGATATCGGTCATTTTGGTGCCCGGCTTCAGCCCCATATAGTCGAGCGCGCGCCATTTGGAGGTGCGCTTCGTTTCGTCCTGGATATCGTCAGGGTTCGGTACGATACCCTGCACGGAAATCACGTCCTCGGGTGAGGAACCCCAGGATACGATCGGCGGCAGGTTGGCAGCATCGAGCACGACGACGCGGTCGTAATGAGCACCTTCATCGGTCTGCAGTGTCTTCCAGTAGGCAATCGCCTGTTCCAGCGCCTCGCCCTTCGGCGCACGCGGCTTGCCCTTGATGTATTCGAAGGTCTTTTCGTCAGGGGCGATCAGACCAGCGCGGGCTCCGCCTTCGATCGTCATGTTGCAGATCGTCATGCGACCTTCCATCGACAGCGCGCGGATAGCTTCGCCCGCAAATTCGATGACGTGGCCGGTGCCGCCGGCCGTGCCGATCTCGCCAATGATGGCGAGGATGATGTCCTTGGCGGTTACATGCGGTGGAAGCAGGCCGTCGACCCGCACCAGCATGTTCTTCGCCTTCTTCTGGATCAGCGTCTGGGTCGCCAGGACATGTTCGACCTCGGAGGTGCCGATCCCATGCGCCAGCGCGCCGAAGGCGCCGTGCGTCGAGGTGTGGCTGTCGCCGCAGACAATGGTCATGCCGGGCAAGGTGAAACCCTGTTCCGGACCGACGATGTGAACGATGCCCTGACGCTTGTCGCTTGCCGAGTAATACTCGACGCCGAATTCGGCCGCATTGGTTGCCAACGCTTCGACCTGGATGCGGCTTTCCTCATTCTTGATGCCGAGATGGCGGTCGGGTGAGGTCGGAACGTTATGGTCGACGACGGCAAGCGTCTTTTCAGGCGCGCGAACCTTGCGGTGGGTCATGCGCAGGCCTTCGAAGGCCTGCGGCGAGGTGACTTCATGGACCAGGTGACGGTCGATATAGAGAAGACAGGTGCCGTCAGGCTGTTCATCCACCAGGTGGTCGGCCCAGATCTTGTCGTAAAGGGTACGCGGTGCGCTCATGGCTATAGTCCGTTTTGGCTGGAGCATGGAACTTAAGGATATGGCGGACAGGCTCCGCCGGCCGTCATTCGATCAACGAAGTCGGCTGTTGAGCGCACCGGAAACGGACGCAAAGAAACGCGCCGGCAGGCGATAATGGTCCTGCAGCACGAAAATATGCGCACCGATGCATCTGAACTTGGATTCCATGGCGCTGGATATAGCGATTTTTGATCGAAACGGCAATTCGAATCGTGCGACGGCTCTAGCGTCGCGGCATCTGCTTCATCTTCTTCTCGATCCGCCGCAGGAAGAGCGACAGGCCGATTGTCAGGATCAGGTAGATATAGGTGACGATCGAATAGGTCTCGAAGAAGCGGAAGGAGCCGGAGGCATAGACCTTGCCCATCTGCGTGATGTCGGCGACGCCGAGAACGGAGACGAGGGAGGAATCCTTCACCATCGAGACGAAGTCGTTGGAGAGCGGCGGGAAGACCACCCGGATCGCTTGCGGGAAGACAACGAGCCTGAAACGGCGGTAGCGCGACAGGCCGAGCGACTTGGCCGCCTCGATCTGGCCGATATCGACCGACTGGAAACCGGCGCGAAAGATTTCGGCGATGAAAGAGGAATAGCCGATCATCAGGGCGATGATGGCGCGCCACATCAGCGACAGATCACGCACGAGGATCGGCTCGGCAATACCGGCCTTCACCAGGGGGGTGATCAGGAAATTATAGGCTGCGACAACGCCCGGCGCGCCGACGAAGGCGATATAGAAGAGCAGCACGAGGATTGGAATGCCCCGGATGATCTCGATGTAGAAGCGGGCGACCTGGCGCAGCACGATATTGTCGGAGAGGCCAAGTAGCGCAATGCCCAGACCGAGCACGGTCGCCAGCACAAAGGCGACGAGTGTCACGAAGACGGTAATGCCGGCACCATTCACGACGGTCCGGAAGACCTGCGTGTAAATATCGTTGGTAATGATGACGACGGCGAGAACGACGCCGATCAGAACAAGGACGACCAGCCACCAGGGACGGTCGTCCTTCTCGTGTCGCGGGGATGGTGGTAATGCCATCTGCGATCGCTCGGGGGACTACTGGCCCATCTTGTAGTCGAGGAACCACTTCTTGTTCAGCGCATCAAAGGTGCCGTCCGCCTTCAGGTCGGCAATGGCGGCATTGACGGGAGCGACGAGATCGGAGCCCTTCGGGAAGATGAAGCCGAAATCCTCGGTGCCGAGCGGTTCGCCGACGACCTTCAGCCCGCCATTCGAGGAATCGACATAACCCTTGGCAGCGACACTGTCGGTCAGGACGAGATCGACATCGCCGGTCTTCAGAGCCTGCACGGTTGCGCCGAAGGTTTCGAAGAGTTTGATGCGCGGGTTCTGTTCGTTGCCATCGAGGATTTCATAGACGGCGGTATAGAAAGGCGAAGTGCCGGGCTGGGCGCCGATCAGGCCATCGTTGAAGGCACCGAAGCTCTTGGCGTCGGTGAAGCGCTTCTCATCGCCACGAACAAGCATGAATTGCTGCGAGCGCATATAGGGATCGGAGAAATCAACCTTCTGCTTGCGATCGTCCTTGATGGTGATGCCGGTCATGCCGATGTTGTACTGGCCGTCGGATACGGCCTGGATCATCGCGTCCCAGCTGGTGTTCTGGTATTCGACCTTGAAGTTCAGCCGCTTGGCAATTTCGTTCATCGCGTCATATTCCCAGCCGATCTGCTGACCGGACTTGGGGTCGACGAACTGCAGCGGCGGATAGGCGTTTTCCGTCACCACGACGACAGTCTTGCCGCCAAGGTCCGGCAGGCTGCCGGCGAAAGCTGCGAGCGGCGAAAGCATTGCGGCGGTCAGGCTGGCAAGAACAGTGCGGCGAAAGAACATGGTGTGGCTCCCCAATATTTGAACGGCAGAATTGTCATGGAAGATGCTGATATGGCAAGGCTGCAAGCGCTGCACACTGGCGCAAAAAAGAAAAGGCGGCCCAAAGACCGCCTTTCCCATGCAATGATTTCGCTTTCGCGAGCTGCTTATTCAGCCGAACCTTCAGCAGCGGCTGCAGCTTCTGCGGCGGCCTTTGCTTCAGCGGCTTCTGCTGCTGCCTTTTCGGCGGCGAGAGCCTGAGCTGCTGCAACCTTTTCAGCTTCGATACGTGCCTTTTCCTCGGCAAGGGCCTGACGCTCGGCATCGTTGAGCTTGCGGGCGCGGGTGCCGGTGTTCTCGACGATACGAGCCGACTTACCGCGACGATCGCGCAGGTAATAGAGCTTGGCGCGACGGACCTTACCGCGGCGAACGACTTCGACGCTTTCGATCATCGGGGAGTAGACCGGGAATACGCGCTCGACGCCTTCGCCGTAGGAGATCTTGCGGACCGTGAAGTTTTCCTGCAGACCGCCGCCGGAGCGCGCGATGCAAACGCCTTCGTAGGCCTGAACGCGGGTACGGTTGCCTTCCGTGACCTTCACGTTGACACGGACGGTGTCGCCCGGGGAGAATTCAGGAAGGGTGCGCTTGGCTTCGATCTTGGCGGCCTGTTCGGCCTCAAGCTGCTGAATGATGTTCATCGTCTTAACCTTTGGTTCTTCTGAAACAGCCAGAGCGCTCACACTGTCCTTCGGTCGATGCCTCCGGAGTTTGCCCTTGCGGGCGGGAGCGGATTCGCCATTCTTTGTTTGCTGGCAGACAGGGTTAAACCCCATTTCCGCGTGCGCCATTACACGAAAGACTTCCACCTGTCATCCCTTGGGCGACAAATTTATGAAATCAGCCCGCTTTTTCGGGCTTCTGCGCCCCAATCAGGTCTGGCCGCCGTTCTTTTGTCAGCGAGACGGATTGTTCATGGCGCCACTTCTCGATGGCGCCGTGATTGCCGGAAGTGAGGATCGCAGGTATCTCGCGGCCTTCCCATTCCTGCGGGCGGGTATAATGCGGATGTTCCAGAAGTCCGCCTTCGAAGCTTTCATGCAGGCCGGAGAGGTCATTGCCCATGACGCCCGGAAGGATGCGCACGATCGCGTCGAGCAGGATCAACGCTGCCGGCTCGCCGCCTGACAGTACGTAATCGCCAATCGAGACTTCCTCGAGTTCGCGTGCCTCGATCACACGCTGGTCGACGCCTTCGAACCGGCCGCAGACGATGATCACCCCGTCGCCGACCGCCAGCTGCCGCACGCGCTCCTGCGTCAGCGGTTTGCCGCGCGGGCTCATCAGCAAGCGCGGGCGGTTGTCATTTTCAGAAGCGCTGTCGATGGCCCGGGCGAGTACATCGGGCTTCAGCACCATGCCGGCGCCGCCGCCGGCCGGTGTATCATCGACGGTTCGGTGCTTATCCGCCGCAAAATCGCGGATCTGCACGGTATCGAGCGACCATTGTCCACGCTCTGCCGCCTTGCCGGCGAGCGAAAAATCCAGATGGCCCGGAAACATTTCCGGGTAGAGTGTCAGCACGGTCGCCCGGAAAGCCATGGCGCCTACTTCTTTTTCTTCGGCTTGCCGGGGGCGAGCCCCTTCAGGTCGTCGGGATTGTCGACGAGGCCGGCTGCAAGCGGATCAATGAGCAGCTTGCCGGCTTCAAGGTCGATTTCCAGCACGGAGGCTTCCGAAAAGGGGATCAGCACCGGACGTTTGCCGGGACCTTTGAGCTCCAGAAGATCGCCGGCGCCGAAATCGAAGACCCCGGTCACTGTGCCGTAACTGATGCCCTGATCGTCGAAGGCTTCGAGCCCTTCCAGATCGGCATAGAAGAACTCGTCGTCCTCCAGTTCCTCATCCGACAGATTGTCGCGTTCGATATAGAGTTCCAGGCCGTTCAACGCCTCGGCGGCGTTGCGGTCGTTGACGCCGCGGAAGCGGACGACGACGATGTTCTTCATTTCGCGCAATTCGAGAACTTCGAAAACGCGTCCATCCATGCTGTGCAGGTGGCCATAGTCGCCGAGCGCGGTCGGATCGGCCGTATAGGCCTTTACGCGCACCTCGCCGCGAATGCCCTGCGCGCCGCCGATGGTTGCCATCAGCACCGGATTTTCAAGCTTGGTCATGGGTTCCTTCATTCGAACGCAGGCAAGAAGCTGAGATCACGCTTCTCATAAACGAAGTGCGTGGGAATGGAAACGAAAACGGGCGGCATGTCGCCATGCCGCCCGTCCGGATTGGGTCGAAACCTATTATTCGGCGGAAGCAGCAGCTTCAGCGGCGTCAGCAGCCTTCTGAGCCTTTTCGGCAGCGCGCTCCTGAGCCTTCTTGCCCGGCTTTGCCTTTTCCGGGTTGTTGCGGGTTTCGCGCTTGGAGATGCCGGCTTCATCGAGGAAGCGCAGGACGCGGTCGGTCGGCAGCGCGCCCTGGTCGAGCCAGTGCTTGATGCGCTCGCCGTTCAGCTGAACGCGCTTTTCGTCGTCCTTGGCGAGCATCGGGTTCCAGGAACCGAGGCTCTCGAGGAAGCGGCCGTCACGCGGGCTGCGGGCATCGGCGAGAACGACGTGGTAGTACGGGCGCTTCTTGGAACCACCGCGTGCGAGACGAATTTTCAGTGCCATATTCTTTACTCCTTAGGCTTTTCTTGAACCGCTTCGTTGAGCGGCATGGTTATCGGGCTGCGGCGCTCTGTTCAGCGTGGTCCGCAGCGATCTGCTCATGATGCCGGATGACTTCCTTGATGACGAAGTTCAGGAACTTCTCGGCGAAATCCGGGTCCAGATGCGCATCTTCGGCAAGCTGACGAAGACGAGCGATCTGGTATTCCTCGCGCGCCGGATCCGCCGGCGGCAACTTGTACTTAGCCTTCAGCACGCCGACCTCTTTGGTGCAGCGAAAGCGTTCGGCCAGAATGTGGACGAGCGCCGCGTCGATATTGTCGATCGACTGGCGGTAGCTCGAAAGCTGGGCTTTGACGTCTGGATCAATCATGGGGCAGGCGATCCTTTCACTTCTTCTTGGGCAATCCGGGCAGGCCCGGGAAACCACCACCGAGGCCCGGCAGCTTTGCGCCGCCAAGACCGGGCAATCCGCCCGGCAAGCCTCCGCCTAGACCGGGCATACCCCCACCCGGCTTTCCGAGACCCGCGGCTTCCGCCTGCTTCTGTAGCGCTTCAAGCTGCTTCGGGTCGATATTCGAGAGATCAGGCATGCCGCCCATGCCGCCGAGGCCCCCCAGCCCCATTTTGCCGGCAAGGCCGCCCATCATCTGCTTCATCATGCCGCCTTTGCCCTTGCCGCCCATCATCTTCATCATGTCGGCCATCTGCCGATGCATCTTCAGAAGCTTGTTGATGGCGGCCGCATCCGTGCCGGAGCCGGCGGCGATGCGCTTCTTGCGCGAATGCTTGAGCAGGTCGGGATTGGCGCGCTCGGCCTTGGTCATCGACTGGATGATGGCGATCTGGCGGCCGAACAGCTTGTCGTCCAAGCCGGCGGCGGCCATCTTGTCCTTCATGCCGGCCATACCGGGCATCAGGCCCATGATGCCGCCCATGCCGCCCATCTTCTGCATCTGACGCAGCTGGTCGGCGAGGTCGTTCAGGTCAAACTTGCCCTTGGCCATCTTGGCGGCCATGGCAGCCGCCTTTTCGGCGTCGATGTTTTCAGCCGCCTTCTCGACGAGCGAGATGATATCGCCCATGCCGAGGATACGGTCAGCGATACGACGGGGATGGAATTCCTCCAGTTCGCCCATTCGTTCGCCGACGCCGATCAGTTTGATCGGCTTGCCGGTGACGGCGCGCATGGAAAGGGCCGCACCGCCGCGTCCATCGCCATCCATGCGGGTCAGTACGAGGCCGGTGATGCCGACACGTTCATCGAAGTTGCGGGCAAGGTTGACGGCGTCCTGGCCGGTCAGGCTATCGGCGACCAGCAGGATTTCGTGCGGGTTCGACTTCTTCTTGATGTCGGCCATTTCGACCATCAAGGGTTCGTCGATATGGGTACGGCCGGCGGTGTCGAGAATGACGACGTCATGGCCGCCGAGCTTGGCGGCCTGAACGGCGCGGGCGGCGATATCGGTCGGAGACTGGCCGGCAATAACAGGCAGGGTGTCGATGTTTGCCTGAGCGCCGAGTTGGCGAAGCTGCTCTTGCGCTGCCGGACGGCGCGTGTCGAGCGATGCCATCAGCACCTTCTTCTTCTCGCGCGTCGTCAGGCGATTGGCGATCTTTGCCGTCGTCGTCGTCTTACCGGAGCCCTGCAGGCCGACCATCATGATGACGACTGGGGCGGCTGCATGAAGGTCGACACCGACACCCTCGCCGCCGAGCATTTCGATGAGCTCGTCATGGACGATCTTGACGACCATCTGGCCGGGCTTGATCGACTTCAGGATCTCGGCGCCAACGGCCTTTTCACGCACGCGGTCGGTAAAGGAGCGGACCACCTCCAGCGAAACGTCGGCTTCCAGAAGCGCACGGCGAACCTCCCGCAGCGCTGCGGAAACATCACTTTCCGAAAGCGCGCCACGGCCTGTCAGTCCATTCAGGATGGAACCAAGACGGTCCTGGAGGTTCTCAAACATCGGCTCTTCCTTGATACGTTTCGGGGAGTTTTTGGATGCCCTGGAACGTCGTGCTTTTCCTTGACGAAAACAAGACGCAAAGCCAAAAAGCACCCGAGGGCGCAGCGCGCTGTCGGGTGTTGACCTCCGGAATCCAGTCCCGGTCGGCGGCTCGGAGTCTGTTACTCGTCGCAGATTTGGCGCGATAAACAGGAAAGCCGCGGGAAAGTCAAGGCGAATGCGTTCAACGACGTCGTGGCGGACTTTTCTGAAGTCGTGTGGTCTGAAGTCGTACGGCAGGAGCGGTGCGTGGATATTCCGCTATGCAGCCGGTCGCGGCAACGGAAGTACATATTTGTATATACTAACATATCCGCTTTAAAATTCACCCATATTTAGTTGAATATTTTGATCGGCAAGCCGAATTCGCGCTGAATGCCAGTTGCAAAATATTCAGCTTCTGATTCTACTTTCTACTTAAGTAAATTCTGTAAAATGATTCGTGAATATCCTTGATGCCGAATGAATCGGCGGAGATATCAAATGATAAACCCAGATATAGAAAGCTGGGCGTTGGCGCGCGCCCATAATATAGTTCTGCGGGAAGGCCTGAATTTGGCGAAGGCGGCACAAGACCTGGATCGCAAGCGGTCCCGCTTGCTGGTCTACGAGCTCAGAAAGGTGATTACCGCTGCTATCGTCGAAGCCCACGCGGCGTCTCTCAATCCCGAGGGCACGGTGCGATAGATCTGGATTTTGCGCGATTCCAAAGGCTGACTGTGCCGTACCCGTTCTGATTTGCGGGGCCTGGCTTTTATGCGTAAGAAAGAGGGCGAACCTCGCTTGGCGCTCACCCACTGGTAATCCCCGAGCATTTCCGCCATATACAGCCAAAACGCAGCGGAAATAGTCAGATGAGTAACACGGTCGAATTCGCGAAGATGAACGGGCTTGGCAACAAGATCCTGGTTGTCGACATGCGTGGGCGGACCGACAAGGTGACGCCGCAGGCGGCGATCGCGCTTAATGCCGATTCTGAGACGCAATTCGATCAGATCATGGCGATCCATGATCCGAAGGTCCAGGGAACCGACGCATATATCGACATCCTCAATTCCGATGGCTCGAAGGCGCAGGCCTGCGGCAATGGTACGCGTTGCGTCGTGCAGGCGCTGGCCGCCGAGACCGGCAAGAAGGCCTTCACCTTCCAGACGGTCGCCGGCATCCTGAACGCAGTCGAGCATGAGGATGGCACGATCTCCGTCGACATGGGCCGGCCGGTTTTCGAATGGAATCGTATTCCACTCGCAGAAGAATTTCACGATACGAGCCGCATCGAGCTGCAGATCGGGCCGATCGACAATCCGGTGCTGCATTCGCCTTCGGCCATGTCGATGGGTAATCCGCATGCGATCTTCTGGGTCGACCGCGATCCGATGAGCTTCGATCTCGAACGTTTCGGGCCGCTGCTCGAAAACCATCCGATGTTCCCGGAAAAGGCCAATATCACGCTGGCGCAGGTCATCTCGGATTCGGCGCTGCGGACACGCACCTGGGAGCGCGGCGCCGGCCTGACGCTTGCCTGCGGTTCTGCCGCCTGCGCCTCTGCCGTCAGTGCTGCGCGCACCGGCCGCACCGGCCGCAAGGTGACGATCGACGTCGCCTCCAGCCCGATCCGCCAGCCGCTGGTCATCGACTGGCGCGAGGATGACCATGTTGTCATGACCGGCCCTGCCGAATGGGAATGGTCCGGTGCGCTCGATCCTTCGACCGGCACATGGTCTCGCGATGCCGAACGTGGGGCGGAAGCGCGGTGAGCGGCGTCGAGGTCATTACCTTCGGCTGCCGTCTCAATACCTATGAATCCGAAGTCATGAGATCGCAGGCGGAAGCGGCCGGGCTCAACAATGCCATTCTGGTCAATACCTGCGCCGTGACCGGCGAGGCCGTTCGCCAGGCCCGGCAGGCGATCCGCCGCGCGCGCCGCGACAATCCGCATGCCCGCATCATCGTCACTGGCTGTGCCGCCCAGACTGAAAAGCAGACCTTCGCGGAAATGGCCGAGGTTGATGCCGTGCTCGGCAATGAGGAGAAGCTGAAGGCTGCCTCTTATCGCGCGCTTCCGGATTTCGGCGTTTCGGCGGAAGAGAAGCTTCGTGTCAACGATATCATGAGTGTGCGCCACACCGCGCCACAGATGGTCAAGCATATTGACGGCCACGTGCGCGCCTTCATCCAGGTGCAGAACGGCTGCGACCATCGCTGCACATTCTGCATTATCCCCTATGGCCGCGGCAATTCGCGTTCGGTGCCGATGGGGGCCGTGGTCGATCAGGCCCGCAATCTCGTTGACAGCGGCTATCGCGAAATCGTTCTGACCGGCGTCGATGCTACGAGCTATGGCGCAGATCTTCCCGGCGAGCCGACGCTTGGTCTGCTCGCAAAGGCACTTCTCAAGCAGGTGCCTGACATACGCAGGCTGCGGCTATCGTCGATCGATAGTATCGAGGCCGATCGCCATCTCATGGACCTCATCGCGGGCGAACCGCGTTTCATGCCGCATCTGCATCTTTCCCTGCAGCACGGCGATGACATGATCCTCAAGCGCATGAAACGCCGCCATCTGCGTGCCGATGCTCTGCGTTTCATCGAAGACGTGCGCCGGCTGCGGCCGGAGATAAGTTTTGGCGCAGACATGATCGCCGGCTTCCCGACGGAGACCGAGGAGATGTTCGAGAACGCGGCGCGCCTCGCCGAAGAAGCCGACATCGCGCATCTGCACGTCTTCCCCTACAGCCCGCGGCCCGGCACGCCTGCCGCGCGCATGCCGCAGCTCGATCGCTCGCTCATCAAGGATCGCGCCGCTCGCCTCCGCGCCACTGGACAGATGCTGCACCAGCGCCATCTGGACAAGATGGTCGGAACGCGGCAATGGCTGCTGGTGGAAAATAATGGTCTTGCCCATACGGAAAACTTCACGCTTGTCACTGTCCTCGGTCTTCGCCCGCGCGATATCGTCGAAGCGACGATATCAGGCCACAACGGCAAGCATCTCCACATGCAATTGACGGCTGCCGCGGCGGCCTGACTTCACGGACAGCTCATGGCGCTCAGTTTCATCAAAAAGGTCTTCACCTTCGGCAAGCCGGCGGAAGAGCCTGTGCCGGAGGCAGTTGAAAGGGAGCTGGAGCCGCGCTCGCGCGACGAAGATCTGCCAGTTGCTGACGATCCAGTTCTTGCCGAGGAGATGGACACGGCTGGCGGACCTGCGGCCGATCTCGATGAAGCTGTAGCGGAACAGGAGCCTATTGAAGGCGAGCCGGAATTGCTCCCGATCGCCGATGATCTGAGCGATATGGGTGTCGTGCCCTTGTCGCTACTGGAAGCCGAAGCGGAAGCGGCTGCAGATGACGTCGCGGTGGCGCCCCCCTCTGTCGCTTCGGGACATCTCCCCCACAAGGGGAAAGATCATTTGGAGGATGCTGCTGCCGTAAGAGCGGAAGGCAGGGTCGAGCCAACTGAGACATTTCCAGAAGAGATTCCGACTCGCGACGCCCTGGAAATTTCGGCTGAGCTAGAGCAGGATTCTCGTTCCATGCCGATCTCCCCTCTTGGGGAAATGTCCGACAGGACAGAGGAGGGTGCCACCTCCGACAGATCGGCACCGAACCCCATCCTTCCCAAAGGCTTCGCTACCGGACCGGCCGCTGAACCGGAACCGGTAGCCGCGCCGCAGCCGAGACTCTCCTGGTTCCAGCGCCTGCGCAATGGTCTGGCGCGCACCTCCTCGCAGCTTACTGGCCAGATCACCGCACTCTTCACCAAGCGCAAGCTTGACGACGAGACGCTTCAGGATCTCGAAGACCTGCTCATCCAGGCCGACCTCGGCGTCGAGACAGCTATGCGGGTGACCGATACGCTCGCTTCGGAGCGTTACGGCAAGGATGTGACCGGCGAAGATGTCAGCCGTATCATGGCGAACGAAATCGCTAAGGTGCTGAAGCCGGTCGCCAAGCCGCTGCAGCTCGATCTTTCGCACAAGCCGCATGTGATCCTCGTTGTCGGCGTCAACGGCACCGGCAAGACGACGACGATCGGTAAGCTTGCGGCGAAGCTATCTGGCTCCGGCCTGAAGGTGATGCTGGCGGCCGGCGATACGTTCCGTGCTGCGGCCATCGAGCAGCTGAAGATCTGGGCCGATCGCACCAAGTCCGAATTCATCGGCACCAAGCTCGGCGCGGATGCGGCAGGCCTTGCCTATGACGCTTTTGAGCAGGCGAGGGCTAGGAAATGCGATGTGCTGATCATTGATACGGCTGGCCGCCTGCAAAACAAGGCGGAGCTGATGGCCGAGCTCGAGAAGATCGTGCGCGTGCTCGGCAAGCTCGACCCAGATGCGCCGCACACCGTTCTCCAGACGCTCGATGCGACGACGGGCCAGAACGCGCTCAATCAGGTGGAAATCTTCCGCAATGTCGCCGGCGTCAGCGGGCTGATCATGACCAAGCTTGACGGCACGGCGCGCGGCGGCATTCTGGTAGCGATCTCCGCCAAGCATAAGCTGCCAGTCTATTTCATCGGTGTCGGGGAAGGGGTCGACGATCTCGAACCGTTCGAGGCAGAGGATTTTGCGCAGGCCATTGCCGGCATTGGCCAATGATGCCACAGATTAGCCGTTGATGGCTTGCATGCATTGCAAAAAAGCAGGTTTGAAGAAGCATGACGACTGAAAGCGATATTACTCCCAGCGCCGCAGACCGGCATCATCCGCTTCTGAAACTGGCCCTGGAACTCGGACCGCTTATGGTCTTTTTCTTTGCCAATCTGCGTGGTGAATGGCTTGTCGCGCGTTTTCCGGCATTGGCCGAACTCGGCGGTCCGCTCTTCGTGGCGACCGGGCTGTTCATGGGCGCAACTATTCTCTCGCTGGTGGTTTCCAAGATCATGCTCGGCCATCTGCCGATCATGCCCTTCGTTTCGGGCATCGTCGTGTTGATCTTCGGTTCTCTGTCGATCTGGCTGCAGAACGAAACCTTCATCAAGATGAAGCCGACGATCGTCAATGCGCTCTTCGGTTTTGCCCTGCTTGGCGGCCTCGCCTTCGGCAAGTCGCTGCTCGGCTATGTCTTCAACGCCGCCTTCCAGCTCGATGCCGAAGGCTGGCGCAAGCTGACGATCCGCTGGGGTATCTTCTTCCTGTTTCTTGCGGTGCTGAACGAAGTCGTCTGGCGTAATTTCTCGGATAATTTCTGGATTACCTTCAAGGTCTGGGGCACGATGCCGATCACCATCATCTTCACCATGGCGCAGATGCCGCTGGTGCTGAAGCACAGCATTTCCACCGAGGCTGAAAGCGAGAAGTGACTGTTATCGAGGGCACCGACCGGTCACGGCATCAGATCTTCTGGTTTTCCGCCTGCCTTGCGGTGCTGGTCGCGCAGATCGTTGCCGAATATCTGATGGGCCGGGTGCCGATCTGCACTTGCGGCTATGTCAAGCTGTGGGAAGGCACGGTCAATTCCAGCGGCAATTCCCAGCACCTGTCCGACTGGTACACGCCGTCGCATATCATTCACGGTTTCCTGTTCTACGGGCTGGCGCATCTCGTGCTACGCGGCAAGCCGTTTGCGGCGCGCCTGCTCCTGGCTGTTCTCATCGAATCCGGCTGGGAGCTTCTGGAAAATTCGCCTCTGATCATCGACCGCTACCGCACGGCGACGATCTCGCTCGACTATTACGGCGACAGCATCATCAATTCGGCCATGGACACGATCTTCATGGCCATCGGCTTCTTCTTCGCCTCGAGAGCGCCTGTGGCGCTGACCGTTGCCATTGCCATCTTCTTCGAGATTTTCACCGGTTATATGATCCGGGACAATCTGACGCTGAATGTGCTGATGCTGATCTGGCCGGTCGAAGCGATCAAGGTCTGGCAGGGCGGTGTTTAGAGGCTTTCCTGGTCAGAATTCTGCAATCTCACCAGGAAGACTCTAGGAAAGCGGCTTGCCTAGTGCCTTTTCCATTGCTGGAAAAAGACCTTCCTTCAGGCTGATATCGTCGAAGGGGCCGACACGCTTGTAGATGATCGTGCCATCGGGCGCGACAAGATAGCTTTCCGGAATGCCGTAGACGCCCCAGTCGATCGCCGCCTTGCCGTTCGGGTCGACGCCGATGGCGTGGTAGGGATTGCCGAGTTCACCGAGGAAACGCAAGGCGTTCTCGTTCTTGTCCTTGTAGTTGATCGCGACGATATTCAGCCGCCCATCCTCGGCAAGCTGCTTGAGAAGGGGATGTTCATCGCGGCAGGGAATGCACCAGGAGGCGAAGACGTTGACGAGGGTGAGCTTGCCCTTGACCGCTTCATCCGTCAGCGCCGGCAGATTGGAGCCTTCGAGCGGCGGCAGGTTCAGCGACGGCGCCTTGGTGCCGATTAAAGCCGAGGGAATTTCGGCGATATTCTTGCCATGAAAATCCTGGTCGTAGAGCATTTTGGCTGCCGTTGCCGCGATGCCGCCGAAGACGAGCAGCGGGATCAGGGCAAGCGCATAGCGACTGACGCTGCGGCTTTTCGGCCTATTCTCTTGCGGAGCCGCGGTCATTCGTCGTCCTTCGGTCTGGCGGACCGGCGACGGATACCGGCGGCTTCAAGCGCTGCCAATTCCTTCTGGCGTGCACGCCCGTCAGTCCAGGTCCAGAGCGTCACTGCGATCGTCACAATAGCGGCAAAGCCATAGGAGCCGTAGACGTAGAAGGCGTAGGAGCCCATCGTCAGTCCTCCCGGCTTGCCATGCGGGCGGCCATGCGGCGCTGGGAGGCGATGCGGCGGCGCCAGATCTCGTTTCTCATCGCCATCAGATGCAGCGTGAAGAAGAGCAGGGTGAAGGCGATCGCCATGATCAGCAGCGGGCGCAGGAATTCCGGATCGATCGCCGGTCCATCGAGGCGCAGGACGCTTGCAGACTGATGCAGCGTGTTCCACCAGTCGACCGAAAACTTGATGATCGGAATATTGACGAAGCCGACGAGAATGAGGACGGCGGTGACGCGCGCAGCCTTCGAGGGCTCATCCATGGCGCGGTTCAGCGCTATCAGGCCGAGATACATCAGGAAGAGGATGAAGACGGAGGTCAGCCGCGCATCCCAGACCCACCATGTGCCCCACATGGGCTTGCCCCAGAGTGAGCCGGTGACGAGTGCAAGGAGCGTGAAGGCAGCGCCGAGCGGAGCTGCGGCCTTGGCCGAAACATCCGCCAGCGGATGGCGCCAGACGAGCGTGCCGATCGCCGAAATGCTCATGATCGTATAGCACATCATGGAGAGCCAGGCGGAAGGTACATGCACGTACATGATGCGTACCGTCTCGCCCTGCTGATAGTCGCCCTCGGTCGAGAAGCTCAGATAGAGCCCGGTGATAAAACAGAGGGCCGTGATGCCGGCCAGCCATGGAATGACGCGCGATGCCAGCGCCAGAAACCGCGTCGGGTTGGCGAGATCGCTGAATTTGCTGATGGCAAGGCTCGTTTCGCTCATATCCGCTTCCTTACCTTGATCCGCCGGGAGCCGCAATCGAAGCGCCGATCAATCCGCCGTGTTTCTGAGCGCAAGGGCTGCCGCTGCCGGACCGATGACGGCGAAGAAGAGCGTCAGGGCGATGAGGATCAGAAACGGCGGCAGGAAGGGCGACGGTCCCACAACCGCGGCATATGTAGCGCTGACGCCAAAGATCAGCACGGGGATCGTCAGCGGCAGGATCAGTACCGAGACCAGCAGGCCGCCGCGAGGTAGCGCGACGGCAACGGCTGCGCCGACAGCGCCAATGAAGGTGATTGCCGGCGAGCCGACAAGGAGCGTGAGCATGGTCGCGCCGATCGCCGTTTCGTTCATGTTCATGAAGAGGCCGAGCAATGGGGAGGCGATGACGAGCGGCAGGCTTGTCGCCGTCCAGTGTGCGGCGCATTTGATGAGCACGGTCAGCACCAGCGGCGTTTCCTGCATCAGCATCAAATCGAGCGAACCGTCGTCACGCTCCGCCTGGAACAAGCGGTCGAGCCCGAGCAGGGCAGCGAGCAGCGCACCGATCCAGACAATGGCCGGGCCGATGCGGGAGAGAAGTGCAAGATCAGGCCCGACGCCGAACGGGATGACGGCGACGATCGTCAGGAAGAACAGAATGCCGATCAGGGCACCGCCGCCGGCGCGGATGGAGAGTCTCAGGTCACGCAGGAAGAGGGCGGTCATCCCCACACTCCCTGGTCCACCCCGGCAAAACCGGTCATTTTCAATTCCTTAGTCCCTTCCAGCCCAAGAGGTTGATGCGTCGCGGCGACGACAATTCCGCCTTCCCTGCGATGCGCTTCAATCAATTCCGTGAACAACCGGTCTGCACTTGCATCCAGCGCCGCAGTCGGCTCGTCCAGGATCCAGATCGGGCGATGCGCGACCAGAAGCTTGGCGAAGGCGAAGCGGCGTTGCTGGCCGGCCGAGAGGTAGCCGAAGGGCAGGTGGGTAATGCCGGGCAGGCCGACGGCTTCGGCGGCTTCCTCGATGCTCATGCTGGCGGCTTTGCCGGGTCCAAGGAAGGATCTCCAGAAATCCAGATTCTCTGCAACCGTAAGTTCTGTCTTCATGGCGTTACGATGGCCAAGGTAGTGGCTCGCTTCCGCTGCCGGACGCCTCTCGGCACCGACCGAATCAGCGACTGTAACGGAGCCTTTTTCCGGCCTCAAAAGACCGGCGATAACGCGCAATAAAGTGGACTTTCCCGATCCGTTTTTACCCGTCAGAATCAGCGCTTCGCCAGCCTGCAAGTGAAAGGAAACGTTAACGAAAATCAGATCCTCACCGCGCCGGGCTGCCAGATTTTCAGCGGTGAGATGCATGCATCGGCTCTTTCTTCATTGGCACCATCGGCAAGCTCAAAAAATGTCCGATTTTGACCTTTGTCGCTATGGCAAGTCTCTACGAAATTATCTATAAGACCTGCAACCACGCCAGCGGTCGGCGTGAATTTCATCCTTGCGCCGAACTTGGGGTCTTTCCTCACGTGCGGACAGCGGAAATGGCCGTACCCGCATCCTGATGTGCATTAAGTGCATAGGCGTTCGCACGACTGTGTTGGCTATCAGAAACGGGGTCTCTCGTGTCTAAATCTCTTGACAGTTTCAATTGTCGGTCCACGCTTTCCGTGAACGGAAAGGACTACGTCTACTACAGCCTGCCGAAGGCTGAGGCAAACGGTCTCCCCGGCGTATCGAAGCTCCCCTATTCGATGAAGGTGCTGCTGGAAAACCTGCTGCGCTTTGAAGACGGTCAGTCGGTCACCAAGGAGCACATCCTTGCCGTCGCCGAATGGTTGAACAACAAGGGCGCTGTCGAGAATGAAATCGCCTATCGTCCGGCCCGCGTGCTGATGCAGGACTTCACCGGCGTTCCCGCCGTCGTCGACCTTGCCGCAATGCGCGACGCAATGGTCTCGCTCGGCGGCGACCCGGAAAAGATCAATCCGCTTGTTCCCGTCGACCTCGTCATCGACCACTCGGTCATCGTCGACGAATTCGGCACGCCGCAGGCTTTCGCCAGGAATGTCGAGCTGGAATATCAGCGCAACGGCGAGCGTTACCGCTTCCTGAAGTGGGGTCAGCAGGCATTCAAGAATTTCCGCGTCGTTCCTCCGGGCACCGGCATCTGTCACCAGGTCAATCTCGAATATCTCGGCCAGACTGTCTGGACGAAGGAAGAGGACGGCGAAACGATCGCTTATCCGGACACCTGCGTCGGCACCGACTCGCATACGACAATGATCAACGGCCTCGGCGTTCTCGGCTGGGGTGTCGGTGGTATCGAAGCTGAAGCCGCCATGCTCGGCCAGCCGGTCTCGATGCTTCTGCCCGAAGTTATCGGCTTCAAGCTGACCGGCAAGCTGAAGGAAGGCGTAACCGCGACCGACCTCGTTCTGACCGTCGTGCAGATGCTGCGCAAGAAGGGCGTCGTTTCCAAGTTCGTCGAATTCTTCGGCCCGGGCATGGACAACATGCCGCTCGCCGATCGCGCGACAATCGGCAACATGGGTCCGGAATACGGCGCGACCTGCGGCTTCTTCCCGGTCGATGGCGAAACCATCAACTACCTCACGATGTCCGGCCGCACGCATGACCGGATCGCGCTTGTCGAAGCCTATTCGAAGGCCCAGGGCATGTGGCGCGACGGTGATGGTTCCGACCTCGTCTTCACCGACACGCTGGAACTCGACCTCGGCGACGTCGTGCCGTCGATGGCCGGTCCGAAGCGTCCGGAAGGCCGCATCGCGCTCGAAAACATCGCTACCGGCTTTGCCGGTTCGATGGATGCCGACTACAAGAAGCCCGGTCAGCTGAACAACCGCTATGCGGTCGAAGGCACGGATTTCGATCTCGGCCATGGTGACGTCGCGATTGCCGCCATCACCTCCTGCACCAACACCTCCAACCCGTCGGTGCTGATCGCAGCCGGCCTTCTCGCCCGCAATGCCGTTGCCAAGGGCCTGAAGACCAAGCCGTGGGTCAAAACCTCGCTTGCTCCGGGATCGCAGGTCGTCGGCGAATATCTCGCCAAGTCCGGCCTGCAGGCTGACCTCGACAAGCTCGGCTTCAACCTCGTTGGCTTCGGCTGCACGACCTGCATCGGCAATTCCGGCCCGCTGCCGGCGCCGATCTCCAAGACGATCAACGACAAGGGCCTGATCGTTTCCGGCGTGCTCTCGGGCAACCGCAACTTCGAAGGCCGCATTTCGCCCGACGTTCAGGCGAACTACCTCGCTTCGCCGCCGCTCGTCGTCGCCTACGCTCTTGCCGGTACGGTCCAGAAGGATCTGACCAAGGAGCCGATCGGCGAAGACCAGGATGGCAATCCGGTTTATCTCAAGGATATCTGGCCGACTTCAAAGGAAGTTCAGGAATTCATCCTGAAGTACGTCACCCGCGAACTCTACGAAACAAAGTACGCCGACGTCTTCAAGGGTGACGAAAACTGGCAGGCCGTTCAGGTTCCCCCGGGCCAGACCTATGCGTGGGACGACGATTCGACCTATGTCCAGAACCCGCCCTACTTTGTCGGCATGGGCAAGAAGGGCACCGGCATTTCCGACATAAAGGGCGCCCGCGTTCTCGGCCTCTTCGGCGACAAGATCACCACCGACCACATTTCCCCGGCCGGTTCGATCAAGGCTGCTTCGCCGGCAGGCGCCTACCTGCTTGGCCACGACGTCGCAGTTGCCGACTTCAACCAGTACGGCACGCGCCGCGGCAATCACGAAGTGATGATGCGCGGCACCTTTGCCAATATTCGCATCCGCAACTTCATGCTCGGTGCGAACGGCAAGGAAGGTGGCTACACCATCCACTATCCGTCCAAGGAAGAGACCTCGATCTACGATGCGGCCATGCAGTACAAGGCCGAAGGCGTTCCGCTCGTCATCTTCGCCGGCGTGGAATATGGCAACGGTTCCTCGCGTGACTGGGCTGCGAAGGGCACGAACCTGCTCGGCGTCAAGGCCGTGATCGCCCAGAGCTTCGAGCGTATCCACCGTTCGAACCTGGTCGGCATGGGTGTCATCCCCTTCGTCTTCGAAGAGGGCACGACATGGCAGAGCCTCAACCTTAAGGGCGACGAACTCGTTACCATCGAGGGCCTCGAAAACATCAAGCCGCGCGAAAAGAAGATCGCCAAGATCACCTATGCCGACGGCACGGTGAAGGACGTTCCGCTGGTGTCGCGCGTCGACACGCTGGACGAGGTCGTCTACCTCAACAATGGCGGCATCCTGCAGACGGTTCTGCGCGATCTCGCAGCCTGATTGTTAAGATACTTGCCTGATAATGACCGCCGGAGAGCAATTTCCGGCGGTTTTTCTTTGTGGAAAACGAGGCTGTTTCGCTGCTCACGGTGATGTGTTTCGGCCGTCGTCCGCCTGGGGCTCCGTCTCACCCGTTCGTGACTTTCCGTTTGGACCCGGAAGGATTATTCGTACGTTCATATCTCAGAGCCGGCAGTTCAGGACCGCTGCTGACCCTGGAAAAGAGGTGCTGGTGAATGTCCCCGCGTTTTATGATCCCGCTGATCGCCGGGCTTGCTTTTGCAAGTCCGCTCCTCGCCGAAGATGGTACGCCGAAAGGCGTCGTTGAGCTGTTCACGGCGCAGGGCTGCGCCTCCTGTCCGCCGGCCGATGCCGCATTCCGCAAGCTCGTCAGCCAGGGCAATGTCATCGCCCTCGCCTATCACGTCGATTACTGGAATTATCTCGGCTGGGCCGACACGCTGAGCTCGAAGGAAAATACCGAGCGGCAGTACGGCTATGCCCGAATGATGGGCCGCAGCAACGTCTATACGCCGCAGGCAATCGTCAATGGCCGTGACCATCTCGCAGGCGCCGATCTTGCCGGCATCAACGGCAAGATAAATGGCTATGCCAACGAGGGCAAAGGCCTGACCGTGCCTGTCAGCGCTCGCATGAGCGGCGACCAACTAGAGATCAAGCTCGGCGCCGGCCAGGGCAAGGCCAATGTGGTGATCGTCTATTTCGACAAGGAAAAAACGATCGACGTCGAGAAGGGCGAAAACAGCGGCCAGAAGATCTCCTACCTCCACAGCGTGACCGATGTGGAGACCGTCGGTATGTGGGATGGCAAGGCAACGACGCTCACTCTGCCGGCCAGCGTGATGGAAAAACCAGATCTCGAGGGATCAGCGATTCTCTTGCAGTCCGTGACTGATAACGGCGATCCGGGAGCGATCCTCGGCGCGACAGTCGTCATGGCGGGAAAAAATATCTAAGGATTTCATCTACTTGTTGATGAAAGTCAGGCGGCCCGGCCAAGCGTATTCGGGGCTGGGGTTAAGGTCGATACGCTCCGCCGGGCCCTTTGGCGCGCTGGCGCCAAACTGGAGCCTATAGTTCTCTTGGAAATGAGGCGCTGTTTTGACTGAAATGCGGCACACCGGAGAAAGCAGGTTTCGTCCCCAGTGTGACAGTCGGTCCCTTGCAATTTGCCGCGGCTCGGGCAAACTGTCACTCTCCTGTCACACGTGGAGGTCTTGGGAGTCTGATGACAGATACGCCGGATTTGCGACACGGCGAAAGCCGCTCCGTCGACAATAGCTCTTCAACCGTCGTTGATCTCAAGGAATACAGACAAAATAAAGATCCGATGCCAGTGACATTTCACCGGCGGGAGCTCGACCAGATTCTGTGGATCTACGGTCGAATGGTGGGCGAAGGCGAGTGGAAAGACTATGCCATCGACCACACGGGGGAGAAGGCGGTGTTCTCCGTCTTCAAGCGCTCGGGCGAAATGCCGCTCTTCCGCATCGAGAAGAATCCGAAGCTTGCTGCCAAGCAGGGCGCCTTTTCGGTCGTGAACACCAACGGCATGATCCTGAAGCGCGGCCACGAGCTTGGGCCAGTCCTGAAGGTTTTCGACAAATCGCTGAAGCTCGTCGACAAGTAAGCGATATCACCCCTTGAACAGCGTGCCCGGATAGGCCTCAGGATCGGGATGGGTTTCCGTTCCTTCGCCCAGTCTGCGCTGCATCAGCATCGTATCCAGCCAGCGGCCGTGCTTGTAACCGGCGCCCTTCATCAGACCGATCTCTTCAAAACCCAGTGAACGGTGAAGCGAGATAGAAGCCGGGCTTGCACCGCCGATGACGGCGGTCATCTGGCGGAAGCCAGAGACGGTGCAGCGCGAAATCAACTCTCCAAGGAGTAGTTTGCCGATACCCTTGCCGCGCGCCTCCGTGCCCAGATAAATCGAATCCTCGACCAGCCAGCGATAGGCAGGACGGGTGCGGAATGCCGAGGCATAGGCATAGCCGAGCAGGCTTCCGTCCTCGGCTGTAGCGGCGATGTAGGGATAGCCCTGCTCGCGAATGGCGGAGTAGCGAGCCGTCATTTCCGCTTCGTTTGGCGGCACGATTTCATAACTCGAGATGCCGTTCAGCACGGACTCGCGGTAGATTTCAGTAATGGCGGGAAGATCGGAAGGAAGGGTGTCGCGCAGGAGAGGGAGCATTTCGTATCGATCGGCACGGTTGAACGAAGGCTCACGTTGAAGCACTCCAGCGAACCGACCGCAACAAAAAAGGCGGCCGAAGCCGCCTTTTCGTTTTTCAGTCCGGCCTGCTTACTTACGGTTGCCCATGAGCTGCAGCAGGAACATGAAGAGGTTGATGAAGTCGAGGTAGAGCGTCAGCGCGCCCATGATGGCCTTGCGGCCGGCGACGTCATAACCGTCTGCTTCGAAATACATTTCCTTGATGCGCTGCGTGTCGTAGGCGGTGAGGCCTGCAAAGATCAGCACGCCGATCGCGGAGATCGCGAACTGCACGGCGGACGAAGCCAGGAAGATGTTGACGATCGAAGCGATGATCAGGCCGAAGAGGCCCATGATCAGGAACGAACCCATTGCCGACAGGTTGCGCTTGGTCGTGTAGCCGTAAAGCGACAGCGCACCGAAGGAGGCGGCCGTCACGAAGAAGGTCTGTACGATGCTCTGGCCCGTATAGATTATGAAGATTGACGAGAGCGACAACCCGACCAGTGCGGAATAGACCCAGAAAGTGGTCTGCGCTGCAGCCACGCTCATCTGGTTAATACGGAAGCTCAGAAAGAACACGGCAGCAAGCGGTGCAAGGATCACAACCCACCGAAGCGGGCTCGCATAAATAGCCTGACCGAATGCAGTTAGCTCGCCATTGGCGAAAGCGAACTGGAATGACAGATAGGCGGCCACACCAGTGATCGCCAGACCCAGCGCCATCAGGTTGTAGACCTTGAGCATATAAGCGCGGAGGCCTTGATCAATCACTTCGCCGGCTTGTGCGCGGCTTTGATAGTTACGGAGATCAGCCATAGTTTCCTCTTACAAGCTCCGATGGAAATACGGTGTCGGGTTTACGACCCGGGCGCCGCTGCGGAGCTTCCAGCATGCCTGCTGACAATATGAGGCTTTCGTCCAATTCAAACAAGGCCTTTGCAATCTGCCGTTCGGTTAAATCGCCGTAAGGTGAAGGGATTTGGGGCCTTCACCCATTACAGCTCGCGCAAAACTGGTGCTGCCTTCTGTCCGAGGACGCGCCAGGTGCCGATCAAGCCGATACCGACGGTCAATACTAGGGCTGTAACAAGGGTGAGACCTGCGACATCCGGCATGAAGCTGGAGGGTAGGCGCATGATGCGGCTGACGATGAACCAGGCAGCCACACTGCCGGCAAAAAGCGCGAAAATGGCGGTGGCAACACCGAGGATGAGATATTCATAGCTGAAGGCGCGGATCAGCATGGTTCTCGTCGCACCAAGTGTCTTCAGCACCACCGCATCATGCGTGCGCGCCCGATTTCCGGCGGCAAGTGCGCCTGCCAGCACGAGAACGGAGGCGATCAGTGCAACGGAAGCTGCGGCGCGGATCGCAGTCGCAAGCTCGCCGACCAGCTGGTTGACGATATCGATCGCGTCCTTGACGCGCACGCTCGTGATCGTCGGATAGGCGTTGGTCACCGATTTCAGGATCGCGGCGTCTTCAGTCTCGGTCGATGCGGGATCCGTCAGTGTCGCCAACCATGCATGCGGAGCGCCACGAAAGGTGTTCGGCGAGAACACCATGACGAAATTGATCGACAGCGATTCCCATTCGACCCGCCGCAGATTGGCAACTTTGGCAGTGATGTTGCGGCCGAGAACGTTGACGGTGACGGTATCGCCGATCTTGAGGCCCAGTTCATGCGCCTCCTCGCTCGAGAAGGAGACAAGCGGCTCGCCGCTATAGTCCTTGCCCCACCACTGGCCTTCGGTAAGGACGGAATTCTCCGGTGGGCTTTCCTCGTAGGTAATGCCGCGGTCGCCATTCAGCACCCAGCGGCCCGCTGCCGGCACATTCATCTTGGTCACATCCTGGCCATTGAAGGCGATGATGCGGCCGCGCAGCATCGGCACTTCCACCAGCTTGCCATTCGGGGACTGGGTATGGATCAGGTTGCGGAAGGCATCGACCTCGGCGCTCTGGATATCGACGAAGAAGAAGTTCGGCGCACCCTCGTTCATGCGGCCGGTCAGCTGCTGGCGCAGGTTGCCGTCGATCAGTGTGAGGGTGACCAGCAACGCAAGGCCGAGACCGAGCGAGAGGACGACGGAGGGTGTCAGTGCTCCGGGGCGATGGATATTGCCGATCGCCAGCCGCAGCGCCGGCGAGTTGACGCGCGGGCTTCTGCGCGCCAGCCAGGCGATCAAGGCTGCGACGAGGCGCAGGATGACGAAGGCGAAGATGATGGCGCCGACGAAGATCACTGCGATGAAGCGGTCATAGGCGGTAAAGATGGCAAGGCCTGCGAGCGCAGCCATGAAGAGCGCGGCGAGTAACACATAGGGCCAGGAGGGCAGGTGGCGTGCCTCAAAACCCTGCTCGCGGAAGAGTGCGGTTGCCGGCACTTCGCGCGCATGGCCGAGCGGCAGGATGGCAAAGGCAAGCATCGTCAGCATGCCGAAGAGGGCCGCAAGCACTAGAGCGCCGGGATAGAGGGTCGGATCGGTAGAGACCGGCAGGAACTGGGCGAGGAACTGTGCAGCCAGCATCGGGGACAAGGCGCCGAGCACAAGACCGATCAGGATGCCGGCTGCTGCGATGATGGCGATCTGGAAGAGATAGATCCAGACCACGACGGCTGCCGGGGCGCCCAGGCATTTGAAGGTCGCGATCGTCGTACGTTTGGCATCAAGGAAGGCGCGCACGGCATTGGCGACGCCGACGCCGCCGACGATCAGAGCGGTCAGGCCGACCAGCGTGAGGAATTGCGAAAAGCGGGTTATGTTTTCCGTCAGCGATGGGGCGGCGCGATCGCTGGTGCGGACGGACCAACCGGCCGAAGGGAATTCTGTGGTGGCGCGGGCCTGGATACCGCTCATCGTGCTGCGGTCTTCCAGCTTGATCTTGTAGGCATGTTCCACAAGGCTGCCGGTCTGGATCAGGCCGGATGCCTGAAGTGCGTTTCGGCTGACGAGCATGCGGGGGGCGAAGCCGAAGCCTTCCGAGAGCGCATCCGGCTCGGTCTTGACCGTGCCCGTGATGCTGAGCTTGACGTTGCCGAGCAGCAGTTCGTCGCCGATCTGCAATCCCAGTCGCTCCAGCAGCAGTGGAGCTACGACAGCGCCATAGGTGCCGCCTTCGCCTGATAGCAGGGAGGCGAGCGGGTAGTTCGGCTCCGCTTCAAAGGTGCCGTAGAGCGGATAGGCATCGTCGACGGCCTTGACCTCGACCAGCGCTTGATCGGATCCATCCGGCTTGCGAGCCATGGAGCGCAGGCCGGTGGAAACGGAGACTTCGCCAAGGCCACGCAGGAAATTCATTTCCTCTGGCGTTGCCTCGCGGTTGTTAAGCTCGAAGCGGACGTCACCGGCCAAGAGTTCCTGCCCCTGCGAGGCGATCGTATCGGTGATCGACTGTGAGACAGAGTTGACGGCAGCGATCGCGGCGGTGCCGAGCGCGATACAGGCGAGGAAGATGTAGAAGCCCCTCAAGCCGCCGCGCAGCTCGCGAAGGGCCAGACGGAAGGCGAGCGAGATGCGCGGAGTGACGATCGTCATGCAATCGCCGCCTCGGACTGACGGACTGCGCTATCGCCCTCGATGCGCCCGGAGCGGACGCGGATCTGGCGCGAGCAACGATTGGCGAGGCCGATATCGTGGGTCACAAGCAGCAGGGTCATGCCGCGCTCGGCCTGCTTGGAAAACAGGAGGTCGGCAATCTGCCGGCCGGTATCGGTGTCGAGATTGCCGGTCGGCTCGTCAGCAATCAGCAGGGCGGGCGAGGGGGCGATCGCACGGGCGATCGCCACACGCTGCTGCTCGCCGCCCGAGAGCTGGCCGGGATAATGGCTCAGGCGTTCACCAAGGCCGACGGAATTCAGCTCGCGTTCGGCGATCTCGAAGGGGTTGGGAACGTTGGCGAGCTCAAGCGGCACTGCGACATTTTCCAGCGCCGTCATGTTGGCGATCAGATGGAAGGACTGGAAGACGATGCCGATGTTGCGGCCGCGGAAATCGGCGACCTGATCCTCACTCAGCGCATGCAGGGGCGTGTCATTGATGTTGATCTCGCCGCTGTCGAGCTTTTCCAGGCCTGCAAGCACCATCAACAGCGTGGACTTGCCGGAGCCCGAAGGGCCGACGATGCCGACGGATTCGCCCGCGCTGATCTCCAGGTCAATGCCTTTCAGCACATGGACCGAGGCAGCGGCATTACCGAGCGTCAAATCGGCGTGTTTCAGATCGATGATGGTTTTGGCCAACAGAAATCGCCCTATATAGTTCCGTAACCGAATGGCCGCATAACGGCACCTAGCCAATCTAGGGAAAGCATTATGAGATTTAAAGTTGCCGCCCTTCACTTCGCTGTCATCGTCTTCTCGCTGATTTTCTCGACAGTTGCCGAAGCGCGCACGATCAATCTGGTCGGGTTTGGCGACAGCCTGATGGCGGGTTACCAGTTGCCGCCAGGCGACGGCTTTCCCGAGAAGCTGCAGGCAGCACTGAAGGCCGGAGGGATCGACGTTTCGATCACCAATGCCGGCGTCTCGGGCGACACGACCACGGGCGGGCTTGCGCGAATCGACTGGTCCATTCCTGACGGAACCGACGGGGTGATTCTCGAACTCGGCGCCAATGATGCGCTTCGCGGCATCCCGCCGGAGCAGAGCGAAAAGAATCTCGACCAGATGATAAGCCGGTTAAAAGAGCGCGGCATTGCTGTATTCCTTGCCGGCATGATGGCGCCGCCGAACATGGGTGCGGACTATGCCGAACGCTTCAACCCGATCTACCAGAAACTTGCGGAAAAACATGGGGTTGAGCTTTATCCATTTTTTCTCGACGGTGTGGTCCTGGATGCCGGCCTGAAGCTCGATGATGGCATGCATCCCAATGCCAAGGGGGTGGATGTGATGGTGGAGAAGATGGAGCCGGCTGTCACAAAATTCGTCGAGACGATTTCTTCTGTGAAGAAATAGGGGCTTGCACAGGTTTGTAATGCGTGATTCCGTGTGAGCACCTGCAAAAGATTCGGGGAGTGCTCGTTATGCCGAGACTTTTTACCGCCCTCGAAATTCCGCGCAATGCGGCGATGAGCCTGTCATTGTTGCGCGGTGGTCTTCCCGGAGCACGATGGATCGATGTGGAGAATTACCACATCACACTTCGCTTCATCGGCGATGTCGATGGACGCACGGCAGACGAAATCGTCGAGCGTCTCGATCGCATCGACCGGCCGGAATTCCAGCTCCGGCTTGAAGGCATCGGCTCCTTCGGCTCCAAAAAACCGCATTCGATCTGGGCGGGAGTTTCTCCTTCGCCTGAAATGTACGCCTTGCAGGGCGAGATCGAGCGGATCTGCCAGCGCATCGGCCTGCCGCCGGACCCGCGCAAGTTCACGCCGCATGTCACGCTTGCCCGCCTGAAATATTCGCGCGTCGACGATGTCGTCCATTACCTCGCCGGCCGCGGCAACTTCCAGACCTCGACCTTCACCGTGCCGCGCTTCGTGCTTCTGTCGTCGCGCGAATCGGTTGGCGGCGGACCTTACCTGACTGAAGAGGTCTTCCCGCTCCACGAGCCAAGGCTGGTGCCGAGCCTCTCTACCAGCGTGCTGCAGCCGCTGAAGAGCCTGGCGTAAACGAACTCGAAGTCTTCCCGGTCGCCATAATAGGGATCGGGAATATCTTCCCCGGTGCCGAGCGCGAAATCGCCGAAGAGATGGACGTTGTCTGCGTACGATGAACGCCGGCTCAATTCCGCGACATTCGAGCGGTCCATGGCGAGGATCAGATCGAAATCGTCAAAATCCTCAGGTAATATCTTCCGGGCGCGCTGCCCGGTGATGTCGATGCCATGCGCGCTTGCGGTGATGATCGAGCGTCGGTCGGGAAGTTCTCCCTGATGCCAGCCGCCGAGACCGGCGGAACCGATGCGGAAAGCATCGCCAAGGCCCGCCTCACCCGCGACATGGCAAAATATCCCCTCGGCAAGCGGAGAGCGGCAGATATTGCCCATGCAAACAAAGAGGATGCTGATACGTTTCATCTGAGGATCCGACGGAAGGATGAAAGGAACATGGCATGAAAATGGAAAAGCTGGAAAGGCCGGCAATCAACCAGTTGCTTGGCGAACTCACGGGTTGGACGCTCGATGATGTGGCAGGTTCGATTTCGAAGACATTCAAATTCGCGAATTTCGTGGAAGCTTTCGGTTTCATGACGGAATCGGCGCTTGCGGCCGAAAAACTCAACCATCATCCGGAATGGTTCAACGTCTATTCCCGCGTCGAGGTGAAGCTCAACACGCATGATGCTGGCGGGTTGACGGAGCTGGATTTCAAGCTCGCAAAGGCCATGGAGAAGGCGGCGGCGCGGCGGGCTTGATTGAATCGGCCGATTGAAACGGCTTGCGCCGTCACCATATTTTCGGAGCGACCATAAGGGATATCGGGATGGACGACGTCAAATACGGGGAAATTCTGTTGCCGGGCGACGAGGATACGCAGAACCGTCGTGAAAAGACGGTGCGGCAGAAATTCTGGCCGACCTTTCGCCGCGCCGTGCGGCAGATTCCATTCTCCCGCGATGTGGTTGCCGGTTTCTATTGCGCGCTCGATCCGCAGACGCCCACCAGAGTGCGCGGCGTTCTTCTGGCAGCCCTTGCCTACTTCGTCATGCCGGTCGATATCATCCCCGATATCTTCGCCGTTATCGGCTTTTCGGACGATGTCGCTGTCCTGTCGGCAGCCTTTGCCATGGTGAGGGGCAATATCCGGCCGAGCCACTACGAGGCGGCCGATCGCGTTCTCGCGGACCGTTCCGAAGACGGCATGAAGACGATCTAAAGCGCGTCGCGATCTTTCAGATCCGCTCGCCGCGCTTTAGGTCTTTGTTTTACGCATGTCGTTATCGCAAAACCGCTGCACACTTTTGCGCGACATGCTTTAGACCTCTTCTCGCTCCAGCAGGTTTCTGAGCTTGCCGAAGGCGAGCCTGATGCGCGATTTCACCGTGCCGAGCGGCAGGCCGGTCGCATCTGCGATTTCGGTATGCGACTGGCCAAGGAAGAAGGCAGCCTGCAGCAGCGCCCGCTGCTCCTCGGGCAACTGACTGACGGCATCGCGCACCTGGGCATCGCGGTCGTCATTGGCGACGATTTCGTCGGCGCGCAATTCCGCCGGCGGCTGCAGCGTCGGATCCTCGCCATCGAGAACACGAACCTGAGCGCGGCGCTGCAGATCGATGCGCCGGTTGCGGGCGATGCAAAAAAGCCAGGTGGAAAGCGAGGATCGGGCCGGGTCATAGAGGGCGGCCTTATGCCAGAGAACGATCATGATTTCCTGCACCAGTTCCTCGGCCTCGCCTGGTGTCATTTTCTGGCGCATCAGCCATGATTTCAGGCGCGGTGCGAAATAGTCGAAGAGTACGGAGAATGCGGACTCGTCGCGCTCATCGGCAACGGCCTTTGCGAGGGCAGCGAAACGCTGTCTTTCCTCGGCATCCATCCCTCTCACGAACTCCCTGCAGTCAAGATTTCGGTCTGAATTTCCTTATCTTAACGACCTACAACGGATTTTAGAAAGGTCAAACTCTTGCCTGAATCTTTGTGTCTTAAATTCACCCGAACCGATGGGCTGGGCCATCAAGACAGAGCGCAATCCCACGCGCCGCTGTCGGTTCGCAAGTTAACAGTCGGGCGAAAATGAAACAGGCAGATACAATTCGCAGCCATTGTTGACCATTTGGTAACCTGAATTAAGTCAAAATAAAGCAGATCGTGATTATGCGCCGCCCGCAATGATCGCTTCGGGCCTTGAACCGCAAGAACCGGCAGGAATTCCATGTTCGTAAAAAGTATCGTATCCGCTTTCGCCCTCACAGTTGTTATGACCGGAGTGGCGGCAGCGCAGCAGGCGGCTCCGACCCGCATCCAGCAGTTCCAGGCATGGGGCGCTTATTCCTATAAATCGGGCGCTTCCACCGTCTGCTACGTGCTTTCGGTGCCGACCGCCAAGCAGCCGGCGAGTGTCGATCACGGCGACAATTTCTTCATCGTGTCGCAGCGCCCGGGTCAGAACATCTCCTACGAGCCGCAGGCGATGATGGGCTATTCGCTGCAGGAAAACTCCAAGGTCAACGTGGTCATCGACAACAAGACCTTCGTGATGTTTACCAAGGACAAGGCCGCCTGGGTCGAGAACGCCGCGCAGGAGCCTGCGCTCGTCGCAGCCATGAAGACGGGTCATTCCATGACTGTCAACGCGGTTTCGCGCAAGGGTACCGGCACCTCTTACAGCTATTCGCTCTCAGGCATTTCGGCCGCGCTGAAGCAGATCGAAAGCTGCAAGTAAGCTGATTACTTCAGGCAATGTTTCGAAGGCCGGCCTTGTGCTGGCCTTCGTCGTTTCCATCTATAGTGACGTGGGCCGAAAATGATGCTAAAGCGGCGCGCAACTGCGGAAGGATGGCGATCTTATCGCCGCTCCGCCCATTCATTTCTGCAATCATGCGTCAACGGCCCCGTAAGTCTTCCGGCTTTCCGGGATGGTTGCCATGTTGAGTTCGGGATTAGAAGATTATGTCCGTTATGGATGCGATGACCGTTGCCAAGCCTGCTGCGCGGGCGCCTCTCGGCACGGAGCTTTCGCCAAAGCCCTCGCTGATCGGTCTGACGCGCGAGGAAATGGGTGCGGCGCTGCGCGAAAAGGGCGTGCCGGACAAGCAGATCAAGATGCGCGTTTCGCAGCTCTGGAACTGGATCTATGTGCGCGGCGTCTCCGACTTCGACCACATGACGAATGTCGCCAAGGACATGCGCGAGATGCTGAAGCAGCATTTCACCATTGCCCGGCCTGAAATCGTCGAAGAACAGATTTCCAACGACGGTACGCGCAAGTGGCTGCTACGCTTTCCGCCGCGCGGCGCCGGCCGTCCGGTCGAGATCGAGGCTGTCTACATTCCCGAGGAAGGGCGCGGCACGCTCTGCATTTCCAGCCAGGTCGGCTGCACACTGACCTGTTCCTTCTGTCATACCGGCACGCAGCGGCTGGTGCGCAACCTGACGGCCGAGGAAATCCTCTCCCAGCTTCTGTTGGCCAGAGACCGGCTGGGCGACTTCCCGGACCGCGACGTGCCGGTCGGCGCCGTCGTGCCCGCCGAGGGCCGCAAGGTCAGCAACATCGTGATGATGGGCATGGGCGAGCCGCTCTATAATTTCGACTCCGTGAAGCAGGCCTTGCTGATTGCTACGGATGGTGATGGCCTATCGTTGTCCAAGCGCCGCGTAACGCTTTCTACCTCGGGCGTCGTGCCTGAGATCTTCCGAACCGGCGATGAAATCGGCGTCATGCTGGCGATCTCGCTGCATGCGGTGCGCGACGACCTGCGCGATATCCTCGTGCCGATCAACAAGAAGTATCCGCTGAAGGAACTGATCGACGCCTGCCGGAGCTATCCGGGGCTTTCGAATGCACGGCGCATCACGTTTGAATATGTGATGCTGAAGGACGTCAATGACAGCCTGGAAGACGCCAAGGGGCTCATCCAGCTTCTGAAGGGCGTGCCGGCAAAGATCAATCTCATCCCTTTCAATCCCTGGCCGGGCACGAACTACCAGTGTTCCGAATGGTCGCAGATCGAGAAGTTTGCCGATTTCATCAATTCGGCCGGCTACGCTTCGCCGATCCGCACGCCGCGTGGCCGCGACATTCTCGCCGCCTGCGGCCAGCTCAAGTCAGAATCCGAGCGCATGCGCAAAACCGAGCGCCTTGCCTTCGAAGCGATGATGATCGCCAACCACGGCGCCGATGACTGATCAGCAAGTTTGATCCTCATTACAATTCTCCGCGATTGATTAAAGGGGGCGCTTTTCCTAAAAGTGCCTCCAAAATCATCTTGGAGGACACTCATGCGTTCAATTCTTCTGGCTTTTGCCGCAACTTTGGCCGTGACGCTGCCGGCGAAGGCCGATGATGTCACGGTTGCCGTAACTGCGATCGTCGAACATCCGGCGCTCGATGCGGCCCGCAACGGCGTGCGCGATGCGCTGGCCGCTGCCGGCTACAAGGAAGGCGAGAACCTCAAGTTCGTCTTCGAATCCGCGCAGGGCAATCCGGCAACGGCAGCCCAGATCGCTCGCCAGTTCGCGGGTGACGAACCCAATGTCATCGTGCCGATCTCCACGCCGTCGGCCCAGGCCGTCGTTTCCTCAACGCGTGATATCCCCGTCGTCTTTACCGCCGTGTCCGATCCGCTCGGCGCGCAGCTTGTCAAAAACATGGACAAGCCAGGTGGCAACGTGACCGGTCTTTCCGACATGTCGCCGGTCGGCGAGCATATCGCGCTCATCAAGGAAATCCTGCCGAACGTGAAGACGATCGGCTACCTCTACAATTCCGGCGAGGCGAACTCCGTCTCGCTGCTCGCCGCGCTGAAGGCCGAAGCCGACAAGGCCGGCATCACCATTGTTGAATCGGCTGCAACGAAGTCCGCCGAAGTGCAGGGCGCAGCGCGTGCGCTCGTCGGTCGCGCCGACGCCATCTACATCCCGACCGATAACACGATCATCTCGGCCCTCGAAGGTGCGGTTGCCGTTGCGGAAGAAAGCAAGCTGCCGCTCTTTACCGCTGATACGGATTCCGTTTCGCGTGGCTCGATCGCAGCGCTTGGCTTCAACTACTATGATGTCGGCAAGCAGACGGGAGAGATCGTCGTGCGGGTGCTGAAGGGTGAAAACCCGGGCGACATCGCGGTGAAGACCGCAGCTGGCAGCGACCTCGTCATCAACAAGGCTGCCGCAGCCAAGATGGGCGTGACTCTGCCGGAAAGCGTCGTTTCACGCGCCAACAAGGTCATTGAATAAACGGCCGTCGTTCCAAGGTCTTAGTGACAATCAGCCGCTCCCGTCTGCACGGGGCGGCTGTTGCATTACAGCGCCGCGCGCCAGATGGCGCGCAAAGGACGCTGTAACAGTGTAAAAACTGCGCATAATCCTTTCCTTAAATCGGTTCCGATTTAAGGGGTTATGCGCTAAAAGGCTCCGGTTTCGCGACGGGCGGAACGGAAACAAAAAGGGGCTGAAAGCCTTGAGCCAAATCGCATTCTGGGGGGCCGTCGAGCTCGGCCTGGTCTATTCTTTCGTCGCTCTCGGCGTCTATCTAGCTTTCCGAGTCCTCGATTTTCCGGACCTGACGGTGGACGGCTCGTTTCCGCTCGGTGCAGCCGTGACAGCCGTATTGATCATCGCCGGCGTCAATGCGTGGGTTGCGGCGCTGATCGCGATGGGAGCGGGGGCTGCTGCCGGCATGGTGACGGCACTCCTCAATGTGCGCTTCAAGATCCTCAACCTTCTCGCCTCGATCCTGACGATGATTGCGCTTTTTTCCGTCAATCTACGGGTGATGGGAAAGCCGAATGTCGCGCTCATCAATGCCGATACGATGATCAGCCCCTTCTTCGGCCATGGGCTCAGGGATTTTTACGTGCGGCCGCTCTTCGTTGGCGTTCTGGTTGTCATCGCTGTCATCGTCGTCTGGCGCTTCCTTGAAAGCGATGCCGGGCTTGCGATGCGTGCGACAGGCGCCAATGCCCGCATGGCCCGTGCGCAGGGCGTCGATACCAGCCGGCAGATCTATCTGGGCATGGCGATTTCCAATGCGCTGGTGGCGCTTGGCGGCGCGCTCTTTGCGCAGACCAACGGTTTTGCGGATGTCACTTCGGGTGTCGGCACCATCGTCGTCGGCCTAGCTGCCGTCATCATCGGTGAGACGCTGCTCGGTCGGCGCGGACTGCTGATTGCACTTGTCGGATGCGTGTTCGGCTCGATCATCTACCGCATCGCCATCCAGCTTGCGCTGTCGAGCGATGTCATCGGCCTGCAGGCCTCCGACCTCAATTTCGTGACCGCGGTTCTCGTGACGGTCGCGCTTATTCTTCCCCGCCTTCGCGGAGGTGCCGCATCGTGATCAGTGTCAAGGATATCAAGGTTGTTTTCGGGCGTGGCACGCCGCTGCAGAAACAGGCGCTGAACGGTGTCAGCCTCACTATTGAGGAGGGCTCTTTCGTGACCGTCATCGGCTCCAACGGCGCCGGCAAATCGACATTGCTCGGCGTGCTTGCTGGCGATGTCATTCCGAGCGAAGGCTCGGTTCTGATCGGCAAGACCGATGTGACGCGCAAGTCCACATCGGCACGCGCCGGTCTGGTGGCACGTGTCTTCCAGGATCCGCTGACGGGAAGCTGCGGTGCGCTGTCAATCGAGGAGAACCTTGCTCTAGCCGCCCGCCGTGGCGAAAAACGTGGGCTTGCATCAGCGCTTGGCGGCAACAGGCGCGACTATTTCCGGGAGCGGATTGCGGAGCTGAACCTCGGGCTGGAAAACCGGCTGAAGGACCGAATGGATCTTCTCTCGGGTGGCCAGAGGCAGGCCGTGTCGCTCGTCATGGCGACGCTTGCCGGCTCCGAAGTGCTGCTGCTCGATGAACATACGGCAGCGCTCGATCCGGGCATGGCGGAGTTCGTGATGAACCTCACGCAGAAGATCGTCTCGGAGCGCAAGCTGACGACGATGATGGTGACACATTCCATGCGGCAGGCGTTGGATTACGGCCACCGCACGATCATGCTGCATGGCGGCGAGATCGTTCTCGACGTGGCCGGCGACAATAGGAAGAACCTGCAGGTTGAAGACCTGATCGCCATGTTCCGCAAGATGCGTGGCCAAACGCTCGATGACGACGCCTTGCTGATAGGCTGATCAGCGTGCCTGTGTAAGCAGGATCTTGGCGGCAAAGACCGAGAAGACGCCGGCAAAAGTATAATCCATGCCGCGCAGCACCTTCCTGTTGTTCTGCAGCCAGCTCGACAGCCAGTCGGCCGCCATGACGACGGCCGCGTTGACCGGCATGCCGATCACGATAAAGCAGAAGCCGAGGAAGAGCAGCTTGTGCGTGACGGCGGGATCGTTGGCGCTGACGAACTGCGGCAGGAAGGTCATGAAGAAGATGATGACCTTCGGGTTCAGTAGGTTAACCCAGAAACCCGAGGAAATGTTCGACAGGATGGTGCCCTTCGGGCCTTCGACCTTGGCAACCGTCAGCTTCGAGCCGTAGCGGATCGCCTGCACGGCCAGCCAGAAAAGATAGGCCGCACCGCCGGTCTTCAGGATCAGGAAGGCGGTCGGGGAAGCGGTAATCAGTGCCGAAATACCGAAGGCAACCAGCATCGTGTGCACGACGATGCCGAGGCTCGTGCCGAGCACCACGAAAAGCGCTGCCTTCTTGCCCTGCGCAAGCGCACGGCTGATCGACAGAGTCATGTCGGGGCCTGGTGTCGCCGCAAGCAACAGTGTGGCGGCGGCAAAGGCGAGAAGCGTCGGAAAGCTCGGCAGGAAATCCATGGTCTACTCTGAAAGCCGGAAAGTTCTGACGATCTCTTACCCGGCTTTCTGAAAATTACCAATCAAACCTTCTGATGGTGCCGATTACTTCTGCTCAAGGAAAGCCATGAACTTATCGGCGTAGTCCTTGTGCCAGCGCGATAGCGGCGGGCGGTTCTCGATAATATCGCCCATCGCCCAGGCCATGCGCCGCTCGTCCACAGGACGCGCGACATCGTTATCAGGGCAGAGGATGTAGAAATCACCGCGTTCAAGGCTTTCGACCATGAAATCAACAGTCTGTTCCGGCGTCCAGGCGCCAGCAGGCTTTTCCCTGCGGTCGCCTTTGGTGAGGCCGGTGAAGACGAAGCCGGGGATCAGCAAGTGCGCGGAAATACCTGCGCCTTCAGTGTTGCGCAGTTCATGCTCAAGCGCTTCGGTGAAGACCTTCACACCGGCTTTGGAGACGTTATAGGCCGGGTTGCCGGGCGGTGTGGTGATCCCCTGCTTGGAGCCGGTGTTGATGATGAGGCCGGGTTCGTTATGGGCGACCATGCCGGGACCGAAGGTTCTGACGCCGCTGATGACGCCGAGAAGGTTGACGGCGAGGATATTGTCCCAATTGGACTGGGCGCTGAAGATCGAGGTTTCCGGGCCGATGCCGGCATTGTTCATCAGCACATGCACGCGGCCGAAGCGCTGGATGACGGCGCGTTCGAGGGCCTCGACCTGCTCCTTCTGAGAGACATCGGTCTCGACGGCCATCACATGTTCCTGGCCGGCAATTGCCTCGAGTTCGGCGCGGGCATCCGCCAGCCTGTCGCCGCCAAGGTCGGCGATCACGACGCTCATACCGACCTTTGCAAAGTATTTCGCGGCGGCAAGGCCGATGCCGGAAGCACCGCCGGTGATGACGGCAACATTGGATTTCTTGAAAATGGCTTGAATATTCGTCACGGGACGGGCCTCTCCTCAGAGCATTGTTCGGACGATGCCGAATATGGGCTCCGGTTCCGTGCTGTCAAACCTTATCGGGCCCTATCGGGCCGGTTGCTATCCTCGTTGCCCTTGCGTCACGCGCCAATCTCGATAAAAGTGCCGCGATACCGGGCTTTGCGGGTGTGCCGCGGCCTCTATGCAACGGACCTCATCATCATGGCATCATACAAAGACGTGAAGAAAGTCGTGCTCGCCTATTCGGGCGGTCTCGATACCTCGATCATCCTGAAGTGGCTGCAGACCGAACTCGGTGCTGAAGTCGTCACCTTCACGGCCGATCTCGGCCAGGGCGAAGAGCTGGAGCCGGCGCGCAAGAAGGCCGAGATGCTCGGCATCAAGGAGATCTATATCGAGGACGTGCGCGAGGAATTCGTGCGCGATTTCGTCTTTCCGATGTTCCGTGCCAATGCCGTCTATGAAGGCGTCTACCTGCTCGGCACGTCGATTGCCCGTCCGCTGATTTCCAAGCACCTCATCGATATCGCCCGGAAGACCGGCGCAGATGCGATCGCGCACGGCGCGACCGGCAAGGGCAACGACCAGGTTCGTTTCGAGCTTTCGGCCTATGCACTGAATCCCGATATCAAGATCATCGCGCCGTGGCGCGACTGGTCGTTCAAGAGCCGTACCGATCTGCTCGAATTTGCCGAAAAGCACCAGATCCCGGTCGCCAAGGACAAGAAGGGCGAAGCGCCTTTCTCCGTCGACGCCAACCTGCTGCACTCCTCTTCCGAGGGCAAGGTTCTGGAAGATCCGGCGCAGGAAGCTCCTGAGTACGTGCATATGCGCACCATTTCGCCGGAAGCGGCCCCCGACAAGGCAACCACCATCAAGGTCGGTTTCCGCAAGGGCGACGCCGTCTCGATCAATGGTGTCGAGATGTCTCCGGCTACGCTGCTCGCGACCCTCAACAATTACGGCCGTGACAACGGCATCGGTCGCCTCGATCTCGTCGAGAACCGCTACGTCGGGATGAAATCGCGCGGTGTCTACGAGACGCCCGGCGGCACGATCCTGCTTGCGGCCCATCGTGCCATCGAGTCGATCACGCTCGATCGGGGTGCTGCTCATCTCAAGGACGAGCTGATGCCCCGTTATGCCGAGCTCATCTATTACGGTTTCTGGTTCTCGCCGGAACGCGAGATGCTGCAGGCCCTCATCGACAAGAGCCAGGAGCATGTCGAAGGCGAAGTGACGCTGAAGCTCTACAAGGGCAATGTCATGGTCATCGGCCGCGAGAGCGAAAAGTCGCTCTATTCCGACAAGCTCGTTACCTTCGAAGACGACCAGGGCGCTTACGATCAGAAGGATGCTGCCGGCTTCATCAAGCTCAACGCGCTGCGTCTTCGCACGCTCGGCAAGCGTAACCTGAAGAAGTAAGTCACGCCAGACCGATCCTGAAAGGCCCGCCGGCTCTGCCGCGCGGGCCTTTTTTTGTCGCACCGATTGCAGGTTGTAATGTCTTGACGCGGCAGGGCTATCGCATAAGCTGAGTCGTCATTACCGGAGCATTTCCATGCCGCTTTCCCTGCTTCTCGGCGCCTTTCTGGCGGCGCTTTTTTATGTACTCATTCCCGGCCCGGCCTTCCTGCAGCTTCTCGGCATTGGCGCCGGGCAGGGGCGCAAGGCTGGTGCCTTCTTCATGATGGGTCATCTCGTTGGCGACATCATCTGGTCGGGACTGGCGCTGATTGCGATCGTCGGGGCCAAGACGATCGGCACCTTCGTGTTCGACCTGCTCGGGCTTGCCTGCGGTTTCTATCTCGCCTGGATCGGCTGGAGTGCCGTCAATGCCAAGCCGAAGGCCGAGGGGCAGGCGCTGATGGTGGTGGAGCGGCCATTCCGCCGCGGACTGATTTTCGGCGTCACCAATCCGAAGGGCTATCCAGTGGCGCTTGCCACCTTCACGGCACTGGTCGCGGGCTCGGCAAGCGCGCTCGATTTCGAGGCTCTCCCCATGCTGCTCAGCGTTTCCTTCGTCGGTTTCGTCACGGCTGACATCATCCTGATCGGCATCATCGGCGCCGGCGTCGTGCGTCGCTTCTACCGCGCGCATGAGCGGCTGATCGTCCGCTGCTCCGGCGTGCTCTTCATGGGCTTTGCCGTACAGGCGCTGTGGCACGCCACACCCGGCCTACTTGGCTGGCGAAAGGCCTGATCAGGCCTCGTTGACGAGGAAGCCGACGACCGAATTCAGCGTCTGAACCTCATTCGGATCGCCGATCGACATGGCGATCTGAAGCTGGTTGCGATAATAGTCGAGGAAGTTGAAGCTCGTGCCGTCTGTGACGTTGGACAGGTCGATGACATTGCCGAGCGGATCGATCGCGTGCATCGGCAGCGGTTCGGATATTGCGGCAAACGTATTCTGATCGATCAGGCCGTTATCGTAGCCCTGGCGCGCATAGCTGCGCAATTCACCCGGGCTGACGGCTGTAAAATCGAGCGCCTGCCTGTTGTCAGAGTCTTCGATCTGGAATGAGCCTTGGGCGAGAGTGGGCTTCGGCTCAATTGTAGTATCAGCGGTCTTCGAACTTTTTGCGTTATTATTGGGATTATTTTTGAATAGCAAACTCTGAGAAGACCGCACGGAAAAGATTTCCATGCGCATGTCCTCTTACATGAAGATTAAAGAGAAACTAGCGTCTTGGCCTGATTCGCGTCAATCGTTAACGATTGGTTAATTTTTATGTATCAATTCTTGCCCCTAAGATTTAGCCGGGCGGGCAAAAGTCCAAGTCAGCCACATATCAATCCCATGATAGCCTCCCTATATTACCGATCCACTTGCCGGCATAAAGGACTTTCATATGTCTTCTCCCAGTCAATTCAATCAGGCACTTGTCAACTGGAATGGCCTTCATGGCCTGCCGCGTTTCGATGCGGTCGCCGATGGCGATTTCGCTGACGCCTTCGAGTCTGCACTTGCCTCGCACGAAAGAGAGATCGACGCGATCGCCGGTAACAAGGAAGAACCGAGTTTCGACAATACGGTCGTCGCGCTCGAAATCGCCGGAGATGAGCTGTCGCGCGTTTCCGCGCTTTTCTGGAATCGGGCAGGCGCCCATACCAACGACGTAATCCAGGCGCTGGAGCGGGATATTTCGCCGAAGATGTCGCGGCATTATTCGAAGATCGGCATGAATGCGGATCTCTTCAAGCGCATTGATACACTCTGGGAAAAGCGCGAAAGCCTCGGTCTGACGCTGGAACAGACACGCGTGCTGGAGCGGCACTGGAAAGGCTTCGTGAAATCGGGCGCCAAGCTGCCGAAGGCCGAGCAGGAGAAACTTGCCACGATCAACGAAAAGCTCGCAGGCCTCAGCACCAGCTTCGGGCAGAATGTGCTCGCCGACGAGAAGAGCTGGTCGCTGATCCTCTCCAGCGAAGACGAACTTGCCGGCATTCCCGATTTCCTGCGCGACGCGATGGCGGCGGCTGCCCGTGAGCGCGGTGAGGGTGGCAAATATGCCGTGACCCTGTCGCGCTCGATCATCGAGCCCTTCCTGACTTTTTCGGAGCGCCGGGATCTGCGTGAGCAGGCCTTCAAGGCCTGGGTGGCGCGCGGTGAGAATGTCGGTGCGACCGACAATCGCGGCATTATCAGAGAGACGTTGGCCCTGCGCGACGAAGTGGCGAAACTTCTCGGCTACGGCAACTTCGCCGAATTGAAGCTCGATAACACGATGGCGAAGACACCCGAGGCTGTGAACAATCTGTTGCGCGCTGTCTGGGCCAGAGCGGTGAAACGCGCTCATGAGGAAGAAGCCGATATCGCCGGGCTGATCGCTGCCGAGGGCAAGAACCACGAGGTCATGCCTTGGGACTGGCGCCATTACGCGGAGAAGATCCGCGCGCTGCGGTTCAATTTCTCGGAAGCGGAATTGAAGCCCTATCTGCAGCTCGAAAAGATCATCGATGCCTGCTTCGATGTAGCCGGCCGGCTGTTCGGCATTCGCGCGGTGGAGAAGAAGGGCATTGCTGCCTATCATCCCGACGTGCGCGTCTTCGAGATCCGCGATCGGGATGACAAGCTGGTCGCGCTCTTCCTCGGCGATTATTTCGCTCGTAGCTCGAAACGCTCAGGCGCCTGGATGAGCTCCTTCCAGTCCCAGCACAAGCTGGTGCTGAAGAATGGCCATCACGGCGAGTTGCCGATCATCTACAATGTCTGCAACTTCGCAAAACCCGCCGAAGGCAAGCCCGCCCTGCTTTCGCTCGACGATGCGCGCACGCTGTTTCACGAGTTCGGTCATGCGCTGCATGGCATGCTCTCCAACGTCACCTATCCCTCGGTCGCCGGTACAGGCGTCTCGCGTGATTTTGTGGAATTGCCCTCGCAGCTCTACGAACACTGGCTGACGGTTCCCGCCGTCCTCAAGGAATATGCCGTACATTTCGAGACCGGGCAGCCGATGCCGCAGGCATTGCTCGACAAGGTTCTGGCAGCCCGCACCTTCAATTCCGGCTTCAACACGGTGGAGTTCACCTCCTCGGCATTGGTCGACATGGCCTTCCATACCCGCGACAAGGTGGAAGACCCGATGGCGGTGCAGGCGGAAGTGCTTGCTGAAATCGGCATGCCGAAATCGATCGTCATGCGCCACGCCACGCCGCACTTCCAGCATATCTTCTCCGGCGGCTATTCGGCGGGTTATTACAGCTACATGTGGTCGGAAGTGCTCGATGCCGATGCCTTCGCCGCCTTCGAGGAGACGGGCGATGCCTTTAATGGCGAAATGGCCAGGAAGCTTCGGGACAATATCTACTCCACGGGCGGCTCCGTCGATCCGGAAGATGCTTACAAGGCTTTCCGCGGCAAGCTGCCGAGCCCGGACGCGATGCTGGTCAAGAAGGGGCTTGCGACCTTCGAGGAATTGACAGGCAGCGACGCTTAAGACAGTTTGATGACATGGAGCAGAGCGGCATGGTGATAGCCATGCCGCAGCTTTCGCGTGCCACCCCCTTTCGCAATCGCGAAAAAAACGGTATGAGCGCGCCAAACATAAATGGCGCGTCCACTAAGCGTAGCGCCCCAGCCTCAGAGATTATGACAAATGGCACTTCGCAACATCGCGATCATCGCGCACGTTGACCATGGCAAAACGACCCTCGTCGACGAGCTCCTGAAACAGTCCGGTTCGTTCCGCGAGAACCAGCGCGTTGCAGAACGCGTGATGGACTCGAACGATCTCGAAAAGGAGCGCGGCATCACCATTCTCGCCAAGGCGACCTCGGTGGAATGGAAAGGTGTCCGCATCAACATCGTCGACACCCCCGGCCACGCCGACTTCGGCGGTGAAGTCGAGCGCATTCTTTCGATGGTGGATGGCGCGATCGTTCTCGTCGACTCCTCCGAAGGCCCGATGCCGCAGACGAAGTTCGTTGTCTCGAAGGCATTGAAGGTCGGTCTTCGTCCGATCGTCGCGATCAACAAGATCGACCGTCCGGATGGCCGCCATGAAGAAGTCATCAACGAAGTCTTTGATCTCTTCGCCAATCTCGATGCGACCGACGAGCAGCTCGACTTCCCGATCCTCTACGGTTCCGGTCGCGATGGCTGGATGAACGTCAACCCGGAAGGTCCGAAGGATCAGGGTCTCGCGCCGCTTCTCGACCTGGTGCTCAAGCATGTGCCTGAGCCGACTGTCGAAGAAGGTCCGTTCCGCATGATCGGCACGATCCTCGAAGCCAACCCCTTCCTCGGCCGTATCATCACCGGCCGCATCGCATCGGGCTCGATCAAGCCGAACCAGGCCGTCAAGGTCCTCGGCCAGGACGGCAAGCTGATCGAAACCGGCAGAATTTCCAAGATCCTCGCCTTCCGCGGCATTGAGCGCACGGCGATCGAAGAAGCGCATGCGGGCGACATCGTCGCGATTGCAGGCCTCTCCAAGGGTACCGTCGCCGACACTTTCTGTGATCCGGCCGTCTCGGAAGCCATGAAGGCGCAGCCTATCGATCCGCCGACAGTCACCATGTCCTTCATCGTAAACGACAGCCCGCTGGCGGGCACCGAAGGCGACAAGGTGACGAGCCGCGTCATCCGCGACCGTCTCTTCAAGGAAGCCGAAGGCAACGTCGCCCTGAAGATCGAGGAAGCCGAAGGCAAGGATTCGTTCTACGTGTCCGGCCGCGGCGAACTTCAGCTCGCCGTTCTCATCGAAACCATGCGTCGCGAAGGCTTCGAACTTGCCGTATCGCGTCCGCGTGTCGTGATGCACAAGGATGAAAGCGGCCAGCTTCTGGAGCCGATCGAGGAAGTCGTCGTCGACGTCGACGAAGAACATTCCGGTGTCGTCGTGCAGAAGATGTCCGAGCGCAAGGCCGAAATGGTCGAGCTGCGTCCGTCGGGCGGCAATCGTCTTCGCCTGCGTTTCTACGCACCGACCCGTGGCCTGATCGGCTACCAGTCGGAGCTACTGACGGATACGCGGGGCACGGCGATCATGAACCGCCTGTTCCACGACTACCAGCCCTACAAGGGCGTCATCGGTGGCCGCGTTAACGGCGTGCTGCTCGCCAACGCTTCCGGCGAAGCCGTCGCTTACGCAATGTTCAACCTGGAAGATCGCGGCCCGATGATCATCGAGCCGGGCGAAAAGGTCTATGCCGGCATGATTATCGGCATCCATTCGCGCGACAACGACCTTGAAGTGAACGTCCTGAAGGGCAAGCAGCTCACCAACATCCGCGCCGCCGGCAAGGACGAAGCGGTGAAGCTGACGCCGCCGATCCGCATGACGCTCGATCGCGCGCTCTCCTGGATCCAGGACGACGAACTGATGGAAGTGACGCCGAAGAACATTCGTCTGCGCAAGATGTATCTCGATGCCAACGACCGCAAGCGTTTCGAAAAGTCGAAGGCAGCTCTCTAAGAGCCTCGGCTACTCCTTTAAAACCCCGGCCTTCGCGCCGGGGTTTTTTATTGTGCGCTGCGTCGATTCCGACTTGTGACAATCGTTAAAAAAGCGTTAAATTTTGCCTGTCGTCCACATATCAAGTCTGTGGGCAATCGATCACAATGCGGTCGACGCATATGGTTAATTGCCTCCGGCAGGACCAGAGTAAGCGTTATGAAGACGTTGTCGATCGATGTCCGGCGGGCTGAACCGCATGATGCCCGAGCCATTTCGGAAGCCCATCGGCTTTCCTGGCAGCATACTTATGCGGGCATCATTCCGCATCGTGCTCTGAACCAGATGATCGAGCGCCGCGGTGAAAACTGGTGGCGCAAGGCAACTCGCGGCCCGGCGACATTGCTCGTTCTAGATGTGGCGGGGACCGTCGCTGGTTACGCGACCCTCGGCCTTAATCGCGCACGCGCGCTGCCTCAGGAAGGCGAAATCTACGAGCTCTATTTGCGTCCGGAATATCAGGGTATCGGCCTCGGCAAGCTGCTTTTTGGCGAAGCCCGGCGGCTTTTGAAATCTCTGGGCTGCAACGGCCTGGTCGTCTGGTGCCTGGAAGAAAATGAAACGGCCGCCGACTTTTATCGCGACCATGGCGGTATCGATTTCTGCGAAGGTATAGAAAATTTCGACCATAAGCAGATTAAAAAGATCGGCTTCATCTGGAACTGATCGCGGCTTCACAAGCGGCCCATTTCATACTGCAAATATTCCACCTTTGGATGTCTTCGCATATTAAGCATTGCTTGCGAGGCATGTTGCGTTGCGAGATGAAACCGATTAACTGGCTTCGAAGCAATTCAATCTTGCGGGAGTTTCCTATGCGCATCGATGCCGTTTCAATCGGTAAGAATCCACCTGAAGACGTCAACGTTATCGTCGAAGTTCCCGTCGGCGGTCATCCGATCAAGTATGAAATGGACAAGGAAGCCGGTACGCTGGTTGTCGATCGCTTCCTCTATACCCCGATGACCTATCCGGGTAACTACGGCTTCGTGCCGCACACGCTTTCCGAAGACGGCGACCCGATCGACGTGCTGATCGCCAGCACCCGTCCGCTGGTTCCGGGCTGCGTCATCAACGTCCGCCCGATCGGCGTTCTGAAGATGGAAGACAATTCGGGCAAGGATGAGAAGATCATTGCCGTTCCGTCGCCGAAGCTGACGCAGCGCTATGACAAGGTCAAGGATTACACCGACCTTCCGGAAATCACGCTGAAGCAGATCGAACACTTCTTCGAGCACTACAAGGATCTGGAACCCGGCAAGTGGGTAAAGATCTTCGGCTGGGGTGATTACAAGGAAGCCGGTGAGCTCATCCTCGAAGCGATCGAACGCGCCAAGAAGGAAAAGGCCTGAGCCTAGCTTTTACGCAATTTCGGACGCAAAACCGCTGCACAGTTTTGCTGGAATTGCTTTAGCCGAACAGCCCTTCGAGCTTTTTCATCACATCCTCCGGGTCGCCATCGATCCGGAGGATTTTTTTGCGCGACGTATCGCCGGAAGCAAGGCTGACCGAGGACTTAGGAATACCCAAAGACTTGGCGACGAGCGCTATCATTGCCTTGTTGGCTTTTCCCTTTTCCGGTACGGCGGTGACGCGCGCCTTCAAGAGCATGCCGCCTTCGCCATCTGGTTCGATGCCGTCGACGGCATCCCGCCCGCCATTCGGCGTCAGCCGTACAGCAAGACGGATGTGATCACCGGAAAGCCTCCAGGGGGGGTTCAAGCGACCAGCGAGAACAGGAAGGGCCTGATCGGATTGTTGAGTATGGCCTGTATGAATAGGATGATCAGCAGCAGGATAATCGGAGAGATGTCGATGCCACCCAGATTGGGCAGAAAGCGGCGTATGGGCCGCAATGCAGGTTCAGTCGCGTTATAGAAGAACATACCCAACTGGTTCACAAACTGGTTGTTCGAATTGATGACGTTGAATGCGTACAGCCACGAGAAAATGGCGCTGGCAATGATCACGTACCAATAGAGGTTCAAAGCCACATTGATGATTAGAAATATGGCTTCAAGAATTCCCGCCATTACCGTCTCCAGTTCGTTGTTGACAGATATGTAGACATTGGCGATTAAACGAGCAAGGGCCGTGTGGAGACGCACGGCAAATCATGTTTAACGGGTCGCTCCGCAGGCAATTCCGCACCCGCTTTCTCGGAAAAGCTTCATGTCGCTTTCGCCCACCGGAGACCGTTTTGCCGCGTTCCGGCATCCGTCCTATACACGCTTCTTCTTCGCGCGGTTCCTGCTTTCCTTCTCACAGCAGATCGTCAGCGTCGCGGTTGGCTGGCAAATGTACGACCAGACCGGGAGCGCCATCTATCTCGGTCTGATCGGGCTTGTGCAGTTCCTGCCGTCTCTTGTGCTCATCCTCGTCACCGGCTCGGTGGCGGATCGGCATAATCGCCGCGCCATCGCCTCGATCTGCTCGCTCGTCAGCGCGATCTGCACGCTCGCGCTGCTCGGAATGACGATCACCGGCAGCTTTTCACCGATCCCGGTCTTCATCGTGCTTTTGGTCTTCGGCATCGAGCGGGCGTTCATGACGCCGGCCGTGCAGTCGCTTGCGCCGAACCTCGTGCCGGAGAAGGATCTCTCCAATGCGATCGCATGGAATTCGTCCTCCTGGCAGCTGGCGGCCATCACCGGCCCTGTGCTCGGCGGTCTGCTTTACGGCGTCAGCGCTTCGACGGCCTATACGGTCGCCGTCATCTTTTCTGCGCTCGGTGCGATCCTGCTCTACATGATCCCCAAGCCGCCGCAGAAGACGATGGGCGAGGCCAGGAACTGGGACATGATCCTCGGCGGCTTCCGCTATATCCGGGAAGAAAAGGTGGTGCTTGGCGCCATCTCGCTCGATCTATTCGCCGTTCTGCTTGGCGGCGCTACCGCGCTGATGCCGATCTTTGCGCGCGATATCCTGACGCTCGGGCCGTGGGGTCTCGGCCTGCTTCGCTCGGCGCCGGGCGTGGGCGCCATCATCATGGCGATCTTCCTTGCCGCCTATCCGCTGAAGCATAAGGCCGGCATATACATGTTCATCGGCGTGGCGATCTTCGGCCTCGGTACGATCGTGTTCGGCCTCTCGACCAATACCGAGGTGTCCATCGCTGCGCTTGCCATCATGGGCGCTGCGGACATGATCTCGGTCTATGTCCGTGAAAGCCTGATCGCGCTCTGGACGCCTGATCATCTGCGCGGCCGTGTCAACGCGGTCAATACGGTGTTTGTCGGCGCATCCAACGAGCTCGGGGAATTCCGTGCGGGTACTATGGCAGCGGTTTTCGGCGCCGTCCCGGCCGTCATTATCGGTGGCATCGGTACGCTCGCCGTAGCCGCCATCTGGGCAAGCGGTTTTCCGAAACTCAGGAAGATCGATACGCTCGACGCGCCTATACGAGAAGCGGTGTAGCAGCTGCTGCCGTTTTGCCCTCGAAGACGATATCCAGGAAGTCGCCGAGCCACGCTTTAAGCGGCGCATCGAACAGCATGCGGCCTTCCAGATGCTCGCGTCCCTGCTGCGCGTTCGGCAGGATGAAGCGGTGCGCGCCGTGCACGACCCAGCGATGCATCATCACCCGTGTCAGCTCCGCATGGAATTGCAGGCCCCAGGCATTGTCGTTGTAGCGGAAGGCCTGGTTGGGATAGGCGTCGCCGGATGCCAGCAACTCGGCGCCATGCGGCAGTTCGAAACCTTCCCGGTGGAAGTGATAGACCATTTTCGGCCAACGCATCAGCCGCCGGCCTCTCTCGGTCGTATGCAGCGGATACCAGCCGATCTCTGTCGACCCGTCACTATTGGCGGCGACCTTGCTGCCGAGATTGCGAGCCAGCATCTGTGCACCGAGGCAGATGCCGAGATAGGGGCGATTTTCCCTGAGGGGGACATCTAGCCAGTCGATCTCCGCCTTGACGAATTCGTCTGGGTCATTGGCGCTCATCGGGCCGCCGAAAATCACTGCACCGGCATGGTTTTCAAGGGTGCAAGGCAAAGGGTCGCCAAGGACGGGGCGACGGATATCGAGATCATAACCTTTCTCGACGAGAAGCTGGCCGACACGACCGGGGCTGGAACGCTCCTGATGAAGAATGATGAGAATGGGGCGCCTGTCGCGTCTCATGCTTCTGTCAGTCAGTGTCATCCTGCACCACCTGTGCGTCCGTGACCCTGGCGGCCGCCTCCTGCCGCTTCTGAATGCGCTCACGGGAAGACACACCCAGGAGATCGGCAATCCGCCAGATCACATGGTCTTCCATTTCGCTTCGCTCGCCATCGGCATAGACGATATCCCAGAGAATACCGATCAGCTCCAGACGCTGCTCGGTATTGAGATGTCTCTTAAGATCGGAGGTGAAGCGGAAATAATCAACCGCCGAGCTTTCGGCTTCCAGCCCCGCGGCCATCAGCGCATCAAGCTGTTTGCCGTCGAGCGCATATTGCTCCTTCAGGAGTTTGCGCAGCCGCTTCTTTTCGCTGTCCTTGATCTGGCCGTCGGCCTCCATGACCTGCATACAGAGTGCAGCAACTGCGATGCGTGGGTCATCGGGGGCGAAGCCTGCCTTAGGGCGGTCGGCGGTCAGATTCTGGAAGAATGCCTGAAAGCGTTCGAACATGCGGTTTTTTGTTCCATTTTAGAAAAGGCGGAGCCGTGTCTTGGGTTCCGGTTCCACCTTGGGGTCGCGGACGCCCGGATCATCCGGCAGGCCGCCAAAGAAGGGTTTAGGTTCAGACGTAGCAGGAACCGGCCGGGAGGCGGACGGTTCGGCAGTTTTTGCCGGTGTGGGTGCCGAAGTTGCCGGGCGCACGGCTTCGGCAATCGTCGCTGCCCGTTCCAGCTCGATGATGCGGTGGTCGTTGACCACGCTTTCCGGCCGGGTTTCGCGCAGCGGCGGTAGTGTCTTCAGCGCCGTTTCGATAGAGGCGGTCGAACCTTCCTCGACCGGTCCTTCGAGCTGGCCGAAAGGTGCCTTCCATTCGAAGGCGTCGAGACGGCCGGTCACCGGCGAGACCGGCAGCCATTTGTCGGAAACGAAACCATCGGCAACCCAGGCCGGATCACGCGGCGCCTTCAGTGCCTGTGCCAGCCAATGGCGCACGCGACCCTGATCGCCGGTTTCCGCTTCCTCGATATCCGCAAGCAACAAGAAGGCCGCCTCGCGGGGCTCGATACGGGCGGCAGCTTCCGCCTTGGCGCGGGCCTTGGAGAATTCCCGTGCATCGAGCGCCGCCTGTGCGACGACGAGGAGAGATTCGACATTGTTCGGCCGCATGCCTTCCAGCCGCTCGGCGCGCTTCAGGCGGTCGAGCGTTGAATCCCCGCTGCGGGCGCGGACATAGACGCGGCCAATCTCGGGATGCGGTCCAGCCTTCCAGGTCTGTTCGAGAATGGTGGCAGCCTTGCGGATACCGCCTTCGCGGAAAAGCGCCTTTGCGGCAATCAGGGCGGCAGGTACAAAATCCGCCGACAGCTTCAGTGCCTGTAGGGCATCATCGCGGGCGCCGGCGGGATTGCTTTCCAGCTTGTCATCGGCACGGGCAGTCAGCAGCACAGCATGCAGGCGGTTTGCTTCGGCTTTTTCGACAACCTTGGCGGCCTTCTGCTGTTCCAGCAGACGGATGGCGTCGTCCCAGCGACCGGACTGACTGCGATATTCGAGCGTCGCCTGCGCGGCCCATGGCAGGTAAGGCGCGTTATCTGCGGCCTTTTCGGCGTACTGGCGGGCAGCTTCGTTGGCACCGAGGCGTTTGGCCTCCAGATAAAGACCACGCAGGCCAAGTTCGCGCGTTTCAGGATCGTTGGCCATGGCCTCGAATTTGGAACGGGCTTCATCATAGCGGCCTTCGATGAGAGCGGCCTGTGCTTCGAGAAGATTGATCAGCGGCTCTTGGTCGGCGCGGATGAGGCCGCGCGAGCGGGCGGCCATCTTGCGCGCGAGCAGGGCGTTGCCTGCGCCGGCGGCAATGAGGCCGGTCGACAGGGCCTGGTAGCCGCGATCGCGTTTGCGAGCGCGGAAAAAGCGCGTCACCGAATGCGGAGAGGTCCAGATCAGGCGGACGAACCACCAGGCCACCATGACGGCAGCGATCAGCGCAATGATGGCGCTTGCCGCGACGATCAGTCTGGTCTGGTAGATCTGGCCTTCCCAGATCAGCGATAGATCGCCGGGGCGATCGGCAAGCCAGGAGAAACCATAGGCGAGAACGAGGACGAGGAGCGCGAAGACAACCAGGCGGACCATGCTCATCCTTCCTTGCCGGTGCCGGAAATGGCCTTGGAGAGAGCACCGCCAACGAGATCCTCGACGCGGATACGAGCTTCGAGTGATTGCTTGAAGGCGGCGGAAGCCTGTTTTGCGGTCGCAGGCAGGCTGTTCCATTCGGTGGCTGCACCGGGCAGGTCGCCGTTCTTCACCTTGTCCTCCATGCGCGCGGCGATCGCTTCAACGCTTTCGCCTTCGACATTGCCGACGGGGCGGACCGAGACCAGAGATTTGGCGCTCGACATAAGCCGGTCCGACCAGCTCTGGTTCGGATCGGGCTGGTTGACGGATTCGACGATGGCGTTGGCGACATCGGGAACCTGACGGATCAGCTCGGCGCGTGATGGCACACCGGTCTCGGCAAAGCCGCGCAGATCAGTTGCAGCGGGATCATCGGGTGCTACGCCGGCAAATGTATCGAGTTCGGCGATGAAGGGGCCGCCACGGTCGATCGCGGCCTTGAGAGCTGCGGCTGCTATGGCGCGGGCAACGGCGACATCCTCGCGCGGTTCGTTCAGCTTCTTTTCGGCTTCGGCAAGGCGGCTCGTAATGTCGGCACCGTTTGAGGCCTGCTGTTCGGTGGTCTGCGCAAGGCTCGTCTTCAACTGATCAATCTGAGCTGTCAGATCTGCAATCTTCTGGTTGAGTGCTTCGACATCGGCCGAGTCGGTCGATATGCTGGGCGCCGGTGTCTGAGGGGCCGTTTCGAGAGCTGCGATACGCTTTTCGAGGGCACTGTTATCGACGGCTGGCGCCGGATTGGCGGCAAGGCTTGCGACCGATTGCTTGAGGCCTTCGATCTCGCCGGAGAGGTCGGCCACTTCGGCAGAGTTCGTCTGCTGGGTGGAGGAGCCCGGCAGATAACCGGCATATTGAATCGCGCCGGCGCCAAGCAAGGCGACAAGGCCGCCGAAAATGCCGGCGGCAATCAGGCCCGACGTGACCACGCCCTTCTGTGGCGGAGGCGGCTGTACCGGTTCCGATGGCAGGGGCTCCTTCGGGAGGGGCTCTTCTTGCGCGCCGGCAGCGCGGTCGCTCTCGTGTTCCGACAGCGGTTCACCGCCGGCTTCCGCAGCGGCTACGGCTTCGGCGACAGGTGCGTTATCGGCTGCTTGTGCGGCTTCTTCGGCAGGCTTTTCAGAATCAGCCGCCGAGGCGAAGTCCTGCGCGTCCAGGTCAATCGTGACCGGCTTGTCGGAGCTCTTCGAGTGGCGTGGCGGATTTCCCGATACCATGAGGTCCTCATTATCCTGCATTGCAACGAAACTAGACAGGGATGGCAATTAAGGGAAGAGGTTAGATCAAATTTGGGCGGCTAAGGCCTTCTAAGCAGCGACAAAAGGCTTTTTTCATCCGGCATCGGCGAAATCTCCAGGACTGTCCTCAAAACGGATGGAACAGCTTCTGCTACAGTGTTGCTGAGACAAATGAGACGGATTTTCGGCAGCTGCAGCAAAAGGGACTCTACCTGCGGGATATGAAAGAAATTTCCGGCCGTGTGGCGGGAATAGAAAAGAACAGCATCAGGAGGGTTGTTCGCCAGGAGAGCTGCGACGGTCTCGGGGCTGGGCGCGACAGGCTCCATCCGGTAACACTCGGCCACCGAGAAATACCGCCCGAGCTCCCTCAGACGCGTCTCGAAGGTCTCGGCGCGCGGACTGCCGGCGAGATAGAGAAGCCTATCGACCTTGTTTGCCGCGATCAGCTCGGCCAGCTCGCGGCCGCTGCCCGACGATGCTGTGACAGAATGAAACCCCAACTTGCGGGCCTCGTCGGCCGTCGTTTCGCCAACGGCAAAGAGACGGCGCGAAAAGTGAGGTGCCAGCGCCTCCCCCAGAGACTGCAAGGTGCGCACCGTTTCGGCGCTCGTTATGGCTATCGCCCCGATGGTTGTTTCCAGAGCCTGCCGAGCGGCCGCCATGTCGTGGACGGGACGGGTGAGCGGCAGCAATAGTGGCTCGTGACCCAGCTCGCGCAAACGTTGAGCGGTGCGCTCGCCCGAATGCGCTGGACGGGTGACGAGCACGCGCATGCAGGCTAGCTCCAGTCCTCGAAGAAGCTGCTACCGGCCCTTGCGCGCACGTCCTGTCCGGCGCGAGTGCCAAGTGCAGCGGCGTCGCGGCGGTTGCCGTCGATGGTGATCGCATGCTGGTGGCGGCCGTCAGGAGTGAGGATGAGGCCCGAGAAGCGGATCTGATCACCCTCGCAGACGGCGTAACCGCCGATCGGCGTGCGACAGGAGCCATCGAGGGCGGCAAGGAAGGCGCGCTCGCAGGAGACTGTGTCGAAGGTCGGCGCATCGTTGATCGGCGCCAGCAGCTCGTCGATCCTTGTGTCGCCGATGCGGCTTTCGATGCAGATCGCGCCCTGGGCAGGTGCCGGTGGGAAGCTGTCGGGGTCGAGGATATCGGTGATCACCTCGACCTTGCCGAGGCGCTTGAGGCCGGCAAGCGCCAGAAGCGTCGCATCGACCTCGCCTTCCTGCAGCTTACGCAGGCGAGTGTCCACGAGGCCGCGGAAAGTGATGACGTTGATGTCCGGCCGCATGCGGTGGATCAGGGCCTGGCGGCGAAGCGAGGACGAACCGACGGTCGCGCCATGCGGCAGATCGATCAGTTTCGGCGCGGTGCGGCCGATCACGGCATCGCGAATATCTTCGCGCGGTAGATAGGCCGAAAGGTAGAGGCCTTCCGGCAGGTTCGTTGCCATGTCCTTGCTCGAATGCACGGCGAAATCGAGGTCACCGGACACAAGCTTTTGCTCGAGTTCTGCCGTGAAAAGTCCCTTGCCGCCGATCTCGGCCAGCGAGCGGTCGGTGATGCTATCGCCCTTGGTGGTCAGCACGACGATCTCGAACATCTCCTGCGGCAGATTGTGGGCTGCCATCAGCCGGTCGCGGGCTTCGTGTGCCTGCGCGAGCGCCAGCGGGCTGCCGCGTGTGCCGATCCGGAAAGGTTTTGTTTGCATCCGCTTTGATCCGTTGTTACCGGAGTTCTCGTAAACAGGTTTAAACCCTATCGCAATCAACGAACAGGTTTCATGGCTCCCTTTCTGCGCATCCTCGGCATCGAGACAAGCTGCGACGAGACCGCCGCTGCGGTCGTCGAGCGCGATGCGGAAGGCCGCTCCAACGTGCTGTCGGACGTCGTTCTTTCCCAGCTGGACGAGCATAGTGCCTATGGCGGCGTGGTGCCGGAGATCGCCGCGCGCGCCCATGTCGAAGCGCTGGACGAGTTGATCGACGAGGCCCTGAAGCGCGCCAACGTGTCGCTCTCGGATGTCGATGCGATCGCCGCGACTTCAGGGCCTGGCCTGATCGGGGGGCTGCTTGTCGGGCTGATGACCGGCAAGGCGATCGCCAAGGCAGCCGGCAAGCCGCTTTATGCAGTCAACCATCTCGAAGGCCATGCGCTGACGGCGCGGCTGACAGACGGTCTTTCTTTTCCCTATCTCATGCTGCTGGTTTCCGGTGGCCATACCCAGCTCATCCTCGTGCGCGGCATCGGCGAGTACGAGCGCTGGGGCACGACGATCGACGATGCACTGGGTGAAGCCTTCGACAAGACGGCGAAACTGCTCGGCCTTCCCTATCCCGGCGGGCCGGCAGTGGAGCAGATGGCGCAGGGTGGCAATGCCGATCGTTTCAATTTTCCGCGGCCGCTCGTCGGCGAGGCACGGCTCGATTTTTCGTTCTCGGGCCTGAAGACGGCTGTGCGGCAGGCGGCGACCGAGATTGCGCCGCTGACGGATCAGGATGTCGCCGATATCTGCGCCTCGTTCCAGAAGGCGATTTCCCGTACGATGAAGGATCGCATCGGCCGCGGCCTGCAGCGGTTCAAGACGGAATTTCCAAACCTCCCGGAAAAGCCTGCGCTGGTGGTGGCTGGTGGTGTCGCAGCCAATCTGGAAATCCGCAGCACCCTTCAGGCGCTCTGCGACAAGAATGGCTTCCGCTTCATTGCGCCGCCGCTCCGCCTCTGCACCGACAATGCTGTGATGATCGCCTGGGCCGGGCTGGAGCGCATGGCGAAGGGTGTTGCGCCTGACGATCTCGATGTGCAGCCGCGTTCGCGTTGGCCGCTCGACTCCAGAGCCGTGACCATGCTCGGATCCGGAAAGCGGGGAGCCAAGGCATGAGCGAGCGCATCGCCGTCGTCGGATCGGGTGCTTTCGGAACGGCGCTTGCGGCCGTGGTCGCCCTGACCGGGCGAAATTCGGCGATCCTTGTTGGCCGCGATCCGTCGCTGATCGAAGACCTCAAGGCGGAGCGGCTGCATGATGCTGTTCTGCCTGGCATCCCACTGCCGGAAATACTGGAGTTCTCTGCTGAGGCGGATGCAATCGGCGATGCGGGCATCGTGCTCTTTGCCATGCCGTCACAGGCGCAGGCGGATGCCGCGCGGCAGTATGGTCCTTACCTGGCTAAGGACGCTATTGTGGTCACCTGCGCGAAGGGGATCGAACGGCCGACCGGTGCGCTTCTGACCGACATGCTGGAGCGGGAATTGCCCGATCATCCGGTTGGCGTGCTCTCGGGTCCAGGCTTTGCCGCTGATATCGCCAAGGGGCTGCCGACAGCCATGGCGATCGCTGCGGCTGACATGCAGGTTGCCGAGCGGCTGGCGCAGGCGATTTCCGGCCGCACCTTCCGGCTCTATGCCTCGGCAGACCGCATCGGCGTGCAGCTTGGCGGAGCATTGAAGAATGTACTGGCGATTGCCTGCGGTATCGTCGAAGGCCGCGGTATCGGCGATTCGGCGCGTGCGGCGTTGATTGCCCGCGGGCTTGCCGAGATGTCGCGCTTCATCGTCGCCAAGGGCGGCAATGCCGATACGGCGCGGGGGCTTTCCGGCCTCGGTGATCTGGTGCTGACGGCAACCAGCCATCAGTCGCGCAACCTGCGTTTCGGCATTGCACTCGGGCGCGGCGAAAAGGTCGACCCTTCGCGCGGCGAGTTGGTGGAAGGGGCTTTTGCTGCAGCGGTTGCCTCGCGGCTTGCCGAAGAGCTCGGCGTCGAGATGCCGATCACCGATGCGGTTTCAGCGATCATTGAAGGTAAGCTCGGCATATCCGAAGCCATCGAACAATTGATGACACGTCCGATTACGACCGAATAGGAGACAGACATGCTTTTCGCCCTTCTCTGCAAGGACAAGCCCGGCCATCTCAACGTGCGCATGGAAACGCGCTCGACCCATCTCGATTATCTCAACAAGCTGAATGCCGAAGGCAAGCTTGCCATGGCCGGCCCGTTCCTCGATGCCGAAGGCAAGCCGAACGGCAGCCTCGTGATGGTCCATGCCGAAACAGCTGATGATGCCAAGGCACTCGGCGCTGCCGATCCCTATGCACTCGCCGGCCTGTTCGAAAGCGTCGAGGTGAAGCCCTTTAACTGGGTCTTCAACAAGCCGGAGGCTTAAGCGGGATGGCGCACTGGCTTTATAAATCCGAGCCCGCAGCCTGGTCCTGGGAAAAGCAGAAGGCGGCTGGCGAGAAGGGTACCGAATGGACCGGTGTGCGCAACTACCTTGCGCGCAACAATATGCGGGCCATGCAGATCGGCGACAAGGGGTTCTTCTATCATTCCAATGACGGGCTGGAGATCGTCGGTATCGTCGAGGTCTGCGCGCTTTCGCATCCGGATTCGACGGCGAAGGGCGACGATCGCTGGGATTGTGTCGATATCCGTGCCGTCGTGGATGTGCCGAAGCCGGTGACGCTGAAGGATATCAAGGCAAACGAAAAGCTGTCCAAGATGTCGCTGGTCACCTCGATGCGGCTTTCCGTGCAGCCGGTGACGGATGACGAATGGGCCGAGGTCTGCCGCATGGGCGGTTTTGACAACCCGCCGCGCTGAGCAGCTTTGAAAACCGACCCGGAAACCTTCATCCGCGCCAATACCAGCCTGCTTGCGCCGCCGCATGTGCCGGAAATCCGGCTGTACCTGGCCAGCGAAGCCCACGAGCTCTGGCTGAAGACGGAAGACGAGCTGGAGGCGATCGGCCTGCCGCCGCCTTTCTGGGCATTTGCCTGGGCGGGCGGGCAGGGGCTGGCGCGCTATGTTCTCGATCACCGCGAAACGGTCAAGGGAAAGCGCATACTGGATTTCGCGAGCGGTTCCGGATTGGTGGGAATTGCCGCAAGCCAGGCAGGTGCGGCCAAGGCGACGGCCTCCGATATCGATCCGTGGTCACAGACGGCGGTGCGGCTGAATGCGGCCGCCAATTCGGTCTCGCTGGACTTCACCGGGGCCGATCTTATCGGTCAGAATGTCGATGCGGATGTGGTTCTCGCCGGCGACGTTTTCTACGACAAATCCTTCGCCGGTGCGCTGGTGCCTTGGTTCGAGACGCTCGCGGCCGGAGGCAAGGACGTGCTGGTCGGCGATCCCGGGCGCGCCTATTTGCCGAAAGACAGGCTGGAATTCTGCGCCGTCTATGAAGTGCCCGTCACCCGGGCGCTCGAAGACAGCGAGGTCAAGAAGACGACTGTCTGGCGGTTCAGGCCCTAGGGCCGGATAACACAGACATTGGCCTCATAAGAGCAGGGGTCATCGGCGATGCCGACATCGATCACCTTGGCCTTCGGGGCAAGGTTACGTTCCGGCGCAGCCAGACGATAGTACCCGTCGCCGCCGACATAGGTTCCGCCATCCGTCTGGTAGGCATAGGACGATCCGGCGTAGAGGCCGTTGCTCCCGTAGTTCTGGTCATAGCTCTGGGGCTGGGACGTAATGACGACGATGTTGCTGCGGCCATAGCGACTTGTCCCCGGATAGTTGAACTGCTTCAGAAAAGGGGTGCGCGGGTGATAGCGGATGACGTTGTCGCGTGTGAAGTGCAAGCCGCTATCCCAGTGGGTGCGCCTGCCGAGGAAGACGCCGTCATTAAAGCCGCCATGGCGCGGAAAGCGATGATCGAAGTGGCGCTCTCCGGCTGCTGCAGGCAGCGCTGTCAGCACCGCAAGGAGAGCAAGGATGGTCTTGGACAGACTGCGAAACATGGACCAAACTCCGAAACGCTAACAAATCGTTAACGCCAGATTGCGCCAAAAGGCGGGGCTTGTCCACGCAGCCGTGCGGTCAGCTTAAAAATTGAGCGAAAGAGACGAGTTTCATCGAGTTGAAAACTTCCCGGTAACGCGAATCGATTAAATTAAAAGCAGGCAGCAATTATGCTTGTCGTCAGGGGTTTCGGTGATTAAACGTCGACAATGATGCAACGCACACAGAATTTTGTCATTCGTGTGGTTGACTGAGAAATGCCCCTGACATCAAGGGCAAAGAGAAGACGCCGCGAGGTTCTGATGGCGAATGTGACAAACCGGCCCCTGTCGCCGCATCTACAAATTTACAAGCCAATTCCCACCATGGTCATGTCCATCGTTCACCGCATCACCGGTGGCGCTCTGTACTTCGGCACGCTGCTGGTCGCCTGGTGGCTGATCGCGGCTGCCAGCGGCCAGGGCTATTATGACTGGGCCAACTGGGTACTCGGCAGCATTATCGGCAAGCTCGTCCTGCTCGGTTACACCTGGGCGCTGATCCACCACCTGCTCGGCGGCTTCCGCCACTTCATGTGGGACCTCGGACATGGTTTCGAGAAAGAATTCTCGACCAAGCTCGCCATCGCCAATATCATCGGATCGCTCTGTCTGACCGTGCTGGTCTGGGTGATCGGCTTCATCATTCGCTTCTGAAGGTCGCACTCATGGATATGCGCACTCCTCTGGGCAAGGTTCGCGGCCTCGGTTCCGCCAAGGAAGGCACCGATCACTTTTGGCGCCAGCGCCTGACGGCCGTTGCCAACGTGCCCCTCATCATCTTTTTCGCGATCTTCATGATCGTCTATGCGGGTGCGCCTTATGCCGACGTGGTTCGCGCCCTCTCGAACCCGTTCGTCGCCGTCATCATGGGACTGATGATCATATCCGGCACTATCCACATGAAGCTCGGCATGCAGGTCATCATCGAAGACTATGTTCACGGCGAGATCGGCAAGCTGCTGCTCCTGATGCTGAACACCTTCTTCGCGGTTCTGATCGCCGGCCTCTGTCTCTTCGCCATTCTGAAAATTGCATTCGTAGGATAACCGTATCATGGCAACGTCTTCACCCGCTCAGAATGGGAAGGCCTACACCTATGTCGACCATTCCTATGACGTAATCGTCGTCGGCGCCGGTGGCGCCGGCCTGCGTGCCACGCTCGGCATGGCCGAACAGGGCTTCCGCACGGCCTGCATCACAAAGGTATTCCCGACCCGGTCGCACACGGTTGCGGCCCAGGGCGGCATCGCTGCCTCGCTGCAGAACATGACGCCGGATAGCTGGCAATGGCACCTCTATGACACCGTCAAGGGTTCCGACTGGCTCGGCGACGTCGACGCCATGCAGTATCTCACCATGGAAGCGCCGAAGGCGGTCTATGAGCTTGAGCACTACGGTGTGCCCTTCTCGCGTAACGAGGAAGGCAAGATCTACCAGCGTCCGTTTGGCGGCCACATGCAGAATTTCGGTGAAGGCCCGCCGGTGCAGCGCACCTGCGCCGTTGCCGACCGTACCGGCCACGCCATCCTGCACACGCTCTACGGCCAGTCGCTGCGCAACAATGCCGAATTCTTCGTCGAATATTTCGCGCTCGACCTCATCATGTCCGATGACGGCAGCCGTTGCACCGGCGTGATCGCATGGTGCCTGGACGATGGCACGATCCATCGCTTCGCGGCCAAGATGGTGGTGCTCGCGACCGGCGGTTACGGTCGCGCCTATTTCTCCGCGACCTCGGCCCATACCTGCACCGGCGACGGCGGTGGCATGGTCGCCCGTGCCGGCCTGCCGCTGCAGGATATGGAATTCGTGCAGTTCCACCCGACCGGCATCTACGGTTCCGGCTGTCTGATCACCGAGGGTGCGCGCGGCGAGGGCGGCTACCTCGTCAACTCCGAAGGCGAGCGCTTCATGGAGCGCTATGCGCCGTCTGCCAAGGATCTGGCCTCGCGTGACGTCGTTTCGCGCTGCATGACGCTGGAAATCCGCGAAGGCCGCGGTGTCGGCAAGAACAAGGATCACATCTTCTTGCACCTCGATCATCTCGATCCGGCCGTGCTGCATGAGCGCCTGCCGGGCATTTCCGAGAGCGCCAAGATCTTCGCCGGCGTCGATGTGACCCGCGAACCGATCCCGGTTCTGCCGACCGTTCACTACAACATGGGCGGCATTCCGACGAACTACTGGGGTGAGGTTCTCAATGCCGACAGCTCCAATCCGGAACGCATCATCCCCGGCCTGATGGCCGTCGGTGAAGCCGGCTGCGCATCGGTTCACGGCGCAAACCGTCTCGGCTCCAATTCGCTGATCGACCTCGTGGTCTTCGGTCGCGCTGCGGCGATCCGCGCCGGCGAGGTCATCGACCGCGCATCGCCGGTGCCGGCGCTGAACATCGCCGCCTGCGACAAGATCATGGATCGGTTCGACAGTCTGCGTCACGCAAGTGGCGGCACGCCGACGGCCGTGCTGCGCGAGAAGATGCAGCGCGCCATGCAGGAAGATGCGGCGGTGTTCCGTACGCAGGAATCGCTGGAATCCGGCTGCCGTCGTCTTTCGGAAATCTGGGGCGAACTCAAGGACATCAAGGTCACCGACCGCTCGATGATCTGGAATTCCGACCTCGTCGAAACGCTCGAGCTGCAGAACCTGATGGCCAATGCCATCACCACGATCTACGGCGCCGAAGCCCGCAAGGAAAGCCGCGGCTCGCATGCCCGCGAGGACTATACGTCAGGTCCGTTCGCAGGTCGCGACGACGTCAACTGGCGCAAGCACACGCTGGCCTGGGTGAACGAGGCTGGTGATGTGAAGCTCGATTACCGGCCTGTCCACACCGACCTCATCGCAGACGGCATCGATCCCCATAAGATCGAGCCGAAGGCCCGCGTATACTGATCAGAGGAACCTGACATGGTTGAACTCGCTCTCCCCAAGAATTCACAGATGCGCGAAGGCAAGGTGTGGCCGAAGCCGACGGGTGCCAAGAACACCCGTGAGTTCCGCGTCTATCGCTGGAGCCCGGATGACGGCCAGAACCCGTCGATCGACACCTTCTACGTCGATGTCGACGATTGCGGGCCGATGGTTCTCGATGCGCTTCTCTACATCAAGAACAAGATCGATCCGACGCTGACGCTGCGCCGTTCCTGTCGTGAAGGCATCTGCGGTTCCTGCGCGATGAATATCGACGGCACGAACACGCTTGCCTGCACCAAGGGCATGGACGACATCAAGGGCACGGTGAAGATCTACCCACTGCCGCATATGCCCGTGGTCAAGGATCTGGTCCCGGATCTCAGCAATTTCTATGCCCAGCACCGTTCCATCGAGCCCTGGCTGAAGACGGTTTCGCCGACGCCGGCCAAGGAATGGAAGCAGAGCCATGAGGACCGCCAGAAGCTCGACGGTCTCTATGAGTGCATCCTCTGTGCCTGCTGCTCGACCTCCTGTCCGAGCTACTGGTGGAACGGCGACCGTTACCTCGGTCCGGCCGTCCTGCTGCAGGCCTATCGCTGGCTGATCGATAGCCGTGACGAAGCGACTGGCGAACGTCTCGACAATCTCGAGGATCCGTTCCGCCTTTATCGTTGCCACACGATCATGAACTGCGCGCAGACCTGCCCGAAGGGTCTGAACCCGGCCAAGGCAATCGCCGAAATCAAGAAGATGATGGTCGAGCGTCGCGTGTGAGTGCTGACGCTTCAGCCGGCATTGAAGATTTTGATTCCGAGGCGGTCGCCGAAATCCGATCGCGGCTCGCCTCGGTGAAACAGCATGGTATACGCATCGGTTTTGCGATCGAAAGCGGAAGCCGCGCCTGGGGCTTTCCCTCGCCAGACAGCGACTATGATTGCCGTTTCGTTTATGTCCGTCCGGTCGCTGACCATATCGGACTGGTCTCGCATCGGGATGTAATCGAGTTTCCGATCGTGGGTGATATAGACACTGGCGGCTGGGATCTGCGCAAGGCGCTGCTGCTTGCCCTCAAAGGCAATGCCGTTGTCGTCGAATGGGTAAAATCGCCAATCGCCTATGAAGAAGAGCCCGGATTTCGCAGCCGTCTTTCCAGCGTGCTTGACGAGATCATGCTGCCGCAGAAGGTCGCGCTGCATTATGTCGGTCTGCTGCGCAGTCACTGGCAGATGCATGGGGACGGGCCAATCAAGCTCAAGAAGCTGCTATATGCGATCCGTCCGGCAATTGCGCTCGAATGGATGCGCTCGAATGAGTTTCAGAAGCTGCCGCCGATGAACATGATGCAGTGTCTGGCGGCAGTCACCATCGATGAGGGCTTGCGCAAGGCGATTCATGAATTGGTGATCGTCAAAAGCCAGACGCGCGAGATGGGCGAGGGTCTGCCGCCCAAGCGTATCCAATCCTTTCTCGCGACATCAATTGAGCGTTATCAGGACTTCGCCGAGCGAATCAAACTTGGTCAGGAAGCGGACGGTCGAGCACAACACCTTGCTGACATATTTTATCAGCAAGAAGTCCGGCGAGCGGTCGGTTGAATTGTGCCGGCCTTGCTATAGGTGTCACGAAGGCCGATTTGCGTTGTGCTGACTTGATTAACCAAAGTGAAATACGGTAATTCGAACCTACAATTGAAATATCTCTGCGGTTGAGACGGACATTCGGGAGCTTGATGATGCAGTTGCGATATGTGGTGACGGGTCTAACGGCCGCTCTGGCCTTGGCGGGATGCCAGCGCACCTCATATGATTACAGCAGTAACAACGCACCTCCGCCGTTGACCGCGCAGCCGGTACCCTCCGTGCAGGGCGGCCAGCTTCCGCCGCCGGCCGGGCAGTTTCCTGCCGCGCCGACCTCGACGGCGCCGATGGCTGGTGTTCAGCAGGGTGGCGCAGCACCCGCGACCTCTCTTGATGTCACCAAGGAATCGATGGTCGGCAGCTGGCGTGTCAACGGTACCTGCGACATGTTCCTGACGCTCACCAATCTCGGCAGCGGATCGCGCGGCGGTACGCGCGGTTGTGTTGGCGAGCTGACGGCTATGGGTTCCTGGGAAGTTTCCGGCAAGCAGGTTCTGCTCAAGGACCGCAGCGGCAACCAGATCGGTTCCGTCTACAAGGTTGCCGACAACAGCTTCAATGGCCAGACCTCGACCGGGCAGCCGATCACCCTCAGCCGGTAACTCAATCCGGCGGGGTTCCGCCGGTTGCGCATAGGCGGACAAGCCCTCATGCAGCCAATGCCAGACTATTCGCTCAGCGTCACCGAGCAGCTCAAATCGCTGACAGCTTCGGAGACGTTGCAGGTTGATTCCGCCCAGATGGATGTGGCCAAATGCCTCGACCGGGTGCTTGCCGCTCTCAAGCAGAAGCGGCCTGCCTCCAAGAGCAGCGCGCTCGGCTGGCTGTTTGCGTCCAAGAAGAAGACGGAGAGCGGCATCAAGGGCCTCTATATCCATGGCAGCGTCGGGCGCGGCAAGACGATGCTCATGGACATGTTCTTCCAAATGGCGCCCTGCCGGAAAAAGCGGCGCGCGCATTTCCATGAGTTCATGGCCGATGTGCACAATCGCATCGCTGCTCACCGGCTGAAGCTAAAGAACGGCGAGACGAAGCAGGCCGATCCGATGCCGCCGGTCGCCGCTGCCCTTTTCGAGGAAGCGGAACTGCTCTGCTTCGACGAATTCACCGTCACCGATATCGCCGATGCGATGATCCTGTCGCGGCTGTTTTCCGAGCTTTTCGCGCGCGGCTGCGTGCTGGTGGCGACCTCGAACGTCGAGCCCGACAATCTCTACAAGGACGGCCTCAATCGCGGGCTTTTCCTGCCTTTCGTCGGTCTCCTCAAAAAACATGTCGAGATCGTCTCGCTCGATTCGCCGACCGACTACCGGATGGAGAAGCTGAACAGTCAGCCGGTCTACCTCATCCCGATCGACGAGCGCACCGACATGGCGATGGATGCGTCCTGGACGCAGGCGCTGCACGGTCGCAAGGCGCAGCCGACGGACATTGCCATGAAGGGGCGGGCAATCCATGTGCCGCTCGCCGTCGACCGCATGGCGCGCTTCTCCTTCTCCGATCTCTGCGAAAAGCCGCTGGGTGCTGCCGATTTCCTAGCCATCGCCGAACGCTTCGATACGATCTTCCTCGATCACATTCCCTTGCTCGGCCCTGAAAAGCGGAACCAGATCAAACGCTTCATCATTCTGATCGATACGTTCTACGATCATGGCACCTGCCTCTATGCTTCCGCCGCCGCCATGCCCGAAAATCTGCTCGTCGAAAGACGCGGCACCGAAGGCTTTGAATTCGATCGTACGGCATCTCGTCTTTTTGAGATGAGAAGCGCGGAATATCTTGCGGCGCATCATGAACGGCGGGCTGCCGAGTAACACTTTGGTGACAATTGATCTTACGTTTACGTAAGAATTTTAATATCTAAACGATTGAAATTGCTGCACCAAAAATAATGGATTGCCATTTTTTGGCTTTAGGTCTATGCGATTGCGGCATTGGGCGATGCCCGCGCGTCGCCCGACGGATTTTGATCGCAAAGGAAAAGCGAAATGGCGCGTAACAAGATCGCACTCATCGGTTCTGGCATGATTGGTGGCACGCTGGCGCATCTCGCCGGCCTGAAGGAGCTGGGCGACATCGTCCTCTTCGACATCGCCGACGGTATCCCCCAGGGCAAGGGTCTCGACATCGCACAGTCCTCCCCGGTTGAAGGCTTCGACGCCAATCTGACCGGCGCCAGCGACTATTCCGCGATCGAAGGCGCTGACGTCTGCATCGTCACGGCCGGCGTTCCGCGCAAGCCGGGCATGAGCCGCGATGACCTTCTCGGCATCAACCTCAAGGTCATGGAGCAGGTCGGCGCCGGCATCAAGAAGTATGCCCCGAACGCTTTCGTGATCTGCATCACCAACCCGCTCGACGCGATGGTCTGGGCGTTGCAGAAGTTCTCCGGCCTCCCGGCCAACAAGGTCGTCGGCATGGCCGGCGTTCTCGACTCTTCGCGCTTCCGTCTTTTCCTCGCCAAGGAATTCAACGTTTCCGTTCAGGACGTCACGGCCTTCGTTCTCGGCGGCCACGGCGACACTATGGTGCCGCTCGCCCGTTATTCGACCGTTGGCGGCATTCCGCTGACCGACCTCGTCACCATGGGCTGGGTCACCAAGGAACGCCTCGAAGAAATCATCCAGCGCACCCGTGACGGCGGCGCCGAAATCGTCGGCCTGCTCAAGACCGGTTCGGCCTATTACGCTCCGGCCGCTTCCGCGATCGAAATGGCCGAATCCTACCTCAAGGACAAGAAGCGCGTTCTGCCCTGCGCTGCCCACCTCACGGGCCAGTACGGCGTGAAGGACATGTATGTCGGCGTTCCCACCGTCATCGGTGCCGGCGGCGTCGAGCGCATCATCGAGATCGACCTCAACAAGACCGAGAAGGAAGCCTTCGACAAGTCCGTCGGCGCCGTTGCCGGTCTCTGCGAAGCCTGCATCAACATCGCGCCCGCCCTCAAGTAACTGGTGCGCTGAAGTTATCGAAATAGGGATAAACCCATGAACATTCATGAATATCAGGCCAAGGCTCTGCTGAAGGGCTATGGCGCGCCGGTCGCGCAGGGTGTGGCGATCCTCAAGGTTGAAGAAGCCGAGGCTGCCGCCAGGTCGCTTCCCGGCCCGCTCTACGTGGTCAAGAGCCAGATCCATGCAGGCGGCCGCGGCAAGGGCAAGTTTAGGGAACTCGGCCCGGATGCCAAGGGTGGTGTCCGTCTCGCCAAGTCGATCGATGAAGTCGTTGCGCATGCCAAGGAAATGCTTGGCAATACGCTGGTAACCGCGCAGACCGGCGAAGCCGGCAAGCAGGTCAATCGCCTCTACATCGAAGACGGTGCCGACATTGCTCGCGAGCTCTATTGCTCGCTCCTGGTCGACCGTTCGGTCGGCAAGGTGGCCTTCGTCGTTTCGACCGAAGGCGGCATGGATATCGAAGCAGTCGCTCACGATACGCCTGAGAAGATCCACACGATCGCCATCGATCCGGAAGCTGGTGTGACGGCTGCCGACGTTGCAGCGATCTCCAAGGCGCTTCAGCTCGACGGTGCAGCTGCCGAAGACGCCAAGACGCTCTTCCCGGCGCTCTATAAAGCCTTCGGCGAAAAGGACATGGCCCTGCTCGAGGTCAATCCGCTGATCGTCATGAAGGATGGCCACCTGCGCGTCCTCGATGCAAAGATGTCTTTCGATGGCAACGCTCTTTTCCGCCACGATGACGTGAAGACGCTTCGCGACGAGACGGAAGAAGACGCCAAGGAAATCGAGGCCTCCAAGTGGGACCTCGCCTATGTCGCGCTTGACGGCAACATCGGCTGCATGGTCAACGGTGCTGGCCTTGCCATGGCGACGATGGATATCATCAAGCTTTACGGCAAGGAGCCGGCAAACTTCTGCGACGTCGGCGGCGGCGCCGGCAAGGAGAAGGTTGCTGCGGCCTTCAAGATCATCACCGCTGACCCCAAGGTGGAAGGCATTCTCGTCAACATCTTCGGCGGCATCATGAAGTGCGATGTCATCGCCGAGGGCGTCATTGCCGCGGTCAAGGAAGTCGGTCTCAAGGTTCCGCTCGTCGTTCGCCTTGAAGGCACGAATGTCGATCTCGGCAAGAAGATCCTGAACGAATCGGGTCTGGCGATCACGGCGGCTGACGATCTCGACGATGCGGCCAAGAAGATCGTCGCTGCGATCAACGGTTGAGAACGGTCATGGCTTTCCAGTCCACGCCCAGTGCTGCTCATCTCCGCCTCGATGCCTTTGCCGGTGTCTGGGAGGGGGAAGAGCATGTCGCGGCTTCGGCGTGGACAAAAGAAGGCAAGGCCAGCGCTTCGCTTTCTGGCGAGGCGCTGTTCGGCGGATTTTTCCTCGAGCAGCGTTACTGCCAGATGCGCGACGGCGAAGTTTCCTTCGAAGCCCGCAATGTTTTCGGCTTCGATAGTTCGGACCAGAGCTACAAACTCTACCAGTTCGACAGCGTCGGTTTTGCTCCGCCCACGCCGGCTTCCGGCGCGTGGAATGGCGATGAACTCGTGCTGATCAAGACTTCTCCGCGCGGAAGGCAGCGCACCGCGTTCACATTTGAAAATGAAGACTGCTACCGGATGGGCGTCAGCTTTTCGCCTGCAGGCAGCGATACTTGGCAGGAGGTCGTCAGCGGCATCTATCGTCGCGCGTCTCTTACGTCTTCCAACCTCTTCTAGACAAAGGCCCCGCATGTCTATTCTCGTCAACAAAGACACCAAGATCCTGGTTCAGGGTCTGACCGGCAAGACCGGTACATTCCACACCGAACAGGCGCTTGCTTACTACGGCACGCAGATGGTCGGTGGTATTCACCCGAAGAAGGGTGGCGAAACCTGGACCGGCTCCAAGGGCGAAAGCCTGCCGATCTTCGCAACCGTTGCCGAAGGCAAGGAAAAGACCGGCGCCAACGCGTCCGTCATCTATGTTCCGCCGGCAGGCGCAGCCGATGCGATCATCGAGGCGATCGACGCCGAGATCCCGTTCATCACCTGTATCACCGAAGGTATCCCGGTCCTGGACATGGTTCGCGTCAAGGCTCGCCTCGAGCGCTCCAAGTCGCGCCTGCTCGGCCCGAACTGCCCAGGCATCCTGACGCCGGAAGAATGCAAGATCGGCATTATGCCGGGCTCGATCTTCCGCAAGGGTTCGGTCGGTATCGTTTCCCGCTCCGGCACGCTGACCTACGAAGCTGTCTTCCAGACCTCCAACGAAGGTCTCGGCCAGACGACGGCTGTCGGCATCGGCGGCGACCCGGTCAAGGGCACCGAATTCATCGACGTGCTCGAAATGTTCCTCGCCGACGAAGCCACGACCTCGATCATCATGATCGGCGAAATCGGCGGTTCGGCTGAAGAAGACGCAGCGCAGTTCCTCAAGGACGAGGCCAAGAAGGGCCGCAAGAAGCCGATGGCGGGCTTCATCGCGGGCCGTACGGCGCCGAAGGGCCGCACGATGGGCCATGCCGGTGCTGTGGTTTCCGGTGGCAAGGGCGACGCTGAATCGAAGATCGCGGCGATGGAATCGGCAGGCATCAAGGTGTCGCCGTCTCCGGCTCGCCTCGGCAAGACGCTGGTTGAAGTCCTCAAGGGCTAAACCAACTTATATACCCCGGGCGGAGGAACGGCATCCTGGCCTCCGCCCGGCTCTCCACTTACTCAATGCGGATGCGCCGCGGACAGGCGGCAATCGGAATGCGGCAGCCGGCGATGAAGCCGGCAAATTCATCTAAGTCAGGAGGCGGGCGGAAGCGTCCGCGTAACACCATGGCACGGCAAGAAGCCAACGAGCAATTTCAGATCACCTCGTTTCTGGATGGCGCCAATGCTGCCTATATCGAGCAGCTCTACGCCCGTTATGAAGACGATCCCAACTCGGTCGACGATCAGTGGCGGTCCTTCTTCAAGGCGCTGGAAGACGATCCTGCTGATGTGAAGAAGGCGGCCAAGGGAGCATCCTGGCGCAAGAAGAACTGGCCGCTGCAGGCAAGCGGCGATCTCGTCTCGGCGCTCGACGGCGACTGGGGCATCGTCGAAAAGGTCATCGAGACCAAGGTAAAGGCCAAGGCCGAAGCCGCCGGCCAGCCGGCAGGCGCCGCCGACGTGCTGCAGGCGACGCGCGATTCCGTCCGCGCCATCATGATGATCCGCGCATATCGCATGCGTGGCCATCTGCACGCCAAGCTCGATCCGCTTGGCATCGCCGCCCCGGTCGACGACTATCACGAGCTTTCGCCCGAAAATTACGGCTTCACGGCTGCCGACTACGATCGCAAGATCTTCATCGATAACGTGCTCGGCCTCGAATATGCGACCCTCCGCGAGATGATCGAGATCCTCGAGCGCACCTATTGCTCGACCCTCGGCGTCGAATTCATGCACATTTCCAATCCGGAAGAAAAGGCATGGATCCAGGAACGTATCGAAGGTCCGGACAAGGGCGTTGCTTTCTCGGCTGAAGGCAAGAAGGCGATCCTCGCCAAGCTCGTCGAAGCCGAAGGCTACGAACAGTTCCTCGACGTCAAGTTCAAGGGCACCAAGCGCTTCGGCCTGGACGGCGGTGAATCACTGATCCCGGCACTCGAACAGATCCTCAAGCGTGGCGGCCATCTCGGCCTCAAGGAAGCCGTGTTCGGCATGGCCCATCGCGGTCGCCTGAACGTGCTTTCCCAGGTCATGGGCAAGCCGCACCGCGCCATCTTCCACGAGTTCAAAGGCGGCTCCTATGCGCCTGATGAGGTCGAAGGTTCAGGCGACGTGAAGTACCATCTGGGTGCTTCCTCCGACCGCGAATTCGACGGCAACAAGGTGCACGTCTCGCTGACGGCAAACCCGTCGCACCTCGAGATCGTGGACCCGGTCGTCATGGGCAAGGCGCGCGCCAAGCAGGACATGAGTGCCACCGTCTGGGACGGCGACATCATTCCGCTGTCGGAACGCGCCAAGGTTCTGCCGCTCCTGATCCACGGCGACGCGGCCTTTGCCGGCCAGGGCGTCATTGCCGAAATCCTCGGCCTGTCCGGTCTGCGCGGCCATCGCGTTGCCGGCACGATGCACGTCATCATCAACAACCAGATCGGCTTCACCACGAACCCGGCCTTTTCGCGCTCGTCGCCCTATCCGTCCGACGTCGCCAAGATGATCGAAGCACCGATCCTGCACGTCAATGGCGACGATCCGGAAGCCGTGGTCTATGCGGCGAAGATCGCGATGGAATTCCGCATGAAATTCCACAAGCCTGTCGTGCTCGACATGTTCTGCTATCGCCGCTACGGCCACAATGAAGGCGATGAGCCGTCCTTCACGCAGCCGAAGATGTACAAGGTCATTCGTGGTCACAAGACAGTCCTGCAGCTCTATGCAGACCGTCTCGTTCGCGAAGGCCTGCTCACCGACGGCGAAGTCGAAAAGATGAAGGCCGACTGGCGCGCCCATCTCGAGCAGGAGTTCGAAGCCGGTCAGCACTACAAGCCGAACAAGGCCGATTGGCTGGACGGCGAATGGTCCGGCCTGCGCACAGCTGACAATGCGGACGAGCAGCGTCGTGGCAAGACCGCTGTGCCGATGAAGACGCTCAAGGATATCGGCCGCAAGCTGTCGGAAATCCCGGCCGGTTTTAATGCGCATCGCACGATCCAGCGCTTCATGGAAAACCGCGCCAACATGGTCCAGAGTGGCGAAGGCCTCGACTGGGCGATGGCCGAAGCGCTGGCTTTCGGTGCGCTCGTGGTCGAGGGCCACAAGATCCGTCTGTCCGGTCAGGATTGCGAACGCGGTACCTTCTCGCAGCGCCACTCGGTTCTCTACGATCAGGAAACCGAAGAGCGCTACATTCCGCTTGCGAACCTGTCGCCGACACAGGCCCGTTACGAAGTCATCAACTCGATGCTTTCGGAAGAAGCCGTTCTCGGCTTCGAATACGGCTATTCGCTGGCTCGTCCGAATGCGCTGACGCTCTGGGAAGCCCAGTTCGGCGACTTCGCAAACGGTGCGCAGGTCGTGTTCGACCAGTTCATCTCGTCTGGCGAACGCAAGTGGCTGCGCATGTCGGGCCTCGTCTGCCTGCTGCCGCATGGCTATGAAGGCCAGGGTCCGGAACACTCGTCCGCCCGTCTGGAGCGCTATCTCCAGCTCTGCGCGGAAGACAACATGCAGGTCGCCAACGTCACGACGCCGGCGAACTACTTCCACATCCTGCGCCGCCAGCTGAAGCGCGATTTCCGCAAGCCGCTGATCCTGATGACGCCGAAGTCGCTGCTGCGCCACAAGCGCGCTGTCTCGACGCTTGCCGAAATGGCTGGCGAATCCTCCTTCCACCGTCTCCTGTGGGACGATGCGGAGGTCATCAAGGACGGTCCGATCAAGCTGCAGAAGGATGCCAAGATCCGTCGCGTCGTCATCTGCACCGGCAAGGTCTATTACGACCTGCTGGAAGAGCGCGAAAAGCGCGGTATCGACGACATCTACCTGCTGCGTATCGAGCAGCTCTATCCGTTCCCGGCCAAGGCGCTCATCAACGAGCTGTCCCGCTTCCGGAATGCAGAGATGGTGTGGTGCCAGGAAGAGCCGAAGAACATGGGTGCGTGGTCGTTCATCGACCCGTATCTGGAATGGGTGCTCGCCCATATCGATGCGAAGTACCAGCGCGTTCGCTATACGGGTCGCCCGGCCGCCGCTTCGCCGGCAACGGGCCTGATGTCCAAGCATCTGTCGCAGCTCGCCGCGTTCCTCGAGGATGCGCTGGGCGGCTAACAAAAAAGGGGGAGCGCGATGGCATATTTCTTCATGAGACTTGTGCCGCCGCGCTCCACATTCCCGCATGACGGGACCGGGGAGGAAATGGCGGCGATGAAACGCCATGCCGAATATTGGCACCAGAACGTTCTTGCAGGATCGGCGATTGCCGTTGGTCCTGTCTTCGAGGGTGAAGGGGCTTTCGGTATCGCGGTCGTCGAGGTTGCAGACCAGGCAGCAGCGCAGGCGCTTGCCGATGCGGACCCGATCATCACTTCCGGCTTCGGTTTTCGTTTCGACGTCTTGCCAATGCCCTCCGTCATTCTCCGGCCCTAAGCCGGGACCGCTGTCTAACACGATAACAAGCACAATCAGGATTTGAACAATGGCCACAGAAATCCGCGTTCCAACACTCGGTGAATCCGTCAGCGAGGCAACCGTCGGCACCTGGTTCAAGAAGGTCGGCGATGCCGTGAAGGCCGACGAGCCCATTCTCGAGCTTGAAACCGACAAGGTGACCATCGAAGTTCCGGCTCCGGCATCCGGCACGCTTTCGGAAATCGTCGCCCAGGCTGGCGAGACGGTTGGTCTCGGTGCGCTTCTCGGCCAGATCGCCGAAGGTGCGGCTGCCGCAGCTGCTCCAGCTGCGGCAGCCCCGGCAGCAGCACCTGCTGCACCTGCTCCGACGCCAACTGCTCCGGTTGCTGCCGCTGCTGCTCCGGCCGCCTCCGTATCCTCCATGCCGCCGGCTCCGGCTGCGGCAAAGATGCTGGCGGAAAACAATCTCTCGGCCGATCAGGTTGATGGCAGCGGCAAGCGCGGCCAGGTTTTGAAGGGTGATGTCATCGCCGCTGTCGCCAAGGCTGCAGCAGCTCCAGCCGCTGCACCGGCAGCGCCTGCCGCTCCGCGCGGTCCTTCGACGGTAGAAGATGCGGGACGCGAAGAGCGCGTGAAGATGACGCGCCTGCGCCAGACGATCGCCAAGCGCCTCAAGGATGCGCAGAACACGGCTGCCATGCTGACCACCTACAACGAGGTGGACATGAAGGCCGTCATGGACCTGCGCAACAAGTATAAGGATGTCTTTGAGAAGAAGCACGGCGTGAAGCTCGGCTTCATGGGCTTCTTCACCAAGGCCGTCACGCACGCGCTCAAGGAACTGCCGGCCGTCAACGCCGAGATCGACGGTACCGACATCATCTACAAGAACTACTGCCATGTCGGCATGGCTGTCGGTACCGACAAGGGCCTCGTCGTTCCCGTCATCCGTGACGCCGACCAGATGTCGATCGCCGAAATCGAGAAGGAGCTCGGCCGTCTTGCCAAGGCAGCCCGTGACGGCTCGCTCTCGATGGCCGAGATGCAGGGCGGCACCTTCACCATCACCAATGGTGGCGTCTACGGCTCGCTGATGTCTTCGCCGATCCTGAACGCGCCGCAGTCGGGCATTCTCGGCATGCACAAGATCCAGGAGCGCCCGGTCGCCATCGGCGGTCAGGTTGTCATCCGCCCGATGATGTATCTGGCCCTCTCCTACGACCACCGCATCGTCGACGGCAAGGAAGCCGTGACCTTCCTCGTGCGCGTCAAGGAAAGCCTGGAAGATCCGGAACGTCTGGTTCTGGACCTCTAAGCGGAGCGATCTGCCATGCGAGACCGGATCATGCGAGCGGCGGGCGCAGTGTTCTGCGCCACGGTTGCCTTCATGCCGGTCTCGGCTCTCGCCTTCGATGTGAACAAGGCGAGCAGCAATTTCGACTTCGTGTCGCTTGATGATGCCGAGCTTTCTGCACGCCACATCAAGACTGTCGACATGGGCAATGTCGAACTGACCTCGGGCCGTATCGTTGCCGCCGATCCGTTGGCACAGCCGGATCGGCGGGCATTGGCAAAGACGGTTCCTGTCGGTGAATATCCGGTACGGCTCTACGAGGCTTTCGGGCGGGTTGCGGCGTCAAGCATGCGCATTGCCGAGGGTAAGCCCGATCACTGGGAGCTTGCGACCATTCCGGGCCAGGATGTCGCTACGCTGAAGGATGACGAGATCTTCGGCTATCCCGTCGATGCCGGTCTCGGCAGCTACATGGATGCCGACACGCTTGATCTGATCGGGCAACGCGAGCAGCAGGTGCAGGCTGCAAAGCCGGATTCCGACGTGAACTACTATGACGTGGTCGCCTCCGAACTCGATGCCAACAAGGGGGTCTATGACCTGCACCGGCCGATCGCCGGCAAGAAGGGCAATGTGGCGATATTCTGGAGTGGCTGGGGCGATGGCTTCTATCCGGTATTTTGGGGACTGGACAAGGACGGGCGTCCGCTGGTGCTGCTGACGGATTTCCAGGTCACCGAGAATGCCGACGGGCGCAGGGAGCCGAACCACAAATGAACGGGCAGGGCACATGCTGACCAAGCAGAAAAGTGTAGTTGCGATGATGATCGCCGCGCTTTCCTGCGCGCCGGCTTCGGCCGTTGCCGCCGATTGCCAGCAGGGCAAGGCGATCTACGCTGATCGCGATGGCGCCTACGAACTGCGCTTTTCGCCGATTACGTCTGAAGCCGTGTCGTCAAGCCACCAGTTCAAGCTCAGCGCGCTCAAGACCTCAGTCGTCATGGATGGCTATGTCATGTCCTCGGACGATCCGGAGCGCACCATGGGCATGGTCCTGTTCAACTGCCCGGATGGCGATGTCACGGGTGCCGATCTCGATGGCTGCACGGTCTGGCAGGGCTTCGTCTATCGCGCAAGTGCCGATGGCGGGCTCGATAACCTGCAGTCCGGCGACAGCCCGGCAACCGAAAAGATCGTCTTTCCCGGCCTCGGCCCAGCGATCCGCCAGTCTTCCGCCTGGGGTGACGGCAAGGCGACCGTCGCTCCCTGGGACGTCCTCGATTTCAAGGGATGTGCACAATGACCGACAGTCCCGTTCTTCTCGTTACCGGTGGTAGCCGTGGCATAGGTGCTGCAGCCTGCCTGGCTGCCGCACGTCACGGCTGGCGCGTTGCGGTGAACTATGCCTCGAATGAAGAGGCGGCAAATGCCGTGGTCTCGGAGATCAAGAAGGCTGGCGGCAATGCGATCGCGATCAAGGGCGATGTCGGCAATGCCGCCGATATCGTCTCGATGTTCGAGGCGATCGATAGGCATTTCGGGCGGCTGGATGGGCTGGTGAACAATGCCGGTATTGTCGATTACATCGCACGTGTCGATGAAATGTCGGCCGAGCGCCTCGAGCGGATGATGCGGATCAATGTGACGGGTTCGATCCTTTGCGCCGGCGAGGCAGTGCGGCGCATGTCCACCCGGCATGGCGGACAAGGCGGCGCGATCGTCAATGTCTCCTCCATGGCGGCGGTGATTGGCGGGCCGGCACAATATGTCGACTATGCCGCATCGAAGGCAGCCATCGATACGTTCACGATCGGACTTTCCAAGGAAGTCGCGGCCGAGGGTATCAGGGTGAATGCGATCCGTCCCGGCATCATCGAAACGGATATTCATGCCTCCGGCGGGCAGCCGGACAGGCCGAAAGAAATGGCTTCATCGATCCCGATGAAGCGAACCGGACAGGCGGAGGAGGTGGCCGATGCGATCGTCTATCTGCTTTCGTCTTCGGCATCGTACATAACAGGCGCGATCCTCAATGTGAGCGGCGGGCGCTAGTCAATAACGCAAAGGGAAAAAGTAATGTCCTATGATGTGATTGTTATCGGAACCGGCCCTGGCGGCTATGTCGCGGCAATCAAGGCTGCGCAACTCGGCCTCAAGGTTGCCGTCGTCGAGAAGCGCGCCACTTACGGCGGCACCTGCCTGAATGTCGGCTGCATCCCCTCCAAGGCGCTGCTGCACGCTTCCGAGATGTTCCACGCAACGCATCACATGGAAGAGCTCGGCATCGAGGTCGCCGCTCCGAAGCTCAATCTCGAAAAGATGCTGGCGCACAAGGATGCGACGGTAAAGTCGAACGTCGACGGCGTTGCCTTCCTCTTCAAGAAGAACAAGATCGATGCCTTCCACGGCACCGGCAAGATCGTCTCCGCCGGCAAGGTCTCGGTGACCGCCGAAGACGGCACGGTTCAAGAAATCGAAGGCAAGAACATCGTCATTGCCACCGGTTCCGACGTCGCCGGCATTCCGGGCGTGAAGGTCGATATCGATGAGAAGATCATCGTATCCTCCACCGGCGCCATTGCACTGGAAAAAGTGCCGGAAACGATGATCGTCGTTGGTGGCGGTGTCATCGGCCTCGAGCTTGGTTCGGTCTGGTCGCGACTCGGTGCGAAGGTCACCGTCATCGAATTTCTCGACAAGATCCTCGGCGCGATGGATGCCGATGTCTCAAAGCAGTTCCAGCGCATGCTCGGCAAGCAGGGCATCGACATCAAGCTGAGTTCCAAGGTGACTGGCGTCGAGAAGGGCGACAAGGGCGCCAAGGTGACATTCGAGCCGGTCGCTGGCGGCGCTGCGCAGACGCTTGAAGCGGATGTCGTCCTGATTTCCACTGGCCGCATTCCCTACACGGCAGGCCTTGGTCTCGAAGAAGCTGGCGTCAAGCTCGACAATCGCGGTCGTGTTGAAATCGACAGCCACTTCAAGACCAATGTCGAAGGTATCTACGCGATCGGCGACGTCGTGACGGGTCCGATGCTGGCGCACAAGGCCGAAGACGAAGGTGTGGCACTTGCCGAAATCCTCGCTGGCCAGCACGGTCATGTGAACTATGACGTCATCCCGAGCGTCGTCTACACGCAGCCGGAGGTCGCCTCCGTCGGCAAGACTGAGGAAGAGCTGAAGGCCGCCGGTGTCGCTTACAAGGTGGGCAAGTTCCCGTTCACAGCAAACGGCCGCGCCCGCGCGATGCTGGCGACCGAAGGTTTCGTGAAGATCCTGTCCGACAAGGAAACCGACCAGGTGCTCGGCGGTCATATCGTCGGCTTCGGCGCCGGCGAGATGATCCACGAGATTACCGTGCTGATGGAATTCGGTGGTTCGGCAGAAGACCTCGGCCGCACCTGCCATGCGCATCCGACCATGTCGGAGGCCGTGAAGGAGGCAGCACTGGCCGCCTTCTTCAAGCCGATCCATCTGTAAGATTAAATATCAGCAATCATTCATAATGCCGCTTGCCTTCGGGCAGGCGGCGTTTTTATTTGGTGGGCAAGTTTCGCTAACTATTTGACGAAAGCCAAGAAAATGAATGATCGTGTCGTGTCCGGCTACAGTCTCTCCCAGCGTTTCCTTCACTGGGCGACCGTGCTCCTGGTCCTCTTCAACCTTCTTTTCCCTGATGGCATGAATGCCTGGTACCGGCTTATCCGCCATGGCGGCACGCCATCACCCGAACAGATCGCTTCGGCCAATATCCACGCCTATGTCGGTATCGCAATCCTGCTTATGACAATCCTGAGACTCGGCCTGCGCTTCGTGCAGGGCGTACCGCCTGAAGCCGCAGACGAACCGGCGATCTTTCGGCTCGCCGCACGGCTGGCGCATGCGAGCCTCTATCTGCTGCTGCTCGCCCTGCCGGCTTCAGGCATCGCGGTCTATTATTTGGGTGTGGAAGCATTGGGCGCGCTGCATGCCGACGTCCTGAAGCTCATCCTCTGGATCGTCATCGTCGCGCATGTCTTTGGTGCGCTGGTCCACCAGTTCTATTGGAAGACAGATGTATTGCGGCGGATGACGATGGGCTGAGAAGGACGACGGTCAGTTGACCGCGGTGACCGTGAAACCCTGCTGACGCAGCAGTTCGATGACACCATCCTTGCCTGGGAGGTGAAGGGCACCGACGGCCATGAAGACGTTGCCGTTGGCGAGGATGGGGGCGGCGCGTTCGGCCATCACCTTGTTGCGGTCGAGGATGATGCGCTGTTCGAAGGCGGCGTAATCGCTGCTCTCGTCGCTGCCTTCCGGCGATACGGTCTTCAGCATCGGCATGGTCATGCCGATATCGCCGGAGAGATAGATGGCGGTCATGGTTTCGACAACGTCGTTCATCTTGGCTCCGAGTTCCAAGGTTTCGATCAGCGACTTCAGATGAAATTCGATCGGCAGCTCGGCCATGGCCTGCAGCTGCTCGGCCAGGGTTTCCAGCCCCTTGACCTGCTTGCCCTCAGCGGCCGCATCGGCAGCGATCTTCTGGTCGAGGAACTGCACTCCCTTGGCCTTACGGGCGATCTCGCAGGCGGGAAGTGCGACAGCGCTTGCGATCATCCAGGGGCGCATGCGCGAAACGGCCGAGAGCGGGATGCCGCGCTGCTTCAATCCGGCTTCGAGGCGGGTATAGTCCTGAGGCGAAAGAAGCTTTTCGATGGTCGTGCCGTCCGTGAACATCATCAGGTCCGGCCTCATCAGAAGTGATGCAGTGGCCTTCTTCTCATCGAGGATTTCGTCGGACTCGATGACGACAGTATCGGCACCGTCATGGGCTTCCTGCGCGCGGGGCGGCAGGTTCAAGACGCGTGGATCGGTGACGTGCATGGTGCCGAGCAGCCAGGAAGTTTTGAGGCCGGGTTTTTCTATCTTCCAGAAAACGCCTTTGCCGTTCGGTGTGGCATCTGCCTCTTTCACCGCTTCGGCATACCGGCCCGGTTCGTTCTGCTGCAACTCCGTGAGCAAGTTCTTTCCGGTGCAGCTATCTTCGGCGGCATCGGCCGATGTGACGGAAAAGACGGCAGCGAGCAATGCGGCGGCAAGCAGCATGTGAAAAGCGGCGATCAGCCAGAGCAGGATACTGCCCGGCTGCGCGATATGGAAAGTGCGGTGGCCGATGGAGATCGTCATGATGGTAATCCGGTCACATGTGCTTCAAGCCTCATGCTCTACGCCGGGCTTGCGCATATTCCTTTAAGAGACAGCGTTAACGAAGGCTTACGCACGCGGATGCGCCCTATCATACACCTCCAGAAGCCTTGATGCATCGACGCCGGTATAGACCTGCGTGGTGGAAAGGCTGGCATGGCCGAGCAACTCCTGAATGGTGCGCAGGTCACCGCCGCCGGCCAGCAGATGCGTGGCGAAGGAGTGGCGCAGCGCATGCGGGGTCGCCGTTTCCGGCAGGCCGAAGGCACTGCGCAATTTCTGCATGGCGCGCTGGATGATGGCAGGCTGCAGCTTACCGCCGCGGGCGCCGCGAAAGAGCGGCTCGCCTTCGTCAAGATGAAAGGGGCAGAGCGCTCGGTATCTCTCAACCGCTTCGAAAACGATGGGCAACAACGGCACGAGGCGCGTCTTGTTGCCTTTACCGGTGATGCGCAGCGTGGTGGTGCCGGTCCTGATATCAGCAGGCGTCAGGTCGAGTGCTTCGGAAATGCGCAGGCCGCAACCATAAAGCAGCGTCATAACGGCGGCATCGCGCGCGGCAATCCATGGCTCGTCATGGAGCTGGGCTTCATTGCTGACTACGGTGATGGCCTGTCTGTCAGAGAGAGGCTTCGGAAGAGATTTCGGTTGCTTCGGGGATCGCACGGCGCCGGCGCCCGCGGCATTCACGAGGCCCTTCTTTTCAAGGTGACGCAGAAAGGAGCGAATGCCGGCGAGATTGCGAGCAACCGAGCGAGCGCCGGAGCCCTCTTTGCGCCGGGCGGCCAGAAAGGCGCGGAAGTCTGCCGGGCGCAGCGTTTCGATATCGCGCAGCGTCGTCGGGCCACCGAGATGACCGGTCATGAAGGTCAGGAACTGACGCGTGTCACGTTCATAGGCATCGAGCGTATGTTCGGAAAGGCGGCGTTCCCGGGCGAGGTTTTCGAGCCAGGCGCTGCGTTCCGTCATCAGGTGCGGATCGGCGATGATCAGGAGTTCATTCATGATTTTGGCTCTTGAATTTGCTTTTGGTGACGCCAATTCTGAAACAGTGGCGTTATGGAATTGCTAATGCTTGCCAAGCCCTTGTCATGTATCGATCATAATTCATTGAGATAGCTTATAGCTTCCGTAAAACAGGAATTTTCATGGCACGGCGCGATTCCATGACGGCCTTTGGACAGCTCGCGGAAGCGATTGCCCTGGTTTCACACGGAAAGCCCGGCCATATCGTCGATATGCTGATTGCCGAGCGCGGACAGAAGATCGTCCGCCATCCTCTGTGGCCGCTCATGCGGCCGTTTCTCTATACGCTGCTGCGCTACAACAAGGCGATCGAATTCGCCAATGACGTTGCCAACATGCCGGGCTTCCAGTCGTTCGAATATATGAGCAACCTGCTGAAGCTCGATATCAATGTCACCAATGCCGAGCGCATTCCGGCATCCGGCGGCTTCATTCTCGTCAGCAATCATCCAACCGGCATTGCCGATGGCGTGGCGGTGTTCGATCTCCTGAAGACGCGCCGGCCGGACATGATGTTCTTCGCCAACCGCGATGCGGTGCGCGTCAACCCACGCTTTGCGGAGATGATCATCCCGGTCGAATGGCGCGAGGAATTCAAGAGCAAGCTCAAGGCGCGCGAGACGCTGCAGCTCACCAACCTTGCGGTGAAGGAGGGCAAGGCGACCGTGCTGTTCCCTTCGGGCCGTATCGCCTATTGGGCAAATGGGCGATTGAACGAGCGGCCGTGGAAAACCTCTGCCGTCGGCCTTGCCCGTAAATACGGTCTGCCGATCCTCCCTGTTCACATGACAGCGCGCAATTCCGGGCTTTTCTACTGGTTTGCCAAATGGTCGACCGAACTGCGCGACATGACGGTCTTCTATGAACTTCTGAACAAGAAGAGTGACCGCTTCGATTTCGTCATCGGCAATCTCATTCCCGCAGAAGAGCTCGACGGCGACCTGAACGAGGTGACCAAGGCGCTCGAGAGGCACACGGTCTATGACATGGCTGTTGATGGCGACTCACGCTTCATGCCTGTGTCCCGGCAACTGGTTCCGGAGGCCGTTGCGGCCCATTCTTTTTAGCGTTGCTTTGCGCTAAAGCGGATGCATGCGTCTTCGCTCCATGTTTGCCAAGAATTACCGGTCACTGCGCTCGATCCGCATGGATCTGGCGGATACGACGCTGTTTCTCGGCGAGAACGGCGCCGGCAAGTCCAATCTCTATCGTGCGCTGCAGCTTGTGCAGTCGGCGGTTCGCGGGCGGCTGGCTTATGAACTTGCTGCCGAAGGCGGGATGCTCTCGGCTCTCTGGTCCGGGCCACGCCGCACATCCGATGGGCCAGCTCGAATCCGCCTGGAAGTTGAGATCCTCGACGAGGAGCGTGCCGTCACATTCCGATATTCTGTCGAAGCGGGGTTGCGCCCACCGAAGGCCGCTGCGGGCTTTGCGCTCGAACCGCAGATCAAAGCTGAAGAGCTTTCCGTCGAAACCGGCCGCCGCGCGGTGGCGATGATGAAGCGGTCCGGTCCGGGCATCTCCGTTCGCGATGGTGCTGGGCGCATGCAGACCTATCCAGACGAGGCGCTGACATCCGAAACGGCGATCGCCCTGCTCGGCGATGCCGGCCATTTCCCCGAGGTTGCCGCCTTCCGTCGCATCGTCAACAATTGGCGCTTCTTTCACGGTTTTCGCACTGACAGGGCTTCTCCGCTTCGCCATCCCTGCCTTGCCGTCACCAGTCCCATGCTAGATGAGGATGGTGCCAATCTCGCCGCCGTCTTTGCGACGATTGCCCACACGCGGCAGGATACGGCCGAGCTCGATCGCATCCTGGCATCGGCGCTCGGCGGCGCAAGGCTTGTCGTGCCTGAGCCGGGCGAGACAGCGGAGTTCGGCCTGATGCTTCCCGACTTCCCGCACCGCGTCTTTCATCCGCGTGAACTGTCTGACGGGCAGATCCGCTTTCTCGGCCTTGCGGCTGCACTGCTCTCCTACAGGCTGCCGGCGCTCATCGCTCTGAACGAGCCGGAGGCGAGCCTGCATCCCGATATGCTGGTGCCGCTCGCCGACATGATCGCCGAAGCGTCAAAGAGCAGCCAGGTCTGGATCGTCACCCATTCGGTGCAACTGGCAGAGGCGGTGCGCGAACGCTGCGGCGTTCGTCCGCGAAAGGTTATTCGTGAGAATGGCGCCACGTGGATCGAAGGCATGCGGTTGACGGGAACGATCGCTGGTGAAGACGATGATGATTAACCCTCATTGTCGGCGGGTTCCATTTTACGGCCGTTGCGGGCATGGTCTGCCGCGATGAGTATAGATTCGTCCGATCTCTTTGGCGCGCTTTTCGAAGCCCCGCCCGTGACCCGCACGGTTCCGGTGCTGGTACCGATGCCGGCGCCAAGGCCCTATTCCTATTCGGTGCCTGAAGGCATGGCAGTCGAGCCCGGCTCGGTCGTGCAGGTGCCGCTTGGGCCGCGCCAGGTGATCGGTGTCGTCTGGGATGGCGGCGAAGATGGTGTGGATCCAAAGAAGCTCAGGCCCATCACCCATGTCTTCGATTGCCCGCCACTGACCAAGGAGATGCGGGATTTCATCGACTGGGTCGCCGCCTATACGCTTTCCCCACCCGGATTGGTGGCGCGCATGGCGCTGAGGGCGCCGAATGCCTTCGAGCCGGAGCCGATGGTGGAAGGGTTGCGTTTCATCGGCGGTGAGCCGGCGCGGATGACACCGGCACGCGCACGCGTGCTCGACACCGCCGCGGACGGGTTGTCCTGGACGCGGACCGGTCTTGCCCATGCTGCCGGTGTTTCCACCAGCGTTGTCGACGGGCTGATTGCACAAGGCATTTTCGAGACGATCTTCCTACCGCCGCCACCTGTCGTCGCCGAGCCTGATCCGGACTTTACCGGTGCCCGCCTCGAAGGTCCGCAGAAGGAGGCGGCCGAAGAAATTCTGGACGAAGTGCGCAAGGGCGAATTCGCGGTTTCGCTGATCGACGGCGTGACCGGTTCCGGCAAGACGGAAGTCTATTTCGAGGCGATCGCCGAGACGCTGAGGCGCGGCAAACAGGTACTGATCTTGCTGCCGGAGATCGCGCTCACTGCAAGTTTTCTCGAACGCTTCCAGGATCGGTTCGGTGCGAAACCTGCCGAGTGGCATTCCGACCTTGCCCCGCGTATGCGCGAAAAGGTCTGGCGGCAGGCGGTAACGGGAGAGGTGCGGGTCGTTGCCGGCGCGCGTTCGGCGCTGTTCCTGCCTTTCGAAGATCTCGGCCTCATCATTGTCGATGAAGAGCATGATCCTGCCTATAAGCAGGAAGACCGCGTCTACTACAACGCGCGTGACATGGCGGTCGTTAGGGCGCGGATCGGCGATTTTCCCGTAGTACTCGTTTCGGCGACGCCTTCGGTCGAAAGCCAGGTCAACGGCCAGAGCGGTCGCTACAGCACGATCCATCTGCCGACGCGTTTCGGCGATGCCGCGCTGCCCGACCTGCATCTGGTCGACATGCGGCGCCATGCGCCGGAACGCGGCGGTTTTCTGTCGCCGGTACTGATCCGGGCGATCGGCAAGACGGTGGAAAAGGGCGAGCAGGCCCTGCTCTTCCTCAATCGCCGCGGCTACGCTCCGCTGACGCTCTGCCGTGTGTGCGGCCATCGTTTCCAGTGCCCGCAATGTTCGAGCTGGCTGGTGGAGCATCGCTTTCGCCGGCAGCTGCAATGCCATCAGTGTGGTCATTCCGAGCCGACACCGGAGGCTTGCCCGGAATGCGGAACGCTCGACCACCTCGTCGCCTGCGGGCCGGGTGTGGAGCGCATCGCGGAAGAGGTGGAGCGGCATTTTCCGGACGCGCGCACCATCGTGCTCTCCTCCGACATCATGGGCGGAGTGAAGCGGCTGCGGCTGGAGCTCGACGCCATCGCCAAGGGCGAGGCGGATATCGTGATCGGCACGCAGCTTGTCGCCAAGGGACACAACTTTCCGCTGATGACGCTGGTCGGCATTGTCGACGCGGATCTCGGGCTCGCGAATGGCGACCCTCGCGCAGCGGAGCGGACCTTTCAGCTTCTGTCACAGGTTACGGGCCGCGCCGGTCGAACGGGCCTGAAGAGCCATGGCCTGCTGCAGACCTATCAGCCGCAGCATCCTGTCATGCAGGCAATCGTCTCCGGCGATGCGCGGGCTTTCTATGATCGTGAAATCGGCGAGCGGGAACGCGCTGCCCTGCCGCCCTTCGGCAGGCTCGCCTCGATCATCGTATCGGCAGACACGCGGCAGGATGCGGAAAACCATGCGCGCGGCATGCGCAACGCCGCGCCGCAGATTTCGGGCATTTCCGTTCTAGGGCCGGCGGAGGCGCCGTTGGCGCTGGTGCGTGGGCGCCATCGTTTCCGCCTCCTCGTGCATGGGCGCCGGAATTCCGACATGCAGGCCTATCTCAGGGCATTGCTCGCACAAGCGCCGAAGGAGCGCGGATCGGTTCAGGTGCAGCTCGATATCGATCCGCAGAGCTTCCTGTAGATCGTTACAGCCTCAGCGTTTCCGGATGTCGCTGATCATGGCATAAACGCAGAATCAGCTGATGATTTGGGGTTGAGGCATGGAATTCTACTTTCCGACGGAATTTGGCGAGCAGCTTGCCTTTGGTGCTGCGGCCTTCACCGCGCTTGCTGGCTTCATCATCATGTTCGCCCCCGGTCTTGCCATGCGGGCCTTCGGTCTGGCGCCACGGGGCGAGCGGCGTGAGGGTTACAGCGAAGTTCGATCGATGGGCGGCCTCTATCTTGGTCTCGGGGTTGCCGCGATCATGCTGGCGCAGGACTGGACCTATCTGGCGCTCGGAGCTTCCTTCGCGATGGCTGCTTTTGCGCGCATCATCTCCATCCTTTCTGATAAGGGGAGTACGCTCCTCAATTATTTACTTCTGGTTGTGCAGGCGGTCATAGCCGCATTGCCCCTGCTTCATGTGTTCGGCTTCCTTCAGAGCTGATCCAGAGCTGAAAATAAAGCGTTTCGCAGGCCGCTTTCGGGCGTTTCGGCAATTTTGCTGATAGAAAATCATGCGAATGGCGTATTCGGGCGCTACGCGTGTTGCGAGTCCGGAGATCCTATGTTAGACGGACCCCGAATTTCGGAAGAAGCAAGAGGCTTCTCTTGCGATTTCTGGGGGAAATCAAAACGAATTCAAAGTCATAGGTTCGGCGCCCGCCGAAAGTCGGATTTTGAATTGAAATCAGGGAAATTTGTGCCCGTGGCAGACACGTCCCAGCTTACTTCTGGTGTTGCAGAGCGCTATGCCTCGTCGCTTTTCGAGCTCGCGCTCGAAGAAGGCGCCGTCGACAGCGTTACCGCTGATCTCGATCGTTTCCAGGCCATGCTGGACGAAAGCGAAGACCTGAAGCGCTTTGTCCTGAGCCCGGTCTTTTCCGCAGAAGATCAACTCAAGGCCATCATCGCTCTCAGCGAAAAGGCTGGTCTCTCTGGCTTCTTTGTCAATTTCCTGAAGGTCGTGGCGCGTAACCGCCGCCTGTTTGCCCTGCCGGGCATGATCAAGGCCTTCCGCATCATTGCCGCCAACCATCGCGGCGAAATTTCTGCCGAAGTCACTTCGGCCCATGCTCTCTCCGTAGAGCAGGAAAATGAATTGAAGGTGGCGCTGAAGGGCGTCACCGGCAAAGACGTGGCAATTGCTGTCACGGTTGATCCGTCAATTCTTGGTGGTCTGATCGTCAAGGTCGGGTCCCGTCAGATTGATACGTCTCTTCGTACCAAACTCTCTACCCTTAAGCTTGCATTGAAAGAGGTCGGCTGATGGATATCCGCGCTGCGGAAATTTCCGCAATTCTTAAAGACCAGATCAAGAACTTCGGCAAAGAGGCAGAAGTCTCGGAAGTCGGCCAGGTTCTCTCCGTTGGTGACGGTATCGCTCGCGTTTACGGCCTGGACAACGTCCAGGCTGGTGAAATGGTCGAGTTCCCCGGCGGCATCCGCGGCATGGCGCTGAACCTTGAATCCGACAATGTCGGTGTCGTTATTTTCGGCTCCGACCGCGACATCAAGGAAGGCGACACTGTCAAGCGTACCGGCGCGATCGTCGACGTTCCGGTCGGTCCGGAACTGCTCGGCCGCGTTGTCGACGCTCTCGGCAACCCGATCGATGGCAAGGGCCCGATCAATGCGACCCGCCGTTCGCGCGTCGACATCAAGGCTCCGGGCATCATTCCGCGCAAGTCGGTCCATGAGCCGATGTCAACCGGCCTCAAGGCCATCGACGCGCTCATCCCGGTCGGTCGCGGCCAGCGCGAGCTCGTCATCGGCGACCGCCAGACCGGCAAGACCGCGATCCTTCTCGACGCGTTCCTCAACCAGAAGGCCATCCATGACAACGGTCCGGAAGGCGAAAAGCTTTACTGCGTCTACGTCGCTGTCGGCCAGAAGCGTTCGACCGTCGCGCAGTTCGTCAAGGTGCTCGAAGAACGTGGCGCACTGAAGTATTCGATCATCGTCGCTGCGACCGCTTCCGATCCGGCGCCGATGCAGTTCCTGGCTCCGTTTGCCGGCTGCGCCATGGGCGAATATTTCCGTGATAACGGCATGCATGCGCTGATCGGTTATGACGACCTGTCCAAACAGGCCGTTTCCTACCGTCAGATGTCGCTGCTGCTGCGCCGCCCGCCGGGCCGCGAAGCTTATCCGGGTGACGTTTTCTACCTGCACTCGCGTCTTCTCGAGCGCGCTGCAAAGATGAACGACGACAAGGGCGCCGGTTCGCTGACCGCTCTGCCGGTCATCGAAACCCAGGGTAACGACGTTTCGGCCTTCATTCCGACCAACGTGATCTCGATCACCGACGGCCAGATCTTCCTCGAAACCGACCTGTTCTATCAGGGTATCCGTCCGGCCGTTAACGTCGGTCTGTCGGTTTCCCGCGTCGGTTCCTCGGCTCAGATCAAGGCCATGAAGCAGGTTGCCGGCTCGATCAAGGGCGAACTTGCCCAGTATCGCGAAATGGCTGCCTTCGCCCAGTTCGGTTCGGACCTTGACGCTGCTACCCAGCGCCTGCTGAACCGCGGTGCACGCCTGACCGAGCTCCTGAAGCAGCCGCAGTTCTCGCCGCTGAAGACGGAAGAGCAGGTCGCCGTGATCTTCGCAGGCGTCAATGGTTACCTCGACAAGCTGCCGGTCACTCAGGTCGGCAAGTTCGAACAGGGCCTGTTGTCCTATCTGCGTTCGGAAGGCTCTGCCATCCTCGATGCGATCCGCACGGAAAAGGCTATCAGCGACGCTACGAAGGGCAAGCTCGTTGCTGCTCTCGACAGCTTCGCCAAGTCTTTCCAGTAATCAGGCCCTAGGTTAGGACGGATAGCGGATGCCTTCACTTAAGGATCTGAAAAACCGGATCGCCTCCGTCAAGGCGACGCAGAAGATCACCAAGGCGATGAAGATGGTCGCCGCGGCGAAGCTTCGGCGTGCGCAGGAGGCGGCCGAGGCCGCCCGGCCTTATTCGCAGCGTATGGGTGCGGTCCTGGCGAATATCGCCAAGGCCGTTACCGATGCGGACGGCGCGCCGGTCCTGATGACCGGTACGGGCAAGGATCAGGTACACCTGCTCGTCGTCTGCACGGCCGAACGCGGCCTGTGTGGCGGCTTCAATTCGCAGATTGCTCGCTTTGCTCGCGATCACGTTCGCAAGCTGGTCGCCGAAGGCAAGACTGTGAAGATCTTCACCGTCGGCAAGAAGGGCTATGACATCCTGCGTCGCGAATTCGCGTCGCTGATCGTCGAGCGCAAGGAACTGCGCGAAGTCAAGAAGATCGGTTTCGAGAATGCCGATCAGATCGGCAAGCGTATCATCGAGATGTATGAAGCCGGTGAGTTCGACGTTTGCACGCTGTTCTACTCGGAATTCAAGTCGGTGATCAGCCAGATCCCAACCGCGCAGCAGCTCATCCCGGCCAAGGCTCCTGAAGCTGTCACCGAAGATGCAGCCCATGCTGGTGCCGTCTATGAATACGAGCCGGATCCGGCGTCGATCCTCGACGAGCTGATCCCGCGCAACATCTCTGTCCAGATCTTCCGAGCTCTCCTTGAGAACGTTGCGGGCGAAATGGGTGCCAAGATGAGCGCGATGGACAATGCGACGCGCAATGCTGGTGAGATGATCAACAAGCTGACGTTGAGCTACAACCGTCAGCGTCAGGCTCAGATCACCAAGGAACTGATTGAAATCATTTCGGGCGCGGAAGCGCTCTGAGGTTAGGAAAAGAGGGTCAGAAAATGGCTGAGGCAGCTACCCCCAAGACCGGCTCTGTCGGCAGAGTCACACAGGTTATCGGCGCCGTCGTTGACGTTGCTTTCGAAGGCGAACTGCCGAAGATCCTGAATGCGCTGGAAACCGACAACAACGGCAACCGTCTGGTTCTCGAAGTTGCTCAGCACCTCGGCGAAAACGTAGTCCGTACCATTGCGATGGACTCGTCCGAAGGTCTTGTTCGCGGTCAGAAAGTCACTGATACCGGTGCTCCGATCATGGTTCCGGTCGGTAACGAGACGCTCGGCCGTATCATGAACGTCATCGGTGAGCCGGTCGACGAAGCTGGTCCGTTGGTTACCGCTCACAAGCGTTCGATCCACCAGGACGCTCCGGCTTACGTCGATCAGTCCACGGAAGCGCAGATCCTTGTCACCGGCATCAAGGTCGTCGACCTTCTCGCGCCTTACGCACGCGGCGGCAAGATCGGCCTTTTCGGTGGTGCAGGCGTCGGCAAGACCGTTCTCATCATGGAACTGATCAACAACGTTGCCAAGGCGCATGGTGGTTACTCGGTTTTCGCAGGGGTCGGTGAACGCACCCGCGAAGGCAACGACCTCTACCACGAAATGATCGAATCGAATGTCAACAAGCACGGCGGTGGCGAAGGTTCCAAGGCTGCGCTCGTTTACGGCCAGATGAACGAACCGCCGGGCGCCCGCGCTCGCGTCGCTCTGACCGGTCTGACGGTTGCAGAACACTTCCGCGACCAGGGCCAGGACGTTCTGTTCTTCGTCGACAACATCTTCCGCTTCACGCAGGCTGGCTCGGAAGTGTCGGCTCTGCTCGGCCGTATTCCTTCGGCCGTGGGTTATCAGCCGACGCTCGCAACCGACATGGGTCAGATGCAGGAACGCATCACCACGACGACGACGGGCTCGATCACCTCGGTTCAGGCCATTTACGTTCCGGCCGACGACTTGACCGACCCGGCACCGGCAACCTCGTTTGCTCACCTGGACGCAACGACCGTTCTGTCGCGTTCGATCGCTGAAAAGGGCATCTACCCGGCCGTCGATCCGCTCGACTCCACGTCGCGCATGCTCGACCCGATGGTTGTCGGCGAAGAGCATTACGAAGTGGCCCGCAAGGTCCAGTCGACGCTGCAGCGCTACAAGGCCCTGCAGGACATCATCGCGATCCTTGGCATGGACGAACTGTCCGAAGAGGACAAGATTGCCGTTGCCCGCGCCCGCAAGATCGAGCGCTTCCTGTCGCAGCCATTCTTTGTTGCCGAAGTCTTCACCGGCTCGCCGGGCAAGCTCGTTGCTCTCGAAGACACGATCAAGGGCTTCAAGGGCCTCGTCAACGGCGAGTACGACCATCTGCCGGAAGCAGCCTTTTACATGGTTGGTTCGATGGACGAAGCTGTCGAGAAAGCCAAGAAGCTCGCAGCAGCTTGATGAGCGACGCTCGGGACGAGATATTCTGCTGCGACACCCTCAAAAGTGTCGTGGCAGAGCTTCCTGAACCGGCAGCGCCGACCATCTACCGTGCCGATAACGGCGTGATGATGATGGTCGTCGGGTTGGCTCAGAGCGAGGAAGGCCTCGGTTATCTCGACCATGCGATAATGCACTGCCCGTTCTGCGGGACCAAACTGCAAGATGCAGAAGCCATAGCCGAGAAGGTAAGTCACTGATGGCTGACAATTTCAACTTTGAGCTCGTTTCGCCGGAGCGTCTGCTGCTGTCGGAGATGGTGACCGAGGTCGTCATTCCCGCGACCGAAGGCGAAATGACTGTTATGGCCAACCATGCTCCGACGATGACGACCATCAAGCCGGGTATCGTGAGCGTGCGTTCCGGTTCCGGATCGAAGCAGGATTACGTCGTGTTCGGCGGTTTCGCCGACATCCTACCGACTGGCTGCACGCTGCTTGCCGAATCCGCTGTTCCGGTCCAAGAGCTCAACAAGGATGAACTCACTCGCCGCATCGAAGCTGCGAAGAAGGAACTCGAAGATGCCGAGCATCACGAGCACAAGTCCAGGCTAGAGCACTTCATCATGGAACTGACCCACCTGCGCGGTGTCGTCCAGCAAGACTGATCGGCTCGGCCCGAGATAAACACAGTGAGAAAAGCGGCTTTCAAGGCCGCTTTTCTTTTTGCTAAGCCGCTCTGAACGGGGCTCAGCCATTCGCCATGCAGAGAACCGCATGGAGGCGAGCTGAGACATCCTGGAAAGTTTCTTGATGCCGAGGAGGCAGTTCTTATCACGGCGAAGGCTGCTGTTTCCACCCGGACCACGGAAACGAAAACAGGCGGCTTTTGACTGCCTGTGCCGGAGATTTCCTTAGCAGGACCTTCTTAGAAGCCAGTGCCACCGCGTAGTTCGGACAGCAGCGTGCCGAACAGGATCTTCATATCCAGCCAGAGGCTGAAATTTCTGATGTAATAGATATCGCTGGCGATGCGGGCTCGTGCCTCTGTCGGGCGCCCTGTCGGACCGCGCCAGCCGCGCGTCTGGGCGAGGCCGGTAATGCCCGGCCGCATCAGATGGCGATAATGATATTCGGGCACCAGTTCTTCGTAGAGCATGCCGGCCGCGCGCATGTTGATAGCATGGCAGCGGGGGCCGACGAGCGACATATCGCCTTTGATGACGTTGAGGAGTTGCGGCAGCTCGTCGATGTTGGTCTTGCGCAGGAATGCGCCGATCCGCGTCACGCGCCGGTCATCCTTGACTGTCTGTTCGATGCCGGTGGGATCGCAGAGATCCGCACGCATGGAGCGGAACTTGTAGACGGTGATCTTGCTGCCCTTCAGGCCCCAGCGAATCTGCCGGAAAAATACCGGCCCGCCATCATCGATCACGATGAGAAGCGCAATCGTCAGAAGTACGGGAAACAGGATGACCAGCGCGCCTGTTGCACCGAAAATGTCGAAAGCTCTCTTCAAGCCGAGCTGAAGCCTGTTCCGGCCATCCAAAGAGACAAAGCTTTCCGGCTGGCGAATGTTGGAATTCGCTGCGTCGAGAGCCATCATCTTCACTGCTTTTGCAGAGAAGGCCGTGTCTTGGAGCTTATTTGAAGTAAACACGTTCATTAAGCAACGTCCGTGGAAATACTCGCATATTGCGTCGCGCTGGCACAAATACATGGACGGGATCGATTTGTCACCCGCTTCCTTAATGTTTTCGTAACCATAACAGAGCCAAATTTGGGAGTATTTCGAATATGTTCCTGATATTTTTGGTTGGTTGGGAATTAACTATATTGAGTAGTGGCTGAATTCTTGCGCGTTATGCGTGCGGCGCGCCGTATTGCCTGTCGTTCGACAGCGAAATAGCTGAAGCTTGCGAGAAGAAAAGTGATCGCCGTCGCAAAGATGCAGCCGATAAACCAGTCCCGTAGCGGATGATCTTCGCCGATGCCGAATATGGCTGGAGAGATCGTCTGCATCGAGGTTAGAACGATGTCCTGCCAGATATAGATGCCGAATGAGACGGTTGCCGTGAAGCGCATGAAGGTATTGTCGAGCAATGCCGCAAGCAGCACGGAGCGTGAGAGGGCCACAAGCGCAACAGCGATCATGGCCGGAAACAGCGGAAAGGCGTAGGGGATTCCGAGCCATCCATAGGCTTCCCAAGGTCCGCCTGTTGAAAGCGGCAGCTGGGAGCCGGCGGTGACCAGGCAGGCAAGCGCAACGATGTCGAACCAGATCTGATGCTTTCGCGGCAACATGATCTGAATGCCGGCTGCGAGCGTACCGAGCGCAAAGACGGCGAAGAAGCCGACGGGATTATAGTTCGGCATCCACTCCTTCGCGCCGCCCTGCATGCCATATTGCCAGCCACGATCAATCTCGTTGGGGGGAACAAGCGTACGGAAGGTCTCATGGGTAAGCAGCGTCACGGCAATGATGCCGAACCAGGCAAGGCGCGTGACGAGCGGAGAACGGCGTTTTTCCGGGATAGCGAAAAGCCAGAGGAAGCCAAGCGGCAGCAGCACGTAGCTCGTTACTTCGAAAGATATGGACCAGAGCGGGCCGTTGCCTTCGACAGGAAAAAAGGTGCGCCAGTGCCATTGGCTCATGAAGAAGAGACCGCTGACATAGCGCATAACAAGTTCCGGCGTCAGTGCGTGCCCGAGCAGAGTAATGCTGAGGATGAAGCCCGCCGTCAGAGCCACCCAATAACCGGGCACGATGCGGGCCGCGCGACGCAGCACGTAGGTGCGCAGGTCAGGCATGGCGCAACCGGCATCAAGGGAACGCCAGAACGGCAAGGCCAGCAGGAAACCGCTGAGGATGAAGAAGATGGCGACGCCGAAATTGCCGAAGCGCAGGGCGGTCAGCGTCGGCCGCAATCCCTCGGTCTTGTTGAGGTCGATGCGCAGAATGAGATGGTGGATAAGGACAAGCAGGCAGGCGGCTGCACGCAAGAAATCCGCTCCGGCCACCCGGTCCTGCTGCTGCATGTCACTCCCTCGCTCCTTGCCGGACTTTGCAGCGGAAAGCTGCTGCCGGCAAGGGCAGGGTCATCTCAGCCAAGCAGATCGTTGGTGTAATAGCCGGAAAAATCGGGCTTTTCCTTCAACGCCGCACCATTGGCATCGAGCAGGATGCCATGGTCGAACAGGAAAGCGCCGATCGCTTCGGCCTTGGCCGGATCGATGATGCCGATCGTGCCATTGTCGCCCTTGAGGAAATGGCCTTCGACCAGCGCCTTTTGCGATGCCTTGACCAGTTCGGTATTCAGCAACGCGCCGTTGCTGCCGGCAATCAGGAGGTCACAGGCCTCGTCCGGATTATCGACCGAATAGGCGTAACCCTTGAGCGTTGCCTGGATGAAGGCGCGGGCATTTTGCGGATTGGCCGAGAGATAGGCGTCACTGGAAGCGATCGCGGTCGTCTGTTCGTCAGGTATGCCGTAATCGCTATAGCGCCAGCGGCCGACCTGCCGGTTCTCCAGTTGGGCCGCGATGCCCTCCCAGGTGTAGATTTCCAGCGTGAAGTCCACGGCGCCGTTATCGAGCGCCTCATAGGCCGAGGTGCCGAGCGTGACATTCTGGAAGGTTCCCTTGCCGCCGTCGTTGCGGATCATCGCGGAGATGAGCGCCTCCTCCCATGCGCCGCCGAAGCCGCCATAGGTTTTTCCGTCCAGGTCCTTGGGGCTTTTGATATCGTTGCGGCCGCCCTTGAAGATCAGCCTGCCGGTTTCCGTCTGCACGACGGCATAGACGAGTTTCACATCAGCGCCGGCGGCGCGCTGGGTAAAGGTCTCGATCTCTCCGCAAATGCCGAAATCGGCAACGCCGTTCGCGACCAGCGTGCCAGCGCTGGTATCGGCATAGGGTAGGATCTCGACATCGAGGCCGGCGGCCTCATAGAAGCCCTTCGCCTTGGCGACATAGATGCCGATATGATTGGTGTTCGGCGTCCAGTCGAGCGCGATACGCACCTTGGCGGCGGATTGGGCGAAGGCAGCACGGCCGGCGAGGCTTGCGGCCATGGCGGCAAAAAGGGTTTGTCGGCGGGTGAGAAGCATCGGGACCTCCTCAGGTTCTTTGCGGATGCAGCAATGTTTGAAGAATTTCGGTTTCGATCGCCTGGGCGGCCGGGGAGCCGAGATCGGCAAGCGTGCGCGGCCTTTTCAGCGGCACTTCGAACTCCCTGATCACGGTCGCCGGGCGGGCAGAAAGCACATAGATGCGGTCAGACAGGAAAACGGCTTCCCGCACATCATGGGTGATCAGCAGGGCCGTCCAGCGATGATCGGTCCACATGCCCTGCAGCCATTCCTGCATCTGGGTGCGGGTCAGCGCGTCGAGTGCCCCGAAAGGCTCGTCGAGCAGCAGCATGTCCTGCCGCTGGATCACGGTGCGCAGCAGGGCCGCGCGCTGGCGCATGCCGCCTGAAAGGGCCGCGGGATAGTGATTTTCGAAACCGGCAAGGCCGAAGCGTTCAAAGAGAGGGGCGGCAACCGCTCGTGCCTGGCTGCGGCGCATACCGTGCACTTCGAGGCCAAGGATCGCATTGTCGATGACGCTTCGCCACGGCATCAGCGCATCGCGCTGGGGCATGAAGGCGAATGCGTGCGCCGCTTGCGAAAGCGACATGCCGTCAAAGAGAATGTGGCCTTTATCGGCCTGCAGCGCCTGTGTCAGCAAACGGAGGATCGTCGATTTGCCGGAGCCGGAGGGGCCGACGATCGAGACGAATTCTCCTCTGGCGATATGAAGAGAAATGTCCTTCAGCACTTCCATGCCGTCGAAGGACTTCGAGACGTTCTTCAGCTCAAGCATCCCGCTCATCGGCGTTTCTCCGCAGGAGATTGCCAGGGCATGACGAAACGCTGCACCGCCAGCGTGAGACCGAAGAGGCAGAGGGTGAGGAGGGCGCTCACGACGACGGCGGCAAGCACGAGGTCGGGCCGAAAATTGTTCTTGGCATTGAGGATATAGATCCCGAGGCCACGTGCGGCACCTGCATATTCGGCGAAGATAGCGCCGACCACGGCATAGGTGATCGAAATGCGCAGGCCGGCAAAGAAGAAGGGCATGGCGGAGGGAAGCCTCGCCAGGCAGAAGATGCGCCAGCGGCTTGCCTTCATGGAACTCAGAAGCTCGGCGATATCTCGGTCCGTCGCTTCATAGCCCTGAAGCAGGGCTACCAGCAGCGGAAAGAAAGTGACGAGAGCAACGAGCAGAAGCTTCGGCAGCAGCCCGAAACCGAACCAGAGCACGACCAAGGGGGCAATCGCGACCAGCGGTAATGTCTGGCTGACGATGAAGAGCGGCAGCAGCGCGCGGCGCATGAAGGGCACGAAATCCATCAGCACAGACGAGGCGAAGGCGAAGACCAGCGACAAAGCGAAACCGCCGAGCGTCGCGCCAAGCGTCGGCCAGGTGTTGTCGAGCAGCGCCTGCCTGTTCAGCCAGCCCTGTGTCAGGATGCGCGAAGGCGAGGGCAGAATGGAGGGCTTGATGCCGGAGAGATCGACATAGAGCTCCCAGACGGCCAGGAAGGCAAACACGGCAAGAATGGCGGGCAAGGCCCGCCTCAGTGGCGCAAATGTCGAATCCGGTTTCGATAAGGTCATTGCCGTCAAGCGTCTCAGGCTTTGCTCGGGCTGTTCGCGGAGACCGTGATATCCAGCGTCACATGGCCTTCGGGATCGCCAAAGCGATAGAAGGCTTCATGGATGGTCGCGAAGATCGCGCCGGCATCGCCGCGCAACTTGGTGCAGAAATTCTTGGAGCGGTCGAATGTGCCCGAGCGCTTCAGGAAATCGATGCAGCCGTAGATCTCGTCCATATGGGTGCCCGTTCCCATAACGTACAGAGAAAATTGGGCGGCCGTTGGCTGGCCGGTTTCTGTGGTGTCCTTGACTGCCGCGATCGCGGCTTCCACTCGCTCGGCGAGCGGCTCGGATCGGCTGGAAGACAGGCCGGCGCCACAGATCGCATCATCCGGTTCGCCGGGGCAGCCCCGCGAGATCGCGGCGGACAATACGCAATGCTCGCCGCTTGCGGCAGCCGAGACGAAGAGGTCGCGCATGGCGGCAAACAACACGTCGGGCGGGCCGACCATCAGCGTGGAAATATCGTCGGTTTCGATGCGAAGACGATCACGATAGGGATCGAGAGCCTTGATAGCGTCAAGGATGATGCCGACGAAATTGCCGGACATCGGATATAGAGACACTTGTGCGCCGGAAAACATTTGGACCTCGCTCCGCTGGCATTACCCAGATCAGCTTTGAAGGGTCCGGAGGCATGCGCCTCACATCTCAGCCCCGGCAATTCGGAGCTCCCCCGTGAAATTGTGGCGGAAGCTAGCACCGGGCCTGCGATACCGCAACCGTAAAATTCCTATCCGGCTACACGGTCGGAAAGGGCCAGGGCAGTTCGGACGCAGCTGTCAAGTGTTGGGAGGAACACCCGGACGGAGGTCCTGTCCGGGTGCCCAGCCGGTTCCGTACCTGCCAGAGACGGAATCGGATGTCGTTGTCTCAGGCGGCGATGCCGGCATAAGGAGTGTCGCTGCGGGCGGCGATCAGCGCCTCAGTCCACCATTGCAACTGGGCCATCATTCGGGAAAGCCGGCGCAACGTATCTTCCGTATCCTGCAGTCGGCCTTCATTGTCGAAACGGCGCCAGGGGGAACTGAAGCTGACGGCATCGCAAATCGTGACGGCGTGAAGCTCCGCAAAGACGAGGCGGAGCTGTTCGACCGCCCGCAATCCGCCGGAGACGCCGCCATAGCAGACGAAGGCGATCGGCTTGCCGTGCCACGGCTCGGCGAAGAGATCGATGAGGAATTTCAGGGAAGCGGTGAAACTGTGGTTATATTCCGGCGTGACGAGGATGAAGCCATCAGCCTGATGGAGCCTGTCAGCAAGCCGCCTTGCCTCCGGATGATGTGGTAGATGCTCTCGCGGCAGCGAGAATGCCAGGGGGTCGATGATGTCGATCTCGAATTGTGGAAAGCGGGTCAACTCTCTTTCGAGCCATTTCACAACCCTGTCGCAGATGCGCCCCTCACGCGTGCTGCCGTAGATGACCGCAAGCCTCATGGGTTTCTGCATGCATTGCTCCTTCTCGTTGCGGCTTTACGGCCTCGGGAGCGGAGTCTATAAAACCTCAACTAATATAGAGGTCAATAGGCGATGCAGCAAAATCCGGCATTCTCCTTGAGCAGGCTCCTGACGGTGGGCGAGGTGGCAGAGCGCAGCGGACTTGCGGTTTCTGCCCTGCATTTCTACGAGGCGAAGGGGCTGATCTCCAGCATCCGCACCCGCGGCAACCAGCGCCGATACGGCCGCGATGTGCTACGGCGCCTCGGCATTATCAAGGTGGCGCAACGGGTCGGCATTCCGCTTGCCGAAATCCAGACTGCCTTCGAAACTCTGCCGCAGAGCCGGACGCCGACAGTCGGGGACTGGCAGAAACTGTCTGCGCTCTGGAAGGATGATCTCGATGCGCGCATCAAGCAGCTGAGCCTGCTGCGTGACCATCTGACGAGCTGTATTGGCTGCGGCTGTCTCTCGATCGACGCCTGTCCGCTACGCAATCCCTTTGACGTGCTCGGCAGGCAAGGCGCCGGTGCGCGGCTTCTCGACCCGGGGGCTTAGACCTTCGGGCTTTCTTTTGGCCGATGGCCGCATATGTTAGGCCTGATAGCGCAAGCGGCGGGCCGGCCCGCAAGGAGGAGAGCTTCGTGTTTCATCCCAAATTGTTCGAAAACCGCAATGTCGTCGTGACAGGTGCAGGCCGCGGTATCGGCCTCGAAGTTGCCCGGCAGTTTCTGGATTGCGGTGCGCGCGTGCTTGTCCATACCGGGCGCGATGGGGAACGTGAATTGCCGGATTTTCTGCTGACCGCCGAATCGGAACGTCGGGCCCTGCTGTTGCCCGCAGATTTCCTGCAGCCGGGCGGGGCTGCGAAGTTTGCGGAAGAGGCGCTCGAATTCTTCGACAAGGTGCATGTGCTGGTCAACAATGCCGGCACGATGTATGGGCGTTTTCCCGCAGGTGAGTTGACCGATGCCGATTATGAGACTGTCGTGCGCCTCAACCAGACGTCGGTGGTGGAGTTGACACGAGCGCTGCTTCCGGCGCTCCGGGCGGCAGGGGGCGCTGCTATCGTCAACACCGTTTCGATTTCGGCGCTGACGGGCGGAAGCCCCGGTTCTGCAATATATTCCGCATCGAAGGCATTTGTTGCGACCTATTCGAAAGCGCTGGCCCGAGAGCTTGCGCCTGATGGTATCAGGGTCAACTGCGTCTCGCCCGGCACGATCGAAACCGATTTCCATGCACGCTATTCATCGCGTGAAAAGCTGGAGCAGACGCGCAAGTCGATCCCACTACAGCGGCTCGGAACAGCAGAGGATTGTGCCCCCGCCTATCTCTTCCTGGCGGCTCCATCACTCTCAGGTTACATCACGGGTCAAGTCCTGGAGATCAATGGTGGCCAGCTTATTTGCTGATTTGTTTGGACTTTTTTTGGCATTTCGCGACATTTGACGAATTCGCTTCTGCGAATATGATATTGTACTGATCTATCCTATTACCTCCTTCCGAGAAGCAAATGCCATTGCCTAAACCGAAGCCGGGCATGACCGGCCAGGACTTGCAGAAGCTTGCTGACAAAGCCCACGAGGCGAGCGATCTCCTGAAGGCGCTAGCCCATCAGACCCGGTTGCTCATCCTCTGTATCCTGTCGGAAGGGGAAAAGACGGTCGGCGAAATCGAGGATATCCTTGGAATACAGCAGGCTATGGTGTCCCAGCAGCTTGCGCGACTGAGGCTCGAAGGCCTCGTCAATACGCGGCGCGACGGGCGGCTTGTCTATTACAGCATGGGCAACGAAAGCGTCATGGCTTTCCTCGAATCACTTTTCAGTCTCTTTCCGGTTGCCGAGACGGGCTGAGCCTGCCAGCTCTTGCGAAGCCGGACGGCAAGCCGCAAAGATAGGCCTCATGCCCAATTCGGCAGGGAGGCCGGATGATCGACAAGCTGGAATTCTTCATCGCACTCGCTAATGAGAAACATTTCGGTCGTGCGGCAGAGGAATGCGGCGTCTCCCAACCCACGCTCTCGGCCGCCATTCGCCAGCTGGAAGATCAGCTGGGCGTCATGCTGGTGCAGCGTGGCTCCCGCTTTCAAGGATTGACGCCGGAAGGACAGCGTGTGCTCGAATGGGCGCGCCGCATCGTCGGGGACACGCGCACGATGCGCGAGGAAATGCGCGCCGCCCGCAAGGGTCTCTCCGGCCATCTGCGTCTGGCGTCCATTCCGACCGCGCTCGCGATGCTGTCGCGAATCACAACGCCCTTCCAGGAACGGCATCCCGACGTCACCTTCTCCATCGTCTCGCGCAATTCGCTGCAGGTGCTGAGCATGCTCGAAAACCTCGAGATCGATGCCGGCGTCACCTATCTGGAAAACGAGCCGCTCGGGCGCGTCACTTCTGTGCCCCTCTATGCGGAGCGCTATAATCTCATCACCGCCGCCGGCAGTCCGCTCTCGGATCGCGAGAGTGTGACATGGCGTGAAGTGGGTGATCTTCGGCTTTGCCTATTGACGGCTGACATGCAGAACCGGCGTATCATCAACCGGCATTTGGCCGAAGCAGGCGCAACAGTCCATCCGACACTCGAATCGAATTCGATGATCGTTCTTTTTTCGCACGTGCGGACTGGCCGCTGGGCAAGCATCATGCCGCGTAACGTTGCGATATCATTCGGCTTTCCTGCGGAGATCCGGATGATCCCGATCGTCGAGCCGGAGGCGCACCATCTCGTCGGCCTTGTCGCTCCTTATCGGGAACCTTTCACGCCGCTTGTCTCCGCCTTGTTGCATGAAGCAAGAACACTCGTTGAAGACGCGGAACTATGATAGAAAAAAGCTATCAATCAACAAGACTGCTTTATTGATTGCAACCTGCTTCCCTGAGACAGTTCCCTAGAAATCGCAATGACATGGGGAGTTTTGCGGTTCCCAGGGAATGCGCAAGCCGAAGGGAGGCTGCTGATGAATATACGTATCGCCCAGGGCGATATCGCCGGGCGTATCCGTTCGATCGTTGCTGATCTTCGATCCCTCGAAGGCCCACTGCTCCCCATTCTGCATGAGGTTCAGGACGAGTTCGGTTACGTGCCGCAGGAGGCCCTGCCAGTCATCGCAGATGAGCTCAATCTTTCTCGCGCCGAGGTCCACGGTGTCGTAACCTTCTATCATGATTATCGTGATCATCCTGCCGGTCGGCACGTGCTGAAGCTCTGTCGCGCCGAAGCCTGCCAGTCGATGGGTGGCGATGCACTGGCCGAGCGTATCAAGACCCTGCTCGGCATCGATTTTCATCAAACGACACACGACGGCAGCGTCACGCTGGAGCCTGTCTACTGTCTCGGTCTCTGTGCCTGCGCGCCGGCCGCCATGTTCGATGGCGAAGTGCATGGCCGCGTCGATGACGACCTGGCGGCCGAACTCGTCGAGGAGGCGCGCCGATGACTGTGAAGATTTATGTTCCGCGCGATGCCGCAGCGCTCTCGCTCGGGGCCGAGAAGGTGGCAATGGCGATTACCCAGGAGATCGCCGCCCGCGGCCTTGATGCGACCGTCGTGCGCAACGGCTCGCGCGGAATGTTCTGGCTGGAGCCGCTGGTTGAGGTTGAGGTGTCCGGGAAACGGATCGGCTATGGGCCGGTCAAGGCGAAGGATGTCGTCGGGCTGTTCGATGCGGGACTGATTGACGGCGGGGCGCATGCGCTCTGTCTTGGGGAGGTCGAGGACCTCCCGTTCCTGAAAGGGCAGACCCGTCTCACCTTTGCCCGCTGCGGCATTACCGATCCGCTTTCGCTTGATGATTACGAGGCCCACGGTGGGCTTGCCGGTCTTCGCCGTGCAGTGTCGATGCAGCCTGCCGATGTCGTCAAGGAAGTCACCGATTCCGGCCTTCGCGGCCGCGGCGGCGCGGGCTTTCCGACCGGCATCAAATGGAAGACGGTGCTCGATGCCGCCGGTTCGCGCAAATATATCGTCTGCAATGCAGATGAGGGCGACAGCGGTACCTTTGCCGACCGGATGATCATGGAAGGCGATCCTTTCGTGCTCATCGAAGGCATGGCGATTGCCGGGCTTGCGACTGGCGCCACGAAAGGTTTCGTCTATACGCGTTCGGAATATCCGCATGCGATCGCCACGATGACGCAGGCGGTGGAAATCGCCCGAAAGGCTGGCATTCTGGGCGCTTCGGTGCTCGGCTCCGGCAAGGAATTCGACATGGAGATCCGCACCGGTGCGGGCGCCTATGTGTGCGGCGAGGAAACGGCGCTGCTCAACAGCCTCGAAGGCAAGCGGGGCATCGTGCGCGCCAAGCCGCCGCTGCCGGCGCATAAGGGCCTGTTCAACTGTCCGACCGTCATCAACAATGTCATCTCGCTCGCGTCCGTGCCTGTGATCATGGACAAGGGGGCCGCCTTCTATCGCGATTTCGGCATGGGCCGGTCACGCGGCACCATCCCGCTGCAGATCGGCGGCAATGTAAAATATGGCGGTCTCTACGAAACCGCCTTCGGTCTTTCGCTCGGCGATATCGTCGACAAGATCGGCGGCGGCACTGTGTCCGGCCGGCCGGTGAAGGCGGTGCAGGTGGGAGGGCCGCTTGGCGCCTATTTCCCGCGTGCGCTGTTCGATACCCCGTTCGACTATGAGGCCTTTGCCGCCAAGGATGGGCTTATCGGTCATGCTGGTCTGGTCATCTTCGATGATACGGCCGACATGCTGAAGCAGGCACGCTTTGCGATGGAATTCTGCGCGGTGGAAAGCTGCGGCAAGTGCACGCCCTGCCGCATCGGCTCGACCCGCGGGGTCGAAACCGCAGACAAGATCGCCCAGGGCATCGAGCCCGAAAAGAACCGCGAACTGCTCGCAGATCTCTGCAACACGATGAAGTTCGGCTCGCTCTGTGCGCTCGGCGGCTTCACGCCCTATCCTGTCATGAGCGCGATGACGCATTTCCCGGACGATTTTGCTCCGGTCCCTCTCATTGAAGCAGCGGAATAGACCATGTCTCTTGTTCACGAAATCGACTACGGAACACCGGCTTCGAAATCCGAAACGATGGTGACGCTGACCATCGACGGCCGGCAGGTGACGGTTCCTGAGGGAACCTCGATCATGCGCGCCTCCATGGATGCCGGCATTCAGGTGCCGAAGCTCTGCGCGACCGATATGGTCGATGCCTTCGGCTCCTGCCGTCTCTGTCTGATCGAAATCGACGGCCGCAACGGAACGCCCGCCTCCTGCACCACGCCGGTGGCGTCCGGCATCGTCGTCCATACGCAGACGGAGCGGCTGAAGAATATCCGCCGCGGCGTCATGGAGCTTTATATCTCCGACCATCCGCTCGACTGCCTGACCTGTGCAGCCAATGGTGATTGCGAGTTGCAGGACATGGCGGGCGCCGTCGGTCTGCGCGATGTGCGTTATGGCTATGAGGGCGACAATCATGTCAAGGCGCGCAACAGCGGCGAGATCAATCTGAAATGGATGCCGAAGGACGAGTCCAATCCGTACTTCACCTATGATCCGTCGAAGTGCATCGTCTGCTCCCGCTGCGTACGTGCCTGCGAGGAGGTTCAAGGCACCTTTGCGCTGACGATCGAGGGGCGCGGTTTCGGGTCGCGCGTTTCGCCCGGTATGCACGAGCATTTCGTCGATTCCGAATGCGTGTCCTGCGGCGCCTGCGTGCAGGCCTGTCCGACCGCGACGCTGACGGAAAAATCAGTCATCCGCATCGGCCAGCCGGAACATTCGGCCGTCACGACCTGCGCCTATTGCGGCGTAGGCTGCTCCTTCAAGGCGGAAATGCGTGGCGAAGAGCTGGTCCGCATGGTGCCGTGGAAGGATGGGCAGGCAAACCGCGGCCATTCCTGCGTCAAGGGTCGCTTCGCCTATGGCTACTCAACCCACAAGGACCGCATCCTCAACCCGATGATCCGCGAGAAGGTGACGGATCCCTGGCGTGAGGTGACCTGGGACGAGGCCTACGCCCATGTCGCTTCCGAGTTCCGCCGCATCCAGTATCAGTATGGTCGCGAAGCGATCGGCGGTATCACATCGTCCCGCTGCACCAATGAAGAGACTTACCTTGTCCAGAAGCTGATCCGCGCCGGCTTCGGCAACAACAATGTCGATACCTGCGCTCGCGTCTGCCATTCGCCGACAGGCTATGGGCTAGGTCAGGCCTTCGGCACATCGGCTGGCACGCAGAATTTCGACAGCGTCGAACAGTCCGATGTGGTCATCATCATCGGTGCCAATCCGACCGACGGCCATCCGGTCTTCGGTTCACGCCTGAAGAAGCGGCTGCGGCAGGGTGCCAAGCTTATTGTCATCGATCCGCGTCGTATCGATATTATCCGCTCGCCGCATGTGGAGGCATCTTTCCATCTGCCGCTGAAGCCCGGCACCAATGTCGCAATCATGACGGCGCTTGCGCATGTGATCGTGACCGAAGGCCTCTACGACGAGAAATTCATCCGTGAGCGTTGCGACTGGTCGGAGTTCGAGGATTGGGCGGCTTTTGTCGCCGAGCCGCAGCATAGCCCGGAAGCCGTCGAGAAGTTTACCGGCGTGAAGCCGGAAGATGTGCGCGGCGCTGCCCGGCTTTTCGCGACCGGCGGCAATGGCGCTATCTATTACGGTCTCGGCGTGACCGAACACAGCCAGGGCTCGACGACGGTCATGGCGATCGCCAATCTTGCCATGGCGACCGGCAATATCGGCCGTCCAGGCGTCGGTGTGAATCCGCTGCGTGGCCAGAACAATGTACAGGGCTCCTGCGACATGGGCTCCTTCCCGCACGAGCTGCCGGGCTATCGCCATATCTCCGACGATGCGACGCGCGATATCTTCGAAAAGCTCTGGGGCGTGAAGCTCAATAACGAGCCGGGCCTGCGTATTCCGAACATGCTGGATGCTGCCGTCGATGGCTCCTTCAAGGGTATCTACATTCAGGGCGAGGACATCCTGCAGTCCGATCCCGATACCAAACATGTCGCCGCCGGTCTTGCCGCCATGGAATGCGTCGTCGTGCAGGATCTCTTCCTGAACGAGACGGCGAACTATGCGCATGTCTTCCTGCCGGGTTCTACTTTCCTCGAAAAGGACGGCACCTTCACCAATGCCGAGCGCCGCATCAACCGCGTGCGTAAGGTCATGACGCCACGCAACGGCTATGGCGACTGGGAAGTAACGCAGAAGCTCGCCCAGGCCATGGGCCTCGACTGGCACTATACGCATCCGTCCGAGATCATGGACGAGATTGCCGCGACGACGCCGAGCTTCGCTTCGGTCTCTTACGACTATCTCGACAAGATGGGCTCCGTTCAGTGGCCCTGCAACGAGCAGCATCCGCTCGGCTCGCCGATCATGCATGTGGATGGGTTCGTGCGCGGCAAGGGCAAGTTCATCCGCACGGAATATGTGGCAACCGACGAGCGCACAGGTCCGCGCTTCCCGCTGCTTCTCACCACCGGCCGCATTCTTAGCCAGTATAATGTCGGGGCACAGACACGCCGCACCGATAATGTCATCTGGCACTCCGAAGACCGGCTGGAAATTCATCCGCATGATGCCGAACAGCGCGGCATCCGCGATGGCGATTGGGTGAAGCTCGGGAGCCGCTCCGGCGATACGACGCTGCGCGCATTGATCACCGATCGCGTGGCGCCCGGCGTCGTCTATACGACCTTCCACCATCCGGATACGCAGGCGAATGTCATCACGACGGACTTTTCCGACTGGGCGACCAACTGCCCGGAATACAAGGTGACGGCGGTGCAGGTTTCGCCTTCCAACGGCCCGTCCGAGTGGCAGGTCGAGTATGACGAGCAGGCCCGTCAGTCCCGCCGCATCGCCAGCAAGATGGAGGCGGCGGAATAATGACGGAAAGGCCGACCCGCATAAGCGTGACGGAGGTCGCCCGGAGGGGCGGCGTCATGACACGGGGCGAGCGTATCGTGCCCGAGGAAGTGCCGATCGCCTTTTCCTATGGCGGCAGTTCGCATGCGGTCATGATGGCCACGCCCGGTGACCTCGAGGATTTCGCGGTCGGTTTCAGCCTTACGGAGGGCATTATCACCGACCGCAGCCAGGTCGCTGGTGTCGAGCTCATCGAGGACGAGAAGGGTATCGACGTCCAGGTGACGCTTGTTGATGATGTCGAGGACGCGCTCAGAAAGCGGCGGCGCAGCATGGCGGGGCCTGTCGGCTGCGGCCTCTGCGGCATCGAGTCGATCGAGCAGGCGGTCAGGAAGGTGCCTGATGTTTCCAAGACTGAGCTGTCGCTGTCGCATGCTGATATCGTGCAGGCGATCGCGCTGCTCAACGATTCCCAGCCGCTGCATCGCGAGACGCGAGCCGTTCATGGCGCCGGCTTCTACATCCCCGGCAAGGGATTGATCGCCGTGCGTGAGGATGTCGGCCGGCACAATGCGCTCGACAAGCTCTGTGGCGCCGTCATCAGGGCGGGGCAGGCCGGCGCTTCCGGCGCTGTCGCTGTTACCAGCCGCCTATCCGTCGAAATGGTTCAGAAGACGGCGATCCTCGGCGCGCCCGTGCTGATCGCCATTTCCGCGCCGACCGCACTTGCCATCCGCACGGCCGAGGAAGCCGGCATGACGCTGGTCGCCCTCGTTCGCGGCGAGGATTTCGAGATTTTCACCCACCCGCATCGCCTGTCGCCTGGAAGCATCGCCGATGTCGCATGATACCAAGACCAAACTCGTCTATATGGCAAACCAGATCGCAACCTTCTTCAAGACACAGCCCGAAAGCGAGGCTGCGCAAGGGGTTGCAACGCATATCAACAAATTCTGGGAGCCGCGCATGCGGCGGCAACTCTTCGAAATCCTGGAAAAGGAAGATAATGGCCTCGACGCACTCGTGCTGCAGGCTGTGCCCCTGATCCGGAAACCAGAGCCGGCAGAACAGCCACTTCGATAAACCGACATCGGCGGGCGGTTTTTCGGGGTGCCGACCAAAGGCTATGATCAGTAGGAGCTCGTGCCGCTTTTGCTGCGGCACGCGCTATTCGACTGAAACTGGTTCAGAATTCTTCCGAGCTTTCGGCGGCTGGCGCCGCTGCGCCACGGGCTCTCGGGACGCGGGTAACAAGATGCAGGGCCGGAGAGGCCGCTAGCTCTGTCATGTGCCGCGTCGCGGCGATATTACCGCCGGGGAGCTGGAACTGCGTGAGCAACGTCCGCAATGCATCGGCTTCTGCGGCAAGATCACGACTGGCGGCTGTGTTCTCCTCCACCATCGCGGCGTGGCGGCGGTAAATTTTCTGTATAAAAGCGAATACTAATAAATATGCATTTTCGCGAGAAAATTACACGTTCAGCTCGCATTGAAGCGTGAACAATAAAAAACCGCCCTTGCGGGGCGGTTCTTATCTCAATTATTTGGCAAACTGCTTGGCGTGGCGATCAGGCGGCCAGTTCGTCCGTCTCGTTTTCCTTGAACATCTTTGCGAGGTTCAGGAAGCAGATCATGCCGTTTTCGGAAGCGATGATACCTTCGCAGAACGCACGGTCGAAGGACGCGGTCACTTCCGGAACGGGTTGAACATGGCTGGAAGAAATCGTCAGGATGTCGGAAACACGATCAACCAGCATGCCGATGACCATATTGTGCACTTCTGCGACGACAATGGCGCTGCGTTCATTGGCGACAGTGCTCTTCATGCCGAGCTTGTAGGCGAGGTCGATGATCGGGATGACCGAACCGCGCAGGTTCATGACACCGATGACATCTTCCGGAGAGTGCGGGATCGGCGTCGACGGCGCCCAGCCGCGGATTTCGCGGATGGTCGTGGTCTTCACGCAAAACTCCTGATCGTGCAGGCGGAAGGCAATGATTTCGAGCGTGTCGCCGCTGAAGCTAGTGGAGTTGATCGTGGCCATTAGAATTCTTCCCAACTATCGTAAGCCAGGGCAGAAGCGACAGCGCCACCATTGGCGCGGACGAGCTTTGCCTTCATACCACGCGATGGCTTTGCACCCGGCGAAGCATCGTTACGGTTATCGATGACATTAACGGAAGAGTGTTGCCCAAATCTAAACTGTGAGACGAGATTGCGAAGGTTTTCAGTCTCGGACGAGAGTCGGGCGCTGGCCGCCGTCGTCTCTTCCACCATGGCAGCATTCTGCTGTGTGCCCTGATCCATGATGTTGACAGCCTTGTTGATTTCCACAAGCCCGGTCGATTGTTCGCGCGAGGACTCGACGATCGCCGTGACGTTGATGTCGATATTGCCGACCTGGGCGACGATCCGTTCCAGTGCCTGACCGGTCTGGCCGACAAGGTCGACACCGCTTTTCACGTGCTCCGAGGAGGTGGTAATGAGCGCCTTGATCTCCTTGGCGGCGCTGGCCGAGCGCTGTGCGAGTTCACGCACCTCCTGGGCGACGACTGCAAAACCCTTGCCGGCTTCGCCGGCACGCGCCGCCTCGACGCCGGCGTTCAGCGCCAGCAGGTTGGTCTGGAAAGCGATCTCGTCGATCACGCCGATGATATTGCTGATCTCGCGCGAGGATTTCTCGATCTGACCCATGGCGTCGACCGCCTTGCGGACGATACTGCCGGAATGTTCTGCGCCGCGCTTCGTTTCCGCGACAAGCCCGCCTGCTTCGGCGGCGCGGCCGGCGCTGTCGGCAACAGTCTGGGTGATTTCATCGAGTGCGGCGGCGGTTTCCTCGACGGTTGCGGCCTGCTGTTCGGTGCGTTTGGACAGCACGTCTGCGGCTTCCTTCGTTTCACGCGCACCGCTGGCGATCGCCTCGGCGTTGTTGAGAACCGTGCGCATGGCGCTGCCGAGCCTGTCGATCGCGGCATTGAAATCGGTCCGGACCTTCTCCAGCGCGGGCGGGAAAGGATTTTCGACATGCTTCGTCAGATCGCCCTCGGCAAGCGCGGTCAGGCCGGTTGCCAGATCATCGACAGCACGGACGCGTTCGGTGACGTCGGTCGCGAATTTAACGACCTTGAAGATCCGGCCGCTCATGTCAAAGATAGGGTTATAGGATGCCTGGATCCAGACGACCTTGCCGCCCTTGCCGATGCGCAGAAACTCCTCGGCAACGAACTGGCCGGCGGCGAGCTTCTTCCAGAATTCCTTATAGGCTTCGGAGCGCACATAGTCTGGCTCGCAGAACATACTGTGGTGCTTGCCGCGGATCTCCTCCAGCCGGTAACCCATGACCGAGAGGAAATTGTCGTTCGCCAGCAGGATTTCGCCATCCGGCGTGAACTCGATGACGGCTTGAGCCCGCGAGAGGGCAGCGATCTTGCCTTCGGCATCGGCAGCTTTCAGCTTGATGGCGGTCACGTCGCTTGCCAGCTTGACGATCTTGTAGGGTTTGCCGCCCGACATCAGCGGGTTGTAACTAGCCTGGATCCAGACTTCGCGGCCATCCTTGCCGATACGCTTGTATTCACCGGCATCGAATTCGCCCCGACCGAGCTTCCGCCAGAATTCCCGGTAGGCTGCGGAGGCAACATAATCCGGCTCGCAGAAAATACTGTGATGCTTGCCGACAATGTCGCTGAGCTTGTAGCCCAGCGCCCGGCAGAAATTCTCGTTCGCGTTCAGGATCTTTCCCTGCAGGTCGAATTCAATCGTCGCCTGCGATTTCATGAGAGCTGTGACGATCGCACGCGAATCCGGCGTCGCACCCAACGAAAACAATGACATTTCAATCCCCCGATGTGTGATGGCAACCAGCCGATGTCTCGGAGAATGGTTCGGATTTCGCGCATGACGGACCGCAGTAAAACTGCAGTATATCCGGCAATACTTGAAAGTCCGTCCGGCCCCGCAAACGCGGCGGATCGGCCCAATTCATTCGTGAACCCCATGGCTCTAAGATGCGGAGCTGATCTCTAATCGCATCAATTAAATATAATTTCTTGATTAAGAATTAGTAACCAAATCTACTTTCGACCGGATTTTGACAGCTTCGCATGAATTTTAACAGATGAAATGTAGTTTCATCTGAGAATATCCGGCATCGGTTGCAAAGTAATCCGCAACTTTACTTTAGGTTATTGTCTTTTCAATTTGCGAGATCGCCCAATCGACCTGTTCCTTGGTGATGACCAGCGGCGGCGCGAAGCGAATCGTGTGGTCGTGTGTATCCTTGGCGAGAAGGCCGCGATCCTTGAGGGCGTAACAATATTGCCGGGCACCACCGGCCTCCGGCTCCAATTCGACCGCGAGCATGAGGCCACGGCCGCGCACGTCCTTGACGATGTTGGAGCGAATGGAGCGCAGGCCTTCGAGAAAGTAGTCGCCCATCGTCTCGGCGTTCTCGATCATTCCTTCTTCAGTCAGCACCTTCAGGGCCGCGCGGGCGACCGCACAGGCCAACGGGTTGCCGCCGAAGGTCGAGCCATGCTGGCCGGGTTTGAGCACGCCGAGGACTTCAGAATTCGAAAGCACGGCTGAAACAGGATAAAAACCGCCGGAAAGCGCCTTGCCGATGAGAGTCACGTCGGCTTCGATACCTTCATGTTCTTCGGCGAGCAGCTTGCCGGTGCGCCCAAGGCCGGTCTGGATTTCGTCGAGGATGAGCGTGACGTTGTTTGCCGTGCAGAGCTCGCGCACACGGGTGAAGTAACCGGCCGGCGGAATGATGACGCCAGCCTCGCCCTGGATCGGCTCGATCAGTGCTGCGACGGTATTGGCATTGATGGCCGTCGCGAAGGCCTCTGCATCACCGAAGGGAACGATGCGGAAGCCCGGCGTATAGGGCCCGAAGCCGGTACGGGCGTCGGGGTCAGTCGAGAAGCTGATGATGCTCAGCGTGCGGCCGTGGAAATTGTTGGCGCAGACGATGATCTCCGCCTTGCCCTCCGGGACGCCCTTCACCTCATAGCCCCATTTGCGAACCGCCTTGATGGCAGTCTCGACGGCTTCCGCACCTGAGTTCATCGGCAGGATCTTGTGGGAACCAGTCAGCGCGGCCAGCTCTTCATAGAGATAGGCGAGCTGGTCGTTGCGGAAGGCGCGCGAGGTGAGTGTCAGGCGGCCGGCCTGCTCGACCATGGCGGCAAGGATCTTCGGATGGCAATGGCCCTGGTTGACGGCAGAATAGGCCGAGAGGCAGTCGAGGTAGCGCTTGCCATCCGTATCCCAGACATGAACACCTTCCCCCCGCGTCAGCACGACATCAAGCGGCTTGTAGTTATTGGCTCCAAGACGTTGTTCGGTGGCGATGAGGTTCGACGAGATGTTCATGGCCGGTGCTCCCTTATGCGGCGCGTGTAGGACGATCGAAGATACGGCGGCCGAAGAGGCTTGCCGTCATCTCCACCATGATGCGGGCGCTCTTGCCGCGGTCATCAAGGAAAGGATTGAGTTCGACGAGGTCGAGCGAGGAGACGAGGCCGCTGTCGGACAGCATCTCCATGATGAGGTGCGCTTCGCGGAAGGTGGCGCCGCCGGGAACGGTGGTGCCGACGCCGGGCGCAAAATCCGGATCGAGGAAATCGACGTCGAAGCTGACATGCAGCAGGCCGTTCGCCTTCTCGATCGTTTCCAGGATCTGGCGGAGGATAATAGCCACGCCCTGTTCATCGAGCGAGCGCATGTCGAAGACATTGACGCCGTGCTTGTGGATTTCGACGCGCTCGGAGGCATCGACTGAGCGGATGCCGACCTGGAAGATCTTCTTCGGATCGACGAGTGCACGGTCCTTCGGCAGAATCTCTGCAAAATCTGCCAGACCGCAGAAGAAGGCGACGGGCATGCCGTGAATATTGCCTGACGGCGAGGTCTCGGGCGTATTGAAATCCGAATGGGCGTCGAGCCACAGTACGAAGAGCGGGCGGTCCTTTTCGGCGGCATAACGCGCCATGCCTGAGACACTGCCCATGGAGAGGCTGTGGTCGCCACCCAGGATCAGCGGGAAGTGGCCGGCTTTCGCCGCATCATAGGTGGCTGCTTCGAGCGCACGCGTGTAGGCGCCGACGATGCGAAGATTATGTGCCTTCGAATGATTGGGAAGGTCCCTGGCCGGGACGATGCTGAGATCGCCCGTGTCGACAACAGTGTGGCCGAGATCGCTGAGCGCCTTGTCGATACCCGCAATACGCAATGCTGTTGGTCCCATGCCCGCGCCTCTGCGGCCGGAACCTTCTTCGAGGGGAACACCGATAAGAGCGACAGATCGAGATTGTACTTCCATTCCGAGGGCTCCGTTCTGAGGCCTGTTTTGGCCGATAGTGGGATAAAGTGGCGGCGGCAAATAGATGGAAAAGTGTCAGAAATGGATTATGATTACGCAGATTGATAAAGCTAATTTGACAAAGTGAAACCGTGGACGATCTCGACAACGAGCTTCTGAGTGCGCTTCGGCACAATGCGCGAATCTCCGTCTCCTCGCTTGCGGCGCTGACGGGGGCTTCGCGGGCGACGGTTGCCACGCGCATCGACCGGCTGGTCGAAAATGGCACGATTGCCGGCTTCACCATCCGCACCGGTCACGAGACGCGTTCCGCCGGCGTTCGGGCCATCGTCATGATCGAAGTGCATGGTAAACTTGCCGACAAGGTGGCAACCCAGCTTCGCGGCTTGCCGCAGGTGCGCGCGCTGCACAGCACCAACGGCAAATGGGATTTCGTCGCCGAGCTCGAGGATCGTGACCTCGTCTCCTTCGACGAGACGCTGCGCCGGATACGCCTCTTCGACGGCATCAATACCACCGAAACCAACATTCTGCTGAAGACCAGCAAGGCGAGCTTTTAGGCTTCAATTTTCCAGGCTGGCCTCAATATTCATGCTCGTAGACGATGCCCGCTTCGCCTGCACCATTGCCGCCGGCGGCACCCCGCAGCTTCACACCGCGGCCGACATCCAGATTGATGATTGCCTTGGCGCCGGCTTCTCCGCCCTGCTGCAGCTCGAAATAGGTCCGTTCGTTGAGGTAGCGGCCGACACTGACGCTGGTCCGGCCTTTTGCATCCGTGCTGATGTCGAGGTCGTCGACGCCGAGCTGGTTGCGGAGGCCTTCGAAGAGCGAGGTCGAGCGATTGCCGGCGAGCTGGCTGACGGCATCGGCAAGCTGGGCGATCTGCACCGGCGACAGGCGGGACATGGATTGGCCGAAGATGAGCTGGGCCAGCACTTCGTCCTGCGGTAGGGCAGGCGACGAGGAGAAAGTGATGGCGGGGTCGGTCGCGAGGCCCGCGACATCCACCGTGAGCGTCGTCGTGCCTGACGTGGAAGTGGCCTCCATGTCGAGGGCGGGCGTCAGGTCGCCAGCAAATGTGATGCGGCTGCGGTCGGAAAAATCGAGACGGCGGTTGAGGATCGTCAGACGGCCGCGACGCATGGTGAAGGCACCGGCAACTTCGGGCGCGGCAGCCGAGCCGCGGATCGTGATGTTGCCGCCGACTTCCGCATCGATGCCACGGCCGCGCACGAAGATCTGCGAGGGTGCATCGAGCTGGATATCCAGCATGATGGTCGAAGATTTTTCCCGGGGCTGCTGCTGAGCATTGTCCCTGAGCTGGGCGAGCACGGCGGGCGGCGCGTGGATATGGCGGATATCGATTTCACGCAGCGATGTCGGCAGCCTCTCCGGTACGGTGATCGAAGCCTTGTCGATGTGAAGCTTACCATCAAGCGTGGGATTGGAAAGCAGCGGTCCCCTAAGGCCGAGCGTGCCGTCGACTGTTGCGACAACCAGCGTGCCGTCGACATAGACCGCGTGGTCCAGGCGGATGGAAAGATCGGCGGGGAAACTGCCGCTGATGCCAACCGAGCCGCTCGCCGAGATCGAGCCGCCGCTTGCGAGCCTGCCGTTCAGCCGCGAAATGACGGCCTGCTGGCCGTTGAACGTGATGGTCGCGCCAAGGCCTTCGAGGGCGAGGTTGCGGCGCACGTCGATCAGCTTCGCGCCATCCGTCGTCACTGTGCCGTTGATGACAGGGGCAGCCGTCGTGCCGCTGACCTCCAGATTCACATTGGCGACGCCTTCGGCAACGAGACCTTGCTGGGCGAGCTGCGCGCCGAGAACGGCGAAGGGAAGGCTGCCGTTGAAACGCATCGACATGGCACGGTTGCCTGTCATCGCGAGAGTGCCGCCGCCTTTCAGAGAAAGTCCACCGTCGCCGACGAGACTTGTGTCGACCGTCAGGCGGTTGTCTGCCAGCTTGCCGCTAGCGCCGATTGTAAGCGGCGCAAGGCCGGCGCCCTTGGTCTGGCTCGTTTCGGCATTCTTCCAGTCGACCTTGAAATCGACCGAGGGAAGGGGGAGCGATCCCGAGGCAGTCGCTGTCGCCGTGATGGCGCCTTCGGCACCAAGGTTTGGAACGAACCCATTGGCGACGGCCGCCGGCAGATTGGTGACATCGGCCTTGGCGTTGACGCCCTTGACGGTCGTCCCGGCTATATCGAGATTGCCCGCTGCCTTCAGCGAGACACCGCCATTGCCGTTGAGATTGGCGTCGAAATCCAGCCGGTCTTTGCTGAGTTTGCCCGAAGCGGCGAGCGTCAGGCCGGAGAGGCCGGCAGTCCTGGTCTGTTTCGTTCCGGCGTTTTTCCAGTCGATCTTGAAATCGGCGGAGGGGGCGGTGAGCGATCCGGAGGCCGTCGCCGTCGCTGTGATGATGCCTTCGGCTCCAATATCAGGGACGAACCCGTTGGCGACAGCAGCCGGCAGATTGGTGATATCGGCCTTTGCATCGATGCCCTGGATTGTGGTGCCCGTCAATGCGAGATTGCCGGCCGCTTTCAGCGAGACGCCACCTTTGCCATTCAAACTGGCGTCGAAATCCAGACGGTTGCTGACGTATTTTCCCGAAGCGGCAAGCGCCAGGCCAGAAAGACCGGCGGTCTTGGTTTGGCGCGTTGCTGCGTTCGTCCAGTCGAGCTTGAAATCGATCACCGGCTCTGTCGGCGTGCCTGAGGTGACGGCAGTGCCGGAGATTATGCCCTCAGCACCAAGGCCGGGCACGAAGCCGTTTGCGAGGTTTGCGGGCAGGCCGGCAATGTCAGCGTTGACGGCGAGGTCGCGAATGGCGCTGCCGTCGATCGTCACGCCGCCGTTCGCTTTCAGCAGCGCCCCGTTGCCGCTGCCGAGATTGGCGTCGAAATCGACCCTGTTGTTTTCATATTTGCCGGTGGCCTTGGCAGAGAGATCGGTGAGGCCGTTGCTCTTTGTCTGGCGCGTTGCCGCATTTGCCCAGGCCAGATCGAAGGTGACTGCCGGTGTCGGCAGCGAGCCGGAGGCCGACGCCTTGCCGGAAATCGTGCCTTCGGCGCCCAGATCGGGAACGAAGCCGTTCGCAAGGCCGGCTGGAAGGTTTGCGAGATCTGCATCGACCTTTAGATTGCGCACCGCCGTCCCAGCAAGCTCGACATTGCCCGTCGCCTTCAGCGACAGAGCTTTCGGTCCGGCGAGTTTGGCATCGAAATCGAGTTTCTGGTCGGCAAAATGGCCGGCTGCCGCAAGGTCCAGTCCGGTCAGGCCGGCGGTCTTGGTGTGCCGTGTCGTGGCATCCTGCCATCTGAGCTTGAAATTGGCAGCCGGTGCGGCAGGCGTGCCTGACGCCGAGGCTGTGCCGGAAATCGTTCCGCCGGCGTCGAGATCCTTCACGAAACCGTTGGCGATATTGGCCGGAACATTCGCAAGTTCGGCATCGACCTTGATGTTGCCGATCGTGGTTCCGGTAATAGCGACATTACCGAGCGCTTTCAGCGATAGTCCGCCCTTGCCGGTGAGCGCCGTATCGAAATCGAGCTTGTTATCCGCAAACCTGCCGGATGCGTTGAGCGACAGACCGGCAAGCTTGGCGCTCTTTGTCTGGCTCGTCGCGGCGTTTTTCCAGTTCAGCTTGAAATCGGCCGCTGGTGCCGCGGGCGTGCCTGTTGCCGTGACCGTTCCCGAAATCGTACCTTCTGCAGCAAGATCGGGAACAAAACCGTTGGCGAGCTTTGCCGGCAGGCTGACGATGTCGGCGTTGATATTGAGGGTCGGGCCATTCGGATCCGCAAGGCCGACGTCGCCCGCCGCCTTCAAGGAAAGGCCGTCAGCGCCGCTAATGCCGCCATCGAAGTTCAGCTTGTTGTCGGCGAAGGTGCCCGATGTCGAGATGCCGAGAGGGGCGATGCTGGCGCCTTTTGTATGGCTGGTGGCCGCATCCTTCCAATCGAGCTTGAAATTGACAGCGGGGGCGGCCGGTGTCCCGGTTACGTTCACCGTCCCGGAAATCGTGCCGTCAGCGGCAAGATTGGGAACGAAGCTGTTGGCAAGGCTTGCCGGCAGGTCGGTGATCACGGCATCGAGCTTCAGGGTCTCACCAGCCGAACCGGTGACCGATACCGAGCCGCTGCCGGTCTTGACGGTCAGGCCGTTCAGGCTGACAACTCCCTTGGTGACGTTGACCTGTGCGGGTGACGCCAGTTCGACCGGAATGTTGTGCGGCTTGGCGGCGAAGCGATCGAGACTGAGATCGATCATACCGCCTGCAGACTGCACGCTGCCGGCGGCCTGCAGCGGATTGCCGTCATAGCCTGCATCCAGATTGAAGTCGGTGCGGGTCTGCTGCTGGACGAAATCAAGCGCAATGCCGGTAAGCTTGTTGGTCCCGACGCCGAACTCGTCGGCCCGTATCGTGCCGCTCGCCGCAAAAGCCATGATATCGCTGACGGTCACGTCGATCGTCGGCTTGGCGATCGTCAGCGTATTTCGGCGAATGCCGCTGCCGTTGGCGGCAACCTTGAGCGCGATCTTGCCGTCATTGCCGGTGATATCGACGGAGCCCTTGAGGTCGCCTTCCGCCTTCTGGCCACCGAGAGCGGCAAGCAGGCTGATATCAGGGAAGTCAAAGGTGAGCGCACCAGCCGGCGTCATGCCTGACGAAAGCGTGAGGTTGCCCGCCAGGCGATTGCTGCCGACATCGGCCGTCAGCGCGGGGATAGAAATGATCCCCTTCTCGGATTTGACGTCCCCATTGATGCCGATCGGCTGGCCGTCGATCGTGCCGGTGGCGGCGATCCGGCCCTGCGGAGCAGCAGGATCGGCAGAGCCCGTCAGGTCGATGTTGAGATCGCCGACCTTGCGATCGGCCATCTGCAGGCTGGCGGCTTTCACATTGGCGGTGAGCGCAAGTGCTGGAAGCGTGCCGCTTGCCTTGATGCTGTAATCCGCTTCCCCGCTCGTGCCCGACAGCAGCTTGCCGATATCGGGAAGCTTGCCGGCGAGATCGGCCGTCAGCACGTCATCTTCGAGCGCGACATTGCCGCCTGCCTCGATGGTCGGGGATTTGATCGTGATGTTCGATAGCGTCACCTTGGAGGGGATCGTGCCGGCAATCTGGGTTTCGAGGTTGATCGGTGCATCGAACTTTTCGGCAACAGCCGGCGGCAAGGCGGCGGGCTGGACGGTAAATTTCGCATTGCCGGTCAGCGTATTGTCGGCCAGGCGATAGGAGCCGTTGAGATCGGCGCCGATATTGGCGCTTTCGACGGTCGTGCCGTTGAAGCCGATGCCGTTGCGCGAAATCTGAAGCGGCGCGACGAGTGTGATCGGACCCCGAACGGCGCGGTTGAGGTTGGGCTCGGTGAAGGTGGCGTCACCCGCGACGAGGCGCAACTGGATATCGCCGGCACCATTGGCGAGATTGAAAGCATCGCTCTTGGCCGTCAGCTTGACGTTGCCGATATCGGCCTGCGGCATCGTGGCGGAATCCAGCGATCCGCTGGCATTGATGCGCACGGCCTGCGCCTGTCCGGTCATCGCCAGATTGAGGCCCGAAATCATGAAGCGCGCTTCGCCATCGGCAAGCGGCCAGCGGAAATCGACCGGACCCGAGGTGCCGAGCACATTGGCATTCAGGCTGTTATTGCCGGCAGGATCGAGCGTGCCGGAAGCGGCGATGACGACGCTGCCGGTCGCGAGATTGCCGGTCTGAATATCGATCTTGCCATGATTGTCGAAGGTCGCGGATACATCGATATTCGTCTGGCCTGCAAAAAGCGGCCGGAATGCCATGGGGAGCAACGAGCTTACATCGCCGCCGCCCTTGAGGTCGAGATGATGCAAGCCGTCGGGCGTGATTGCGTGCTTGCCTTCCAGCGAGGCGCGTTGCTGGCCATCGAGGGCAGCCTGCAGCTTGCCGTTCCAGTCCGAGATCGGACCTTCGCCGTTGAGCGCGATATTGACCGCCGGGCTGCCGGGCAGACCGAGAAAGCCGGCGAGCAGGCCGCCCTGCGGTTCGGCAAGTTGGGCGTTCAGCCGCAAATGGCTGTTTGCCGGGGTGAAGGCGATATCGGCGGAGAGCTCGGCGTCGGGAACCTGATGGCGGTTGACGTTAACCAGCGCTTCACCGCCATCGCCATCGGCTCTGAGGTTGCCGGTGGCGGCAAGCGAGAAGGCGCGGCCGGTCAGCGGTGCGCCAAGGGAAATATCGGGCAAGGCGATATGCTCGATATCGATCTTCAGCGGCAGCCGGAAGCCCCCGCTGCTTCCTTCCTCCGGAGTCGCCGGCCTGGAAGGGAGGGTGCGTACCGGTTGGCGCCGCACGTCGATGGAGGCCACTGAGACCTGTCTGGCGTGGAAGGTACCAGTCAGCAGCGCTAGTGGATTCCAGTCGACGGCGATGCCGCGGATTTCTGCAAATGTGCCACGCGTGTCCGACAGGGTGATCTCGGCTGCGCGCAAGCCGCCGGTCAGCAGGCCCTCGGGTTCGCGCACGGATATCGTCATATCGCGGTTGGAGAGCGCGGAAGCGACATTTTCGGTGATGATGCGGGCACCGAAGGAGGTGAAGCCGAAGATCGCCAAAGCAATGACGGCAAGGATAATCGCCGCGCCGAGGCCGTAGCCGACGAGCCGCATTATCCAGTTCATGATTTTCGCCAACATTTGCATAAGAGCGGACACTATCCCGTTTTCATGACAGCTCACAGGTCGGAAAACACTGCGAAATCGGCATTTCTGATAACTGGCCTAGAACGACTGGCCTATGCCGGCATAAATTCCATAATCCGTCCCACCGTCGTACTTGTTCAGCGGTACGGCAAAATCAAGCCGAAGGGGGCCGAAAGGTGTTGCATAGCGGATACCGGCGCCTGCGCCGGCCCTGATATCGGAAAAATCAGGCGCAATGCTGTCCGAAACCGTGCCGACATCGACGAAGGGCACAATGCCGATCGTATCGGTGATCCTGATACGCGCCTCAAAGGAGCCGGTTACATAGGAGCGACCACCGGTGGCCTCGTCGTTTTCGTTATAGGGCGAGATTTCCTGATAGCCGTAACCACGCACGGAACCGCCGCCGCCGGCGAAGAAACGCTGGGTGGCGGGAATATCCTGAACGCCGTCGCCGCCGATCAGCGTGCCGGCCGCGAGCTTGGCGGCGAGGACGATGCCGTCTTCGGCGCCGAGACCGAGATAGCCTGATATCGAGCCCTCGAAGGCCGAATAGACCGTTCCGTTCAAGAACTCATAGCCCGGCTTTGCCGACAGCGTGGCGTGGTAGCCCCCGGTCGGATTGAATTTGTCGTCGCGGGCGTCGCGATCATAGGTGATCGGCAGCGTGAAGGTCAGATAATTGTTGTTGCCGAAAGCGTCGTCGTCATTCTCAAAGCTCACCTCGCCGGCTGCGGAGATGGTGTCCTGATCCGTCAATTCATAGGAGAGGCCGAGCGAGGCGGTGATGAGCTTGGCATTATAGGCATCCGGATTTTGCGTCTTGGCGACGATCCCGGCCTTAAGGGTGGCGGACGGATTGATGAAGCCCGGTTTCGTGAAGAGAATGCCGGCGGAGTAGTCGAGATCGCCGAGGTCGGACGCTTCGCCGAGGCGTGAGACGGCGCCTTCGATGCGCAGCGATTCGGCCCCGCCGAACAGGTTGCGATGGCCCCAGTAACCGTTGACGCCGAAACCGTCGATCGTCGAATATTGCGCGCCGATGCCGAGGTAGCGCCGCTTGCCCTCGGAAACCTCGATCGTCATGGGCAAGGTACCAGCGGAGGCCAGTGCGTCGCCTTCGTGGATCGTCACACTGGAGAACACGCCAAGCGCGCGCAGGCGCTCGCCTGCCTTCCTCAATGCCTCGGGCGAATAGGCTTCGCCCTTCTGCAGGCGGGAATAACGTTGGATGAATTCCGGCTTGACCCTTTCCTCGCCAGTGACGCCGACGTCGCCGATCGGAGCAACCGGACCACCTTCGGCAGCGAGAACGATATCGACGGTGTTCTTGCTATGGTCGGCGACCACGCGCCGCTCCGTCAGCTTGGCAAAGGGCCTGCCTTCGCTCTTCAACTGGTCGACGATCGTATCACCGGCTTTGATGACGGCGAGCGAGCCGGCTTGCTCGCCGGGCGCCAGATCATAATCGGCGGGATTGCGGTGCGCGGCATCGCCGCCGAACTGCACTTCATTGACAGTGAAGACCGGGCCAGGTGCTATATCCACCTTGACCGGGACGGGCTTTGAACGATCGAAAGTCGGGTTCGGCGGCAGATTGTCTATGTTGCGGCCGTCGATGGTAATCGTCACCACGCCGCCGTAGCGCGCCTTTTCGTAGAGTGTGGCGATCAGCCTGTCGCGGTCGTCGCGGGCTTTCACGACGACCCCCAGATCGCCTGAAACCGGACGGTTCTTGTCGCCGACGAGACGAGAGCTGTTCTCCAGCGCCTCCTTGAGGTCGCTATCGGCCGTCCCGGCTTCGAGGTCGACATCATACCGCACAGGATCGGGCACCTGCAGGTTCTCGTCCTCGTCCTTGCCGAATATGGTGATGCCAAAAAGCTTGAATGCGTAAGCATTGCCCACGAGGACTGGTGAAAATGCAGCCGCCGCTGCGACCACCACCATGGCGCCTGCTCGATACGCAATACCCGTTCTCAGGCCCGTCCCTCTAATCCGCATCCGCCGCTTTTTGGTTACATTAAAATGAAGCTCTGCGTTGCCCAGCCGATAGCAAGCTTAGCGGCAAAATCGCGCCACGTGTACCAATTTAAACTGCTGGCGCACTAATTTAGTACAAAAAAATCCCGGACGAGGGTCCGGGATTTCCATTTTTCCCATTCTGATTGCAGATCTCAGCGGCAATCATCGATGTAGCGGCGACCGTACCGGTCCCGGTAATAGCATTGGCCGGGCTGTTCTGCGACCCTGCCGATAAGCGCGCCCGAAACGCCGCCGATCGCTGCGCCGACTGCCGCGCCGCGCACGTCGCCGGTGACCACGCCGCCGATAACGGCACCAGACGCTGCGCCGATACCGGCACCTTGTTGCGTGGGCGTGCAGCTTGCGATCGAAAGGCCGATCAACGCGAGTACGAGGACTTTTTTCATTCTTCTCTCCGAGGTTTTGGCGCCCCAGCGGGCGGATGTCGTCCCTAACCTGTTTTTTCTCAGGCTAGCCCGAAAACTATGTCGCAAGAAGGGCTTGTCCACCATCAGCGAGCTTTTTTTAGTAAGGCGCGGGTTTCTTTCCACGATTAAAAGCGAATTTTCCGCCGGAATTGACGTCGATCAATTTCCCTGATCACGGCTCGCGTATTTTTTATCTGGAATCATTCAAAAGTCTGCGCCTTTTGCCGCAGTTGATGTTAAATCAGGGACGAAAGGGTTGACGTGCGGTTGCCGTCTCAGCAAGAAACAGCCGTACGAACTGGAGCATATGATGGATTTCGAAGCGTTTTTCAAAAGCGAGCTGGACGGGCTTCACACTGAGGGCCGTTACCGCGTTTTTGCCGATCTGGAGCGCCATCGCGGTAACTTTCCGCGTGCGACGCGCCACACGGCGAATGGCGAACAGGAAGTGACCGTCTGGTGCTCCAACGACTATCTCGGCATGGGCCAGCACCCCAAGGTGATCGAGGCGATGAAGGAAGCCATCGATCACTGTGGCGCGGGTGCGGGAGGCACCCGGAATATCTCTGGCACCAACCACTACCATGTTCTGCTTGAGCAGGAGCTCGCTGATCTGCATGGCAAGGAAGCCGCGCTGACGTTCACGTCCGGCTATGTTTCCAACTGGGCCGCGCTTGGTACGCTTGGCGCCAAGATCCCCGGCCTCATCATCTTCTCCGATGCTTTCAACCATGCCTCGATGATCGAGGGCATCCGCTACGCCAAGTGCGAGAAGGTCATCTGGAAGCACAATGACGTGGCCGACCTCGAAGCCAGGCTCGCTGCTGCCGATCCCAAGGCGCCGAAGCTCATAGCCTTCGAATCCGTCTATTCGATGGATGGCGATATCGCGCCAATCAAGGAAATCTGCGATCTCGCCGACAAGTATGGCGCCATGACCTATCTCGATGAAGTGCATGCCGTCGGCATGTACGGCCCGCGCGGCGGCGGTATTGCCGAGCGCGAAGGCCTGATGGACCGGATCACCGTCATCGAAGGCACGCTTGCGAAGGCATTCGGCGTCATGGGCGGTTATATCGCGGCTTCTACGGCGCTCTGTGATTTCATCCGCTCTTTTGCATCGGGCTTCATCTTCACGACGTCGCTGCCGCCGGCCCTCGCTGCCGGCTCGATCGCTTCGATCCGGCATCTAAAGGCGAGCCCCTTCGAGCGAGCTCGCCATCAGGATCGCGTTCGGAAGCTGCGCACGCTGCTTGACCAGCAGGGCATTCCGCACATGCCGAACCCGAGCCATATTGTGCCGGTCATGGTCGGCGATGCTGCCAAGTGCAAGTGGATATCGGATCTGCTGCTCGACAATTTCGGTGTCTATGTGCAGCCGATCAACTATCCGACGGTGCCGAAGAAGACCGAGCGCCTGCGCATCACGCCGACGCCGCTGCATTCGGATGCCGATATCGAGCATCTCGTCAGCGCGCTGCATTCGCTCTGGTCGCGCTGTGCGCTTGCCCGTCACGTCGCTTGACGTCACGGCGCCTGATAAGAAAATTTCTTTATCGGATGAGCCCGGCAGCCCGCTGCCGGGCTTCCTTGTCTGCGGCGAACACGTCGTCCATCGTCGCGGCCGCTGGCAGATTGATGAGATCGTCCATCACTTTTTCGGTGATCTCGGCCATGGCGAGGAAGGGCAGGCGACCCTCGATGAAGGCTTCGAGCGCCACTTCCTTGGCGCCGTTCAGCACTGCGCCCTGGACGCCGCCGCGCGTCATCGCCAACCGGGCAAGCCGGAGGGCAGGGAAACGTTTTTCATCCGGAGCCTCGAAGTCCAGCCGCGCGAGCTTGGCGAAATCCAGCCGCTCGATCGGCAGGTTCGCTCGGCGCGGATGGGAGAGGGCGTAGCCGATTGCGGTGCGCATATCCGGTGCGCCGAGCTGTGCCAGCACCGAGCCATCCGTATAGCCGACCATCGAATGGATGACCGACTGCGGATGAACGATCACCTCCACCTGCTCGGGGCGCAGGCCGAAAAGGTGCTTCGCCTCGATCATCTCCAGCGCCTTGTTGAACAGCGACGCACTGTCGATGGAAATCTTCAGGCCCATCGACCATCTCGGATGGGCGCGTGCGGTCTCGACCGTGACGTTGGCCATCTCCTCCAGCGAGGACGTGCGGAAGGGACCGCCTGATGCCGTCAGGATGATACGTTCCACCGCATGCCGCTGGTTTTCCTCCAGCACCTGGAAGATCGCATTGTGTTCGCTATCGACAGGCAACAGCTTGCCGCCACCGTTTCTCACCGACTCGATGAAGAGATCGCCTGCCGAAACAAGACATTCCTTGTTGGCGAGCGCGATATCGGCGCCGCGGCGCGCCGCGGCAAGAGTAGGAGCAAGGCCGGCCGTGCCGACGATGGCTGCCATCACCCAGTCCGCCTCGCGGTCTGCCGCCTCCATCAGGCCGGATTTGCCGGCAGCGACTGCGATGCCGCTGCCCGAAAGCTCGCTTTTCAGTGATTCGTAATGCCGGTCATTGGCGATGACGGCCAGCTGCGCGCCCGACGATTTCGCTTGCTGGGCCAGCAATTCTACATTGCCGTTGCCGGTCAGGACGGAAATTTCGAAATTGTCCCGGCCGCCCAGATGATCGATGACATTGAGCGTATTTTGGCCGATCGAGCCGGTCGAACCGAAGATACTGAGGCGCCGAGGCGCGGTTTCGCTCGTCATCATGGTCGATTTCGCAAGAAATTGCATATTCGGCATCGGCTCTACAGGGGATCGTGGGAGGCAGCAAGTGTGCGGTGCAGCAAATTTCAACTCCAGAGGGGTTTACATAGGTTCGCCATGATGTGATCCTGACAACAGTCCTCAAGGGGATGATCATTTGCTGCGGCCGGTTGCGGTCGAAAAAGGCAAATCCGCTGGGCACTGATGTGCCCGACGAGCAACCGGCAATTTATGCCACTGGCCGCGGGGCCAAACAAAAATCGAAGACTGAACCGGGATTGTGTGTCTGCGCCATCCTTCATTGCGTTCGATGCGAGCGCTCCACGTCCGCTCTGCGCCTATTGGTGCGCGATCGGCGTGCTAGTTCAAAACGATGCGATATTATGACGAAAATAAAGATTGCATGCTTTGTTTTTGCCCTTCTGCCGCTGGCCAATCCGGTATTTGCGGATGATCTGGTGATCTGGTCGCCGGTGAAGGTATCCACCAGTTCCTACAAAACGACGGTCGGGTTCCGCCTGCCGATGGAATGGGAGACGAGCGCCGGCGCAGATCTCGCGCTAGCCTCCAACAAGAGCGGGGCACCGTTGCCGAATTCTGGCCAGGCGATGCTCTGGGGCAAGCTGCAGAAGGTGAGCGTTACGCCGGCCAGCCGTGCGCAGCAGGATGTGACGCTGCAGGTCGATACGTTACGCGGCAGCGGCGCGCTTATGCTCAGCCGTTCGCGAAGCTGGATACTCTCAGATTCGCTCGACATGCAGACGACACGCGCGGTGAGCCTCGGTTACAGCGCCGTCGATGCGCGGCAGGCGACGGTGTCGGCTTCCCAGGCGGTCAAGCTGATCTATCCGTGGACCGGCACATCGATTTCGGCCGGGAGCAGCGTCAGCGATTTCAATGGCGACTTTTCCAGTACCGTTGCCGTCAGCCAGAACATCCTACCCAATCTCGGCCTGAGCGCGTCTGTGTCCGATCCGCTTTCGACGGGGCGGACGGGAAATGTCAATTTGAACTATCAGCTTCGCTGGTAGGCGAAACCAAAGTCCTGTCAGCAGCGTTTCTCCCTCACCACCAAGGAGGACAGAACGATGGTCTTCAAGGAACAGACATTTCATGGTCATCTGCCCGAAGCTGAGGCTGAATATGCCAATCGTGCGACGCTGGAATCTGCGGTTGCCAATGCACTGGCCGTTGCTGGCGGTATCGATGCATCCGATGTCGAGGTTACGGCCGAAGGCGACGAGATCGTTTTGAGCGGCCACGTCGGTACGGTTGATGAAATCGAGCGGGCAACAGTCATCGCAAGAACAGTTGAAGGCGTGCATACGGTTCGCAACCGTATTTTGCTTGCGGACTCGATGGTTAATGTTCGACATTAACTATTAACCAAATATTAACTTTCCGTAAGTTTATTCGCGCCGACCTCTGACCTAGGTTTGGACCTATTCCAGCCCCCGAAAGTCAGGTGTTTTGATGCATCAGATGGAAATGATCAATCGTCGGACATGGAGCAGCCCGCTCTCCCGACGCGACTATCGCAATAGCAACGGCTTCATCAATGAAGGCGAACGTATGGCGCTTGGCATTGGCCTCGCCAATGCGAAGGGCGGCAGCGTCCTCGATATCGGTGTCGGCGGAGGCCGCACCGCAGCGCTTCTTGCCAGCGAGGCGGACAACTATGTCGGTATCGACTATACGCCCGAGATGGTGACGCTTGCGCGCTCCAACCATCCGGGCCTTCGTTTTGAAAATATGGATGCACGTGATCTTTCAGCCTTTGCCAATGGCTCCTTCGATCTCGTCGTTTTCAGCTATAACGGTATCGACTCCGTCGATGCGGATGGACGCAGATCGGTCCTGCGTGAAGTATCGCGCGTGCTGAAGGCCGGCGGCACGTTTGCCTTTTCGACCTTCAATCGCAATTGGCATGGTTTTGGTGAAAACCGCGCCCGTTCTTCCATCGTCTGGTCCAATCATCCGGTGAAGCTGAGCTTCCGGCTCCTCAAGCACGCAATGGGACTGGTGCGGGAACGTCGTTTCGCGCCACTGGAGCAGCGGCATGGCGAACATGCGATCTTGCTGCATCGCGCCCATGATTTCGGCATCATGGTCTATGCCACGACACCCGGTCAGCTGCGCTCACAACTCACCGAAAGCCGTTTTACCGGCGAGCCGTTGCTCTTTTCAGTCGATGGTCGCCCGCTTGGTGGCGAAACGCTGGCAGACGAGGAATATTTCCACGTCGTGGCACGCAAGCCGTCGCTCAGCTGATCAGCCGAAGCGCTCGGTCAGGAAACCGGCGGGGGCCTTTTCACCGACGAGCCGATCGGTCTTATGTGTGGCGACGGGGCCTTGCGGCTGGTAGCTGATGGCGATGAGCAGACCGCAGGCGATTGTGCCGCCAATTGCAAGAAGAGTCATTCGAATACGCATGATGAATACTCCTGTTTTGCCGGTAAAACGCGGGAAAAATTCCGAAGTTCCTCATGTTTGAGAACAGCAGACCCCGGCCGGGTCTCCAGCCGGGGTCTTCGTATCTTAGCGGCAGACACGGGTCTTCCTGATCACGGTTTCGCCGTGGCTATGGATGCGTTCCGTGCGGGTCACGCAATCATGCGAAACGCGGCGCGGCGGCAGGTGATGGCGGTAGTAAGGACGATCCGCCATGCGGTGGTGATATCCGTCTCCGCCATTGTCATTTGTGATGGTTACGCTGGCCGCCTGCGAAGGCAGAGCAGCGGCGAAAATCGTAACCGCAGCAAATGCAGAAGCGATGATAATATTCTTCATGACAAGCCTCTCTTTCTAAGTTGGTCGGGTGATCAACTCGAACGAAGCGCAATCAGTTCAATCACATAGCGTTACCAAATGTGTCAGTGGCAACCTTTGCCCGCTCGAAATCGTTCTGGTGTCGGAACAGCCGGAGACATCGTCATGGGACAGATTGGAAGGGCAGTCACACTAGTCGTTGGACTTGCCGGCGGCACGCTTTTCTCGCAGGCGCCGGAATTCGCACAGCAATATCGCCAGCGTATCGGCGGGGCGATCGACGAGCTCAGGATCATCGTCGACGACTTCACGAAACAGGCCGCCGACCATCATCTCGATCGTCAGCAGGCGCTCGATGTCTATGCCCGTTCTCCCGACGATTTCCTGCGCGATCGCGGCCTTTCGATGCGCAGTACGCTGGAGCGCTATGAGCGCCTCGTCACCCAGCAATCGGATCTCGGCAGTGCGCCGCCGGTCGCCAAGCCCTTCGTGTTGATGCGCGATGCCGATGAGGGGATAATTGCCAATACATGGCGCGACTTCGTGCCCGGCGTCCCCGTCAGCTTCGCCGGCCTCGTCTGGGCGGCAATCGGCTTCCTCGGCAGTTGGATCGTCGCGGCACTGTTCGGGGTTGGCGCAAAACGCGCCGTGCGGTGGCGACCTGGCTATCGGTGAGAGAGTGGTGATCCCGACGCGATTCGAACGCGTGACCCCCAGATTAGGAATCTGGTGCTCTATCCTGCTGAGCTACGGGACCACTTGGATGCCATGCATACAAAAGGCTTGGCAGGAAGCCAAGCCTTTTCAGTATTTCTAATGTCGTTTCATCTCAGGCGCCGAGGCGCTGTTCGGCAAGGCGCACCCAGTAGGAAATGCCGTGGGCGATGGCTTCGTCGTTGAAGTCGTAGGCCGGGTTATGCAGGCCGGCGGTGTCGCCGTTGCCGATGAAGATGAAGGCGCCGGGGCGGACGTTCAGCATGTAGGAGAAATCCTCGCCGCCCATCATCGGATCGACCTCGGGATTGACGTTGGCTTCGCCGGCAATGTCGCTGGCGATGGCGACGGCATGTTCCGTTTCATCCGCATGGTTGAAGGTGACGGGGTAGTTGCGGTGGAAGTTGATGTCGGCTGCCGCACCATGGGCAGCGCAGATGCCTTCCACGACTTCGCGAAGGCGTGCTTCGGCCTGGGCGCGCACCTCGTCATCAAGCGTGCGGATCGTGCCGGCGAAGGTTGCGTCATTGGGGATGACGTTATGGGCGAAGCCGGCATTGAACTTGGTGACGGAGACGACGACCGAGCGCAGCGGATTGACGCTGCGCGAGGCGATCAGCTGCAGGTTCGAGACGATCTGCGCGCCGATGGCGATCGGGTCGATCGTACGGTGCGGCTGCGCTGCATGGCCGCCGCGGCCCTTGATGGTGACGGTGAATTCGTCGGTCGCCGCCATGATGGGACCTTTGCGGGTGGCGAACTGACCGACGGGCAGGCCCGGCAGATTGTGCATGCCGTAGACCTCTTCGATGCCGAAGCGCTCCATCATGCCGTCCTTGACCATCAGGTTGCCGCCGCCGCCGCCTTCTTCGGCGGGCTGAAAGATCACAGCGACATTGCCATTGAAGTTGCGGGTCTCTGCGAGATATTTCGCGGCACCGAGCAGCATGGCGGTATGGCCGTCATGACCGCAGGCGTGCATCTTGCCAGGTGTTTTCGATGCCCAAGGTTTGCCAGTGATTTCGGTGAGCGGCAGGGCATCCATATCGGCGCGCAGGCCGACCGTGCGGGCGCCCTCGCCCTTGCCCTTGATGAGGCCGACGACGCCTGTGCGACCGATGCCGGTGACGATTTCATCGACGCCGAATTCCTTAAGCTTTTCAGCAACGAAGGCAGCGGTATTTTCGACTGCGAAGAGAAGTTCCGGCCGCGCATGGATGTGGCGGCGCCACTCTGCGACTTCGTCCTGAAGTTCGGCGGCTCTATTCAGAATCGGCATTCTTGGCTTCCTGTGAATGAAATGCGTGGGGCCTGTCTGAAAGCATCACAAGGGCGTGATGCCTTGGAAATAACTTAGTCAATGACCTTTGCCATGTCATAGCCATATAGGGTAAATAGGGGAAGGTTTCGAGATAATTCCCTGAAGGACGAGCACTTGTCGACGCGCCACGATCGTTTGTTCGCCGCTTTGCGGCCCTTTTCTTTTATAGCGACAGCAACAGCGGTTCTTGTCTCGTCCGTTACCTTTGCTGAGGCCAATCCGCATATTCTCGTCGACGTGCAGACCGGCCGGGTGCTGGAGCATGAAGAAGCCTTCCGCAAGTGGTATCCGGCTTCACTGACCAAACTCATGACCGTTTATACGGTATTCGATGCACTCCGCTCCGGCCAGATCAGCCTCGACACGCCCGTTGTCATGAGCAAGCGGGCAGCCGCCGAACCGCCGGCCAAGATGGGCTTCAAGCCGGGCCAGAAATTCACGCTCGACAGCGCGCTCAAGATCCTGATGGTGAAGTCGGCGAACGATATCGCGGTCGCCGTCGCCGAGGCGGTCAGCGGCACCGAGGAAGCTTTCGTTGTCCGCATGAATGCCGAAGCGGCGAAGCTCGGCATGTCGGATTCGCATTTCATCAATCCGAACGGCCTGCCGGGCAAGGGGCAGTTTACGACGGCTCGCGACCTCGCGATCCTGTCGGTGGCGCTGCGCCGGGACTTCCCGCAATATGCCGGCTATTTTTCGCTGGAAGGCTTTACGACCGGCAAGCAGAACGTTCCGAACATCAATATGCTGATCGGCCGTTTTGCCGGTGCCGACGGTATGAAGACCGGCTTTATCTGCGCTTCGGGCTTCAACCAGATCGGTTCGGCGACACGCAGCGGCCGCACGCTGGTTTCCGTCGTGCTCGGCACCGACAGCCTGGCGGCCCGCGCTGACGCCACTGCCAATCTGCTGCAGAAGGGCTTCACCACGCAGTTTGCGGCAAATGATACACTAGGTTCGCTGAGGCCCTACGGTCCGGGGCAGGACCAGGTGAATGACATCACGGCCGATATTTGCAGCGCCAAGGGCGCGAAGGTGCGCAGCGAAACGCGCGACGAGGTCGGCCGCATGAAGGTGCAGTCGCCCTATATCCACGAAATGGATCACGAGCCGCAATTCGTCTTCGCCGGCCTCATTCCCGGCCAGGATCCGCAACCGGTCGCGCAAAACGACAAGACCGCCAAGGGCGATGCCGTGGAAGCGCTCGCCAATGTGCCGGTTCCGCTCCCGCGGCCGAAATCCTTCTAAGGAAAAACCATGAGCACGTTTAGCGACAAGATCCCGGTCACAATCCTGACCGGCTTCCTCGGCGCCGGAAAATCGACGCTTCTGAACCGTATCCTCAAAGATCCTGCCATGAAGGATGCGGCCGTCATCATCAATGAATTCGGCGATGTCGGCATCGACCATCTGCTGGTCGAAAGCTCCGGCGATTCCATTATCGAGCTCTCCGACGGCTGCCTCTGCTGCACCGTGCGCGGGGAACTGGTCGATACGCTGGCGAACCTTATGGATGCCGTGCAGACAGGCCGTGTGAAGCCGGTCAAGCGCGTGGTCATCGAAACCACCGGCCTTGCCGATCCGGCTCCCGTCATGCAGGCGATCATGGGCAATCCGATTATTGCGCAGAATTTCGAGCTCGATGGTGTGGTCACCGTCGTCGATGCCGTGAATGGTCTGCAGACGCTCGACAATCATGAGGAGGCGCGCAAGCAGACGGCCGTCGCCGATCGGCTCATCGTTTCGAAACAGAGCATAGCGGGTGACACGGATGCGCTGATGGCACGTCTGCATGGCCTCAATCCGCGTGCCGCCATCATGGATGCCGACAGCGATGAGGCAGGCTCAGCGCGTATTTTCGTCAACGGGCTTTATGATCCCGGCACAAAAATCGCCGATGTCCGCCGCTGGCTGCATGATGAGGACGAGCATGAGGGCCATCATCATCACGATCATGGCCACGATCACGGTCATCACCACCATCATCATGGCCACGAGCATCAGGACCCGCACGACGTCAATCGTCACGATGCGTCGATCCGTTCCTTCTCGATCATCGAGGAGAAGGCAATCGATCCGATGGCGCTCGAAATGTTCATCGATCTCCTGCGTTCGGCGCATGGAGAGAAGCTTCTGCGCATGAAGGCGATCATCGCCACATCAGACCGGCCGGAACGCCCGCTGGTGCTGCACGGCGTCCAGAGCATCTTCCACCCGCCGGTGCGGCTTGCTGCCTGGCCGGATCCTGAGGACCGGCGCACGCGCATGGTGCTGATCACCAAGGATCTGCCGGAGGCTTTCGTGAAAGATCTTTTCGATGCCTTCCTCGGCAAGCCGCGGATCGATACGCCTGATCGGGCTGCGCTCAGCGACAATCCGCTCGCCATTCCGGGCATGCGGACCTAATCAGAAAAGACTCTACCCCTTGCGGATCAGGAAACGGTGGCCGCGCTCGGTCTTTTCCGTGCTGACAAGCTCGTGGCCATCTTCATTGCAGAAATGCGGGATGTCGATGGCGGCAAGCGGATCGCTGGTGTCGACGAGGATCATCGCACCACTCGGCATGGCCGTCAGCTTCTTGCGCGTCTTGATGACGGGGAGCGGGCATTTCAGCCCGCGCAGATCGTAGAGAATGGCGTCCAAGCCGATCAGTTCCTGGCCCAGAACTTCCAGAACGGCTTCTTGGTGGCGTCGGCGGTTTCCTGCGGCGCGGGCTCGGGCGCGGCATAGGCCAGCGGGTTCTGCATCGGCACCGGAATATTGGCCGGCAGCGCTGCAGCGACGGTCGTGGCTTGAGCCTGCGTCGTCGGCGTCGCAGTCGCTGCGGTCTTGGTAGCAACGCTCTTCGCGGCCTGATTGGCCATCATGTCTTCGAGTTCGGCAACCTTGACCATGCGGCCGGCTTCCAGCGAGGTGCCCGTTGGCGCAAAAGCCAGTTCGCGGCCTTTGCGGAGCTTGGCGACAACAGCCTTGCGCTCGGCCTCTGTCGGGTCGTACCAGGCAAGGCCGTCATATTTTTTCAGGGCCGTCTGATAGTCGGCGTCATAGGTCTTGTCGTAGGAAGCGAGAGCCGCCGTCAGTGCCGGCGGCGTTGACATGGCCGGGCACTTGCCGGCCGGATTGAAGCTGCCGCCATCGGTTGCCTGCTGGTTGAAGACGTATTTCTTCTCGCAGACATTCACTTCCGGCGGGCGCTTGGTGACTTCGAAATTGTCGTAGCCGACCTTCAGCATCTTCCAGAAATCGTAGTTCTGATCGAGACGATGCTTGACCATGTTCTCGGCCGTCATGCGGAAGGGGAAGGCCTGAAGCTGTACCGTTTCCTGACCACCCTTGAGGGCGTCGCGGGCAAAGGCGTAGATTTCCAGAACCTGCTGGTCGGTCATGGAGTAGCAGCCTGACGACGAGCAGGCGCCATGGATCATCAGATCACTGCCGGAGCGGCCGTTGACGGCATCATAGCGGTTCGGGAAACCGGTGTTGATGGCGAGATAATATTTGGAATTAGGGTTCAGGTTAGCGCGAGTGAGGTTGTAGAAACCTTCTGGCGCCTGACGGTCGCCGGACTTCACCTTCGGGCCGAGTTTGCCGGACCAGGCGCAGATCTTGTAGTCGGCGATCTTGTCGAAACGGTTGTTCGTCTTCGCCTTCCAGATTTCCAGCGCGCCTTCTTCCTTGAAGATGCGGATCATGATCGGCGAGTTGCGGTCCATGCCCTTGGCCGACATGTCGGCAAGGATGCGGCTCGGAAGCGGCTGCTCCACCTTGTTCCTGACTGTCGAGAGGTCGATACCCTGCGCGGATTCCAATGCGTCATTGCAGCCGGTCAAAGCCAGCGCCATGAGCGAAACATAGGCAAGATGACGTATGCGCATTCAATCAGCCCATCAATAATGAGACCCAACCCGCTTACGAAAACCGGGCGTAGCGCGGAATCATAGGCGGCTTATACTTGATAAATCCTTACCAGCCTATGACTTACCCCGAAGTGCCCTGCAAGCGCTGATGTTACAGATAACATTATTGTGGCCAAGATTTGGCCCCAATCAATTACGCAGACCTGTGGATTTTACAGATTGCGGCCCATGGCGAGGAACTTCTGGCGGCGGTCATTGCGCAGTTGCTCGCCGGAACGGGAGGCCATTTCGGCAAGCGCGTTGGAGATTATATCGCCGGTGGCGGCGATGACGCTGTCGGGATCACGGTGGGCGCCGCCGAGCGGCTCGGGGATAATGCCGTCGATGACGCCGAGTGCCTTCAAGTCCTCCGCCGTGATCTTCATATTGGTCGCCGCTTCCTTGGCGCGGGTGGAATCACGCCAGAGGATCGAGGCGGCGCCTTCCGGCGAGATGACGCTGTAGATCGAATGTTCGAGCATGTAGACGCGGTTGCCGGTAGCAATCGCGATCGCGCCGCCTGAGCCGCCTTCGCCGATGACGATCGAGATCAGCGGCACCTTCACGCCGAGGCACATCTCCGTCGAACGGGCGATGGCTTCGGCCTGACCGCGCTCTTCGGCGCCGACACCCGGATAGGCGCCTGCGGTATCGACGAGGGTGATGACCGGGAGCTGAAAACGATCCGCCATTTCGAGGATGCGGATCGCCTTGCGGTAACCTTCAGGACGGGCGCTGCCGAAATTGTGCTTCAGGCGGCTCTTGGTGTCGTTGCCCTTTTCCTGGCCGATGACGGCGACCGGCTGGCCGCGGAAGCGGGCAAGGCCAGCCTGGATGGCGGCATCCTCGGAAAACTTGCGGTCGCCGGCAAGCGGCGTGAATTCCTGGAAGAGCGTCTTGGCATAATCGACGAAATGGGGACGCTGCGGATGGCGCGCGACCTGCGTCTTCTGCCAGGCGTTGAGCTTCGAATAGATCTCGACGATCGCCTCGCGGACGCGGACTTCGAGCCTGCCGACCTCGTCGGAGGTGTCGATGCTTTCGTCTTCCGTCGCCAGCTTCTTAAGCTCGATGATCTTACCTTCGAGGTCGGAGATCGGCTTTTCGAAGTCGAGATAGTTGTGCATGAGGTGCGTTTCCGTTCCTTGTGCGCGGGGCAGTTTCCTGGTTCCGTCCCTTGTCGCCGGTCCTATTCGTGCTTTTTCGCCTGTTTTGCAAGGGGGTGGTGCGTATGGACGAGTTGCTGGAGCCGTTCTTCCAGAACATGCGTATAGATTTGTGTCGTCGAAATGTCTGAATGGCCGAGGAGTTCCTGCACCACGCGCAGGTCCGCGCCGTTGGCCAGAAGGTGGCTCGCGAAGGCGTGTCGCATGACGTGCGGCGAAATCATCGAAGGTGTGAGGCCGGCGCGGATTGCCAGATTCTTGAGATCGCGGGCGAAGACCTGGCGCGGCAAGTATCCCTCTTTCGAGGCGGCCGGGAAGAGCCAGGGGCTCTCCTGGGGCTGTTTTGACGCGGCGTTTTCCGACGCCAGCATGCCGCCGTAGGATTTCAGAGCGGCAATGGCCGATTGGGAAAGCGGTACCAGCCGCTCCTTGTTGCCCTTGCCGCGGATCATCAGGAAACGGCCTTCCTGATCGAGAACGCGGGCTGGAAGCGAGACGAGCTCGCTGACACGCATGCCGGTGGCATAGAGCAGTTCCAGCAGCGCCAGCATGCGCATGCGGTGAAGCTGGCCGGGGGCAGGGTCAGCGGCCTCGGTTTCTGCCTGAGTAAGCAGCTTGGTCACCTCCTCGACGCCCATCGTCTTCGGCAGGGAGCGGCCCTTTTTCGGCGCGTCGAGAATGCCGGTCGGATCGTCGGTGCGCAGGCCCTCGGCATAGAGGAATTTGTAGAACTGCCGCATGGAGGCAAGGCGGCGGGCCTGCGAGGAAGGCTTGAAACCCTGCGCGGATAGCGAGCCGAGATAAGCGCCGAGATCGCCCGAAGCCGCCTCTGTCAGGCGAATGCTGCGGCCGTGCAGGAAGGAGTGCAAGTCGTCCAGGTCGCGTTCGTAGGATTGCAGCGTATTGACCGCAGCACCCCGCTCGGCACTCATCATTTCCAGAAATGATTCCACATGGACGCGGCCGAGATCCTTCATCGCGTCACTTCTTCGTGGTGTTGATCGTGCCCGTCGAGGGCGGGTTTACCCGCTCGGAAGGGATGCGGATCGTGACGTCGCGCTCCTGCGGCTCGACGAAGGTGACGAGCGCCCACATCGCTCCATAGATCAGTCCGGCGATGACCGCCAGGACGGACAGGAAACGGATTAGGCTCGGCATCCGGTTACTCCTTAGAACTCTGCTTCTGTTATAAGAAGCATGCTTGCAAGTGCAAGAAGCGGCAGTGAGACCATGATTCCCTTGCCCGCGACTTGACGCTACACCCGCATTTGTCGATACCGTTTGCAAACAAAGTGTGAATGGACCGATGAGTGAACCCCCAGTTTCCGTTGCAGACAGCCTGAGAGACAGAGCTCGCGCCGCGCTCGGTTCACGCAATCTGATCCTCGTCGGCCTTATGGGCGCGGGAAAATCCTCGGTCGGCCGCCTCCTTGCGCAGCAGCTCGGCGTTCCCTTCATCGACAGCGATATAGAGATCGAGCGCGTTTCGCGCATGACGATCACGGAGCTTTTCGCGGCCTATGGAGAAGAAGAGTTCCGGGCGCTCGAAGCACGGGTGATGAAGCGTCTGCTGAAAGGCGGGCCACGTGTCGTCTCTACCGGCGGCGGCGCCTTCATCAACGCCCGTACGCGCAGGCATATCAAGAAGGGCGGCCTTTCGGTCTGGCTGAAGGCCGATCTCGACGTGCTCTGGGACCGGGTCAACAAGCGCGATACACGTCCGCTGCTCAAGACCGAAAACCCGAAGCAGACGCTCGAAAATCTGATGAACGCCCGCTACCCCGTTTATGCCGAAGCCGATCTCACGGTGCTTTCGCGCGACGTGCGCAAGGAAGTCATGGCCGATGAAGTGCTGAGAGCCGTGGTCGAGGCCCAGAAGGAAAGTGCAGTATCATGAACGCGATCACCTCCGCTTCCGCCGTCCGCAAGGTGCATGTACCGCTTGGCGAACGTGCCTATGACATTCTGATCGGGCCAGGGCTGATCGCCAGCGCCGGGGGCGAGATCGGCTCGCGGCTCAAGGGCCGCAAGGCGGCTATCATCACCGACGAGCATGTGGCACCGCTTTATCTCGATGCCTTGAAGGCGAGCCTCGATACCGCCGGCATCGCATCGGCGGCGGTCGTGCTGCCAGCCGGAGAGAAGACCAAGAGTTTCGAGCATCTGGTCAATGTCTGCGACAAGGTTCTCGAAGCGCGCGTCGAACGCAATGACTATGTCATCGCGCTTGGCGGCGGCGTCATCGGCGACCTCTCGGGTTTTGCGGCCGGCATCGTCAGGCGCGGCGTGCGCTTCGTACAGGTGCCGACTTCGCTGCTCGCTCAGGTGGATTCCTCCGTCGGCGGCAAGACCGGCATCAATAGCCGCCACGGCAAGAACCTCATCGGCGTTTTCCATCAGCCGGATCTTGTTCTCGCCGATACCGATGTCCTAAATTCCCTGAGTGAACGCGAATTCCGCGCCGGTTATGCCGAAGTCGCCAAGTATGGCCTGATCGACAAGCCGGACTTCTTCGCCTGGCTGGAGAACAACTGGCAGGCGGTCTTTGCAGGCGGTTCGGCCCGTATCGAAGCAATTGCGGTCAGCTGCCAGGCGAAGGCGGATGTCGTGGTTGCTGACGAGCGGGAAAACGGCCAGCGGGCGCTGCTCAATCTCGGCCACACCTTCGGCCACGCGCTGGAGGCCGCGACCGCCTATGACAGCAGCCGGCTGGTTCATGGTGAAGGCGTTTCGATCGGCATGGTGCTGGCGCATGAATTTTCGGCGCGTATGAACCTTGCGAGCCCCGATGATGCCCGCCGCGTCGAGGCGCATCTTAAGGCTGTCGGCCTGCCGACCCGCATGTCGGAAATCCTGGGAACCCTGCCGCCGGCCGAAGTGCTGATGGATGCGATCGCGCAGGACAAGAAGGTCAAGGGTGGTAAGCTCACCTTCATTCTCACTCGCGGCATCGGCCAGTCCTTCGTCGCCGATGACGTGCCGGCTTCCGAAGTGATCAGCTTTCTCAAGGAAAAACATCCCTGATGTCAGTCGAAGGCACCCTGGCGTTTTTATCGGTCTACTGGCCGGAGATCGTTTCGATCGTGGCCCTGGTATTGATGTCTGCCTTCTTTTCGGGATCCGAAACCGCGCTGACCGCCGTTTCGAGAAGCCGGATCCATACACTGGAGGCCAATGGCGATGAGCGCGCCGGTCTCGTCAGGACCCTCATCGAGCGTCGTGACCGGCTGATCGGTGCGCTGCTGATCGGTAACAACCTCGCCAATATTCTCTCCTCGTCGCTGGCGACAAGCGTATTTCTGGGGATCTTCGGCAATTCCGGTGTGGCGCTGGCGACGCTTGCCATGACCATTATCCTCGTCATCTTCGCGGAGGTTCTGCCGAAGAGCTGGGCGATCTCCACGCCGGAGCGTTTTGCGCTCAATGTTGCAATACCGACACGGCTCTTCGTCGCCGTGGTCGGTCCACTCTCTTCCTTCGTCAATGCGATCGTGCGCCAGATCCTCGGTCTTTTCGGGATCAACCTGTCGCGTGAAGTCTCGATGCTGTCAGCGCATGAGGAGCTGCGCGGCGCCGTCGACCTGCTGCATCGCGAGGGTTCTGTCGTGAAGGCCGACCGTGACCGTCTCGGCGGCGTGCTCGATCTCGGCGAACTCGAGCTTTCCGATATCATGGTCCACCGCATGGCGATGCGGGCGATCAATGCCGACGATCCGCCGGAATCCGTGGTCCGGGCGATCCTCGAAAGCCCTTATACACGCATGCCGCTGTGGCGCGGTACGATCGACAACATCATCGGCGTCGTACACGCCAAGGATCTGTTGCGGGCGCTCGCCGAGCCGAACATGGAGCCGCAGCAGCTCGATATCGTGAAAATCGCCCAGAAACCCTGGTTCGTGCCCGACAGCACCAATCTCGAAGACCAGCTCAATGCCTTCCTGCGCCGCAAGCAGCATTTCGCCGTCGTCGTCGACGAATATGGCGAGGTGCAGGGCGTCGTGACGCTCGAGGATATTCTGGAGGAGATCGTCGGCGATATCTCCGACGAGCACGATATTGATATACAGGGCGTACGACAGGAGGCCGACGGTTCCATCGTCGTCGATGGTGGCGTATCAATCCGCGATCTCAACCGCGCGCTGGACTGGAACCTGCCGGATGAGGAAGCCACGACGATTGCCGGTCTCGTCATCCATGAATCGATGACCATTCCCGAGGAGCGACAGGCCTTCACTTTCTACGGCAAGCGCTTCGTCGTCATGAAGCGGGAAAAGAACCGCATCACCAAGCTGCGCATCCGCCCCGCCGAGGAAGACGAGACGAAACCCGCTTGACCAAGATTTCCGTTACCGGCGGCATCTCCGTGCGCTGGCTCATCCTACAGGATCTGACATGTTCGACATTCTCTGGCGATCCGTCGCCATCGGCATCGGGGCAACCGTCCTCATGGATATCTGGGCGATTCTGCTCGCAAAGCTCGGCGTGACGCCGTCGCCGAACTGGGCGCCGGCCGGCCGCTGGTTCTGGCATCTCGGCAAGGGCAAGGTCTTTCACGATAATATCGCTGATGCCGCGCCCTATGCCAACGAGCTGGCGCTCGGCTGGATCGGCCACTACGCGGTTGGAATCCTCTACGGCATTCTGCTGGCGATCTTCGTCGGTCCGGTCTGGTTTGCCGCGCCGACTTTCCTGCCGGCCTGGATCCTCGGCATCGTCACCGTCGGTGCGGGCTGGTTTCTGATGCAGCCGGGTCTTGGGCTTGGCTGGGCGGCGTCGAAGACGCCGAACCCCACGAAGGTCCGTGTGCTCAATCTGCTCGCCCATACCGTCTTCGGTTTCGGGCTTTACGCGACGGCGCTCATTATCCGCTAGAGCAATTCACGCAAAAGTGCGCAGCGGTTTGTGTCCGGAATTGCGTGAAAGTAGGCTCTACCAGCGCGTCGGTTCGCCCGGCGCTGCCGGCTCGACGGCCAATGCGTGAAGCCCGGCATCCAGCTCGGGCTTCAAGAGGTCGGTGATCGCCCTATGCCGTTGCAGCCGAGACATGCCGACGAATTTTGCAGAGACGATGCGAACGCGCATATGCGTCTCGCCGGTGCCCGTGATATCCGGTTGGTGGCCGGCGTGCAGATGGCTCTCGTTGATGACGGAGAGGCGTTCGGGTGCGAAGGTCGCCTTGAGCTTCTCTTCGATGCTGGTCTGGAGTGTCATCACGGGGTCTTCTGAGTTCATGAAAAAGGTTCCCACCAAGCCAGCAACATTCCCGTTTGTCAATTCTTGTTGTCAGCAGTCAGCAGCCCCATAATTAGCGCCGCTATGAGACTTGATTCCAAATACTTCGATCGCATCCGAACGCGCCGCAGGCGAGAGCAGGAGCCCGAACAGGCACCTCCAAGCTGTCAGTGGGACGGCTGCGACAAAAAAGGCACGCATCGCGCTCCTGTGGGACGCAATGCGGAAGGCCAATTCTTTTTGTTCTGTTTCGAACACGTCAAGGACTACAACAAGGGATACAATTATTTCTCCGGCCTCTCGGACGGCGAAATTGCGCGCTACCAGAAGGAGGCGATCACCGGCCATCGCCCCACCTGGACGGTCGGCGTCAACAAGGATGCCAAGAACAGCCCGCTGCATGCCGAAGTTCGCTCCGGCGCCTATTCGCGCGTGCGTGATCCGTTCGGTTTCGTGAAGGAAGGTAGCGGCAAGGGCAGCGGCCCGCGTTTCCCGCAGGCCCGCAAGCTGAAATCGCTGGAAGCCAAGGCTTTCGATACGATGGGACTTGCGGCGAACGCCACTTCGGCGGAGATCAAGAGCAAGTACAAGGAACTGGTCAAGAAGCATCACCCCGACGCGAATGGCGGCGATCGCGGCTCGGAAGAGCGTTTCCGCGCCGTCATCCAGGCCTATCAATTATTGAAGCAGAACGGTTTTTGTTAATTCCCGTCCTTGCTCTTAAGCTTCAATCGGGTATGGTCCACATCGGCTGAGGCCGCAGGCAATCGCGGCATACATATTTGCGCGTTTTCCCGACATCGCCTCTGCCGACCTTCCGGACGCGGCGTTTCTTGTCCGGGACTCTTTCAAGAATGCTCGCAAGCGGTCATTATCCCGCCGAGGTTTCGTTTCAGTCCCGGAGAAGTATCGCCGACGTTCCGACTCTTGGAGAACGCGGAAAAGATACTGCGGCGCCATGGTTGCGCAATGGCTGAGATAGTGTGGTCGGGTGGCCGTCACCCGCCTTGGAGACATGATGAGCAAGATTGACCTTGATATTTCCGAACTGCCCGACACCACCGTTTCGGTCCGGGAGGTCTTCGGCATCGATTCCGACATTCGTGTGCCCGCCTACAGCAAGGGCGACGCCTATGTTCCGGATCTCGACTCCGACTATCTCTTCGACCGCGAGACGACGCTCGCGATCCTCGCCGGCTTTGCCCATAACCGACGCGTGATGATCTCCGGCTACCACGGCACGGGCAAGTCTTCGCATATCGAGCAGGTTGCCGCGCGCCTCAACTGGCCTTGCGTGCGTATCAACCTCGATAGCCATGTCAGCCGTATCGATCTCGTCGGCAAGGACGCGATCGTCGTCAAGGACGGGCTGCAGGTCACCGAATTCAAGGACGGCATCCTGCCCTGGGCCTATCAGCACAATGTCGCGCTCGTCTTCGACGAATATGATGCCGGCCGCCCGGACGTGATGTTCGTCATCCAGCGCGTACTGGAATCCTCCGGCCGCCTGACGCTGCTCGACCAGAGCCGTGTCATCCGTCCTCACCCGGCCTTCCGCCTGTTTGCGACCGCCAACACCATCGGTCTTGGGGATACGACGGGTCTCTATCACGGCACGCAGCAGATCAACCAGGCACAGATGGACCGCTGGTCGATCGTCTCGACGCTGAACTATCTGCCGCACGACCATGAAGTAAATATCGTCGCCGCCAAGGTGAAGAGCTTCGGCAAGGACAAGGAAGGCCGCGATACGGTTTCCAAGATGGTTCGCGTTGCCGATCTCACGCGCGCTTCGTTCATGAACGGTGATCTCTCCACGGTCATGAGCCCGCGTACCGTCATCACCTGGGCCGAGAATGCCGAGATCTTCGGCGATATCGCCTTCGCCTTCCGCGTCACCTTCCTCAACAAGTGTGACGAGCTTGAGCGTCCTCTGGTGGCCGAGCACTATCAGCGCGCCTTCGGCGTGGAACTGAAGGAAAGCGCGGCCAACATCGTGCTGGGGGCTTGAGGCCAGTCGATCATGGCATCTCGTGGTGACAATTCGAAAGCAAAGCCTGGTGCGCCCGTCGATGTCGAGCCGTTGCGGCGGGCGATAACGGGCTGCGTGCGCGCAATCGCGGGCGATGACCAGGTCGAAGTGGCCTTCGCCAATGAGCGTCCCGGCATGACGGGTGAGCGCATTCGTCTGCCGGAGCTTTCCAAGCGTCCGACGGCGCATGAGTTGGCGGTGACGCGGGGCCTTGGCGATTCCATGGCACTGCGTATCGCCTGCCACGACGAGAAGGTCCATTCCAGCATGGCGCCGCAGGGTTCGGATGCCCGGGCGATCTTCGACGCTGTCGAGCAGGCGCGCGTGGAATCGATCGGTTCGCTGCGGATGGAAGGCATGGCTGCCAATCTGCGTTCCATGACCGAGGAGAAGTACGCCAAGGCGAATTTCACCGGCATCGAACGGCAGGAAGATGCGCCGATCGGCGAAGCCGTTGCGATGATGGTGCGCGAAAAGCTCACCGGCCAGAAGCCCCCGGCTTCGGCCGGAAAAGTTCTCGACCTGTGGCGTTCCTTTATCGAAGACAAGGCTGGCAGCGAGCTCAACAATCTCACCGGTGTCATCAACGACCAGCAGGCCTTCTCGAAGGTCATCCGCAATATGCTTTCGGCCATGGAAATGGCCGAGGAATATGGCGATGACGACAGCGATCCTGACGCCGATGATCAGTCCAACGAGGATGATCAGCCGACGGGCGACGAGCAGAACGAAGATGAGGTCGACGAGGATGCCGGCAGCGATGCGGCGCCTGTCGAGGACAGCGAAGTCTCCGACGAGCAGATGGAGGACGGCGAAACCGAAGGCGCCGAAATCTCCGACGATGACATGATGGAAGAAGGCGACGACGATTCCGAGACGCCGGGCGAAACCCGCCGTCCGAATACGCCATTCGCCGATTTCAATGAGAAGGTCGATTACCACGTCTATACGGAGGAATTCGACGAGATCATCACGGCCGAAGAGCTGTGCGATGCCGCCGAACTGGAGCGCCTGCGCGCCTTTCTCGACAAGCAGCTGGCGCATCTTCAAGGCGCTGTCGGCCGTCTTGCAAACCGCCTGCAGCGCAAGCTGATGGCGCAGCAGAACCGTTCCTGGGATTTCGATCTCGAGGAAGGCTATCTCGATACGGCGCGACTGCAGCGCATCATCATCGACCCGACGCAACCGCTCTCCTTCAAGATGGAGCGCGACACGCAGTTCCGCGATACGGTCGTGACATTGCTGATCGACAATTCCGGCTCCATGCGCGGCCGGCCGATCACGGTTGCCGCGACTTGCGCCGATATCCTGGCGCGCACGCTGGAGCGTTGCGGCGTCAAGGTGGAGATCCTCGGCTTCACGACGAAGGCCTGGAAAGGCGGTCAGGCACGCGAGAGCTGGCTTGCCAATGGCAAGCCGCAGACGCCCGGCCGTCTCAACGACCTGCGCCACATCATCTACAAGTCGGCCGATGCCCCGTGGCGGCGCGCGCGCACCAATCTCGGCCTGATGATGCGCGAAGGCCTGCTCAAGGAAAACATCGATGGCGAGGCGCTGATCTGGGCGCATAATCGCCTGCTGGCGCGGCGCGAGCAGCGCCGCATCCTGATGATGATTTCGGATGGTGCGCCGGTCGATGATTCCACGCTTTCGGTCAATCCGGGCAATTATCTGGAGCGGCATCTGCGCGCCGTGATCGAACAGATCGAGACGCGTTCTCCGGTCGAGCTTCTGGCAATCGGCATCGGCCATGACGTGACGCGTTACTATCGCCGCGCCGTGACGATCGTCGATGCGGACGAGCTTGCCGGCGCCATGACCGAGCAGCTTGCCGAATTGTTCGAGGACCATGCCGCACAGCCGCGCGGTGGCCGCCTACGCCGCGCTGGCTGATACAGTCTTGGGGAAACATCCGCATGGCGTTTGAAAACCTGTCTCGCGCGGCTCTGGTCGTTCTTGGCCTCGCGACAGGCTTGTCAGGCGCTCATGCGGGCGAGCCTGCGAAGATCATCAGCCGCAAGATTTCGGATTTTCATATAGGTCGCAACGAAAGCCGCTTCGGCCCCTTGGAATTTATCGGCGGGCTGGAGATGGTGTCGAGCAACTCCCTCTTCGGCTCGCTTTCCTCCATCCGAATGCGCCCTGACGGCAACAGTTTCGTCGGCGTGCTCGATACCGGGCACTGGCTGACGGGCAGCATCGAGCGCGATGCCAAGGGCAGGCTGTCCGGTCTTTCCGGTGTCGAGATCACGCCGATGCGGGACCGTGTTGGCCGGACCTATGAGGGCAAGGGGCGCATGGATGCCGAAGGCCTCGCACTGGATGGCGACCGGATTCTTGTTTCCTTCGAGCAGGACCATCGCGTCGATGTCTATCCGAACCCCGGTTTTCTCGACTCGCGATCCCTGTCGACGGTCGGGATCCTCATTCCCCGCGACGAGATGCGGGCAAACCGCGGCATCGAAACCGTTGTCGTAGCCCCCGCCTCGAGCCCGCTGAAAGGCGCGCCCGTAATCGTGGCGGAGCGTAGCCTCGACGAGGACGGTAACCGGCTTGCGGCTATTCTGGCCGGGCCGCAGAAGGGGCAGTTCACCGTCGAGAAGGATGGCAGCTTCGATGTGACTGACGGTGCCTTCCTGCCGGGTGGCGACCTGTTGCTGCTGGAGCGGCGCTTCAACATGGCCGAAGGTATCGGCATGCGCATTCGCCGAATCAAGGGAGCAGACATCAAGCCCGGCGCCATCGTGAACGGCGAGCTGCTCGTCGAGGGCAACTTCAATTACAATATCGACAATATGGAAGGGCTCGATGCCTTCCAGGCAGCCGATGGCACGACGCATATCATCCTGGTGTCGGACGACAATCACTCCATCCTGCAGCGCAATCTGATGCTGGAATTCCGGCTGGTCGATTGAGCGGCCTTCGAACGGCTGTCATAACTCTGCGCTATGCGGACCATCCCTTTCGATACCAGCCTTTGAGAGTTGTATGATGCGCATCCATATCACGGGGGCCTCGGGCTCCGGCACGACCACGCTTGGCCTGGCGCTGGCCGAGCTGCTCGACATCCGTCATCTCGATACAGATCATTTCTTCTGGATGCCCACCGATCCGCCCTTCACGACGCAGCGCGAGGTTGGGGCGCGTATCTCGATGCTCAGGCAAGAAGCGCTGCCCGATGCCGGCTGGGTGCTTTCCGGCTCGGCGATAAAATGGGGTGCGGAATTCGAGCCACTATACGATCTGGTGGTCTTTCTGAGGATCGATCCCGTCGCGCGTATGGAGCGCATCCGCAAGCGCGAGGAGGAGCACTACGGCGAGAGGATCAGGCCCGGTGGCGACATGGCGGTGAAAAGCCGCGAATTCATGGAATGGGCAGAGAGCTACGATACGGCGGGACCGGAACGCCGAAGTCTCGTTAGGCATGAGGAGTGGCTGAAGACGCTGACGAGGCCGATTTTGCGGCTCGATTCATCACGGCCTGTCGATGAACTCATCGCGGAGGTGCTGAGCCACCCGGCGGTCATTGCAGGGCGCCTTCAGTCGTCGTGAGATCTGCAGTTGGCGTTGCCATCGGTTGGTGCGGGCTGGCTGCAGTAAGGTCTGCAGCCAGCCCGTCCAGCATTCATGATCAGAGCGTTTTCCTGGGTCGCTCGACCAGAAATGATCGCCATCCAGGCGAAAGGTGGGGAATGCGAGGATTCCGATCCGAGGGCGGATTGTGGGACGGTATTTACCGTGCCGCAGCGGACGGCACCGGGCGCAGCACGTTCATGAGTGCGCCATAGGGCAGCAGCATCACCAGGCCGACAAGCATCTTCACCGAGAAATCACCGAGCGCCCAAGAGATCCAGCGCGGGGCTTCCGTCGAGAGGACGCCGAAGATCGGCGCGTTTTCCAGCGCAAACGGCTCGTTCGGGCCGAGGAAGACAAAGAAGGCGGCAAAGGACAGCGAGAAGAACATCACCGTATCCAGCGCCGAGCCGATCAGCGAGCCGACGAGCGGTGCGCGCCACCAGGCCTGACGACGCAGGCGGTTGAAGACGGCGATATCGAGAAGCTGGCCGGCGAGATAGGCCGAGCCAGAGGCGATCGCAATACGCGGAACCGAGGTGAAGAAGGAAAGGGCGACACCAACGACAAAGCCGGCGAAAACCACCTTACGCGCAGCCTGCGGGCCGAACTGGCGGTTCGTCAGGTCGGTGATCAGGAAGGCGATCGGATAGGAAAAGGCGCCCCAGGTGAGAATGTCGGCGAGATTGATGCCGGCAACCGTGGCGTTCAACGGAAACTGGACGAGGAAATTGGACGCGACGACGACGAGCGTCATCAGCGCGACATAGATAAGGGTATAGCGGGTCGTCAGCATTTTTTTATCCTGGGTGATGCCACCAGTTCGAGTGAGATTTCAGCCAGGAACAAGGCCGGGCCAACAAGCAAAAGGCTTGTCCGGATATTATCCGTGCAAGCCTTTTGAAGCTTTTGAAAGACTGAGGCCGAGCTTAGGCAGCAGCAACTGCTGCTTCGGCGGTCTTCTTGACGATCTGGCGACGCAGCAGGCGAGCGCGCATCGAAAGTTCGCCTTCATTTGCCTTCAGCAGGAAGGCATCGAGGCCGCCACGATGCTCGACGGAACGAAGAGCAGCAGCCGAAACGCGAAGACGGTAACGCTGGCCGAGCGCGTCGGAGATCAGCGTAACCTGGCACAGGTTCGGGAGGAACCGGCGCTTGGTCTTGTTGTTGGCATGGCTGACATTGTTACCAGTCAGGACTGCCTTGCCGGTCAATTCGCACATGCGGGACATGGAACACCTATTTCTTGTTTTTCTCGGGCCATTGAATGACAATCCGGCAACAACCGGCTGCGCAATCCATCAGGCCATGATTGGAAAGTTGCGGTTCTATAGTCAGACCGGTCGCGCGCGTCAAGCCAAACCTTGGCCTTTCCCGCAATTCTGTCAAAAAGCTGCTGTTTTCTTCGTGATGCGGCAGGAGTATAGACCGCAGTGCAAGGGCGCAAGCGGCCCGGCAAGACAAGGCTCTCACCATGGCTCATCTGGGCAGACGGATTTTAGTTTCGGCATTCGCGGCGCTTCTGGCCTTGCCGGCCGGTGCGAGCGAAGTACAGCACCGCACGGAGTACAAGGTAGCCCTTGCCGGCCTGACGATCGCGCGGGCTGCCTTTCTCACCAAGATCGAAGACGATCACAGTTACAAAATCGACGGTGACATCAAATCGGCCGGACTTGCCGATCTCGTGACCGACATCCTAGCAAAGACCAGCGTTACCGGGGTGGTACGCGACGACCGGCTGCAGGCGGCAAAATATGTCCTCTATTACAAGACCGGCAAAAAGGTTCGCACCTATGAGGTCAGCTACCGCAACGGCAATATCGTTTCGGCCACCACGACACCGGAGCCGCGCCGGCCGAAGGAATGGATTCCGGTAACACAGGGCGACATGCGCTCTGTGCTTGACCCCATTTCGGGACTCATCTTCACCGGCGATACCGATGTCTGCTCGCAGAAGCTGCCGATCTTCGATGGCGAGACGCGCATGGACCTCGTGCTTTCACCGAAAGGCGACGAGGATTTCTCGACCGATGGGTTCAAAGGCAAGGCGATTGTCTGCGGCGTGCGCTTCATTCCGCGCTCCGGCTACAAGAAGGGCCGCAAGGATCTCGTCTACCTCAGCAAGAGTAACCGCATGGAAATCTGGTTTGCCAAGGCGGCGGCGGCAAATGTATATGCTCCGGTCTACGTCCGCATTCCCACGGAATACGGGACGGTGACGATCACGGCTGTGAAGTACAGCAGCGTGAACAGCTGACGGAGCCTTCGTAAGTCTCCGCGAGGGGGATGGGTGAAGCTTCAGGCAACGTTGATCGGTTTTACGGCCATTCTGATGTGGTCGTTCCTGGCGCTCTTTACAGCTGCTTCCGGCAAGATGCCGCCGTTCCAGCTTTCGGCCATCTGCTTTGCCATCGGCAGCATTCCCGGCATTCTCGTACTCATCCTCAACCCGTCGCGGATCGCGCTCCTGAAGCAGCCGGCAAAGATCTGGATCACGGGCATTGCCGGCCTGTTCGGCTATCATTTTCTCTATTTCACGGCGCTCAGGAATGCGCCGGCCGTCGAGGCGGGATTGATTGCCTATCTCTGGCCGTTGCTGATCGTCGTCGGTTCGGCACTGCTGCCGGGCGAGAGGCAGCGCTGGTACCACATTGTCGGCGCTCTGGCCGGTCTGTGTGGCACCTTCATGATTGTCGGGCGCAACGGCATCGATTTCGACGGCGCCTATGCCGTCGGCTACGGGGCGGCCTTCCTCTGTGCCTTCACATGGTCGGGCTATTCGCTGCTGACGCGGCGTTTTGATGCCGTCTCCACCGATGTCGTTACTGGCTTCTGCCTTGCGACATCGGTGCTTTCGCTGCTCTGCCATCTGGGGCTTGAGACCACGGTCTGGCCGGAGACGAGCTTCGAATGGCTTGCCGTGCTCGGCCTCGGTCTCTTTCCGGTGGGAGCTGCCTTCTATGCCTGGGATCATGGGGTCAAGAACGGCGACATCCAGATCCTTGGTGCCGCAAGTTACGCCGCGCCGCTGCTTTCGACACTGATCCTGACTGTTTTCGGTATTGCCGAGCCGAGCTGGCGCATCGCGCTTGCCTGTCTGCTGATCACGGGCGGTGCAGTGCTTGCGGCACAAGAGATGTTCCGCCGCAAGCCACAGATGCAGCCGGTCGCGGCGGAGCAGGCCTAGAGCCTTTCTTGGTCAGAATAATTCAATTTGACCAGGAAAAGCTCTAGATAATACCGGGCTTCCAGTCCGGTGGCGCCATCTCGAATTTGGAAAATTCAAAACCGGGCGCCACCGTGCAGCCGACCAGCGTATAGTCGCCCAGGGTTTCGGCCGATTGCCACCAATTGGCAGGGATGATGGCCTGCGGCCGCTCACCGCCGGCAATATCCGTGCCGAGCTTCAGCGTCTCGCTGTGGCGACCGTCTCCGGAGCGGTGCAGGGCGAGCGGCGCGCCGGCATAGTAGTGCCAGACCTCTGCCGCATCATGGACACGGTGCCAGTGCGAGCGCTCTCCCCTTGCGAGCAGATAATAGATCGCCGTCGAATGGCCGCGTTCGCCGCCATTGATGTCGCGGAAGGTCTGTGCATACCAGCCGCCTTCGGGGTGCGGCTGCATGCTAAGCTCGCGGATGATCTCCTCGGTGGTGAGTTCTCTCCCGGCCATGTCCTAGAAATTATCCTTGCGCTTGCGGATTTCGGCGAAGACCTCTTCATTGGTCTTGCCTTCCATCAGCAGATTGCGGCGGACGGCGGGATCCGCCGCGCGCAGGAAGGGGTTGGTTTCCTTTTCGAGCGCCAGCGTCGTCGGAATGGTGAACTTACCATCGGCCCGCAGTGCCTCGATCTCCGCCGCGCGGCTCTTCAGGCGCTCATTGCCGGGATCGATCGTAACCGCAAAACGGGCGTTGGAGAGCGTATATTCGTGGCCGAAATAGACGGCGGTCTCATCCGGAAGAACGGCAAGCTTCTGCAGCGAATGCCACATGTCGGCGGCGGGGCGTTCAAACAGGCGGCCGCAGCCGAGCGCAAAGAGCGTATCAGCAGCAAAGAGGAGCTTGTCGTCGGCAAAGTGATAGCAGATGTGGCCGGCAGTATGGCCGGGCGTTTCGATGACGTTGACCGTATGATCGCCGAAGAGGAAGCTGTCGCCGTCGCCCACCGTCTTGTCGAGGCCGGGAATCGCCACCGCTTCGTTGACCGGGCCGATAATCTCCAGGCCGTACTGCTCCTTTAGCGGCAGGTTGCCTTCCACGTGGTCGATATGGTGATGGGTCGTGAAAATATGGGTGATGGTCCAGCCACGGCGGACAGCAGCAGCTTCCACGGCTGCCGCATCAGGCGCATCGATCGAGGCGGTCTGCCCGGTTTCCGGGTCATGGACGAGAACACCGAAATTGTCGCTGCGGCAGAGAAAAACTTCTAATTCCAAAGGTTTCATCGCTCAAATAGTCCCTTATCCCTCGTACTGACCGGGAATGTAGAGGTTCCGGCCTTGAAGTCCAACCGGTCACTGATAACATTTGTCTTAATGCACGCCGATATCGTCGACCTTCGCCAATTCTATCATTCCGAGCTTGGGCACATGGCCGAGCAGTCGATTGCCATGGCGCTATCGTCGCTCTGGGTGCGCCTGCCGCAGGAGCGACTTGTGGGCATTGGTTATTCCGTGCCCTTCCTTGACCGGTTCCAGGCTGATACGGAACGCACCTTCGCTTTCATGCCCGCTGGACAGGGGGCTGTGAACTGGCCTGTCGGTTCGCTTTCTTCCACCGCATTGATCTTCGACGAGGAATTGCCGCTGCCGGATTCCTCAATCGACCGGGTGCTGATGGTGCATTCGCTGGAATTTGCCGAAAGTCCGCGCGAGACCCTGAAGGAGCTCTGGCGGGTGCTGGCGCCGGGCGGACGCCTCGTTATCGTGGTACCGAACCGCCGTGGTGTCTGGGCGCGCATGGAACATACGCCCTTCGGCTCCGGCCGGCCCTATTCGCGCGGCCAGCTGACCCATCTGCTGCGCGAGACCAACTTCACGCCGGGCGCGACGGCCGAAGCGCTGTTCTTCCCGCCGTCGAAACTGCGTGCGGTGCTGCGCCTGCGCCGCGGCTTCGAGCGGATCGGCCGCACGCTCTGGCCGGCTTTTTCCGGCGTCATCATCGTCGAGGCGCAGAAGCGGCTTTACCAGGGCCTGCCGGTTGCCGCGCGCGCCTCGCGGCGCGTTTTCGTGCCCGTGCTTGCGCCGCATGGCGTGCCGACCACGCGCAGCCGCTGAGCGCTGCAGCACTCGACAAAATCGCCATTCCGCTTTAATTGCACTCAAGTCTTTCGCCGGCTTTCCGGCAATTTCCAAGGTCGATCCATGAGTGTTGAGATGAGCAAGCCCGTTCCGCGTCCCGGTATTCTGGATATTGCAGCCTATGTGCCGGGCAAGGAGCATGCACCGGGTGTGGCCCGCGTCTACAAGCTCTCCTCCAACGAGACGCCGCTTGGCGCGAGCCCCAAGGCGATCGAAGCATTCAAGGCGGCCGCAGGCAATCTCGAGCGTTACCCGGACGGTCAAGCGCACGAGCTGCGCGAGGCGATCGCTTCAGTGCACGGCCTCAACCCGGCAAACATCCTGTGCGGCAACGGCTCCGACGAGCTGCTCGGCTTGCTCTGCCACGTCTATCTCGGCGCCGGCGACGAGGGCATCATCACCGAGCACGGATTCCTCGTTTATAAGATCCAGATCATGGGCGCGGGTGCGACGCCTGTCGTGGTCAAGGAAAAGAACCACACTGTCGATGTCGATGCGATCCTTACTGCGGTGACAGGCAAGACGAAGATCGTCTTCATTGCCAATCCTGGCAATCCGACCGGCACCTATATTCCCGTGAGCGAGATTCGCCGCCTACAGGCCGGCCTGCCGAAGCACGTCATCCTCGTGCTCGATGCTGCCTATGCGGAATATGTTCGCCGCAACGACTATGAAGCCGGTATCGAGGTGGTCTCGTCTAACGCCAATGTCGTCATGACCCGTACCTTCTCTAAGGTCTATGGCCTTGCAGCGTTGCGTGTCGGCTGGATGTATGCGCCGGTCGACATCATCGACGCCCTAAACCGCGTGCGTGGGCCATTCAACATGAATGCGCCGGCAATTGCCGCGGGCGCTGCCGCGATCCGCGACCAGTCCTTCATTCAGGATGTTGTGTCTTTCAACCAGATGTGGATCGAGAAGCTGACGAGCGCATTCGAGGCCATCGGCCTGGAGGTTACGCCATCTGTGACCAACTTCGTTCTCATCCATTTCCCCGATGTCGACGGCAAGCGGGCGGCGGATGCCGATGAGTTCCTGACGAGCCGCGGCTATATCCTGCGCGCGGTGCGCGGCTACGGCTTTCCCAACTCGCTGCGGATGAGCGTCGGTCCGGAAGAGGCCAATGACGGCGTCATCGAGGCGCTTGGCGAATTCATGGGACGTAAGGCATGACAGCGCAGTTCAATCGCATCACCCTGATCGGTATCGGCCTGATTGGCTCTTCGCTTGCCCATGACATCAAGCGTCTGGGCCTTGCCAATGAAGTCGTCGTCGCCACACGCAGTGTCGAGACGCTGAAGCGTGCCGAAGAGCTGCAGCTCGGCGATCGATATACGACCTCGTCGGCAGAGGCGGTAAAGGATGCCGATCTCGTCATTGTGTCGGTGCCGGTCGGCGCCTCCGAAAGTGTCGCGAAAGAGATCGCCAGCAGCCTGAAACCCGGCGCGATCGTTACTGATGTCGGCTCCACCAAAGCTTCCGTGATCGCGCAGATGCAGCCGCACATGCCTGATCATGTGCATTTCATTGCCGGCCATCCGATCGCGGGCACGGAAAAGTCCGGCCCGGATGCAGGCTTCCCCGGCCTGTTTCAGGGACGCTGGTGCATCTTGACGCCGCTCGAAGGAACTGACCCGACAGCGCTGAAGACGTTGCGCAGCTTCTGGGAAGCGCTCGGCTCCCGAGTCGACGAGATGGACGCCCAGCATCACGACAAGGTGCTTGCGATCGTCTCCCATCTGCCGCATCTCATAGCCTACAATATTGTGGGAACGGCTGACGATCTCGAGACGGTAACGGAATCGGAAGTTATCAAATATTCCGCCTCCGGCTTCCGCGATTTCACCCGTCTTGCCGCATCAGATCCGACGATGTGGCGCGACGTCTGCCTGCACAATCGTGACGCGATCCTCGAAATGCTGGCGCGTTTCTCGGAAGATCTCGCCTATCTGCAGCGAGCGATCCGCTGGGGCGAGGGTGACAAGATTTTCGAACTCTTCACCCGCACTCGTGCCATCCGACGCTCGATCGTCCAGGCAGGCCAGGATGTGGATGCGCCGGACTTCGGCCGCCCACATCCGCTGGAAAAGAAATAGTCTCATGGTGGAGATCGCGAAGCCGGGCCAGACGGAGAAGGAATGGCTGCTTCGCGAGGATCACCATGTCGGCGAGGCCTGGATTTCGCGCTGCATCGATCTCGGCGAATATCTGATCGCCCGCGAGCAAGGCGAGATTGTCGGCTTCCTGCGCTTCTCCCGCTTCTGGGGCAGGATTCCCTACATGGAAATGATCCGGGTGCTGGATGGCCATCGCCGGTCCGGCGTCGGCACGGCGCTGTTTCTTGCCTGGGAAACGGAGATGCGCGAGAGCGGCGCGCGTCTTTTGATGACATCAAGCGAGTGCGATGAAAGCCGCCCGCAGGACTGGCATCGCCGCAACGGATTTTCTGAAACCGGATCGATCGAACTGCCCGGCATCCAGACGGTGCCGGAAGTCTTCTTCCTTAAAAAACTCGATTAAACCGGCGGGATCTTGCCGAGCGGGATGAAGCCGCTCACTGTCGCATTGCCGTGATCGACGACCAGATCGACGGAAACCTTATCGCCGCCGCCGGCAAGCGCCTTCAACAGCTTGGTTGCGGTATCGACCGTCGAGGCGATATCGGGGAAGGCCTCCTTGATGCTCTTGCCCCAGGGGCCGAGTTGCTCGATCTCCAGCTTGAACTTGCCCGAGAGGAAGCCCTGTTCGTCGAAGGCGAAGGGGCCGGAAATGGTCATTACCTTGCCATCGCCGATATCGGCGACGATGCGGCGAAGCTCGCCCTGAGAGCCGTGGATGCCTTGTTCGTCGGTGCCGTCGATCATTCCGGCCTTGCCAATCAGCGTCAGGTCGGCGCTGGCGGAGAATTTCGGGAAGACCTGCGGCCAGTCCTTGACGATCGCATTGGCGTTTTCGACCGAGATTGCGCCGTCAAGATCCGCTCCGTTCTGCCGCAGGTGGATCTCGGTGCGGGCGGCATCGAAATTGACAGTCTGCCCGGTAAAGGAGGAGATGGCCACGGCCTTCAACCCGTCAATGACGGTCGAGGTGCGGTCGATGCCCTGCGCCTTGGTAACGAGGCTCGATTGCAGATTGTCCCATTGGGCATTGATGGTCAGGCCCTGCGCGGTGCGGATCTCGGCCGGGGAGTCGAGTTCCCAGACGATATGGCCGGGGGCATAGACCTGGGCGGCGGAGCGAAGCGCGCCGAAGGTGGCGGATATGCCGTTCACATTATCGTCCACATCCACCTTGGAGCAGAAAAGTCCGATGCGGAAAGGAAAGCCGCGGAATTCAATATCGGAGCACTCGCCGCTCACGCCCACTTCGGCACGAGGAGCGATTGCGGTCAGAACGGTCTGTTTCAACGCAGAGGCCGCATAGAACCAGCCGCCTGCATAGAGAGCGATCACCAGAAGGATAGCGCCGCCCAGCAACCAGAATTTCCTGCCGTTGCTGTATTGGCCGCTGCCGGATTGGCTTGACGCTGCCATGATGTTCTCCAATGGTGAAAACGAAATCTGATTTTGATCTGGCGTGCGATATGGACGAATTTTGGGTATTTGGCTACGGCTCGTTGATGTGGAATCCGGGCTTCGAATTCGTTGAGCGGTCGCAGGCATTGGTTTATGGCTACCGGCGCTCGCTCTGCGTCCGTTCTTTCGTGCATCGCGGCAGCCGCGAAAATCCCGGCCTTGTTCTCGGCCTCGACAGAGGCGGCGCCTGCCGCGGCATGGCTTTTCGCGTAGCGACAGAGAAATGGCATGAGGTGATTGATTATCTGCGCGCCCGCGAACTCGTCACAAACGTCTATCTGGAACGGCACCTGCCGTTGCAGCTTCCGGATGGTCGCAGTGCGCGGGCGGTCGCCTATGTGGTCGACCGCGCCCATGAGCAATATGCCGGCGCACTGGATGCGTTTGCCGCCGCACGGATCGTTAATGTCTCTGTCGGCCAGTCGGGCCCGAACGATGCCTATGTCTTCAATACGCTCGCGCATTTGAAGGAGATGGGCATTCGCGACCAGTGGCTGGAACAGGTGGTCGAGGAAGTCACGCGGCTGCGTGCCGCGGCTTAGATCCTTCCCGGAAAAGATCTATCTCTTTGTTTTTATGTAATTCCGACGCAAATCGCTGCACGCTTTTGCTGGAATTGTTTCAAGCCGTCGCGGCCTTTGCCTTGCGCAACTCGGCCAGCCTCTCTACCGCCGTCGGCGGCAGCGGCACATGCGGGTTGTGTTCGACCGTGTCGATCAGAAGCTGATCGCTGGCGCTTTCCGTCACGTCGATCAGATGGGCGAAGAACGCGTCGGGATCCATGCCAGGCATGATGGGCGGCAGGATCTGTACCTTGAAATGACCGGGATAACGCATGGTGCTGCGGCGCGGCCAGAACAGGCCGGGATGCATGACGATGGGTACGACCGGGAGCTGCAGGTCGCGATACATGCGGGCGATGCCATATTTGTACATCGGCTCGGCACCCGGTGGGCGTCGCGTGCCCTCGGGATAGATGATGAGCTGGCGGCCGGTGGCGAGCTCTTCCTTGGTGCGCTTCAACACCTCCACCATCACCTTGCCGCGCGCGCCACGATCGACCGGAATCATGCGCTGCCTCTTCGCGTACCAGCCGAAAAGCGGGATCCACATCAGCTCGCGCTTGAGGATATAGACCGGATCCTTGAGGTTGGGCAGCAGCGCATAAGTATCCCAGAAGGACTGATGCTTCGGCGCAATGATGTAGCTGCCGTCAGGCAGGTTCTCCAAGCCCTCGATCTCGAAAGTGGTGCCGACGATCACCCGCATCAGCCAGTGGTTCGAGCGCGCCCAGTTCTTGGGGACGTTGTAGGCGAGCTTGCGCGGCGCGATGAAGTAGAAGGGGGAGAGCACGATCATCCTGATGATGAGGTTGGCATAGAAGATCGTGTTGAACAGAACGGAACGCAGGGCGATCATGAAACTTTCCCGAGGCACGGTCACGCCGACCGGCCTACACGATATTGCCTGTCAGAAAAAGCGTCTGATTGCCGAAGTGCGTAAAAGCCTCAGTTCTGATCGGCCAGGCTGGCGGAACGCAGGCCGGTATGGCGCAGGCCGACGATGTTGCGCCCGCCTGCCAGCAGCACCTTGGCATACTCGGCCAGCATGACGCGCATGGCGTTCGGATCGGTGAACCAATCGCGTGTCTTCAGATCAGAATTGACGACGGGATAGGGAATGAACTCGATGTCAGGATCGACATAGGAGAGTTCGGCGAGGCTGCGCGGCATATGGTAGTTGTTGGTGACGACGAGGATGCTCTTATAGCCCTTTGCATGAATCCAGTTCGAGGCTTCCTCGGCGTTGCCGATCGTATCGAGCGCGTCATAGCCGATGTCGACACAGCAGGAAAAGAGATCGGCGGACCCTTGAGTCATCCTGCGGATCTGCGTCGGCGTGGTGGAGGGATGCGCACCAGAGATCAGCAGCCGCTTGCCGGCGCCTTTCTGCAGGAGTTCGACGGCCTGATCGATACGCTGGTAGCCGCCGGTCAGTACGATGATTGCGTCCGCCCGCGGCTCGGCAGGAGGCTTCAGGGTCGTGACCGAATCTGCAAAGCGTAAAAAACCGCCGAAGATCAGCGCGGCGATCAACACGCAGGAAAAGCCCATCCAGCGTAAGACGCGACGGATTGGGCCGCGACGCGGCAAGACGTTCTCGGGGCGTTCATGCTCCGGGTCTGGGCGAATCGGATTGCGTGTCGTATGGCCCATCGTCATGAGTCGTGATTATACGCTGATTGCGGCGCGGAACAGACGCTTTCATGGCGGCATGGCTGCGATCAATTCACGATGCCGTCAGCCCGCGTCGGATCGGAACGTAATATATCGATTTCATAGATCGTGCGCATGACGGTGAGCCGCGCCGTCAGCGTCGTCAGCAGTGCGATCACGATCATCGTCGCGAAGATGCCGAGATAGCCGAGGGCGCCAACCGAAAATGTGCCGAAGAGGGCCGTTGCCTGATCGGTCTCGGGCGTGGCGATCGTCTTGCTCTGCAAGAAGCCGGCGGCGGCGAAAAAGAGGGCGGCCAGTGCGCTGCCGATCGCCGAACCCTTGAGGCTGATTTTCAGGAAATGCTTCTGGAATTCCGTTGCGACGAACGAGCTCTCGGCGCCGACAAAATGCAACACTTCGACGATGTGGCGGTTGCCCGAGAGCACGCCACGCGTCGCAAAGACCACTGTCAGCACCATGGCGGCGAAAACGAGCAGCAGGATGCCGGTGCCGATCATGACCGTCGTACGGGCCATCGCAACCAGCCGGTCGACCCAGGTACGGTGGTCATCGAGGAAGGCCTGCGGAATGCTTTCCTTCAGAAGGTCCCGCATTGCCGCAAAGTCGGGTGGATGGCTCTCGTCAATGGTGACGATGACGAGGCGCGGCACGGGAAGTTCCTTGATGTCCAGGCCGCTGCCGAGCCAGGGCTCCAGAAGGCGTGCGGTGGCGGCTTCGTCGACGATCTGACCACTCTTCGTGCCGACGAAGGTCAGCGCGATATCGCGGGCCTGGACGAGGGCCTTTTCCATGTCCAGATTGTCGTCCGGCTTGATCTGAATGGTGACTTCGCGGGAAATCTGGCTTTCCCAGCTCGCTGCCGTCGAGCGAACCATGCTGACGCCGCCGAGCGTTAGGCAGGCGAGGAAGGCCATGATGGCAATGACAACCATCAGCGCATTGCCCTGAATGTTTGATGGCGGCAGGATCGGTGCCGTGGGGCGCACGCGCATCTCCGGCCGCTTGGGCTGTTGGGCGGCAGCGGCGGGCGCCTTCGCGCGGGTCCTGGTGGGCGTTTTAGTCATAAATATCGAGATGCCCTTCCGAGAGGATCATGCGGCGGGCTTCCACCTGGTCCATCAGCGAGAGATCGTGGGTGGCGATCACCACTGCGGTGCCTAGACGGTTGAGTTCCATGAAGAGGTTCAGAAGGCGTTTGGCCATCGGCGGATCGACATTGCCGGTCGGCTCGTCGGCGAGCAGCACTTCCGGCCGATCCATCAGCGCGCGGGCGATCGCAGCACGCTGTTTCTCGCCACCCGAGAGCACCGGCGGCAGCACGTTGATGCGTTCGCCGAGCCCGACCCATTTCAAAAGTTCCAGCACGTCGGTCTTGTAGGTGCTTTCATCCTTGCCGCGCACGCGAAGCGGCAGGGCCACATTCTCATAGGTCGTCAGATGGTCGAGGAGACGAAAATCCTGAAAGACGATGCCGACGCGGCGACGCAGCAGCGGCAGCTCCGGACGAGGGATCTCGGATATGTCGCGCCCGAACATGCGGATCAGGCCGCGGGTCGGCTGCAGCGACATGAAGAGCAGGCGCAGCAGCGTGGTCTTGCCGGCGCCGGACGGGCCAGTCAGAAACTGGAAGGACTTTTTCGGGATGTCGAAAGTCAGGTCCCGGAGAATTTCCGGGCCCATACCATATCGCAAACCGACATTCTCGAAATGGATCAACGGGGTAGCTCAGTCTTTCGTGGTTTCACCGCATGACTTGTTAACCAACACCGTTAACAGCGGGTAAATTTTGCCGGAAAGACGCCCGTTTGATGGCGATCTTTGCGAAGCATTAACCATTGAAATTTACGACTGGGCTGGATTCGTTTCAATGCCAAGATTGTCTTAGGCAGCGAAACCATGTGGACATCCGAGAGGTCGCCACCATGGAAGCATCCTCCTTCAGACGACCGGCCGCCGGCCGGGCCTATGATTTTCTGCCGCCGGAGCGGGTTATCCGCCAACCCCGCCGCATGCCGCGCACGGATGACGTAGCCGATGCCGAATTCGTGGTCGTCGGTGAGGCGCGGCCGCAAGGTGCATCTGCCAGTGCCCGCGACGCGACCCAAAACGACAATCGCCGTCGTAGCGTTCCGCCCGAGACGCAGCCTCCGGTCTGGCTTGCCACCGCTGCCGCGGTCTTGCGTGGCATGGAGGTCTGGCTGCAACAGGCGTCGCTTCGGGGCTTTGCGGCACTGGTGATCTCGCTCTTCGTGCTGGTCTTCGGACTTGCCGGCGGGTTCTCCGGACTTTTGAAGAGTGGAGCGTCGCCGGCTACTACGCTCCACTTTTCGCATGTGACGATTACCCCGCGCGACGCCAATGGCATGCGCATCCTGCTGATCAACGGCATCGTCGAGAATGAAAGCGGCGTGACACAACAGGTCAAGCCGATCCGCGCCGATCTCGTCGCCGACGAGCGATTGACCGCCAGTATCGTCATCGCACCGCCGACGGATGCCATTTATGCAGGCCAGAGCCGCGGCTTTTCAGCCCGCGTGCAGCATGCCGGCGGCAAGGTGCCGGAGGTGCGGCTTTCGTTCATGCCATGAGCGCGAGGCGCGTTTTTGGATTGATCGATGGGAAAAACCTGTCTCTCCGGGGTGTTTCGCCGGAATTAATGTGCTAACGGCTTACCCTTCATTTTACGGAGCAAGCCTTTATGCCTGTCGTGCGCGGAAAAAACATCGAGCCGCTCTTCACTGCCGAGCAGATAGCCGAGCGCAATCATTCCATGGCGCAGGATATCGCCGCCGGTCCGACGAAGGACCTGCTGGTCATCGCCGTGCTCAAGGGCTCCTTTATTTTTGCGGCCGACCTGCTGCGCGCTCTGCATGATACCGGCCTTGCTCCCGAGGTCGAATTCATCACGCTCTCGAGCTATGGCGCGGGCACGGTTTCGCAGGGCGTACGGATCGTCAAGGACATCGACAGCGACGTGAAGGACCGTGATGTCCTGCTGATCGACGACATCCTCGAATCCGGCCGTACGCTGCGGTTTGCCAAGGAATTGCTCTATGAGCGCGGCGCGCGCAACGTGACGATCGCCGTACTGCTCGACAAGCGGGTCAAGCGCAAGGAAGAGCTGGAAGCGGACTATGTCGGCTTCGAATGCCCCGACTATTTCGTCGTCGGCTACGGTATGGACGTTGCCTATGCTTTCCGCGAGCTGCCCTTCGTCGGCGTGGTTACCGGTGACGCGTAAGGCGTCCTGCTTCAAGACGGCTTGTTAACCATTCCGTCGATCCGCCGCGCGTGTTTACCGATCGCTAGGGAACGGCGTGCGATCTCGGTCGCGGGGCATGACGACGGAGCAATGCACAGATGGCAAAAATTCTGATCACGGAAGACGAGGATTCCCTTCGTACTTTCGTAGCCCGGGCACTACGCCTTGACGGTCATGAGACCGATGAAGCCGCCGACGGGGCGGAAGGGCTGGAAAAGTTGAAGGGCGGCAGCTACGACCTGCTGCTTTCAGATATCCGTATGCCGGTCATGGACGGCATCGAACTGGCGCATCAGGCGAAGGACGCCTTTCCGGCGCTGAAAATCCTGCTGATGACGGGCTATGCCGAACAGCGCGAACGGGCCGACGACCTCGCTGAAAAGATCATCGATGTCGTGCCGAAGCCGTTCGCCTTGCCAGACATCCGCAAGGCCGTGGCACGGGCGCTAGTGGCCTGACGTTTATGGCCCGGGCGTGCCTCCGAGGCACGCCAAAAGCCTCATCCTCCCAGCATCACTGAATATCCAGCAGCCGTTCGAGATATTGTCGCTCAATCGCCTGGGTCGGATTGTTGCCGAGCTTTTCGCGGATAGCGTCCAGAATCTCTCGGGCGCGCTGAACGTCGATCTCGTCGGGTATCTTCACATCGTTGTTCATGTCCGGCCCGAGGTCGGTCTGGCGCGGGCGGCCGAGCGGATCGCGGCCGTTCTGGTTGCCCTGGCCGAGTTGGCCGTTCGGGCCCTGCTGTCCTTGTTGACCCTGCTGCGCCTGCATCATCTGGCTCATCATGTCACGTGCGCCCTGTCGCAGGGCTTCGAGAGCCCGGCCCTGGCCTTCCACGGCGCTGCTGCCGTTGCCCTGGCCGAGGTCACGGCCGGCACCTTCCATCTCGCGCTGTGCCTGACCGAAGCCTTCGCCTGGCTTCATACCCATATCGCCAAGGCTCTTCTGCAGTTCCTGCAACTGCTTGCCGAGTGCATCCTGCTGGCCACGGAGCTGCTTTAACGCTTCGCGCAGTTGCTCGGCCGTCATCTGGTCGCCGGGCTGTTGGCCTTGCTGCTCCTGCTGGCCCTGCTGTTGTTGCTGCTGGCCTTCCTCGCCCGGCATCATGTCGTCCATGTTGGGATCGCCGCGCTGCATGCGGTCGCGAAGCTGCTGGTCGAGGCGGAAAGTCTCGTCCATCAGCTTCTGCTGGTCGCGCAGGATCTGGCCGAGCTTGTTCATCTGCTGCGTCAGCTGGCTGTTTTCCTGCTGCTGGCCGCGCTGCGGACGGGCCGTCTGCAGGTTGTTCATCAGCCGCTGCAGGTCGGAGAGCATCTGCTGGGCGGCATCGCGATTGCCGGAGCGTGCCAGGTTTTCGATCTGGTCCATCATGCGCTGCAGATCCTGCTGGCGCAGGAAATTCTGGGCATTCTGGTTCGGCTGCATTGGCATGTTCTGCAGGCGCTGGGCGAGCTCGTTCATATAATCCTGCATCGCCTTGCGCAGCTCATCCATCAGTTTCTTGATTTCGGCATCAGGAGCATTGCGGTTCAGCGCATCGGCAAGGTTCTGCTGGGCGTCGCGCAGTCGCCGTTCGGCCAGCGAAAGATCACCTTCCTCGATGCCGAGGGCGATGTCCCAGAGATATTGGGCTGTATCCTTGAGCTGCTCATCACCCTTGGCGAGCTTCATGCGGGTCAGCGCGGACTCGATCAGCAGGTAATGGGTGGTGTTCGGGATCGTCTCCTCGGGCCGGATTGTCAGGGCTTCGTTGAGCGCGATCGCCTCGGGCATCTTGCGGGTATCGAGAGCGAAGGTCTGGCGCTCTTCGGCGACAGCCGCAGCCAGCGGCTCGCTGAACGGACGCGACGGCATGATCATCTCATAGGGCGGGCTGCGGCCCGTCTGTCCGGCAGCATCCTTGGCGACGAGGGTGATGCGCACGCGTTTGCCGGCCAGCGGATGTTCGGTCAGGTTCTTGCTCGTCAGGCCCTTGCCGTCACGCGCGTTGCGGCGGGGAATGTCCAGCCGGAACTCCGGCAGCGGGTAGAGCGGTGTTGCGGCCGGATCGGATTCGACCGGCACGATCTCGGCATGAGCCTCCTGCACGCCGTAATCGTCCTTCACCGTGAAGCCGATTTCCAGCGCGCCGTTGACGGCGCGGCGCGGCATGCCGTCGAAGGCGATTTCCGGCGCCTTGTCGGGCAGCACGTCGAAATTCCAGGTGCGGTCGTTTGCCTGCAGTGCGCCATTCTCCTCAAGCTTCATGATGTGCGTCTGCGCCATCAACTGAGGTGCGACTGGAGCGCCCGAAACCTGTTGGGCATCGGCATTTGTGGCTGGCTGCTGCGGCCGGGTGTCTTCCTGAACAGCGATTTCCTGGCTTTCGCCATTGGCCTTCCTGAACAGCACCTTCTCGGCCGATTGGCCGCCGCTGACGCGCACCGTCAGGCTGGAAAACTGCGGAACACCGATCGGCGCCTGTTCACTGCCATCGGCCGTCAGATAGATCGGCGCGCGGCCAGTATAGGAGGGCGGGGTCACCCATGCGTCGACACGCACGGCCGGATTGCTCGTAACCTGTGCAGGTGCAGGCTGAAATGCATCGGCGACAGAGCCGCCGTTGATGGACAGCGAATAACCGAAGGCGGTGACAACAAGCAGCGCTGGAATTGCACGCAACGCGAAGCGGTCGTGCCGGGCGATATCGGGTCGCGGCAGGCCGGCGTCCAATGTCGCGATCTTCCGCGCCATGCGCGTCTGGTGTTCACGCCACAGGGCGCGGGAGAAAGGCGTATCGAAGGCGGGCTCATCCCCCTGCACCATGACTGGCTGGTGCGGCAGGCCGTTACGCTCTTCCAGCATGCGGTCGGCATCGACAACCTGTGGCCAGCGAAGATTACGGAACGGCAGCAGGGAAACAAGGAAGCCAGCGGCAAAGGCGATCAGCAGGAGGATGCGCAGCCAGTCCGGTACAAAGCGGAAGAAGCCGAACCAGGAGACCGAGAGATAAATCGCGATGACGGAAAGGGCGGGCACCAGCAACGGAAGGACCTGCTCGGCAAAAAGCACGATCCGGGCCAAGAAACGCTTTGCCGCCACCAGCCGCGCAAGAGAGGGTTGAAGCGCGAATGCGCCTTTCTTCTGCCTTGCGGGGCTTGTCATCAATCCGGTCTCCGCGATCTGGTGTTCAGGGAACAGAGGGCGCTTCCGGCGATTGCTGGGCAATACGCTCACGAAAGAAAAGGATAACACTCTTTGTGGCGAAGGCGAGGGCGAGCACCGGTCAATACCGGTTTTTCGCGTGTGGTCGCCAAAAAGTGATTGCGACTTTTAGTCCAGCCAAGCCGGAACGGAATCGAGACCGATCAACTCCGAATAAGTGCGGCGAGGACGAACCACATGGAATTCGTCACCCTTGACCAGTACTTCAGGCACCAGAAGGCGGCTATTATAGGTGCCAGCCTGGACCGCGCCATAGGCGCCGGCCGTGCTGACGGCCAGGAGGTCGGCCGGCTTCGGGGTCGCCATTTCCCGGTCCAGAGCGAGGTAATCGCCGGTCTCACAGACGGGGCCGACGACATCGGCGCGGATGCGCGGCGCGTTGGCGGCCGAAATCACCACGGGGCGGATCTCATGATAGGCCTCATAGAGTGTCGGGCGGATAAGGTCGTTCATCGCGCCGTCGACGATCACAAAGGTCTTCTCGCCGCCATCCTTCACGTAGATGACTTCGGTCACGAGGATACCGGCATTGCCGACGATCAGGCGGCCAGGCTCGGTAATGATCTTACAGTTCAGCGCGCGAAGCTGGTTCTTGACGATCGCGGCATAGGCGTCCGGCAGTGGCGGCGGGTTGTTGTCGTCCTTGTAGGGAATGCCGAGGCCGCCGCCGATATCGACGTGGTGGATGTTATGGCCGTCGGCGCGCAACGTGTTGACCAGATCGTGCAGCAGCTTGAAGGCATCGTCGAAGGGCTGCAGCTCGGTGATCTGGCTGCCGATATGCATGTCGATGCCGGTTACTTCGATGCCGGGCAGGCTGGCGGCGCGGGCATAGATGGCGCGGGCGCGCTCCCAGGAGATGCCGAACTTGTTTTCCTTCTTGCCGGTCGAAATCTTCGCATGGGTGCGGGCATCGACATCGGGATTGATGCGGAAGGAAACGGGCGCCTTCTTGCCGGCGCGCACGGCACGCTGATTGAGGACTTCGAGTTCCGGTTCGGATTCGACGTTGAAGCAGTAGATGCCGGCTTCGAGTGCGTAATCCATCTCATTCGGTGTCTTGCCGACGCCGGAGAACATGATGCGATTGGCGGGAATTCCGGCGGCAAGCGCGCGGCGCAACTCGCCCTCGGAAACCACGTCGATGCCGGCGCCGAGCCGGCCGAGCGTCTTCAGCACGGCCTGGTTCGAATTGGCCTTCATCGCGTAGCAGACCATGGAATCGACATCGCCGAAAGCCTCGGAGAAGACCCGGTAATGGCGCTCGAGCGTTGCTGTCGAATAGACGTAGAAGGGCGTGCCGACCGCCTTGGCGATCTCGGGAACGGGAACGTTCTCGGCGTAGAGAATGCCGTCGCGGTACTCGAAATGGTTCACGGTAGCCGGGCCTTAGAGAAGGGGATCGAGAATGAAGGGCTTATCGACGGTGCCAGGCTGTTTCGTCGGCTTGGAAACATCGCCACCCTTCGTCGCGTTGGCGCTCGGCGGATCGAGGTCGCCCTTGCGGCCGCATCCGGCAACGGCAAGGCCGATGACGGCAAAAACCACCGTAAGGCGGATGAAATGCGGCAAGCTCATCTGCATGAATATCCTCATATCGGGCACGGGGCACTGGCTGGCATCTTCATAGCGAAGTTTATCAGCCTTGTGCACCCCGATTGTTGAAGCTTCGGCCTGTGTGCATTTCCGGGCGGCGGACGGTCTCCATTTCGCCCGGAAATGACTTAATTGCGAGCGCGCCAATAGGCGATCTGCTTCCTGACTTCCGAAGGTGCCGTACCGCCGAAGCTTTTGCGGCTGGCGACCGAAGCTTCGACCGTCAGCACGTCATAGACCTTGTCGGTGATGGCGGGATTGATCGCCTGCAGATCGGCAAGCGGAAGCTCCGAGAGATCGCAGCCCTTGCTTTCGGCAAGTGCGACAGCACGGCCGGTGACATGGTGGGCGTCGCGGAAGGGAAGGCCCGCCTCGCGCACTAGCCAGTCGGCGAGATCCGTCGCGGTCGAATAACCGGATCCGGCAGCCGCTTTCATTCTGACAGTGTTGATCGTCATGTCGCGCACCATGCCGGTCATGGCGGCAATCGCCAGTTCTAGGTTTTCGGCGGCGTCGAAGACCTGTTCCTTGTCTTCCTGCATGTCCTTGGAATAGGCGAGCGGCAGGCCCTTCATGATCGTCAGCAGGGCGATCAGCGAGCCGTTGATGCGACCGGTCTTGGCGCGCACCAGCTCGGCCGCATCAGGGTTCTTCTTCTGCGGCATGATGGAGGAGCCGGTCGAGAAGGCGTCGGAGAGGCGAACGAAGCCGAATTGCGGCGTCGACCAGATGACGATTTCTTCGGCGAGGCGCGAAAGATGCACGGCGCAGATCGCGGCAATCGCCAGGAATTCGATGGCGAAATCGCGGTCGGAAACGGTGTCTATCGAGTTGCGGGTCGGCTCGCGGAAGCCGAGAGCCTTGGCCGTCATGTGACGGTCAATCGGATAGCCGGTGCCGGCGAGCGCTGCCGCACCGATCGGGCTTTCGTCCAGATGTTCAATCGCATGGCGAACGCGCGAGCGATCGCGGCCGAACATTTCCACATAAGCCATGCAGTGGTGGCCGAAGGTGACCGGCTGGGCGGTCTGAAGATGCGTGAAGCCGGGCATGACGCTGTCGGCATGTTCTTCGGCGCGGTCGAGGAAGGCGGCGATCAGGTTGGTCAGCATGGCCTCGGTTTTCTGCAGCTCTTCTTTCACCCAGAGGCGGAAGTCGAGCGCTACCTGGTCATTGCGCGAGCGGGCAGTATGAAGGCGACCGGCGGCGGGGCCGATCAGGGTCGCGAGCCGGGCCTCGACATTCATATGGATGTCTTCGAGCTGACGAGAGAACTCGAAATTGCCGCTTTCGATTTCTGACAGGATCGTGTTTAGCCCGTGAACGATCTTGTCCTTATCGTCGGCAGAAATGATGCCCTGATGGGCGAGCATCGTGGCGTGGGCGATCGATCCGCGGATATCCTGGGCAAACAGCTTCTTGTCGAAACCGATCGAGGCATTTATCTCCTCCATGATCGCATCGGGGCCGGAGGCGAAACGTCCGCCCCACATCTGGTTGGAGGATTTGGTGTCCGTGTTGTCCTCGGCCATGGAAGATGCCCGTCCTGGAGAATGAAATGACGACGAAAAAACCCTTCGGCCTGCCGTCGGTGAAACTGATCGCAATCGCTGCCGTTGCTGGCATTGTTGCCGGTGCGGCAGCGGTATACGTGAAGGAGACGGGCATTGGCAATGGTATCGGCGATACGGCTTCGGCCGAGTGCCCGCTGACGAAGGAGCGCGCCGCCAATCTGACGCCGCTCATGAAGGGCCAGGTTGCCGCAATGGTTGCCGCCAACCAGCCGAAGAAGCTTGGAACCGTCGCCTTCAACGGCCCTGACGGTAAGCCGATGACGCTCGATCATTTCTCCGGCAAGACCGTGCTTCTCAATCTCTGGGCCACATGGTGCGTGCCCTGCCGTGAGGAGATGCCGGCGCTGAATGCGCTGGAGAAAGAGATGGGCAGCGACAAGTTCCAGGTCGTGCCGGTCAATATCGATACCGGCGACGACGAAAAGCCGAGGGCGTTCCTCAGTGAAATCGGCGTCGATGCGCTACAGCTCTATCGCGACAACACGATCGGCGTCTTTAACAGCCTGAAGAAGGAGGGCCTGGCCTTCGGTCTTCCGGTGACGCTCCTGCTTGATGACAAGGGCTGCCTGATCTCAGCCATGAATGGCCCGGCTGCCTGGGACAGCGAGGATGCCAAGGCGCTGATCAAAGGTGCGGTGGGTTCGTAAGAGCGGCCGTCAGGAGTCGCCGGCGCCGCGAATGAGGAAGACGCCTGCAAGTCCGATCAGGACGCCGCACTGCAGCAGGAACATCGGCAATTCGCTCGACATGGCATTTTCCTTCCGTTCGACGGAAGGAAAGCATGTCTCGGGCGTTTGTTCCATTCACCCGTTCTGATGACGGACGAGCCTAGCGCGTCGGAACCGGCGTTTCGCCACGATAATCGTAGAAGCCGCGACCGGATTTGCGGCCGAGCCAGCCGGCTTCGACATATTTCACAAGCAGCGGGCAAGGGCGGTATTTGCTGTCGGCGAGGCCGTCATGCAGCACCTGCATGATCGAGAGGCAGGTATCGAGCCCGATGAAATCGGCAAGCTGCAGCGGCCCCATCGGATGGTTGGCACCGAGCTTCATGGCGGTGTCGATCGCATCGACCGTGCCGACGCCCTCGTACAGCGTATAGATCGCTTCGTTGATCATCGGCAGCAGGATGCGATTGACGATGAAGGCCGGGAAATCCTCGGCGACTGTGACCGTCTTTTCCAGCGAAGCGACGAATTCCCGGGCGGCAGAGAAGGTTGCTTCCTCGGTCGCGATGCCGCGCACCAGCTCCACGAGCTTCATGACCGGAACCGGGTTCATGAAATGGATGCCCATGAAGCGCTCGGGGCGGTCTGTCGCGGACGCAAGACGTGTGATCGACAGCGAGGAGGTGTTGGTGGCAAGGATAGCTTCCGGCTTCAGTACCGGACAGACCTGCGCGTAAATCTTGCGCTTGACACTTTCATCCTCGGTCGCCGCCTCGATCACAAGATCGGAGGGAGCGAGATCGTTGACATCGGCTGAACCGGTGATGTGCGCAAGCGCTGCGCTGCGCTCTTCATCCGTCATCTTGCCGTTCGTCACCTGACGCGCAAAATTGCCGTTGATGGTGGCAAGGCCGGACTCGATACGATCCTGCGACAGATCGTAGATGTGAACCTTGTATCCTGCGGCGGCCGAAACATGCGCGATGCCGCAGCCCATCTGGCCCGCACCAATGATACCAATATTCTTCAACACCGCGCTCATCTCCAACCCCCGCCCGGCATACACCCCCGCGCTGCCGGTATTTTTATATGAAATTGCCGGACGAAAGATCGCCCGGCAAAAGTAGTAGACCGATAGAAGACAATTTTCCAGTCATTCGCAAGTGCGAAAAGAAGGCAATCTGCCCGATCAGAGGGCTTTTTCGAGCTCCGGCAGGACATCGAAGAGATCGGCGACAAGTCCATAGTCGGCAATCTGGAAGATCGGAGCCTCCTCGTCCTTGTTGATCGCGACAATGACCTTTGAGTCTTTCATGCCGGCGAGATGCTGGATAGCGCCTGAGATGCCGCAGGCGATGTAGAGCTGCGGGGCGACGACCTTGCCAGTCTGGCCGACCTGCCAGTCGTTCGGGGCGTAGCCGGCATCGACGGCGGCGCGCGATGCACCGACGGCAGCACCGAGCTTATCGGCGACCGGCAGGATGACTTCCTTGAACTTTTCGGCTGAACCGAGCGCACGACCGCCGGAAATGATGATCTTGGCGGAGGTCAGTTCCGGTCGCTCGGAGGCCGACAGTGCGTCGGACACGAAATTCGAAAGGCTTGGACCAGAAACCGCCGGAATTACTTCGACGGTAGCCGAGCCGCCCTCGGAAGCGGAGGCGAAAGAGGCAGTGCGCACGGTGATGACCTTCTTGGCGTCGGTCGCCTGCACCGTCTGGATCGCATTGCCGGCATAGATCGGGCGCTTGAAGGTGTCGGGCGAAACCACTTCGATGATTTCAGAGACCTGGGCGGCATCGAGCAGCGCCGCGACACGCGGCATAACGTTCTTGCCGGTGGAGGTGGCAGCGGCGACGATGGTGTCATAGCTGCCAGCCAGCGAAATGATCAGGTCGGCGAGCGGTTCGGCAAGGTTGTTGGCGAGCTCGTCGCTTTCGGCGAGCAGCACCTTGGAGACGCCGGAAAGCTTGGCAGCCGCGTCGGCGGCTGCCTTTGCGCCCTTACCGGCGACGAGGATGTGAACATCTCCGCCGATCTGAGACGCAGCCGTCAGGGCCTTGGCAGTCTGGTCGGAAAGGCTCGCGTTGTCGTGGTCAGCCAGAAGAAGAATGGCCATTATCGTGTTCTCCCTTTCCAGATCTCAGAGTACGCCGGCTTCGTTCTTGAGCTTGTCGATAAGCTCGGCGACCGATTTCACCTTCACGCCTGCCTTGCGGCCGGATGGTTCTTCCGTCTTCAGCACCTTGAGGCGCGGCGCGGTGGAAACGCCGAAATCAGCCGGGCTCGTCTTGTCGAGCGGCTTCTTTTTCGCCTTCATGATGTTCGGTAGCGTAGCATAGCGCGGCTCGTTCAAGCGCAGGTCGGTCGTCACGACGGCCGGAAGCTTGACCTTGATGGTCTGCAGGCCGCCATCGATCTCACGGGTGACCGTCGCCGTTGCAGATTCTCCAGCGCCGGCGATCTCGACCTTGGAGGCGAAGGTCGCCTGGGCGGAGCCGAGAAGGGCTGCAAGCATCTGGCCGGTCTGGTTGGAATCATCGTCGATTGCCTGCTTGCCGACAATGATGAGGCCTGGCTTTTCAGCGTCTGCAACGCCCTTGAGGATCTTTGCGACTGCGAGCGGCTCGACAGCGTCATCGGTTTCAACGAGGATGGCGCGGTCGGCGCCCATGGCGAGCGCGGTTCGCAAAGTTTCCTCGGCCTTGGCCGGGCCGATCGAGACGACGACCACTTCCTCGGCCTTGCCGGCTTCCTTCAGGCGAAGGGCCTCCTCAACCGAAATCTCGTCGAACGGGTTCATCGACATCTTGACGTTGGCAAGGTCGACGCCCGATCCATCCGGCTTGACACGGATCTTCACGTTGTAATCGACAACGCGCTTGACTGGGACGAGAATTTTCATGGGGTCCTTCCTTCGAACAGAGATGGGCCTTCAACAGAGACTTCTGGGAAAATGCGCGCTTGGACGCTGCTCCGATTGTCGAATGGCGACATGGATACGCGTTTTTCCTCCAAATACAACGCTTCCGTGACGCAGCCAGCCGATTTGGATGGCAATATATTAACGTTTACGTTCACGTCAATATTAAAGCTTGTCCCGTCCCCAGGGCAGGCGCGGCGGCACGGGCATGCCGGAGGCGGTGACACGGATGGGGACCGGCCGATCGCGAACGGCACGTGGTGTGACGATCTGCCGGTCGAAGAGCGGCACGCCTGGCCGGCGCAGGATGAAAATGAGCAGGGCGCCAGCGATAATGCCGCCGACATGCGCGCCCCACGAGACATTCCCGTCAGGATCGATCAGCAGCATGAAAAACTGCTGACCAACCCAGAGCAGGAGTGGGATGAAGGCCGGTAGCGGTAGTGGCACGCGGAAGAAGACCAGCACCCAGACCCGCACGCGCGGATGCAGCATCAGATAGGCCGCCACCACGCCGGAAATTGCGCCCGATGCACCGACGAGGGGCGCTTCCGATGTCGTCGACAGCAGGCCGTGGCAAAGGGCACCGGCCGCAGCGCAGGCGAGGTAGAAGACGAGGAAGCGCAGATGTCCCATTGCATCCTCGACATTGTCGCCGAAGACCCAGAGGAAGATCATGTTGCCGGCAAGATGCCAGAAGCTCGTATGGATGAAGGAATAGGTGATGTACGTAGCGGCTTCCGGCACGATCTCCAGTCCCGGCGCCAGCATCGCATGGCCGAAGATGATAGCCGGGATATAGCCGAGGCCGATGGTTGCCGCCTGCGCGACCTGATCGCTTTCGACTGCCGTGAAGATCCAGGCGGCTATGTTTGCCGCCATCAGGCCGAGTGTGACCCACTGAACCTTAATGTGTTTCAGCGTATTGGCATCGTGCAGCGGTATGAACATGAAGGCCTGCCCCCGGGCGATCGTGACGGCTGCGAACCTACCTGTTTTTTCCGGGAACCCAAAGCACATCTGCCTTGCCACCATTATTTGCATGACGGGCGGCTACGAACAGGAAATCCGAGAGGCGGTTGACGTATTGGAGTGCTGCGGCGTTGACGATTTCTCCGTCGCTTCGGGCAAGCGCCACCATCAGCCGTTCGGCGCGGCGCGCGATCGTGCGGGCGAGGTGCAGATGGGCGGCCGCAGCGCTGCCGCCGGGCAAAACGAAGGATTTCAGCGGCTGCAGGTCGGCATTCAGCCCGTCGATATCCTGCTCCAGCCGTGTGACCTGGCTTTCGACGACGCGCAGCGGCTCGTAAGCCGGCGGCTCAGCGGTTTCAGGCGTGGCGAGATCGGCGCCGAGATCGAAGAGGTCGTTCTGGATCAGCGCCAGCATGGCGTCGAGTTCGGCCAGGTCTGCCGTATGCAGCCTTGCGACGCCGATGGCCGAATTGGTTTCGTCGATGGTTCCGTAGGCCTCGACGCGCAGGTCGTGCTTGGCGCGGCGTGGACCGGAGACCAACGCGGTCGTGCCGTCATCGCCGGTTCTGGTGTAGATCTTGTTGAGCTTTACCATCGGCGGCTCGCAGATCAGCTCGGGCGTCCGCCGCCGGTCAGCCAGAGCGTCAGCATGATCAGGACGACGGCGATCGCCTGCAGCAGCACGCGCAGCTGCATCAGCTTGTTGGAAAGGTTCGCATCGCCACCTTTCATCATGTTGAACAGGCCGCGGATCAACACAAGAGCGACGAGGCCCATGACGATGATCGCGATGACATAGGTGACTGTGGACATGGCAGTCTCTTTTCTTCTTCAGTCCGTCCAGCGCATCAGGCGGTAGAAGAGATTGGCCGGAAGCAGCCTCTTCAACAATATGCCCTGTTTAGCCGGAATCGTTACGGGATAATGTGGCTTCGGATTTTTCGAGTTCAATGCACGCGTCAATACTGCATAGACCGCCTCGGGGCCAAGTTTGTGGCGGTTGACCGGACCTGAGCCTTCAAGGCGGGCAAGCTGTCTGCGGTATTCGACCGCATGGGGCGAGTTTTCCAGGTCGACATGTTCTTTGATCTTTGCCAGCGCGTTTGCCGTAAAGCGGCTGGTGATCGGTCCCGGCTCAATCAGGCTCACATGAATGCCGCTTCCCTGCAGTTCCATGCGCAGGGTGATGCTCAAGCCTTCGAGCGCGAATTTCGACGCCGTGTAGGCGCCGCGATAGCGGTAGGGCAGGAGGCCGAGAATCGAGGAACATTGCACGATGCGGCCCTGGCCGCGCCGGCGCATGAAGGGAATGACCAGCCTGGTCAGCTCGTGCCAGCCAAAAACATTGGTCTCGAACTGGTCGCGCAGCGCCTGCGTCGACAGATCTTCCACCGCTCCCGGCTGCCCATAGGCGCCATTGTTGAACAGTGCATCGATCCTGCCTCCGCTGCGCTCGGCCACTGCACCCACCAGTGCCGAGATCGTCTCAGGCTGTGTGTAGTCCATCAGGAAAGCTTCGATGCCGTCTGCTTCAAGCGACGACAGATCCTCCACCTTGCGCACTGTGGCGAAGACACGCCAGCCGTCCGCTTTCAGGGCGCGCGCGCAATAGGCGCCGATGCCGGAAGAGCATCCGGTCACGACGATGGTGCGCTGATCGGCCATTCAATGATTCCTGTACAAAGTGGGACTCGTTTCCCATATTCGCAGGAAGGATACAATTGGGAAGCTGAATGCCGAAATTCCTGCGCACGCTGTACGATGTGATCTATGATGCCATCTGCCACCTCATCGACGATGACGGTTTTGCTATGGCAAGCCATGTAGCGCTTTCCAGCCTGCTTGCAGTCTTTCCCTTCCTGATCTTCGGCACGGCACTCGCCAATTTTCTTGGTGCCGACCAATTTTCGACTTATGCGATCCACTTCATCTTTGACACTTGGCCGGAGGCAATCGCCAAACCGCTTTCGGATCAACTTATCGAAGTTCTGACAATCCCCCGTGGCGGTCTTCTCACGATCTCCGTACTGGCGGCCGCTTATTTCGCTTCGAATGGCGTAGAGGCACTGCGCATCTCTCTCAACCGCGCCTACCGGGTGCAGGAAACCAGGCCGTGGTACCTGACACGTCTTTTCAGCCTCGGTTATGTTCTTGTTGCGGTCATTATTGTAGCCGCCATCAGTATCTTGCTCGTCGCCGTTCCCGTCGGTCTCAATTATGCGCGCGATTGGCTCCTGCATAACGACACTCTCGAAGTGCTTCCAGAAGTCGTGCGCCAATGGTTGCCAACGGCCGTCGACACGCTCGAAATCGTCTTCGGCTGGCGTATTTATGGAACACTGGTGCTCCTGACACTCGGCCTTTTGGTCGTCCATCTCTGGCTGCCTTCGGGCAAACGCCGCGTGTTCGACGTCGTTCCGGGTGTATTTCTGACCCTGCTGCTTTGGCTCGCCGGCGCACTGATCTTTGCTTATTATCTCGCGACCTTCGCCAATTACACCGCCACCTATGCCGGCCTGGCATCCGTCATGATCGTGCTGATCTTCCTCTACATGGTGGGCGTCATCTTCATCGTCGGTGCGGAGATCAATGCGGCATTGATGAAGTTTAGGGTGTTGCGCAATTTCTCACGCACCTTTTCGGTGGTCGGGCGTGACCGCGTTGCCGATTCAAAGCCCGACAAGGCGGCGAATACCGGCAGCTGACAGCCCCTTCGCACGTAGTTCCGCCAGGCCGGTATCGCCCTGGCTTTTGGAAAGCTTCCGGCCCTCTCCATCCACGACGAGGCGATGATGATGATAGGCCGGTTGCGGCAGGTTGAGCAGCCTCTGCAGCAACCTGTGCACCGAGGTGGCGTGGAAAAGGTCGAGTCCACGCACGACATGGGTCACGCCCTGCAGCGCATCATCGATGACGACCGACAGATGATAGCTGGAGGGCGCATCCGAGCGCGAGAGAACGACATCGCCCCAGGCGGCAGGCTCGGCCAGGATTTCACCTTTTCTTTCGTCGCCGGTTTCCGTCCAGAACAGCGGTTCGCCGATCAGATCCATTGCCCGGTGCATGTCCAGACGCCAAGCATGTTTCAAGCCGGAGGCCAGCATTGTGCCGCGCTCGTCCTCGCTGCGGTCGCGGTCGTCAGCTGGATAATGCGGTGTGCCGTCGGGATCACGCGGCCAGGGGCGGTTGACCCGCTCGTAAGCCGCAACGCGGGTTTTGACCTCACCGCGCGTCAGGAAGGAGGGGTAGACCAGTCCGCGTTCGATCAGCGAATCAAGGGCTGCCTGATATTCGGAAAAATGTTCCGACTGGCGGCGCACCGGCTGCTCCCATTCGATCTCAAGCCATTGGAGATCGGCGTAGATGCCGGCTTCGAATTCGGGTGTGCAGCGCGTCAGATCGATGTCTTCAATGCGCAGCAGCAGCCGGCCTTCTATGGCTCTTGCCATGTCGTCGTTGAGGAAAGCCGACAGCGCGTGACCGAGATGCAGAGGCCCATTTGGGCTCGGGGCGAAACGGAAGACGGGTTTTTGACGCGGAGTCGTGATCATGCTTTCTTCTGACATGGATTTGAAGCGATCGCGAGGCAAGGTGCGGGTCATCAGCAATGGAAAGGATATTGAAGAGGGGCTTGCCGCTCTTCTTGTTCTCGATCCACGGCTCGTGGCGATTGCCAGGGAGGCCGGCCCTGTCCCACTGAGGCTGCGCGAGCCGGGCTTTGCCGGCCTTGCTCATATCATCGTTTCGCAGATGGTATCGCGCGCCAGCGCCGAGGCGATCTGGCGGCGCATGCAGCCGGCGAGCGGACTGCTAAGTGCGGAATCCTACATATTGCTTCATCCCGATGCCTGGCGCGAGTTTGGGCTATCGCGCGCCAAGGCCGATACGCTGACGCGGATTGCGCAAGCGGTCGCATCCGGACGAATCAATCTGCAGACCCTGGTCCAAAAACCGCCTGGCGAAGCGCTCGCAGAACTGACGGCTCAGAAGGGAATCGGGCCATGGACGGCAGAGGTCTATCTGATGTTCTGCGGCGGCCATGTGGACGTATTTCCGGCGGGTGATGTGGCGCTTCAGGCGGCGGTCGCTGCGGCATTCGGTCTCGCTGAACGCCCGCAAGCCAAAGTACTTACAGGGCTTGCAGAAATCTGGTCACCCTGGCGTTCGGTCGCAGCCCGGCTTTTCTGGGCTTATTACGCCGCAAAAATGCGTCGCGACGTGCTGCCGATCGGCTAACGGACACTCTCCCTCAATTTGCCTTTATCCCCTGAATTTATTGGACTTCACAATCCTGTAACAACCGGCCTAATATACAGGTGCAGATGCCGAATCGATCCAGGAGGGCTCCTTGACGATTGCAGTCTCACCACAGGCCCTGCCAGCGCTCGTCCTGAACGCTGACTACCGGCCACTGAGTTATTACCCCTTGTCGCTCTGGTCCTGGCAGGACGCGATCAAGGCGGTATTTCTCGACCGTGTGAACATTATCGCGGAATATGAGCATGAGGTTTCCTCACCGAGCTTCTCGATGCGGCTGCCGAGTGTCGTGTGTCTAAAAACTTACGTTCAGCCGTCCCGCAATCCCGCCTTCACCCGCTTCAACGTCTTCTTGCGCGACAGGTTCGAGTGCCAGTATTGCGGCGCTCATGACGATCTGACCTTCGACCACGTCATCCCGCGCGCTCATGGCGGCGAGACGACCTGGGAGAATGTCGTGGCGGCCTGTTCGCCCTGCAATCTGCGCAAGGGCAGCAAGCTTCCGAAGCAGGCAAGCATGTTCCCTGCGCAGAAGCCGTACCAGCCGACCGTGCAGGATCTGCACAATAACGGCCGGCTCTTCCCGCCGAACTATCTGCATGACAGCTGGCTCGACTACCTCTACTGGGATACCGAGCTGCAGCCGTGATGCATTGGTTCGAAGTCCTGGGTTTACGCAGTCGTTAGCTGCGCATTTCTGCGCGACGTGCTTTAAGCGCTTACGCGGTCTTCTTCACGCTCCAGAAGGCGAAGGCTGCGAGGATCAGGCTTGCGATCACATTCCAGCCCGCAAAGGACAGGCCGAGAACGCGCAGCGCCGCATCCGTGCAGGACGGCCCCTTGATCGTGTTCAGCTCGCCCAGCAGATCGCCGGCATTGGTGGTCATGCTGTTTGCGGTGGTCGAGCAGGTGGCCGGGCCTGCCCAGAAGTGCCATTCCACGCCTGCGTGATAGACGCCCATGCCGGCGCCGACGAGCATCAGGATGCCGACGGCAAGAATGATGGCGCGCGTCATCCAGTTCGGCAGGCCGATGAGGGCGGCCACCGCGCCGACGATCGCGATCGGAATCCCATAATAATAGGGCTGGCGCTGCAGCAGGCAGAGCGCACAGGGAATATAGCCGCCAATATACTGGAAGCCGAGGGCCGTTCCGACGACCACTGCCATGGCAACGGCAAGCAGCAGCGAGAGGGTGAAGCCAGGGCGGGCAAACGGCGAGGTGGTGGCATTCATGGCGGAACTCCGCGAAGTTGGCTCAGTGGGCAAAGTATCGGTAGGCGATATATAGCACGATCACGACCGCCGCGCCGATGCCCACGATCTGGCCAAGGCGCTTCTCGATGAAGTGGCGGATCGGCTCGCCGTAACGACGCAGCAGCCAGGCAAGGAACAGGAAGCGGGCGCCGCGGGCGATGATCGCCGAAACGATGAAGAGCGGCAGGCTGACATGGATGACGCCTGATAGAATCGTGACGATCTTGATCGGCGGCAGATGCGCGAGACCCGAGGTGACGAGCAGCAGCAGGATCGTCTCGTAAGTGACGTAGGATTTCATCTGCTCGAATTGATCGAGCTTTCCATAGAATTCCAGAACCGGGCGTGCCACGGTTTCGTAGGCAAAATAGCCAAGCGCCCAGCCGGCGATGCCGCCCAGCACCGATGCGACAGTGGCGACGAGTGCATAGCGATAGGAGCGTTCAGGCTTGGCAAGCGCCATCGGCAGGAAGAGCACATCAGCGGGAACCAGAAAGACGGAGCTTTCGACGAAGGCGATGACGGCGAGCCAGACTTCGGCTGATTTCTTCGAGGCCAGAGACATGGTCCAGTCGTAAAGTCTGCGGAGCATCCGTTCCCTTTCTCTGTTGCGACGCACAAAGCATTAGGGGGCGATCATGACGCTGTAAATGCTCGGGCTGTGCCTTCGCGGCGTTCGCGCTGAAAATTTTCGTGATCTGATGCAGGCATTCCCTCCCAAGATCTTGCGGGATGGCAAAAGCGCCAAACTACGTCAGGCTGGGTTGTCGTTCGACGAATCCGGGCATGTCATGAAATTCAGGGTCATAGAGGGCGGGCTGAGTTCCGCAGGGGAGCGGGATAGGCAAGCGAGCGGTCGGGGGCCGGAGCGCGAGGATATCAGGCGTGAGGCGGCTCGTCGTTTGAACGCCAGCGGCTATCACCGTTCCCGCATTATGGAAGCAGCCGGCGTGCCGATGCCACCGGCGTTCCAATATTTCGCCATGCAGATCGATTTCGCTGCAGATGCTATCTGCCGCCTCGATCCCATCCCGGCCGATTTTCGTTCTGATCTTTACTGGCCGAAGCTGGATGAAACGGCGACAGCGTGATCGAGTTTGCGCTCCGACCGCTTACGACAGGTCCATGGATTTTTCCCACTGCTGGCGCATGACGTTCATTTCGGTGCGCTTCTGCGCCATTTCGCTGACGATGGCGCGAAGGTTGGGGTGGCGAGACATGAACATGTTGAAGTCACGCCGCTCCAGCACTTCGAACTGGCAGAAATCGACGGCGATGACATCGGCCGTGCGGCGTCCGCCGCTCAGCAGCGCCATTTCGCCGAAGAAGGCGCCGGGCTCAAGCCGCACCGCGCCGCTTGCCAACCGCACCTCCACCGCGCCGGAGGAGATGAAATACATGCTGTCGCCGCGGTCGCCGCGGCGGATGACGCGTTCACCGGGCGAGGCGAGTTTGGGGTTGAACAGCAAGAGCAGTTCCTCAAGCGCATCCTCGCCAACTTCGGAGAAAAGCGGGAAGGTCTCGACCAGCTGCTGGATACGCAGATGATGCTGGCGTGCGCGCTCCTCGCCGAGCGCCCTGATCTTTTCCAATTCCCGTGCCAGGGCGTCCTGGTTTTTCCGGCCGTAGCTTTCATGTAGGCGCGGCCATTTCACCCTGATCTTGCGGTTCAGCTTCTCGGCCACGAAGATGACGAGCGGGTTCAGCGTGATGGAAAGGATTGCGGCGGCAAGGATCAGATCCTGTCCTTCATGTGGCAGGAGCCCGAGCGAAACGCCGAGGCCGGCAAGGATGAAGGAGAATTCGCCGATCTGGGCAAGGCCGCCGGCGGCCGTCAGGCCCATGCCGATCGGATAGCGCAACAGGACGACAATACCGAAAGAGATGATTGCCTTGCCGACGATGATCAGTGCCAAAGCACTGATCACAGCCAGAGGATGCTGCACAATGATCGACGGATCGAAGAGCATGCCGACGGAAACGAAAAACAGCACCGAGAAGGCATTCTGCAGCGGCAGGGAATCGGCGGCGGCGCGATGGCTGAGATGGGATTCGCTCATGACTACGCCGGCGAAGAAGGCGCCGAGCGCGAAGGAAACGCCAAAGATTGCCGCCGAACCGAAGGCAATGCCGAGCGCGATGGCGAGCACGGTGAGCGTGAAGAGTTCACGCGAGCCGGTGCGGGCAATCAGCGTCAAAAGCCAGGGCACGATGCGCGGCCCAAGGAAGATCGCCATGGCGGCAAAGGCTGCGACTTTGAGCAAGGTGAGTGCGATGGTGACCGAAAGCGGCAGGTCGAGGCCATGCGAGGCAGTGTCGCTCGCATGCCCGCCCAGAAGTTCGGCGAGGGCCGGCAATAGCACGAGCGCCAGTACCATCGCGAGATCCTCGACGATCAACCAGCCGACGGCCACGCGCCCGCCGGCGGTATTGACGAGGTTGCGCTCTTCCAGCGCTTTCAGGAGCACGACCGTACTGGCAACCGAAAGGCTGAGGCCGAAGACGATGCCGGCGCCGAGGCTCCAGCCCCAGAGTTCGCCGAGGCCGACGCCGAGCAGGGTGGCAAACAGGATCTGGCCAATCGCGCCCGGCACGGCGATGCCGCGAACGGCCAACAGGTCGGATGCGGAGAAATGCAGACCGACGCCAAACATCAGCAGGATCACGCCCATTTCGGCGAGCTGGCTCGCAAGCTCCGTGTCAGCCACAAAGCCCGGTGTGAACGGTCCCATGAGAATGCCGGCGAAGAGATAGCCGACCAGTGGCGGCAGCCGCAGCCTGTCGGCGCAATAGCCAAGAACCGCCGCAAAGACGAAGCTTATGGCTACCGTCGCAATCAATCCCGCTTCCTGATGCATCAGCCCTCTCAAAATGCCTCGCGGCCGGCACTTTAGGATGAAGCACCGGCAAAGTTAAAGAGTTGATTTGGATGGATTAGACCTAAATGGCCGGCTTTTTGAGCCGAACCACTAAGCTCCCGTGTCGTTGCCTATACATGACGACAAGGAGAAGAGAGATGCGAAAGATCATCATCAACTGTGCAATCGCTGTCCTTGCCCTGGGCTCGGCCGCAGCGCCTGCAATGGCAGGCAGCGTGACGGTCATGCGCGAGCGTGCCTATGACGGTTATGACCACTATGACCGTGACCGCGCTCGGCCCGGCGTTACCATCAGTGATCGCGGCATTACGTTCGGCGCGGTGCGCGAACGGGATCGCTGGCGCGATTGGGACCGTGACCGTTGCGTCACGCGCAGCGTGACCCGTCAGACAGATGAAGGCACTGTCACAAAAACGGTCAGACGGTGTGATTGAACAGCAGGCTGAGGGGCCGGCATCCCACTCCGCCGGAACTTCGGCATCGTCTGCCAAGGCTCATGCCCTCGCCCTCTGGGGCGTGGGCGAAGTTTAAAATCCATTTATTTAGAGATATTTGGTGCCCCATGCCGGGGTCGAACCAGCACTTCTTTCGAAACTCGATTTTGAGTCGAGCGCGTCTACCAATTCCGCCAATGGGGCAGCGAAATACGAGGCGGCTGTCTAACATGCGTTCGCCCGCGCGTGCAAGACGGCGGGCGAAGTTTTGGCGTTTGGAAATCGAGGTTTAGTGGGCGACTGCCTCACTTGGGGCAGTGAGGCTGGATTTCTTCAGTGTGATCGCGAGGACCGAGGCCAGCAGGCAGAAGGCGCCGGCAATGAAGAAGGCCGGCAGGTAGCTTTCCAGGGCCGTGCGCGACAGGCCTGCGCCATAAGCCGCGGTGGCAGCACCAAGCTGATGACCGGCAAAGACCCAGCCGAAGACGAGGCCGGCTTTTTCACGGCCGAAGCGGTCGGCGGCGATCTTGACAGTCGGCGGCACGGTGGCGATCCAGTCCAGGCCATAGAAGACGGCGAAGATGGACAGGCCGTAGAAGCTGAAATCGCTGAAAGGCAGGAAGAGCAGCGAGAGGCCACGCAGGCCGTAGTACCAGAAGAGCAGCCAGCGATTGTCGAAGCGGTCGGAGAGCCAGCCGGAGCCGATCGTGCCGAAGAAATCGAAGATGCCCATGACGGCGAGAACGCTGGCGGCTGCGACCGGCATGATGCCGAAGTCGCCGCAGAGTGTGACGAAATGCGTCTGGATGAGGCCGTTGGTGCTGAGCCCGCAGATGAAGAAGGTGGCAAACAGGATCCAGAAGGTCGAGGTCGTCGAAATGTCCCTGAGAACCGTGATCGGCGTTACAAGCGCTGCGCCGAGCGTGCCTCGGGCCGGGGCCGGCGCAACCTGGGTTTCGCCGACCGAGGGCAGGTTTACGTCCGAGGGGCGGTCGCGCATGAAGAGCAGCACGAGAAGAGCGGCGACCATGATCATGGCGCAGACGAAGAAGACGGTGGCACGCCAGCCGTAGCGTTCGGTCAGCTCCGCCATCAGTGGCAGGAAAACGAGCTGGCCGGTTGCCGAACTTGCCGAGAGCATGCCGACGACAAGGCCGCGATGCTTGACGAACCAGCGTGTGGAAATCGTGGCTGCCAGCACCATGGCCGTCAGCCCGGTTCCGAAGCCGACGACGATGCCCCAGAGCGCCAGCAGATGCCAAAGCTTGGTCATGAACAGCGAGCCAACGAAGCCAGCGCCGATGAGGGCCAGCGCAAAGACGATGACCTTGCGGACGCCGAAATAGTTCATGAAGGCTGCCGCAAACGGACCCATCAGGCCGAAGAGGATCAGGCGGATGGCAAGGGCGGAGGAAATCTGCGAGGTTTCCCAGCCGAATTCGTCCTGCAGCGGCTTGATGAGGACACCCGGCGCGCCCATTGCGCCGGCGGTTACCAGCATGGTCAGGAAGGTGGCGCCAACGACCACCCATCCATAGTGAATGTTTCGCCGGGCAAGGGATGATGCAAGGACTGCAGAGACCATGGGCAAATTCCGTTTGTGACGTGAGGACCATATAGAAGGCCGCTTTACATGACGGCCATCATATTTGTTGCGTATTGATGATGGACATCATATAAATTGTCAAGCGACCATTTCCGGAGACGAAAAATGCGGGTCAGCCGCGAGAAATTTGCAGAAAACCGCGAGAAGATCCTGACGGCGGCCAGCGTGCTCTTCCGCGAGAATGGGTTCGATGGCGTCGGCGTCGCCGACATCATGAAGGCTGCAGGCCTTACGCATGGCGGTTTTTACGGCCATTTCGAATCGAAGGACGACCTTGCTCTGGAGGTCAGCCGCAAGCTGATCGAGCGTGTGGAAGAACGTTGGCTTGAGCTGATCGCCGCTGAACCAGACAAGCCGCTTCAGGCGCTGCTCGATCACTACATCCATTGGCGCACGGTTGATGATCCCGGCGGAAGCTGCGTGTTCGCCTCGTTGATCCAGGAAGTCAGCCGCAGCGAAGGTGCGGTTCGTGCGACCTTCAGTGAGGGGTTGTCCGCGCTGGTCGATGTGCTGAAGGAGGTGGTGCCGGGTGCGACCGAGGAAGAGCGCCGCGCCAATGCGACATCGACGCTTTCATCGATGATGGGCGCCGTCATTCTTGCCCGCGCGGTCGAGGATCGGGCGCTCGCCGAGCAGTTTCTGGTCACGATGCGCCGCAAGCTCGACCCGGCGCAGTAATCCCAAAGCATTCACGCAATTCCGGACGCAAAACCGCTCCGCGCTTTTACTGGAATTGCTTAGTTTCGGAAGGCGATCATCGCATGGCCCTCGACGATTTCGGTGAAGGTGCCGTCCGGCGCCAAAGCGGCGAGCTCGCTGCGGAAAGCTGCCTCGAATTCCTCTGTCTTGTCGCCTAGCGCCTGTGGAGAGGTGACGGACATGGAAAAGGCGCGGCCGATGATATCCTCCGTCCCGATTACCCGTTCGTTGACGATGCCGATACGTTCAAGGCTGCGGAAGGGGGAGCGCAGCAGGACCGCCTCATGCGGTCCGAATTCCGGCGTGCGGCGTAGTTTACGCTCGGCGCTTTTTTCCGGCGAATAGGTCTCCGACAGCTGATGCAGCACATCACGCCAATCCGGTGTCGCTGCGATATGCCTGTCGGAGAAGAGAACGACAGCTCCGCCCGGCGCGATGAGCTCGTCGAGCGCTACCAGCGTCGCCGGGCGGTCCATCCAATGGAAGGAGCGGCCCAGGACAGCAAGTTTCAGCGGGGCCAGATCCGGGTTGAGATCGTAAGAGGAGCCCTGGATGAGCCTCATGTTCACGGCGGCTTCGGCCGCATTTTCGCGCGCGGCATCCAGCATTTCCGGCTCGGGATCGACCCCGATCACATCAGCGCCAGCGAGGCGTGCGAAGGCGACGCCGAGCGGTCCTGGTCCGCAGCCGAGATCGAGCACACGATCGCCGGGTTTCAGGCCGGTGCGTTCGGCGACGCGTTCGATCAGCCTGTCCGGATAGGGGACACGGAAGCGGTTGTAGTAGACGGCAGTGGTACGAAAGCGGGGGGCTTCGAAAGGAACGATAGTCATGCGGACGGTCCTCTGTTTGCCGCAAACCGCTAAGGCTCAACTGTGACCGGCTCGTGATGGTTTCTTGGATCGCACACGCGTGGCCTCGAACGAGGCGACGTTTTCGGCCACCCAACGCCAGAGCGGCATGATCTGCTTCAATAGGTCGCGGCCGAACTCACACAGCGGGCAATCGCCTGGAAGTCCGGATATCGGGAAAGGAATGAGCCTCCTCCACATCGGCGGAGAGAGGCTATCACGCGGCGGCTTATTTGAAGCCGGCGACGTTATGCGGGATGTAGGGTGCTTCGAGTGCGGCGATATCATCGGCGCTGAGTTTCACAGTCAGCGCGCCGACGGCGTCCGTCAGGTGTTGCGCCTTGGAAGCGCCGATGATCGGGGCGGTGACTGCGCTCTTCTGTAGGATCCACGCGGTGGCGACCTGCGCGCGGGAAACGCCATGGGCCCTGGCGATTTCGGCAACCTTTTCGACGATCTTGCGATCGGCCTCTTCGGCCTGCTTATAGAGCGTCTTGCCGAATTCATCGGTTTCGCTGCGGTTGGTCTTCTCATCCCAGTCACGGGTCAGGCGACCGCGGGCAAGCGGGCTCCAGGGAATGACGGCGATCTTCTGGTCCTCGCAGAAAGGCAGCATTTCACGTTCTTCCTCGCGGTAGAGCAGGTTTACGTGGTCCTGCATGCTGACGAATTCCGTCCAGCCATTGAGGCGCGAGGTGTAGAGCGCCTTGGCGAACTGCCAGGAATACATGGAAGAAGCGCCGATATAACGCGCCTTGCCTGATTTCACGATGTCATGAAGGGCTTCCAGCGTTTCCTCGATCGGTGTCGTATAGTCCCAGCGGTGGATCTGGTAGAGGTCGACGTAATCAGTGCCGAGGCGGCGCAGGCTGTTGTCTATTTCGTCGAAGATCGCCTTGCGCGACAGGCCGGCGCCATTCGGCCCGGGCCGCATGCGGTTGAAGACCTTGGTCGCGAGTACGATATCCTCGCGCTTGGCGAAATCCTTGATGGCGCGGCCGACGATCTCCTCGGAGGAACCATTAGAATAGGTGTTGGCCGTGTCGAGGAAATTGATGCCGAGATCGATCGCCTGTTTGAGGAGCGCGCGGCTTTCCTCTTCCGGCAGGCTCCAAGCGTGATTTCCGCGGTTGGGATCGCCATAGGTCATGCAGCCGAGGCAGATCTTCGAGATTTCGAGACCGGTCTTCCCGAGTTTTACATATTCCATGAAAGTGCTCCGCGATGATTTTCAGCGACTCCCCAGGCGCATGCACATGATGTAGCGCAGAAATCGCCGAAGTCTCAGCGAGCCTGACGGAGAATGTGTTTTGCAGTTAGCGCAATAATACCTGATGAGCGGGCCGAATGTCGTCTTATCCTTGCGGATTACACCGCTTGCGCATTCGGTCGGTGAGGTGTTAGCTGGTGCAGCATTTTACCGGATCATGCCCATGAAACTGCCGCCCGGCGATCGATATGACACGCTCTACCGCGATTTCTCCTGGCAGATATCAGAGGGTTTCAATATCGGCCGCGCCGTGTGCGACGATTGGGCCGCGCGTGATCCTGATCGCGTCTGCCTCGAACATTTCAGTCCCGACAGTCACCATCTGTCATTGACCTATGGCGAGCTTGCCGCCCGCTCCTCATCCTTCGCCAATGCGCTTTCAGCACTTGGTATCGGCCGGGGAGAGCGTGTAGCGCTGCTCCTGCCGCAATCCTTCGAGACGGTCATTTCGCATGTGGCTATTTACAAGATGGGCGCAATCGCGCTGCCGCTCGCGTTGCTTTTCGGTGTCGAGGCGCTGGAGTACCGGCTGAAGGCCGCAGGTGCGACAGCCGTCGTCACCAATGGTTTCGGGCTTGGACGCATCAACCAGATCCGCGACCGACTGCCTGACGTCAAACATGTCATCAGCGTCGATGGGGCCTCCGCGAGCACGCTCGGCTTTGCCGATCTGGTTTCCGCCCATTCTTCCACATTCGAAATTGTGCAGTCCGGCCCCGACGAGCCAGCGCTGATGATCTTCACGTCGGGCACCACGGGGCCGCCGAAGGGCGCGCTGCATGGCCACCGTGTTCTCGCCGGCCATATTCCCGGCATGCAGTTTGCCCATGAGGGTTTCCCGCGGGCCGGAGACAAGGTCTGGACGCCGTCTGACTGGGCATGGGCCGGCGGGCTGCTCAATGCGCTGCTGCCGAGCCTGCTGCTCGGCGTGCCTGTTGTTTCCTCGCCGGCACAGAAATTCGATGCGGACATGGCCTATCGCATCATGGCCGAAATGAAGGTGCGTAATGCCTTCATTCCGCCGACGGCACTCCGGCTCCTGAAATCCGTCGAGGAGCCGCGTTCGAAATACGATCTCGTGCTGCGCACCATCGGTTCGGCAGGTGAATCCCTGGGGCGCGAAACCTATGAGTGGGTGCGCCGTACGCTCGGCATTACCGTCAATGAATTTTACGGGCAGACGGAGTGCAATTTCGTGCTGTCTTCGAGCGCTGCCTTCGGGGTGACGAAGGCTGGTGCGATCGGGCGCGCTTCGCCCGGCCACAGGGTTGCTGTTGTCAGCGACGAGGGCGACGAAGTGCCGGTCGGCGAGCAGGGGCAGATCGCCATTGCCAGTCCCGATCCGGTGATGTTCCTCGGCTACTGGAACGACCCCGATGCGACCAGCAGGAAGTACGCCAAGGGATGGATGCTGACCGGCGATATCGGCCGGCAGGATGCGGAGGGCTACGTCACCTTTGCCGGCCGTGACGACGATGTCATCACCTCGTCCGGGTACCGCATAGGGCCGGCGGAGATCGAGGACTGTCTCGTCGGCCATCCGGCCGTGCAGCTTGCCGCTGCCGTCGGCAAGCCAGATGCGCTGCGTACGGAGATCGTCAAGGCCTATATCGTGCTTGCGCCAGGCTACAGCCCGAGTGCGGAGCTGGCAGCGGAAATCCGGGACTGGGTGAAAACCCGGCTTTCGATGCACGAATATCCGCGCGAGGTCGAATTCGTCGATGCGCTGCCGCTGACAACCACAGGCAAAGTCATCCGCCGGCTGTTACGGGAAAAGGCTGCGGCGGAAGCTGAAAACTAACCCCGGCCGGCAAGCGACATGATCTTCTCGCGGAGCATCTTCGCCATGTTGCGGGTACTGCGGTACATGTGAAGCTGGGCCGCGACCTGTCGCATGTCGCGGTCGCCGTTCTGGGTGAGGCCGATCACCAACGTGCCCATCTCCTCGCGTTCCTGCCAGAAGCGGCTCATGATCGGATGATCGGAGACGGCGCAGGAATCCGAGCGCACGACATTGGCATCGTCAAGATGCCATTCGGTCAATTCGCTCATCAACAGCTTGCCCGGCGAATAGCGGGAGTAGTTTTCGTCATAGGCGGTCTTCCAGGTATAGGCCTCGCCGCCCATCATAAGCACGACCACGGCGGCGATCGCCTTGCCGTTAATGTCGATCGTGTGGATGCGCACGGCATCGACTTCCGCCAGATTGGAGACGGCCTCGCGGGCGAAGGCGGTGTGATAGCGGTCGGTCACCAGCGCGCTGCGGCGCTTGCCCTTCCAGCCGCCGGCTTCCAGCGCCAGGAATTCCTCGAAACGCATGTGGATTTCGCGCGGCTGGCGGGCGACGGTGTGGACGACATTGCCGAGCTCTTCGAGCAGCCGCCACTGGCGGCGCATCTCGCGCTGGTGAGAGGAAGATACGGTGCGGCCGAGATAAACCATGGCATCGTCATCACTCTGCAGCATCGGCCGCTCATAGGGATTGGCGACGGTCAGCGGCAGATTGCGGCTGAGCGCAACGGCCTTTGCCATGCGCACGAAGATGCCGTTCAGCCGGACGTCCGGCAGCACCAGTGTGCCCGGCAGGCCGAGGTCCGGCGTGATCAGGCCTTCGAAGAGGTTGTCCAGCGTCTCCGCCGCATCCTCGGCGTCGACCAAGGGGGTACCGAGCGGACCGAAGCTGTTTGCCCAGCCGCGGATGATCGACGGGCCGACGGCGAAACCGGGTTTGTCGACAGAGAAGGGCATGAGCAGGCGCATGCGGCTGCGATGTTCGTTCTCGTCGCGGATGATCGCGAAATTGACCTGCCGGTCTTCCAGCCGCGGCATGGCAGGCGCCAGGAAACGGCCGCTGAAGAAGACGTTCGGCTCCATCGCACGGTTGGAGAGGAAGTCCAATTCTTCCTGCAGATCGTAACCCAGCTTACCGGGGTAAAGGCAGAGCTCGCGCCCCAGCCGGCCGATTTCGATCCGTGCTTCAGCCTGCGGGGCTTCGAACTTGAGAGCGGCAAGATCGTGAACCATGCGGTTCGCGTTGCTGTCGGTGCTCTCGGTGATGGGTGGTACACGCACCATCTATCGGGCTCTCATTTCTGGCGTTGCGGCGGAAGGGGTTGCGAAGGCGAAAAGCGTAAAGCCGAGTGCGCGGCGCACGAAGACATGCAGCAGGATCGCTTCCACGGCCATTGCGGAGGCCGTGGCGATCGCCGTGCCGACGATGCCGTAGTGCGGGATCAGCAGGATATTAAGGCCGACATTGGCGGCGAGCGCTCCAGCATAAAGGGCGACGCAGAGGTTCTGCTTGCCTGCCATCATCAGGAGCGTCTCGGCGGGACCGACCAGAGCCTTGGTGAGGATACCGGCCAGCAGGATCGCCATCAGCATATAACCGGCCGTGAATGCGCCGCCGAAAAGCGACAGCAGCAGATGCCCGGCCGCCAGGACCGCGAGACCGACGGCGAGAGCAGGCCAGAAGGTCCAGCGGGCAGCATCGATAGCCGCAACCGCGAGATCGGCCCGGTTGCCTTCGGCGATAATCGAGGAGAAGCGCGGGCCGGAGGCAGCTTTCACCGAGAAATTGATGAAATGCACCAGAGCCATGGTCTTGGCCGCTGCAAAATAGATCGCGACGTCATGCGGCTCCAGGAAGATGCCGACGATCACGACATCGGAATTGGTCAGCAGGAAGCTCACGCCCTCGATCAGGAAGATCGGGAAGGCAACACCCAGCCATTCCACGAAATCCACCTTGCGGGGGCCGGCATCGTAATGCTTGCGCATCCGATAGAGGGTGGCGGCATATTGGCCGAGTGCGGTGACGAAGGTTGCCGCGAGTGCCGCCTGCATGGCGGTGACTGCCGTGTGCGGTGCGCCGAAGAAGATCGCAGTCAGCATGAAAAGGATGATGAGGATCGGCCTGACAATATAGACCGGGCTGAGCGCCATGACGGGCCAATGATTGGCCCGTGACGTGCCTTCAAGGATATCGCCGAGCGCGATCATCGGCATGGCCATAAGGCCGAGGAAGATCGGCACCAGATAATAGCTCTCGATTCTGTCGCCGAAGAAATGCAGACCGAACATGCCGGCGATGAGAACGGTCGTACCCGAGAGCAGCGCGAAAACGCGCGCGGTGGCGGTGAGGCCACGGATTTCGGCGAAGGCGCCGGCGGCGCGATATTGCGGCAGGAAGCGGACGATCGCGGTGTGGAAACCGAGGCAGGAAAGATCACCGCAGAGGACGACCAGCACCCACACGAAGACGAAGATGCCGTATTCATATTCGCCCATCAGCCGGGCGAGCACGATTTGCGACAGGAAGGCGAGGGCCGCGCTCAGGATGCGGATCGAGAAGGCGATCAACGCCATGCGCTGTGCGGCTGCCTTGTCGCCCCGTTCGGTCAGCACGGCGGCGAGCATACGCAGCACGCGGCTGGCGATCGGCCGCAGCCCCGCGGGCAGCATTTTTTCCGCTGTTTCTATGACCGCCATTTTAACACGCAAAACTCTAAGGGCAGGGCATTCGCACCGGCAAGTCTTGCCAGATCAGAGTTAAGAAACGGTATGCCCAACGAGGCGGCATTGCCTGCCACTGTGATCCATAATTGGGCGGAAATACCAAGAAAAATGGCGCCCGAAGGCGCCATTCTCAGACCTGTTCGAAAGCACCATGGCAGTGCTTGTATTTTTTGCCCGAGCCGCAGGGGCAGGCCTCGTTACGGCCGACCTTACCCCAGGTCGATGGATCGTTGGGGTTGCGGTTTTCCGGCGGGACGGTGACTTCAAGCGCCTGATAGGTCGTATTTGTAAACTCATCCTCGCCGGTCGTCGGATCGAGGTGATGGGCCTGCATGACAGGCGGTTCCGGCTGCGGCGGAGCCTGCTGCACCAGCTCGACGCGCATCAGCTGTGCCGTGACGGCCTGACGCAGGTTGTTGAGCAGCGCCTGGAAGAGCTCGAAGGCTTCCGACTTGTATTCCTGCAGCGGATCGCGCTGGGCGTAACCGCGGAAGCCGATGACGGAACGCAGATGGTCGAGGTTGACGATGTGCTCGCGCCACAGATGATCGAGCGTCTGCATGACAACCTGGCGCTCAACATAGTGCATGATATCGGGACCGAAGCGCTCGACCTTCTCGTTGAAGGCGGCGTTGGTGGCTTCCGTCAGGCGTTCGCGGATATCGTCTTCGCCAATGCCTTCTTCCTTCACCCAGTCCTCGATCGGAAGGTCGAGGTTGAGGATGTTGGCGGCCTGCGTCTTCAGGCCGACGGCATCCCACTGCTCGGCGTAAGCGCGTTCCGGAATGTGGGTCGTGACCAGATCGTCGACCACTTCGCGACGCATGTCCGATACGGTCTCGGAAATGTTCGGCGCTTCCATCATCTCGACGCGTTGTTCGAAGATGACTTTGCGCTGGTCGTTCAGAACGTCGTCGTACTTCAGAAGGTTCTTGCGGATGTCGAAGTTGCGAGCTTCGACCTTCTTCTGCGCGCGTTCCAGAGCCTTGTTGATCCAGGGATGGACGATCGCCTCGCCCTCCTTGAGACCCAGCTTCTGCAGCATGCTGTCCATGCGGTCGGAGCCGAAGATGCGCATCAGGTCGTCCTGAAGCGACAGGTAGAACTTGGAGCGGCCGGGGTCACCCTGACGGCCGGAACGGCCACGCAGCTGGTTGTCGATGCGGCGGCTTTCATGGCGCTCGGTGGCGACGACGTAGAGACCGCCTGCCGCAAGCGCCTTTTCCTTGAGCGCCCTGATTTCTTCGCGGATCGCCGCGACCTTTGCGTCGCGCTCCGGGCCTGGCTCGACTTCGGCAAGCTCATGGTCGATGCGCATGTCAAGGTTGCCGCCGAGCTGGATGTCGGTACCGCGGCCGGCCATGTTGGTGGCGATCGTCACGGCGCCCGGCACACCAGCCTGGGAAACGATATAGGCTTCCTGCTCGTGATAGCGGGCGTTTAGAACCTGGAAGTTGGAGAAGCCCTGCTTGCGCATCAGCTCTGCCAGAGACTCCGACTTCTCGATCGAGGTTGTACCGACGAGCACCGGCTGGCCGCGCTTGTGGGCGTCCAGGATCTCGGTGATGATCGCCTTGTACTTCTCCTCGACGGTCCGGTAGACCTCGTCGTCTTCGTCGATACGCAGGATTGGCAGGTTGGTCGGCACCTCGAGAACGTCGAGATTGTAGATGTTGCCGAATTCTTCCGCTTCCGTCTGGGCCGTGCCGGTCATGCCGGCAAGCTTGTTGTACATGCGGAAGTAGTTCTGGAAGGTGATCGAGGCCAGCGTCTGATTTTCCGGCTGGATCTGCACCTTTTCCTTGGCTTCCAGCGCCTGATGCTGGCCTTCCGAATAGCGGCGGCCCGGCATCATTCGGCCGGTGAATTCGTCGATGATGACGATTTCGCCGTTGCGGACGATGTAGTCCTTGTCGCGCTGGAACAGCTTGTGGGCCTTCAGCGCATTGTTGATGTGATGAACGATCGCCACATTCTCGATGTCGTAGAGCGAGGCGCCCTTCAGGAGGCCGGCCTGCTTCAGCAGGTTTTCCAGCTTCTCGGTGCCGACTTCGGAGAAGTTTGCCGAACGTTGCTTTTCATCGATCTCATAGTCTTCCGGCGTCAGCAGCGGAATGTAGGTGTCGATGGTGTTGTAGAGGTCGGAGCGGTCGTCGAGCGGGCCGGAGATGATGAGCGGCGTGCGCGCTTCATCGACCAGGATCGAGTCCACTTCGTCGACGATCGCGAAGTTATGGCCGCGCTGCACCATCTGGTTCGTCTCGTATTTCATATTATCGCGCAGATAATCGAAGCCGAGTTCGTTGTTAGTCGCGTACGTGATGTCGCAGGCATAGGCGTCGCGGCGCTCCTCGTCGGAAAGGCCGTGGACGATGACGCCCGTGGTCAGGCCGAGGAAGCCGTAGAGGCGGCCCATGTTCGCCGCGTCACGCTGAGCGAGGTAGTCGTTGACGGTGACGACATGCACGCCCTTGCCGGCAAGCGCGTTCAGATAGACCGGCAGGGTAGCGACGAGCGTCTTGCCTTCGCCGGTCTTCATTTCGGCGATGGCGTTGGAATGCAGGATCATGCCGCCGACGAGCTGTACGTCAAAAGGTCGCATGCCGAGGACGCGGCGGGAGGCTTCGCGCACGACCGCAAAGGCCGGGATCAGGATATCGTCCAGCGTCTTGCCTTCTGCAAGGAGCGCGCGGAACTCCACCGTCTTTGCGGCAAGCTGCTCGTCCGTCAGCGCCTTGGTCTTCTCCTCAATAGAGTTGATTGCGGCGACGTTCGGCTGGAAGGATCGCACGCGGCGATCGTTGGCTGAGCCAAATAACTTGCGGGCAATACCGCCAAAGCTGACCATATGACTGGCCCTTTCTGAATATTCTTCCCCGACGTTTCTTATTCGCTACCCAGCCGAAAAACAGGCGCACGCTTGAAAACGCCCGGAAACTGTTCTGGACGCGAGGTTGCGTGACAGATAAGAGGGGGGGCAAATGATGTCAACGGATTTGGCTGATATAGAAAGGCCACATTCCGGTGTTGAAGGCTGTTTTCGGGCTGGATTCACGAAAGCTGAAGCCGGCGGGTATAATTGTGAAGGGTTATTTGATGTTGAGCACCAACAAACTTGCTGCGCTGGCGTTTACGGCCTTCGTCGCCTTCCAGGCTCCGGCCTATGCCGATGATGCCGTCGTCGCCAAGGTCGGCAATCTGGAAATCCACCAGTCGGAACTCGATCTGGCTGTGGCCAATCTCGACCCGCAGCTTGCGCAGCTCCCTGACGACCAGAAGAAGGTAGCCGCCCTCTCTGCCGCCATCGATGTGAAGCTGCTTGCTGCCGATGCCACCGCCGAGAAGCTCGACCAGACGGACGACTTCAAGAAGCGCATGCAGTATCTGACCGACCGTGAACTTCACAACGCCTATTTCAAGAAGCATGTCGTTGACACCGTAACCGATGCCGACGTGAAGGCACGCTACGACAAGGAAGTCGCCGCCCTGCCGAAGCAGGAAGAAGTTCACGCCCGCCATATCCTCGTCAAGACCGAAGACGAAGCCAAGGACGTTATCAAGCAGCTCGACGCCGGCAAGGACTTTGCCGAGCTCGCCAAGGAAAAGTCCACCGATCCGAACAAGGATGACGGCGGCGACCTCGGCTATTTCAGCCGTGGCCGCATGGTCAAGGAATTCGAGGATGCCGCTTTCGCGCTTGAGAAGGGCACCTATTCCAAGACCCCTGTGAAGACCGACTTCGGCTATCACGTCATCAAGGTCGAGGATAAGCGCGACGCTCCGCCGCCGGCATTCGAGCAGGTGCAGGACCAGGTTCGTCAGCTCGTCATGCGCGACAAGTATCTTGCGCTCCTCAACCAGGCCAAGGCTTCCTCCAAGGTCGAGATCATGGACGAAACGCTCCGCAAGGGTTACGAAGACGCGAACAAGCAGCCTGAGCCGGGCGCTGCTCCGGCACCGGCCCCCGCGCCGCAGCAGTAATCATCAGCATCTGGGCCCGGTTCTTCCGGGCCCTTCATTAGATCCGGATGATTTTGGGCCTGATCGGCCTAAAATCTGAATCCGGATCTAAATCAAAAAATAGAGCATGACGTCGTCCGAAAACCGCTCACACTTTTCGGCATCATGCTCGAACATCGTTTGTTGTCGCATTTCCGGACGGCGGACCGGTTTCCATTTCGCCTGGAAATGCTCATTGGCAGGTCGCATCTCATGTCCGCTACCGTTTCTCCGCTTGCCCCGAAAACCTTTGCCTCGCTGCCCGCGCTTCGCGGCGTGCGCATGGCGACCGCTTCTGCCGGCATCAAGTACAAGAACCGGACGGACGTGCTGATGATGGTCTTTGATGCGCCGGCTGCCGTTGCAGGCGTCTTCACCAAATCGAAGTGCCCCTCCGCGCCCGTCGATTTCTGCCGGACCAACTTGCCGCATGGCACGGCACGCGCCGTCGTCGTCAATTCCGGCAATGCCAATGCCTTCACCGGCCTGAAGGGCCGCGCTGCGACTGAGCTCACCGCAAAGTCGGCCGCCGCTGCCGTCGGCTGCGGCGAAAATGAAATCTTTCTTGCGTCGACCGGCGTCATCGGTGAACCGCTCGACGCCACCAAATTTGCCGGTGTGCTCGACAAGATGCACGCCGATGCGACAGGCGATTTCTGGTTCGAGGCCGCCAAGGCCATCATGACCACTGACACCTATCCGAAGGTTGCGACCCGCACTGCCGAAATCGGCGGTGTGAAGGTGACGATCAACGGCATCGCCAAGGGAGCCGGCATGATCGCGCCCGATATGGCGACCATGCTTTCCTTCGTCGTCACGGATGCCGATATCGCGTCTTCCGCCCTGCAGTCTTTGCTGTCTGCCGGTGTCGAGCCGAGCTTCAACTCCATGACCGTCGACAGTGACACCTCGACCTCGGACACGCTGATGCTGTTTGCGACAGGTGCCGCAGCAGCCGACGGACAGGCTCGCATCACGAGCGCGGGCGATCCGCAGCTCGGTGCATTCCGCGCAGCCCTCAACGAGCTCCTCAAGGATCTGGCGATCCAGGTCGCCCGCGACGGCGAGGGCGCCACGAAGATGCTTGAAATCACCGTGACCGGCGCCGAGAGCGATGCTGCTGCCAAGACGATCGCCCTTTCCATCGCCAATTCGCCGCTGGTCAAGACGGCGGCTGCAGGCGAGGACGCCAACTGGGGCCGTATTGTCATGGCCGTCGGCAAGGCCGGTGAAATGGCCGATCGCGACCGGCTCGCCATCTGGTTCGGCGATGTGCGCGTTGCCGTCAACGGTGAGCGCGACCCCTCCTATTCCGAGGATGCGGCCTCCGCCGTGATGAAGAAGCAGGATATTCCTGTCAAAGTTGATATTGGCCTCGGCTCCGGCAAGGCTACGGTCTGGACCTGCGACCTCACCAAGGAATATGTTGCGATCAATGGCGACTACCGGAGCTGATCGTTCGTTGATGCAGGCATCCCTTCCGAAGCAGAACCTGCCGCTAGTCCGGCGGCTGGAAGCCGTGGGCTTTCGCGCCTGGCCGGCCGCTTCCGTACAATATGACGGAAGCTGGCAGGTTCGCCTGACGGCGGGCCATCCCTCCAACCGCCTGAACTCCATTGTGCCGCTCGATCCCTCCGACCATCGCGATGTCGAGATCAGGCTGGAGAAGGCAAGCCGCAAATTCGAGGCCTATGGCCGTCCTGCCGTCGTGCGTGAGACTCCACTTGCCTCGCCTGTTCTGATCGACCTGATTAGGGAGCAGGGATGGAAGCGTTTCGATGAAACGGCCGTCATGGTCTGCGATCTCTCGCAGGCCGATCTGCCCGATACGCTCGATCATCTTCCGACCCACGATGTTGGCCGGTTCGTTGATGCCAATCTCGCCGTCGATCAGGCGCAGCTTTCTCTGAAACCGGCGCTTGCCGAGATCATCTCGGCAATCAAGCCGCCATCCGGCCTTTTCATGATCGAGGATACCGTCCAGGGCTCGCTGGCAACGGTCCTTTGCGTGCAGGACAACGATCTTGCGGGCATCATGTCGCTTTCGGTCGCTGACAGCCATCGCCGCAAGGGGCTCGGCATCGAGATCCTGACTTCGGCACTGCGCTGGGCGCGGATGCGCAGCGCCCGTACCGCCTGGCTGCAGGTGAAGCTCTCCAACGCACCGGCGATTGCTCTCTATGAGCGTCTCGGCTTCCGTGATGCCTATCACTATTGCTATTGGCAGGAGCGCTGCGAATGAGCGACGCCGGAAGGAAGCTGCTCCTGGTCGCAGCCTGTGCGCTGATCGATGCGGACGGGCGTATCCTTCTGGCACAGAGGCCGGAAGGCAAGTCTCTTGCCGGCCTGTGGGAATTCCCCGGCGGTAAGGTCGAACCCGGCGAGACGCCGGAGGAAACGCTGGTGCGTGAACTGAACGAAGAGCTCGGCATTTCGACGAAGGTGGCGTGTCTTGCGCCGCTGACCTTCGCCAGTCACAGCTATGATACGTTCCACCTGCTGATGCCGCTTTATGTCTGCCGCCGTTACGAAGGCGTTCCGCATGGCCGTGAGGGCCAGGCAATCAAATGGGTGCGCCCGCAGGCGCTGCGCGATTATCCGATGCCGCCGGCCGACGAGCCGCTCATCCCGGTACTGCAGGATCTACTTTAGCTTTTGCTGATTATTGAGGCGAAACGTCGATTTCGCCTGTGGATATTAATCGATCATTTAGCACCTTCTGGCAATGATCGGCCTCACTCAAGCAACTGGCGTGTGTGTATTTAAGGGCTTGACGTCATGGACGACGATTTCTGGAAAGCTGTGCGCGAAAAGGAACGTGCTTCTTCGTCTGCTTCACGCAGGACGGGGGCGCTCAATATTGCCCTTCTCTTCGGTACAGCCGTAGTGGCGCTGACCCTTATCCTGACGCCGATGCTGGCGGATTCTTCCAAGAAGAGCGTGCTCGCCAGCGCGCCGGCGGATTTCGACACGATCACCACCGGCTCTATCCCGAAGACCGAGAATGGCCCGAAGAGCGAGAACGGCAAGCGCTATACAATCCGCCGCAGCGTGCTCCAGGATACGCCTGGTTCGGTCTGTGTCGTCCAGGGCTACGGCGTCGGCGCCGGCTGCTGAGGAAATGAAGCTCCCGTCCCTGGGGGCCATGAGTTTCATTGCAGTCTTGCGCGCAGAAGGGTTGGGTTGATGAATTTGCTGAAGAAATTTCTGGCAGACAGAAGCGGTGCGACGGCGATCGAATATGGATTGATTGCAGCGCTGATGGCGGTTGCCCTCATTGGGGGCCTGGGTGTGTTCACCAATGGCCTGCGCGGCGTGTTCAACACCGTCGAGAATAACCTGACGATCAACTGAGCTATTCGTTAGCTCACTGCCTGAGCTTCTGCTCTTCCACCTTCAGTGCGTCAGCAAGCCGCGCCTTGGCCGTTCCTGGCTTCAGCGGCTGCTGCTGGCTTTCATGCGGTGCCCATCCCGACACATAGATCACTGAAAATGTCGCGCGGATGCGGCCGTCGGGGTCCGAATAGCGCTCGGCATAGATTTCAGCGGTGCGCAGGAAGAAGGCGCGCGTCAGCGGCTTGCGGCTGCGCGCAACGAGCGGATTGGCCATGCCCATCGCTCTCAGGTCGCGCATCAGCGGAAAAATTGAATCATAGCGTACCGTATAATTCTCCGCGTCGATGACGGGCAGCGCAAAGCCTGCGCGCTGCAGCAGACCGCCCACATCGCGGACATCGGCGAAGGGGATGACGCGCGGGCTTGCACCGCCGGTCATCTCGATCTCGGTCGCGAGCAGCGCCTCGCGCAGTTCCTGCAGCGTACCGGCGCCCGGAATGGCGGCCAGGAACAGGCCGTCCGGCTTCAACGCGCGGCGGATCTGGATGAAGACGCCGGGTGTGTCGTTGGTCAGGTGCAGGTTGAGCGGTGCAATTACCAGATTGGCCGATTGGGGCGCGAGCGGCACGTCTTCGAGCGGTGCTTCGAGAAAAGGTTCGCCCGGCGCGACATAGTGCATGTCGCTTTCCACGCGGGTGAGGCTGCCGACCTTGCCGGTCGCGATCGCCGCACGGGCGGCCGCGCCCGTGGTGCCGTGCAGTTCCACCGCGTGTTCGAAGCTGCGCTCCACGACGGCCAGGCGATCTGCCAGTTCCTCGGCGGCGATATCGAGCAGGAAGCCCGCTTTCGGGTCGTTATTTGCGAGCGCGCGCCGACGGTTCGCGGCGATCTGCGCCTTGTCGAAGATGATATCCATGGCGATGTCCATATTCCCCTGTCCGGCAGGCGGCAAGGCGATTTTCCTTTGGCTCGCGACGCGCTAGTCTGCCTCATATGGGGACGAGCGAGATGAAAAGTGAGACGGGGCGGATATTCGCGCAGCTTCTGCGGCCCGTTTCCATGCTTGCCGATCTTGTCTATCCGCCGTCCTGTGCGGCTTGCGGTGTTTCGACAGGCGGCCATCGCGGGCTCTGTGCCAAATGCTGGTCCGAGGTCCGCTTCATCGAGCGGCCCTATTGCGAGGTGCTCGGCCTTCCCTTTTCCCATGATCTCGGGGCCGGCATTCTGAGCGCAGAGGCGATCGCCAATCCGCCGCCCTTCGATCGGCTGCGTTCAGCAGCCGCCCTCGACCATGCCGTTCGCACTCTTGTACACGGCCTCAAATACCGCGATCGAACCGATCTCGCGCCGATGATGGCCGGCTGGATGCTGCGCGCGTCGGACGGCATGGTCGAACGCTGCGATGCCGTCATTCCGGTTCCGCTTCATCGCACCCGCATGGTCTCGCGCAAATTCAACCAAGCCGCGGAGCTTGCCCGACATTTGGCGGGGCTTGCAGGAAAACCGCTGTTGCCGGGGACGCTTCTGCGTGTGAAGCGTACCAGCCAGCAGGTTGGTCTTGGTATACGGGCGCGCGAGGACAATGTCCGTGGCGCTTTTGCGGTCGCCGCGGGCAGGGAAAGCGATGTCTTCGGCAAACGCATCGTGCTTGTCGACGACGTCTTTACGACAGGGGCGACGGTTGGTGCGGCAACGCGCGCGCTGCGAAAGGCGGGGGCTGCCGATATAACGGTTTTGACCTTTGCAAGGGCTATTGCAGAAACTATATGACAGAAAGAAAACAGCACTGTCTGGAGACCTTCATGGTACCCGTTGCCATCTATACGCGTCAATTCTGCGGCTATTGTGCACGCGCCAAATCTCTTCTTGAAGAGAAGGGCGTCGACTATGTCGAACATGACGCGACCTTCTCGCCCGAGCTTCGTCAGGAAATGCTTGGCAAGTCGAACGGCCGCACCACCTTTCCGCAGATTTTCATCGGCAGCACGCATGTCGGCGGTTGCGACGATCTCTACGCGCTCGATCGGGCAGGCAAGCTCGATCCGCTGCTGGCGGCCTGAGGAAGAGCGATGAGCTTCACAGCCGCCGCCATCCAGATGTGTTCCGGTGTCGATCCGGAGCGGAATGCCGCTTCGATGGCGCGCCTCGTCCGAGAGGCTGCTGCAAAGGGCGCAACTTACGTGCAGACGCCTGAAATGACCGGCATGTTGCAGCGTAACCGCGCTGCGGCAAAGGAAGTGCTGCGTGACGAGAGCAATGACATCATTGTCAAAACCGGCTCGGCGCTTGCGGCCGAACTCGGCATCTTCATGCATGTCGGCTCGACGGCGATTGCGCTCGACGATGGCAAGATGGCCAATCGCGGTTTCCTCTTCGGACCTGACGGCAAGATCCTGAACCGTTACGACAAGATCCACATGTTCGATGTCGATCTCGACAATGGCGAGAGCTGGCGCGAAAGTGCGGCTTACAGACCGGGTTCGGAGGCGCGCGTTCTGTCGTTGCCGTTTGCCGAGATGGGGTTCACCATCTGTTACGACGTGCGTTTCCCGCAGCTTTTCCGAGCGCAGGCGGTTGCCGGTGCCGAAGTGATGACCGTTCCGGCCGCTTTCACGAAGCAGACAGGCGAGGCGCATTGGGAAATCCTGCTGCGGGCGCGCGCCATTGAAAATGGTGTCTTCGTCATCGCCGCAGCGCAGGCGGGCCTGCATGAAGACGGACGCGAGACATTCGGCCATTCGATGATCATCGACCCCTGGGGCAAGGTGCTGGCGTCCGCCGGTCCGACCGGCGAGGCGGTCATTTTGGCGGAGATCGATCCGGCGGCTGTGAAAGCCGCCCATGACAAGATTCCGAACCTTAAGAACGGCCGGGAGTTTTCCATCGAGAGGATTGCGGGGGAAATTACAGGAGGCGTAGCAGCTTGATCCGCTATTCCCTTATTTGTGAGAATGCCCACGAATTCGAAGGCTGGTTTTCTGAAGGCGCCGATTTTGACCGGCAGGTCGCAAGCGGCTTTCTGACCTGCCCTGTCTGCAATTCCGCTTCCATCTCCAAGTCACTCATGGCTCCCTCCGTCTCGACCGCGCGCAAGAAGGAAGAGATGCAGACAGTCGCGATGGACACGGCCCGCCGCGAAGCCTTCCTGAAGCTCAAGGAAGCTGTCGCTGCGATCAAGGCGAATTCCGAGGATGTCGGAACCCGATTCCCCGAGGAAGCTCGCAAGATCCACTACGGTGAGGCGGATGCCCGCGGTATCATCGGCCAGGCAACGCCCGACGAAGCTGAAGCGCTGGTGGAAGAAGGCATCGAGATCGCTGCCCTGCCGGTCTTGCCCGAAGACGTGAACTGATATGCGGGCGGCCGGTCTTTTATAATTTTGGCCTGCGGCGCGATCAGGCCGGCCGTTTTGCCAGCAGCATGTAATTCACATCCATGTCCTTCGACAGGTTCCACTGGTTTGCCAGCGGATTGAAGAAGACGCCCGTGCGATCGACAATCTCGAGACCGCTTGCGGCAAGCGGCTTTTCCAGTTCTTCCGGGCGTACAAGCTTCTCATACTGATGCGTGCCGCGCGGCAGCCAACGCAGGACATTTTCGGCAGCGAAAATGGCAAGTGCTGCCGCCTTCATGGTGCGGTTGATCGTGGCGACGAACATCAGGCCGCCCGGCCTGACCATGCTGGCGCAGGTATTCATGAAAAGCTCGACATCGGCCACATGCTCCACCACTTCCATGTTGAGCACGATATCGAAGGTCTCACCTGCCTCGGCAAGCTGCTCGGCGGTGACGGCGCGATAGTCGACCGCAACACCCGATGCCTTGGCATGGGTGGAGGCGATGCCGATATTCTTTTCCGAGGGATCGGCGCCGACGACTTCAGCGCCCATACGGGCGACCGGCTCCGACAAGAGGCCGCCGCCGCAGCCGATATCGAGCACGCGCAGGCCTTCAAGCGGCTTGGCACTCTTCGGACTGCGCGAAAAATTCTCTGCTGCCCTGTCGCGGATATAGGCCAGGCGAACAGGATTGAACTTGTGCAGCGGCTTGAACTTGCCCGTCGGGCTCCACCACTCGGCTGCCATGGCGGAAAAGCGATCGACTTCGCTCTGGTCGATGGTGGTCTTTGCCGCTTCGTTCATCTGCCGCTCCTTCATGTCCTTTCAGTGAAGTCGGACGATCGAGGCGATAAGTCAAGGGCGCTCAGGTCGCACCGGGGGGCTTGGCAAGGACCGTAAAAAATAGAGTAAGTCTGAAGGCAATAAAAACCCCGCGTCTTCGCGGGGTTTCGGATCCAAGATGATGCCGATTTAGCGGCACTGACGGCGCGGGCCGTACGTGGGCTGGTATGTGTTATCGTATGCGCGGTACGAGCGATAACGGCTGTAGCAGTATTCGGCATGCGAACTGCCCGCACTCACGCGCGGCTGCGAGGCTATTATACCACCGATGATCGCGCCGGCGGCCAGGCCACCGATAATGGCGCCAGTATTGTCATGGCGGCGATAGTAGCGGTCGCGGTAGTAGCGGTCCCCATTATAGCGGTCGCCGTAATAGCGGCGGTCCCTGTCCCACCCGCGGTCGTAGCGATAACGGTCCGAATAGCGGTAATTGCGGCCCCAGCCTTGGTTATAACGAGGGCATTTCGTGAAGTTGTTGCAGCCCACCTGAAGAAGCTCGGCCTGGTCGCCGGCGGTTTGGGGTTGCGCTGCCGACTGAATCGGGTTTGCCGTGTAGGCCGGCCCTGCCCAGGCAGGAATTCCGGAGAATGCGGTCGCTATCGACAGTGCAATTATCGCTAATCTTCTCATTCTACTCACCAGCTTTCTTGACACATCTATTCCGGTTTAAACGCATTTGGCGCCTTTAAGTTCAACGCCTCCATGCCCTCGCGTTACCGACATGGTAGATAGGGCGCTTTGCAGCAGTCGCAGGGACCATTTCTGACGAAATCCTGCCACTTCCACTTCACCCTTTGCCCGCCCTTGCCACCCCCTGTCAAACTCGCTAAGAGACGCGCCAACTTTCGTCCTTGGTTGGCGGGGCTTTAGAAGCGTTCCAGAAACCAGTATTTCCGGGCTCTTCGGCCATTTGACAGCTGGGGTTTTCTGATGTCCGGGAGGGCAACGCGTCTCCCGGCGGTTTGTGAATGGCGCGTGGCGTGCCGGGGAAGCAAATCCCGTTTTCCGGCAATCGCGCGCGGGTCGTGGTAGAGGCTTATGGCACGCATCGTTATGAAATTCGGCGGAACCTCCGTCGCTGATCTGGATCGCATCAAGAACGTTGCCCGCCATGTGAAACGTGAAGTCGATGCCGGCCATGAGGTGGCGGTCGTCGTTTCCGCCATGTCCGGCAAGACCAACGAACTGGTCGGTTGGGTCCAGAATACGCCGAAGGTGATCGGCGCCAACTCGCCCTTCTACGATGCGCGTGAATACGACACCATTGTCGCTTCCGGCGAGCAGGTCACGTCAGGCCTTCTGGCGATTGCGCTGCAGAGCATGGGCATCAATGCCCGTTCCTGGCAGGGCTGGCAGATCCCGATCCGCACCGACAACGCACATGGCGCGGCGCGCATCATGGAAATCGACGGCGCCGATATCATCAAGCGCATGGGCGAGGGGCAGGTTGCTGTCGTCGCCGGCTTCCAGGGGCTCGGTCCTGATAACCGTATCTCGACGCTCGGACGCGGCGGATCAGACACGTCGGCAGTGGCGATTGCGGCCGCCGTGAAGGCCGATCGTTGCGACATCTATACCGATGTCGACGGTGTCTACACGACCGACCCGCGCATCGAGCCCAAGGCACGGCGCCTGAAGAAGATCGCTTTCGAAGAAATGCTGGAAATGGCGTCGCTCGGCGCCAAGGTTCTTCAGGTGCGCTCGGTCGAGCTTGCCATGGTGCACAAGGTACGCACCTTCGTGCGTTCGTCTTTCGAGGATCCCGATGCTCCGGGCATGGGCGACCTCTTGAACCCGCCCGGAACGCTGATTTGTGACGAGGATGAAATCGTGGAACAGGAAGTAGTCACCGGCATCGCCTATGCCAAGGATGAGGCTCAGATCTCGCTTCGCCGTCTTGCTGACCGGCCGGGTGTTTCCGCCGCGATCTTCGGGCCGCTTGCCGAGAGCCACATCAATGTCGATATGATCGTCCAGAACATTTCCGAAGACGGTTCGAAGACCGATATGACCTTCACCGTGCCCTCGGGCGATGTGGAGAAGGCCATCAAGGTTCTCTCCGACAATAAGGACAAGATCGGCTACGACGTCGCGCAGAGCGAATCGGGTCTGGTAAAGGTCTCGGTCATCGGCATCGGCATGCGCAGTCATGCGGGCGTTGCAGCGACTGCCTTCCGGGCACTTGCCGAAAAAGGCATCAACATCAAGGCAATTACAACCTCAGAGATCAAGATTTCGATCCTGATCGATGGTCCTTATGCAGAACTCGCTGTCAGAACTTTGCATTCCTGCTACGGTCTGGATAAGAATTGATTCCCAGCGGGCGGTCTGCCCCTTCAGGTTGAAGATGTGGCCGGTTTTTCTGGCCGCATTAAGCGTTTGTTTCGGGGAGCTTGAGACGCAATGAGAGACCTTTCCGGCGGTCCGCGCGTGCTGCTCAAGCGGCTGCGCGAATTGATGGCGGAACCGCTGGAGCCGCAGGAGCGACTCGACCGGATCGTGCGCCAGATCGCCAGCAACATGGTGGCGGAGGTTTGCTCCGTTTACGTGCTGCGCGCCGATGGCGTTCTCGAGCTTTATGCTACCGAAGGTCTCAATAAGGAGGCCGTCCACCTCTCGCAACTGAAAATGGGACAGGGCCTCGTCGGCACGATCGCCGCATCGGCCCAGCCGCTCAATCTCTCCGACGCGCAGTCGCATCCGGCGTTCCGCTACCTGCCGGAAACGGGCGAAGAGATCTATCATTCCTTCCTCGGCGTGCCGATCCTGCGTACGGGACGCTCGCTCGGCGTTCTCGTCGTGCAGAACAAGGCGAGCCGCAATTATCGCGACGAGGAGCTGGAAGCGCTCGAGACGACGGCTATGGTTCTCGCCGAGATGATCGCGACCGGTGAACTGAAGAAGATCACGAAGCCGGGCCTGGAGCTCGATCTTACCCGCTCGGTCACGGTCGATGGCGATACGTATAATGACGGGATCGGCCTTGGTTACGTCGTGCTCCACGAGCCGCGCATCGTGGTCACCAATCTGCTCAACGAAGATGCGGAGAAGGAAATCCGGCGGCTGGCGGAAGCCATGGGCTCGCTTCGGATTTCCATCGACGACATGCTGTCGCGTCGCGATGTGTCGATGGAAGGGGAGCATCGCGAGGTACTCGAAACCTATCGCATGTTCGCTCACGACCAGGGCTGGGTGCGCAAGCTGGAAGAGGCGATCCGCAACGGCCTGACGGCGGAAGCAGCGGTCGAGAAGGTCCAGAGCGACACCAAGGCGCGCATGATGCGCCTGACCGATCCCTATTTGCGCGAACGCATGCACGATTTCGAGGATCTGGCGAACCGGCTGCTGCGTGTGCTGACGGGTTATACCGGCCGCACGACGGCCGAGGGTTTCCCGACCGACGCCATCATTCTGGCGCGGGCCATGGGTGCCGCCGAATTGCTCGATTATCCGCGTGCCAATGTGCGCGGGCTGGTGCTGGAAGAAGGCGCGGTGACGAGCCATGTGGTGATTGTCGCGCGGGCCATGGGCATTCCCGTCATCGGCCAGGCGGCGGGTGTCGTGGCGCTTGCCGAAAACGGCGACGCCGTCATCATCGATGGCGACGAAGGGCATGTGCATATCCGGCCGATGCCGGAGCATCAGCGCTCCTACGAAGAAAAGGTCCGCTTCCGCGCCAGGCGGCAGGAGCAGTTCCGGGCGCTGCGCTCCGTCGAGCCGGTCACCCGGGACGGGCAGCGCATCCAGCTTCTGATGAATGCCGGCCTGTTGGTCGATCTGCCGCAGCTGGCGGAATCTGGCGCCGAGGGTATCGGCCTATTCCGCACCGAGCTGCAATTCATGATCGCATCGACCATGCCGAAGGCGGAAGAGCAGGAAATGTTCTACCGCAATGTGCTGAAGCAGGCAGGCGGCCGTGTCGTAACCTTCCGTACGCTCGATATCGGCGGCGACAAGGTTGTTCCCTACTTCCGCGGCCATGAGGAAGAGAACCCGGCGCTCGGCTGGCGGGCAATCCGTCTGTCGCTCGACCGGCCGGGATTGTTGCGCACGCAGCTGCGCGCCATGCTGAAGGCTGCGGCGGGCGCCGAGCTGAAGCTGATGGTGCCGATGGTGACTGAGGTTTCTGAACTCCGGCAGGTGCGCGAACTCCTGCAAAAAGAAGTGCAGCATCTTTCGCGTTTCGGCCACGGTCTGCCGCGCAAGCTGCAATTTGGCGCGATGCTGGAAGTGCCGGCGCTGCTCTGGCAGCTCGATGAGCTGATGGATGCGGTCGATTTCGTCTCCGTCGGCTCCAACGATCTCTTCCAGTTCGCCATGGCTGTTGATCGCGGCAATGCACGGGTTTCCGAGCGCTTCGATCCGCTGGAACGGCCGTTCCTGCGTCTCCTGCGCGATATCGTGCGCGGTGCGGATCGCAACAGGACGCCGCTGACGCTCTGCGGCGAACTGGCAGGCAAGCCGCTTTCGGCCATGGCGTTGCTTGGCGTCGGGTTCCGCTCCATCTCCATGTCGCCGGCTTCGATCGGACCTGTCAAAGCGATGTTGCTCGGCCTTGATGCCGAGGCTCTGACGAAGGCTGTCAATGAGGCGCTGGACGACCGGAATGCGACCGTGCCGATGCGCGAGGTGCTTGCCCGCTTCGCCGAGAGCCACAATATTCCCCTTTAGACATACATAAGAAGAATTGGAGTAAGGGGTGGCGAAGCTTCCCATTGAAAAGATGCGCGAGCTTGAGCGCCGCTTCGGCGAGATCGAAGCGCGCATGTCGGCCGGCCCTTCGGCCGACGTCTATGTAAAGCTCGCGTCTGAATATTCAGAACTGCAGCCCGTTGTCACCAAGATCCGCGCCTATCAGAAGGCCGTCGGCGAGCTTGCCGATCTGGAGGTGCTGCTCGAGGACAAGTCCGTCGATCGCGACATGCGTGAGCTTGCCGAACTCGAGCTGCCTGACGTGAAAGAGCGGATCGAGGTGCTGGAGAACGAAATCCACATCCTGTTGCTGCCGAAGGATGCGGCCGACGAAAAGAGTGCGATCCTGGAAATCCGCGCCGGCACCGGCGGCAATGAGGCGGCCCTTTTCGCTGGCGACCTTTTCCGTATGTATGAGCGCTATGCGTCAACGCACGGATGGAAGGTGGAAGTGCTGTCGTCAAGCGAAGGTGAAGCCGGTGGCTACAAGGAAATCATCGCGACGATCACCGGCAAGGGCGTCTTTGCCAAGCTGAAATTCGAATCCGGCGTGCACCGTGTGCAGCGCGTACCGGAGACGGAAGCGGGCGGGCGCATTCACACCTCGGCTGCGACGGTTGCCGTTCTTCCCGAAGCGGAGGAGATCGATATCGAAATCCGGCCGGAAGATATCCGCATCGATACGATGCGCTCCTCGGGGGCGGGCGGCCAGCACGTCAATACGACGGACTCGGCGGTGCGTATCACCCACCTGCCTACGGGTATCGTTGTCACCAGCTCGGAAAAATCGCAGCATCAAAACCGCGCCAAGGCCATGCAGGTGCTTCGCTCGCGTCTCTACGATGCCGAGCGGCAGAGGGCCGATAGCGAACGTTCGGCCGACCGTAAAAGCCAGGTTGGTTCCGGCGACCGTTCGGAGCGCATCCGAACCTACAATTTTCCGCAGGGGCGCGTGACCGATCATCGCATCAATCTGACGCTCTACAAACTCGACCGGATGATGATCGGCGAGATCGACGAAGTGGTGGATGCGCTGCTTGCCGACTACCAGGCGAGCCAGCTGGCGCAGCTTGGCGAACAGCAATGACCGCATCCGGGCCGACGGTTTCCGAGCTGCTTGTCGAGGCTCGGCGCCGCTTCACGGAAGCCGGCATTGCCGATCCACAGACCGATGCGCGGTTGCTGATTTCGGGACTGCTGAAGCTTTCGCCGACCGAGATGCTGACGGCGGGTCGCGAGCCGGTTTCGGAGGAGCAGGCAGGCAGTATCGGCCGCGCTATCGAAAGGCGGCTGAAGCACGAGCCGGTGCATCGCATTCTCGGAGAGCGGGAATTCTACGGCCTGCCGCTTTCGCTGTCCGCCGGCACACTGGAGCCGCGGCCCGATACGGAAATCCTCGTCGATACGATCATTCCTTATCTGCGCGATCTTGCAAAGACGGAAAGCAGTATCCATATCCTCGACATAGGAACCGGGACTGGAGCGATTTGCCTTGCGCTCCTCAATGAATGTCCGGAAGCATCAGGCATCGGCAGCGACATTTCGACCGATGCACTTGAGACGGCAAGATCAAACGCAGAAAGAAACGGATTGCAGGACCGATTCACGACGATTCGATCGAACTGGTTCGAGAACATCCACGGGACGTTTCATGCGATTGTCTCAAATCCGCCCTATATTGCTTCCAATGTCATTCACGATCTCGCTCCCGAAGTGACGAAATTTGATCCGGCTGCAGCTCTGGACGGCGGCTCGGATGGGCTTGACGCCTACAAAGCCATAGCAAAGGATGCGGGAAGGTTCGTACGGCCAAATGGAATCGTCGGACTGGAAATTGGCTATGATCAACGAAGCGATGTGACGGCGATCTTCGAAGCGGAAGGCTTCAAGTGCCTCAAATCCGTGAAAGATTATGGCCAGAATGACAGAGTGCTCGTGTTCTCGCTGGCATGACCGGCGACAAATTGCAGCATCTAACTGGACATTATTGCTATTGCGAAGAAAAGGCTTGGATTTCCCGAGGAAGCAATATAGGTTGCCCTCACGCGTTGGGCGCATAGGAATGGACGAGATTCGTTCGGTACTTGCTCAGCCTCGGGGGTCTGCTCTTTTAAACGAGAGTTTCAAAGGTTGAACACGACCCAATGCGTGAATCAGTCAAACTGACTTGAAGACAAGCGGCAGGTCGGCGCGAAGGCGCACTATGCTTGCGGCACGAAGGCCCTGATCCGGATGGACCGGTCTTGGCGGTTGGTGCCATGTATCCAATCACAAACAGAGAATTCAGGTGAACGATCGATGAGGCCAGGACAGCAGAACAAGCGCGGTCGAGGGCGTGGCAATAACAACAACAATAACAATGGCGGCGGTGGAAATAACAACAATAATAATTTCAACCGTAAGGGTGGGAACCCGCTGACCCGGACCTACGACAGCTCCGGCCCAGATGTGAAAATCCGCGGCACTGCCCAGCACATAGCTGAAAAATATGCGCAGCTCGCCCGTGACGCCCAGAGCTCCGGCGACCGCGTCATAGCTGAGAATTACCTGCAGCACGCCGAACACTATAACCGCATCATTGCCGCCGCTCAGGCGCAGATGCAGGAACGCTTCCAGCGTGACGACCGCAACGATTACAATGATCGTGACAACGCGGACCGTGACGGCGACGAAATGGATACGGGTGACAATGACGACGTCGTCATCGTTCAGCCGCCTCATCAGCAGCATCAGCGCGAACAGCAGCAGGCTGCTCCGGTAGCGGCGCCGGTGCAGCAGTCGGAAGCGATTGACGGAAGTGGCCCGCAGCCGGAAATCGACGGTATTCCCGCCGAAGTCGCGATGGAAGACGAAGGCTCTGCTGCACCGCAGCGCGAGCGCCAGCCCCGCCGTCGCAATGCCGGCAGCCGCCCGCGCCGTCCGCGTCGCGGTGCTGAAGGTGAGGCCGCCGGTGAGGAAGGCGCTTCCGCGGAAGCCCCTGTTCTCGCTGAAGCTGCTTCCGAATAAGATTACTTCAATCGTAGAATTTGAAAGGCCGCCTTTCCGGGCGGCCTTTTCTTTTGCGGGGCGCCTGCTGCTTTCGGTTGCTGCGACTATTGCCAGAGCGCGTTTACACGCGAATTTACAGTAACGTACTTCCGCATTCAGCCCTCGAGGCATTCACTCCAGGACACCTGTCGGGACCGGAGGAACGCCATCATGAAGTATCTTATGTTCTTGTTCATGCTGCTGGTCGCAGCCTCCGCCCATGGCGCGGAGAAGGCAGCACAGCAAGCCTTCGACAATGAGATCGAGCGGAAGGCCGTCCAGGCTGTCGTATGGGGAATTCCTGTCGTCAATTATGACCTGATGCGCCAGGAGATGCTGACCAAGACGCCAGGCAAGGTTGGGCAGGTCATCTATTGGGGCCGGCCACTGGATTGGAAGAACCAGACGCTGACGCCCAATCCCGATGCTCTCTATTTCATGGCTTTCTTCACCACGAGGGATGGTCCCGTTGTTCTCGATCTGCCGGCTGCAGAGAGCGGCGCCTCTTTCAACGGCAACATCGTCAATGCCTGGCAACTGCCGCTCGAGGACGCCGGCTTGCTCGGAATCGATAAGGGCAAGGGCGGAAAATTCGTGATCCTGCCGCCCGGCTACAGGGACAGAGTGCCGGACGGATTCATTCCGCTGCAGTCGGAAGTCTATGGCGGCTACATGCTCTTTCGTTCGAATCTGAAGAGCCACGGCGACGCCGATGTGCAGGCATCGATCGACTATGGCAGGAAGCTGAAAGTCTATCCGCTTTCGGCGGCAGGCAATCCGCCGGAAACCGTCTTCACCGACGTGAAGGACATTCTGTTCGATTCCACCATCAAATGGGATGCGAGCTTTTTCGACAATCTGAACCGCATCGTCCAGGAAGAACCGTGGATCACCCGCGATCGGGTGATGATCGATCAACTGAAATCTCTCGGTATAGAGAAGGGCAAGCCCTTTATGCCGGATCAGCATGTGAAGTCACTGTTGACCGTGGGCATCAAGGAGGCGCAGGCGCTTCTGGAGGCGAAATACGATGCCGGGCTGCCGCCCTTCTTCACTGACAAGAGCCGCTGGACCTTCCCGGCCTATCCCGATCTCATCAAGGCCGCCCAATTCAATTTCGATGAGCCGGGCGCCTATCCCGTCGATCATCGCGGCGTTGCCTATAGCTATGCCTATATCGGCATCAAGCGGCTGGGCGCAGGCCAATTCTATTCGATCTCGATCCGCGACAAGGACGGGGATGATTTTGACGGTGGCAAGACCTATCGCCTCAACGTTCCGCCAAATGTGCCCGTCGAGCAGTACTGGTCGGTGACGGCCTATGACCGGCAGACGCATGCGCTGATCAAGAATGTTTCGCGCGCGAGCCGCTCATCGCAGATTTCTGAGCTCGTTAAGAACGAGGACGGCTCCATTGACCTCTATTTCGGACCAAGCGCGCCGAAAGGTAAGGAGGCCAATTGGGTACCGACCGACCCGAAGCGGAAGTTTGAGCTGATGTTCCGCGCTTATGGTCCAACCAAGGACTTCTTTGACAAGAAATGGGTGCTGCCGGATGTCGCGCCGATGAGCAAGTAAGGCTGAGAGGCAATCTGCTCTCACAAGCGGGCAATCAAAGCTACCCTGGAGATAGGTCGATGATTAGCGGACTACATTTGGCGAGATGCGGGATTGGGCTTTTCCTGTTCGGGTCTTTCCGAGCTTCGGCGTCATCGCTCATTACTGCGTGGGTGCGCGATGGCCGACCGGCGAATTGTTCATGCAGAATATTACGCTCTGGTGGGCATGCCCATGGACATTGTCGATCGCGGCGGTCCAGGCCGGTGGCCTTGGCATGGTCGCGATCGGGCTGACCATGACGGTGATGGAGCGTGCATCCCTACCGCTTCGAGCATCCGGCTTGCCGCCTCTTCTATGTGTGGTGGGTCTGCTCAGCTTTTTGATGGGACGTCAAATTGGATGACGGCGCGGAACACTTCAAGGCGTCATCGGCTGTTCTTTCGGGAGAAACCGATGGGGAGCCAGGAAGACATGGCTGCAGGGGGAGGCCGCTTTGAACTGCTGGTTTTTCCCTTGCCCGCCCCTTTAAACTATTGGGATTCTCCACCATATCCTGCCCAGGTTGTTTGCCGCAAATCCCAATGGCGACAAACAGGGGCTTGCCTTTTGAGGGAGCTCAATCTCAATCATCGGTCTGTGCCTTATGAAGGGCAGGGCGATTCATGGAGGTAGCATATGAATATCGAAAAATACTCCGAGCGGGTGCGCGGTTTCGTTCAGTCCGCCCAGACCTATGCGCTTGCGCAGGGGCACCAGCAATTCACCGCAGAACATGTGCTCAAAGTCCTGCTCGATGACGATCAGGGGATGGCCGCTTCGCTTATCGAGCGCGCCGGCGGCGATGCAAAGGCTGCGCGGCTCGCCAATGATGCCGCACTTGCCAAACTGCCGAAAGTTTCCGGCGGCAACGGCAACATCTATCTTGCCCAGCCGCTCGCCAAGGTCTTCTCCACTGCGGAAGAGGCCGCGAAGAAAGCCGGCGACAGCTTCGTGACGGTCGAGCGTTTGCTGCAGGCACTGGCGATCGAAACCTCTGCCTCGACTTATCAGTCGCTGAAGAATGCCGGGGTGACAGCACAGGCGCTCAACCAGGTCATCAACGAAATCCGCAAGGGTCGCACCGCCGATACGGCGAGTGCTGAGCAGGGTTTCGACAGCCTGAAGAAATATGCGCGCGACCTGACGAGCGATGCCCGCGAAGGCAAGCTCGATCCGGTTATCGGCCGCGACGACGAAATTCGCCGTACGATCCAGGTTCTCTCGCGTCGCACCAAGAACAATCCTGTCCTGATCGGTGAGCCGGGCGTCGGTAAGACGGCGATCGTCGAAGGCCTTGCGCTGCGCATCGTCAATGGCGACGTACCGGAAAGCCTGAAGGACAAGAAGCTGATGGCGCTCGACATGGGTGCCCTGATTGCCGGTGCGAAGTTCCGCGGCGAGTTCGAAGAGCGCCTGAAGGCTGTGCTGAACGAGGTTCAGTCGGAGAACGGCGAGATCATCCTCTTCATCGATGAAATGCACACGCTTGTCGGTGCCGGCAAGGCGGATGGGGCAATGGATGCCTCCAACCTGCTGAAGCCTGCGCTTGCCCGCGGAGAGTTGCACTGCGTTGGCGCAACCACGCTCGACGAATACCGCAAGCATGTCGAGAAGGATCCGGCCCTTGCCCGCCGTTTCCAGCCGGTCATGGTCGAAGAACCGACGGTCGAGGATACGATTTCGATCCTGCGCGGCCTGAAGGAAAAGTATGAGCAGCATCACAAGGTGCGCATCGCCGATGCTGCGCTGGTTGCTGCTGCAACGCTTTCGAACCGTTATATCACCGACCGGTTCCTGCCGGACAAGGCGATCGATTTGATGGACGAGGCGGCTGCCCGCCTGCGCATGCAGGTGGATTCGAAGCCGGAAGAACTCGACGAGCTCGACCGTCGCATCATCCAGCTGAAGATCGAGCGCGAGGCGCTCAAGAAGGAAACCGACGTGGCTTCCGCTGACCGGCTGAAGCGGCTGGAAGGCGAGCTCGTTTCTCTCGAGGAAGAAGCCGATGCGCTGACGGCCCGCTGGCAGGCGGAAAAGCAGAAACTCGGCCTTGCCGCTGACCTCAAGAAGCAGCTCGACGATGCCCGCAACGAACTGGCAATCGCCCAGCGCAAGGGTGAATTCCAGCGCGCCGGTGAGCTCGCCTATGGCGTGATCCCCGATCTCGAAAAGCAGCTGACCGAGGCTGAAAGCAAGGAAGACAACAGCCGCAACGCGATGGTGCAGGAGGTCGTGATCCCTGACAATATCGCCCATGTCGTCTCCCGCTGGACCGGCATTCCTGTTGACAAGATGTTGGAGGGCGAACGCGACAAGCTGCTCCGGATGGAAGACGAACTGGCGAAGTCGGTGATCGGCCAGGGCGATGCGGTTCAGGCCGTATCCCGCGCCGTGCGCCGTGCCCGCGCAGGCCTTCAGGATCCGAACCGGCCGATCGGCTCGTTCATCTTCCTCGGCCCGACCGGCGTCGGCAAGACGGAACTCACCAAGGCGCTCGCCCGCTTCCTCTTCGACGACGAGACGGCGATGGTGCGCATGGATATGTCCGAGTACATGGAGAAGCACTCCGTTGCCCGGCTTATCGGTGCCCCTCCCGGCTATGTCGGCTATGATGAAGGTGGTGCGTTGACGGAAGCTGTCCGTCGCCGGCCCTACCAGGTCGTTTTGTTCGACGAGATCGAGAAGGCGCATCCCGATGTCTTCAACATCCTGCTGCAGGTGCTGGACGACGGTCGCCTGACCGACGGGCAGGGCCGGACGGTCGACTTCCGCAACACGATGATCATCATGACCTCGAACCTCGGTGCTGAATACCTGACGCAGCTGCGTGAGGGTGAGGACAGCGAGACCGTTCGGGAGCAGGTGATGGATGTCGTTCGCGGTCATTTCCGGCCGGAGTTCCTGAACCGTATCGATGAGATCATCCTCTTCCACCGCCTGAAGCGTGAGGAGATGGGCGCGATCGTCGATATCCAGCTGAAGCGGCTGATCTCGCTGCTGTCCGAGCGCAAGATCACACTCGATCTCGACGAGGATGCCCGCAATTGGCTGGCGAATAAGGGATACGATCCAGTCTACGGCGCTCGTCCGCTGAAAAGGATGATCCAGAAGTTCGTCCAGGATCCGCTCGCCGAGCAGATCCTCTCGGGTGAGGTACCGGACGGATCGACGGTGACGATCACCAGCGGCTCGGACCGATTGCTGTTCCGGTCGAAACAGACGGTCAACGAAGCGGCATAAGGCTGCGCAGACGAGAATTGAAAATGGCGGCCATCGGGCCGCCATTTTTGTTCTCCGCAGAAGGGGAGAATTATTTGCTCGCGACCTGATCCGTGGCAGGCTGGTTGTTCAGCAGCGTATCGATGCGCTTGCGCTCGTCCTCGAATTTGGCGAGCGCATCACCCTGGAGCGACTTGCCGCCAGGCAGGCGGATGCGCAGCGGGTCGACCTTGGTGCCGTTGACGATCAATTCGTAGTGCAGGTGCGGGCCGGTGGATTCACC
>NZ_JBPWPV010000001.1:3560000-3980000 GCF_051811225.1 Rhizobium sp. 768_B6_N1_8 | reverse complement strand
GATGAAGGACGTGATACGCTGCGATAAGCCGTGGGGAGCTGCGAATAAGCTTTGATCCATGGATCTCCGAATGGGGAAACCCACCTTAAATGCTTGGGAAATCTGTTCTGTTGGCTTTTGGTTTGGTCGAAGCGGATGCTTCGCAAGGCCAGAGGCCGTCGCCGGTTATCCGGCGCGCTGTCCGCAGGCCTTCGGCCGTGAGGACAAACAGGAGAGGTTTCCAAGCATTGTTATAAGGTATCTTACTTTCGAATACATAGGGGTAAGAAGCGAACGCAGGGAACTGAAACATCTAAGTACCTGCAGGAAAGGACATCAACCGAGACTCCGCAAGTAGTGGCGAGCGAACGCGGACCAGGCCAGTGGCATTAGTGATTAAAGCGGAACGCTCTGGAAAGTGCGGCCGTAGCGGGTGACAGCCCCGTACGCGTAGATATCATTAATGTCCTAGAGTAGGGCGGGACACGTGAAATCCTGTCTGAACATGGGGAGACCACTCTCCAAGCCTAAGTACTCGTGCATGACCGATAGCGAACAAGTACCGTGAGGGAAAGGTGAAAAGCACCCCGACAAGGGGAGTGAAATAGTACCTGAAACCGGATGCCTACAAACAGTCGGAGGGGGCAACCCTGACGGCGTACCTTTTGTATAATGGGTCAACGACTTAGTGTAACAAGCAAGCTTAAGCCGGTAGGTGTAGGCGCAGCGAAAGCGAGTCTGAATAGGGCGATATAGTTTGTTGCATTAGACCCGAAACCGAGTGATCTAGCCATGAGCAGGTTGAAGGTTGGGTAACACCAACTGGAGGACCGAACCCGCATCTGTTGCAATAGATTGGGATGACTTGTGGCTAGGGGTGAAAGGCCAATCAAACTCGGAAATAGCTGGTTCTCCGCGAAATCTATTTAGGTAGAGCGTCTGGCGAATACTCCCGGGGGTAGAGCACTGGATGGGCTATGGGGACTCACCGTCTTACTGATCCTAACCAAACTCCGAATACCGGGAAGTACTACCAGGCAGACACACGGCGGGTGCTAACGTCCGTCGTGAAAAGGGCAACAACCCTAACCTCCAGCTAAGGTCCCCAAGTCATGGCTAAGTGGGAAAGGATGTGAGGATCCCAAAACAACCAGGATGTTGGCTTAGAAGCAGCCATCATTTAAAGAAAGCGTAACAGCTCACTGGTCTAAATAAGGGTCTTTGCGCCGAAAATGTAACGGGGCTAAAGCCATGCACCGAAGCTGAGGATTCCTCTTTGAGGAGTGGTAGCGGAGCGTTCCGTAAGCTGATGAAGGGAGACCTGTGAGGGCTCCTGGAGGTATCGGAAGTGCGAATGTTGACATGAGTAACGATAAAGAGGGTGAGAGACCCTCTCGCCGAAAGACCAAGGGTTCCTGCTTAAAGTTAATCTGAGCAGGGTTAGCCGGCCCCTAAGACGAGGCGGACACGCGTAGTCGATGGGAACCACGTTAATATTCGTGGGCCTGGTGGTAGTGACGGATCGCACAAGTTGTTCATTCTTATTGGATTGGATGGGCAGCGGAGCGGTTCCAGGAAATAGCTCCACCGTATAGACCGTACCCGAAACCGACACAGGTGGTCAGGTAGAGTATACCAAGGCGCTTGAGAGAACTATGTTGAAGGAACTCGGCAAATTGCACGCGTAACTTCGGAAGAAGCGTGACCCCATAGTAGGCAACTATTGTGGGGTGGCACAGACCAGGGGGTAGCGACTGTTTATCAAAAACACAGGGCTCTGCGAAGTCGCAAGACGACGTATAGGGTCTGACGCCTGCCCGGTGCTGGAAGGTTAAGAGGAGAGGTGCAAGCTTTGAATCGAAGCCCCAGTAAACGGCGGCCGTAACTATAACGGTCCTAAGGTAGCGAAATTCCTTGTCGGGTAAGTTCCGACCTGCACGAATGGCGTAACGACTTCCCCGCTGTCTCCAACATAGACTCAGTGAAATTGAATTCCCCGTGAAGATGCGGGGTTCCTGCGGTCAGACGGAAAGACCCCGTGCACCTTTACTATAGCTTTACACTGGCATTCGTGTCGGCATGTGTAGGATAGGTGGTAGGCTTTGAAGCAGGGACGCCAGTTTCTGTGGAGCCATCCTTGAAATACCACCCTTATCGTCATGGATGTCTAACCGCGGCCCGTTATCCGGGTCCGGGACAGTGTATGGTGGGTAGTTTGACTGGGGCGGTCGCCTCCGAAAGAGTAACGGAGGCGCGCGATGGTGGGCTCAGACCGGTCGGAAATCGGTCGTCGAGTGCAATGGCATAAGCCCGCCTGACTGCGAGACTGACAAGTCGAGCAGAGACGAAAGTCGGTCATAGTGATCCGGTGGTCCCGCGTGGAAGGGCCATCGCTCAACGGATAAAAGGTACGCCGGGGATAACAGGCTGATGACCCCCAAGAGTCCATATCGACGGGGTTGTTTGGCACCTCGATGTCGGCTCATCGCATCCTGGGGCTGGAGCAGGTCCCAAGGGTTTGGCTGTTCGCCAATTAAAGCGGTACGTGAGCTGGGTTCAGAACGTCGTGAGACAGTTCGGTCCCTATCTGCCGTGGGTGTAGGAATATTGACAGGATCTGTCCCTAGTACGAGAGGACCGGGATGGACATATCTCTGGTGGACCTGTTGTCCTGCCAAGGGCATAGCAGGGTAGCTATATATGGACGGGATAACCGCTGAAGGCATCTAAGCGGGAAACCCACCTGGAAACGAGTATTCCCTATCAGAGCCGTGGAAGACGACCACGTTGATAGGCCGGGTGTGGAAGTGCGGCAACGCATGAAGCTTACCGGTACTAATAGCTCGATTGGCTTGATCGTTCTCATTGACTATGCTCATCGAACAAAGTTCGATAAGCCTGACCTTTTGTCCTCACGCGCCATAGGCGCTGCGGACGGCGCGCCGGACAACCGGCGACGCGCTTTGCGCTTGCGGCCTTCTGGCCGAAGGTGCCTCGCGAAAGGTAAGACGTGTTCAAATAAAAGGATGTGAAAACATCCACCAGCTTCTCAACACAAGTTGCGCTTCGCTGACCTGGTGGTCATGGCGGGGTGGCTGCACCCGTTCCCTTTCCGAACACGGCCGTGAAACGCCCCAGCGCCTATGGTACTTCGTCTTAAGACGCGGGAGAGTCGGTCGCTGCCAGGTCTGCAAAACGCAACTCGTGTAAATCTTCTCTTTACGAAACTTACGGCCCAAAGCCGATCAAAGGGCCGCTCGCAAAGCGGCCTTTTGTGTTTGGGGCCACAGGAACACGAGACAAATTGCAAAGCGATTTACGCAGACGATATTTTGCCAGAGGCAAAAATCGGTCGGTATTTTGCCAATAGGCAAAAACCTGGACGGACGACGCTAGCGTCGCCTGGATAACGCGGGGTGGAGCAGCCCGGTAGCTCGTCAGGCTCATAACCTGAAGGCCGCAGGTTCAAATCCTGCCCCCGCAACCAAACTCTTTCCGAAGATCAAAACGAAAAAGCCCTCCATATCGGAGGGCTTTCGTATGTCTGCACCAGCGCTCGCATCGTCGGGCTCCGTGCAATTCCTTCTCCCCGAAATACCGAAGTCCGCTATCGCAGGCGCTAAGACTCATCTTCGATGGCCATCCCAGCGCCTCGCTCCCAAAGTACCGCCATAACCGCAAGGGTCTACGCAGCGAATGCAGCAATGCCGCAACACAAAACCACAAGCCCGCCGCAAAGCGGGTTGTTTTATTGTTGCGAGAAGCGGCGACGCCCATCGTCTCCAGCCACCGCAGCCCGCCACAACGCCGGAATTTATCTGATCCTCGGAAAAACCACAGCTAGCCGGAATAAATCGGCAGCGCCGTTGTCAACGTTTCGGTTCGTCGTAAACATAGTGGGCTAATCCTTATCCGGATATTCACGCCTACTCTCGAAAATTCGAATGTGCTAAAGTAATCTTGCGTGGTGCTTCAAGTTTCCGCGCACGGATTTCTTTTGGTCTTTCCAGGTCTGCTGTCTCGTTCAGCCGGAGTATTTGTTTTCATGCCGTAAATCGATGAACTTTCCAGGAGGGGAACAATGCGAAAATATGCATCTTCTCGATCGGCAATACGGCGCAGGGGGCGTTGGTTTCCGTTTGGTCTATCGGTATCGAGCGTCTTCTGTGCTGCCAGTCTTCTTACCGGGATTGCCTTTGCCCAGACGCCCACCGAAGAGCAACGCAACGAGGTTCGGGCGGCATGCCGTTCCGATTTCATCGCACAATGCTCCGGCGTGCAGCCGGGCGGCGTCGAGGCGCTGACCTGCCTGCAGCAACATGATTCCACCCTTTCCGCCGCCTGCCGTAAGGCGGTGTCAGCGATTACCGCCAAGCCGAAATCGACATCTGCAGAACCATCTCAAACGGCGCCTGTTACGACAGGGGCGGCGACGCCGGCACCGGCAGCCGGTGCTCAGACGGCGGCTCAACCGACCGAGGCGCAGCGCGATGCCGTCAAGTCAGCGTGCCGTTCCGATTTCATGGCGCAATGCTCCGGAGTGACACCGGGAGGTGCCGCGGCACTCTCCTGCCTGCAGCAGCATAGCGCCCGCCTGTCGGCACCTTGCCAGCAGGCCGTTGCGGCCATCGGTGCAGCAGGCGCGCCCGCAGCCGGTGCAGGTGCTGCAACAGCTGCCACGCCGCCGGCCACCCGGCCAGCTGCCATGCCTGTCTTCTCTCCGCGCGAGGAAATGATGATCGTGCGCGAGACCTGCGGGCCTGACTTCCGGGCTTTTTGCCGAATGGTGCCGATCGGCGGGGGGCGGGTCATCTCGTGCCTCCGGGACAATCTACAGCGCGTATCGCCAGCCTGCCACAGGGTGCTGACCTCGGGGCTGTAGCGGCCTTCCAATTCGTATCCGGGTTCGCTGGGAATGTCTGAGCGTCAGGCATTCTCCTGATGGTTCCGCACAGCCATTCCGCGATCGTCACAGCACGATCCGAAATCTCCGCATTCGATGAATTCAATGACGACACAAATGAAAGGCAGTTGCCATGTCATCGACTTCTCATCTATCGCGATTGAAACGAGTATTGAGTTATTCCGCTGTTGTCGCCGGCCTCGTTCTACCAAACCATGCATGGGCGGATGATGCAAAAGATCTTCTGAAGGCCATGTCCGATTTTCTGGTGGCGCAGAAGACAATATCCTTCAACTACCAGTCCTCACTCGAGGCGGTGACGCCGGACTTCGAGAAGCTGCAATTCGTCAGTTCGGGTACGGCCAATATCACCCGGCCTGACAAACTGCGCGTTACGAGAACCGGCGGCTTTGCCGATATCGATGTCAGCTTCGACGGTTCAACGCTGACCGTACATGGCAAAAACCTCGACGCTTACGCGAAGATCGACGGTAAAGGCTCGCTCGATGAGCTGATCGACAGGCTCGCCGATGCTGGCGTCGAGGCGCCGGGCGCCGATCTTTTGTCGGCGCATGTCTACGATATCCTGATGACTGACGTGACCGAGGCGAAGCACATTTCCAGCGCCTTCGTGGATGGCGTGGAATGCGAATATCTGGCCTTCCGTACGCCGGAACTCGACTGGCAGATTTGGATACAGACGGGACCGCAGCCGATACCGCGGCGCTATGTGATCACCAGCAAGCACGTCGTCCAGGGACCGCAATACACGCTCGAGATCAGCGACTTCAAAAGCGGAGCGGACGTTGCTGCCACGTCCTACAACATCAAGATCCCGGCCAATGCCAAGACCGTGGATCTGAGCGAACTCCAATCGATCGATGAGCTTCCCGCGCCTGCCGTTAAAGGAGAGATGCAATGACCCGCAGCAAGCTCTTTTTCGCCTTCTGCCTTGCCGGCGTGATGACTTTCACGGATTTTCGTATAGAGGGGCAAGGTCCGCTGCCAGTGTCGATCGGCTTTGCCACACCGGCGGGTGCCGTCATCGGTCGGCCTCTAACGCCGCTCTCCTATGCTGGCGTTGCCCGCCGGACGACGCGTCGGGTTGTCCGGCGAACGGCGACGACCATTGCCGTCCTGCCTCCCGGCTGTCTCTACGGCCCTTATTATGGCGGCTATTATTACCGCTGCGGCGGTTTGTACTACGCCAAGAGCGGTGGCGTTTACGTGCAAGTGATCGTGCAATAGGCTCCCATCCGAGGCCGGAGCATTTCCGGACACAAACCGCTGCACACTATTGCTGGAATTGCTCTATTGCACCTTCATTTCCGCATCTGCGACCGCCGGAGCTTTGCTGCGGCGCCTTCTGAATTCTTCGAGGCGCTGCAGCACGACATAAAAGGACGGAACGAACAGCACGGCAAGGCAGGTCGATGCGATCATGCCGCTGAAGACCGATATGCCGATCGACTTGCGGGCGGATGCGCCGGCCCCCGTTGCCAGGACGAGCGGCAGCACGCCGAGAATGAAGGCGAAGGATGTCATGAGGATCGGGCGGAAGCGCAGGCGGGCCGCCTCGACCGCGGCATCCAGTATCTCCATGCCTTCCTCACGCTTTTCACGCGCATATTCGACGATCAGGATAGCGTTCTTCGATGCCAGCGCGATCAAAAGGATCAAGCCGATCTGGGTGTAGAGGTTGTTGGCGACACCCGCCGCCATCAGCGCGCCGACGGTGCCGAGCAGGGCAAGCGGGACGGCCAGCAGCACGGCAAGCGGCAGGATCCAGCTTTCATATTGGCCCGCAAGCACGAAGTAGACGAGCAGCATGCCGAGCGCGAAGATATAGTAGATCTGTCCGCCGACCGCCTTTTCCTGGTAGGAGAGCGCCGTCCACTCGTAGCCGGTTCCTGTCGGCAAGGTCTGGTCGGCGATCTGCTCCATGACGTCGAGCGCCTGGCCGGAGCTGAAGCCGGCGGCAGGTCCGCCAACGATGGTTGCTGACGGGTAGAGGTTGTAGAGGCTGATCAGTGAGGGGCCTTGCATCGGCTTGATATCGACGACGGTTCCGAGCGGCACCATCGTGCCATCGCCGGCCTTGACCTCCAGATTGCGGATATCGTCAGGACTGACGCGGAATTCCGGAGATGCCTGGGCATAGACCTGGAACGTGCGGCCAAACTTGTTGAACTGTGTCACATAGCTCGATCCGACGTAGCCCGACAGCGCGGAGAAAACCTGTCCGACAGTGACGCCCAACGTCTCGGCCTTGATACGGTCGACCACGACCTCAAGCTGTGGCACATTCGAGCGGAACGACGTGCTCAGCCTTTGCAGTGATGACTGGGCTTCGCCATTTTTCACAATCGTATCGGTAAGGGACTGCAACAGTGCATAGTCGGAAACACCATTCTTGAGCTCTACTTGCATCGTGAAGCCGCTGGCATTGCCGACACCCTGGATCGGGGGCGGCACGATGACCAGGGTTTTCGCAACCAGTACGTTTTGCAGCGCGCCGTTCAGATGCTGGTAGATGGACAGGAGATCCTGACCCTTTTCCTTGAGCCTTTCGTCCCAGTCCTTCAGCACGACATAGGCAACGCCGGCATTCTGCAGGCTGGCATTGTTGTCGAGAACGGATATGCCACTGATCGTCAATACCTGATCGACGCCTGGTGTCGCCTGGGCGATCTTGCCGACCTCCGCCATGACAGCGTCGGTGCGCTCCTTGGAGGCGCCATCCGGCAGCTGCGCGCCGATCAGCACGTAGCCCTGGTCCTCAATCGGCAGGAATGCAGTCGGCACGCGTGTCAGCCCCCAGACGGCGATGCCCATCAGCGCCAGCGCAAGGATGACCATCGCGGCGGCGTGGCGCGTCATCGAGCCGATCAGCCGGACGTATCCGTGTTCGCCCCAGCCGTAGATCCGGTTGAAGCCGCGATAGACGAAGTTCCGCTTCTCGGGAGGCACCGGTGTGCGCAGCCAGAGGGCGCATTGCGTCGGTTTCAGCGTCACGGCGTTGATGGCGCTGATCAGCGCCGTGGCGGCGATCACGAGAGCAAACTGGCGATAAAGCTGGCCCGTCAGCCCCGGCAGGAAGGCGGCTGGAATGAAGACGGCCATCAGCACCAGAGTGATACCGATGACGGGGCCGAGCAGTTCTTCCATCGCCTTTTCGGCTGCCTGCCTGCCGGACATGCCCGCCTCGATATGTCTCGCGACACCTTCGACAATGACGATGGCGTCATCGACGACGATGCCGATGGCGAGGACGATTGCGAACAGAGTGGAGAGGTTGACGGTAAAGCCCATGGCCGCCATCGCGGCAAAGGCGCCGATGATGGTGACGGGAACAGTCGTCGCCGGCACGAGCATGGCTCGCCAGTCCTGCAGAAACAGCAGAATGACGATGAGAACGAGAACGCCTGCCTCGATCAGCGTGACATAGACTTCGTTGATCGACGCTTTGACGAATTTCGTCGTGTCGAAGGGGAGATGATATTCGAGGCCCGGGGGGAAGGCCTTCGCCAGTTCCGCCATCTTCACATCGACTGCCTGGGCCACAGCAATGGCGTTTGCTTCCGGCAATTGGGAGATACCGATGCCCGCAGCCGGTCGGCCATTCTGCATGAAGGTCTGGCTATAGGTCTGCGCACCCAATTCTACCCAGCCGATATCGCGGATGCGCGTTACCCGTCCGCCGTCCGAGCCATCGACCTTGACGATGATGTTTTCGTAGTCAACGGCATCGTTCAGCCGGCCATTGATGTTCAGCGTGTATTGGAATGTCTGTCCTTGGGGAACCGGCGGAATGCCGATCTGGCCGGCGGTGACCTCCTGGCTCTGCTGCTGCACGACATTGACGATATCCTGCGGCGTGAGCCCGCGGGCCTGCAGAAGGTTCGGATCCATCCAGATGCGCATGGCATATTGGCCGGCGCCGAAGACCGTGACGTTGCCGACGCCGGGCAGGCGGGCAAGTTCGTTCTGGAGGTTAATGACCGCATAATTGGAGAGGAACAGGCTGTCATAGCGGCTATCAGGTGAAGTCAGGCTGACGAAGCCGAGGATCGCTGTCGATTTCTTCTGGGTGCTGACGCCCTGAACCTGAACCGACTGCGGAAGCGACGACATGGCGATCGCAACGCGGTTCTGCACAAGCACCTGCGCCTGGTCAGGATCGGTGCCGATCGCGAAGGTTACGGTCAGCGAATAGGTGCCGTCGCTGGCGCTTGTGGACTGCATGTAGAGCATGTCCTGCACGCCGTTGACCTGCTGCTCGATCGGCAGGGCGACCGTATCGACGAGCGTCTTGGCGCTGGCGCCCGGAAAGCGGGTCGTCACCTGCACTGTCGGCGGAACGACATTCGGATATTGCGCGACCGGGAGTTGGAAGAGAGCCACCGCGCCGATGAGAACAAAGACCAATGCCAGAACATTGGCGAGCACCGGCCGTTCGATGAAGAAGCGCGAGATCATGCTGTTGTCCTTGGACTTTCAGATGAAGCGGGTGGCGGATTTTACTGCGTCGTCGTTGTGGCCTTTGCATCGGCGCCGGCTTCTGCCGGCTACGGTTTCATGTCGATTTTCTCGGGCGCAGCCTTGCTGCCTGGAATCGCCTGCTGGATGCCCTGGATGACGACCCAGTCGGCGGGTTCGAGGCCGGATTCGATGACGCGGAGGGCGCCTTCGCGCTGGCCAGTCTTGACCTGTTTCTGTTCGACGGTGTCATCCTTGCCGAGAACGAGCAGATAGCTGCCGAGTTGGTTGGTTGCGATCGCGTCGTCGCGCACGAGCAGCGCCTTCTCATTCTGGCCGATCGGTACGCGAACGCGCACGAAGAGGCCGGGCAGCATGGCCTTGTCCTTGTTGTCGAACAGAGCCCGGACCTGAAGCGTGCCGGTCGATGCATCGAGTTGCGGCGAGACGTAGTCCAGATGTCCCTTGTGCGGATAGCCTTCCTCGGATTGTAGGCCGAGTTCGGTAGGGATGCTCGGCAGGTCCGTCTGCTTGAACGTGCGTCCCTGCTTTCTCAGCATATCCTTGATCAGCAGCACCTGGGTTTCGCTGACGTTGAAATAGGCATAGATCGGGTCCGTCTGGACGATGCTCGCAAGTTTGGTCGGGCCTGACACGCCGACCAGCGTGCCGATATCGACGAGGTGGTTGGTCGCCGTGCCGTCGAAGGGGGCAAGCACTTCGGTATAGCCGAGATTGATCGTCGCGAGTTCGAGATTGGCCTGGGCGTTGAGGATGGACGCGTTCGCTTCATCGAGCGTCGCCTTGGCGCTGTCAACGGCTGTCTGCGTGGTGACCTGTTGCTTCATAAGATTGACCTGACGGTCATATTCCTGCTTGGCGCCGACCTGGGACGCCTGTTGCGAGGCGAGCGATGCCTTTGCCTGGTCGAGCTGCGCCTGATAGGTATCGCGCTCGATGCCGAAGAGCTTGGTGCCCTTCGTCACCGTCGTGCCATCCTGATAATCGATCGATTGAAGATAGCCTTGGACGCGTGCTTCGATATCGACCGAGTTCAGCGGTGCGGTATTGCCGGTCAGCTCGAAATAGAGGGTGATTGGCTCTTGGACCGGCTGGGCGACGCGAACGGCTGGCGGCGGAGGCGGGACGTAGGTATTGCTGCTTCCATCGCATGCAGTGAGCGCTGCCGTGCCGATGAGCGTTACGAAAATCTGCAGACCCCGATGCAATCCCTCACGCATTGCTGCTGCCCCGACGATCTATATGCCCCGGTCTTGCTGCGCGCCTTTGCGGTGACCCCCATAAGCCGCCGGGTGGTTTCAGGCGTGTGGTACTATGTCGCGGGATTGTCCGAAATTGCAATAGTTCCCGGCACGCAATTTAGCTGTGCCTAAATGATTGGTGACCGCGTAATCCCGGTAACAGTTCAGTTCGCAGATTTGTGCTCACTGCTGAGTAATGAGCAGTACGTAAGCCACAAACAGCACCAGATGAACCGCGCCTTGCATGAGATTGGTGCGGCCGCTTGAAAAGGTAATGATGCTGACGGTGAGCGTCAGCACGAACATTACGAGATCCGGGCCCTGAAGCCCCAACGTGACGGGATGCCCGTAGAAGTGGCTGATTGCCAGCATGGCCGGCACGGTCAGGCCGATCGTCGACAGGACTGAGCCGAGGAAGATGTTGATGGAACGCTGCAGATGGTTGGCGACGGAGGCGCGCACGGCGCTGATCGCCTCGGGTGTCGCGACAAGCACCGCCATGACCACACCTCCAAAGGCTGTCGGTGCGTGCAGGGTTTCGATGACGTAGTCAATCGGCCTGGCAAGCTGTTCAACCAGGAAGACGACCGGTCCCATGTAGGCAAGCAGCAGAACGGCATGATGCCATACCGTCCGATGGTGCCGCATGTTGACGATGTGCTGTTCATGGTGGTTGCCGTCTTCGGCGAAGTAGCGCTGATGGCGGCCGGCCTGCAGCAGCAGGAATATGCTGTAGAGACCAATCGAGACGATGCCGAGAAACATCTGCCTCGGGGCCGAGGGGTGCGGACCATCCGGGCCGGCGAGAAAAGTCGGCATGACGAGGCTGAGGGTCGCGAGCGGCACGATGACGCCGAGATAGGCATTGGCGCCATGCAGATTGTGCTGCTGATCTTCCCGCCGCCAGGCGCCGAAGAGCAGCGACAGGCCAACCATGCCGTTCAGGATGATCATGACGACGGCAAACAGCGTGTCGCGTGCGAGCGTTGGATTGTTTTCCCCATGCAGCATGACAGCCGAGATCGCCATCACTTCGATTGAGGTAATCGCAAGGGTCAGGATGAGGGTCCCGTAGGGCTCTCGAAGCTGCTCTGCCAGATGATCGGCGTGGCGAACGACCGATAGGGCTGACCCGAGCACAACGCCAAAAAGCCACAGGAAAATGAGGGTGAACCAGAAGGGTTGAGATAGTTTCGCGAAGATTGCTTCAGAGAAAGCAAGGAAGGCGAGGCTGGTCGCGACGCTCACGCCAAAGAACCATTCCTCGCGGACGATGCCCGCCATACTGGTGGTGCGCAATGCGGAACTGTCAGTCATCGGGACCACTACCGGCCACGGAGTATCCTCGCACTACAACTAAGCGCGCTGCCATTTTCCTCTCCGCTCTCTCCGCCGCGTGGGCAAACCGACCGGTGCGGCTTGGCGGCGGCTGCGAGCGATTGTCTCACGCAGAGGGGCATTCCGCCTATCTAAAAATCATCGCCTCCGGCTTGGGACGATTCAATGATATTTCCGCTTCTCTCGCCCAAGAATTTCCGGGGCATTGAGGCCGGCAATCGGCCTCGAGAGATCGGCAGGGATATCCCCGGCGAGCTGGAGATCCAGATAGCGGGCGCAGCAGACGCGGAGGAACGAGGTGAAGTTGCCAAGGTCATGGCCGGCGTCGATCGACTCGTGGTGTAGCCTGGTGATCAGCTGGACCACGTTCATGCCGTCGCGGGTGGCAATTTCCTCCAGCTTTGACCAGAAGAAATTCTCCAGCCTCACGCTGGTGACCATGCCGTCGATGCGCAACGACCGGGTTGTGCTTTCCCAGAGCCGCGCATCGGCCTTGATGAACAGTTCACACATCACGTTCCTCCCGCGGGTCCACTCAGGCGGCATTGGTCTCCAGGGTCGTTGCCGCATCAAGCACCGTCATGAACTGGCGCAGCCACGAGGGGTGGGCCGGCCATGCCGGTGCTGTAACGAGATTGCCGTCGGAGACGGCATCGGTAATGGCGATATCGGCATAGGTACCACCGGCAAGCTCGACTTCCGGGCGGCAGGCGGGATAGGCTGAGCAGGTGCGGCCCTTCAGCACGCCGGCAGCGGCCAAAAGCTGCGCGCCGTGGCAGATCGCGGCGACCGGCTTGCTGGCATCGAAGAAATGCCTCACAGCCTTGATGACATCGGGGTTGAGGCGCAGATATTCCGGCGCACGGCCGCCCGGAATGACGAGCGCATCGTAATCCTCGGCGCGAATGCTTTCGAATGTGGCGTTCAGTGCGAAGTTGTGACCACGCTTTTCCGAATAGGTCTGGTCGCCTTCGAAATCGTGGATGGCGGTGGCAACTGTCTGGCCGGCAGTCTTGCCGGGGCAGACGGCATGGACCGTATAGCCGCAGGCAAGCAGCGTCTGGAACGGCACCATGGTTTCATAATCTTCGGTGAAATCACCTGTAATCATCAGTATTTTGGACGCTGGCATTTCTTCCTCCCGTAAAAACCAACAGATGGACTTTAACAAAGGATCGCGGGCCGCGGGTACTAAGGGAATACTACACGGAATTCCCGATCAGGTGGTCGCGTGGGTTCTCACATCGGGGACGGCGCAGGCCTCACCGCCACCGAACATGCGCGAACGAGTGAGGAAGCGTTTCTCGCGGCCGTTATCGAGCGAAAACATGCCGCCGCGTCCTGGCACGACGTCGATGATGAGCTGGGTATGCTTCCAGGCCTCGAACTGGCTGGCGCTGATATAGAGGGGCACACCGCCGATTTCACCGAGTTTCACGTCCTGGTCGCCGACAATGAAATCGTCCGTGGGGTAGCACATGGGCGAGGAGCCATCGCAGCAGCCGCCGGACTGATGGAAGAGGATCTCTGGATAATCCCGCTGGATTTCCTTGATGAGGTCGAGCGCTGCATCGGTTGCTAGCACGCGCGGTTCGCCATTGACCATTTGTTCCATGATTGCCTCCTCCAAGACAATACCTCCTCCCCGTGAAGGGAGGAGGCGCGATAATAGCACGATCGGTTGCTTCTCAGAAGAAGCCGAGCTTCTTCGGGCTGTAGCTGACCAGCATGTTCTTGGTCTGCTGGTAGTGATCGAGCATCATCTTGTGCGTTTCGCGACCGATACCGGACTGCTTGTAGCCACCGAAGGCCGCATGGGCCGGATAGGCGTGATAGCAGTTGGTCCACACGCGACCGGCCTGGATTTCCCGGCCGAAGCGATAGGCGCGGTTGCCGTCGCGGGTCCAGACACCGGCGCCGAGGCCGTAGAGCGTGTCATTGGCGATCTCGAGCGCTTCCTTCTCATCCTTGAAGGTGGTGACCGAGACAACAGGGCCGAAGATTTCTTCCTGGAACACACGCATCTTGTTGTGGCCCTTGAAGATGGTCGGCTTGATGTAATAGCCCTCAGACAACTCGCCGCCGAGGTCGTTGCGCGAGCCGCCGGTAAGGACCTGCGCGCCTTCCTGCTTACCAATATCGAGGTAAGCGAGGATCTTTTCCATCTGCTCTGTGGAGGCCTGGGCGCCGATCATCGTTGCAGGGTCGAGCGGGTTGCCCTGCGTGATGGCTTCGACGCGTTTGACGGCCCTTTCCATGAAGCGGTCATAGATCGATTCCTGGATAAGGGCGCGGCTCGGGCAGGTGCAAACTTCGCCTTGGTTCAGCGCAAACATGGCGAAGCCTTCGAGAGCCTTGTCGAGGAAGTCGTCATCCTCGGCTGCCACATCGGCGAAGAAGATGTTGGGCGACTTGCCGCCGAGTTCCAGCGTGACCGGAATGAGGTTCTGGCTGGCATATTGCATGATGAGGCGGCCCGTCGTCGTCTCGCCGGTGAAGGCGATCTTGGCGATGCGCGGGCTGGAAGCGAGCGGTTTGCCGGCTTCGAGACCAAAACCGTTGACGATGTTGAGCACGCCGGGCGGCAGGAGATCGCCGACGAGTTCTGCCCAGAGCAAGAGCGAGGCGGGCGTCTGTTCTGCCGGCTTGATGACGACGCAATTGCCGGCGGCGAGAGCCGGGGCCAGCTTCCAGGTCGCCATCAGGATCGGGAAGTTCCAGGGAATGATCTGGCCGACGACGCCGAGCGGCTCATGGAAGTGATAGGCGACGGTGTCATGGTCGATTTCGCCGATCGTGCCTTCCTGGGCGCGGATGCAGGAAGCAAAATAGCGGAAGTGGTCGATGGCGAGCGGGATGTCGGCCGCCATGGTTTCACGGATCGGCTTGCCGTTGTCCCAGGTTTCGGCCTGGGCCAGAAGCTCCAGCTTGTCTTCCATGCGCTGGGCGATCTTCATAAGGATGTTGGAGCGCTCGGTGGTGGAAGTGCGGCCCCATTTTTCCTTCGCGGCATGGGCGGCATCGAGCGCCGCGTTGATGTCCTTTTCATCCGAGCGCGGGATTTCGCAGAGCTTGCCGCCGGTGACGGGCGTAACGTTGTCGAAATATTTGCCGCCGATCGGCTCACGCCATTCGCCACCGATATAGTTGCCGTATTTCAGCTTGTACGGCGACTCGACGATTTTCTGATGAAGCATGTCATCCTCCCTTGATGAACGGGTTCCGGATCGAACCAGTGAGAGGAAATCTGTGTCGCTTTTGGCTGATGGAACAGGGTCGCTCCGCAATACCGCAGCGCACAGTGTCGCAGAGTTGCGACAGGTTCCGATGGTACCACGAATTCGTGATTGAACCTTTGGCCTGATGTCAGTGCAAGTCGAGTTTCTTCATCTTCCGGTGCAGTGTAGCACGGCTGATGCCAAGGGCTGCGGCGGCCTGGGAGACATTGCCATGCGTGCGCGACAGCGCGCGCAGGAGCGCCGCCTTTTCGGCTTCGGCCATCTCTTCTTCCTGCGAGACGCGGCCTTCATGCAGCGCATCGGAGGCCGGAATGCCGGCGGCGATGTGCCTGTCGTCCAGCTTGAGCGCAAGGCGAGCGGCACGCGTAGCGCCGAGAACGAGGTCATGTCGGTCGACGGCGAGCAGCGCATTGGCGGAATTGACGCCGGCCGGCACCATGACGAAGCGGGCACCTGCAAAGGCGGAACGGAAGAGGTTGAGCTCGATGCGCATCGCCGCATCACGCACGGCTTGCGAGAGGATGCTCAGCGTCATCTCATTGACGTCGTCGCGGCAGGTAGAAATGTCCAGCGCAGCGGCCAGCAGGCCGCGGTGATCGCGGATCGGCGCAGTGGTGCAGCTCAGCTTGATGTTGGAGCAATAGAAATGCTGGTCGCGGAAAACGGCGACGGCGCGGTCGTCGGCGAGTGCCGTGCCGATGCCGTTGGTGCCGATGCTGGCTTCGGTCCAGACGGAACCGGTCCAGAGGCCGAGATCGTGGAATTCCTTATCATTGCCGGCGGCTCCGCGGCGCTCAAGCGCAATGCCATTGCGATCCGTCAGCAGCAGGCAGCAGCCCGCCTTGCCGACGGTTGCAAAGAGGCGGTCGAGTTCCTCCCGGGCATCGGCGATCAATTGTTCGGATTGCTCCCGCGCCAGGCCGAATTCCTGTTCGGTGAGGCGCAGCGGCACGCGCTTATCCTCTGGCGCCAGCTGGTACATTGTCATGCAGCGCCGCCAGGAAGCCACGATTGGAGAGCTGGCCGCAGCCGAATTTTGCTGGGCCCACGTATAGACATGCTCCGCATGCGCGGATTGTTCGTGCATAGATGCTCCTCCCAGAACTTGCGCATATTCTGATGTAAATATGGCAGCTTTGCAATCAGGCCGGCATGGCGCCCGATGACGGGTGTCGCATTTCTGAGACAGTTGCGCTGTCCGTCCGAGCATCGTGATCGCGATAATCCGACCAGCCGGCTGCTTGCCGAGGCTGATTTTGAGGAATAGCGTCGTATTTCTTTGGATACAACCGCCGGCGGGTGCTGGCTGCTGATATCGCGGACTTCACATTTCAGTGTTTGCGCTGGTGACAGTGAAACAGATCGCAGCGCGGCTTCGTAGTTTCCTCAGTAGGCAACACCGAAAGAAAAATCGCTATGCCGGGAATAAGTCCCGCCCGGCGTTGTCTACCAGACAAGAGAACCTGTCGCAGCTGCTGACTAGGAGAAGCAAAGCGATGATGAACAGACGATTGCTGCTGACCACTGCCGGACTTGGCGCCTTTGCCCTGCGCTTCGGTTTTGGCAGCCACGCCATGGCGGAGGAGAGCTTCGCCGTTACCCATACCGACGAAGAGTGGCGCAAGCTTCTGACGCCGGATCAATATTCGGTGCTGCGGCAGGAGGGAACGGAATATCCCTTCACCAGCCCGTTGCTGCACGAAGAACGCAAGGGCAATTTCGCCTGTGCGGGCTGCGATCAGGAGGCATTTTCCTCGACCACGAAATTCGACAGCGGTACTGGCTGGCCGAGTTTCTGGGCGCCGCTTGACGACAAGGTCGTCGGCACGACGCACGATACCTCCTTCGGCATGGTGCGCGATGCCGTCCATTGCGGCCGTTGCGGTGGGCATCTGGGTCACGTCTTCAACGACGGACCGAAGCCGACCGGATTGCGCTACTGCATGAACGGCGTGGCCATGACATTCCACCCGGCTTCTGCCTGATAGACGGATTATTGCGATGCTTCTCTTCGTCCTTGCCTATCTCGGTGGGGTGCTGACGATTGTCAGCCCCTGCATCCTGCCGGTGCTGCCCTTCGTTTTCGCCCGTGCCGGCCAGCCTTTCCTGCGCAGCACGCTGCCGATGCTCGTCGGCATGGCCGCGACATTTGCCGGGGTCGCGACACTGGCGGCCGTCGGCGGCGGATGGGCCGTGCAGGCCAATGAATATGGCCGCTATGCCGCCATCGTGCTGCTTGCGATCTTCGGCGTCATCCTGCTCTTTCCGGCGCTGTCCGACTATCTGACGCGGCCGCTCGTTTCGCTCGGTGCGCGCCTGTCACAGTCCGCCGATAAAAGCACGCGTGGCGGTGGTTCGGCCATTGCCGCCTCGTTGCTGCTCGGCGTTGCGACCGGCCTGCTCTGGGCGCCTTGCGCCGGGCCGGTTCTCGGCCTCATCCTCACGGGTGCGGCGCTTCAGGGCGCGAATGTCGGCACGACGCTGCTGCTGCTTGCCTATGCGCTGGGTGCCGCAACCTCGCTTGCACTTGCGCTTCTCATCGGCGGCAAGGTCTATCAGACGATGAAGCGATCTCTTGGTGTCGGCGAATGGCTGCGGCGCGGAGTCGGCGTGGCGGTTCTCGTCGCTGTCGTGGCGATTGCGCTTGGCCTCGATACGGGCTTCCTGACGCAGGCGTCGCTTGCCAGCACCAATCTTCTGGAACAAGGGCTGGTCGATCGTTTCCATCCGCAGCAGCGGACGGCCGACAATGCGGGCGGCTCCATGAAATCCGTGGTGATGCCGGCTGGCGGCGGTGGCTCGATGGCAATGACGGGCAACGATCAGATGATGATATCTGGCAACCCAGCCGCAACGAGCGGCAACTCGATGATAATGGCGATGAAGCCGAAGGGTGCCGCCGAGCAGCTGCCGGTCGAAGGCCAGATGTCGCCGCTTGATGGGGCCGTGCAATGGCTGAATTCAGGGCCGCTGACGGCCGAGCAGTTGAAGGGCAAGGTCGTGCTCGTCGACTTCTGGACCTATTCCTGCATCAACTGCCTGCGCGCCATTCCCTATGTCGAAGCCTGGGCTGAAAAGTACAAGGATCAAGGCCTCGTTGTCATCGGCGTGCATTCGCCGGAATTCGCCTTCGAGAAGAATGTCGACAATGTGAAGAAGGCGATTTCCGATCTCGGCATCACCTATCCGGTCGCAGTCGATAACAATTATGCGATCTGGCGGGCCTTCGACAATGAATACTGGCCGGCGCATTATTTCATCGATGCGAAGGGGCAGATACGCCACCATCATTTCGGCGAGGGCGATTACGACCAGTCCGAACGGGTAATCCAGCAACTGTTGGCCGAAGCCGGCAAGACCGGCATTTCCAGCGATATCGTCGATGTGAAGGCCACGGGTGCCGAAGCTGCTTCCGATACGGCCAATGTGCAGTCGCCGGAAACCTATGTCGGTTATTCCCGCTCGCAGAACTTCGTCGACGACAAGGGCACGGTCAACGATGCTGCTCATGATTATGTCGCTGCGACGCCCAAGCTCAATGAGTGGGGCCTCACCGGCAACTGGACAGTCGGCCCTGAACAGGCAACGCTGAACGGCGCCGATGGCAGCATCTACTACCGCTTCCATGCCCGCGACCTGCATCTGGTTCTCGGACCTGGTGCGGATGGCAAGCCGGTGCGCTTTCAGGTGACGGTCGACGGCAAGGCGCCTGGCGACGGGCATGGCGTGGATACGGATGCCGATGGCAAGGGCACGGTGACAGTGCAGCGGCTCTACCAGCTGGTGCGGGAAGCCGGGTCAGTCAGCGACCACACGTTCGAGATCCATTTCCTCGATCCCGGCGTGCAGGCTTTCGCCTTCACCTTCGGCTGAACCAGCCCTCGACGCCTCTCGCTGCGGCTCGGCCCGTGGCGAAACAGGCAGTCAGCAGATAGCCGCCCGTCGGCGCCTCCCAATCCAGCATTTCTCCGGCTGCAAAAGTGCCAGGGAGATGTTTCAGCATGTAGCTCTCGTCGATTTCGCTGAAGGCGATGCCGCCGGCAGAGGATATGACCTCTGCGATCGGGCGTGGGCGCAGCAATGGAACAGGTAGGGCCTTGATGGCGGCGGCGAGTTTTTGAGGATCGTTGCGATCGGTCTCCGGCATGAGCTCGCGCAGAAGTGCTGCCTTTACGCCGTCGAGGCCGGCGGCCTTGCGCAGGCGGTTGGAGAAACTTGTCTTGGTATCCTGCCGGGCGAGATCACGAGACAGGCGTTCGAGCGTGCGGCCGGGAGCAAGGTCGATCGAGAGGGTTGCCTTGCCATGCTGCAGCAGGTCGTCACGCAAAGCGGCCGAGTGGGCATAGACGAGGCTGCCTTCGATGCCGTGTTTACTAATGACGAATTCGCCTGGAAATGTCCCGGCGCCTGATGTTGCCGTCACCGATTTCAGCGGCTCTCCGGCGAAGCGATCACGGAAGAGTTCACTCCAGGCGACATCGAAACCGCAATTGGCGGGGCGAAACGGCGCGATCGCTATGCCGCGTTCGGAGAGTAGCGGCACCCAACCGGCATCCGAGCCGAGACGCGGATAGCTGGCACCGCCGAGTGCGAGCAGTGTGGCGTCGCAGGATATGGTCTTGCAGCCGTCGGGCGTTTCGAAAACATGGCCGCCTTCTGCAAAGTCGATCCATCGGTGGCGGGTGAAGAAGCTGACGCCGCGGGCTTCCAGACGGGCGAGCCAGGCGCGCAGCAACGGCGAGGCCTTCATGACATTGGGAAAGACCCGGCCGGAGGAACCGACGAAGGTTTCGGTGCCGAGGTCTGCCGCCCAGGCGCGGATATCGGCCGGGGTGAAGGCGTCGAGGGCGGCGCGTAGATGGGGATTGGCACCGCCAAAGCGGGTAGCGAAGCGCTCGTAGTCTTCGGAATGGGTGATGTTGAGGCCGGACTTGCCGGCGAGCAAGAACTTGCGGGCAAAGGTCGGCATCGCATCATAGATGGAAACGGCATGGCCGCTTGCCGACAATACTTCGGCTGCCGAAAGGCCGGCCGGGCCGCCGCCGATGACTGCGATCGTCTTCTGGTTCATAGCGCCTTCTTGGCGCGGGCGGTCGGCGAGCGCAAGTCTCAGTGATGCGGATGCACGCACTTGCCGTGGTCGGCGAGCACCTCGATGACCCGGCACTGATCGACGCGGCCATGGCCGCAGCCCTCGACCATCTGCTCCAGTTCCGCCTTCAGGGCATTGAGGCTGCGGATGCGCTGTTCGACGTCGATCAGGCGGGCCTTGGCGATGGCATCGGCGGATGCGCAGGACTGGTGAGGGTCGTCCTGCAGCTGCAGCAATGTGCGGATTGCATCGATCTCGAAGCCGAGTTCGCGGGCGTGGCGGATGAAGGCGAGGCGGTTGAGGTCTGATGGTTCGTAGGAGCGCTGATTGCCCTCGCTACGGCTTGGAGCAGACAACAAGCCGATGCCCTCATAATAGCGGATCGTCGGCACCTTGACGCCGCTCTGGCGGGCGGCTTCACCGATGGTGATCTTTTTCATGATTTTCCTCTTGCACCTCTAGTCGCTAGAGGATGTAGGAACGATACTGCTTACTAGCAAGGATCGAAATCATGAGCGAAGCAGCACAGGCACGGTACCGGGTTGGCGGAATGGATTGCGCCGCCTGCGCAACGAAAATCGATACCGCCGTCAGACGCGTGCCCGGCGTCGAAGACGTCTCCGTGTCGGTGACAGCAGGCACGATGACGGTGCGCCACGATGGCAGCAGCGATCTCAAAGCGATCGAGAAGAGGGTGACCGGCCTCGGCTATTCGGTTGCTCCGCTCACCGGCAAGGCTCCTGCTCGCGAGAGCAAGACCGGTCATGACCATGCGCATCACGACCACGATCATGGGCACGACCATGGCCACGATCACGATCACGATGGGCATGAGCATCATGATCACGACCATCACGATCATGACCACGAAGGCCATGCTCACGATCATGCCGGTCACGATCATTCGCACAGCGCCGAGGAGGTCGAGGGGCTGCACGGCCATGATCATGGGCCGATCACCGGTCCCTGGTGGCAGAGCAAGAAAGGCCGGTTGACGATCCTTTCCGGCCTCGCACTCGTTGCCGCCTACGTGCTCGGCCATCTGGTGCCGTCGATTGCCCCCTATGCTTTCATCGTTGCCATGCTGGTCGGGCTGGTGCCGATTGCCCGCCGCGCGGTCATGGCCGCCCTTTCCGGCACGCCCTTTTCGATCGAGATGCTGATGACGATTGCCGCTGTCGGCGCTGTCATCATCAATGCGGGGGAAGAGGCGGCGACGGTCGTCTTCCTGTTCCTCGTCGGCGAATTGCTGGAAGGCGTGGCTGCCGGCAAGGCGCGCGCCAGCATCCAGTCGCTGACGACGCTGGTGCCTAAGAATGCGCTGCTCGAGACGGGCGGCGAGGTGAAGGAAGTGCCAGCTGAGACGCTTTCCGTCGGCTCCGTCATTCTCGTGCGTCCGGGAGACCGGATTTCCGCCGACGGGACAATTGTTTCCGGCGAAAGCGCTATCGATGAGGCGCCGGTGACGGGCGAAAGCACGCCGGTTCGCAAGGGCGCAGGCGAGATGGTCTTCGCCGGCACGGTCAATGGCGATGCGGCGCTGCGCGTCCGTGTCACGGCCGCTGCCGAGGACAATACGATTGCCCGCGTCGTCAAGCTGGTGGAGGAAGCCCAGGAATCGAAGGCGCCGACGGAGCGCTTCATCGATCGCTTCTCCCGCTATTATACGCCTGGTGTCGTCGTCGTGGCGGCTCTGGTCGCCGTTTTGCCGCCGTTGCTGATGGGCGGGGCATGGGGCGAATGGGTCTACAAGGGTCTCGCAATCCTGCTGATCGGCTGCCCCTGCGCGCTGGTCATTTCCACACCGGCGGCGATTGCCGCGTCGCTTTCGGCGGGCGCGCGCCGCGGTCTGCTGATGAAGGGCGGGGCGGTTCTGGAATCGCTCGGCAAGGTGACGGCCGTTGCCTTCGACAAGACCGGTACGCTGACCGAAGGCAAACCACAGGTCACCGATATAATTTCTTACGGACGCACCGAGGCAGAGGTACTTTCGCGCGCTGCCGTTCTGGAGCAAGGCTCCAGCCATCCGCTGGCGCTGGCAATTCTCAATCGCGCCAAGGCTGATGGAGTACCCGTGCCGCCGGCTTTCGAAGTCGAAGCGCTTCCCGGCAAGGGCATGACCGGCAAGGTGGGTGGGGAGACGCTCGATCTCCTGTCGCCGCCGGCTGCGCGCGAGCGCGGGGCGCTGAATGCGGAGCAGGACGAACAGGTCGCGGTGCTGAACGGCGCGGGCAAGAGCGTCTCGGTGCTGCTCGTCAATGGTGTCGCCGCCGGTCTCATCGCCATGCGCGACGAACCTCGTGAAGACGCAAAGAGCGGGCTTGCGACGCTGAAGGCAGCTGGCGTGCGCGCCATCATGCTGACCGGCGACAACAAGCGCACGGCGGCAGCCGTTGCCGGCGATCTCGGCATCGACTGGCGCGGCGAACTCCTGCCGCAGGACAAGCAGCGCATTGTTGGCGAACTGAAGAAGGAAGGTCTGTTCGTCGCCAAGGTGGGTGACGGCATTAATGACGCGCCGGCACTTGCCGCTGCCGATGTCGGCATCGCCATGGGCGGCGGCACCGACGTGGCGCTGGAGACGGCGGATGCGGCTGTGCTGCATGGGCGTGTCGGCGACGTAGCCCGGATGATCGACCTTTCGAAGCGGACGATGCGCAATATCTTTCAGAACATCACCATCGCGCTCGGGCTGAAGGCCGTGTTCCTGGTTACCACCATCATCGGCATCACCGGCCTGTGGCCGGCGATCCTCGCCGATACGGGTGCGACCGTGCTGGTGACGATGAATGCACTTCGGCTTCTTCAGATAAAGACATAAAGATTTCTTTATATCATATTGACGTTGCGATGCGGCGGGTGCATGCTTGCCGGATCGTTGGTTCTTGGGATCTGTTGATCCCAAGCTAAGAGGGAATTCGGTGCGGCCATCGCCAAGACCGAAGCTGCCCCCGCAACTGTAAGCGGATAGACACCGTCCTTCGACGTCACTGGGAAGACGCCCGGGAAGACTGGACGATGTCGATGACCCGCAAGCCAGGAGACCTGCCGCGATAGATAACGTCCACGGGCGGGGTGTCCCGGTGTGCCGCTTGCGCGAGACGGCATTCCCATGGCCGTATCTCGTCGATGCGTTGCGCCGCAGCCTTGCCCATAACCTTCGGGGTAAGGAAAATGACTATCAAGACTGCAAATCTCGGCTTTCCCAGGATCGGAAAGCATCGCGAACTCAAATTCGCACTGGAGAGCTACTGGGCCGGCAAATCCGATGCCGGCGCGCTTCTCGATGTCGCGAAGCGGCTGCGGGCGGAAAACTGGCTCCTGCAGAAGCAGAAGGGGATCGACGTCATCCCCTCGAACGATTTCTCGCTTTACGACCATGTGCTCGACACGGCGGTCATGGTCGGCGCCATTCCCGCCGCCTATGGCTGGAAGGGCGGGCAAGTTTCTCTCGACACCTATTTCGCGATGGCGCGCGGCTCCACCGGCGAAGAGGCGCATGTCGATTGCGGCCATCAGCACCATCACGGGCATGGCGCGCCGGCGCTCGAAATGACGAAATGGTTCGACACGAACTACCACTACATGGTGCCGGAACTCGGCCCCGATCAGACCTTTGCCCTGACGGCGAACAAGCCACTTGATGCCTTCGTCGAGGCCAAGACACTTGGCATCCATACCCGGCCGGTCATCCTCGGTCCGGTTACCTTCCTGAAACTCGCCAAGGGAAGCGAAGAAGGTTTTGCGCCGATTGACCTGCTTGCACGCTTGTTGCCTGTTTATACAAAAGTACTGGCAGAACTTCGTGCAGCCGGTGTCGACTGGGTGCAGATCGACGAACCTTGCTTCGTGCTCGATCTTTCACAGGAAGAGCAGGCAGCACTGCAGCATACCTATCGTGCGCTGCATGAATTGGTGCCCGACCTGAAGATCATGGTCGCCACCTATTTCGGCGCGATCGGCGACAATCTGCCGACGGCGCTCTCGCTCCCGGTTGCCGGCCTGCATGTCGATCTCGTTCGCGCTCCACAGCAGATCGATGCCCTTTTCAAGGCACCCAGCGATCTGACATTTTCGCTTGGCGTCATCGACGGGCGCAATATCTGGAAGGCAGACCTTGCGGCGATCCGGGAGAGGATCGAGCCGCTTGTCCAGCACTTTGGTGCGGACCGGCTACAGATCGCGCCGTCCTGCTCGCTGCTGCACGTGCCGATCGATCTGGAACTGGAGAGCGGGCTGGATGGTGAGCTGAAATCATGGCTCGCCTTCGCTGCCCAGAAGCTTGAGGAGATCGCAGCGCTCGGCGATGCCGGCAAGGCCTCCCAGGTGATTGCGGCAGCCTCGCAGGCCGTTGCATCGCGCGCCGCATCTACGCGCGTACATGATCTGAAGGTCAGACAGCGGGTTGCCGCGATCGACGAGGCGATGAAGACACGCAGCAGCGATTTTGCCGAGCGGACCGGACTGCAGGAGCGTAAGCTTCGCCTGCCGCTGTTCCCGACGACGACGATCGGCTCCTTCCCGCAGACATCAGATGTTCGAAAGTCCCGCTCCGCTTTCACCAAGGGCACGATCAGCGAGGCGGATTATGATGCCTTTCTGAAAAAGGAGACCGAAGCGGCGATCCGCTGGCAGGAGGAAATCGGCCTCGACGTGCTTGTCCACGGCGAATTCGAACGCAATGACATGGTGCAGTATTTCGGTGAGCAGCTTTCCGGCTTCGCCTTCACTCAACATGCCTGGGTGCAGAGCTATGGCTCCCGTTACGTCCGACCGCCTGTTATCTTCGGGGACGTCTCCCGGCCGAAGCCGATGACAGTCGAGTGGTGGCGCTATGCGCAGTCGCTGACGGAGAAGCCCGTGAAGGGCATGCTGACCGGGCCGGTGACGATCCTCAACTGGTCCTTCGTGCGCGACGATCTCTCTCGCGCCGACGTCAGCCGGCAGATCGCGCTGGCGATCCGCGACGAGGTGCTCGATCTCGAAAGGGCCGGTGCGGCAATGATCCAGATCGACGAGGCGGCGCTGCGCGAGGGCCTGCCGCTGCGCAAGGCCGACTGGAAGACCTATCTCGACTGGGCCGTCGAGAGTTTCCGCCTATGCGCCTCCGGCGTGGCGGACGAAACGCAGATCCATACGCATATGTGCTATTCGGAGTTCAACCAGATCATCGATGCCATCGCGGCGATGGATGCCGATGTGATCTCCATCGAGACGTCACGTTCGAAGATGGAACTGCTGGAGGCCTTCCGTAGCTACAAATATCCGAACGAGATCGGCCCCGGCGTCTACGACATCCATTCGCCGCGCGTTCCTGATGTCGAGGAGATGACGGAGCTCCTGACGCTGGCGCGCGAGCGTCTGACGGACGGGCAGCTCTGGATCAATCCGGATTGCGGATTGAAGACGCGCAGGTGGGAAGAGGTTCGCCCGGCGCTCGTCAACATGGTCGCTGCCGCCCGAATATTACGACATGCCGCATCGACGATTCGGGCCTGAACCTGGAGTCGAAAATCAGAGAGCCGGCTATAGGCCGGCTCTCTTCATTGGGGCCTTCTCCACAGCCTACTTTCTTTAAGCATTCGTTAACCACGTTTTTCACAGGAATGTAGCAATTTCAAATATGCCGTAACGCGACGCACAAACCATCCGTTGACGCCAACTCCGATTCGAGTACTATATCTAGTGTTCAAGGTTCCTTCGATTCGCTAGGGATCGCAGGCTAAGACGGGAATACGGTGCGGTTTGCCATGATGGCAAAACAAGGCCGGAGCTGCCCCCGCAACTGTAAGCGGCGAGCAACTGTCCGATTTCAGGTCACTGAGGCATGACGCTTTGGGAAGGCTGGGGGCAGGGTGCTTCGACCCGCGAGCCAGGAGACCTGCCTTGAACGAAACGTCCACGGGCGGGGTGTCCGGAAGGTCGCGTATATGTGAGGCGGATCAAATCCGCACCTGTTGCGCTGCCCCCGGAAGTCCGCATGAGCACTTCGGGGTTGAAGTCATGTCGAGAGCATCAAAGCCGCCGCCCGCGCAAATCCCGCGAGGGATCGAATCCGGCGTGTAAAACGCCAACTTTGCCAGATCAATATCGAGCGTTACCCCGGACGCCGCAAGGCGCCCGATCCTAGTTCTGCGTCCGGAATCCATTGACATCACGAGGAACATGATGAGCGTTACCGTTTACAGCAAGCCTGCCTGCGTTCAGTGCACCGCCACATATCGCGCCCTCGACCGCCTGGGCGTCGACTATCAGATCATCGATATCTCCGAGGATGCCGACGCGCTCGATCGCGTTCGCGGCATGGGCTACATGCAGGTTCCGGTCGTCGTTGCCGGCGAGAACCACTGGGCGGGCTTCCGTCCCGATATGATCAGCGCGCTCTCCTGATCGGAGAAGAGCGGTGGGCCTGATCGTCTATTATTCCAGCCGGTCTGAGAATACCCATCGTTTCGTCGAGAAGCTGGGACTGCGCGCGGCGCGCATTCCCGTAGGCGTTGAGGACATCCACATTCGCGAACCCTATGTGCTGATCTCGCCCACCTATTGCGGGGATGGCGGCCCCGGGATCGTAAAGGGAGCCGTGCCCAAGCAGGTGATCCGTTTCCTCAACGATGCGGAAAACCGCTCCAACATCCGTGGCGTCATTGCTGCGGGCAACAGCAATTTCGGCGAGACCTATGGGCTTGCCGGCGACGTGATCTCGCAGAAATGCCAGGTGCCTTACCTCTACCGGTTCGAGCTTCTGGGGACTGCCGAGGATGTCGCCAATGTCAAAGACGGGATGGGACGATTTTGGACACAGGAACAAATTTGAAGCGAGATGCGGGCGCAAAACCGCTAAAGGCAGCGGACGCGCTGGATTATCACGCGCTGAACGCGATGCTGAACCTCTATGACGAGCAGGGCAAGATCCAGCTCGACAAGGACCGCATGGCGGCCAAGCAGTATTTCCTGCAGCACGTGAACCAGAACACGGTGTTCTTCCATAATCTCCGGGAGAAGCTCGATTATCTGGTGACCGAAGGCTATTACGAGCAGGAAGTGCTCGACCAGTATTCCTTCAACTTCGTCCGCGACCTGTTCGACGAGGCCTATGCCAAGAAGTTCCGTTTCCCGACTTTCCTCGGCGCCTTCAAATATTACACCAGCTACACGCTGAAGACCTTCGACGGAAAGCGCTATCTGGAGCGCTATGAAGATCGCATCTGCATGGTGGCGTTGGCACTTGCCGAAGGCAATGAGCAGCTTGCCCGTGATCTGGTCGAAGAGATCATCACCGGCCGCTTCCAGCCGGCAACGCCGACTTTCCTCAATGCCGGCAAGAAGCAGCGCGGCGAGCTCGTCTCGTGCTTTCTGCTGCGTGTCGAAGACAATATGGAATCGATCGGCCGCTCCATCAATTCGGCGCTGCAGCTTTCCAAGCGCGGCGGTGGCGTGGCGCTATCGCTGACGAACATCCGCGAGGCTGGCGCGCCAATCAAGCAGATCGAAAACCAGTCTTCCGGCATCATCCCCGTCATGAAGCTGCTCGAAGACTCGTTCTCCTATGCCAACCAGCTCGGTGCTCGGCAGGGTGCGGGTGCCGTTTATCTCAACGCCCATCACCCTGACATCATGCGCTTCCTTGATACCAAGCGCGAAAATGCTGACGAGAAGATCCGTATCAAGACGCTGTCGCTCGGCGTCGTCGTGCCCGACATCACTTTCGAGCTCGCCAAGAACAATGAGGATATGTACCTCTTCTCGCCCTACGACGTGGAACGGGTCTATGGCGTGCCCTTCACCGAGATATCGGTGACGGAGAAGTATCGCGAGATGGTGGCGGATGCCCGTATCACCAAGAAGAAGATCAAGGCGCGCGAATTCTTCCAGGTGATTGCCGAAATCCAGTTCGAGAGCGGTTATCCCTACATCATGTTCGAAGACACGGTGAACCGGGCAAACCCGATCGCCGGCCGCATCAGCATGAGCAATCTCTGCTCTGAAATCCTGCAGGTCAGCGAAGCGAGCACCTTCAACGACGACCTTTCCTACAAGGTGATGGGCAAGGATATCTCGTGCAATCTCGGCTCGCTGAATATCGCCATGGCTATGGATTCGGCCGATTTTGGCAAGACGATCGAGACCTCGATCCGCGCGCTGACGGCCGTTTCTGACATGAGCCACATCTCATCCGTACCTTCGATCGAGAAGGGCAATGACGACAGCCACGCGATCGGCCTTGGCCAGATGAACCTGCATGGATACCTCGCCCGCGAGCGCATCCATTACGGTTCGGAAGAGGGCGTCGATTTCACCAATATCTATTTCTACACGGTGACCTATCACGCGCTGCGCGCCTCCAACCGTCTGGCGGTCGAGCGTGGTGCGGGCTTCAAGGGCTTCGAGAATTCGAAATATGCCTCTGGCGAATATTTCGACAAATATACCGAGCAGGGATGGAAGCCGGCGACCGAGAAGGTTCAGGCGCTTTTCGACGGTGCCGGCATTCATATCCCGACGCAGGAAGACTGGCTGGAGCTGAAGAAGGCCGTGATGGCCTCCGGCCTCTATAACCAGAACCTGCAGGCGGTGCCGCCGACGGGCTCGATTTCCTATATCAACCACTCGACTTCCTCGATCCATCCGATCGTCTCGAAGATCGAGATCCGCAAGGAAGGCAAGATCGGCCGCGTCTATTATCCGGCGCCGTTCATGACCAACGACAATCTCGACTACTATCAGGATGCCTACGAGATCGGGCCAGACAAGATCATCGATACCTATGCTGCGGCTACCCAACATGTCGATCAGGGCCTGTCGCTGACGCTGTTCTTCCGCGACACGGCAACGACGCGCGACATCAACCGCGCCCAGATCTATGCCTGGAAGAAGGGCATCAAGACGATCTACTACATCCGCCTTCGCCAGATGGCGCTGTCCGGCACCGAGGTGCAGGGCTGCGTATCCTGCACGCTTTAAACGACCGGAGATAATGATGAACATGCAATTCAAACCGGTCAGCCGCGTGCGCGCCATCAACTGGAACCGTATCGAGGACGACAAGGATCTCGAAGTCTGGAACCGTCTGACCGGCAATTTCTGGCTGCCGGAAAAGGTGCCGCTGTCGAACGACATTCCCTCCTGGGGGACACTGACGCCGGCCGAGCAGCAGCTGACGATCCGCGTCTTCACCGGGCTGACTCTGCTCGATACGATCCAGAACGGTGTCGGCTCGGTGAAGCTGATGGCCGATGCGGCAACGCCGCATGAGGAAGCGGTGCTCTCCAACATCTCCTTCATGGAGGCGGTGCATGCGCGCTCCTATTCCTCGATCTTCTCGACGCTCTGCCTGACGCCCGATGTCGACGATGCCTATCGCTGGTCTGAAGAGAACGAATTCCTGCAGAAGAAGTCGGCGCTGATCATGGAGCATTATGCTTCCGGCGATCCCCTGAAGAAGAAGGTTGCGAGCGTCTTCCTCGAAAGCTTCCTCTTCTATTCCGGCTTCTATCTGCCGATGTACTGGTCGAGCCGCGCCAAGCTCACCAACACGGCCGACATGATCCGCCTCATCATCCGCGACGAGGCCGTGCACGGCTATTATATCGGCTACAAGTTCCAGCGCGGACTTGAAAAGCTTTCCGGAGAGCGACGCCAGGAGATCAAGGATTTTGCCTTCGACCTGCTGCTCGAGCTCTACGACAACGAAGCGAAATATACCGAAGCGCTCTATGACGGCGTCGGGCTGACCGAGGACGTCAAGAAGTTCCTGCATTACAACGCCAACAAGGCGCTGATGAACCTCGGCTATGAGGCGCTGTTCCCGGCTGACGCCTGCAAGGTCAATCCGGCGATCCTGTCTGCGCTTTCGCCGAATGCCGATGAGAACCATGACTTCTTCTCGGGCTCCGGCTCCTCCTATGTCATCGGCAAGGCGGTGGCGACCGAGGACGAAGACTGGGATTTCTGAGGTTTATCTTTACGAAGCCTCTTATCATTCGGTCCGCTATCGCCCACATTCAGCGCGGTGTATTCGTTGAATGTGGCGTAGCGGGAGTTTTTTATGAGGCCCTCTTTCGAAGCGACTGATCCGGCAAGTGAAGCTGCCGAAGGCGTCTGGCCAATCCGCAGGCGCCGAATTCTCGATTGGCTGATCAACGAGACCCGCAACGAGCGTTTCATCGACAATATCCTGGTGGAGATGTGCAAGCGGCTGCTGGCAGCCGGCGTGCCGGTGAACCGGTCGAGCTTGCATTTCCGCACGAACCATCCGCAATGGATCGGCGCTCGCATCCTGTGGGTGGAAGGCATGGAAGAGGCAAAGATCGACACCTTTGCTTACGGGGTGGAAACCACGCCGCAATTCCTCAATAGCCCGGTCAACGAGATCCACAAAGGCGCCAACGAGGTGCGGAAGAACCTTGAGGATTTATGGGAGGGCGACGACTATCCCTTCTACCAGGAACTGCGCGACGACGGCTATTCCGAATATATCGCCTGGCCGATCGATCATACGTTCGACAAGCGCCACGTCGTTACGTTCTCCACCAATAGGCCAGGCGGTTTTACCGGCGAACACGTGGATTTCCTGCGCGATCTGCTGCCGGCTCTCACTCTCGTCAGCGAGATCCGGCTCAAGAACATCATGGCGCGCACGCTGCTGCAGACTTATGTCGGGCCGCATGCGAGCGAACAGATTCTCTCCGGCGTCATCACCCGCGGCAGCGGCACGACCGTCGGCGCGGCGATCATGATCTGCGACCTGCGCGATTTCACGGCGATCTCCGATCTCTGGCCGCGCGATGACGTGATCCAGTTGCTCAACGACTATTTCGATGCCATGTCCGATCCGATCGAGCGGCATGGAGGCGAAATCCTGAAATTCATGGGTGACGGACTGCTTGCTATCTTCCCGCTGTCGAAGCCTTCGGCCTGCGAGGATCTGCTGACGGCGATCCGTGAAGGGCAGGAGGCGATGGCGAAACTGAATGAGCAACATCAGCGTTTGGGACGTGATCCGCTGCGCTACGGCGTCGGCGTCCACGTCGGCGACGTCATGTACGGCAATATCGGTTCGCGTCGGCGGCTGGATTTCACCGTCATCGGCCCAGCAGTCAACGTCGCCTCGCGGCTTGAAACCTTGACCAAGGAGGTCAAGCGGCCGGTGCTTCTGTCGCGCGCTTTCGTTGAGATGGCGACCTGCACTGAAGAGATGGACAATCTCGGCACCTTTCCGCTGCGCGGGCTCGGAGAGCCGGTCGACGTCTTTGCCTTCCGCGAGAAGCCGATAAACGGTCGTGACGCGGCTTAGGCTTAGGCCACCGGAAAATTGATCTGCGGTGGCAGGAGCAGGCTCTGGCTCTCCGCTGCCGGATTGCTGATGCGCTGGAGAAGCATCTGGCCGAGATGTTCGCCTGCCTCGACCAGATCCTCGTAGATGGTTTCGATCTTCGGCTGAAGATGCGTGAGGAGATGTGACGTCTCCTTAGCAACGATATCATAGTCCTCCGCCAGGACGTGGCCCGCATCGCCCATGGCACTGACAAGCGCCAGCGCGGAAACCTCGCCCGGGCAGACAAAGCCATCGGGAACATCGGGGGCTGCGGCGCGGGCGCGGAAGAAATCCCTGATCTCGTTGGCCGGTGAATCGAGCGTGACCGCTTCCGATATCTCGTAGGCGACGCCTGCCTCGCGCACGGCGGTCATGAAGCCATGAAGGATGTGCTGGCTGAAGGTCAGCCGCTTCGGCGGCATGATGACCGTAACCTTCTTCCTGCCCTTGGCGATCAGGCGCCGCGTGGCTTCATAGGCGAAAGCATAATTGTCGTAATCGACGTAGGGATGCGGCGTCGAAAATTCGGTGCGCCCGTGGGACACGAAGGGAAAGCCGACCTCCTGCAGCATCCGCACCCTCGCATCGAAGGGTTCCGTCCGCGTGAAGATCAGGCCGTCTGCGAAATTGTTGCGGACGATATATTCTGCCGCTTCGAGATCCGTCGTCGACAGGAAGTTCGGGGCGACGACGAGGTGATAGGATGTCTCTTTCAGCACCTTGGCGATGCCGTACATAATGGCCGTGCCGAAGCCGACCACTTCCTGATGCGGGTCGAGAAGAATGCTGATGACGTTGGTGCGGCCTGTCTTGAGGCGCTGGGCGGCGCGGTCCGGCAGGTAGCCGATCTCGCGGGCAATGCGATGGACGCGCTCGCGAGTCTCAACTGATATTTGCGGCGCGTCGCTGAGTGCGCGCGAAACCGTCGTCACCGCAAGACCGGTCAATGTCGCGATGGTACGCAAGGTCGGCTTGCCGCGCTTTTGCGCACCATCCGGATTTTCACCGCGTTGCAGTTGGGACGATTCGGTCACTGGGGACATTCCGTGCTGGATCGCGGCTACAATAACACGATGAAACCGGCACGCAATCAATCAATGCAAACGATTTAAATTTTTACAGTTTCTTAGGCGATCAGAAAAAAGGCAAATAAAATCAATATTTATCGGACTAATCATATTTTTCTCGGGAGTCGAGGAAGGACTTGACGTGACCGCGTTTATAACGTTTTAAATTGTTAACCGCGCTGGGAGGTGCGGTGTAGTGTGGTGTTTAGCCGCCCTCACGGCGGAAGACATCGTGGCGGCCGAGGTGGGTCTCGCCGCCACTTACGAACGGGAGGATATTCATGCGCAAGTTTTTGAGCTCGGCAGCTCTTGCTGTCGTGATGATGGCTGGTTTCGGCAGCGCTCACGCGGCTGACGTCAAGGAAGTTCAGATGCTGCACTGGTGGACATCAGGCGGTGAAGCCGCGGCGCTTAACGTGCTGAAGCAGGACCTTTCTAAGGAAGGCTTTGCCTGGAAGGACGTGCCGGTTGCCGGTGGTGGCGGCGACCCCGCCATGGTCGCGCTGAAGGCGATGGTGGCTGCCGGTAATCCGCCGACCGCCTCGCAGATGCTCGGCTATACCGTGCTGGACTATGCCGCAGCCGGCACGATGGGCGACATCACCGACATCGCCGTCAAGGAAGGCTGGGACAAGGCGGTTCCTGCCGCCCTGCAGAAGTTCACCGTTTATGATGGCAAATGGGTGGCGGTGCCGGTCAATGTCCACTCGGTCAACTGGCTGTGGATCAACAAGGCCGTCATGGACAAGATCGGCGGCACCGAGCCGAAGACCTTCGACGACCTGATTGCGTTGCTCGACAAAGCCAAGGCGGCCGGCGTCATTCCGCTCGCCCTTGGCGGTGAGAACTGGCAGGAAGCAACCATGTTCGACTCGGTCGTGCTGTCGACCGGCGGGCCTGAATTCTACAAGAAGGCGATGAACGATCTCGACGAGGAGTCGCTGAAGTCCGACACGATGAAGAAGTCGTTCGATAGTCTGGGCAAGCTGATCACCTATGTCGACCCGAATTTTTCCGGTCGTCAGTGGAATCAAGCGACCGGCATGGTCATCAAGGGTGATGCACTAGTGCAGGTGATGGGTGACTGGGCCAAGGGCGAATTCAAGGCTGCCAACATGGCCGCCGGCACCGATTTCCTGTGCTACCGCTTCCCCGGCACCGACGGCAGCGTCGTCTACAATTCCGATATGTTCGGCATGTTCAACGTATCTGACGACCGCAAGGCAGCACAGGCAGCACTTGCCACCGCCACCTTGTCGAAAAGTTTCCAGTCGGCCTTCAACGTCGTCAAGGGCTCGGTTCCGGCGCGTACCGACGTTCCGGACACCGACTTCGATGCTTGCGGTAAGAAGGGCATAGCCGATCTTGCCGCTGCCAACGAGAAGGGCACCCTGTTTGGCTCGCTCGCCCAGGGCTATGGCGCGCCTCCGGCGATCGCCAACGCCTATAAGGATGTAGTGACCAAGTTCGTCCATGGCCAGATCAAGACGTCCGACCAGGCCGTCGAAGAACTCGTCAAGGCAATTGACGACGCTCGCTAATATTCCACCGACCAAGGCTTTCCCGCACTCTTGCGGGGAAGCCACAGCCCCTGCGGTGCGGGGAGGAGATGACCACATGAGTACAGTTGCGACCACGGATCCGGTCCTGACGTCGAAGTCTTCAACCCGCTCGTCTATTCGCGGCCGGCTGCAGGACGCTCTGCCGAAGATCGTATTGGCGCCGAGTTTCTTGATCACCGTGATCTTCGTCTATGGCTTCATCGTCTGGACGGCCTATCTCTCCTTCACCAATTCCAAGACCTTTCCATCCTATGCAATCACGGGCGCGCGTGCCTATCAGCGCCTCTGGCGCTGGACCTTCGAGAGCGATCCGCCGTCCTCGTGGTACACGTCGATCACCAATATGGGGATCTTCGGTTTCCTCTATATCTTCATCTGCCTCGGGCTCGGGCTGCTGTTGGCGATCCTTCTCGACCAGAAGATTCGCGGCGAAGGCGTGCTGCGGCCGATCTTTCTCTATCCTATGGCGCTGTCCTTCATCGTGACCGGTGTTGCCTGGAAATGGTTCCTCGATCCGGGCCTCGGCCTGGAGCAGACGCTGCATCATCTCGGCTGGACGAGCTTTCACTTCGATTGGATCAAGAACAAGGACTTCGTCATCTACACCGTCGTCATCGCCGGTGTCTGGCAGGCTTCCGGCTTCGTCATGGCGATGTTCCTCGCGGGCTTGCGGGGCATCGACGGTGAGATCATGAAAGCGGCGCAGATCGATGGCGCCACACCGTTCCAGCTCTACCGGCGCATCGTCATTCCGCTGCTGCGGCCGATCTTCCTCTCCGCCTTCATCGTGCTCGCCCATATGGCGATCAAGTCCTACGACCTCGTGGTGGCGCTGACCTCCGGCGGGCCCGGTGGCTCGGCGTGGCTGCCTTCCAATTTCATGTATGAATACACGTTTAAGCGGAATGAAATGGCTGTCGGTTCTGCAAGCGCCATCATCATGCTGATGACCATCTCGGCGATCATCGTTCCCTATCTCTATTCCGAACTGAAGGAGAAGGCGCGATGAGCAGCGTGACCTCTTCCGATATCGCGCGCACGCATGGCGGCAATGGCGGCCGCTGGATTGGCCGCGTCATCATCTACGGCCTGCTGCTGATCTTCGCCGTTCTCTACCTGATGCCGCTCTTCGTCATGCTCACCACCTCGTTCAAGACCATGGACGAGATCCAGAACGGAAATATGCTGGCGCTGCCGCAGTCACCGACGCTTGATCCCTGGCTCAAGGCCTGGGGGGAGACCTGCGTCGGTCTTACCTGTGCCGGCATCAAGGGCTATTTCTGGAACTCGATCAAGATGGTCGTGCCGGCTGTCGCGATCTCGACCGTTCTCGGCGCGCTCAACGGTTATGTGCTGACCAAGTGGCGGTTTCCCGGCGATACGCTGGTTTTCGGCCTGATGCTGTTTGCCTGCTTCATTCCGTTCCAGTCGGTGCTGCTGCCGATGGCGACCATTCTCGGCGCACTCGGCCGCTTCGGCATGACGCTTCAGAACGCGACCGGTTTCAGCTTCGGCTTCGGCAATCCGACGGTCAACCTGGTTTTCGTGCATGTCGTCTACGGTCTCGGCTTCACGACACTGTTCTTCCGCAATTTCTATGAGGCCTTTCCGACGGAACTTGTGAAGGCCGCGCAGGTCGATGGCGCGAGCTTCTTTCAGATCTTTCGCCGTATCATGCTGCCGAATTCGCTGCCGATAATCGTGGTGACGGTCATCTACCAGTTCACTAATATCTGGAACGACTTCCTCTTCGCCTCGGCCTATGCCGGTACGGGTGACTCCATGCCGATGACGGTGGCGCTCAACAACGTCGTCAATACCTCGACCGGCGTGGTCGAATATAATGTCAACATGGCTGCGGCGATGATCGCGGCCGTTCCTACGCTCATCGTCTATATCCTCGCCGGCCGCTATTTCGTGCGTGGTCTGATGGCGGGCGCCGTCAAAGGGTGATCCATGGCTTTCCTTGAAATTTCCGGTCTCAAAAAGCGCTTCGGCGCCGTCGACATTCTCAAGGGGATCGACCTGGAACTCGAAAAGGGTGGCTTCCTGGTGCTGGTCGGCCCGTCCGGCTGTGGCAAGTCCACGCTGCTCAACACCATCGCCGGGCTGGAAGCGATCACTTCGGGTGAGATCCGCATCGATGGCCGCTCCATCAACGGTTTGCACCCGTCCAAGCGCGATATCGCCATGGTATTCCAGAGCTACGCGCTCTATCCGAACATGACCGTGGCCGGCAATATCGCCTTCGGCATGGAAATTCGCGGTGTGCCGAAGGATGAGCGCGAGAAGGCGATCAAGCAGGTCTCCGACATGCTGCAGATCGGCCATCTCCTGGATCGAAAGCCTTCGCAGCTTTCCGGTGGCCAGCGGCAGCGCGTGGCAATGGGCCGCGCGCTGGTGCGCAATCCGCAAGTGTTCCTGTTCGACGAGCCGCTCTCCAACCTGGATGCGAAGCTGCGCGTTGATATGCGCACGGAAATCAAGCGCCTGCACCAGCGCATGGGAACGACGATCGTCTACGTCACTCATGACCAGATCGAGGCGATGACGCTGGCGACGAAGATCGCGGTGCTGAAGGACGGCGTGCTGCAGCAGTTCGGTACGCCGGCGGAAATCTACAACAGCCCGGCCAATGTCTTCGTAGCAGACTTCATGGGCTCGCCGGCGATGAACCTGCTCAACGCGACCGTCGAAAACGGCGACGGCGGCTTGCAGGTCTCGCTGGAGCGGCCCAATGCCGAGCCGTTGAAGCTACCGGTCAATTCGGGCAGTAACAGCCTTACCGGCTACGCGGGCAAGCAGGTGATCTTCGGCATTCGTCCCGAAGCATTGACGGACCCTGACGGGGCCGACCGCAAGGCGAAGTCGGTCGTTCATGGCGACTGCGCTATCGAAGTCGTGGAACCGGCCGGTTCGGATACGTTTGCCGTCACCAAGCTCGGCGGCAAGTCGGTGGTGGCGCGCCTTGGAGCGGATACCGGCATTCTGCCTGGTCAGAACACCCGCCTTGCCTTCAATCTCGACAAGGCGGTGTTCTTCGATCCTGCCAGCCAGCTCAGGATCGCGTAGAGCAATTCCAGCAAAAGTGTGCAGCGGTTTTGCGTCCCGAATTGCGTGAAAGCAAAAAGGCAGAGCATTTCCGTAATTCGAAGAAAAACGGAAATGCTCTGTCGGCCGTCAGACGGCCGCCACCGAAAGCGTTACCGGTGCGAAGTGGCTCGATGTCGCTTCGACCGTGATTTCGCCTGTCAAGCCGGTTGCTTCCAGCCAGAAGCCCGTCGTGCCGCCCTGGAGCGGTACGGTCGTCGGACCGACAATCTTGGCAGGGCCTTTGACCGTCAGCGTTACAGCATCGTTCAGGAAGGGCAGGCGCTGGCCGCGCTGGTCGAGCGCGCGGATAATGACACGGGTCGTGTCGCGTTCGCGGGCCTTCAGCGTGGTGCTGTCGGGCGCGACTTCCAGTGCGGTCGGCAGCGGATCGGCTGCCAGCGTCAGTCTGGCCACGGGCTCTCCGTCGATGAAGCCGGTGAATTCACCGTCGATCCATTCCAGACCCCAGCGGCCGAGTTCATCCTGGGTGAAATGGCGATGGTCGAGCACGACGGGTGGATGCGGCAGGTGCGGATAGTTCTCGCGATCCGGACCGATGCGCTTGGTCAGCGAGCCGTATTTCAGCTCAACCTCGTCACAGTTGGTCAGGATGATCAGCGGCAGCACACCGCCGATGCTGCGTTCGCCGCGCGCCCAGAACGTGACCGGCTTCATGATGATTTCATCTGAGGGGTCGCACTGGCTGGCATAGGCGTATGCCGCGAATTTCGGTTCGCGGAACATGTCCATGACGCCGTGATAGCAGATGCGGTCGCCGGAGCCGAAATCCTTGTGGGTATTGTAGTCGAACATGCACCAGCCGATCGCGCCCGAAATATCGGGGTCGCCGTAAGCAGCGTTCAGCACTTCCAGGTGGCGGCGCACATGCTCGGCCTGGCGCTGCTCGGCATCATGCATCTTGGTCGGATGCATGTGGCCGTTGAATTCGGTGATGATGTAGGGGACCTTGTAGGAGAGGCCGGTATTTTCTTGCTGGCCGCGCAGCGCCGTGCGCGGGCGGTTGGCACCCGGCAGTTCCTCATTGCCCAGGATGAAGTCGTTCATCGTATAGACGTCTTCCAGAAGCTCGCTTTCGGTCAGGTAGCGAACGCCGCCAGTCTGGCGCGTGGAATCGAGCTCATGGGCCAGCCGGTTGGTCGCAGTATAGAAGTCGTGGCTGTCGAGCGACTCGTTGATGCGCACGCCCCAGATGATGATCGAGGGGTGATTCCAGTCGCGCTCGATCATGCGGCGAACGTTTTCGACGGACTCTCTCTGCCAATCGAGATCGCCGATATGCTGCCAGCCGGGGATTTCTTCAAAGACGAGCAGGCCGATGCGGTCACACTGGTCGAGGAACCATTTCGACTGCGGATAGTGCGAAGTGCGCACGATATTGCACTTCAGCACCTTTTTCATGATGTCGGCGTCACGCTCCTGTGCGGAGCGGCCGGCTGCATAACCGATATAAGGGTAGGCCTGATGGCGGTTGAGGCCCTGAAGCTTCACGGACCGGCCATTGAGCAGGAAGCCTTCCGGCGTGAATTTGGCGGTGCGGAAGCCGAAATGGGCGGATGCCCTGTCCGAGCCATGTTCGGTTCTGAGATCAACGACAACTTCGTAGAGCGCCGGGTTTGACAGGTCCCACAGTTCGATGCCCGTCAGTCCGCCGAACGAGAGCGTCGTCACGGAGCCGATCGTTTCACCGGCAGCACTTGCGAGCACGATACCATCGGCACCCTTCAGCGAGGCCGTAACGGTCGCGGCATAGGTCAGGCTCTGCGGATTGGCGACATCAACGCGGACCGTGGCCGACTTCATGTCGGACAGAACGTCATGTGTCTCGATCTTGAGATTGCGGATGGAGACTTTGTCGGTGACCTTCAGCCAGACGTCGCGATAGACGCCAGCATAGGTGAGGTAGTCGATGCGACCGCCGAAGGGCGGGATGGCGGGGTTCTCGCTGCCGTCGATCTTGACCGTGATCAGGTTCTCGCCCTTGACGAGTTTGCCGGTCAGGCGGGCTTCGAAGGGCGTATAGCCGTCCTTATGGGCAATGATCTCTTCGCCGTTCAGGTAAACGACGCTGTCGGCCATGGCACCATCGAAGAGGATGGAGACTTCACGGCCTTCGAATTCCGGCAGCCAGCGCAGCACCTTCTGATAGGTGAAGGCGCGCTGATAGCGTTTCTCGTCGAAATAGTTGAACGGCAGCTCGACAGCCGTATGCGGCAGGCTGACCATATGGTCGCCGTCGAAAGCCTCGGTCAGGCGCTGGCCAAAGCCTTCGTGGAAGCTCCAGGATTCGTTGAGGGAAACGACGGAACGCATCTCAGGCTCCCCGGCAAGCGGCAGGGGAGGGGCGGCGCCTGGCCGCGGCGCGTGAAAGGGTGATCATCGATATTCCTCCTCGATGCGAATGACTGGAGTCGCCCCTCAGGCGGTTGAACCCCAGCGGGGTGTGCAGGCAAGCGTAATGCTGTGCGGGCCTTCATCGCCGGCCTCATGGCGTTCGATCACCTCGACGACCGCGTCCATGAAGGCCACGTGGTCGAGGCTCAGCGTCGTCAGGTCGTTGCAGTCCCAGGCGGCCATGGCAATGCCATCCTGGCCGACGATGGCGATATCCTCAGGCGTATTCTTTCCAAGCACGCGGCGGGCGGCATCGCGCGCGCCGATCGCCATCACGTCGTTGCCGCAGATGATGGCATCGACCTTGGAACGGTGCAGCAAGAGAACGGCCTCCTTGAAGCCGGAATCGTAGGAATAATCGCCGAAGGCTTCCGCTTCGAAGGCAAGGCCGTGACGCGCCAGAGCGTCGGCAAACCACTTGCGGCGTAGCTTGTCGATCCAGCTCGACTTGGTGCCGGAGAGATAGGCGAAGCGCCGTTTTCCGTCGCCGACGATCTTGTCGATGATCTCGCCAGCGCCGACCGCGCCATCGATGCGGATGTTGGAGACATCCTCGTTTTCCAGCGGCTCGAAGGAAACGATAATCGGCTTCGTCGTGTGGAAGATGTCGACGGCGTCCTGCATGGACACCATGTCTGAGAAGATGACGACGTGATCCACCTGGTAGGTCGAGGCAAGCCGCATGAGCTGCAGCCGATCCGAATGATCGGCGCAGCAGAGAATGATGGGCAGGAGCTGGCGGGCCTGCAGGCGATGGACGAGAAGCTGCTGCTCCTCGGCCTCGCAGGGGTTGCCGATGGCGTTGACGACGAGCGCGACGAGGCGCGAACGCTGGTTGTTGAGGGAACGGGCGATCGCGTTCGGCTGATAGCCATATTCACGGGCGACGGCGAGGATGCGGTCACGCGTGGCGCTGCCGATCCTCGAATCCGGCGAAAAGGCCCTCGATATCGTTGCCGAGGAGACGCCGGCGAGTTTCGCCAGTTCCTTCGAGGTGATCCGCCGTCTGTTCGTTCCGCTCATCGTCTTGCGCCTATGCGGTGATCCTGACGGGTACGCCGTCGGCCGCTGCCGATTCCTTGATTGCATCCCAGAGCCTAGCGAATCTGAGACCCATTTCAACGGAGCCGGAGTTTTCCATCGTTCCGGCGCGGATGGCGAGGAAATTCTTCATGGGATTGCCGAGAATCTCGGCCTCTTCACGCGGTTCGCTGGTGCGCCCTATGCTGATTTCACGCCAGCCGCCCCAGGCGTCGATGCGCACGATCGCCTTCGAATAGAAGAAGGTGATGTAGGAGGCGCAGCCGGGAGGGCCTTCACCGGCGGCCGTCAGCGTCGCCAGCGCGCCGTTCTTCAGCCGGGCGGAGACGGCGGTGGCGATATCTACCTTTTTGCCGTGGTTGTTCATATAGGCGGAGACGCTGTCGAAATCGGAATTGGCGAGCAGGCAGACGGTGTTCATCATGTGCGCGCCGGTATCGAACATGAAGCCGCCGCCGGAGATTTCGGGCTGCTGCTTCCAGTGCCCGTCATAGTTCGAAGACCAGCTTTCCCAGATCATTCCGGAGATGGCGATCAGTTCACCGAATTCGCCTGACAGAGCGCGTTTGCGGGTGTCGAGCACTAGTGGTGAGAGGCCGCCCTGGAAGGCGGTGACGATTGTCACGCCGCACTTCTTCTGTGCCGCGATCAGCGTCTCGGCCTCGGCGACCGTGGTCACCATCGGCTTTTCAAGGAAGAGATCGAGGCCGGCTTCGGCAACGGCCGTTGCCTGCTCGGCATGGGAAGCGTGCGGGGTCGAGACATAGATGATGTCGAGTTCGTCGCGGCATTTTGTGAGCAGATCCCGGTAATCGGCGAAGCCCTTCGGCTCCGGCGCGCCGGCCGCCGTGCAGACGTCAATCAGGCGCTTGCGGGAGGCTTCGCTGGTGTCGGCGAGTGCTGCGAATTCAATTTCCGGCATCCTTGCCCAGCTCTCTGCATATTCAGCCGCTTTCAAGCCGGCGCCGATGACGCCGAGGCGCAATTTCTGAGACATCGAAATCCTCCCTGATATCGTTGTGCAAACGATTACACAAACGGTACATTTGATGCAAGTCATAAATAATACAGTAAAATCAATTAGATAATTTTGCGGCGATAAAGGATTTAAAAATCATCTTGTCAGCATTCAGAATGCGTGTACATTTTCCTCACCGGTGCTGGAGGGCGCCGTGGCTCTAAAAAAGGGAGGACTTCCGTTGAAGAAGACGGTTATCGGTGGCCTGTGCGCCATCCTGCTCAGCGCGGTTTCGACGCTGGCGCATGCTGAAACAATTCGTATCGCCAATCACGGTCAGGCCGGCATCGACGCGATGAAGTCGACCGTTGAGCGGATCGAGAAAAAATACGGCGTAACGGTCGAGGTTGTCGAATATCCGGCGCCGGACAAAGACTATCTCACCAAGCTTCTGACCGAGCTCGGTGCCGGCAATGCACCCGATCTCTTCTCCATTCCGACGACGGCCGCCGTTGCCGACATGGTTGAGGCCGGTTACCTCGCGCCCGTGACCGCCGAATTCAAGGCCTGGGACGGTTATGCCAATTTCTATGACGTCGCCAAGCAGCTCGCCGTCAGCCCTGACGGAGAAACCTATGTGATGCCGTTCATGCTCGGCATCCAGGAAATCTATTTCCGCAAGGACGTTCTCGAAAAGGCCGGCATTTCCACGGAACAGCCGAAGACCTGGCAGGAGCTCCTCGACCGCGCCGCCGAGGTGAAGCAGAAGACCGGTTCCTACGGCCTGCTCTTCCCGGCCGGCGTTTCCTGGGGCAGCGGTGCCTTCGATGAAGGCTTCCAGCACCTGATCGTCGGCTCCAAGACGCCACAGCTGGTCGATGCTGACGGCAAGCTCGATCTGAATGGCGAAGGCGTAAAGGATGTCTTCAACGTCTACAAGACGCTGATAGACAAGGACCTGATGCCGGTGCAGCCGCTTCTCGGGCCGGAGCCCTGGGTCGTGCCGAAGTACGAGATGTTCCCGGCCGGCAAGCTTGCCGCCACCACCTGCGGTTCCTGGTGCTACATCTTCGACTGGGGTCGCGAGAGCAAGAACCCGATCCCTGACGTGACCAAGATCGTCGGCACCTGGACCGTTCCGGGCCAGAGCGGCGGCCAGTACGTGCTTGCCAACCTCGCCGCTCCGTGGGCCGTCAACTCCAAGTCCGCCAATGTGGAACTTGCCAAGAAGGCACTGATGGAAATCGGCTCGGTCGAAACGCAGGTTTCCTATGCTGCCCGCATCGGCAACATTCCGGCCAGCAGGGATGCTGCCAAGGATCCGGAATTCCAGAAGCTGACGGAACTGGTTCCGATCCATGCTGCTGCCGGAAACGGCGTCTTCCTGAAACAGGCTTCCGGCTTCGGCACTGTTGCCGAAGGCGTGGCGCGCGCCACGGAAGCCCTGCTGCGCAAGGAAACGGATGCTGCCGGCGCCCAGAAGATCCTTGTCGACTACGTCAAGGAAACGCTCGGCGACGACATGGTCAAGTAAGCCACTGATATCTTTCTCCCGCCCAGGACGGGGACGCGGCATGATCGCCGCGTCTTCCCGCTTTCATTCGATAAGCCGGATTCATTCGATAAGGTTGTGAGCTTCAATGGCCCGAAACTCTCATGAAAAGCGAACCGAGCGCCAACTCTTGCTGGTTCTGCTGCCGTCGCTGATCCTGCTTCTGGCCTTCGTGATCTATCCCGCTCTCTATTCCGTCTATCTGAGCTTTACCAATGAGGCGCTGACGGGGGCTGCGGCGCTGCGGCCGCGCTTTGTCGGCATTCGCAACTACACGCGTCTGCTCAACGATGCGAAGTTCTGGAATTCGCTGTTCGTTACCTTCGTCTTCGTCATGGGTTCGGCCGTCATCGGGCAGTTCGTGCTCGGGTTGATATCGGCCATGGCGCTGCGCCGACCGATCCGTTTTCGGCGGTTTTTCTCCTCGATCATTCTTCTGCCGAACGCGGCACCTGAGGTCGTTGCCGGCTTCATGTGGATTTCGATGCTGGCCGGCGGCGAGCATGCCACACTGTCGCGCATCGTCGCCTTCTTCGGCATCGATCCTGCCGACTGGCTGAACGCTTTTCCGCTGTCGATGATCATCATTGTCAATACCTGGCGCGGCATCGCCACCGCGATGATCCTGCTGACGGCCGGCCTCAGCACTATTCCCTTCGAGATCTACGAGGCGGCGCGCATGGATGGCGCAACACCCTCGCAGATGTTTCGCCGCATCACCCTGCCGCTGATGATGCCGACGATCCTGCTCTACATGCTGATCTCGGCCGTCTCCACCATTGCCGTCTTCGGCCTTGTCTATGCGCTGACGCGCGGCGGGCCTGGCGGAGCTACGGAGGTGGTCAGCATCTATATCTATAACCAGTCGTTTACGGCCTTCCAGCTCGGTTACGGCGCTGCGGTCGCGGTCGTCGCGCTCCTCATCTCGCTGATCCTGGGCATCGGCTATGTGCGCGCCATGAAAGTGGAGGTCTGACATGGCCGTTATTTCTCCGAGCGAAGGGGCTAACAAGACCCGCTCCGATCTGCTTGCCTATGCAACGCTGTCGATCATCTCGATCTTCTGCGCCGTGCCCTTCTTCTGGGTGCTGCTTGCCTCCTTCGACGGCAATGCGCAGCTCTTCCTGCGCTGGCCGGAGCAGTGGACGCTTGCAAATTACGCGCGCGTCTTCACCAAGGAGGACGGGGCGAAGTGGCTGTTCAACTCGCTCTTCGTGGTCGGCGGCGCGACGCTTATCGTCATGGTTCTGGCGGGGCTCGGCGGCTATGCGCTGTCGCGCACGCGGGCCTGGTGGAAGCTGCCGTTCCTCTACGCGATCCTGCTGATCCGCGTGCTGCCGCCGACGGCACTCGTCGTGCCGCTCTACAAGTTTCTGCTGACGCTGAACAATGCGGAAGGCGCGATTCTCAGGCCGATCTTCGGCAGCTATGCCCGCGATATCATGCGGTGGACCGGGTTCATCGACGGCTATCTCGGCATCATGCTGGTGCTTGCTACCATGCAGTTGCCGCTGGGCCTCTGGATCATGAAGACCTTCTTCGACGGCTTGCCGCGCGACTATGAGGAAGCGGCCGTCATGGACGGGGCGACGATGATGCAGCGCATCCGCCGCGTGCTGATCCCGCTTGCCATGCCGGGGCTCGCGGCTGCCGGCCTCTTCGCTTTCATGTCGGCTTGGGGCGATTTCCTGCTGCCGCTGATCTTCCTGTCGTCGCCGGAGCTGCAGACGCTGCCGCTCGGTCTCTTCCGCGCCTTCCTGCGTATCAACGAGATCGATTACGGCCTGCTGACGGCTCTCGCCTTCATTTACCTGCTGCCGGCCGTCGTCGCCTTCGGCTTTGCGCGGCGCTTCCTCGTCCAGACCTTCGCGGGCGGTGTGAAGGGCTGAGATCAAGAAAGAGAAACGAATGATCAATCTCAGAAACGTTCGCAAATTCTACGGCGCGCTCGAAGTCATCAAGGGCGTCGATATCACAGTGGAAGACGGCGAGTTCGCCGTGTTCGTCGGCCCGTCCGGCTGCGGCAAGTCCACGCTGTTGCGCATGATCGCCGGCCTCGAAGGTATCGACGAGGGCGATCTGGTGCTGAACGGCCAGCGCATCAACGATGTGCCGCCAGACAAGCGCGGCATCGCCATGGTGTTCCAGTCCTACGCGCTCTATCCGCATATGACGGTCGCGGAAAATATCGGCTTTTCGCTGAGCCTCAAGAAGGTGCCGGAAGCCGAAATCAAGAAGCAGGTCGAGGGCGTCGCCGAAATCCTGCAGCTGACCGACTATCTCAACCGCAAGCCGGCAGCCCTTTCCGGCGGCCAGCGCCAGCGCGTAGCGATCGGCCGCGCCATCATCAAGAAGCCGTCGCTGATCCTGTTCGACGAGCCGCTGTCGAACCTCGATTCGGCGCTGCGCGTGCAGATGCGCGCCGAGCTGCAGCGCCTGCATCGCGAGCTGAAGGCAACCGTCGTCTATGTGACGCACGATCAGGTCGAGGCGATGACGATGGCCGATCGCATCGTGGTGCTTAACAAGGGCGTCGTCGCCCAGCAGGGCGCGCCGATGGAGCTGTATCACCAGCCGGAAAACGAGTTCGTCGCGACCTTTATCGGCTCGCCGAAAATGAATGTGCTGCCGATGACGGCGACGCGTCGGAATGCCGGCAAGGTGCATCTGGAAAGCCCGCTCGGCCTTGCCATCGATCTCTCGGATGCCAATGGCGCCGTGCCGCAGGGCGAGGCGAAACTCGGCATCCGGCCGGAGCATCTGAAGCTCGCACCGCAGGGGCAGGGCGATTTTTCGGCCGAGGTCGTCATCGTCGAGCGGCTCGGCGTCGAGACCTATCTGACGGTCGGTTCGCAGCAGCAGCCGATCGTCGTGCGCACCGAGGGCGACATGACCATCCGTCCCGGCGATCGTGTGTCGCTGACGGCAGAGCGCGCCGGTTGCCATCTGTTTGATTCCGCCGGCCGGGTCATCCGGTCGGCGACCGCCTGAACTATTAGGGCTTGAAACATCGAGGCCCAGAACATCGAGGAATAGCATGACAATCAAGGTCACGATCTGGAACGAAGGACGCCACGAACAGGTCCACAAGGAAGTTCAGGATATCTATCCTGATCGTATCGACGGCGCGATCGCCGCCGGTATCGCCCATCCCGATTTCGAGATCCGCCGCGGCACGCTCGACGATCCGGATGAAGGCCTGCCGGATTCCGTGCTCAACGATACCGACGTGCTGCTCTGGTGGGGTCACATGGCGCATGAGGAGGTCAGCGACGGGCTGATCGACCGCGTCCAGCAGCGGGTGCTGAAGGGCATGGGCCTGCTGGTCCTGCATTCCGGCCATCATTCCAAGCTCTTCCGCCGGCTGATGGGCACCAATGCCAATCTCTCGTGGCGCGAAACGCCTGAGGGTGATCTGGAGCGTGTCTGGGTGGTCAATCCCTCGCATCCGATCGCCGAGGGCCTGCCGCCCTATTTCGAGGTCAATGCCTCGGAAATGTATGGTGAGCCTTTCGACATTCCGCAGCCCGACGAACTGGTCTTCATCTCCTGGTATTCTGGCGGCGAAGTGTTCCGCAGCGGCTGCACCTTCCAGCGCGGCCGCGGGCGCATCTTCTTCTTCAGCCCGGGCCACGAGACCTATCCGATCTATCACGACAAGACGGTGCACAAGGTAATTTCGAACGGCATCCGCTGGGCGCAGCAGAAACACACGGATGGCCGCATCCTCGAAAACTGGCACCGCAAGGAGCCGCTGCATGGCCGGCCGGACAAGGTGAAGGCTTAAATAGTTCCTCCGCGGGGGCTGGGGTCATGATGGCTTCGGCCTCCGCGAGGGGTAAACGATGGAGGCAGAAATGCAGACTGTTTCGATGAAGGCTGATGGAGATGCCTTTCTCAGCAAGGCATTCTGGGTTTCCATCCATCGCGATCTGCCGCAGCGGCTCGATACGCTGGCGAGGCTTGCCGCCGAGCGGCCCGATGTCTTCGCCTTCGAAAGCAGCCAGAAGATTGCCGAGCGCTGCAATGTCTCGCAGACCAGCGTCATCCGCTTTGCGCATCATCTCGGCTTTGACGGTTTTGCCGAGATGAAGCAGGTTTTCCAACAAGGTCTCAGGGCCGCAGTCCGCAAAGGATAGGTTTACGGGTACTGCGCGCCGTTCGTCGTCGTATAGATCGAATAGAGCGATTGCGTCGCGGTGATGAAGAGGCGGTTCTTCTTCGGGCCGCCGAAGGTGATGTTGGAGACGGTCTGCGGCACCTTGATCTTGCCGATCAGCGTGCCGTCAGGCGCAAAGCAGTGCACGCCGTCGGCCGCACTCGTCCAGAGATTTCCGGAGACATCGAAACGGAAACCATCCGGCACGCCGCTGTCGATCGAGCAGAAATAGCGGCTGTTTGTCAGCTTGCGGCTATCCACGACATCGAAGACGCGGATATGGCGTGGGACTTCGTGATTGGAGGAGCCGGAATCGGCGATGAAGAGCTGGCGTTCGTCGGGCGAGAAGGCGAGGCCGTTCGGCTGGATGAAATCGGTGACGACGGCTTCGATCTCGCCGGTTGCGGCGTCGATGCGGTAGACGTTGCGGCTTTCCTGCTCTTCCGGAGATTTGTGGCCTTCGTAGTCTGACATGATGCCGTAGCTTGGATCGGTAAACCAGATCGACCCGTCGGATTTGACCACGACGTCGTTCGGCGAATTCAGCCGTTTGCCGTTGTAGCTGTCGGCAAGAACGGTAATGCGTCCATCAGGCTCAGTGCGGGTCACACGGCGTCCGCCGTGCTCGCAGGAAACGAGACGGCCTTGCCGGTCACGGGTATTGCCGTTGACGTAGTTGGAAGGCGAGCGGAATACGGAGACTGTTCCATCCGGCACCCAGCGCATCATGCGCTCGTTCGGAATGTCGCTCCAAAGAAGGCAGTTCAGATCGGAAAACCAGACCGGACCCTCGGCCCAGCGGCAGCCTCTGTACAGTTCTTCCAGTACCGCGCTACCGGCGATCAGCGCCCCGAAGCGCTCGTCTCTGACGTCATAAAGCTCGCTTCCAGCCATGCCCGATTCCTCCCAGATCGATGTTGCATCTTCGTAGCGGCAAATGATTGAATCTGCTATAGCCCGGCGGCAGAAAGCGTCGAGCTATGGGTGTTTTTACGCAACTCCGAACGCAAAGCCGCTGCACAGTTTTGCTGGAATTGCTCGTGAATTTTCAAAGCGCGGCAACAGGATGCGGCGAACCGTCATAGGCGCCCCAGATCGACTGATCGAAGCAGATGACGGAGCCGGTCATGAGGCCGGATTCGGCTGACGAGAGATAGGCGCAGGCGCGAGCCACTTCTTCCGGGTCGACAAGCCGGCCGAAAGGCTGACTTGCGGCGGCCTTGGTGAGCCAGTCATCCGAAGCCTTGTGAAACTCTCTCTGGATGCGGTCTTCGCCCTCGGAAGCCATCCAGCCGATATTCAGGCCATTGACGCGGATGCGGTTACGCAGCAGCGCATAGGCAGTGTTCTTGGTCAGCGTTTCCAGCGCACCCTTGGAGGCGCAATAGGCGGCGATGAAGGGCTGGCCGGCCTTGGCGGACATGGAGCCGATATTGACGATGGTGCCTTCGATCTTCTCGCGACGCATAACCTTGACCGCTTCCTGCATGAGGAAGAAGGGGGCGCGGACATTGACCGCGAACATGGCATCGAAGAGCTCGGGGCTGGTATCGAGGATCGTGCCGCGGTCGGTGATGGCAGCGGCATTGACCAGAGCATCGACGCGGCCGAAGGTCTGATCACAGACATGGACGACATTTTGCGCGTCCTCGACCTTGCCGAGATCGGCCTTGACGTAGACTGCCTTCGCGCCTGTCTTTGACGAAATCTCCTCGGCTTTCGCCTTGCCCTTGGCCTCGTTGCGGCCGCAGATGACGATGCCCTTGGCGCCGCGTTCGGCAAAGAGGCGGGCGATGGTGGCGCCGAGGCCCTGTGTGCCGCCGGTGACGATGGCGATCTTGCCGTCGAGGCGGGCGTAATCCGTGCTCATGTGTCTTTTCCTCCTGATATGCGAATGGCCCCTTACCGGCGGTAAGGGGCTCTGGGATGATGGTGTTGTGATGGCCGTGTCAGCTCAGCTTCCTGGCTGCCTGTTCGGCAAGTGCCTCGGTGAAGGTGTGGTCGCTCCAGTTTTCGGCGAGGGCCTCGTGCATCAGCTGGGCCTGTGTCTTCGGCGCGAGGCCGCCGAGCGGCGGGTCGCGGTCGAGATTGGTCGGGAAGGAATAGCCCTCCGCGCAGGAGGCGACGGCGTTGGCGATCTCGCCTGCCGAAAGCTTGCCCTTCAGCGCCTTGAGGGCAGGGAACAGTTTTGCGCTCATGCGCTCGCGATTGACGGTTTCCATCGCCCGGCCGAATGCAGAGGAGACCTGCAGCAGGTTCGCCACACGCTTGACATCCTTCGAGCGGTTCGTGCCGGCGGCATGGAAGAGGGCGGGATTGAAGAAGACGACATCGCCCTTTTCCAGCGGCAGCTGGATATGGTTCTGGTCGAAGTAATCCTTGAATTCCTGGCGCTTGAGGGCGAGGTAGCCCGGCTGATAGGTCTGGCTGTGCGGCAGGAAAAGCGTCGGGCCGCTTTCGAGCGGCATGTCGCAATGAGCAACCGCGCCCTGCAGCGTCAGCACCGGCGAGAGGCGGTGAACATGCGCGGGGAACTGCTCGATCACCTTGGATGACTGGAAGCCGAGGTGATAGTCGCGGTGGGCCGATTGTGCGGCACCACCGGGGTTCACGCGGTTGACCTGCGCCGTCATCTGATAATGTGGGCCAAGCCATGCCTCGCTTGCCAGCGCCACGATGGCATTGCCGTAGTAGCGGGCGAAATTCTCAGGATCGGCCAGGCAGTGTTTTTCCAGCGAGTTCCAGATGCGGTCGTTGGCGCCCGGCTTGGCGAAATGGTCGCCGCCGCCGGTCGAGGTGCGGTGCTGCTCCTCGATGATCTCGTCGAAGATCACGCTCGCCCGGTCAATGACCCCGGTGTCTTCGTAGGCATGTTTGAAGACGACCACGCCGGGGCCGATGCCGAAGGCCTCGCAGATTTCGGCGAGAATGGCGCTACGGCCTTCCGGCGTCGATACCGCCTCGATCACCTTAGGGCTGTCATAGATCAGCACGTTCTTCTCGACGGCTGAGGCCGTCGGATAGTCGGCAAGGATAGTGGTCTTTTCGGCGAGCGCACGGAAATCGTCGAGATCGCAGGCGTCCTCTGTCAGCCAGACGCGGTCGGCGCGCAGTTTTTGCGGGTCGTCGGTTTTCATCGGGTGATCCTCCATTTCCGATGGATGGACTATACGCCGCTGACGATCCTGATATAGATCAGGAATCCATCAAAAATCCATCAGAACGCCGGGGTATGACTGCGGCATGGCCCATCCCTTTCTCGTCAAGGATATCGCTTTCCAGGCCGGGCTCAGCACGGCGACCGTCGACCGGGTGCTGAACGGCCGGCCGGGTGTCAGGCGGCAGACCGAGATGCGGGTCAAGGCGGCGATCGCCGAGCTCGAGAAACAGGCGGGCGCCGATGTGGCCGGCCGCAAGCTCACCATCGATATCGTCATGGAGACGCCTGACAGGTTCAGCACGGCGGTGCGGGCAGCTTTCGAAGCAGAGGTCGCGACATTCCTGCCGACCATCTTCCGCTGCCGGTTTCATTTTGCCGAAGTGATGCGGGCGGCGGAACTGGTGCAGCTTCTCGATCGTATCCGGCTGCGCGGTACGCATGGCATCGTGCTGAAGGCGCCCGATGTGCCCGATATCGTCGCGGCCGTCGCAAGGCTCGATGCTGTCGATATTCCGGTCGTCACCCTCGTCACTGATCTGCCGAATTCGGCGCGCTCCGCCTATGCCGGCGCCGATAACCGGGCGGCCGGCGGGACGGCCGCCTATCTCATCGGCCGGCTCATCGGGGCTTCCGGCGGCAAGGCGCTGGTTACGCTGTCGAGCGGCCGGTTCCGCGGCGAGGAGGAGCGGGAGATCGGCTTTCGCCAGGTGATCCGAGGCCATTATCCGTCGATCGGCATTATCGAGGTGAGCGAAGGGCATGGCACAGATGCTGCGACCGGCACGCTCGTTGCTGCCGCCCTTGCGGAAGATGCTGCAATCAACGCCGTCTATTCGGTCGGCGGCGGTAATCGCGCGGTGCTTGCGGCCTTCGAGGCAGCGGGCCGGCCGGTCTCGATTTTCGTGGCGCATGATCTCGATGCCGACAACCGCGCTCTGCTTGCCGAACGGCGGATCGATTTCGTGCTGCATCACGATCTGAGGACAGATGCGCGTTCGGCCTTTCGCGCCATCATGGCCCGCACTATCCCTGCCGGCAGGACGGCGCAGGCGGCGTTTTCGGCCGTCGAAATCGTCACGCCCTACAATATGCCGGCTCTGCAATAGTCTGTTCGGGTTGATTGTCTTTCCATCGGCGGCAGATTCACGCTACAGCTTGGTGATAATGAGGAGCGCGCATGGACTATAGCGACGTCAGCACAATTGCGGCTTGGGTGACGGAACAGGGCCTGAATGGCGTGTCTGAAGCGGAGTTGCTGATCGGCTTTTGCCAGGCCTGCCGCAAGGCCGGCATGCGGCTCGATCGTGCCATGGCGCTGATGGACACGCTTCATCCTGTCCATGAAGGCCGGGCCTTCCGCTGGGACAATTCAGAGGCCTTCGAAGGTGAGTTCGAATACGGACCTTCGAGCGAAGGTCAGGGACTGGATACCTGGCGTCGCTCGGCTTTCTATCATCTCTGGACAACAGGCACCAAAGAGGTACGGCGCAGGATCGGTTTTGGCGATCCGACCGATTTCATCATGCTGGAGCAGATCCATGCGTCGGGCCATACCGATTATGTCGCCATGGCGCACCGTTTCGCGCCGGCCGGCACGATCGGCGAGATGGATTGCTTCTTCTCGCACTTTTCCACCAAGCATCCCGAAGGCTTCTCGGAGCATGATCTCGCCATCCTGCGCAAGCTGGTGCCGGTGCTGGGACTCGCGATCAAATGCGTGGCGCTCGCCCGCATCGCGCGCACCATCGCCGAGGTCTATCTCGGCGAGGATGCGGCGCGCCAGGTGATGGACGGCAAGATCTCGCGCGGCAAGACTGAGCGGATTTCGGCCGCGCTCTGGTTTTCCGACCTGCTGAACTACACGAAGATTTCGGACAATTCGGCCCCGGAAGAGATCATTCCGTTGCTCAATGAATATAGCGAGGTGGTGATCACCGCGATCCATGAGGCCGGCGGCAATGTGCTGAAGCTGATCGGCGACGGCGTGCTTGCCATCTTCAAGGGCGAGGATCCGGCGCAAAGCTGTTCTGCGGCTCTGCAGGCGGAGCGTCTGCTGCGGCAGAAGCTTGCGGCGCTGAACGCGGCGCGCGAGGTGGACCGGCGGCCGACGACCGATGTCTATATCGGCCTGCATATCGGCGATGTCTTCTACGGTAATATCGGCAGCCAGGACCGCCTTGATTTCACGGTCATCGGCCCGGCCGTCAACGAGGTGAGCCGCATTGCCTCGATTTGCCGTTCGGTCGATCTCAACGTGCTGATGTCGTCGGATTTCGAAGCGGCGATCCCCGAGGCGGAGCGCAATCTTCTCGCCTGTATCGGCCGCTATGCTCTGCGCGGCGTCAAGCGCCCGCAATTGCTTTACACGCTGGAAAGCGCGCGGCTGAACGGCTGACCAGCAAGATCCATCCGCGTTCAGAGCCCGCATAGGATGCATAAGATGCAGGGGCAGTTTCCCACGCCTTCTAGGAAATGTCAGATTCGTCGTGTGTCATGTGAATGTTTGACATTTCTCCACGAAAGTAGGAAGAAACCTATGCAAGTTATGCATCCTATGCACTCTGCTGATGGTCCGGTCGGCCTGAGGCATAGGCGACTCGAATTCATTGCCCGAGCGATGGACCGGATCCGTTGCGGATCGTTTCACATTTTCGCACGACAGGCTTCAAGCTTAGGCAAGATCTGCGAGGCTTGAGTGCCTGCATAGGCTGCAGGGGCCGCATAGGCACTTCCCTACGCCTTACAGGAAATGTCGGATTATGTATCCGTCATGTGAATGTCTGACATTTTTCCACATACGACCAAAAATGCCTATGCAGCCTCTGCTGCCTATGCACAGTGCCGCTCATCCGGTCGGCTGTTCGCTCCGAGCAACTGCTCTAACGCAGCAATCCCTGTCCGCCGTCGATCCAGACGGGCGTGCCGGTAATATGCCTGGCGCGTTCGGAGGCGAGGAAGAGGATCGTTTCGGCGACATCATCGCTTGATCCCGCCCTGCCGCCGGTGATCGGGATTTCGCCCTCCGGCCAGATGACGGGCACTTCGGTTTCCTCGCGATGGCGCGATGTGGTGTTGGCGGAAATGCTGGTGTCGATCGCGCCGGGACAGACGGCGTTGACGCGGATGCCGTGTTTGCCGAGCTCCAGCGCCAGTTGCTGCACCATGGCGACCTGGCCGGCCTTGGTGGCTGCATAGGCCGTGGCGCCCGGCGTCGTGAAGGTGCGTGTGCCGTTGATCGAGGAGACGACGATGATCGAGCCGCCGTTCATCTTCAGATAAGGGACGGTCAGATGCAGGGTTAGATAAGTGCCGCGCAGGTTCACGGCCATGGTCTGATCCCACTCGTCGGGCTTGAGGTCGTCGATCGGCGCCCAGACGCCATTAATGCCGGCATTGGCGACGACGATGTCGATGCCGCCGAGGCTTTCGGTCATCCTGTCGATGGCCTTGCGCATCTGCGCTTCATCACTGGTATCGGCGGTCAGTTCGATCGCCTGGCCGCCGGCGGCAATGATCTCCTGGCAGGTCTGTTGCACCTCGCTTTCGGTGCGGCTCAGCACCGCCACCTTTGCGCCTTCGGCGGCGAGCTTCAATGCGGCTGCTTTGCCGATGCCGGAGCCTGCGCCGGTCACCAGTGCGATCTTTCCCTGCAACTCCATAAACCGCTCCTCTTCGCGCTTGCCGGTAAGGCAATGAATTGGAGCGGCTCTTGGTTCCGGTACGATCGTTCCACGAGATTATTTCAGAAGGCTATGACGCAGCGCCCACTTTTCCGGTCCGTGAACGGCGGCGAAGAGCAGGCCCGCTAGGAAACTGAAGTGATCGACGAAGAAGCCGAACTCGGCCTGGTTCTGCTGCCAAAGCGACGGGCCATGAAAAGAGAAGGCGAGGAAGATCACATAGACAGCTGCGAGCAGGCACGCTTCGCTGAAGAAGGCGCCTGTGATGAAGGCAAGCGCCAGCGCGATCTCGAAGAAGGCGGCGACCCAGGCGAGGAATGTCGCCATCGGAAAGCCGGCCGAGGTGATGTAGCCGGCGGTCGCGCCGATATCGGCGAACTTGAAGCCGGCGGCCATGAAGAAGATGAAGCTGAAGATGATGCGGGCAATGATGATTGCGATTGCTCTGGCCATGTGGAATCTCCTCTTTGAGCTTCCACCATGACGGATGAGGTGTCCGCTATCCGACAGGGCGAATGAAAAAGGACCGCTTTCGCGGCCCTTCTTTTTTTACCATTCGGCGAAGCTGCCATCTTCGTGGCGCCAGATCGGGTTGCGCCAGCGGTGGCCTTCCTTGGCGCGCTCGATGACATAGGCTTCGTCCACTTCGACGCCGAGGCCTGGGCCTTGCGGAATGGAGACGAAACCGTCGGCGTATTGGAAGACTTCCTTGTTGGAGATGTAGTCCAGGATGTCGTTGCCCTTGTTGTAGTGGATGCCGAGGCTCTGTTCCTGAATGAAAGCATTGTAGGAGATGGCATCGACCTGCAGGCAGGCGGCAAGCGCGATGGGACCGAGCGGGCAATGCGGGGCGAGCGCCACGTCATAGGCTTCGGCCATGGCGGCGATCTTGCGGCATTCGGTGATGCCGCCGGCATGGGAAAGATCGGGCTGGATGATGTCGACATAGCCGTCGGAGAGAACCGACTTGAAATCCCAGCGGGAATAGAGGCGTTCGCCGAGCGCGATCGGTGTCGAGCAATGATTGGCGATTTCCTTCAGGGTTTCGCGATGCTCTGAGAGGACCGGTTCCTCAATGAACATCAGCTTGTAGGGCTCGAGTTCCTTGGCGAGAACCTTGGCCATCGGCTTGTGCACACGGCCGTGGAAATCAACGCCGATGCCGATATGCGGGCCGATCGCCTCGCGGATGGTCGCAATAGTCTCGACCGCCTTGTCGATCTTCTCGTTGGTATCGACGATCTGCATCTCTTCACAGCCGTTGAGCTTGATCGCCTTGAAGCCGCGGGCGACGACGTCCTTGGCGTTGCGGGCGACATCAGAGGGGCGGTCGCCGCCGATCCAGCTGTAGACCTTGATGCGATCGCGCACCTGGCCGCCGAGCAGCGAATGGATCGGCTGGCCGAGCGCCTTGCCCTTGATGTCCCAGAGCGCCTGGTCGATGCCCGAGATTGCCGACATGTGGATGGCGCCGCCGCGGTAGAAGCCGCCGCGATACATGACTGTCCAGTGGTCTTCGATCAGGAAGGGGTCCTTGCCAACAAGATAATCGGCGAGCTCGTGAACGGCGGCCTCGACGGTTAGAGCACGACCTTCGACGACCGGTTCGCCCCAGCCGACGATGCCCTCATCGGTTTCGATTTTCAGAAACAGCCAGCGCGGTGGGACGATGTAGGTGGTCAGTTTGGTGATCTTCATGGAAATCGTGCTCTCGTTTCGCTTCGTGTTCCCATCAGCGGCCGAGCCGCCGATATTGTTCTGAGTTCTGTTATTTCGTCATTTCTTTATCTCGTTCGGCCGGCGGCGGTCAGGTCGCGTTTGGCGAGGTCGAGAATTCGGTTGACGCAATCGCGCGCGCCCGCCGCGTCCCGCAGACGCAGTGCCTCGACCACCTTGCCATGCAGGGCAAGCGCCTCGCGGTGATCAGGCATGGCGAGGTTCGAGGCGTGGAGCGCAAATTTCAGGGCGGCATGGATGGCGCTGGAGAGGCGATGGAAGACCTGGTTATGGCTCGCCTTGAGAAGCACCGTATGGAAGAGGAGGTCGGCCTCGGTGAAAGCTTCGGAATCGTCGCGCGCCGACTGCATGCGTTGCCAGGCATCGTCGAGATTGGCGATCTCCTGGGCGGTCGCGCGGCTTGCAGCATATTCGGCGGCAGCCGGCTCGATGGTGCGGCGGGCTTCAAGAATGCTGGCAAGCAAGTCGAAATCGCCCAGATGCGGTCCCATCCATTCCAGCACATCCTGATCGAGGATATTCCACTCGTCCTTGTCGCAGACGGTGGTGCCGATGCGCGGCTTGCCGCGCACAAGTCCCTTGGATTCCAGAACCTTCAGGGATTCGCGTATGACGGTGCGGCTGACGCCATGGAGTTCGCAGAGATCGTTTTCGCGCGGCAGCAGTGTACCGACAGCATAGCGGTTGGCGCAGATATCTTCGGCAATCGCCGCCGTGACGTTACGGCGAACGCGCGGCCGGCGCTCGGGCGCCGAGCTCTTTTCGTCGCGTCTTGCTGCAGGCTGCATCGAAAGGCTCCTCGTGACCGGTCTTTTAAAGCAATCATCATACATAAACAATGCTCTTGTATGATGATTGGCATTCAATCTGGTGTCGTCTTCCGCGGATAGAGGACTATATTGCCGGTCGTAAGGGCAGAATGTCCTTCGCGGTGGAGCGGCGCAACGCTTCGACAATCAATCGAAACAGGAGGACGGCATGCAGATCAATCGTACAGCTTCGGCCCAGTGGTCGGGTGGTCTCAAGGACGGAAAGGGGCAGATCTCGACCCAGAGCGGCGCGTTGAGCAATTATCCCTACGGCTTCGCAAGCCGCTTCGAAGGCATTGCCGGCACCAACCCGGAAGAGCTTATCGGCGCTGCCCATGCAGGCTGCTTTACCATGGCGCTGTCGCTGATCCTCGGCGAAGCCGGCCTCAAGGCCGACCATATGGAAACCTCGGCCAAGGTGACGCTGGAAAGCGTCGAAGGCGGCTTTGCCATCACTGCCATCCACCTGTCGTTATCGGGCAGCATTCCAGGCGCCGACCAGGCGAAGTTCGAAGAACTTGCCGGCATGGCGAAGGCTGGTTGCCCGGTTTCCAAGGCACTTTCCGCCGTTCCTATCACGCTCGACGTCAAGCTCGTCTGATCTTTCAAACCTGTTTTCGTTGCTATGCCGCAGCTGCCCAGGCTGCGGCATTTTTGTTTGCATCGCAAAATCATTGACAAATGAAGGATGATATTTTACGACTGACGAAATTCAAAATTCGTCAGTCGTTAATATCGGGCCTGAAACCATGAATGACATCGCGGAAAATACGCTGGACGTCACACGGCAGGAAAATATCACCCGCATCCTGGATGCGGCCGAGCGGCTTTTCCGCCACTACGGCTATTCCAAGACGACCGTCGCGGATGTGGCCCGCGACCTTGGCATGTCGCCTGCCAATATCTACCGTTTCTTCGCCTCCAAGGTTGAGATCCACCAGGCGATCTGCGGACGCATGCTGGCGATGAGCTATGAGCTTGCAGCCAATATCTGCGATCAGAAGATCAGCGCTCCCGACCGGCTGCGCCAGTTCGTGCGCAGCCAGTATCAGCTGACGCTCGACACCATGCTCGATCAGCAGAAAGTGCATGAGATGGTGATCGTCGCGATCGAACGCGACTGGCATGTCATCGAGAAGCACATCGACTCCATTCACGCATTGATTGCCGACGTTATCCGCGACGGCATCGCTGCCGGTGAATTCGCCGACCAGGACCCCGAGGTCGCCTCCCGCTGCTTCGGAGCGGCGACCATCAATCTCTGTCACCCGCAAATGGTTGCCCAATGTCTTGCCAAGACAAACCGGGCGACCGTGGACGAACTGATCGAATTTGCGATCAGGGCACTCAGAAAATAAGCGCGGCAAAGACCGTCAAGAAAAACCCGAAACGATCAGGAGTGCGAAAGATGTTTTCGCTCAAGACCTTCAGCAACCGCGTGCCGTCCGTCATGAGCCTCGCGCTCCTTAGCGCGGTCGGGCTCGGCGTCGCCGGCTGCACGGAAGAAAAGGCAGAGGTCAAGGACGTTATCCGTCCGGTCAAGGTGGTCGAAATCGCCAAGGCCGGCGATACCCGTACGCTGGATTATTCCGGATCGGTAAGGGCGCGCACGGAAATGAACCTCGGCTTCCGCGTCGCCGGCAAGATCACCGAGCGTCTCGTCGATATCGGCGAACAGGTGAAGCCGGGTGACGTTCTCGCACGGATCGACTCGACCGACTACCAGCTTGCGGTGAAGACTGCCGACGCCAATCTCGCCGCTGCCGAAAAGGCTGTCGAGACCGCTGATATCGTCAACCGCCGCGCCGAGCAGCTGTTCGACAAGAATGTAGCGCCGAAATCCCAGGTCGAGCAGGCTTCGCTCAGCCATGACCAGGCGATTTCGAGCCGCGATGCTGCGGCTTCCGCGCTCGACCAGGCGAAGAACCAGGTGAGCTACACGGAACTCAAGGCGGACCATAGCGGTATCGTCACCACCATCAATGCCGATGTCGGACAGGTCGTGGGATCCGGCACGCCGGTCGTTGCCGTTGCCGTCGATGGCGAGAAGGAAGTGCAGATCGCGGTGCCGGAAAACGATATCGCCCAGTTCAAGCCCGGCAAAACCGTGAAGGCGAGCTTCTGGTCCGATGACAAGCTGGTGCTTGATGGCACCGTTCGCGAGGTCGCGGGCAGCGCCGACCAGCAGTCGCGCACCTTCGCTGTGCGTGTCAGCCTGCCGAACGACCCGCGCGTGCTGCTCGGCATGACGGCGACGATCGAGGCCGATGTCAGCAACAGCGATACGTATGTCTCCATTCCGCTCAGCGCGCTGGCGCAAAAGGACGGCAAGAAGGTCGTTTGGACCGTCGATCGCGGGACGGCGACCGTACACTCCCGTGGCATCGAGGTCGCCGATTTCACTGGTGATGGCGTGCGCGTAACCAATGGGCTCGACAATGGCGATCTCGTCGTTGCCGCTGGTACCCAATTCATGAGCGAAAACCTGAAGGTCAAGCTTCCCGATCAGCAATCGGCTGCCGCCGAAACGGACGCAGCCGTCCGCTGAACGGCTCAAGGAGAGGGAACAGGATCATGGACGCCAACAGCACTGAAAAGCGCCCCTTCAATCTTTCGCGCTGGGCGATCGGCCATCCGGGCATCGCACGCTTCCTTTTCGGTTTGATCCTGATCACCGGCGTGCTCGGCCTGACGCGCATGGGCCAGAAGGAAGATCCGGACTTTACCTTCCGCGTCATGGTCGTCCAGGCGCTCTGGCCGGGCGCTTCCCTTCAGGACATGGAAGACCAGGTCACCAACAAGATCGAGCGCAAGCTGCAGGAAACCCCGCATCTCGACTGGGTAAAGTCCTATACACGCGCAGGCAGCACGATCATCACGGTGCAGGTGAAGGGCGATACGGATTCCGCCCAGGTGGCCGATGCCTTCTACCAGGTGCGTAAGAAGGTCGGCGATATCAACGGCGACCTGCCGCAGGGCCTGCTCGGCCCGTATTTCAACGACGAATTCGGCGATACCTTCATCACGCTGCATTCGATCAGCGGCGACGGCTATTCCTATCCTGAGCTGAAAAAGTACGCGATCCAGGCGCGTGACATGCTGCTGACAACGCCGGGTGTCGAAAAGGCGGTCATCATCGGCGACCAGCCGGAGAAGATCTATATCGACGTCTCCTCCAAGGCGCTCGCCGAGCGCGGTCTGACGATCCTCGACCTGCAGAATGCCATCAAGGGCCAGAACGCCGTCGATCCTGCGGGCAGTGTCGATACCGGTCTGCGTTCGGTGCGCATCTCGGTCGAAGGCAATGTCCACAAGGTGGAAGATATCCGCGAACTGCGGCTGCGCTCCGGCAATCAGGTGACACGCCTCGGCGATATCGCCACCGTCACGTCCGGCCTCGAAGATCCCTACCAGCGCAAGTACCGCTATAATGGTCACGACAGCGTGCAGGTCGGCGTCGTCATGGCCAAGGGCTTCAAGGTCACTGACGTCGGCAAGGACGTCGACGCGACCTACAAGCGCTTCGAGGACTCGCTGCCTTATGGCGTCTCTGTCGACCAGATTTCCAACCAGCCTGACGTCGTGACCGATGCGGTCAGCGAATTCATGCATGCGCTCGGCGAAGCTCTCGCCATCGTGCTCATCGTCTCGTTCCTGTCGATCGGCTGGCGCTCGGGTCTGGTAATCGCCATCGCCATTCCGCTGGTATTGGCTGCGACCTTTGCCATCATGTACGAACTCGGTATCGACCTGCAGCGCATTTCGCTCGGCGCGCTGATCATCGCACTCGGCCTGCTGGTCGACGATGCGATGATCGTCGTGGAACTGATGGAGCGAAAGCTCGAGGAGGGTCTCGTCAAGATCGATGCGGCGAGCTTCGCCTATTCCTCGACCGCCTTCCCGATGCTGACGGGTACGTTGATCACCACGGCCGGCTTCATTCCCGTCGGCTTTGCGGCATCGACGGCCGGCGAATATGTGCGCTCGCTCTTCTATGTCGTCGGCATTGCGCTGGTGACCTCCTGGTTCGTGGCGGTCTATTTTACGCCATGGCTCGGCTACATGATCCTCAAACAGCGCAAGCATGCCGGCGAGCATCATGACGTGTTCGACACCCGCTTCTATCGCGGCCTGCGTCGTACAGTCGGTTGGGCGGTCCGCCATCGCGTCATCGTACTTGCGCTGACGCTTGCCACTTTCGTCACCAGCCTATGGAGCTTCCAGTTCATTCCGCAGAACTTCTTCCCGCAGTCCTCGCGTCCGGAAATCCTCGTCGATCTCTGGCTGCCCGAGGGCACCAGCATCAAGCAGGTGGAAGTCGAAGCCAAGGCGCTGGAAGCCAAGATGATGGACGATCCCGACAAGAAGTTTATCGCCACCTATATTGGCGAAGGTGCGCCGCGCTTCTTCCTGCCGCTCGACCAGCAGCTTCGCAACCCGAACTATGCCCAGCTCCTGATCATGGCCAATGACGAGCCGGCCCGCGAACGGCTGATCACCAAGCTCAGGACGATCCTCGCGGAAGATTTCCCCGACATCCGCGGCAAGGTCGATCGTCTCTTCCTCGGCCCGCCGACGGGCTGGCCGGTGCAGATGCGCGTGATGGGTCCGGATCGTGCCGAAGTGCGCAGGATTGCCGATCAGGTGAAGGAGCGCTTCACCAGGGATCCGATACTCGGTGCCGTTCATGACGACTGGCTGGAACCGGTGCCGGCGATGAAGCTGGTCATCGACCAGGACCGTGCCCGCGCACTCGGCGTCACCTCGCAGCGCGTTCGCCAGATGCTGCAGACCGCCATGTCCGGCGCGCCGCTCGACGACTTCCGCGATGGCGAGGAGACGGTCTCGATCGTCGCCCGCGAGCCGGACGCGAACCGTTCGCTGCTCTCGGCCGTCAACTCGGTCTATGTGCCGACGGATTTCGGTGGGTTCGTCCCGGTCTCACAGATCGCCAAGGTCGTGCCTGTCGTTGAACAGGGTCTCGAATGGCGGCGCGATCGCCTGCCGACGATATCGGTGCGTGCAACCCTGCCCGACAATGTCCAGTCGAACGACGTGGTGACCAAGCTCTATAACGACATGCAGGACCTGCGCGACAGCCTGCCTGCCGGTTACAAGATCGAGATCCAGGGCGGTGCCGAGGACTCGGCCGAAAGCCAGGCCTCGATCGCCGCCAAGGCGCCGATCATGCTCGTCGTCATCATGATCCTGCTGATGGCCCAGTTGCAGCACTTCGGCAAGGCGATGCTGGTCTTCGCCACCGGTCCGCTCGGCATCATCGGCGCGGCCTCGGCCCTGCTGATCAGCGGCGCACCCTTCGGCTTCGTGGCGATCCTCGGCGTCATCGCGCTGCTCGGCATCATCATCCGCAACTCGATCATCCTCGTCGACCAGATCGACCAGAATATCAAGGCGGGCATGCACAGGCAGGAGGCGATCATCAGCGCGGCCGTGAACCGCTTCCGGCCGATCACGCTGACGGCGCTGACGGCCGTGCTTGCGCTGATTCCGATCTCGCGCGGCGTCTTCTGGGGTCCGCTTGCCTACGCCATGATGGGCGGCATCCTGGTCGCCACCGTGCTGACCATCCTCGTGCTGCCGGCCGGCTATGCCCTGTTCTTCGGTCGTGAGCCGAAGGCCAGGAATAACGAACATGCCAATGCCAACCAGGAAGAGGCGGATGGGGATATCCATCATCCGCCGGCATTGGCAGCCGAATGAGGCAATGGCGCGGTCGAGGCCGCGCCATTTTTGTTTCGGCCCATAGGGTTCGGCAGGTAGCCGGTACAGCCTGATATTTTCCAGCGGCCGAGAAGACGGTGGCGCTAAACGGGAGTAAAGATCGCTCTATATAAGCTGGAGGGAGGTATGACCGTGGCCGATTACCGTCTGGAAGCGAGCTGGAGTCCGGTCGAAGGAAGCTTTGGGCGTTTCACCTTCACGCTATTCAATCTGTCCGCCAAGCCGCTGTCCGGCTTTACGCTTGCCTACACGTCGTTAACCCGCCTGGCGGACAAGCATGTCGCCGAGGGTGCGACACTGAAGCGGCGCGTGGCGAATTTTCATGAGTATTCTCCGCCCGAGGGGCTCACCATCAAGCCAGGTGGCAGCTGGCAGTTTACGGTGGAAGGCCTGACGAACGGCCCGAAACATGTCACGTCGGGCATCAAATCCGCCTACCTCACGCTAGCCGATGGCCGGCACGTGCCCGTCAGCTTTGGCGATCTGATGCTCGATGGTGCGGAGCGCGGCGAATTGCCGGAGCTTCTGCCGAAGGGTGAGGTGACTGAGCCATATTCGTTGCTGCCCTGGCCCTTGCACCTGTCGCTGCGGCCGGGCGATGTGCCGCCCGTCGCACTTTATCCGGCAGCCGGCTCGAGTGCCAAGAATATCAGGGCCGTGGAGAAGGTGCTCGCCCTCTACCAGCGGCTCTTTCCGGCGGACAACGTGCCTTTCACGCTGCAGCCGGTTCAGGGGGGCCGACAGATCCGCTTCAGGGGGGAATCCTCGATCATGGAGGCGGCCTATGAGCTACGTTTCACGGCACAGGAGATCATTCTTGGTACCGATGATGCGGCCGGGTTGCTTTACGGGTTGATCAGTCTTGTGCAAATGCTGCATGGGGCGCGCCATGATCCGGAAACCTTCCAGTTTCCGGTCTTCGGCACTATCGCCGATCAACCCCGCTACGTATGGCGCGGCTGTCATCTCGATGTCAGCAGGCAGTTTTATCCGGTCCCTGATATCAAGCGGCTGATCGATATCCTCGCCTGGAACAAGCTCAATATTTTTCACTGGCATCTGACCGACGATGAAGCCTGGCGGTTGGAGATCAAGGCCTATCCCGAGCTTACGGAGATCGGTGCGAAGCGCGGGCCTGACGAAGTTCTATTGCCGCAGCTCGGCGATGGCGCGGAGCCACGTTCAGGATTTTACAGCCAGGATGATGTCAAAGGGATCGTTGCTCATGCAGGCATGCTGCGTGTCGAAGTCGTGCCGGAGATCGATATACCCGGTCACAGCTCCGCCGCACTCCTCTCCCTACCGCAGCTCGTCGATGGACAGGAGGCACCGGACGGCTACCGGTCGGTGCAGGGATATCCCAATAATTCGCTCAATCCAGCGGTTGAATTCACCTATGAGTTCCTCGGCAAGGTGTTCGACGAAATGCTTCCGCTCTTTCCGTCCGAATATATTCATATCGGCGGCGACGAGGTGCCACATGGCTCCTGGCTTGCCTCGCCGCTTTGCAGAACGTTGATGGAGCGTGAGAAGCTTGCGGGTACGGCTGAACTGCAATCCTATTTCCTCCGACGGATCAAGGCGATGCTTGCCAAGCGCGGCAAGAAGCTTGCCGGCTGGAACGAGGTTTCTCAGGGCGGCGGCGTCGATCGCGTGGGCACGCTGCTGATGGCCTGGGAAAAACCTGACGTCGGCATCGAGCTGGCACGTGAGGGTTATGATATCGTCATGACGCCGGGTCAGGCCTACTATCTCGACATGGCGCAGGCAGAAGACTGGGGAGAGCCGGGTGCCAGCTGGGCCGGCTTCACGCCACCGGAAAAGACCTATGCTTACGAAGCCGAAGGCGAATTGCCGGAGGAGCTGAGAGAGCGGATGCGCGGTATCCAGGCCTGTATCTGGGGCGAGAATTTCGTCTCGCGGGCCTATTTCAACAGGCTGGTCTTCCCGCGGCTGCCGGCCATCGCCGAAGCGGCCTGGACTCCCTGTCTGCGGAAGGACTGGCTGCGCTTTGCCGCGATCGTCCGGATGTGGCCGACGCTTTAGAACTCTGTTTCTACGCGATCCAGCAAAGCGCCGCACCGTTTTATTGGAATTTCACTATGCAGCTTCAGCCTTGAGGCCCAGAAGGGCCGCGCCGATCAGGCCCGGTTCGATACGGCATTCACTGCGCACGACCAGCGGGCGATCGAATTTCCGCAGGATACGAGCGCGCACCGCCTGATCCAGCTCCGCCAGAAGCGGCTCCACATTCGAAAGACCGCCGCCGACGGGCACGATGGTTGCGCCTGTGATGTTGATGGCGAGTGCTAGTGGCGAGGCGACGAGATCGACATAGACGTCGATCGTGCGATTGGCCTTTTCCTCGCCATTGCGCCAGTTGGCGATGATTTCCTCGCTGGAGAAGTCGAGATCGTGCAGCGTCTTGTGCAGGCGTTCCAGACCACGCGCGCCGCCGACGGTATCGACACAGCCCTTCTGGCCGCAGCCGCAGGCATAGGCGGGGATGGCAACTGGCGGAGTGCCGGCCTGCGATGCGATGATCGGGCCATGGCCCCACTCGCCGGCAAAGCCGCCCGACGCATTGATGAGGCGACCATCTGAGACGACGCCGCCGCCGACGCCGGTGCCGAGGATGGCGCCGAAAACGATACGATGGCCGCGACCGGCGCCGAGTTCGGCTTCCGCCATGGCGAAACAATCGGCATCATTGGCGATCAGCACAGGCAGGCCGAGTTCATCCTCCAGGTCGGCGGCGAGGTTGCGGTCGTGGATGCAGGGGATATTGGCGACGATGAGGCGCTGCGTGTCCGGGTCGACGACACCGGCAATCGAGAGAGCAATGCGCAAGGGCTGTTCGCCGGTCTCGGCGATGATGTTCTTCAGCGTCTCGACGAAAGCCGGGAAGTCATCCTTGGGAGTCGGGCGGCGGCCAAGCGGTACGATGTCGGATTCCGAACGCGCAATCCCGCCCTTGATGGCGGAGCCTCCGATATCGAATGAAATAATCATCTGATGTCTGCCAATTGTCTGTGCTTGGCGTCTGCTCGCACTCTTGGCGGCGAATTACAAGGATTATTCGATAAATGAACAAAGCCTGATCGTTATGAGCTGATAATTTGATCCGCCAAGGTCATGCTATTGGCATATTGCATGGGCAAGCTTCCTATCATTCACCCTTCCGACGCCGGATCCATGACAATCGAAAATACCGAAACTCACAGAACCACCGCCCGCAGGCCGCGTCCGAAAGGCAAGCGCCTGTCTTCCATCCTGCGACAGATGGCGGCGGATCGAAGCCGCGAACGCGTGTCGATCGGCGACCTGTTCCAGACGATGGGCGACCGGGCGATCGGCGCGCTGATGCTGATCTTTGCGCTGCCGAACGCCTTTCCGACGCCGCCCGGCACCTCGTCGCTGCTCGGAGCACCGCTGATCTTCCTTGCCGCACAGCTTACCTTCGGCCTGAAGCCGTGGCTGCCGAAGGCGATTGCGGCGCGCTCCATGCTGCGGGAGGATTTCGAGACGATCGTCGGACGCATTCATCCCTGGCTTGCCTGGGCGGAGCGCATGCTGCAGCCACGATTGAGCATTTTCGTCGAGCCGCCGGCGGAATATCTGGCTGGCTTCTGCTGTCTGGTGCTGGCGATCGTTCTCGTGCTGCCGGTGCCGCTCGGCAATATCCTGCCGGCGATTGCGATTTCGCTCTTCGCCTTTGCCATTCTTGGCCGAGACGGGCTGTTCTCGCTTCTCGGCTTTGCCATGACGGCAGTCTCGCTCATCGTTGCCGGCGGCGTGATCTACGGTCTCGTCAAGGCGGCCATCTACATCGTCATGCAGTGGTTTGGATAAGGAAGCGACTGCTCATTTTTTCAACGCCCTCGACATTTGCCCGATTTTTGTTTTGATCTGGCGCCAGATAGACTCAAAGAAATTAATCGGCGGCGATAGATGGTAAAAAGAGCGGAGACTTCCGGACGGCTGGACGATGCGGCGCGCGCCGGCTGGCTTTATTATGTCGCCGGCCGCACACAGGATGAAATCGCATCCTCGATGGGTATTTCGCGCCAGTCGGCGCAGCGGCTCGTTTCGCTTGCCGTGGCCGAGCGGCTGATCAAGGTGCGGCTCGACCATCCGATTGCCGCCTGCCTTGAGCTCGGCAACCAGCTGCGCAAGAAATTCGGTCTGCGGCATGTCGAGATCGTTCCGAGCGATCCCGGCTCATCGTCGACGACGGTTGGCATTGCCGAAGCGGCTGCTTCCGAAATCGAGCGCTGGCTGAAGCGCCCCGATCCGATCGTGCTTGCCGTCGGCACCGGACGAACGCTGAAAGCGGCTGTCGACCAGCTGCCGGCGATCGAATGTCCCAATCACCGTATCGTCTCGCTGACCGGCAATATCGCGCCGGATGGTTCGGCCGCCTATTACAACGTCATCTTCAGCATGGCCGATGCCGTCAAGGCGCGGCACTATCCGATGCCGCTGCCGGTTCTCGTCACCTCGGCGGAGGAGCGGGAGCTTCTGCACGGTCAGCAACTCGTGCGCTCGACGCTGGCGATCAGCGCGCAGGCGGATGTGACCTTCGTCGGTATCGGCGAACTCGGCATCGATGGCCCGCTCTGCGTCGATGGTTTCCTTGAAAAAGACGAGATGATGGAACTGATGCGCGACGGCGCCGTGGGTGAGATCTGCGGCTGGATTTTCGACGTGGACGGCAGGCTGCTCGACAACCCGATCAACGAGCGTGTTGCTTCTGCTCCCATCCCGCCGCGCGATTCGTCCACGGTCATCGGAATTGCCAAGGGCAAGCGCAAGTTCAAGGCGATCAGAGCTGCCATCACAGGCCATCAGGTGAACGGTTTGATTACCGACGAAGAGACGGCTGAGTTTTTGCTCAGTAGTTGAGCAAAAATATATTCCCTTTAAATCAATGAGATAGATGTTTTGTTCGGCGTCGCAGCAACGATTGCCGATTGACAAAATCTGCCCGCTGATGAGTAATTGCCCATGAGCAAAGCGAATGCTCACACTCATCTTCTGGGAGGAAGATATGACATTGAGAACTTTCCTGCTGGGCGCTTGCTCAGCAATGGCGTTTGCCGGCATGGCTTCGGCCGAGACGCTGACAATCGCGACCGTGAACAACGGCGACATGATCCGGATGCAGAAGCTGACGGATGACTTCAAGGCGAAGAATCCCGGCATCGACCTTGAATGGGTAACCCTCGAAGAAAACGTTCTGCGCCAGAAGGTCACGACCGACATCGCGACCAAGGGCGGCCAGTACGACGTCCTGACGATCGGCACCTATGAAGTTCCGATCTGGGCAAAGCAGGGCTGGCTTCTGCCGCTCGACAACCTCGGCGACAGCTACGACGTGAATGACCTGCTGCCGGCCATCCGCAGCGGCATCAGCCAGGACGGCAAGCTCTATGCAGCTCCGTTCTACGGCGAAAGCTCCATGGTCATGTACCGCAAGGACCTGTTCGACGCTGCCGGCCTGAAGATGCCCGATGCGCCGACCTGGGATTTCATTGCAGATGCTGCAAAGAAGGTCACCAACAAGGACAAGGAAATCTACGGCATCTGCCTGCGCGGCAAGGCCGGCTGGGGCGAAAACATGGCCTTCCTGACGGCTATGTCGAACTCCTTCGGCGCCCGCTGGTTCGATGAACAGTGGAAGCCGCAGTTCGATCAGCCCGAGTGGAAGGACACGCTGACCTTCTACGTCAACCTGATGAAGGAAGCCGGCCCTCCCGGTGCTTCTTCCAACGGCTTCAACGAAAATCTGGCGCTCTTCCAGACCGGCAAGTGCGGCATGTGGATCGACGCAACGGTTGCTGCCTCCTTCGTAGCCGATCCGAAGCAGTCGCAGGTCGCCGACAAGGTCGGCTTTGCGCTGGCTCCGGACAAGGGCCTCGGCAAGCGCGGCAACTGGCTCTGGGCCTGGAACCTCGCCATCCCGGCAGGCTCTCAGAAGTCTGAAGCCGCCGAGAAGTTCATCGCCTGGGCAACGAGCAAGGACTACACCAACCTCGTTGCTGAGAAGGAAGGCTGGCTGAACGCACCTCCCGGTACCCGCAGCTCGCTCTATGCGAATGCCGACTACCAGAAGGCTGCTCCCTTTGCGAAGATGACGCTCGACAGCATCAACTCCGCCGATCCGACCAAGCCGACTGTGAAGCCGGTTCCCTATGTCGGCGTCCAGTTCGTGGCGATCCCGGAATTCCAGGGTATCGGCACGGCTGTCGGCCAGCAGTTCTCCGCAGCTCTTGCCGGCCAGATCTCGGTCGACCAGGCCCTGCAGAGCGCGCAGCAGCTGACCACCCGCGAAATGACCAAGGCGGGTTACATCAAGTAAAAACCTCCTGAGACGTACGGAATGCTTGACATTCCGCACCTCTGGGCCGCCGATTGCCCGAACTGCATCGGCGGCCGCTTTTTTCAAAGCTGTTTCGCAGCCATTTCCGCTTCAGATCAGACCGGTGATTGCTATGGCAACGTTCCACACTCGCTCCGCAGCACGCCTGATGATAGCACCTTCCGTGGTGCTGCTCTTCGCGTGGATGATCGTCCCGCTGGCGATGACGATTTACTTCTCCCTGCTGAACTACAATCTGCTCAGCCCGGGCATGGAGAATTTCGTCGGTCTCTTAAACTACCAATACTTCCTCACCGACCCGGCCTTCTTTGCCGCGCTCATCAACACGCTGGTTCTGGTTGCGGGCGTGCTCGTTATCACCGTGGTCGGCGGCATTCTCTTCGCATTGCTGCTCGATCAGCCGATGTATGGCCAAGGCATCGTGCGCATCCTGGTCATCGCGCCCTTTTTCGTCATGCCGACGGTGGCGGCCCTTGTCTGGAAAAACATGTTCATGAACCCGGTCAACGGCCTCTTCGCCTATATGGCGAAGGCTGTCGGCCTGCAGCCAATCGACTGGCTGGCCAGCGTACCGCTGTTCTCCATCATCCTGATCGTCGCCTGGCAGTGGCTTCCCTTCGCCACGCTCATCCTGCTCACCGCGCTGCAGTCGCTTGACGAAGAGCAGAAGGAAGCCGCCGAAATGGACGGCGCCGGCCCGATCTCGAAGTTCATCTACATCATCCTGCCGCACATGGCCCGCGCGATCACCGTGGTCATCCTAATCCAGACGATCTTCCTGCTGTCGGTCTTTGCCGAAATCCTGGTTACCACCAATGGCGGTCCGGGCACGCAGAGCACGAACCTCACCTATCTCGTCTATGTCCAGGCGCTGCTGCAGTTCGATATCGGCGGGGCATCCGCAGGCGGCATCGTTGCCGTCGTGCTCGCCAATATCGTCGCGATCTTCCTCGTCCGCCTCGTCGGCAAGAATCTGGAGGCTTAAGATGGCTAGGAAGGTTACTACCCAACGCAAGGTCATCATGACCGCGATCGCCTGGGCACTCGGCATCCTGATCTTCTTCCCGATCCTCTGGACGTTCCTGACGAGCTTCAAGACGGAGGCGGATGCCATCGCCTCGCCGCCGCAGTTCCTGTTCTTCCACTGGACGACGGAGAACTATGCGGAGGTGCAGAGCCGCTCAAACTATCTCAGCCACTTCATGAATTCCGTGGTGATCTCCTTCGGCTCGACGCTGATCGGTCTCATCATCGCCATTCCGGCCGCCTGGGCCATGGCCTTTGCGCCGACCAAGCGGACGAAGGATGTGCTGATGTGGATGCTGTCGACAAAGATGATGCCGCCCGTCGGCGCGCTCATCCCGATCTACCTCATGTTCCGCAATTCGGGCCTGCTCGATACGCGCACCGGTCTGGTGATCGTTCTGACGCTGATCAACCTGCCGATCATCGTCTGGATGCTCTACACCTACTTCAAGGAAATCCCCGGAGAAATCCTGGAAGCCGCCCGCATGGACGGCGCCTCGCTCGCCAAGGAAATCATCTACGTGCTGACGCCGATGGCGGTGCCGGGCATTGCCTCGACGCTGCTGCTCAACATTATCCTTGCCTGGAACGAAGCGTTCTGGACGCTTAACCTCACGGCCTCCAAGGCGGCACCGCTCACGGCCTTCATCGCCTCCTATTCGAGCCCGGAAGGTCTGTTCTATGCCAAGCTTTCGGCGGCTTCGACCATGGCGATTGCGCCGATCCTCATCCTCGGCTGGTTCAGCCAGAAACAACTTGTCCGCGGCCTGACTTTCGGCGCGGTGAAATAAGATCATAGGGAGAGAAACATGGGCAGCATTACCCTTCAAAAGGTTTCGAAGGTCTTCGGCGAGGCCAAGGTCATCCCTTCGATCGATCTCGATATCAGGGACGGCGAGTTCGTTGTCTTCGTCGGCCCGTCGGGCTGCGGGAAGTCCACCCTACTGCGCCTGATCGCCGGCCTCGAAGATGTCTCCGGCGGCAAGATCGTCATCGACGGCAAGGATGCGACCGAGAAGGCGCCATCCGAGCGGGGTCTGGCGATGGTGTTCCAGTCCTATGCGCTCTACCCGCATATGAGCGTGCGCAACAACATCGCCTTCCCGCTGAAGATGGCGGGCATGGACAAGACAGAGATCGACCGCAAGGTGGACGATGCCGCCCGCGTGTTGAATCTCGGCGACTATCTGGATCGCAAGCCGCGCCAGCTTTCGGGCGGCCAGCGTCAGCGTGTCGCCATCGGCCGCGCTATCGTGCGCCAGCCTTCGGCCTTCCTCTTCGACGAGCCGCTGTCGAACCTCGATGCGGCGCTGCGCGTCAACATGCGCATTGAAATCAGCGAGCTGCACCAGCAACTCAAGACGACGATGGTCTACGTCACCCACGATCAGGTGGAAGCCATGACTATGGCCGACAAGATCGTGGTGCTCAACAGGGGCAATATCGAGCAGGTCGGTTCGCCGCTGGAGCTATACCGCAGCCCGCGAAACCTCTTCGTTGCAGGCTTTATCGGCTCGCCCAAGATGAATTTCATCAAGGGGCAGAATGCTGCGCAGCTCAATGCGCACACGATCGGCATCCGTCCCGAACATGTGCTGCTGTCGACCGAAAGTGGCGACTGGAAGGGCAGGGTCATGGTGGCCGAACATCTCGGCTCCGACACGTTCCTGCATGTCGATGTCGAGGGTATCGGGATGGTGACGGCGCGCAGCAACGGCGATTTTGCTTCCAAGGCCGGCGACACGGTCTACCTGACGCCGGACAAGACGCGCATTCATAAATTCAACGAGAGCGGCCTCGCCATCTGAGGCGGCCGCGGCTGGGGGCAGACATGCGGACCGGGCGCTCTCGTCCGGCCGCGCTACCGGGAGGACGAAAGCCCTTTCGCAAGACCTTCAAGAGGACTGAAACATGACGTGCAAATTATCGCTGGCAACGCTCGCCGAGGCAGCAAAGACTGCAGCCATTCCGGCCTATGACCGGGCGTCGCTGAAAGCCGGCATCGTGCACTTCGGCGTCGGCAATTTTCATCGTGCCCACCAGGCGATCTATCTCGACGACCTCTTCAACGCCGGCAGTGACCACGATTGGGCAATCATCGGCGCCGGTGTGCTGCCTTCGGATGCGGCCATGCGTGACAAGCTCGCGGCGCAGGATTTCCTGACGACCGTCGTCGAGCAGGACAACAACAAGACGGCGGCGCGGGTGACTGGGCCGATGATCGATATTCTGCCGGTCGGTGAACCCGCTGTTGTCATCGCCAAGCTTGCCGATCGTGAGATCCGGATCGTCTCAATGACGATCACCGAAGGCGGTTACTTCATCGATGCCTCGGGCAAGTTCAATCCGGCGCATCCGGCGATTGCCGCCGACGGACAGAACCCGGCGATACCGAAGACGGTCTTCGGCCTGATCGTTGCCGGCCTGAAGGCGCGTAAAGACAAGGGCATCGCGCCCTTCACCGTCATGTCCTGCGACAACATTCCCCATAATGGCGTCGTCACTGCGAATGCCGTCGTCGGCACGGCGAAGCTCTCTGATCCGGCTTTTGCCGACTGGATCAAGACCAATGTCTCTTTCCCGAACGGCATGGTGGACCGCATCACGCCGGCAACCAGCCAGCGCGAGATCGATTTCCTCAAGGAGAATTTCGATATCGAGGACAACTGGCCGGTCTATTGCGAAGAGTTCAAGCAGTGGGTGCTGGAAGACAAGTTCCCGATGGGCCGCCCGGCGCTTGAGAAGGTCGGGGTTACCTTCGTGCCCGATGTCACGCCCTATGAGCATATGAAGATCCGAATCCTCAATGGCGGCCATGCGACGATCGCCTATCCGGCGGCGCTGATGGATATTCATTTCGTGCATGAGGCGATGGAGAATGATTTGATCCGCGCCTTCCTCGCCAAGCTCGAGAACGAGGAAATCATCCCGATCGTGCCGCCGGTGCCGGATACGTCGCTCGCCGATTATTTCAAGCTGATCGAGCGCCGCTTCCTCAACCCGAAAATCGCCGACACGATCCCGCGCCTGGCGCAGGACGGTTCCAACCGCCAGCCGAAATTCATCCTGCCCTCGACGCTCGACAATCTGCGCCAGGGCAAGGATGTCGTCGGCCTCGCGCTCGTCTCGGCGCTATGGTGCCGCTACTTCTTCGGCAAGAGCGACAGCGGCAAGGAGATCGTCTTCAACGATGCCAGTGCCGACCGTCTGCATGAGGCGGCGGTGAAGGCAAAGGACGATCCGGCAGCCTTCCTCGTCTTCGACGATATTTTCGGCGACGTGGCGAAATCAGATCTTTTCCGCAAACGTTTCACCCACGCGCTGAAAACCTTGTGGGAAAAGGGCACGAAGGAAACGTTGCAGCTCTATCTCGACGGCAAGCTCGCAGTGTAAGGAATCACGGTGGCGACGTTTCTGCCGCCATCCCGGCCTTGCGGACAAAGCAGGACGGTTGCGTCCGAACTGAACTCAGGTTGGGTCTTCCATGGCTGATGCTGAACCACGGCTGGTCATTTTCGATTGCGACGGTGTGCTCGTCGACAGCGAACCGATTTCGATCAGCGTTCTCATCAAGGCGATGGCCGATCTCGGCGTGGCGATTACCGAGGACGAGGCCTATGAACGCTTCCTCGGCAAGAGCCTCGCAACCCTCATCTCCATATTGGAGACGGAATTCAACGTGCATGCCAACGAGGAATTCCTGGAAAGCATCCGCACCAATCTCTATGCCCGTTTCCGCACTGAGCTGAAGGCCATGCCGGGCATTGGCGATACGATCGATGCGCTTGGCGTTCCCTGCTGTGTTGCATCGTCCAGCCAGGTCGAGCGGATCAAACTGTCACTCTCTGTCACCGGACTGCTTCCGAAGCTGCCGAACATCTTCAGCGCCAGCATGGTCAAGCGCGGCAAGCCGGCGCCTGATCTCTTCCTTTATGCGGCCGACCAGATGCATGTGGAACCCCGTGACTGCATCGTCATCGAGGACAGTCCGGCGGGTATTGCTGCAGCCAAGGCGGCGGGCATGACGGTCTTTGCCTTTACCGGCGGCTCGCATGCAAACTTTGCCGGCTACCGTGAGGAACTCGACCGTCTTTCACCGGAAGTCGTGTTTGACGCCATGCCGGAATTGATACACCTTGTCCGCAAACAAAAGCTGGACGGGACTCAGCATTGATGCGTGATCATGTGGTTGCGGTGGATGTCGGCACGAGCAGCGCACGCGCCGGTGTCTTCGATACGCATGGCCGCCTGCTTGCCAAGGCTGAGCATCCGATCGTCATGAACCGGCCGCGCGAGAACCATGCCGAACATGATTCCGAGGATATCTGGTCGGCCGTTTGCACTGCCGTGCGTACAGCTATGGACCAGTCAGGCATTGGGGCTGCCGCAATCGGCGCGATCGGTTTCGACGCCACCTGTTCGCTTGTGGTGCGCGATACCGAAGGCAGGCAGATCAGCGTTTCCACTGGCGGTGAGACGCGGTTCGATACGATCGTGTGGCTCGATCATCGGGCCCTGAAGGAAGCCGATTTCTGTACGGCGACGAAGCATGAAGTGCTGGAACATTCTGGCAATGTCATGTCGCCGGAAATGGAAATGCCGAAGCTGATCTGGCTGAAGAAGAAACTGCCGGCGACCTGGGAGAAAGCCGGATACTTCTTCGACCTTGCCGATTTCCTGACCTGGAAGGCAACCGGCTCGGCTGTCCGATCCCGCTGCACGCTGACGGCCAAATGGAATTACCTAGCTCATAAGGAAAGGGGCTGGCAGCAGGATTTCCTGCAGCAGATCGGTCTTGAGGATTTATTGCTGCGCGGCAGGCTGCCTGAGGAGACAGTGGCCGTTGGGGAGAGCATCGGCAAGCTGACGCCGCAGGCTGCCGAAGCGTTGGGCCTGACCACCGATTGCCATGTTTCGTCCGGGATGATCGATGCCTATGCCGGCGCGCTCGGCACACTCAGCGGCTATGCCGGCGATCCGGCAAAGCTCGAGCAGCAGCTTGCGCTGATTGCAGGGACATCGAGCTGCATCGTCGCCTTTTCCCTTGAGCGGAAGCCGAGCGAGGGAATGTGGGGGCCCTATTACGAGGCGGTTTTTCCGCAATCGTGGCTCGTCGAGGCTGGCCAATCGGCGGCCGGTGCGCTGCTCGATCATATCGTGCGCATGCACGCGGCGGGTGGTGAACCGACTGCGGCGCTGCACCAGAGGATCGTCGCCCGCATCGCCGAACTCAGAACAGAAGAGGGTGACGCGCTCGGTGCAAGGATCTTCATTCTCCCGGATTTTCACGGCAATCGGTCGCCACTGGCCGATCCGCATGCTGTCGGCGTCATCAGCGGGCTGACGCTCGATACCTCCTTCGACGGGCTCTGTGCGCTCTATTGGCGGACCGCGGTCGGAATTGCGCTTGGCATCCGCCACATCCTCGAAAAGATGAGAGATCACGGCTACGTGCCGGATACGCTGCATGTGGCCGGCGGGCATGTGAAGAACCCCGTTCTGATGGAGCTCTATTCGGATGTGACGGGCTGCAAGGTCATCGTACCTGACATGAACGAGGCGGTACTGCTCGGCACCGCGATCGCCTCATCGGTTGCCTGCGGCTTACACAAGGATTTGGCGACGGCTGGCAAGGCGATGTATCCTGGCGGCTCTGTGCGGCTTCCCGACAGGAGCAAGCAGGCGCTTTACGATCACGACTATCGCCGATTTCTTGCCATGTATCGCCATCGGGCGGAACTGGAAGCGGTGGAATAGTTTAGCGATTTGCCGTTTCGCCGAGGATAGTTGCAAATTCCACCATGCGTCGGCGGCGTTGGCTTGCCTCTTCGCCGGCGCCCAAAATGACCGCCTCGGACAGACAATCGAGCAAGGCGATCAGCGGCGGCAGGTTATCCATGTCGGGCGCGCGGGCAGGCGGCAAAGGCAGGACGACGTTTGACTGTTCGGGCAGCCAGTCCGCATGCTGCGCGGAAATTAGGATCACCTTGTAGCCGTAACGCCGGGCAGTGCGCGCAAGCAGCCGTGACCTGGCGAAGCGCCGACAATCGATGATGACGAGCACGGCGTCCTCGACGAAGGAACGGGCGAAAAGCTCCGCGAAGCGGTTACCCGCGCCGTCGATCGCACGCACGCTGTCGCGGGCCAGGGTCAGTCGCTGGCAGAAATGATTGGAGAAGCCGGCGAGTCTGGCATGGGTGGCGACGAAAACCTCTCTGGAGGCGCCGATCATCGCGACGGCTTCACTCCAATGCGGCTGTGCGGTCAGATGATAGATGTGATGCAGCGCTTGTATCTGCTCCGCCACGAGAACGGCGAGCGGCTTGCCTTCCGACGCATCCGTCTGCAGCTCCGTCATCGCGCTCTGGAACTGGACGGGTGAGGTCGTTGCCGTCTCGCGGATCTCCACCTTGACGCTGTCCAGGCCCTGGTAGCCGAGCGCTCGCAGGAAACGGCCGACCGTCATCGGCGAAAGATCAAGCCGGTCGGCAACCGACGCAGCGGTTTCGAACGGCAGGTCGTTCAAATGTTCGGTGAAATATTTCGCGATTCGTCGTTCGGCGGGCGTGCCGGATTTCGCGTATTGCCTAAGTTTCTCTACAAAATCTTCCACGTCGCAGCCTCCCCCATTTCCTCAGAGGCCTTCCGTGGATTCATGCAGAGCCGAATCCTTGTTTCTTAATATTGTCCGGAAGCTCTTCTTAGGCCCACACGTATTTCCAACATTGAGAACTATATATTAGCATGTAATTTTCGACAAGTTTTCTATTCAAGCATGTAATTTTCAACTGACTTGCCGGGAGGACGCCGGCTCCCTACATCACGCTGCGTAACGGAGACGCCAGAGAATGATCCTTGACGCCGCTCGCCTTTCGCTTGCCAACCTGTTTGCGCCGGAGACCCGGTCGGCTTTCTGGAAGGTTCTCGGACTGACGGTGCTGGTGTTGATTGGCTTGTGGTTTGCGCTGCGCGGCCTGTTCATCAGTTTTGTATTTCCCTGGGTGGTCGGGTTCTTTCCCGAGATGCCTGACTGGGCCGGTTGGCTCAGCTTCGTTTTCCTTGTCGCCGCCGGGATCGGCCTTGCGCTCGGGCTGGCGCTGCTGCTCTCGCCGGTTACGGCGCTGATTGCCGGCCTCTTTCTCGACGATGTCGCCGAGGTGATCGAAAAAAGGGACTATCCACAGGATGCGCTGGGCAAGGCCATGCCGCTCGGCCCCGCGATGGCGAGCTCGATCAAATTCCTCGGCGTCGTGATCATCGGCAATATTATCGCGCTCTTCCTGCTCTTCATTCCCGGCGTCAATCTCGTGGCCTTCTTCCTCGTGAACGGCTATCTGCTCGGGCGGGAATTCTTCGAGTTCGCGGCGATGCGCTTCCGTTCGCCGCCGGAGGCGCGGCTGTTTCGCGCCAAGCATGGTCCGACCGTCTTTCTTGGCGGTCTGATGATTGCACTTTTCCTGGCGATTCCCATTGTCAATCTGCTCACGCCGCTCTTTGCGGCAGGCATGATGGTACATCTGCACAAGCTGGTTTCGGCTCGCGATCCCGGTTTCAAGGTCTAGCTGGGCAGCGCTGCGGCATCATACATCGCCGCAAATTCTGCACTCGGCGGGATCGGCTTGATGATATCGATCAGCACGCCATTCGGGTCGGCGGTGATGAAATGGCGCTGGCCGAAATCCTCGTCGCGGATCTCCCGGAGGATCGGCAGGCCTGCCTCCGTGCAGGCGGCATAGATGGCATCCACGTCCTCGACCTCGAAATTCAGGAGCAGGCCGGAAACCTTGCCGCGGCCCGCAGCCGGGATGGTTTCGTGGCTGCCGTCGAGCACGGCGAGTGTCACATGCTCATCCTCCGTCGATTGCAGATGAACGTACCAGTCGCTTTCGAAGAGTGGCTGGAAACGGAAATGGCGGCAATAGAAGGCAGCCGTGCCGGCAACGTTATCCGTCATGATGACGGGATAGTAGCTCGTCGATTTCATCCTTTTCCTCCTTTTGATTTTACGTACACATTGTATGTTTTTTTATTTAACATACAGGCAGATTGTATGTAAAGAGGAGTGATGAGCCGCAGCAATCGCGAAAGAACCGAACAGACCAGGCAGGCCCTGATGGATGCCGCGCGGCGGCTTTTCGTCGAGAAGGGATATGCCGAGACGGCCACGCCCGATATCGTTGTAGAGGCCGGTGTCACGCGCGGTGCGCTCTATCATCACTTCGAAGACAAGAAAGCGCTCTTTCGGGCCGTGATCGAAAGGGAGGCGACCGATGTCGCCGACGAAATCGAGCGGCGCACAAAGCGTCAAATCGAACCGCGTGACGCACTGCTTGAAGGCGCCGCGGCCTATTTCGATGCAATGGATGTGGAAGGGCGGACGCGACTGCTTCTGCTTGAGGCGCCGGCGGTCATCGGCTTGCCCGCGACTGCGCAGATCGATGCCGAGAATGCGGAGGCGACATTGAGGACAGGGCTCGAAGCCTTGCTGCCGCAGGCCAGTGCTTTGCTCGGACCACTGACGACGATGCTGTCAGCGGCTTTCGATCGCGCGGCGATCGCCATCGAAGCAGGCGGCAGTCGTGAGGACTACGAGCAGGCGATAGCTGCCTTACTCGACAGCCTCGCCGATCACCTGCGGCGGTAACTCGACCAATGGTGCGGGGATATCGCTGCTCTTCTCCGGCGATTTGCAGATATCGGCGATGACGCAGCGCTCGCATTCCGGGCGACGGGCCTTGCAGGTATAGCGGCCGTGCAGGATGAGCCAGTGATGGGCGTGATAAAGGTATTGCTTCGGCACCACCTTCATCAGCCGGTCTTCAACCTCGTCCGGCGTCTTGCCAGGTGCGAGCCTGATGCGGTTGGCGATGCGAAAGATATGGGTGTCAACCGCCATCGTCGCCTGGCCGAAGGCCATGGAGAGCACAACATTGGCGGTCTTGCGGCCGACGCCCGGCAGGCGAACCAGTTCCTCGCGCGTCTCCGGCACCTTGCCGCCGAATTCATCGACCAGCATCTGCGAAAGCGCGACGACGTTCTTCGCCTTGTTGCGGTATAGGCCGATCGTCTTGATGTATTCGCGAACCTTCTCCTCGCCAAGATCGAGCATTTTCTGCGGCGTATCGGCGATCTTGAAGAGCGCGCGAGTCGCCTTGTTGACGCCGGCATCCGTCGCTTGCGCAGAGAGTGCCACTGCCACGACGAGGGTGAAGGGATTGGTGTGTTCCAGCTCACCTCGCGGCTCCGGACGCTGGATGGAGAAACGGCGGAAGATCTCCTCGCGCTCGGCTAATGAATAGGCGGTTTTCACCGCCGCCGCCGGCTTGCGGCGGACGATCACATTCGAGTTTTGCGACGATTTGGTAACGGATTTGAGTTTCGGATTCGCCATGGAAAATCTATACTCACTGGCCATGATGGAAGGCAACGTCGACAGCCGTAACGATCAGCCTGTTTTCGCAGCCGAACTTTTTCCCTACCGCTCGCTCGGCCGGAAGGGCTTCAAGGTGTTGCTCAGTGTTTCCGGCGCCATCTGCTTCGTGTACGGCATGTTTTTCATCGTCACCGGTGCTTGGCCAATCGGCTTCTTTTTCGGGCTGGATTTCCTGCTGCTCTACGGCGCCTTCTGGCTGAGCTACCGATCCGGCAGGGTGCGGGAAGAGGTGACGGTTTCGCGCACAGATGTGTCCGTGCGCAAGTTCTCTCCGTCCGGCCGTATGATCGAGCACCACTTCAATCCATTCTGGACGCGCTTCCTCGTGCGGCGGCATCAGGAAATCGGCATTCTCTCCATGCATATTTTCGGGGAGGGCAAACGTACGGATGTCGGCTCCTTCCTCAATCCCGACGATCGGGAGAGCTTCGCCAAGGCTTTCAAGCGCGCGCTGGCAACGGTAAAACAGCGTATCTGAGGCATTGCGTAAGAATCAGGGCGCAAGAAACGGGTGGCTTGGCTGCCCGCCCTTGATTATCTCCTTTGTAAAGGAGAAAGACGATGAACATGATCGCGAAGCTCGACACAGATATCACTCCTGATGGCCCTGATTACGATATCGTCCGTCAGGTCATCGAACTCATCAGCGAGGAATATCGCGACCAGCCGTCGCTGGAAGCGATTGCCGCTCGGCTGCACCAGTCGCCGACGCAGCTCCAGAAGACCTTTACCCGCTGGGCCGGCCTTTCGCCGAAAGCCTTCCTGCAAGCCGTGACGCTCGACCACGCCAAGCGGCTGCTGCGCAAGGAAGAAATGCCGCTGCTCGAAACCTCCATTGAGGTGGGTCTTTCCGGTCCCAGCCGCCTGCACGACCTGTTCGTGACACATGAGGCAATGTCTCCGGGCGAATGGAAGGCGAAGGGCGGCGGGCTGACGATCCGCTACGGGTTCCACACCTGCCCCTTCGGGACGGCCCTCGTCATGGTGACAGACCGCGGCCTCGCAGGCCTCGCCTTCAGCGATTCCGGTGATGAGAAGGCCTGCCTTGAGGATATGACCTGCCGTTGGCCGAATGCGGAATATGTGGAAGACCGTCAAGCGACGGCGCCTTATGCCGAGCGTATCTTCCAGCCGGGCCGTTGGACGTCGGACCAGCCGTTGCGGGTCGTGCTGATCGGAACGGATTTCCAGGTCAGCGTCTGGCAGAGCCTTCTGAAAATCCCCTTCGGCAAAGCCGTGACCTACAGCGATATTGCCAAGGACATCGGCCGGCCGACTGCCATGCGCGCGGTCGGTGCGGCAGTCGGGGCCAATCCGATTTCCTTCGTCGTGCCCTGCCACCGCGCGCTCGGGAAAAACGGAGCATTGACCGGTTACCATTGGGGTCTGACCCGCAAACGGGCCATGCTTGGCTGGGAATCGGCACACGCCTGAGCGATTGGGATCAGCCGAAGCCGTTCAGGCGGCTTCGGCGAGTTCCAGCAATGCCTTTGCCGCGCTCTCGTCGGTGATCAACGTATTACAGCCGATGCGCTTGATCGTTGCGCGGATCGCGACCGCACGATGCGCGCCGCCGGAGGACAGTACGATGTGTTTCGCCTCCTTCAGCGTATCGAGATCCACCGACATCACCCGCTGATTGATCGAGTGGTCGACGGAATTGCCGTCCTTGTCCAGAAAGTTGAACATGGTGTCGCAGACACAGCCGGCATCAATCAGTTGCTGCAGTTCGGCCTTCGAAATCCATCCCTCGGACAGCGACGTCGAATGCGGGCCGATATCGCCGCAGCTGACGATCGCGAGATCAAGGTTTTCCGCCAGCCGATAGATCGTATCGAGCCCGCATTTTTCGATGAGGTTGCGCTTGGTCTCGGTGGAATCGACGAGCAGCGGCGCAAGGAACATATAACATTCCGCTCCGAGCTGATTGGCAAGGCGCCAGGTGTAGTCGATTGGGTTTGTCTGGTGGACGGCGACGATGCCGCCGAGCAGGGAGACGATCTTGCAATTGTCGCGTCGTGGCGGCCGGAAGCTTGCGAGAGAGGCCGTCATGGTGCGGCCCCAGCCGACGCCAATCGTATAATCGTCCGGAATGGCTTCCGACAGGAACTGGCCGAGCGCCAGACCGACATTCTTTGCCAGTGAATTCACGTCACAATTGGCGGGTTCCGGCACGACGATCGCCTCATCGAGGCCATAGGCGCGTTCCAGCTTGACCGAAAGCTCCACGCAGTCGCCGATCGAGTCGTTGATCCATATCTGAACTTCGCTGCGCTTCATCGCCTCGTCGAGTAGGCGGATGACGGTCGTGCGGCTGATGCCGAGCTGTTCGGCAACATCTTTCTGGGTCAGGCCTTCATTGTAATAGAGCCATGCAGCCCGCAGCCGAAGCGAGGAGGCTTCGGAATAAGCAGTATGCGTGCCGCGTTTCAGCTTGACCACATCTCCTCCCGCGCCGATTTCGCCCTAGATCTTTGCTATCGATAGCATAAGGTTGTGGCATCGGCTTTGTTCCCGCGATAATGCCGGGTGTGACACTTATGTCAATTGAAATGCACAAATGTCCTTGACTTTTCGTTGCCGGAGCGGCGATAGTCAGGGTCGACAACATCGTTCTTGTCCGTCCGAGGAGGACAATGTGCGGGCATGCGGAAAGTCTCGACCGGCCTTTAAGCCGCAGGCGGTATCGCTTGCGATGTGCTCGTCGTATTCCGGCGTTGGGAGCCCCGCCCCCGGGAACACCGCCAGTGTCTCTCACGTTTACGACTCACCCGTGACGGACGCGCGACTATTCGCCTGCTGTATGCAAACCATCTGTCCTTAGATCACCTCTTTGCCGGGCGGAACTCGCGCCGGTCCGCAGCCCAAGTTCACAAAGGAATTTGACCATGACATCCAAGCTTGACCAACTCCGCGAGATCACAACCGTCGTCGCCGACACCGGCGATATCCAGGCTGTCGCTCGCCTGAAGCCGGTTGATTGCACGACCAACCCTTCCATCGTTCTCAAGGCGCTCGGCACCGACATGTTTGCCGACGACATGAAGGAAGCGATCGCCTGGGGCAAGAAGCTCGGCGGTAATGCCGATGCTACGGCCGCAGCCGTTGCCGATCGCCTCGCGATCTCCGTTGGCGCAGCCCTCGTAAAGCTCGTCCCCGGTCGCGTTTCGACCGAAGTCGATGCCGATCTCTCCTTCGATACGGAAGCGTCGCTGAAGAAGGCACGCAGCATCATCGCGGCCTACAAGGAGCGCGGTATCGAGAAGGACCGCATCCTCATCAAGCTCGCTTCCACCTGGGAAGGCATTCGCGCAGCGGAAGTCCTGCAGAAGGAAGGCATTGATTGCAATCTGACGCTGCTGTTCTCGAAGGCTCAGGCAATTGCCTGCGCTGACGCCGGCGTATTCCTGATCTCGCCCTTCGTCGGCCGTATCCTCGACTGGTACAAGAAGTCGACCGGCAAGGATTTCACCGCCGAGGAAGATCCGGGCGTTCTGTCCGTCCGCGACATCTACAACTACTACAAGGCCAATGACATCAAGACGGTCGTCATGGGCGCCTCTTTCCGCAACACCGGCGAAATCGAAGCGCTGGCCGGTTGCGATCGCCTGACGATCGCTCCGAACCTGCTCGACGAACTGTCCAACGATCAGGGCAAGCTTGAGCGCAAGCTGTCGCCGGAAACCAAGAAGGCCGAGCCAAAGATCACGGTCGACGAGAAGACCTTCCGCTGGATGATGAACGAAGATGCCATGGCGACCGAAAAGCTCGCAGAAGGCATTCGCGCATTCGCAAAGGATCTCGGCACGCTGCGCAGTCAGGTCCGCAAGGAGCTGCAGCTCGCTGCTGCGTAAGGCCGCGCAAGCCGCACTTTGATGAAAGGCGCGGGTGCCGCTGGCATCCGCGCCTTTTTCATGTTGATATCAAGGGCATAGAGGCAGGAGTATCGTGGTGGCTGACGAGGATGACGGAAATTCGCTGGTCTCGATTGTCTACAAGCATGCAAGCTTCTTCCTTTCGGTGCTCGGCGGTTTCATCGTGTTTCTACTGCTGACCTCGCGGGAGGTCAGCGCCAGCAACATCCTGTTCGGCTGGAATGCCTCGGCGATCTTCTTCATCGGGCTGAGCTGGCGCAAGATGCTTCGCGCGACCGTTGAGAGCATCAAGAAGCGATCGGAAGATCTCGATTTTTCCGATACTTTCCTGCTCTTCCTATCAATCGCAGCGGCTCTCGCCAGTATTGCCGGAATCGGTATCGAGCTCCATTCGATCAAGGATGCACCGGCAGATGTCGCGCTGTGGCGTGCGGCTGCGGCGATCCTGACTATCCTGATCTCCTGGTTTTTCCTGCACACGCTTTTCACGATCCATTATGCCCATTATTTCTATGGCGGCTCGGATAAGTGCGAAGGGCTTAAATTCCCTGATGGAATCGAGGAGCCCGCTTATTGGGACTTCCTCTATTTCTCCTTCACAATCGGTGTCGCGGCGCAGACGGCCGATGTAGCAGTGACCTCGACGAGGATGCGCAAGTTCACCCTGCTGCATGCGCTCCTGTCGTTCCTGTTCAACACCACCATTCTGGCACTTGCGATCAATGTTGGCGCAAGCCTGCTTTAGAGCCTTGCTGCAGACCGGAAGAAGCTCTCGAACTCCGCAAGGTCACCAGAGGCGACATCCGAAATCGCCCAGAACGTCAGTCCGCCATCCGACCATTGCACCATGTTGTAGCCGTCGTGCTCCGTTGTCGTTTGGGCACCTGAAGCCGCAGGCCAAATGAACAGGTTGATGACATGGCCATGGCGTCTGTACACGAGAGCGGCGACGGCACGGCCGCCGATATAATCGACACGTCCGCCGACCAGCGGGAAACCATCCTTGGCGAGATCGCTGACGGGCGGCGAAAAATCGATCCTACCATTGAACCAAGGCTTTACCGTGTGCTGATCCGAGGTCAGGACGTCGGTCAGATGATCCGCCATCATGGATCGAACATGGCTTGCCATGATCTCGTCCTGCAGGATCAGGGTCTGCGACGGCGCATTGACGAACAGAAAAGCACTTGCCGCGAGCACCGCCAAGGACGGTACGAAGCTCCATTGCCGGATGAAGTCGAAAGTGCGGCGCCGGAAAGGCGCTTGGCGTGGCACCGGCAGGCTGGAGCTCGCCGCCGTCTGTTCGAAAGACAGCATGGAAAGTACCTGTGAACGCAGAGCCTCCGGCGGCCTCCATCGCACGCCATCCTGATCGATGATCTTCCTCACGGCAGCGACCCCTTCCATCTCCGCCCGGCAATTTTCACAGGTCGCCAGATGATCCTCGAACTGTGCTGCATGAACGGAGTCGAGTTCGCCGTCGATAAAACCATGCAGCATGATGCGCCATTCGGGGCAGCCTTTCTGATGGGCTTCACTCATCCTGCCGCCTCGCTCTTGTTGCATGCATCCCAGATGTCGGCGAATTCGCGCCGTGCTCTCGCAAGGCGCGACATGACGGTGCCGATCGGTGCATCGATGATTTCGGCGATCTGCCGATAGGAGAGATCTTCGAGTTCACGCAGGACGAGGATCTCCCGCATCGTTTCCGGAAGCTTGCTGATGACGGATCGTACACGCCGCTGCTCGCTTGCCCGGATCATCGCCGTCTCCGGAGAATCTTCCTCCGAAGCGATCTGGTAGCCTTGATCCTCATCGGGGTCGGCACCATCGGTGTCGTCAAGATGCCGCTCGAAATGTGTCTTGCGACGATCCTGCTGGCGCCAGACGTGGCAGCAGTTTCTGACGATCGCAAAGAGCCAGGAACGTGGATCGCCGCCGCGATAGGTCTCAAAATTTCGGTAGGCTCGCAGGAATGCTTCCTGGACGATATCTTGCGCGGCCTCGGCATCGCGGCTGAGGAAGCGGGCGAAATTATAGGCCGCGTCCAAGTGCGGAACGATCACGTGCTGGAAGCGCTGCATGAATTCATGCTGCGCGGTCGCATCGTCCTTCGACGTGATACGGCTGTCGGCCGATTTTTCAGCTGCCATAAGGTGGAACAGCCGCACAGCGCCCGCCAAAAGCGTTGCCAGCGCTGATGTTCGAATGCGTGTCTCTGGCAGCGGCCGATTGAGCAGCAGCATCCAGTCGATCGATCCGACGGGATAGGTGATCTGAGCGTTTGTCATCATCTTCCCTGCTTCAACAGCAGCCGATTTGCACGCGAGAGCCGCGGTCACATGCGGGTCCCTTGCAGTCTAGACCGATCGGCGCGCGATTTTATTCCAAATAGCGCCGGTTTATTTGCACGCAGCGGTACGAAAGATGTGCGCCGTTAAAATAACAAAGCATTTTCAATGGCTTGTCGAAAATATCGTTCGGGCCGGGAATAACAGCGCCCCGCTGGCGATCTAGTTCGTCAGCGAGGGCGTCAGATGAATTGCAGTCTTCGCCAGTCGAAATACCATCAACAAGAGGAGGCATATTCATGTTTACCATGTCACGTCGCGCCGTCCTGGGATCGGCCGCTGCTGCGGCTGCATTCGGCCTGTCATCGAAGCTCGAATTCGTCATGCCGGCACTTGCCGCGACACCGTTGGAGCCGACGGTCGGCTTTTATAAATACAAGGTCGGCGATATCGAGGTTACGGCGATCTATGACGGCATCTGGAAAAAACCGCATGATCCTGCATTCATCAAGAACGCCTCGATCGAGGATACCAAAGAGGCGCTTTCCAAGGCAGGGCTGACGACCGAATTCATGCCGATCCCGCTGACGGTGGTCGTTTTGAAAGTCGGCGGGCGGCTGATCATGATGGATGCCGGCTCAGGCGTCGGTCAATGGCAGGAAAATGCCACACATCTTCCGGCGAATATGGCGGCGGCCGGTATCGATTATAAGAAGATCGATACGATCATGATCTCGCATTTCCATCCGGACCATGTCTGGGGCCTGATGGAAAAGGGAACGAACAATCCGGTCTTCCCGAATGCCGAGCTCATCGTCAATGCTGCCGAATATAACTGGTGGACGGCACCGGGTCGTGTCGAGAAGCTTGCCGAAGGCCGCAAGCCGGCCGGCAAGCGCATCGCCGCCGTTTTCCCGACATGGAAGAACTGGAAGCTGGTGGATGACGGGGCCGAGGTTGCACCCGGCATCAGGCTGCTTTCAGCGCCTGGCCATACGCCCGGTCATTCAACCTATCTCGTGACCTCGGGCAACAAGCAGCTGCTCGTCTCCGCCGACATCATGTATGTGCCGGCGCTGCTCGCCCCGCATCCCGAATGGCAGGGCAGCTATGACCAGGACGGGCCGACAGCCATCGACACGCGTCGCCGTCTCATCGATCGCGTCATTGCCGACAATATCGCGATCTGCGGCTCGCACTTCCCGTTCCCCGGCTCAGGCACCTTCGTCAAGGACGGAAGCGCCTATGCCTTCACCCCAACAATCCAGGCCTGAAAGGCCGAAGGACGTTACAATGATGAAGTATGCAATTCTGGGATTCATCTGGGTTTGCGCCATTTCCGCCGGCTTTTCCGCGGTTACCGCATTTCCAGCCTTTGCCGTCGACAACATGGAGTCGACTGACGCTCCGGACCTGACTGCGGTGCGGGCCAAGATCGACGCCAAGGACTATACCGGCGCGCTTGCAGAGCTGCGCGATCTTGCCGAAGATAATCAGCAGGCGGACGTCTACAATCTGATGGGGTTCACGCTGCGCAAGACCGGTGATTACCGGACGTCGCTGACCTATTATACCAAGGCGCTGGAGCTTCAGCCCGATCATAAGGCGGCACGCGAATATCTCGGTGAACTCTATGTCGAGACCGGCGATATGGCGAAGGCTGAAGAGCAGGCGGCGGTCCTTAAACAGCTTTGCCCCGGCGGCTGCGAGGAGCTCGAAGACCTTCAGGGAGCCATCGCCGCAAAGGGCGGTAAGTGACCGACATATCAACGGCACGAGCAGGCGGTTCGCCGCCTGCTCGTGATATAGTGGAGGATATGATGGAAAACGCTGCAAGCTGGCCTCGGCTGGCCGATCTCATTCTTCTTCTGGGTAGGCTTCTCCTATCCCTGATCTTCCTGCATGAGGGTTCGTCGCTCATCTCAGACATCACCGCGACGCTTGCTATCTTCGAAAAGCTTGGCCTGCCGGCGCTGGTGACGTTTGCCGTCATTGCTCTGCAGCTGGGTGCCGGCCTTTCTATTGCTGCCGGTTTCCTCAGCCGGCTCGGTGCGGTGGCCCTCGGGCTGTTCTGCCTCGCGACGGCTTTTCTGTTCCACACCAACTTCGCGAGTCAGAACGAACTGCTGCATTTCGAGAAGGATCTCGCAATTGCCGGCGGCATGTTCGTGCTTTCGGTTTCGGGTGCAGGATCGGTGTCTATCGACAATCTCATGAAAAGGCGGGTTAAGGGAATGCATCCCTGGCTGACGGCGGTGCTGTAGCGAACTTGTTTTGAAAAGCTGCCGTCGTCGTCGTTATGCCATCTGGCATAGCCCCGTGGCTAGAAGATCGCCTGTCCTGCCATCAAGGCCAGGATGAGGAAGATCAGGAAGACGACGAGGAATATGCCGAAGAGCACGCGGGCGATCGTCGCGGTCGCCGCGGAGATGCCGGAGAAGCCGAAAAAGCCGGCGACGATAGAAATTACCAGAAATATAAGAGCCCATTTTAACATGGATATCTTCCTTCCGTGATTGCCGGAAGAAGACGCGCCAAAACTGATTTTGTTCCAGATCGGTTAGAATGGAACGGCATTCCTTAAAGGCGTGCTGCTCCGGCCTGCAAGGGCATTTCAAAGGTGTCTCGATCTGTTTGAAGGGATCATCATCGATTTGCCCCATCGACGAAAGCCACCCTCCATGCACGCTTTTCTGGACCCCCAGGTCATTTCCGCCTACCTCGAAGTCATCATGATCAACATCATCCTGTCAGGGGATAATGTGGTCGTTATCGGTATGGCAGCTGCAGGCCTTTCCACCGAGCTGCGCGGCAAGGCGATCGTCACCGGCATTGCCGCAGCCGCCGTTATCCGCATCGTTTTCGCCGTCATTGCCGCGCAGTTGCTCGTCATCAAGGGCATCAATCTCGTCGGAGGTCTGCTGCTTCTGTGGATCTGCTGGACGATGTTCAGGGAATTGCGCGAGGCAGAGGAAGAAGGGGCCGGGCAGGAAGCCGGTCACCACGCTCACAAGCCGAAACTTTTCCGACAGGCGATCGGCCAGATCATCTTTGCGGATCTTTCCATGTCGCTCGACAACGTCCTGGCCGTTGCCGGTGCTGCGAAGTCGAACATGAATGCCTTGATCTTCGGCCTCATCCTTTCCGTCGTCCTCATGGGTGTCGAATCCAACTTCGTGGCAAAGCTGCTCAACCGCTTCCGCTGGATCGGCTGGATCGGCCTTGCCATCATCGTCTATGTGGCGTTCGACATGATATGGGAAGGCGGCATTGAGCTGCTTGCGCTCTACGGTCAGGCCTAATAACCGGGTCTAGATTTTCAGGCTTGAGAGCAGGGAGATAAGCTGGGACTGGCGCTGTGTGCCAGTCTTGGCGAGAACCTTCTTCACGTAGCCGCGCGTTGTCTCATAAGTCAGGCCGGATATTTCGGCGATCTGGCGCGGCGACGAACCATCCATCAGCAGGCGCGCTACCGTCGTTTCCTGAGGAGTGAGCGAAAAGAGCCGGCGCAGCAGATCGCGGCTCGGGGCCGCGCGTTCGGAGAGATCCGTGATGATGGCGACGGCGGCGGAATGCGAGAAGAGTTCGGCCGGTACTCCGTTCAGCCGCTGGGCACGGATTATCAGCGGCGCCTTTCCCGGGCGGGAAAACAGAACCGGCGTGGAGACGGCCGGATTGGTGAAAGGCTCCTTCGAAAGGATTGCCTGCAGATGGCGGCGCAGGAGCCCCGTCTCCTCCTGACTGAGAGCAACGAGCTCCCGATCGAGAACCCGGATATTGCCATCGAGCAGCATCTCAGCGCGCTGGTTCAGCCGGGTGATGCGGCCAAAACGATCGAAGAAGACCACGGCAGTGCCGGCGAGCTCAAATGCCTCGCTCATGCTGTCGATCTTGGCGACATGCAGCGCGCGAATGATCTCGGCTGCGGCGGTCAGTTTCGACTGCATCTTTATGAGCAAGCGCTCGTCATCGCGATCGAACGGCTGGTCTTGAATGCGGCGCTGCAGGTTGATGCTTAGCATCGTATCGCCGGAGGTGAAGCCCACCATGGCGGAGTAGCGGAAGCCGAAGCGGGCCAGGAACTCCGTATAGAAGATCTGATGATTGAACTCCTCATCGCCGGCGATGTCGTGTTCGATGATGACCCCCTTGGCCATCGCAACCGCCAGGCCGCGTTCGCGGAAGTCGCGCTTGTACCATTCTTCGTCAAAATAGACCTGGAAGGCCTCCAGCAGATTCGGCGTGCTCAGGAAGCCGGAGGGGAATTTCCCGCGCACCGGCATGATATGCGTGCCGATGGAGCCGGTGGCGCGGCTGATCTGCTCCAGCGTGCGCTCCCAGCTTGCCGGCACCAGAGCGGATTCCAGCAATCCGTCCAGGGCCGTTTCGAGCTCGGAGATGTCGATGCGCGTCGCCATGGGTAAGTAATGCCTGACCGATTTCTTTGATCCAGTGAAGAACCACGTTTATCGCGGGTTGCCATATATAGCGAAACGGCAATTCCACGCCAGAAATAGTATCTGCAGTTGTATTGTGACAAAGTGACAAAAGTCACTGATGGCGGCAGTGACTTTTGAAGAAGATTAAGACGCTTCTGTTCAACTATCCGTGATTGATCATCACATGGCGAACTGCCGTATAGTCTTCCAGGGCGTAGACAGACATGTCCTTGCCGTAGCCTGATTGTTTCAGGCCACCGTGCGGCATCTCATTGACCAGCATGAAATGCGTGTTGATCCAGGTACAGCCATATTGCAGGCGAGCAGCAGTCTTCATGCCGCGGCCGACATCCTTGGTCCAGACGGAGGAGGCGAGGCCGTAATCGCTGTCGTTTGCCCAGTTCACCGCATCCTCGACATCGGTGAAGCGGGTAACAGAGACGACGGGGCCGAAAACTTCGCGGCGGACGATTTCATCTTCCTGCGTGGCGCCTGCAATAACCGTCGGCGCGAAGAAGAAGCCCTTGTCGCCCGAGACCTTGCCGCCGGTGGTGATTTCCATATGCTTGTGTTCGGAGGCACGGGTGACGAAGCTTTCGACACGATCGCGCTGGCGCTTGGAAATCAGCGGGCCGATTTCGTTGTCGGTGTCATCGGCGTGGTTGAAGCGGATGCTGGAAACAGCGGAGGTCAGATCGGCGACGAAATTGTCGTAAACCTTCGTATCGGCATAGATGCGGCAGGCGGCAGTGCAGTCCTGACCGGCATTGTAGTAACCGAAGGTGCGGATGCCGGCGACGACGGCATCGATATCGGCGTCGTCGAAGACAATGACCGGCGCCTTGCCGCCAAGTTCCAGATGGGTGCGCTTGACGGTCTTGGCGGCAGCCTGCAGCACTTTCTTGCCGGTCGCGATGTCGCCGGTGATCGACACCATATTGATTTTCGGATGGTTGATCAGCGTGTTGCCAACACTCTCGCCGCGGCCGAGGATGACATTGACCACGCCCTCGGGGAGAATATCGGAAAGGAGCTTTGCCATCTTGAGCGCCGTCAGCGGCGTCTGTTCAGACGGCTTGAAGACGACGGTATTGCCGCCAGCTATGGCGGGCGCCAGCTTCCAGGCCATCATCATCAATGGATAGTTCCACGGCGCAATCGAGCTGACAATGCCGATAGGGTCACGGCGGATCATCGAGGTGTGTCCGGGAAGATATTCGCCGGCGACCGGTCCGTGTAGATTGCGCACCGCACCGGCAAAGAAGCGGTAGCAATCGACAATGGCCGGGATTTCGTCATTCAGCACGGCATTGATAGGCTTGCCACAGTTCAGCGCCTCGAGCGTGGCGAAGCCCTGCGCGTCCTTTTCGATCGCATCGGCGATTTTCAATAGATAGGCGGAGCGTTCGGATGGCGTCGTCTGCGACCAGGCGACAAAGGCCTTCTCCGCCGCATCCACGGCGGCATCGATCTGGCCGAGCGAGGCTTCGGCAAGGTTCAGCACGGTCTCACCCGTCTTCGGGTTCAGGATGTGCTCTTCCGTTTCCGTGCCGGTCTCGAAGTGGGAACCGATCAGCATTTGCGTGTCCATGGGTGTTCTCCCTTGTGGTTGATCGAGTGGAATGCGGAAGGGGCTCCGCGTCCCATTCCGGTTATTTGCCGGCGCCGGCGATCTGGTCGCCGTCGCGCGTGAGGTAATAGGCTGCCAGGATCGGCAGGAAGGTGACGAGCACGACGACCATGGCGACCACATTGGTGACCGGGCGCTGGCGCGGGCGGATCAGCTCTTCGAGCATCCAGATCGGCAGAGTGGATTGCTGGCCACCGGTGAAGGTGGTGACGATGACCTCGTCGAAGGACAGGGCGAAGGCGAGCATGCCGCCGGCCAGGAGCGCCGTGCTGATATTCGGCAGGATGACATGGCGGAAGGTCTGGAAGCCGTCGGCGCCGAGATCCATCGAGGCTTCGATCAGGGAGCCCGACGTGCGCCGGAAGCGGGCGACGGCGTTGTTGTAGACGACAACCACGCAGAAGGTGGCGTGGCCTAGCACGATCGTCCAGACCGAGAAGGGTATGTCGAACAGGCTGAAGGCGGAGCGCAGCGCAATACCGGTGATGATGCCCGGCAGCGCTATCGGCAGGATGACGAGCAGGGAGATTGCTTCCCGGCCGAAGAATTTCGTCTGGCTGACGGCGGCCGCGCAGAGCGTGCCGAGGATCAGGGCGACCACGGTCGCGATACAGGCAACCTGCAGGGAGAGGCCAAGTGCCGACCAGACATCCGGCCGGTTCCAGGCGATGCCGAACCATTGCAGCGTCAGGCCGGGTGGTGGCCATTGGTAGCTCTTCTCTTCGGTCGTGAAAGCGTAGACGAAGATGAGCAGGATCGGCAGATGCAGGAAGAGCAGGCCGCCGGCCGCGGCGATCTTCAGGACGAGGGGTGATTTCTGTCCGCGGTCAGAGCGCATCGAAGGCCCCCATGCGTTTGGCGAGCCAGAGATAGATCGCCATGATGACGATGGGTACGACGGAGAAGGCGGCGGCGAGCGGTACATTGCCGGCCGTTCCCTGCTGCGTATAGACGGCCTGACCGATGAAGAGGCGGGAAGAGCCGATGATCTGAGGGATGATGTAGTCGCCGAGCGTCAGTGAGAAAGTGAAGATCGAACCGGCGACTATGCCGGGCAGCGCCAGCGGGAAAAGCACAGTGCGGAATGTCTGGCGCGGGGTGGCGCCGAGATCGGCGGACGCTTCGATCAGATTGCCGGGCACACGTTCGAGTGCTGCCTGCGTCGGCAGGATCATGTAGGGCAGCCAGATGTAGACGAAGACGATGAAAGTGCCGAGATAGCTGACGGAGAGCGAATTACCGCCGACAACAGGCAAAGCGAGGACGCCGTCGAGCAGCCAGGAGAGATAGAGCTTGTCGAAGAGCCAGGTGAGGATGCCTTCCTTGGCGAGGATCAGCTTCCAGGCGTAGATCTTGACGAGATAGCTCGACCAGAGCGGCAGCATGACACCAAGGTAAAACAGGGCCTTCCATTTTCCTTGCGCATAGCGGGCGGCGTAATAGGCAATCGGGAAGGCGATGACCGCGGAGGCCACCGTCACCAGCGCCGCCATCAGGATGGTTCTGACGATGATGTCGAAATTGCCGGGGTTCAGGAGCTGGGCATAGGTATCGAGGGTGAATTCGTGGTTCACCATCCCCGAGAAATCATCGATCGAGAAGAAACTCTGCAACAGCAGCGCGATCAACGAGCCGATATAGATGATGCCGAGCCAGAGCAGCGGCGGCGTCAGCATCAGGAAGAGAAGGAGTTTCGGGTGACGCCAGAAGCTATCCGACAGGCCGCCGAAGAAACCGCCGCGGCGCGGCAGGATCGAGGTTTCCGCCTTGATCATCGCCAGAGCCGTCATGCCGCATCATCCATGTAATGCACGTCGCCCTGCTGCCACACGAGGTGGATGGCGGTGCCGATATCGGGGATGTCGCTGCCGGCCGGCAGCATGACATGCAGGCACGTTCCCCTGATATCGACGGTAAGCCGGGTCGCCGCGCCGAGGAAGCTGGCATTCTCGACCCTGGCTTCGACGCCGTCAGCGGCGAGGTGAATTGCCTCGGGACGCAGGCTCGCCCAGCGCTTCTCGCCGCCAAGAGCCGTCATGACGTCAGGGGAAATGACATTCGACGAGCCGACGAAATCGGCGACGAAGCGGGTCTTCGGACGGCGGTAGATATCCTGCGGCGTGCCCTGCTGGACGATGCCGCCATTGTTGAAGACCGCAACACGGTCAGCCATGGAGAGCGCCTCCCCCTGATCGTGGGTGACGAAGATGAAGGTGATGCCGAGGGCGCGCTGCAGGCTCTTCAGCTCTTCCTGCATCTGCTCGCGCAGCTTCAGATCCAGAGCGCCCAGGGGCTCATCGAGCAGGAGCACCTGGGGCTTGTTGACGAGTGCGCGGGCGAGCGCCACGCGCTGCCGCTGGCCGCCGGAAAGCTGGCCGGGGCGGCGGCTGCCATAGCCCGGCAGTTTCACCAGTTCCAGCGTCTTTTCAGCCTCTTTGATCCGCTCCGCCTTGCCGACGCCTTTGACCATCAGTCCGTAGGCGACGTTGTCGAGGATATCGAGATGCGGAAAGAGCGCGTAGTCCTGAAAGACGGTGTTCACGTTGCGGCGATAGGGCGGGATGCCTTCGGCGGTTTCGCCGAAGATTTCGATATGTCCCGACGTCGGCTGTTCGAAGCCTGCAACCAGCCGCAGGCAGGTGGTCTTGCCGGAACCGGACGGGCCGAGCATGGCGAAGAACTCGCCGGGTACGATTTCGAGATCGACGCCATCGACGGCGCGCACCGCGCCGAAATGGCGAGAGACCTTCTGGAAACGGACGGCGGACGTCATAGGGGCTCCGGAGCTGTATTATCTGAGAGAGGCTTTGATCTTCAAAAAGACCCCGCCCCAAACCCCTCCCCACAAGGGGGAGGGGCTTAATCTGCCGCGCCCACGCTCAAACCTTTCGGCGTTTCGGCAGGAATGCGGCGGCGCCACTCTGGCCCCTCCCTTGCGGGGAGGGGTTGGGGAGGGGACTTTGTTTACGTGAACCGGCTTGGCGTTACCGCCCGCCGATCACACCGATAAAATCCGATACCCAGCGATGATAGGGTACGCATTCGCTCTCGCTTGCGCATTTGGCGACCGGCGTTTTCCAGAACTTGATCTTGTCGAAGTGATCATAGCCGTTGGTATTGCAGCCTGCATCGGTCAATAGTTCATTGCCCTTGCAGGCAGCCGGAACGGATGGCACGGCGCCGAACCAGGCGGCAGCATCACCCTGGACCTTGGCCTTCAGCGAATGTTCCATCCACATATAGGCGCAGTTCGGATGTTCGCTGTCGGCGTGCAGCATAGTCGTATCGGCCCAGCCGGTGACGCCTTCCTCGGGGAAGGTGGAGGCGATCTTCTGTTTGTCGGCCTGCAGCAGGTTGACCTGGAACGGCCAGGAACCGGAGGCGACGACACCTTCGTTCTTGAAGTCGTCGACCTGGATCATCGCATCGTGCCAGTAGCGCGAGACGATCTTGCGCTGGCCGCGCAGCAGGTCGAGAGCGGCCTTGTACTGGTCCTCGTTGAGCTCATAGGGGTCCTTGATGCCGAGATCGGGCTTGTGCGCCATCAGATACAGAGCGGCATCGGCGATGTAGATCGGGCCGTCATAGGCCTGCACGCGGCCCTTGTTGGACTTGCCGTCCGGCAGGTTCTGTTCGTCGAAGACGATGTTCCAGCTCGTCGGCGCCTTATCCTTGAAGGCGTCGGTATTATACATCAGCACGTTCGGCCCCCAGAGATAGGGCACCCCGTAATGGACGCCGTTCACCGTATTCCACGGCGCATTCTGCAGGCGCTCGTCGACAGTCTTGAAGCTCGGGATGAGATCGGTGTTGATCGGCTGGACGCGTTTACCGGCAACGAGGCGGAGGGAGGCGTCGCCTGAGGCGGTGACGAGGTCGAAACCGCCTTCGTTCATCAGCGCCACCATCTCATCCGAGGTGGCGGCGGTCTTGACGGAAACCTTGCAGCCGGTTTCCTTCTCGAAGTCGGTGACCCAGTCGTAATTCTTGTCGGTCTCGCCGCGCTCGATATAACCGGCCCAGGCGACGATGCTGACGGCGCCTTCCCCCTTGCCCAGTGTCTTCAGGGGTTCGGCAGCAACAACCTGTGTGGCGAAGCTCAGACTCGCGAGCGCAGCAGTGCACGATTTCAGAAGATTCATCGTCTGTCTCCCGGTTCGGTGCCGCTTTTGCGGCGTTTTGTTCCCAGAAGAAAGGGTGACGCGGAAAGGCCGGTTTCGCAAATTCATTTATCAGAAAGGCGATATCGGAAATTCCGATATCTAGCGGGATCTTCCCGATCGCATGTTCTCGGCGATGGCCACGAAATCGCGTGCGGCCTGCGGCAGGCTGGAGCCCCTGCGCCAGACCATGCCGACCTGCACGACGGGCAGGGCGCCCGAAACATCGCGGCTCTCTATGCGGTCACCTTCCAGCGACCAGGGGCGGTAGACGAGATCGGGCAGCAGCGCGACGCCGGCGCCGGTCGCAACCAGGCTGCGCACGGCTTCAACCGAGCGGGTGCGGAAGGCGACATGCGGGCGGGCGCCGAGTGCGGTCAGCAGCTTGCCGGTATTCTCCTCGATTTCATCCACTGTCAGCATGATCAGAGGCTCGCGGGCGATATCGGCGATGGAGATGATATCCGCCGAAACCAGAGGATGCCCCATCGGCAACCAGAGGCGATAGGGTGAGGTTTCAAGGATTTCGGCCTGCAGGGCCATGCGATCACGCAGATTTGAAATCACCATGACGGCGACATCAAGCTCGCCGCCGACCAGCAGATGCTCAACGTAACTGCCATTGTCCTCAATGGCGCTGACCTCCACACCGGGACAGGCGCGGCGATAGCGTGCCAACAGGTCCGAGAGCACATAGCCCGCAACGAGCGAGGTGACGCCGATATTGAGCGTGCCGGAGGGTATGTTCTCCTGGCCGGAAAAGCTGGTGCGGGCGTCGGAGACGGTTGCCAGGATTTTCGTGGCGTGCCGCAGGAACTGATGGCCGTTGTGGGTGACTGACAGCCCCCGCGGGTGACGCTCGAACAGCACGACGCCAAGGTCGTTTTCCAGTTCCTTCAGCGCCTCCGTTATCGAGGATTGGGAGATCGACAGGTTCTGCGCGGCGCGCGTGACCGAACCCTGTTCGGCAACGGCGACGAAATATTGAATCTGGCGAAGCGTGAAGGCCATGGCATTTTAGAGCATGTGCTTGAGTGATCTGGCAAGCTTGCGAATGGCTGGACCTTTTTTGGTATTTATTCAATTCGAGACAAAGTTGGACGGTCCACTTAAAGATTCGGAAACGTCATTTCCCTAGCTTCACAGTCACTTGTATTGCGTTGGAGTTTTCAGATGGCGGAGCAGTTGGCGTGAAGGCCTTACTGCGCATATTCCGGCCTTCCCGGAAATTGGCTTTGATCATCGGTGGTAGCGCCCTGTTAGCGGGCGTTTCCGGCGGTGCTGCGGTTTATGTCGGTAAAGACAGGCTGCTCGGTGATGAGGAATCCGCTGATGGCGTGGCCTGCACCGACGTCAATCTGGTGACGATCAAGAAGCAGGATCACGTCTGGGTCCGCAAATACATCAAGACCGAACCTGTTGACGGCATGACGCGCATCAAGACGGCGTTGCGTGTCGCTCAGGCGGTCTATGAAGCGCAGAAACCCGACCTCGTGCAGGTCGTCGTCCTCGACGAGAATGGTCCGACCTTGCGTTCGGATATTCGCGGCCGGGCGATCGGTGCCGATGTGGTTTATATTGCGCATCCCGACAAGATGGTCGAAGGTCTCGACGACAAGCCCTATACGGCCCGTTATTATGACGGCAAGGCGAGCGAGCAGGGCCTCTTTTATGGCGAACGCATCGAATTGCCGGACGATCGGATCGCGGCGCTGAATGCGAGCCTCGAGGATCCTGCCGATTGCATCGATCCGGTTGCCGTTGCTTCCACCAAGAAAGAGAGCAAGCCGGAGGCCAAGGAGCCCGAGGAAACGTCTGCTGAAGAGCAGGCTGCCAAAGATGCCGCTGCTCCGGGAGAAGCCGCCCCCGCAGAGGCACCGCCGGCCAAGAGCGGGCACTAACCCGAAATCGTCAGGCTGCAGGCCTTATGTTTTCCATCATCAATAGGAATCGCAAAACGGAGCGTCCTTACGGGCGCTCCGTTTCTTCATTCAAACAGCGTGTTATTCAGTCGGCCTTGTTGCGACGAGCCGGGAAGAGAATGACGTCGCGGATCGACGGTGCATTGGTCAGCAGCATGATCAGGCGGTCGACGCCGATGCCGAGACCGCCGGCGGGCGGCATGCCCTGGTCGATCGCATCGAGGAATTCCTCGTCGAGCTGCTTTTCCTTCTCACCGCGGGCGTGGGCCTGTTCGAGCTGCTCGACCATGCGGCGACGCTGCTCTTCCGGATCGTTGAGTTCGGAGAAGGCGTTGCCGAGTTCCCAGGCGTTGCAATAGGTCTCGAAACGTTCGACGAGACGCGGCTCGCCCGGCACTTCCTTGGCGAAGGGCGAAATGTCCTTCGGGAAATGGGTGACGTGCGAGGGCTGGATCAGAGTTTGCTCGACCTTCTCTTCGAAGATGAAAGCGAGGCATTCGCCCCAGGTCCAGTCCTTCTCAACCTCGAAGCCGGCTGCCTTGGCGGCAGCGCGGGCTTCCTCGTCGGTCTTGATCGCCAGGAAGTCGATACCGGTCGCTTCCTTGACGGCATCAGGCATCGGGACGCGCTTGAACGGCCCCTTGAAGGACATGGTCTTGTCGCCGAAGGGGAATTCCGTTGTCCCGTGGATGGAAAGCGCCAGGCTCTCAAACAGCCGCTCGACGAGGTCCATGATATCCTCGTAATCGGCGTAAGCCCAGTAGCACTCCATCATGGTGAATTCCGGATTGTGCCGGGTGGAGACGCCTTCATTGCGGAAGTTGCGGTTGATCTCGAACACTTTGTCGGTGAGGCCCGAGACCAGCGTGCGCTTCAGGAACAGTTCCGGCGCGATGCGCAGGTACATGTCGAGCTTCAGCGTCTTGTGATGCGTCTTGAACGGCTCGGCGGTCGCGCCGCCGTAGACCGAATGCAGCATTGGCGTTTCGACTTCCATGAAGCCGTCATTTTCCATGAAGCGGCGGATGCCGGAGAGGATCTTCGAACGCTGCTGGAAGCGCAGCTTCGATTCCTCATTGGTCATGATGTCGAGGTGGCGCTTACGGTAGCGCAGCTCGATGTCGGACAAGCCGTGCCACTTTTCGGGCATCGGCAGCAGCGACTTCGTCAGCATCTCGATCTTCTGGGCGTTGATCGTCAGCTCGCCGCGTTTGGTGCGGCGCACGACGCCTGTCACGCCGATGATATCGCCGATATCGATCATCGGCAGCAGGGCACGAGCCTCTTCCGGGGTCGTGTCCTTGTGACTGAAAATCTGGATCTTGCCGCCGGCGTCGTGGATGTCCATGAACATGCCGGAGTTGCGCGACGAGTAAACGCGGCCGGCGACGGTCACGACATCCTGTGTCTCGACGTCAGGTTCCAGGCCCTCGTATTTCGCGGCCAATTCGGCATTGGTCAGCGTGCGGTGGAAATGCGCCGGATAGACGTCGCCGATCTGCTCGCGCAGCAGCTTCAGCTTCTGGGCGCGCACTTCCGTTGCGTCGGAAGAAAGGGTGTTTTCGGTCTTGTTGTCAGCCATTGTCGAAATCCTCTGACTGTTCTTACTTCGCGCCGACGAGGGCGGCGACGGCCTGCGAGGCGAGCTTGAGGCGTTGGCGCACGACCGAGCGGCCGAGGATCGCCATGGAATCGAAGAGCGGCAGCGAGCGCGACGAGCCGGAAACGGCAACGAAGAGCGGGGCCACCACAACCTTCAGCTTCTTGCCCATACGGTCGGCGATGGCGCGCAGTTCGGCTTCGATCGTCTCGACATTCCATTCCAGGATCTTTTCGAGATCGGGCTGGACGGTGTTGAGGATTTCCAGGACCTCTTCCGGCGGCGACTTGATCTTGGCGAAGTCGGACGGCTGCAGGCTGAGATCGGACTTCAGCAGAAAGCCTGCGAGATCGGGCAGTTCGCCGAGCTTCGAGATACGCGTCTGCGACAGGCGCAGGCCCGCCATCAGGCGATCGTTTTCCATCGCCCAGTTGAGCACGCGGTCGCGGAAGTCCTCTTCGGACAGCTTTTCGCGGATCCAGCGTCCATTCAGCCAGTCGAGCTTCTGGATGTCGAAGATCGCGCCGGCCTTGGAGAGGTTTTCCGGATCGAACTTTTCGGACAGCTCTTCCATGGTCAGAAGTTCTTCGCCTTCGGAAATCTGGATGAAGAACAGGCCGAGGAAGTTCATCAGCGCTTCGGGGATGTAGCCGAGGGCGGAATAATAGGAGATCGAGGTCGGGTTCTTGCGCTTCGACAGCTTCGACTTGTCGGCGTTGCGCATCAACGACAGATGCATGAACACTGGCTGGTCCCAGCCGAAATAGCGATAGAGCAGAATGTGCTTTGGCACGGATGCCAGCCACTCTTCGCCACGCGCGACGTGGGTGATCTTCATCAGATGGTCGTCGATGACGTTTGCCATATGATAGGTCGGCATGCCGTCGGCCTTGATTAACACCTGCATGTCGACGGAATCCCACGGGATCGACACATCGCCATAGACGCCGTCGGTAAAGTCGCACGAGCCTTCGGTCGGGATCTTCATGCGGATGACGGTGGTTTCACCGGCTGCCATGCGCGAGGTGACTTCCTCGGCCTTGAGCGTCAGGCAGAGACCATCATATTTCGGCGGCTTGCCGGCGGCGCGCTGGCTTTCGCGCATCTGCTCCAGCCGCTCGGGCGTGCAGAAACAGCGGAAGGCATGGCCCTTGTCGAGCAGTTCCTGGGCGTAGGGCTGATACATGTCCTTGCGGTCGGACTGGCGATAGGGGCCGTAGGGGCCGCCGATATCGGGGCCTTCCTTCCATTCCAGCCCGCACCATCTCAGCGCATCCAGCACTTTGGTCTCGAATTCCGGGGTCGAGCGCGTCGCATCGGTATCCTCGATGCGCAAGATGAACTCGCCGCCGTGCTTCTTGGCAAAGAGATAGTTGAAGAGAGCGATGTAAGCGGTGCCGACATGCGGCTCGCCGGTCGGCGAGGGAGCGATGCGGACGCGGACGCCGGAAGCTGTCATTTTATGTGCCCGTCAATGAATGCCGAGCGGCTTTTCAATGAAAGCGACGTCCGGCCTGGAGAATGCAGATATCAACCAGAAATCGGCTGGAGCAAGGCGTCTGCCCGCATAATCCGCCGATTATCCGTGTGGCTGCGCTTAGGCCATATTCAAAAGGGCGCGTCAAGAAAAACCGCTTCCAGCGGGCCTCTTCCGGCCCCTCCGGGCGACCGTTTCGAATGATCTGTTCTTCGAGGTGAAGCCCGGCGACGACATGAAACAGGCGATGTCTGTGCTTTTCACCACGGCCACCATGCACAGAGGAACCTCCGCCTTACTGAGTAAGGCGGAGGCAACAATTGGGTCTCAGATGGATGGACCGCCTTAGTGGCCGCCCTCACGCTTTCGCCGGCGCGCGTTCCTCGCCAGCATGTTCAGCATCTCCACGAGGGCCGAGAAGGCCATGGCGGCGTAGACGTAGCCCTTCGGCACATGGAAGCCCATGCCATCGGCGATCAGCGTCGTGCCGATCATCAGCAGGAAGGCGAGCGCCAGCATGACGATCGTCGGATTGCGCTCGATGAAATTGGCGAGCGGCGTTGCGGCGACAAGCATGACCGTGACGGCGGCGATGACGGCGATGATCATGATCGGCAGATGCGGGGTCATGCCGACGGCGGTGATGATGCTGTCCACTGAGAAGACGAGATCGAGCAGCAGGATCTGGCCGATCGCCGAGGCGAAGCTTGTACCTGTCGCGCCTGCAATGAAATTCTCGTGCTGATCCTCCGGATCGACATTGTGATGGATTTCCTTGGTGGCCTTCCAGACGAGGAAGAGACCGCCGGCGATCAGGATGAGATCCTTCCAGGAGAAGCCGTGGCCGAAAAGCTCGAAAAGAGGTTCGGTGAGCTGGACGATCCAGGCGATGGTGCCGAGCAGGGCAAGACGCATGACGAGAGCAAGGGCGATACCAGTCTTGCGGGCCCTTTCCCGATGCTCGGGCGGCAGCTTGTTGGTGAGGATGGAGATGAAGATGAGGTTGTCGATCCCGAGAACCACTTCCATCACCACGAGCGTGACAAGCGCCACCCAGGCAGCCGGGTCCTGAATGAGCGTCATGATATCCTGCATCGGCGTATTTCCCCCTTGCGTCACCTATGGACGCGGACAATGTATCGTTGCGGCCCTGCCGGGCAAGCGCCGCAAGGGGGTATACGAAAACGATCAGGCTTTTATTCCTTGATCGGCAGCCAGATTTCCGTCACCCCCATCCCCGTATAGGGATCGAAGCGGTCATCATAGCGTTCGAACATGTCGGGCATGCTGCCATGTTCGAGGCCCGAGGTCGGCCACCAGTTACCGAAGATCAGGTCCATCGTGGCCGGTATGCCGGAAACATGACCGCGGTGGGAGAAGACGGCGTAGCGCTGGGTCGGCAACTTCAGTGTCGCAAAGCCATCCGGCAGATCATCGGCGTCGGACACCTCGGCCGCCGCCATATAGCGGAATTTCTCGGCCTCGCCGTCGATATGGGTACAGATCCCGTAGGCGACATTGCCCTTCTGGTTCGGGATATGGCCGAAATGCTGGTTGAACTTCTGCCAGAGCGAGGGGATCGCGGCATTGCCGCCATAGGCGTAGGTTTCCTGCAGGCCGGCAAAAAGCATCGGCGGCAGGGTTTCGAAACGCGGCGGTTCGAGATCGTTAAGGCTTGCGGTTTTCATCCTGATAGGCTCCATCAAAGCGAGATTGCGAATGTGCCCCTGTCGGCGCACCGCTTCCGGTGTCATGCCGAATTGGTCGCGGAAGGCACGGGTGAAAGCCTCGTGCGAGCCATAGCCTGCGCCGAGGGCAACCTCGAGAATGCTGGATGAGCCTGAGATGAGAGACAGCGCGGCGCCGCTCAAACGCCGTGCGCGGATATAGCCGCTGATCGAATGGCCGGTTACCAGACCAAAGACGCGCGAAAGATGGTAGCGCGACAATCCGGCGGCTTCTGCGATCTCATCGAGGCTTATATCGGTTTCGAAATGGCTCTCGATGAACCATATCGCCCGTCCGATGGCGCTCATCTCTTCTCCCCTGGTTGCCGCCTCATTCCTAGAGGAAATGCGGCGGCCGGATTTGATCGCTATTGCGCAAATCCGGCAGAAAACCAACCGGGGTCAAGATGGGATCAGGCGGGCCCGTGTTTGCGCACGCCGTAGGCGGCCATGAAGACATAGATCGCGCCGCGGATGACGCGCTCAATCTCGTTGCGCGGCGGCGGGCCTTCCATGTTACCGAAGAGGCGCAGCTTGAAGAAGCTGCCGCTTGCAAGGTCGAGGAATTGGCCGGCGGCGAGATCGATATCGTCGATCTTCAGGGTGCCGGCTTGCACATGCCGCTCCAGGAAGTCGTGCATGATGGTGCGCAGGTTCTGCGGCCCCTTGAAGAAGCGCTGACAGAGAAGGGGCATGCGTTCACGCACGCCGAGCACGGTGCGCATGGCGTCGATGACCTTGTCTTCGGTCATATGGGTGACGAAGGTTATCCCGAATTCGTACAGGCCGGCCTCGACATCGTCGTGCTCCGCAAGGACCATGCGCACGGCTGCGACGAAGGCGGCGCGCTCGGTCTCGACCATGGCGTGGAAGAGCTCTTCCTTGTTGGCGAAGTAGACATAGAGCGTTCCCTTGGAAACACCGGCCTCGCGGGTCACATCATTCATGCTGGCCGCGTCGAAGCCCATCTTCAGGAACACGCGCCTGGCACCATCAAGGATCTGCTGGCGCTTGGCAGGATCCTCACCCGCAGCAAAGCGGCCTCCCGGAACGGGTGGGCTGAATAGGGCGGTATCCTCGGGCTTCAGTGTCATGTCTCCTTAACCGTCTTGGCGAATTCGTGGTTTCTTTTAAAGAAATCGAACCGATTGGTTCTATGCATCTTGATATGAAGTCAAAAACCATTTATGTCAACTGAACCGAACCGTTCAGTTCGATTATTTTACTCCAGATCGGTAGCCTGTCCATGTCGACAAACCAGAAAAGCAACGTCGCGCGCATCGTCAGCGAAAATGCCGACGCCGAAGAGGCAAAAGCGGAAACCGCAGTTCCCGTTGAAGCCCCGAAGGCCGAGGCACCGCAGACGGCTCCCGCGCAGTCCGCGCCTGCTGTCGCACCGGCTTCGTCTGCCCCGAAGAAGCGCCGCAGCTTCATGCTGCCCGTCATCGTGCTCGCTTTTCTCGCCGGCGCCGGCTGGTATGGCTACGACTGGTGGACCAATGGCCGCTTCATGGTGTCGACCGACGACGCCTATATCGAGGGCGATATCGCGACGATCTCGCCGAAGGTCACCGGCTATGTCGCGAAGGTGAATGTTGTCGCCAACCAGGAAGTCAAGGCAGGCGACGTTCTCGCTACCCTTGATAATGGCGACTACCAGAACGCCCTCGACCAGGCTAACGCTCAGATCGAAACCGAGCAGCTGTCGCTCAGCCGCATCGATGCGCAGATCGAAGGCGCCAAGGCGAGCCTCGTGCAGGCCCAGGCCCAGAAGACTGCCCTCGAAGCCACCGTGCGCGGCGCTGAGATCAAGCAGAAGCGTCAGAGCGACCTGCAGGCGAAGTCGGTCGGCACCACCGCAGATCTCGACGACGCCAATACGACTCTCGATCAGGCGAAGGCAAATCTTGCCGGCGGCGATGCCAATATCGTTGCTGCCCAGGCCAACATTGCCATCCTCGAAGCCCAGCGCAAGGAAGCTGAGGGTTCCGTCCGTACGCTGGAAATCCAGCGCGACAAAGCCGCCCGCGACCTTTCCTTCACGGTGCTGAAGGCACCCTATGATGGCGTCGTCGGCAATCGTGCGGTTCAGGAAGGCGATCTCGTCTCGCCCGGCCAGCGGCTGATGGCGCTCGTGCCGACCCGCCAGCTCTATATCGACGCCAACTTCAAGGAAACGCAGATCCAACATCTCGTTGCCGGCTCGAAGGTGAACGTGCATGTCGATGCCTATAGCGATTATCCTGTTGTCGGCACCGTTGAATCGATCGCGCCGGCCTCCGGCTCGGTCTTCTCGATGCTACCGCCGGAAAATGCGACTGGTAATTTCACCAAGATCATCCAGCGCGTGCCGGTTCGCATCGCCTTGCCGCAGGATGCGCTTGATAGCGGCCGCCTGCGCGCCGGTCTCAGCGTCGTCGTCGACGTCGATACCCGCACGGCGCCGGTGAAGTAAGCGCCAGGGCGGAGGTAATCCCATGGCCGGGAGCGCGACAGCAACGGCAGGTTCGATCCCGGCAGCGCCTGCGCATGCCGCCGATCGCATGGATCCCAAAAGGCTCATCGCTTTCTTCGCGATGGTGCTTGGCATGTTCATGTCGATCCTCGACATTCAGATCGTCTCCGCTTCGCTCGCCGAAATCCAGGCAGGCCTATCTGCCGGCACGGACGAGATCGGCTGGGTGCAAACTGCCTATCTGATCGCCGAAGTCATCATGATCCCGCTGTCGGGCACGCTGGCTCGTATCATCTCGACACGGTATCTCTTCGCAATCTCGGCTGCCGGTTTCACCATGGCGAGCGCGCTCGCCGCAACCGCGACGAATATCGACCAGATGATCGTCTACCGTGTCATTCAGGGCTTCATCGGCGGCGGCATGATCCCCTCGGTCTTCGCGGCCGCCTTCACGATCTTCCCGCCGTCGAAGCGTGCGATCGTCTCGCCGATCATTGGCCTCATCGCGACGCTGGCGCCGACCATAGGCCCGACGGTCGGCGGTTACCTGAGCCATGCCTTCTCCTGGCACTGGCTGTTCCTGGTCAATATCGTGCCCGGTATCATCGTCACGATCGTCACCTGGAATTTCATCGATTTCGACAAGCCGGAACTGTCGCTCTTCAAGAAGTTCGACTGGTACGGCCTGCTGTCTATGGGTGTTTTCCTTGGCGCACTGGAATATGTGCTGGAAGAAGGCAATTCGAACGACTGGTTCAACGACAGCTACATCGTCATCGGCGCCGTTGCCTCCGCCGTCGCCTGTGTCGTCTTTTTCTACCGGGCCTTCACGGTGGAATTTCCGGTCGTCGATCTCACGGCTTTTGCCAACCGCAATTTCTCCTTTGGTTCGGTGTTCTCCTTCGTCATGGGCATCGGCCTTTACGGGCTCACTTATATCTATCCGGTCTATCTCGGCCGCATCCGCGGTTACGATTCGCAGATGATCGGCGAGACGATGTTCGTGTCGGGCCTTGCGATGTTCTTCACCGCGCCGATTGCTGGCCGGCTGTCGACGAAACTCGACCTGCGTTTCATGATGGCGATCGGTTTCGTGAGCTTTGCGGCCGGCACGTATATCATGACGCATTTGACGCAGGACTGGGACTTCTACGAGCTCTTCATCCCGCAGATCCTGCGCGGTTTCGGCCTGATGATGTGCATGGTGCCGATCAACAACATTGCGCTCGGCACCCTGCCGCCGCAGCGTATCCGTGGCGCATCCGGCCTCTTCAACCTGACGCGTAACCTCGGCGGCGCCGTTGGCCTTGCTGTTATCAACACGGTGCTGACCACCCGACAGGACGTGCACTACGAACGCCTGCGTGAAAACGTGCACTGGGGCAACACGGCTGCGATCGACCAGATGAACAACATGACCAACAACTTCAATAATTGGGGTCTGGATGGTGCGAATGTTGCAGTCAAGCAGATGGTCGGCTTGGCCACCAAACAGGCGATGATCCTTTCGTTCGGCGACATTTTCCTGATGCTGACTGTGCTTTTCCTGGCGATGGTCCTTGGCGTCTTCATGATCAAGAAACCCGCGCCGCAAGGCGGCGGGGGAGGCGGTGGCGGCCACTGACCTCCGGCCGTCATTGCGAGAAAGGCCCTCTTCGGAGGGCCTTTTTGTTTTTCTGCACAGGTGGTTTCAGTTCCGTTGAACAGGGTGTTTTCTGGGTCGCGCATTTTTTGATTTACGTACATCAAATTTGGCGCTAATGGTCTCGTCCAGGAGGAGTGATGAGGCCAACCGTTCATGATATCGCCGCTGCGGCGGGCGTCAGTCTTGCGACCGTGGATCGGGTTCTGAACCAGCGGCCGGGCGTACGTCATGTGACGCGGGAGAAAGTCGAAACCGCGATCCGCGATCTCGGCTATGTGCGCGACGTGGCCGCTGCAAACCTTGCCAAAGGTCGCGTCTATCCGCTGACCTTCATCCTGCCCGCCAGCGACAACTCATTCATGCATGGCCTGAATGCCGAAATCCGCACAGCGATCGCGCGTTCGGTCGCCGAGCGTACGGATATCCGCATCGTCGAGGTGCCCGCCTTCGATCCGCAGGCGCTGGTGCGTGAGCTGGAAACGCTCGCGGCCGAAAAGCCCTCCGGTGTCGCACTTGTCGCGACCGATGCGCCCGATGTGCGCTCCGCCGTCGACCGGTTGGTGAAAGATGGCATTCCGGTCGTCACGCTCGTTTCCGATCTGACGGGTTCGCTGCGCCACCACTATGCCGGCGTCGACAATATTGCGGCAGGGCGTACCGCTGCGCGCCTGCTCGGGCGCTTCCTTGGCGGCGCCAAGGGCGAGATTGCCATTCTGGCCGGCTCCATGCTGGTACGCGACCATCGCGAACGCCTGGAGGGTTTCGCCGCCGTCATGGCTCAGGAGTTTCCGGCGCTGCATCTATTATCGGTTCTCGAAGGCCGGGACGACCCTGAAGTTGCCCACATGCTGATTGCCGATGCGCTTGGGAAGAACGACGGCATCATCGGCATTTACAGTCTCGGTGCCGGTAATCGCGGTCTGATCCGAGCGCTCAAGGAAAAGGCAGCAGACAGGTCGCTGACGGTGATTGCGCATGAATTGACGGCACATACGCGCGCTGCCCTTCTCGACGGCACTATCGACGCAATCCTCAATCAGGATGCCGGCCATGAGGTGCGCAGCGCGATCCGTGTTCTCAAGGCAAAGGCGGACGGGCTTTCGGTCATCGACGCGCAGGAGCGCATTCGCCTCGACATATTCCTGAAAGACAATCTGCCGTAACGGCAAAGGGAGAAATACCACATGTATCTGGGTCTCGATCTCGGAACTTCGGGCGTCAAGGCGATGCTGATCGACGGCGATCAGAAGATCATCGGCTCCGCCAATGGTTCGCTCGACGTCTCGCGTCCGCATTCCGGCTGGTCCGAACAGGAGCCGGCCCATTGGGTACGCGCCACGGAAGAGGCTGTTGCCGGCCTCAAGGCCAAACATTTGAAGGAGCTTGCAGCCGTCAAGGGTATCGGCCTCTCCGGTCAGATGCACGGCGCCACTCTGCTCGACGCCTCCGATAAGGTCCTGCGTCCCTGCATCCTCTGGAACGATACGCGTTCCTATATTGAGGCTGCGGCCCTCGACGCCGATCCGCGCTTCCGCAAGCTGACCGGCAATATCGTTTTTCCGGGCTTCACCGCACCGAAGCTTGCCTGGGTCGCCAAGAACGAGCCTGAGATCTTCGCCAAGGTCGCTAAGGTTCTGTTGCCGAAGGACTATCTGCGCCTCTGGTTGACGGGTGAACATATCTCTGAGATGTCCGACTCGGCCGGTACGTCCTGGCTCGATACCGGCAAGCGCGCCTGGTCGCCCGAACTGCTGGCTGCGACCAATCTCGACGAGAAGCAGATGCCGACGCTTGTCGAAGGCACCGAGCAAGGCGGCAAGCTGCGCGCCGAGCTCGCTTCGGCCTGGGGCATTTCCGGCGACGTCGTCGTTGCCGGCGGAGCAGGGGACAATGCGGCTTCGGCCTGCGGCATGGGTACGGTCAGCGATGGGGCTGCTTTCGTTTCGCTCGGCACGTCGGGCGTTCTCTTTGCCGCCAACGCTGCCTATCTGCCGAAGCCCGAAAGTGCTGTTCATGCCTTCTGCCATGCGCTGCCGAATACCTGGCACCAGATGGGCGTCATCCTCTCGGCGACCGATGCCCTGAACTGGCATTCGTCGGTTACCGGCAAGTCGGCCGCTGATCTCACCGGCGAACTCGGCGAAAGCCTGAAGGCGCCGACCGGCGTCACCTTCCTTCCTTATCTCTCGGGCGAGCGCACGCCGCATAATGATGCGGTCATCCGCGGCGCCTTCATCGGCCTCGAGCATGAAAGCAGCCGTGTCGTGCTGACGCAGGCAGTGCTCGAAGGCGTCTCCTTCGCGATCCGAGACAATCTGGAAGCGTTGCGTTCTGCCGGCACGGATATTTCCCGTGTCACGGCGATCGGCGGTGGCTCGCGTTCACGCTACTGGCTGGCCTCTATCGCCACCGCGCTCGGCGTTCCCGTCGACTTGCCTGCGGACGGCGATTTCGGTGCTGCCTTCGGTGCTGCCCGCCTCGGCCTGATTGCGGCAACGGGCGCCGATCCGGTTGCCGTCTGCACACCGCCGGTCACGGCCGGCACGATCGAGCCGGTCGCCGCGCTCAGCGGCGCCTATGAAGATGCCTACAAGCGCTACCGCTCCGTCTACCCGGCGATTAAGTCGCTGGCCCATTGATCCATCCATACGAACTGAACCCAAGGAGAACCCAAATGAGCACCGGATTTTTCGGCGACATCCAGAAAGTGAAGTACGAAGGCCCTGACAGCACCAACCCGCTGGCCTTCCGTTACTACCAGCCGGACGAAATCGTTCTCGGCAAGCGGATGGAAGATCATCTGCGCTTCGCAGTCGCCTACTGGCACACGTTTACCTGGCCTGGCGGCGACCCCTTCGGCGGTCAGACCTTCCTGCGTCCGTGGTTTGAAGACACGATGAAGGCTGCCAAGCTCAAGGCTGACGTAGCCTTCGAATTCTTCTCGCTGCTCGGCGCGCCCTATTACTGCTTCCACGACGCCGACGTGCGCCCGGAAGGCAAGAACTTTGTCGAAAACACCAAAAACCTGAACGAGATCGTCGACTACTTCGCCGAAAAGCAGGCTGCCTCCGGCACGAAACTGCTCTGGGGCACGGCGAACCTTTTCTCGAACCGCCGCTACATGTCGGGTGCTGCGACCAACCCGGATCCGGATGTCTTCGCTTTCGCCGCTGCGACGGTCAAGACCTGCATAGACGCCACGCAGAAGCTCGGCGGAGAAAACTATGTTCTGTGGGGTGGCCGCGAAGGCTATGAAACCCTGCTCAACACCGATATCGGCCGCGAGCTCGACCAGCTCGGCCGCTTCCTCAACCTTGTTGTCGAGTACAAGCACAAGATCGGCTTCAAGGGCACGATCCTCATCGAGCCGAAGCCGCAGGAGCCGACCAAGCACCAGTACGACTACGACGTTGCGACCGTCTATGGCTTCCTGAAGAAGCATGGCCTCGAAAACGAAGTGAAGCTCAACATCGAGCAGGGCCACGCGATTCTCGCCGGCCACTCCTTCGAGCATGAGCTGGCACTCGCCAACGCTCTCGGCATCTTCGGCTCGATCGACATGAACCGCAACGACTACCAGTCCGGCTGGGATACCGACCAGTTCCCGAACAATGTTCCGGAAATGGCGCTTGCCTATTACCACGTTCTGGCAGGCGGCGGCTTCAAGACCGGCGGCACCAACTTCGATTCGAAGCTGCGCCGTCAGTCGCTCGACCCGGCAGACCTGCTGATCGGCCATATCGGCGGCATGGATTGCTGCGCCCGCGGCCTGAAGGCCGCTGCCAAGATGATCGAGGACAAGGCGCTCTCCCAGCCGCTCGCAGACCGCTATGCCGGCTGGAATTCGGCTGAGGGACAGAAGCTCTTCCGCGGCGAATATTCGCTGGAAGAGATCACCCATTGGGTCGAGAGCAAGGACGTCAACCCGCAGCCGAAATCCGGTAAGCAGGAACTGCTCGAAAACATCGTCAACCGCTACGTTTGATTGCCGGTTTGATTTTACTGGAAGAGCCGGGGAGCGAAGCTTCCCGGCTTTTTCGTTTACGGAGACGGGAGATGGCCAGTTGTGCTGGTCGGGCAGACGGAAATCTGGCATGCCATCAGTGGCGGTGGAGAAAACGTTTGGAGCGTTTCATGACTGACGATCGCAAGCTGCACTGGGAAAATGTCTATTCGACCAAGGGCGAGAATGATGTCAGCTGGTTTCAGGAAAATCCAGCACCCTCCCTCGAGCTGATCCATCTGGTGCAGGCAAAACAATCGGACGCCATCGTCGATGTGGGCGGCGGAGCTTCAAGGCTGGTCGACAGCCTTCTTGCCGACGGGTTCGGCGATGTGACGGTGCTCGATCTTTCGGCGGCAGCCCTCGATACGGTGCGAAAGCGCCTTGGTGCCAAAGGCAACGAGGTGATGTGGATTGCCGCTGACGCGACCCTTTGGGAGCCGCCGCGGACCTATGATATCTGGCACGACCGAGCAGCCTTTCATTTCTTGACCGATGCGGCCCAGCAAGCAGCCTATATCGAGCGGCTGAAACGCGCGTTGAAAATGGGCGGACATCTAGTCATGGGGACTTTTGCCCTCGATGGGCCGGAAAAGTGCAGCGGCCTGCCTGTGGCGCGTCATAGTTCCGACAGTCTGAGAGAGCTAATCGGACCAGGTTTCGAGCTGATCGACAGCCGCCGCCACGATCATTCGACACCCTGGGGCAGCGTGCAGAGGTTTCAGTTCAGTACGTTCAAGCGGATCGCGTAATCGGAGGGGAAGCTCCGCGTTTCAAAGCTGGGCTTCGATGGCTGCCCTGTCTATGACCGACCAGACGCTCTCGATCTTTCCATCCAGAAACTCGTAGAAGACGTTTTCGGCGAACTGCACTCTCCTGCCGTTGACGGGAAGACCGAAAAGTTCGCCCTTCGGTATGCAGTCGAACTGCAAACGGCTCGCTACACGTGGCGGCTCGCAGATCAGGAGCTGGATGTCGAAGAAGAGATCGGGGATGGCGCGAAAATCACCTTCCAGCATTTCCCGATAGCCGGACAGGCCGATGTGCTTGCCATTGTAGCGAACCTCTTCGTGGACGAAATTTCCCAGGTTTGCCCAGTCCTGTTCGTTCAAGCAAGCGATGTAGCCTCGGTATCTATCGGCCAGCAGTGTCATTTCGGTTGCCTCGTCTTCGCAAAGGAGTCTGTCGGCAAACTAGAACGGGGCGGAGATCAGGCAATGGCAGATGGTTGGTCGAGGTTTCGAGGCTACCGCTTCTGCCAGTTACGCGGCGGTGCGGAGACCGAATTGCGCACCACAAGGTCCGGCCGCAGCAGGATTTCCGTCTCGGCAGGACGGCCATCGGAGAGGAGCTCCAGAAGCAGCGCCATGGCCTGCTTGCCGATTGCCGTGCGCGGCTGGCGAATGGTCGTCAGCGACGGGCTCATGAAGACGGCTTGCGGCACGTCATCGAAGCCGGTGACGGAGAAATCCTGCGGGATGTTGTAGCCGCGGGCGTTGAGGCCGATCATGACGCCGATTGCAGTCTGGTCGTTGACGCACATGAAGGCGGTGGGCAGCGTGTCGCGCATGAAGAGCTGCTCCACAGCATGGCGGCCGCTCTCGATTGTGCCGTCGCCCTCCAGCACGATACGCATGTCCTTGGGGACACCGGCTGCGTCGAGGCCGGCGTCATAACCCTGCCGGCGGCGGCTGTAGGCGAGGCGGGTGCGGGAATCGCCGATAAAGGCGATCTTGCGGTGTCCCTCGGCCAGAAGCAGGTCGACAGCCTTCCTCGCGCCTTCCATATCGTCGACGCCAACATAGGGAATGCCGCCATTGAAGACGGGTTCAAAGACGCCGACGCTCGGCGGCAGCTGCGCCGTCACCATCTGATGGCCGAAGGGCAGGATGCCGGTAAAAAGGATCAAGCCGGCCGCCTGGTTGGAATTGAAGAATTTCAGATATTCCAGGCCGCGCTGCGCATCATTCTGCGTGTGGCCGATCAGCACGCCGTAGCCATGGGCCCGTGCCTCGTTTTCCAGGCCGATCAAGATATTGGAAAAGTTGGGGTCGCCGATATCGGGCGCCACGACCAGGATCATGTTGGAGCGTCCAAGCCTCAGGCTGCGCGCCATGGCATTGGTCGTATAGCCGGTGATGGCGATCGCCTGGTTGACCTTCAGGCGCGTGGAATTGGCCACCTTTTCGGGCATGTGAATTGCCCGCGAAACCGTCGCGATGGAAACCTCGGCGATCCGGGCGACGTCTTCGATTGTTGCGGGCGTGGAATTCGACACGGGGGCTCTGCCTTGGGCTGTCTTCGCCGCACACTACACAGACTTGTCGGGAGGTCAAAGGTGACTGCCAACAAGTCTGTGTAAATCCACGATGTAAACCTTTACATGCCTGATGTAAAGGTTTACATATGCCCAACATAAGCGGATGGGAGCCGCAGGAGGAAATCATGACCGTGGATACCGCAGAGGCTGCACCGGTGGTGTTGTCCGCCAGGCGCATTTGCAAGTCTTTCAGCGGCGTGCAGGTTCTTTTCAGCGTCAACTTCGATCTTCGCGCCGGTGAAATCCATGCGCTGATGGGTGAAAACGGCGCCGGAAAATCCACCCTTGTCAAGATTCTCTCCGGCTTCGAGCAGCCAACATCGGGTGAGATCCTGCTCGATGGCAAACCCATAGTGCTGCCGCCGAATGGTGCTGCCGAGGCGCTGGGCATCGTCATCATCCATCAGGAATTCAATCTCGCTGAACATTTGACCGTGACGGAGAGCCTGTTTCTCGGCCGCGAGGTCACGCATTTCGGCGTGCTCGATCGCAAGTACATGCGCGGTGAGACGCGCCGGGTGCTCGACATGCTCGGTTCGCATGTCGACGAGAATGCGATGATCAGCTCGCTTTCCATCGCCGACAAGCAGATGGTCGAGATTGCCAAGGCGATCAGCCGCGATGCGCGCGTGGTCTTCATGGACGAGCCGACGGCGGTTCTGTCGCGCGAGGAGATCAATATGCTCTTCAAGCAGGTGCGCAAGCTTCGCGATAAGGGCACCAGTTTCGTCTTCGTTTCCCACAAGCTCGACGAAGTCATGGAACTGACCGACAGGGTCACGGTCCTGCGGGACGGCCAATGGGTGAAGACGGCGCCGACCTCCATGCTGGATGGCGAATCCATCGCGCAGCTCATGGTCGGCCGCGAGCTTTCCAGCCTCTATCCCGCCAAAGTCGAGCCCAATGTCGACGAGGAAGTTGTGCTTCGCGTCAGTTCGGTTTCGACCGGCTACGTGCAGGATGCGAGCTTCGAAGTGCGCAAGGGCGAGGTGATCGGGTTTTCCGGACTTATCGGTTCGGGTCGTACCGAGCTGATGGAAGCGATTGCCGGCCTGCGCTCGCGCCTGTCGGGCGAGGTCGTCATCCACGGCGAAAGCGCGTCTTCGGGTGATGCGCGCGCCGCCAATCGCGCCGGCCTTGCCTATATGACCAAGGACCGCAAGTCGAAGGGGCTGCTGCTCGGTTCGGGCATGATCGCCAACCTGACACTGCAATCGCTCGAACGCCATGTCAGCCATGGTTATCTGAGCCCGAACAGCGAAGCGGCAGCGCTTGCAAAGGCCAAGCGGCGCTTCGACATCCGCGTACGCGACGGCAATATCGTTGCCGGTCGCATGTCTGGTGGTAACCAGCAGAAGCTGCTGCTCGCCAAGGTCATGGAAACAGAGCCGCAGATCATCATCATCGACGAGCCGACGCGTGGCATCGATGTCGGTACCAAGCAGCAGATCTACCATTTCATCTCGGCGCTTGCTCGCGACGGGCGGTCGATCATCGTCGTGTCCTCGGAAATGCCCGAGATCATCGGTCTCTGCACACGCGTGGCTGTCATGCGTGAAGGCCGGATCGTTGGCATGCTCGAGGGGGATGAAATTTCCGAACAGGAAATCATGCGTTACGCCGCGGGGCTGAAGCGTCAGGCGGCTGCCTGAGCCGGCATGGCGCGGCACGAGCGTGCTGCGCGCGGGACAAACAAGGTGCCCAGCAGTCATGGGACGGGAGGTTGGTTTTGGACATGAGTGTTAACGAGGAGACCAGGGAAATCCGGCGCAGATCCTGGCGTGATGTCGATCTGCGCGCGGTTGCGCCCTTTGCCGCACTGGCCCTGCTCCTCATCGTGGGCGCACTGGTCAACCCGAATTTCATCGGCATCACCAACCTTACGAATGTCGCAACGCGCTGCGCCTTCATTGCCATCATCGCTGTCGGTGCAACCTTCGTGATCTCGGCCGGCGACCTCGACCTTTCCGTCGGCTCGATGGTGGCCTTCGTCGCCAGCCTGATGATCCTGCTTATCAATTCCGGCGTCATTGCCGATCCGGTGCTGATGCTGACCGCTGCCGTCGTCTTCGCCGTGGTCGCCGGTGCGCTTTGCGGTCTCGCAAACGGCCTCATCACGACAGTCGGCAAGATCGAACCCTTTATCGCGACGCTCGGTACGATGGGCATTTATCGCGGCCTGACGACATGGCTCTCGCAGGGTGGCGCGATCACGCTGCGCTCGGCGGACATCCAGTCTCTCTATCGTCCGGCTTATTTCGGTAGCATTCTCGGCATGCCGGTGCCGATCGTCGTCATCCTGGCGGTCACCGCCGTCGCGGCCTTCATCCTCTATCGTACGCGTTACGGCCGGCATGTCGTGGCTGTCGGTTCGAACAGCGATGTCGCGCGTTATTCCGGCATTGCGGTCAACCGCGTGCGCACAATTGCCTTCGTCATCCAGGGCTTCTGCGTGGCGATCGCCGTGCTGCTCTATGTGCCGCGCCTCGGCTCGACCTCGGCAACGACCGGCATCCTATGGGAGCTGCAGGCCATCACGGCTGTCGTCGTGGGTGGTACAGCGCTGAAGGGTGGTGCCGGCCGGGTATGGGGCACGATCTGCGGCGCCTTCATTCTCGAGCTCGTTGGAAACATCATGCTGCTTTCGAATTTCATCAGCGAATACCTGATCGGCGCAATCCAGGGTGCGATCATCATCATCGCGATGCTGGTGCAGCGGTCGCTGGTGCGCAAATCGTAAGACAAGTGCTTCTCGGATTGGCCGGGCTATCCAGGGCACCCGGCCCGGATTGAATAAGTCCCTGATATTTTTGGGAGGAAATAGCATGCGCAAGCTCATGTTGGGTCTGGCGGTTGCGGGGGTGGCTTTTGCCGGCGCAGCCTACGCCCAGGACAAGAATTACACGATCGGCGTGTCCATTCCGGCCGCTGACCATGGCTGGACGTCGGGCGTCGTGTTCCATGCCGAGCGCGTTGCCAAGAAGCTGATGGCCGAACATCCGGGCCTGAACGTCATCGTCAAGACCTCGCCGGATGCCGCAACGCAGGCAAACGCCGTGCAGGACCTCGACACGCAGGGCATCGACGCACTCGTTATCCTGCCGTCGGATCCGGATCCGCTCGTCAACGCCATCAAGGAAGTCAAGGGCAAGGGCAAGTTCGTCGCGCTCGTTGACCGCGCGCCGTCGAATAACGACAATTCCGTGCGTGACCTCTATGTCGCCGGCAACAATCCGGCACTCGGCGAAGTCGCCGGCAAGTATATTGCCGAAAAGACCCCGGAAGCTGAGGTCGTCATCATCCGCGGCTTGCCGATCCCGATCGACCAGCAGCGCCAGGACGGTTTCGACAAGGGTATTGCCGGCTCCAAGGTCAAGGTTCTCGACCGCCAGTACGGCAACTGGAACCGCGACGATGCCTTCAAGGTCATGCAGGACTATCTGACGAAGTATCCGAAGATCGATGTTGTATGGTGCCAGGATGACGACATGGCAGTCGGCGTCCTCCAGGCCATCGAGCAGGCCAAGCGCACCGACATCCAGTATGTCGTTGCCGGCGCCGGCTCCAAGGACATGGTCAAGAAGGTCATGGACGGCGACAAGCTGATCCCGGTTGACGTTCTCTATCCGCCGGCAATGGTCGGTACGGCCATGGAACTGACGGCTGCTGCGCTCTACGATCAGGTTCCGGTTCACGGCAACTACATCCTCGACGCAACGCTCGTTACCAAGGAGAATGCCAAGAACTTCTACTTCCCGGATTCTCCGTTCTGATAATACTTTCATGCATGCGCCCATTCGAAAGGATGGGCGCATTTTTCATGCCTTCAGACAAGTTGAAGCCAAAATGCGGCACGTACCTCTTGCCGATCCGCGGTGAGCGTGATTAGGTCCAGACCGCGTTGATTTTGGCCCACCCGCTAAATCTTTCGCACTGGCGGGGAGGCGCCTTTTCTTTGTCGAACGGCGCACTAAGATTTATCGGAAACGTTTACGATCGATATTCAGGGAGGAATCTGACATGAAGACGATCAAGGGACCGGGCCTGTTCCTCGGACAGTTCGCGGGTGATACCGCTCCTTTCAATTCCTGGGACGCGATCACCAAATGGGCGGCCGATATCGGCTACAAGGGCGTGCAGGTTCCGACCTGGGCAAGCCAGCTCATCGACCTCAAGAAGGCGGCGACCTCCAAGGACTACTGCGATGAATTCGCTGGCAAGGCGCGTGAAAACGGCGTCGAAGTCACCGAGCTTTCCACCCATTTGCAGGGCCAGCTCGTTGCCGTCCATCCGGCCTATGACGAAGCCTTCGACGGCTTTGCGGCGCCGGAAGTGCGCGGCAATCCGAAGGCGCGTCAGGAATGGGCCGTCCAGCAGGTCAAGTACGCGCTGACGGCTTCCAAGAATCTCGGCCTCAAGGCGCATGCGACCTTCTCCGGCGCGCTTGCCTGGCCCTTCATCTATCCGTGGCCGCAGCGCCCCGCCGGTCTCGTCGAGACCGCTTTCGACGAGCTTGCCCGTCGCTGGAAGCCAATCCTCGATCATGCAGACGAAAACGGCATCGACGTCTGCTACGAAATCCATCCGGGCGAAGACCTGCATGACGGCATCACCTACGAGATGTTCCTGGAGCGCGTCGGCAATCATCCGCGCGCCAACATGCTCTACGACCCGTCGCACTATGTTCTGCAGTGCCTCGATTACCTCGACAACATCGACATCTACAAAGACCGGATCAAGATGTTCCACGTCAAGGATGCCGAGTTCAATCCGACCGGACGCCAGGGCGTCTACGGCGGCTATCAGGGCTGGGTCGGCCGTGCCGGCCGCTTCCGTTCGCTGGGCGATGGCCAGGTCGATTTTGGCGCCGTCTTCTCGAAGATGACCGCCAATAATTTCGATGGCTGGGCCGTGGTCGAGTGGGAATGCGCGCTGAAGCATCCGGAAGACGGTGCGCGTGAAGGCGCTGAATTCGTTGCGGCACATATCATCCGCGTCACTGAAAAGGCGTTCGACGACTTCGCTGCCGGCGGCACCGATCAGGCGGCCAACCGGCGCATGCTGGGTCTGTCGTAAGCGGATCGGGATTTCGAGGAGAATATTATGGCAATCGAAGCATCATCCGAACAGACCCGCGAGCCGCGCATCCGGCTCGGCATGGTCGGCGGCGGGGCAGGGGCCTTCATCGGCGCCGTCCACCGTATCGCAGCGCGTATCGACGATCAGTATGACCTGATCGCCGGCGCACTGTCGTCGACGCCGGAAAAGGCTGCCCAGTCCGGTCGCGATCTCGGTCTCGATCCGTCGCGCACCTATTCCAGCTACCGGGAAATGGCGATCCGCGAAGCGAAGCTGAAGAACGGCATCGAAGCCGTCTCCATCGTCACGCCGAACCATGTGCATTATGATGCGGCGAAGGAATTCTTGCGCCGCGGCATCCATGTCATCTGCGACAAGCCGCTGACCTCCAACCTTGCCGATGCCAAGAAGCTGAAGAAGGTTGCCGACGAGAGCGGTGCACTGTTCATCCTGACGCATAATTATACCGGTTATCCGATGGTTCGTCAGGCGCGCGAAATGGTCGCCAATGGCGAGCTTGGTGATATCCGTATCGTCCAGGCCGAATATCCGCAGGACTGGCTGACGGAAGCGATCGAGCAGTCCGGCCAGAAGCAGGCTGCATGGCGCACCGACCCGGCACAATCAGGCGTCGGCGGTTCGACAGGTGATATCGGCACGCATGCCTACAACCTCGCTTCGTTCATCACCGGGCTGGAGCTCGACAGCCTTGCTGCCGATCTCGACAGCTTCGTGCCTGGCCGCCGTCTCGACGACAACGCCCATGTGATGTTGCGCTTCAAGGCCAAGGGTTCGGAAAAGCCGGCGAAGGGCATGCTCTGGTGCAGCCAGGTGGCGCCGGGTCATGAGAACGGCCTCAAGGTGCGCGTTTACGGCACCAAGGGCGGGATCGAATGGGTTCAGGCCGATCCGAACTATCTCTGGTACACGCCGTTCGGCGAATCCAAGCGGCTGATCACCCGCAACGGCGCCGGTTCCGGCGCTGCCGCCGCCCGCGTTTCCCGTGTTCCCTCCGGTCATCCGGAAGGTTATCTCGAAGCCTTTGCGACGATCTATACGGAAGCTGCGCACGCCATCAACGCCCACAAGAAGGGCAAAGCTGTCGACAAGGCTGTGGTCTATCCGACCGTCGATGACGGCGTGAAGGGTGTCGCCTTCGTGGAAGCCTGCGTGGCGTCGTCCAAGCGCAATGGCGCGTGGGTCAAGGTCTGAGCTTCTGAGCCGATAAGGCGCATGTCATTAAAAAAGCCGGGGCGGTTCGATATCGCCCCGGCTTTTCCTTTTGCGATGATCAGGCTGCAATCGCAGTGCGGCCGCGCTTTAGCAGGTTATCGACGCTGAGCGGACCTGCGCCGGCTGCGACCAGATAAAGGAAAACGAAGCAGAACAGGATTGCCGCGACGCCGCCGTTCTGCGCCGGGAAGAAGCTCTTCGATGCGTGGCCGATGAAATAGGCAAAGGCCATCAGGCCGGAAAGCACGAAGGCTGCGATGCGGGTCTGGAAACCGATGAGCACTAGGAAGCCGAGCGTGAGTTCGATAAGGCCGGCAACCCAGGACAGCGAGCCGACGGGCGGCACGCTTGCTGCGGCCGGGAAAAGCAGGATCTTCTGCGTTCCGTAGCTGAAAAGTACGAGGGACGAGATGATGCGCAGCAGGCTCAGGAGATGCGGCTGGAGCAAATGGATCGAAGAGAACATTCGTTTCCTTTCGTATTGTGATGCTCTTTCCGTGTAAGGATCGCGGTCGCAACAGCAAATCACGACTGCTGACATTGGCGTTATGAGATTGGGAAGAGGGCGTCTGGCGGGCTTGCAGCTGTCTTGTTTTTCTTCCTGCAACGTTGCAGTTTTCTTTCCGCCGGCCTGTACTTTGCCATCAGGCTTGGCTAAACCCCGCGCAGACGGTCAGTCCACAACTGAGAGATGGGATTCACAGATGATCGATCCGAAAAAGCTTGCAGACCGCTTCCCCGGTGATTTCACCTTCGGTGTTGCCACCGCTGCCTTCCAGATCGAAGGCGCCAGCAAGGCAGATGGCCGCAAGCCGTCCATCTGGGACGCCTTCTGCAACATGCCCGGTCGCGTCTATAATCGCGACAACGGCGATGTTGCCTGCGACCACTACAACCGGCTGGAACAGGATCTCGATCTCATCAAGGACATGGGTGTCGAGGCCTATCGCTTCTCGATCGCCTGGCCGCGCATCATCCCCGACGGCACAGGCCCGGTAAACGAGGCCGGCCTCGATTTCTACGATCGTCTCGTCGATGGCTGCAAGGCGCGCGGCATCAAGACCTTCGCGACGCTCTATCACTGGGATCTGCCGCTGCTGCTTGCCGGCGACGGCGGCTGGACGGCACGTTCGACAGCCTACGCCTATCAGCGCTACGCCAAGACGGTCATGAACCGCCTCGGAGATCGCCTCGACAGCGTCGCGACCTTCAACGAGCCGTGGTGCATCGTCTGGCTCAGCCACCTCTATGGCATTCATGCACCGGGCGAGCGCAACATGCAGGCCGCGCTTCATGCCATGCACCACATGAACCTGGCGCATGGCCTTGGCGTCGAGGCGATCCGTTCGGAAGCGCCGAACGTGCCTGTTGGTCTGGTGCTCAATGCCTCCTCGATCATTCCGGGCTCTGATAGCGCGGCTGATCTTGCTGCCGGCGAACGCGCGCACCAGTTCCATAACGGCGCTTTCTTCGATCCCGTCTTCAAGGGCGAGTATCCCAAGGAATTCGTCGAAGCGCTCGGCGATCGTATGCCCATCATCGAAGACGGCGATCTCAAGACTATCAACCAGAAGCTCGATTGGTGGGGTCTGAACTATTACAAGCCGGAGCGCGTTGCGGATGATGCGAGCCGGAAGGGCGATTTCCCCTGGACGGTGGAAGCGCCTCCGGCAAGCGACGTGAAGACGGACATCGGCTGGGAGGTCTATTCGCCGGGCCTCAAGCTGCTCGTCGAAGACCTCTATCGCCGTTACGAGCTACCGGAATGCTACATCACCGAGAACGGTGCCTGCGACAATACCGACGTGGTCAACGGCGCGGTGGATGACGTGATGCGCCTCGACTATGTCAGCGACCATCTCAATGTCGTCGCCGACCTCATCAAGGATGGTTATCCGATGCGCGGCTACTTCGCCTGGAGCCTGATGGACAATTTCGAATGGGCGGAAGGCTATCGCATGCGCTTCGGCCTCGTTCACGTCGATTACAAAACGCAGGTTCGCACGGTCAAGAAGAGCGGCAAGTGGTATCGGGAACTTGCCAGCCAATTCCCGAAGGGGAACCACAAGGCCGTCTGAGGCCAGGTATTTTCGGCAGGGCATCAATGCCCTGCCGATTCAGATCGCGTTCAACGTCTTCGCCGCGGCGAGACGTTTTCCTCTCGTCATTTTCCGCCCGTCGCGGAAATTGAGGGCAAGTAGCGTCAGCTGCACGGAGCCAGCCAGAACTTCGAGCGTCTGCATGGCGTAGAAGACACAGTCAAACAGGCCTGCCGCCGCGCGAAGGTAAAGCAGGATTGCCAGGGGCAGCAGGATCAGCAGCCCGTTTGCGGCGATAATCTTCATGCGTCCGCGCTTCCTTTCGATAGCCGGCGAATGACGACCTCTGGCCAGCGAAAATCCGCTGCCGCCAGTGATTGCCAGCATCGGGATCAGCAGACAGAGACCGGTAAGGATCGCTTTCTTGACGGTAAGAATAGCAGTCGTATCCAGACGAAATTCGGAGATCAGCGTTGCGGTCAGAAAACCCGCAATCAGGACCATGGCAAGAGTGCCTGCGCCGGCATGAACGATCGTTTTCATCTCTGCTCCTCGCTTTCCGTGGCGTCCAGCGCCAGCCGTTGGTCGAACCTGTTCAGGAGATCGAGCGCCGCCCGCAATTCCGGTGCATTTAGTCCGCCGGCCAGCGCATTGGCCCAGCCGGTATGAAGCGCTGATATCCGCGCATAGCTCTCAGTGCCTTGCGGTGTCAGCACATAGAAGGGCGAGCGCTGATGGCGCGGGTTGGGCCGCTTTTCGATAAAGCCATCTTCCTCGAGCTTGTTCACCTGCTTTTGGGCGCCCTGCCGGGTCGTGCCCATCATCTCTGCAATTCCCGGCACCGTGATATGACCTGGGGACAGCGAAATTGCTCCGAGTACCTGCCAGCGGGCACTGGTGAGGTTTAGCGATGCGCCCAGCCGGTCGCCGCCATCCAACAGTCGTCCGTTGATGCGGAAGACCATCAGCATGATGTCCGTCAGCAGATCGGCTTCGATCGTGCGCTTCAAAATTCGCAATCCTCCGTTTCCAATAATGGAAACTAGTTACCATTATTGGAAACTAGTTGTCAACTTGCGAAAACATGCGGTATTCAGGTAAATCCTGAGCCGGATTCTCGATAGTTCCCATGATCTTAAGCGTTTCTTGACCCTTGACTGCGAAGATTTCTCGAACGGGGAGTTGTATGAATTGCCGGCAGTCTTGAGGTCTAAAAGCAGCGGATCGGGTTTAGGCCGCCATACCACGGTTACTGGCGTGCTTTTTTCCTTTGCGGTCATTGTCGCAGTTGTCACCATCATGGTTCTGACAGCGCTGGAGCGCGTCTCGGAAAATGCCAATGTGCTCGATGACGAGCGCTCGCGTGAAACGACCGTCGGGGCGCTCAAGACCTTCGAAGATCAGCTTGCCGCCACGCTTGACGACTATGCCGCCTGGGATGATGCGGCTGCTAATGTCTATGAGCCGGAGGGCATGGCGTGGACGATCAGCAACTACGGCGAGATGTCCCTCAATAGCCCCCTCTTCGATATGGCCATCGTCATTGACGACCAGAAGAAAACCGTCATGTCCTATCAGGACGGTTTGCCAATGCAGATGTTGGTCAGTGATTTCTTCTCCCCCTCGCTTTGGCGGCTTCTGGACAAGGTTCGTGCACCTGATGCCGGCGAGAAGCCGGAAGCTATCGGTTTCATCAAGACCGCAAGAGGCATTGCCGCCGTTGGTATCGCGCTGGTGCGAGAGAAGTCAGGTGAGCTTGATATGCCTGCCCGTCAGCATCGCTATCTGATTTTTGCCCGGCATCTTGATGATGCAAAAATATCTGCTCTCGGCACCACTTATGTGCTGAATGGATTGCGGCTGGTGCCTGCGGACTTTGCCTCGGCCTATTCGGTGGAAATTGCAGATCCTGCTCGAGCGGTTCTTGGCAAACTTGTCTGGGTGTCGCGTTCGCCCGGCGATATCGGCTATGCGCAGGTAAGGCCCATGGTCATCCAGGCGCTTGGTCTGGTCGGCCTGTTCTTCGTCGTCCTGCTCATCATCGGCTGGCTGGCCGGGCGGCGGCTGAAGGCGGAGGAAAACAGTGCGCGGGAAGAAACACTTCGTGATCGCCTGAGCGGCCTTTCCAATCGCGATGGCCTGGGGCTTGCCGTCGACAGCTTCGTTGCAGAAGCACGGCAGACGAAGCGGAACGTCCTGCTGCTCTATCTCGATCTCGACGGCTTCAAGGAAGTCAACGACAGTTATGGTCATGGCACCGGCGACCAGTTGATCCGCGCTGTTGCGGCGGGACTGGACGTGCTGATCCCTGAGGATGCCGTGCTCGCGCGCATCGGCGGTGATGAATTCGCGATCGCTTTCCTTTCGGATGCGGAGAATGCGGCCGCGCTGCAGCTTGCGGAGCAGATCCTCGATTTCCTTGCCGAACCGCTCGAAGTCGGCCGGCGTATCGTCGTGGTCGGCGCCAGCATCGGCATCGCCATGTCGTCGCTCGGTTCGATCGGCCGGGAGGAACTGGTGCGCCGCGCCGACCTTGCCATGTATAAGGCCAAGGAAGCCGGCCGCGCCCGCATGACGCTCTACGATCCGGCCATGGATACCGATCGCGCGCAGCGCAACGCGCTGGAGCTCGATCTGCGCATAGCAATCGAAAGCGGCGATCTCACGCTTGCCTATCAGCCGCTCGTCGATGCCGCGACGCATGAGATGAATGGCGTGGAGGCGCTGGTGCGCTGGAACCGGCCGGGCCACGGTCCGGTTTCGCCTGAGGTTTTCATTCCGATCGCAGAGACCAGCGGGCTCATCGAATCCCTCGGCCTTTTCGTATTGCGCAAGGCCTGCGAAACGGCAAAGCAGTGGCCGGAGCTGAAGATCTCGGTCAACGTTTCACCGGGCCAGTTCCGCAATCCGGCCTTCACCGATTATGTTCGCTATGTGCTGAAGCAGACGGAGATCGAGGCGAGCCGCGTCACGCTGGAAATCACCGAAGGCTACATGATCCAAAATCCGCAGCGCACGCGCCAATCGATCGAGCGACTGAAGTCGCTCGGCGTCAAGGTGGCGCTCGACGACTTCGGCTCCGGCTTTTCTTCGATCGGCTACCTGCGGCAGTTCGGCTTCGATCGCATCAAGATCGACCGCTCGCTCGTGACCGATATTACCGGCGACAGCCGGCAGCGGGAAATGCTGCAGGCGACGGTCGCACTTGCGCGCGCGCTGGATATCCCCGTCACCGCGGAGGGCATCGAGACCGAAGAGCAGGCGGTTGCGCTCCGCCTCTTCGGCTGCGACAGTCTGCAGGGCTATTTCTTCGGCAAGCCCATGCCCGCCGACCAGATCAATGGCCTGTTGCAGGAGCGCCGCGAAGCCCGGGTCCTGCGCCGGATCGCAGGCTAAAACGTCGCTCTATCTCTTTGTTTTCATGCAATTCCGGACGCAAAACCGCTACGCAGTTTTGCTGGAATTGCTCTACGTGCCGATATGCTTCTGGCCGCGCTTCTTGGCGAGTGCGATCTGGTGCTGGCGCTGACGATAGCGCAGGCGGTCTTCTTCACTGCGCGTATGGTAGCAGTTGCTGCAGGAAACGCCTTCCTCGTAATAAGGCGAGGTAACCTCTTCTGCCGTGATCGGGTTGCGGCAGGCGTGGCAGAGCTTGTGCTCGCCTTCCTTCAGACCATGCTCCACTGAAACGCGTTCGTCGAAGACGAAGCATGCCCCGTCCCAAAGACTTTCCTCCTGCGGCACTTCCTCCAGATATTTCAGGATGCCGCCCTTGAGGTGATAAACCTCTTCGAAGCCCTGTTCCTTCATGAAGGCCGTCGCCTTCTCGCAGCGGATGCCGCCGGTGCAATACATGGCGATCTTCGGCTTGTTGTGCAGGCCGGGATTGTTGCGCACCCAATCCGGAAACTCACGGAAGGTTTTGGTCTTGGGGTCAACCGCGCCGCGGAAGGTGCCGATTGCCGTCTCGTAGTCGTTGCGGGTGTCGATGACGATCGTATCGGGATCGGAGATCAGGGCATTCCAGTTGCTTGGATCGATATAGGTCCCAACCACCTTGTTGGGGTCGATATTCTCGACGCCCATGGTGACAATTTCTTTCTTCAGCTTTGCCTTCATGCGCAGGAAAGGCATTTTGGATGCGCGGCTTTCCTTGTGCTCCAGGGCAGCAAATTCCGGCTGTGCACGCAGGAAGGAGAGGACGGCATGGATGCCGGCATCCGGTCCTGCAATCGTGCCATTGATGCCTTCATGGGCAAGCAGAAGCGTACCCTTCACGCCATTCTCCTCGCAGAGCGCCTGCAAAGGCGCCTGCAGGCTCTCGAAGCGTGGCAGGGATACGAAATGATAGAGCGCTGCCACCAGGAAGGGGCTTGTTTGGGTCGCATTGTCGGTCATGCGCGTGGAAATACAGAATATGTCGTCCCTGCGCAATGACATTACGCAAGGACGGCATTGTGGGATTGTGCCTATCCGCGCGCCTTCCATTCGGCGTAGGACCGCATGCCAAACGCAGCATCCGGCTCTTCGTCGAGCACGCTCAGGAATTCGATCGAATGTCCGTCGGGATCGTTGAAATAGAGCGACAGTGCCGGCACCCAGCCGATGACGATCGGTTCGGTGATCGGCTCGCCGTGAAAGCCATGCAGCTTCAGGCCCTTGTGGATCAGCAGCGCCGGCGCCCGCATCATTTCTTCCCGCGACAGGCGGAAGGCCATGTGCAGGCGCATCTTCAAGGGGCCGGTGCCGGTTTCCCAAAGGCCGAGCATGGCGTTCTTCTTGCCGTTCACCCAGAAGAAGGCAATGCGGCGCTCGGGAAATTCGGCGGCGAGCTCCAAGCCGAGAATATCGCGGTAGAAAGGAATGGAGGTCTTCAGATCGGCGACGGTGAGATGGGTTTCATAGATGCCCTGGATCTGGGGCGTCGCGGCATTGTCTGCAAACATATTTTCCTCGATCGGTTCATTGACCGGGTCGAGGCTAAGACCTCAAGTAAAGTTGAGGTCAACAGATCAAATGCGTCAATTGCCGATAGACACCCAGAGCAGTTCCAGACGCTGGGCCTCATCGTCAGGATCATCGCCATAGAGTGTTTCGGCGTCGCTTAACGCTTCGCGCCGATCCTCCTGTTGGCGGAAGATGATGGCATCCAGCAGATGGGCGAGATCGTCGTTGCGGGTGAAGAGCTGCGGTTCTGCCTCCACGAGGCCTGAAAGCACGGCGAGATCGTTGATATGGCCGAGACGTTCAACAAGGTCCTTGGCGAAGTCGCGCTTGGCCTTCATGGCGCTTGGCCAGAGATCGCGCAGAAGCGCGTGATAGAGGCGATAATCGTAGGAGCGCTTGCGCAGCTCGTGGAAATCACCGGCCGCTGTGTCCTCTTGGCAGGCATCGAGCGCCTCCCTGGCGCGCGATGCCGTCCTGCGCCAGCTTTTTGCCAGCATACGGGCATTCTTGCGGTGGCTCTTGTCGAAGGCGACATCGTCGAGTGCCGCGATCGCTTCCCGCAACTTGCCGGCAGCATCATGCAGCCTTTCCTCAAGGCCGCTTTCGGCCTCCGCCATCCAGTCGCGCCGGGCTTCCAGAATGGAAACGATACGGCCGAGCGCCTCGGCCTCTTCCAGATTGCGAGCATTGTCCTGCAGGTAGCGGGCGGTACCAACGATTGCCGCGGCATCGCGGATGGCCGACAGCGACCGTGCCGTTTCTCTCAGCCGGGCATTTTCCCGCTTCTGGAATTCCGGCACTTCGCGGGACACAAGACGATAAAGTGAACGCAGCCGCTTGATGTTCTTGCGGAAGGCGTGGATCGCCTCATGGGCGCCTTCCGGCCGCTTGTCGAGAACGGTGATGGCACGCTTCAGCTGCTCCTCAGCGGTGCTTCGGAACTCGTCGGTAAAGTCGGCCTCAGGCCGTATGCGATAGCCCATGCCTGTCGTGCTCAAATTCTGTGGCCAGCGCCTGATTGGAATAGCGGAAATCGCCTGTGACCTCGCGGCCGAGCCAGGCGGGCAGGGGAGGATTGTCAGTTTCGGCCTGCATCTCGACTTCGGCGATGACGAGGCCGCGATGGGCGCCGGCAAAGACATCGACTTCCCAGACGAAACCTTCATAGGGGACGCGGTAACGCGTTTTTTCGATGACGATACCGATGGCGTTTTCCAACAATTCCTCGGCGTCGGAGACAGGGATCTCGTATTCGAATTCATCGCGGGTGAGGGTGCCGCGGCCGATTTTCATCGTCAGCCGCGCGGTCTTCTCATCAAGGATGCGAATCCGCACAGAGCGATCATCCATCGAGGCGACATAGCCTTGTTTCAGGACCGACTTGGACTCTACGGCAGAGCGCCATGCTTCGCCGCGTACGAGGAACTTCCGTTCGATCTCTTTCGCCATACGAATGAACCTTTTGTGACGATCGTCGCACGGTACCCCAATTTATAATGATTTAATACCCGGCTTGTCGTAGGGGCCGGTTTTATCTCGACAAGCCTCTGTGAGGGCGCTATTCGAAAACCGATTTCAATCGTTTAAGGGAACTGTGGCCATGGGCGAGAAGACAGAAAAACTCCTTTCCATCCTGAAACTCCAGCCCGTCGTTCCGGTCCTGATCGTCGAGGACGCGAAGTCGGCCGTGTCTCTCGCTCGAGCCCTCGTTGCCGGCGGTCTGAAGGCCATCGAGATCACGATGCGCACCCCGGCCGCTCTCGAGGCGGTGCGCGCGGTTGCTGCTGAGGTAGAGGGCGCTGAAGTCGGCGCCGGCACGATCCTCAACGCAGCCCACTGGGAAGCCGCCGTGCAGGCAGGCTCCAAGTTCATCGTCAGCCCCGGCACAACCCAGGAGCTTCTGGATGCCGCCGCCGATTCTCCGGTGCCGCTGCTTCCGGGCGCTGCCACCGCAAGCGAAGTCATGGCGCTACGCGAAGAAGGCTATCAGGTGCTGAAGTTCTTCCCGGCCGAACAGGCTGGTGGTGCGGCCTATCTCAAGGCGCTTTCCTCGCCACTTGCTGGCACGTTCTTTTGCCCGACCGGCGGCATCTCGCTGAAGAATGCCAATGACTATCTGTCGCTGCCGAACGTCATCTGCGTCGGTGGTTCGTGGGTCGCACCGAAGGAACTGGTTGCTGCGGGCGATTGGGCAGGCATCACCAAGCTCGCCTCCGAAGCGTTCGCGCTGAAGGGCTGAGCTCTCAAAGCTTGTCGGTTTTTAGAGCAGGTGGATTTTGAACGAGGGTGGCCGCGCCGCCCTCGTTTGTATTTCGGCAGTCGCAAACCTATGTTCTCCTCCAGCCTCTAGAATAGGGAGAAGATGAGGACATGTTCGACGCAAAGAAGCTACTCGACCAGTTTCTGGGATCACAAGTGCCGGGTGTGGGCGGCAGCGTGCGCGACCGGGCGGGCGACGCGATCCAGATGGCGAAGGACAATCCGTTGAAGACCGCCGGTCTTGCCGCCGTCCTTCTCGGCACCAAGACCGGCCGCGACATTGCCGGCAATGCCGTCGCCATCAGCGGTCTCGCAGCAATCGCAGGTCTCGGATATCAGGCCTGGAAGAATTATCAGGCCGGGCAAGCGCCTGCGGCACCCTCTGATGCGCCGACGGCGAACAATCCCGTTCTCCTGCCTCCGCCCACGGAATCCGGCTTCGGTCCGGCCTCGCCGGCGACCAGCAATGAATTCGTGCTCATCCTCATCCGTGCCATGATCGCTGCCGCCAAGGCCGATGGCCATATCGACGATGCAGAGCGCGCGCTCATCATGGACAAGGTCAAGGCTGCCGATGTCAGCGGCGAGGCAGCGAGCTTCATCGAACGCGAGCTTTCGGAGCCGACGGATATCGATGCACTTATCGCCGCAGCCGTGACCGAGGAACAGAAGGTCGAGCTCTACACAGCCTCGCGCCTGACGATCGAGCCGGATTCGCGTGCCGAACGCGGCTATCTCGATCTGCTTGCGGGCAGGCTCGGTCTTCCCGATCAGCTCGTCGACCATATCGAGGCGACGGTTTCCTCCGCCAAGATCACCCTCTCTCAGTGATGTCAGCGGTACAGTGATCCTGGGGCCAGTTGCCTTTGCGAAGCGGCTGGCCTATCCACTCCCGGACAAGAGGAGTGAGCATGTCCATGAGCCCGGAAAGCCGTTCGCAGGCGATCGCCGCCGCTATCATCCTGTTTTCTGCCGGGCTGGTGATCTACTTCCTGCCGACCATCGTGCTGTGGATCGGCAGTTTCTCGCCGACATTGGCGGTCATCGTCGGCGTCTGCCTGCTGATGTGTTTCTTCGGCATATTCTGGCTGCGGGCGCGCTATCAGCGCAGCAGAAAGCCCTGAAGACTATCCCTGCAGGGAGGCTCCGAGCAGCAATACACCCATCAAGATTACAAGAATTGCACCTGATATCTCGATCGCATTGCCGATCCAGACGGAGGCGGACGAACCGCGGCCGGAGAGGCGCACCGCGGTGCTCTTGGCAGTGACGGCGAGCGTGGCAAGAATTGCAACGGTAATGGCGGTGCCGAGCGACATGGCGACGACCGAGAGCACGCCGCCGAGATAAAGCCCGTTCAGCAGTGAGAAGGTCATGACCAGCAATGCGCCGGAGCAGGGGCGCAAGCCCACGGCAATCACCGCAGACCACGCCTCACGCGCGCTAAACTTGTCGCCGCTGACCAGCGAGGGATCGGGTAGGTGTGAATTGCCGCAGGTCTCGCAGACCATGCCGGGCACATAGGTATGGCCGGGATCCACGGCCTGCGCCTTGCCGTTGAAGCTGAAATTGGCGCTCTGGCGTTCGGCGGCATTGTCCTTCCAGTCCAGCATCATGCTGACAGGCCCGGCCGGCGTTGCCATGAGCCGACGGCGTGGCAGGCTGCCGGCCATCGAGCGCAGCTTTCGGAAGAGCAGCCAGCCACCGAAGAGGATGACCATCACGAAGCTTGCGATTTCCATGGCCTGTGTTGCCATGGTCAGCGTGATACCGGTGCCGCGCAGCACCAGCCACGCGCCGCCGACAAGCACGACGGCCATAACGCCCTGGACGAAGGCTGAGATGAAGGAGATGACGATGCCACGTCGAAGCTCGACTTCGTTGGCGATCATGTAGGACGAGATGACGGCCTTACCGTGGCCGGGGCCGGCGGCATGAAAGACGCCATAGGCAAAGGAAAGGCCGATCAGCGAGGAAAGCTGCCAGGGATCCTGGCGCATCTCCTTCAGCGCGCCAGTCAGCGCACGATAGAAGGCCTGCTGCTCGTAATTCACGTAGAGAAAGAGTGGCGCCAGCGGCCCGCCCGTCGGCTGGAAGCTCGGCTCGGCCGTACCGATGCCGAGCGGCGATTGCGCATGGGCAGCGACGGTCATGACAGCGATCGCAAGCAGGGCGAGGGGCAGGCGCTTTATCAGCATGTGACCTCCAGCCGGGTGGCAAAGAGCTTCGACATATTGGTGCCGGTCGGATCGTTGAAGAAAGCGTCGGTCAGCGACTGCTTGTTTTCCGAGATTACCTCGTCTGCGTCCGGGCGCACGACTGCGTGCTTGCAAGCCTTGAAGCCGTCGCCGACCGTGGCGAGTTCGTTGTCGGTCGGGAAGTCGATCGAGGTGTAGAGCGTCGGATCATAGACGCCGAAGGTCAGCTTGCCCTTCAGCGGCATCTTTTCGACCGGTTTGACCGCAAAAAACATCAGAAGCTGACCTTCCTTGTAGTCGACGTGGATGATGTCGGGCTTCTGGACGGTGATGTTCTTCCCGTTGATCGTCAAGTTCATGTAGTAATCGTAGTCGGCAAGCGAATCTCGGACCGTTTTGCCGACCTCGGCAAGTTCGTTCGGCTCCAACTTCAGATCGGTGTTCTTGTCGAAATCCATGACGACCGAAGAGGAGAAGACCTCATCGAAGCGCCAGACATTGCGCAGTTCCTGAATGCTGCCGTCGGGTGCTGCGACAACTTCCAGCCGCGCTTCCACGAAGATATGCGGATGGGCGAAGGCGGTGGCGGGGGCGAGCGAAAGAAGCCCAGCCGTCAGAAGTGTCGATCTTTTCATGCTTACCCGCTGCCCTGTTCGGTTGGGGTGATTTCTCACCAGAAAATGGGACGGAATTGGGACCGCCCCTGCGACGCTTGGGCGCGCATCCCGCTCGCTTCAGGGATGTTTCTTAAACCAGTTGTAAAGGTAGTCCACGAAGATCCTGACCTTTGCCGGCAGATAGCGGCGGTGCGGATAGACGGCATAGATGCCGCGGTCAGTCGGAATATAGTCGTTGAACAACGTCACCAGCCTGCCGTCCTCAATCGGTTTGCGAGCGATGAAGTCTGGAATCAACGCAATGCCGATCCCTGACAGCGCGGCGCGCAGTGTCGCGTGCGGGCTGTTGACTTCCATCGGGCCGGAAACGGCGACCGCAAAGGAGGTGCTGTCGGGATTGTAGAAGCGGATGCTCGCCTGGTTGCGGGAATTGGTATCGACGATGAAGGGCACGTTCGAGATATCGCTCGGATGCTCGATATTGGGGTAGCGTTCGAGGAATTCCGGCGTGGCGCAGATATGGACGCGGAAATCGGAGATCTTGCGGGCGATCATACCGGAATCTTCGAGTTTGGTGACGCGGACCGCGACGTCGAAGCCTTCCTCGATCAGGTCGACGAATCGGTCGTCGGCGGCGATCTCCAGCTGCAGGTTTGGATTTTCCTTGGCGAAATCGATTAACGATTGGCCGACATCGGCATCGACGAAGGTGCGCGGCACAGAGACCTTCAGGCGGCCCTTCAGCTGCGCATTATTCTCGCGCACGAGGTCGGCGAGGTTGTCGATCTCCTTCAGGATGTCGGACGCCGTGCGATAATAGGTGTGTCCGGCCTCGGTCATCGAGAACTGACGGGTGGTGCGATTGAGCAGCAGGGCGCCGAGTTCGTCCTCCAGTTCGCGTACATATTTCGAGAGCAGCGCCTTGGAGCGGCCGGTGCGCCGCGCGGCGGCGGAAAAACCTTCCGCTTCGACCACATCGATGAAGGCGCGTATGCGGGTCAGCGTGTCCATGATTCCTCCGATCTGTTTCAGAATGTTGAACAAATCTGGCTGTCGTGTTCAATTTATTTTTGGGGCTTGATCAAAAATTCTCTTGATTATGTCGGCGAATATTCTTATTTCCACCTCAGCCCAAAGTCGCACGTGCCCATGGGTGTCCGCCGAACCCTCGAATTGGTGAGGAAATCGGTAAGGTACCTGGAATTAACCCCTCCAGTCGCTATTCCGGCCAACCGGAAAATGCGAGGACGCCTGAAGCAACGACGGTGCGGGCCTTTTTGTTCTCTCCCTGCTTTCCATCAGCGGGGGTTACTGAAGAGGCACACCTTCATTGCCGGAAGTGCGGCAGGGATACTCCCTCCAATCCATGGCAGACAAAGCCGAACCCATACCGCGTCAGCGGCGTTGGTTCACTATTCGCGCATCAAGCGCCGTCAAGGATCCGGGGTCTCCACCGGCTGGTTCCTGAGCGGTTCTTGTATGCCCTTTGTCCTCCGGTTCGTGCCGGAGCTCTGGAATTGGAAGAGGGAATCGATATGACCACCCAGCGCATCCGCGACTTTCTCGCAACCCGACGTCCCGACGGTCCCTGCCTCGTGGTTGACCTCGACGTCATCAGCGACAATTTTCACGCCTTCCGTCACGCCATGCCGGACAGCGCCATCTACTATGCCGTCAAGGCCAACCCGGCTCCGGAAGTGCTGAAGCTGCTTGCAGGCCTCGGCTCCAACTTCGATTGCGCGTCCGTCGCAGAAATCGAAATGGCGCTCGAAGCCGGTGCGACCGCAGCCCGTATCTCCTACGGCAACACGATCAAGAAGGAACGCGACGTCGCCCGTGCGCATGCACTCGGCGTCAGCCTCTTCGCCGTCGACAGCCACGAAGAAGTCGAGAAGATTTCCCGTGCAGCTCCGGGTGCGCGCGTTTTCTGCCGCGTCCTGACCGATGGTGAAGGCGCTGAATGGCCGCTGTCGCGCAAGTTCGGCTGCGTTCCGCAGATGGCCGTCGACGTTCTCGTCTACGCTCATCAGCTCGGCCTGCAGTCCTACGGCGTCTCGTTCCATGTCGGCTCGCAGATGACCAAGGTCGATGCCTGGGATTCGGCTCTTGCCGATGCCAAGCGGGTCTTCGTCCAGCTTGCCAAGCAGGGCATCCACCTGCAGATGGTCAATATGGGCGGCGGCTTCCCGACCAAGTATCTGCGCGATGTTCCGTCCGCAGAAGCTTACGGCAAGTCGATCTACCAGGCGCTGCGTACGCATTTCGGCAACCAGATCCCGCAGACGATCATCGAGCCAGGTCGCGGCATGGTTGGCAATGCAGGTGTCATCAAGGCTGAAGTCGTGCTGATTTCCAAGAAGTCGGACAATGACGACGCCCGCTGGGTCTTCCTCGACATCGGCAAGTTCGGCGGTCTCGCCGAGACGATGGACGAGGCCATCCGCTACCCGATCCGCACCGAGCGCGACGGCGACGAGATGGAGCCCTGCGTGATCGCCGGCCCGACCTGCGATTCGGCCGACGTGCTGTACGAAAGGAACCTCTATCCGCTGCCGATGTCTCTGACGATCGGCGACGAGGTTCTGATCGAAGGTACCGGCGCCTACACGACGACCTATTCGGCGGTCGCTTTCAATGGCTTTGAGCCGCTGAAAGCCTACGTCATCTAAGGTCTTGTTTCTGCCAGCCCCGTAACCAGCCGGGGCGGCAACTTCACAATTTCCAGTCATCACCGCTGATAACGGTATTGGGTACGGGAGGCCAAGATGGCCGCTGTTCTTGATTCTGTCCGCGCATTCTTTGCGCCTGTTACTTTCACCATCGACGCGGAAAATCCGTCCGATGTCGTCGCTCGCGAAACCCTGCTTGACCGCGTCATGGGCTCGGATCGCCGCAAGAAGTCGTCGGAAATGATCCGCCGCAACCGTGTACCGGCCGAAGGCCTGGCGCTGGTCGCGCGCGATCGCGACGGCCATGTGATCGGCACGGTGCGCCTCTGGAATGTCGAAGCCGGCATCAACTACGAGGGTACGCCGCTCGACGCGCTGCTGCTCGGCCCGCTCGCCGTCGATGGTAAGCATGGCGGCAAGGGCATCGGCTCTGCGCTGATGCGCGCGGCGATCCTCGAAGCAAAAAACCGCGGCCACGGCGCGATCCTGCTCGTCGGCGATGCGGACTATTACGAGCGTTTCGGCTTTTTTGCCGAGAAGGCTCGTCACCTTGTCATGCCCGGCCCCTTCGAACGCTCGCGCTTTCTGGCGCTTGAGCTCGTCGAGGGCTGGCTTGGCGGCGCGGCCGGCATGATCGTTCCTTCGGGACGCATGCTGGCCGGCGCGCCGGTCCGGAAGGCGGCCTGACCGGCTGAAGCCCCTCCCTTTCTCGGGAGCGGCTTTTTTGTTGAAGGGCTATCACTGATAGCTCAGGGAGCCTTTGCCTCGACGCGGCCATTGCCGATCAGCCAGCGGACGGCTTCCTGCACGGCTTGTAGTGAGGTGTGCCGCGGCGCGAATCCGAGCAGCCGGCGGGCTTTTTCCATCGAACAGTTGGGGCTGCGGGCGATATGCTCCCAGGTAGCTCTGGCCTCTTCCGGGTTCTGTTTTTTTGCCCAGGCCTCATAGGGAAGGAATTCCAGCTTCGCTTCCTGGCCGAACCAGGCCGCCATCGCCTCGGCGTAGCCTCGCAGCGTGACAGCCTTTTCCGATACCGCGTGGAAGGCCTCGCCAATCGCCGCCTCGGGCTTTGCGATGGCGGCCATGAAGAGCTCAGCAATGTCGTCGGCATGGACATGATGCACCGTTTCCATGCCGAAATTCGGCAGCGCAAGCGTTTCGCCGCGTGCCAGCGTCGTGAAGACAGCGGGGTTGAAATGGCCGGCGGGGTTCAACGGGTTCCAGCCGGGACCGACGATGTGGCCGGGATGGATCAGCGTTACGGGAAAGTTTTTCTCTCGCGCCCTCCGCAGCAGGTCGAATTCGATCGCCGCTTTCTTCACGCCGTAGTCACCGAAGGGCTTCTTCGGTGCCTCCTCCGGTGTCGGGACCACCGTTGAGAAACCATGCGTCCAGATCGTGCCGGTATGAAGAAAATGGCGGACATGACCCTCAAGCGCGGTTGCGAGCTGTTCGTTGCTTTCCGGCGTGAAGCAGATCATGTCGATGACGATCTCGCCCTCCAGCGCACGGATCGCATCGCCGAAGCGGCCTTCGGCTTCGAGCGCTGCGCGGTCCATATGCCTGATATCGGCGCGACTCCATGCTTCATGCGCCTTATAGGGCGCGGCCGTGCCGCGGCTGATCGCTACCACCTCATGGCCGGCCTCGACGAGGCGGGGTACGAGATAGGTGCCGACATGTCCTGTTGCTCCGATGACGATCACGCGGGCCATGCAGTCTCCTCCAGATGCGCATATGGGCTGGTCATGCGCAGTATGTCGTGCCGCTTCGCGGAACTGCAAGTGGCCAGTGCGCGGATCATAAAGTTTCACGTCCGCGTGAATCGGCGCTTTCCGCTGCTGATTTCACCGCGTAGCTGCGCTAGCTCATCGCTCCATGATCAAGCGCCTCGCTCTCTGCCTTCTGCTGCTCGCCCCTATTGCCGCTCTCGCCCAGCAGCAGGGAAGCTCCGTCTCCACTCTTCTGGATAGTCTCGGAAGTCGGGATGAGCTGAAACCGCTGAAAACCGTCATTGTCGCCCGTAATGGGCGCGCGGTGGCAGAGCATGGCTATCGCGGTCATACGCCGTCGGAGCCGAGCAACATCAAATCCGCTTCGAAATCGATTATTTCGGCGCTGGTCGGCATTGCTATCGGCAAGGGCCTGCTGGAAGGGCCGGATCAGAAGATCGCGCCGATCCTGAAGGCGGATCTGCCTGCTTCTCCGGATGCTCGCCTCAACGATATCACGATCGGCAATCTGCTCTCCATGCAGGCGGGGTTGGATCGCATGTCCGGGCCGAATTACGGCCGCTGGGTCTCCTCACGCAACTGGGTGCGTTTTGCGCTCTCGCAGCCTTTCGTCGATCAGCCGGGCGGGGAGATGCTCTATTCCACGGCCTCGACGCATCTTCTCTCCGCTATTTTGACCAAAGTCGGCGGCAAGTCGACGCTGGCGCTGGCGCGAGAGTGGCTCGGTCCCGTCGAGGGCTTTAGCATCGGTGCTTGGGAGCGCGATCCGCAAGGCATCTATCTCGGCGGCAACCAGATGGCGATGAGCGCCCGATCCTTGCTTGCTTTCGGTGAGCTTTACCGCAACGGCGGGCGCACGGACGAAGGCAAACAGGTGGTTCCGGCGGACTGGGTTGCCCAATCCTGGCAGCGCCGCACCAATTCGCGCTTCTCGGGCGATGAATATGGTTACGGCTGGTTTACGCGGCAGATCGGCGGAGAGCAGGTGCATTTCGCCTGGGGCTATGGAGGCCAGATGCTCTATATCGTGCCGTCGCTCAATCTCACGGTCGTCATGACCTCCGAGGAGAGCGGCCCTTCCGCGCGCAACGGCTATCGGGATTCGCTGCACGGCCTGCTGGCTGACATCATCGGCGCGGTACGGGCTGCCTGACGCTGAAAAACCAAATGTCGCTAAATTTTTAGCGAAGCATCCAATCAAACTGCAAATCGCTTCCTGTAGGGTCTGCGGTGTGGGACTTCGGGATAGGCTCGATGCTGCTGGATCTGCGGACAATTTATTTCATCGTTGCGGTGAGCTGCGTCGTTCTGAGCGCTCTCCAGTTCGCTGCCTATGCGACGGGCCGCTTCGAACGCTGGCCGCTCTGGTGGGGCGCCAGCAACCTGCTCGTCGGTATCGGTTCCTTCCTCGTCGCGCTGCGCAATCTCGTTCCCTACTATATCTCCATCGACGCGGGTAATGTGCTGACCATCGTCGGCTACATGCTGATGTTCTTTGCCGTCCGCGCCTTTGCGGGACATCCCATCGACCGGCGCTATTCCTGGCTCGTGATAGTCTGCGGCAGCATGCCCGTGGCGCTTTTCATCAGCGATCCCGCAGCGATATCTGAGCGTCTCCTCTATGTCTCGGTGATCTGCTGCCTCTGTGATATCACGATCGCGAGGGAAGCAGCCGGCATTCTCCGCCGCGAGAAACTTTATTCGGCGGCTCTTCTTCTGGGGCTTTACGTCGTCACCGCGGCGATCTTCGCAGTTCGCAGCCTTCTCGCCGCAACCGGAGACATCGGCGGGCCGGATCCCTTCGGCGGCAGCGTCATCCATAGCTGGATGGCGGTATCGGCCGTGGCCTTCATCATGCTTCGCAGCATGGCAATGGTGCTGATGGCGGCCGAAAGGAGCCGGAACCAGCTCATCGAGCTTGCGCATCACGATCCCCTGACCGGAATGCTCAACCGTAGCGGCCTGGCCCAGCATGTGCCGTTGCTTACCGGCCAGCCGGTATCGCTCCTCGTCATCGATATCGACAATTTCAAGCAGTTGAACGACCAGCACGGTCATGCCGCCGGCGACGAGGTCCTGCGACTTTTCTCTAAAGTGTCGAAGGGCATCATGCGCTCCGGAGATCCGCTCGCCCGGCAAGGCGGGGATGAATTCCTGGCGGTGCTCCGCAATGTCGATCGGGACGAGGCGATAGAGATCGCAAACCGCATCCGTCTTTCCTTTGCGGCAGCCGTCATGCAGATGCCGGATCTGGCGATCTTCCCAACGTTGAGCATCGGCGTTTCCACACGCACGGACGAGGCCGGGGATTTCGAGCGGCTCGTGCAGAAGGCGGATGAGGCGCTCTACCGTTCGAAGCGCGAAGGCCGCAACCGCGTCGAGGCGGCAGGAGAAAACCAGCAAGCCGCTTAGATATTCTGATCCATCGTTTCGGCCGGAATTTCATCATTGCGATGAATACGCACGACAGCCGCCGGAACACCGGCAACCGTGCAATGAGCTGGGACCGCTTTCAGTACGACACTGCCGGCCGCGATCTTGCTGAAAGCGCCGATCTCGATATTGCCGAGGATCTTTGCACCGGCGCCGATCATCACGCCGTGGCGGATTTTCGGGTGGCGATCACCTGTCTCCTTGCCCGTACCACCAAGCGTAACGTTCTGCAGGATAGAGACTTCATCTTCGATGACGGCCGTCTCGCCGATGACGATGCCCGACCCATGGTCGAGCATGATCGAGGAACCGATACTTGCAGCCGGATGGATATCCGGACCGAAGACCAGCGAGGCGAGGTTTGAAAGCCAGCTCGCAATCTCGACACGGCCAACCATCCACAGGGCATGGGCAATGCGATGGGTCTGCAGGGCGTGAAAGCCCTTGAGGTTCAACAATGCGTGCAGATAGGTGGTGCAGGCGGGATCTCGTTCGCGCACGGCCAGAAGATCGGCTTCGATGGCGGCGCCGATATCGGGGTGTTCCTGCAGTGTGCTGTAAAACAGCTGGAACAGGTCTTCGGCATCGACCCTCGCGACTGAGAGGCGCGCCGAAATCACATGCGCGATGATGTCAGCGTCATTCTCTGCGCGGATGATCTGTGTTTCAAGGAGTGTCCGCAGGGTTGGTTCCCGCGTTGCCAGATCGACCGCTTCCGTGCGGATTGCCGACCAGACGGACCAGAACGCGCGCGGCTCATCGGCGGCAGCGTTATTCGGAACAGGCATTGTCGGGTCCTTCTCAAAAATCTTCTTGCGACGGCGTGTCAGCGATGGGCTGGGCCGGGATCATACACCGGTTCTGGTAGGCGGCGCCAATGATAGAGCATGTCGGGCTCTCTTTCCTCGTTGCCGCTGCCGTCTGTTTCTTCAATGGACGAGAATCCATGTGATTCATAGAAGGCACGGGCGCGGCGATTTTGCTGGAAGGTCCAGAGGCGAATATCGTCCATATCATTCATTGCCGAAGAGAGAAGCGTCGTACCGATTCCCGCACGCTGGGCGTCGGGCAGAACGTAGAGCTGCTCGATCCAACCATTGCCGTAGGCGGTAACGCCAACCAGCCGTCTGTCGACAAGCGCGCCAAGAACCGTGTGTTCTCGCAGCAGATGTGTTCGCCAGTATTCCTCGTCTTCCTCAGGGGCGTGAAGATCGGGAAGGTGCGGCATCACGCTCCATAGTGCGATGCGCCGCACCATGGCAGCCTCATACATGTCCTTGGAACCCAGGGCTGTAACTTCGACAGCCATGGGATCAGGCCGTCGCAATATCCACGACGCCGCAATCGCCGGTCTCGGAAGCAAAAGCGAGCAGCTTGCCGTCCTTGCTCCAGCTCATACCGGTGATAGCGCCCCTGCCGGGGCGGCGCAGCAGCGCTTCCTTGCTGTCGGCGAGGCGAACGGCAAGGATCATGCCGTCGATGAAGCCAATGGCGAGTATATCCTCGACCGGGTGGAATTTCACCGCAGTTGCCATGATGTTGGAGCGGGTGCCGAGCTCCAGCGGCGCCTTGCCCATCGGACCGTCCTTGCCCTGGAAGGGCCAGACGATGGCGGCAGGCGCACCGGAGGAGGCAAGCCACTTGCCCTTGGCGGACCAGGAGAGCGACTTCACCTTGGCCGGATAGCCGGTCATACGCATGTGGCGGGCTTCGGTGCCCGACTTGACGTCGAGCTTCCAGCCGTGAAGCGCATTTTCCTGCATTGATGTGACCAGGAAATTGCCGTCGGGCGAGAACGTGACGCCGGTATGGGCGCCCTTCCATTCGAGATCAACAGGCTTGGCGCTTGTGCCGACCCAATGCAGCGATACGCCGTTATAACGGGCTGCTGCGATGCGCAGGCCCTTGGGTGCGAAGGCGATGCCTTCGACCGTGCGCTCTTCGGGAAATTCCTTCGTCGTGCCATCGGTGAGGCGCACGAGCGTGCTCTTGCCATAGGAATAAGCGATCGCACCCTGCGGGCCGGCGGCGACTTGCGAAATCCACTTGCGCGGGGCCGAGGCAATTTCGCTGACGCCGCCGTCAGCGCTAATGCGCAGCACCTTGCCATCCTCGCCGCCCGAAATCAGGCTTTCGCTGTAGGGGTCGCGGATCGCTGTCAGCATGCCCTGATGGGCTTCGATCACCTTATCGCCGCCATCGAGCCGGTGAAAGGTACCGTCGGCATTCGCGAAAAAGGGGACATCACCTAAAAATTCGACGGCCAGAACGTGGCCGTCGAGATCAAGCGGTGCAACTGTTGGCATCAGGCGGTCGCCTCGCACGCCTTGAAGGATTCTTCCAGCTTTGCGCGATCAAGGTCGCGACCGATGAAGACGAGACGGCTTTCGTGCTTTTCGCCATCCTTCCACGGACGCTGGTGATCGCCTTCGATGATCATATGCACGCCCTGGACGACATAACGCTCGGCGTCCTCCTTGAAGGCGATGATGCCCTTGAGGCGCAGGATGTTCGGGCCCTGCGTCTGGGTGATCTTCTGGATCCAGGGGAAGAAGCGCTCCGGGTTCATCTCGCCGCCGCGCAGCGAAACGGACTGCACCGTTATGTCATGGATGGCCGACATCTCACCATGATGATGGTGGTGATGGTCGTGGTCATGATCGTGATGATGGTGGTCATGACCATGGTGATCATGATCGCAGTCCGGGCCGCAGACATGATCACCATGGTCATGCTCGAGGAAATGCGGATCGTTTTCCAGCGCGCGCTCGAGGTTGAAGGCGCCCTGGTCCAGAACGCGGGCAAGATCAACGCCGGAACGGCTTGTCTTGTGGACGCGAGCAGCGGGGTTGATGGCGTTCACGATGTCTTCGATCTGGGCCAGTTCTTCTGGCGTGACGAGATCGGTCTTGTTGATGATAACGACGTCGGCGAAGGCGATCTGGTCTTCGGCCTCGCGGCTGTCCTTCAGGCGCAGCGGCAGGTGCTTGGCATCGACGAGGGCAACAACGGCGTCGAGTTCGGTCTTGGCGCGGACGTCATCATCCATGAAGAAGGTCTGGGCAACCGGAACCGGATCGGCGAGGCCGGTGGTTTCGACGATGATGCCGTCAAAACGGCCGGGACGGCGCATCAGGCCCTCGACGACGCGGATCAGGTCGCCTCGGACCGTGCAGCACACACAGCCATTGTTCATTTCGTAGATTTCTTCGTCGGATTCGACGATCAGGTCGTTGTCGATGCCGATCTCGCCGAACTCGTTGACGATGACTGCATATTTCTTGCCGTGGTTTTCGGAAAGGATGCGGTTGAGCAGCGTCGTCTTGCCGGCACCGAGATAACCGGTGAGCACGGTGACGGGGATGGGCTTCTGCTGTGTCTGGATCGCGTCGGTCATGAGAACCTCGAAAGTAGGATATTGACCCCGAGGGCAAAGTGCGGGGCCTGAATGGGTCGGTTTCATATAGGCGCTTGGAAGCGGCAGTTCAAAGGGTTTTGTATGTTATAAGATCACATTGCTTTCTATGCAAAGCCGCGCCTTCATCGCAGCGTTTCTGCGTCGAAAGCATCGACATCCTGCAGCAGCTCCACCAATCCGCTGACCGCATGGGCTATCAGCGCCTCACCCTTTTCTGCAGTCGCCTTTTTCGCATTGCCTGCAGCGCCTTGCGGGTTGAGATCGGACATCTTCCAGCCGAAGGCATGCGGGCCATAGGCGCGCAGGTGCTTGAAGCACCGGGCGAACTCTGTCTGGTTGGAAGGGAAGTCGGCAGCTTTCTCCATATCCACCCTGTCCGGATAGAGCGCCAGCATGACGGATGTTTCGATATCTCCGCCATGAATGTCTACAGCCTTTTCATCCGGCAAGATCACACCCTCCGGCAGGCCGAAGCGGGTCCAGCTCGTGGCGACGGCCAGCATGCTGAAGCGCACACGCGCTTCCGTGGCGACGATGGTCATCAGCGGCGAGTTGCCGCCATGGGCATTCAGCATCACGAATTTGCGGATACCGAGCTTCGAGAGGTTTTCAGCGATATCGAGCCAGCGCTTTACGGCTGTATCGAAAGGGAGCGTCTTCGTTCCTTCAACATCCATGTGCTCTAAGGAGTAGCCGACCGATTCGATGGGGAGTACGGTGACGGGCAAACCGGCCGGCAGGGCGGTTTTCAGCCTGTTGACGATGCCCTGCGCGATCAATGTGTCGGTTTCGAAGGGCAGATGGGGGCCGTGCTGTTCATGTGCGCCGAGTGGCAGGACCGCTATCCACCGGCGGCGTGCCTCCGGAGCGAGTGCCGGATCATTGTCCTCGAAACGGAACGACGGAACCAACATCGGGCGTTGCCTCTTGTTTATGACGAGATGATGGGCAATGTCATAACCCAGCCTGGGCAGTGCTTAAAGATCAAAGGGATGGCAATGGGCAAGAAGCATAAGGACGGCAAGAAGCACAAGAAAAAGAAGGACCAGACCGAGTATACGCTTGTCGATCTTTCGCCGGCTCTGACGCAGGCTGCTCGCTCCATGCGTACGGTCCTGTCGCGCAACCTTCTTGAAAGTGGTCTCTATGCCGGCCAGGACGGGGTCATCACTTCCCTTGCCGAAAGCGATGGTATGACAGCCGGCGGGCTTGCCCAGAAGCTCGGTGTCAAGGCGCCCACCATGACCCGCACCATCGGCCGCATGGAGGCTCAGGGCTTCCTGGAACGCAAGCCTGACGCCGAAGACGCCCGCCTCACCAAGGTATACCTCACTGAACTCGGTCGTGGCAGCGTGCAGGCAATCGAGCTTGCGGCTTCCTCCTGCGACAAGCTGGCGACGCTCGATTTCTCCGAAAAGGAGATCCGCAATCTGGTGCGTCTGCTCAAGGCGATCGACGCCAATCTGCAGGCGGAGGCAATGCATGTCGACGAAGATGAGGAAGACTGAAGATTTCCTCAAAAGGCGAATTGCCTGCGCCGCTTAAATCTTTTAATTAAACTTTTTAAGGCTGGCGTTGCACTGCGGCAGCCGTCGACCAGCTTCACGCGTTGCCTGGAGGAGGAGACGTGGTTCAGAAGATCAAGCTTTCGACGATTGCCGAAACACTCGGCATATCAACAGCGACCGTTTCCCTTGCCTTACGCGACAGTCCGCTGGTTGCCGGCAATACTCGCGAAAAGATCAAGGAACAGGCCCGCGCGCTCGGTTACATCTACAATCGCCGCGCCGCCAGCCTGCGCACGTCACGCTCCGGCATTATCGGCGTTGTCGTTCACGACATCATGAACCCATTCTACGGGGAAATCCTGAAGGCGATCGAAAGCGAACTCGATCGCAGCCGCCACACCTTCATTCTCTCCAATCACTACGATTCCGTCGAGAAGCAGCGCACCTTCATCGAAACCCTGCTGCAGCTCGGTGGTGACGGGGTCATCATGTCGCCGGCGATCGGCACGCCGCCGGAGGATATCCAGCTCGCGGAAGAAAACGGCATGCCGGCGATCCTCGTCGCCCGTTCCATGGACAGCCAGGATGTGCCGACTTATCGCGGCGACGACAGCTACGGCATTTCGCTTGCCACCAACCACCTGATCGGCCTCGGCCATCGCACGATCGCGATGATCGGTGGTACGGACCAGACCTCGACCGGGCGCGACCGCTATCAGGGCTATGTCAATGCGCTGCGCAAGGCCGGCATCGAGGTCGATCCGAACCTGCGCATTCCCGGCCCGCGCTCGAAGCAGGGCGGTTTCGAGGCGGCGGTGCATTTCCTCTCCCTGCCGCAGAAGCCTACGGCGGCCGTCTGCTGGAACGATCTGGTCGCGATCGGTCTTATGAACGGCATAGCGCGTGCCGGCCTCGTGCCCGGCAGCGATATCTCGGTGACCGGCTATGACGATCTGGAGGAAGCCTCGATTGCCACGCCGGCACTGACCACCGTTTGGAACGGCCAGACAGAGGTTGGACGTCTTGCCGCCCGCGCCCTACTTGATCGACTTGCCGGCAGTCATGAGCCTGATGGCATCCATCTCATCAAGCCGGAAATGCGTATCCGCCAGTCCACAAGCCCTTATCGGCCGCGTTCCTGACCGCCGAAGCCAAGAGGAAAAGCCATGTCCCGCATTGCCGTTCTCGTTCCCGGGAAGATACATGATCGCGTTCTCGCCCAGCTGAAGGATCGTTTCGAGGTAGTAACCGTCGATCGCGACGAGACGCTGAAGCTCGATGCCGAGACGGCGAAACGTATTCGCGGTGTGGCGCTCAGCGGGGTTTTTCCGGCCGCCTGGTTCGAACAGTTGCCGAACGTGGAGATCGTCGCCAGTTTCGGGGTGGGTTACGACGGCATCGATGCGAAGCTTGCAGGTTCGAAGGGCATCATCGTCACCAATACGCCCGACGTGCTGAACGACGAGGTGGCCGACACAGCCATTGCGCTTCTGCTTAACGCCATTCGCGAGCTGCCGAAGGCCGAGGCCTGGCTGCGGGGCGGCAACTGGAAGCCGGGTTCTGCCTATCCGCTGACGCGCTTTTCCCTGAAAGGCCGCCATGTCGGCCTCTATGGCCTTGGCCGCATCGGTCTTGAGATCGCCAAGCGCCTGGAACCCTTCAAGGTGAAGATCAGCTATCACACCCGCTCCCGCCATGCCGATGCGCCCTATGATTATCTTCCGACGCTGAAGGGTCTTGCCGAGGCCGTCGACACGCTGATTGCGATCGTGCCGAAAACGCCGCAGACGCACCGCACGATCAACGCGGATGTTCTTTCAGCGCTCGGCCCTGATGGCATCGTCGTCAATGTCGGCCGCGGCTGGACGATGGATGAGGATGCGTTGATTGCTGCGCTCAATACAGGCACCATCGGTGGCGCCGGCCTCGATGTCTTCTATGACGAGCCGAACGTGCCGGCGGGTCTGCTTTCCGCACCGAATACGGTGCTGGTGCCGCATGTCGGCTCGGCCTCCATCCCGACGCGCAATGCGATGGCGGATCTGGTGGCGGAAAACCTCATCTCGTGGTTCGAGCAGGGCAAGCCGGTGACACCCGTTGCGGAAACTCCGGTCAAGCAATAGGCCGTCCCCCACTCCTTCCGTGAAGGCGGAGAGCGCGTTTCGCTTGTTCCTATTTTGCCGTTAGTCTTTTTCCTGTTTCCCACTTGGTCGACCGGGAAGGATTGGCTATTATTACCTCCGGCCGCGTCCATTCCCAGCGGCCGTGATTTCATCGGCGGCATTTCGCCGTCTCAAGCTTACACATAGCGATTTGATCGGGGAGCGTCTGCTCCGCCCGGCGACTTTTCGTGCGGGCAGCCGGCGCCTCTGGAAGGAGGCAGAAATGGATTATCGCAAGCTCGGTCCCAGCGGGGCCATCGTCACCGCATATTGCCTTGGTACCATGACCTTCGGGAAGGAGTCCGACGAGGCGGCTTCCTTCAAGATGCTCGACGACTACTTCGCCTGGGGCGGCAATTTCATCGACACGGCAGACGTCTACAGCAACGGTGTATCGGAGGAGATCATCGGTCGCTGGCTGAAGGCGCGTCCGACGCAGTCAAAGCAGGCCGTCATCGCTACCAAGGGGCGCTTCCCAATGGGTGACGGACCGAACGATATCGGTCTTTCCCGCCGCCACCTCAATCAGGCGCTGAACGACTCGTTACGCCGCCTCGGCGTCGAGCATATCGATCTCTACCAGATGCATGCCTGGGATGCGCTGACGCCGATCGAGGAGACGCTGCGATTCCTCGATGATGCCGTTCGCGCGGGCAAGATCGGTTACTACGGCTTCTCCAACTATGTCGGCTGGCACATTGCCAAGGCTTCCGAGATCGCCAAGGCACAGGGCTATACGCGCCCGGTGACGCTGCAGCCGCAGTATAACCTGCTGATGCGCGACATCGAGCTCGAGATCGTCGATGCCTGCCAGGATGCAGGCATGGGCCTGCTGCCCTGGTCGCCGCTCGGCGGTGGCTGGCTGACTGGCAAGTACAAGCGCGACGAGACGCCGACAGGTGCGACGCGCCTCGGCGAAAATCCCAATCGCGGCGGCGAGGCCTATGCTGCCCGCAACGCGCAGGAGCGGACCTGGGATATCATCAGCACCGTCGAGGAGATTGCCAAGGCACGCGGCGTCAGCATGGCGCAGGTGGCGCTTTCCTGGGTGGCCGCGCGTCCGGCCGTGACCTCAGTCATTCTCGGCGCACGCACATCCGAACAGCTCGCCGACAATCTCGCTGCGGCTGAATTCGTGCTTTCAGCGGAAGAGACGGTAAAGCTCAACGAAGTCAGCGCGCCGACGCCGGGGCAATATCCGTATGGTGCGAATGGCACCAACCAGCGTCACCGCAAGATCGAAGGCGGTCGCTGAGCCACTGAGCTGAAGATGAAGAAGGCCGCCGGAGCGATCCGGCGGCCTTTCCGTTTTCAGGCGATTGCCTGCGCCGGAAGCGATGGCAACTTACTGGCGGCGTAATCTCTGACGGCATCGCCGAAAGCGGTAAAGAGCTTGTTCGAGGGCTTGTCGGTCTCGGCCCAGTATTCCGGGTGCCACTGTACGCCGACTGCGAAGGCCTTGGCGTCAATGACGGAGACGGCTTCGACCGTGCCGTCCTCTGCTGTAGCTTCGACCTGCAGGCGCGGGGCGGTCTTGGCGATCGCCTGGCGATGCAGCGAGTTGACGCGAATTTCGCCGGCGCCGATGATACCGGCGATGCAGGAGCCTTCCTTGACGAAGACGCTCTGGCGGATCGCATACATGCCGTCGCGATCTTTCACATCGGGTTTCCGGTGGTCCCAGATGCCGGGCTGTTCCTGGATTTCGCTCGCAAGCGAGCCGCCAAGCGCAACATTCAATTCCTGAATGCCGCGGCAGATGGCAAGAAGCGGGATGGCCCGATCGATGGCGCGGCGGATGAGCGGCAGGCTGGTGGCGTCGCGGGCCGGGTCAAAGGGGCCATCGGTTTCGGTGGCTTCGATGCCGTAGAGCGAGGGGTGCACATTGCTTGCCGAGCCGGAAACCAGCACGCCGTCCACGCGATCGAGAATGGCATCTGTGTCATAGCCCTCTTCAAAGGCAGGAATGATGAAGGCCATCACGCCGGCGGCATTCAGCGCCGCGCGCACATATTGATGCTGCACGGCATGCCAGGTTGCGCCATCAAGGCTGCGGATATCGGCGGGAATCGCAACGATCGGTTTCGTCATTTTTGCCCCGAAGAAAACAATATCGGACGTTTGTGCGGCCAGATCGGCCGTGAAGTCAACGCTTGGATGCACGCGGTGGCCAAATTGCGGCGGTTCAAAAGTCCGGTGTTTACTGGAAGTTGGCTAAATAATTGATTTTAAAGTTTTCCAGCTCTTTCAAGTTTCAAACGCGACGATATTGGAATGTCGGTAAATACATCCAATATTGTTGGGGATCGTGTTGCCGAGTGTCATCCCTTGAATTACATTCCAGCCGATTTCTGCAACCTGTGTTCGTAATTTTCGTGCGGCTTGACCGTATCGTTAAGAGGACGGACCAAGAGGATTGACGGCATGTCGGAACCGAAGACGACGGCACTCGAGACGAAACCTGACTTCATGCCCTCGATCGCGGCCGGCGGCCCGCCCGCCGTCGTGACCGTCGTGCTTCCGCCGGAAAAGGCTGGCGATATCAGCGATCTGGCAGAGCGGTATCGGTTGGCGACGGCAGAGCCGCATACGCTTGTTACCTTCGGCCAGGAAGCTATCAGCAGTTTCGGTGCCAAGCTGGATACTATTCTCTCGCAGATTACCAACGCCCAGTCGCCGGTGCTTTTCGAGCTTTTCCGCACGATTCGCGAGGGTGTGAAGGATGCGGATCTGAAAGAGCTGGAGGCAAGCATCCGAGAGAAGCTGAAGGGAAGCTTTCTCGAACGTCTGCTGATGGCGGTCGGTCTTGGCGACCCTGCCAAACGGTTGAAGGCCGTGACGGATGAAGTGCGCGGCATGCTACAGAGCAAGGCGAAGTCGCTCAGCGATCTCATCAAGCCGATGGAAGCCCAGATTGATGAGGAAAGCGGCAAGCTCATTCTCGAAGTCTCGCGTATGAGCACCCTGGCGGAGGGATATCGCGATACGATCGTTTCACTTGGGGTTTTCGTCGAGGCCGGCCGTCGCATCATCGCTGGCGCAAGCAGGGATCTAGAACGACTGAAGCAAGAGGCGGTCTCGGGCGATCCGCTCAAGGTTCAGGAAGCTCGCGACTTCTCGCAGAAGCTGGATATCTTCCAGAACCGCGTGCTCGTTCTTGAAACGGCCTACGCCAAGGCGCCGACGGATCTCGACTCGATCGGCATTGCGCGGGGTGCGGCTCTTGCGACGCTCGCTGATACCGTCTCCTCTGCCAATGCCGAATTCAACGACATCAAGTCGATCCTGATCAGGCTGCATGCGCTCTTCCAGATGCAGTCGATCCAGCAGATCAATGCCATGCGGCGTGAGCTGCGGGCCTCGCTGCAGCAATATGGCTCGCAGGTGCTCGAAGATGTTTCGGTCAATGCGGTCAAGGCGGCCGGCGAAACCCGCCTTGCGGATGCCGATCTTGTGCTCGGTACCGCCCAGCGGCTGCGGGCGATCGCCGACAAGGTCATTGCCGAAGGCGAGCGCAACAAGGAGCGCTATGCCGCCGCCCGTACCAAGCTTGAACAAGCACGCCAGATCGTGATTGCCCGCCCGATCTGAGACCTCAGGAGAAGACAGCGCATGGCAACCTTCAATCTCAACAAGGGTCAGTCGTTCCAGATCCAGAAAGAGATCCAGCTCGTTCATTCCGGACTGGTCTGGGATCCGCCGGAAGGCTCCGGCCCGGCCTTCGACCTCGATGTCCATTGTTTTGCGCTGGTTCATCCCGGTGGCGATTCAAACCGGGCGCGGCTCTACAATGACGGTTCGCATGCACTGTGTTACGCATTCGTGCGCAGCTCCAGCAATCCCGAGGGATCACTGTCCAAGAATGCCGATGGATCCTTCCAGACTGATGACGGCTCCATGTGGCATGAGCGCGACGACCGCACCGGACGTGGCGCTCTCACAAAGCCAGACCCCGATGACGATGGTGATGACGATCATCATGGCGGCGGTCATCACGACGAGGGATTTCGCGAGGAGTTCAAGATCGTGCTGGCGAAGCTGCCGCACGAGATTTCCGAGCTCGCCGTCTGGGCAACGATCCACGACGCTGCTCGCAAGAAGCAGGATTTCGGCAAGGTCAAGAACGCCTATATCGAAGTCTGCGATGCCATGGACGACGAGCTCTGCCGATATCAGCTGACGGCCGAATTTGCCGGCAAGACGACGATCCAGGTTGCGTCCTTCCTGAAGCAGGCGGACGGTTCCTGGAAATTCTATGCCGTCGGCGCGGGATCGAATGCCGGGCTCGGCGACGTCATTCAGGCCTATCTCGGCTGAGCGGAGGCTCTGCTTGACCAGCGGCAAGGCAGATGAACCGCCGGAGAAAAAGCCGGGCGGATCGCCCAGGGTGCTTTTCCCGGAAAGTGCCGCGCTCGCGCCTGTCGCCGCTCCGAAAGACGGAAATCAGCCGAAGATACTCTTCGGTGCGCCCCATGCTCCCACGCCCAAGGGCGATCGCCCACGGGTTCTAGCCGCTGGGGAGGTGAGGCAACGCATCTCCTGCGGCGTCGCCGACCTTCAGGGCATGGACGCGAACGCGACCGAGGCTGTCGCAAAAGCGGCCTTGCGGATCGTCGACAGCACCAATCTCGATGATCATTATTTCGATGATGTGGTCCGCTTTGGTGCTCCTCTGCAGACCGAGCACGGCAGACTGGCGGAAAGCGAACTCAAGATCGTCGGCAGTGAAGTTGTGGCAGAGGGGAGACGGTTTGCGGCCGAATTGCTGCAGTGCCTGATGGACCTCGATCCGGAAAGGGTGTTTGCTGTCCGCGGCGGTTTTCTCAATACCGTCAAGGCTCTCGCCGCGCCCCGTGATCCTGCCGGCCTTTTTTCTCGCCTCTATCCGGAGGTGCGGGCTTTGGCGACTGAACTTAACGTGCTTGCGCCCGAGATTGTTGCCGTTGCCAAGCAGGTACGTGCTGTCGGCAAGGCCTATAAGTCACTCTCGAATAACCTTGCCGGGCATATTCTTGCCGGTCGATTTCTCGTCCACCACATCAGTAGCCTTCAAATGTCCGACCGTGAGCGGCAGGTTCATTATGCCTCGCAGTCTGAAGCACTGGAGACACGGACATCAAGCCTTTCGGCCACGAAGGCGACCGTCGAGATGAGTATCTGGACCGTTGCGGCCGTCTCGCAGGAAATCGAAGCGCTCGCCCGCTTGGCCGAGGGCCTGTTGCAGGAAGACCTGCCTGCCTGGCATGCGGCATATTCCGCAGCCCTAACCGCTCAATCGGCCGAGCAGGCAAGGACAACGGCGCCGCTTCGCGACCTTCACACCCGCATTCTTGGAAAACTCAAACTGGAGAGGAATAGGCCGTGACGACATTCAAGCTACAGAAACCGGAGGAAGAGGTTCGCCGCGTCGGCTTCGTTTTGCAAAAGCAGGGCATTCACGAGCGCATTCCGGCGCAGGTCGGCATCAATATCGATGTCTCTGGCTCCATGAGCGACCTTTTCAAATCCGGCGCGGTGCAGGCAGCGCTGGAGCGCATCCTTCCCGTCGCTCTCTATTTCGACGATGATGGCCGTATCGATACCTGGGCTTTTTCCAACAAGCAGAATATGGCGTCACTGACGCCTGCCACGGCCAAGAATTACGAGGGCTACATTCAGCGTGAGATTGTCGGCAACAAGGAAGTCCAGCCGATCCTGTGGGGCGGCACAGACTACGGTCCGGTCATCCGCTCGAACCTCATGACTTACGGGCTGATGGAGGAAGAAGAGGCAGGTGGCCTGCTCGGCATGATCTTCGGCATGCGGCGCGACGCCTTCGGTGAAGAAACGCGATCGGGCATTCCGGCAATCAATTATTTCCTGACAGACGGGGAGAATTCCGACAGGGACGCGGCCTGGGACTTGCTGCAGAAGGCCGAACAGGCTGAATCGCAGATTTACTATGTCATGGTCGGTATCGGCGACGAGAAGTTCGAATTCCTGCGCAGCGCCGCGGAGCATTTCCCGAATGTTGGTTTCGTCAGCGTCAGGGATCTCGGAGAGTTCGTGGGCAGCGACGACGCCTACGAAAAACTGCTTCCGGCCGAGCTCTGCACCTGGCTGAAACATGAGCATGACGACGAGGACGACGATCATCATTGATCGTTTCTCCTGAAGGCAAGCCCGGTCGCTTCATCGCGGAAGCGGCCGGCACGATACAGCTAAGCTGCTGATTCCGATGGATGTGTGGCGTGTGCCACAGAAGCGTCGTGATCCCAAAGACTAATAGACTAAAGCTTGAAACGCTTCTTCCGCCATGCTTAGCTTTGCCATTACTGCGGGTAGGGGTGAGGATTGACCACGCAGTGCCATCTATACGGGAGGTTTTTGATGGATCGTCGTTCATTTATGAAGAAGGCGGGAACAGCCGGCGCCGGTGCCGTTGCCGCGACTGCTTTGGCAGCACCTGCAATTGCGCAGGAAAACCCGAAGATTGCCTGGCGTATGACCTCGTCGTTTCCGAAGAGCCTGGACACGATCTATGGCGGCGCCGAAGATATTGCCAAGCATATTTCGGCTGCCACGGACGGTAATTTCACGATCCAGCCTTTCGCAGCCGGCGAAATCGTCCCCGGCCTGCAGGCCGTCGATGCGGTGGCGGCGGGTACTGTCGAGGCAGCCCACACCACCTCCTATTATTTCGTCGGCAAGGATCCGACCTACGCCATCGGAACGGCCATTCCGTTTGGACTGAACAGCCGCCTGACCAATGCCTGGTTTTACCAGGGCAACGGCAATACACTGATGAACGAATTCTATGCCACGCAGGGCATGTATGCCCTGCCGGCCGGCAATACCGGTGCGCAGATGGGCGGCTGGTTCCGCAAGGAAATCAATACGCTCGACGACCTCAAGGGCGTCAAGATGCGCATTGCCGGTCTCGCCGGTCGCGTCATGGAGAAGGTCGGCGTCATCCCGCAGCAGATCGCCGGCGGCGACATCTATCCGGCGCTGGAAAAGGGAACGATCGACGCGGCAGAATTCGTCGGCCCCTATGACGACCTGAAGCTCGGCTTCCACAAGGTGGCGAAGTACTACTATTACCCGGGCTGGTGGGAAGGCGGCCCGACGGTGCATGCCTTCTTCAACCTCGATAAGTGGAGCAGCCTGCCGAAGCACTATCAGGCAGCGCTCAACGACGCCTGCGCCTTCGCCAACACCAACATGCTGGCAAAATACGATACGAAGAACCCGAGCGCGCTGAAGCAGCTTGTTGCGGAAGGCGCAACGCTGCGGCCGTTCAGCCAGGAGATCATGGAGGCCTGCTTCCAGGCCGCGATGGGCATCTACGGCGAAATCTCAGGCACGAACCAATATTTCAAGAAGATCTACGATGACCAGACTGCTTTCAAGCGGGATGCCTATCTCTGGATGCAGCTTTCGGAATACACGTTCGATACGTTCATGATGATCCAGCAGCGCGCGGGCAAGATCTGAGGAGCCCCCGCCGCTAACATTGGTGGTTTACACGCACACGATACCAGAACCCCGGATTTCGATCCGGGGTTTTGCTTTTTTGCTGGCTATTTGGCAGGCGCCGGCGGCGCTCCCGGCAGGCCATTCAGCGGCGGCAGGGTCAGGCCCGGGATCTGCGGCGAGCCGTTGTTGCCGCCGAGCGGGGGCAGGCCGAGCTGACCGCCGAAGCCCGGGACTTCAATCTTGATCGAGTTCGGGTCGACCTTCGGGCCATGGTCCAGCCAGTAGGTCACCGATTGTGGCCAGAAGATCACGATCGCCACCAGGATCAGCTGCATGCCGACCCAGGGAAGCGCACCCATGTAAATATCCGAGGTCTTGACCTCGCGGCCGGCGATCGAGCGCAGGTAGAAGAGCGCGAAGCCAAAGGGCGGGTGCATGAAGCTCGTCTGCATGTTGACGCAGATCAGCACACCGAACCAGATCAGGTCGATGCCGAGATTGGAGGCGACCGGGGCGAGCATCGGGATGACGATGAAGGCGATCTCGAAGAAATCGAGGAAGAAGGCGAGCACGAAGATGAAGATGTTGACAAAGATCAGAAAACCGACCGGGCCGCCGGGAATGCCCGATAGCATATGCTCGATCCAGCGCGAGCCGTCCATGCCCTGGAAGACCAGGCTGAAACAGGTGGAGCCGATAAGGATCATCACAACCATGGAAGTGATGTGCGTGGTCGATGTCATCGCCTCGCGGATCAGCGGCCAGGTGAGGCGCCGGTTCATGGCCGCGAGCGCCATGGCGCCGACGACGCCGAGCGCGCCGGCTTCCGTCGGCGTCGCAAGACCCATGAAGATCGTGCCGAGCACGAGGAAGATCAGCACGATCGAGGGCACCATGCCCATCAGTACCTTCATGAGCAGCGCCCAATTGAAGTCGCCGCGCACTTCCTTTGGCAGCGGCGGCATCGATTTTGGCCGGAAGATCGACAGCACCAGGATGAAGAGCACGAAGATCGCTACCTGCAGGATCGACGGGCCGATCGCGCCGCGATACATGTCGCCGACCGATTTGCCGAGCTGGTCGGCGAGAACGACGAGTACCAGCGAGGGCGGGATCACCTGGGTGATCGTGCCGGAGGCGGCGATGACGCCGGTAGCAAGGCGCGGATTGTAGCCGTAGCGCAGCATGATCGGCAGCGAAATCACACCCATGGTGATGACCGAGGCGGCCACCGTGCCGGTGATCGCGCCGAGCACGGCGCCGACAAGGATGACAGCATAGGCCAGGCCGCCGGGAACGCCACCGAAGAGCTTGCCGGTGCCTTCGAGCAGATCTTCGGCCAGCCCACAACGCTCTAGTATGGCGCCCATGAAGGTGAAGAAAGGGATCGCGAGCAGCAGATCGTTGGAGACGATGCCGAAGAAGCGCAGTGGCAGCGCCTGCAGGAAGACCTCTCCGAAATGCCCGGTCACAATGCCGATGATACCGAAGAAAAGACCGACGGCGGCGAGCGAAAAGGCGACGGGGAAGCCGTAGAGCATGAAAATGACCATGCCCAGGAACATCGCCGGCGGGATGATACCGTAGTCAAACAAATTTGTTCCTCCAGGCGCGCGTTACTGCAGCGGCTTTTCGTATTTCGTATCGATCTCGATCGTGCCGGACAGCGCGGCGATCCTCTTGATCAATTCCGAAATGCCCTGAAGGGTCAGAAGCGCGAAGCCGGCAAAAAGCACCAGCTTCACAGGCCAGCGGATGAGGCCGCCGGCATTGGCGGAAACCTCGCCCTGCTGATAGGCGAGTAGGAAATAGGGCCAGCAGAGAATGGAAAGGAAGATGCAGGCCGGGATGAGGAAGACGATCAGGCCGACGATGTCGATCCACATCTTTGCCCTGTCAGAGACAGAGCCGTATATCAGATCGACCCGCACATGTTCGTTCTTGCGCAAGGTGTGCGAGGCGCCGAGCACGACGACGAAGGCGAAGAGATACCACTGGATCTCGAGCCAGCCATTTGAACTGTAGTTGAAAGCGTAGCGGACGACGGCGTTTCCGGCGCTGATCAGGCAGCAGAACAACACCATGTATTCGGATAGTTTGCCAATGAACTCGCTGATCGAGTCAATCAGCCGACTGACGGCCAGGAATACCGACATTCGCCTCCCCTTATTGTCTTGCCGTTTTCGGCAGTTCTCCCTCTGCAATCGGTGTAAACTAGGGTTTTTGAAATTGGAAGGATAAATGACCCGCCTTGGAGTATAGTCTTATGCGGCTAGACCCTGTGATCCCTTTGAAAAATTCTGGCAACTCAGCGCGGATATTTTTTTCAAAAACCTCGCGAGAAAGCTGTATTATCGCGCCTTGGATGAGTAGCTCATCCTATGGTTTTAGAAAAATTGACCAAATGTTTGAACCGTTTGAAATCAATTTTTAAAGGGTTCGGTTTACATTTCCCGCGCACAGGGAAAGTATGGATGAAGCCACATAACCCGAACAGGGTCCCTAAGGATGTGTATCTGTCGTTTGTGAGTTCCCTCTCCGGGAACCGCATGACGCTTCTCGCTGGCGTCATTGTACACTCCGCCACTTTCCTTGCTGTTGCTGCTAAGACTGACTCTCCCGTCTATATATTCTTGGCTGTCGCCGTCATCATGGTGTTCTGCGCCCGCATGGCGATTTTCCGGCTGTTCGATAAGGTAGACAAGGAGAAGCTCTCCTTTGCCGAGATCGAGCGCTGGGAGAAGATTCTCGTGGTCGGCGCAGCCGGCATTACGACACTTCTTGGCATCGGCAGCGGCTATGCCATCTTTTTCACGCGTGATTCCTTTGCCGAGCTCGCCTGTATTGCAGTGACCATGGCGACGATGGTTTCGGTCGTCGGCCGCAACTACGGCTCGCGCATGGCGGTCGACCTGCAGACCTTCTCCTGCTGTCTACCGATGATCATCTGCAGCGTCATGACGCTGGATTTCTACCGCGGCATCCTGTCGGTCTTCCTCATTCCGTTCTGGCTGACGACACGGGCCATGGCCACCGGCGTGCGCGAGTTCCTCTATGAGAACGTGATCGCACGGCGCGAGATCGCTTCGATTGCCGATCGCTTCGATACAGCACTGAACAACATGCCGCATGGCCTCGTCATGGTCGACGAGGAGAACCGGATCCAGGTCATCAATCGCAAGGCCTGCGAACTCTTGAAAATTGGCGTGCCGGATCGGCTGAAGGACCGCGATCTCGGCGCTGTGTTGCGTTACGGCGCACGCTACAGCTTCATGGACGCTTCGCAGCCGGAGCTGATCCTGCGGCAACTGACACAAGTGGCCGAAGGCAGCCTGTCGCGCACGCTCATTCATTTCCCTGAGGGACTGTCGCTGGAATTCTCGGCAAGCCGGCGCGCAGATGGCGGTGCGGTATTGATCTTCGAAGACGTTTCGAGCCGTGTGAAGGCCGAGCAGAAGATCCTGCATATGGTGCGCTTCGACGCGCTGACCGGCCTGCCGAACCGCGAATATTTCGGCCATCTCGTGCAGGATTATCTCGCCAGACATTCGAAGAAACGCGGTCCCCTCGGCTTTATGATCCTCGATATCGACGAGTTCAAGCATGTCAACGACATGCGCGGCCATGTGACCGGTGACCACCTGCTCTGCGCCATCGCCGTGCGGGTCAAGGAGATGGCCGGCAACGCCATCGTCGGCCGCCTGATGGGCGACCAATTCATCCTCTTCTTCCCGCATGCGCGTGACCGGCAGGTGTTGGATGCCGACATCCGCAAGCTGCATGCCGCGATCCAGGGTCAATATGAAGTCGATCAGGTGACCTTCCTCGTCTCGCTCAGTGCCGGGTACGCCGTCCTCGAGAGCGACGCCTTCGCCATGGACGAATGGAGCGTCAAGGCTGACCTTGCGCTGTTCGAAAGCAAGTCGCGCTTGAAGGGCGGCATCACCGGTTTCGAGCACGAAATGGACGGTCGCTATATCGAGCAGCAGAAGCTCAAAGCGGATCTGCGCGAGGCTGTGGCTGCAAATGCGCTGCACCTCGCCTTCCAGCCGATGTTCAAGGCTGATGGTACGCGCATCGAATGCGCCGAAGCACTGGCTCGCTGGGTGCATCCGGAAAAGGGCTCCATTCCGCCCGACGTCTTCATCCGCCTCGCTGAAGAGATGGGCATCATCTCGCAGATCACGCGTTTCGTGCTCTTCAAGGCCTGTGAAGAATGCATGAGCTGGCCGGATCATATCGCCGTTTCAGTCAACCTGTCGGCGCGCGACCTGCGTGACGCGGACATCCTGTCGGTCGTTGCGGACGCGCTGGCGTATTCCGGTCTTGAGGCATCGCGCCTGCATCTGGAAATCACCGAAAGCAGCCTGATCGACGAGCCGGCGGTCGTGCGCGCCATCCTCGCCGAATTGCGAAGCCGCGACATCACCATCGCCATCGACGATTTCGGCACCGGCTTCTCCAGCCTCAGCTATCTCGACACGCTGCCGCTCGACATCGTCAAGATCGACCGTTCCTTCGTGCGTAACATCGTTGAAGATACGCGCCGTCTGAAACTGTTGCGCGGCACGGTCCACCTTGCCCGCGAGCTCGGCCTCAAGATCGTCGTCGAGGGTGTCGAGACCCCGGAGCAACTGGCGCTTCTCAACAAGCACCGCAGCACGGATCTCGTACAGGGTTATGTCTTTTCCCCGCCGGTCCCCTCGAAGGAAATTGGCATCCTCTCCCACGCTCTCAACCGCCGCACGGCACCGCGTCGCCGCAGCAAGGTCGCCTGATCAGGGCGCTACCTGACGGTGTGACCACGGGCATATTCGCGGCCGTTAACCTTAATGATTCAAATACGTCCAAAATTCTTATCAAATCTTGCGCTTTACTGAATGTGGTATGATTAATGACCCGTTAACAACGGGGTGCATCTATGGCGTCTGTCCCTTTGAGTACGAGTGACTTTTCGAAAAAGGTTCTCGAAGTTCTTGATAATGTCGAATATCGCCGCGTCGAAAGCACTGAGGACATGGAAGGTGTCGAGCGGCTGCGTTACAAGGCCTACAAGGCGCACGACACGCTGGCGCTGGCCCCAAAGGGACTGCTCGACGACACGGATTTCGACAGCCATGCTCATGTTTTCGGGCTCTATTATTACGGCGAGCTGGTCAGCACGATCCGTATCCACCATGTGACACCGGAACATCGCGTCAGCCAGTCGGCCGGAGCCTTCCCGGAAGCAATCGATGCGCTTCTCGATGCCGGCCTCAGCTTGATCGATCCGGCGCGTTTTGCCGCCGATCCTGATCTGACCGCCGATCTGACCTGGATTCCCTACCTGACGCTGCGGCCAAGCATCGTCGCGGCCGCGCATTTCCGTGCACATCGGGTTCTGCAGTTCGTCCGCCCGCCGCATGCGGCATTCTACAAGCGTGTCTTCTATGCAGACACCGTCGTGCCGGGCCAGAAGGCCAAAAATTACGGGATCGACATGACGCTGATGGCGACCAACGTCGTCGAGGTCGGCCGCAAGCTTCTCACGCGTTATCCCTTCTTCATTTCCAGCGCCAGCGAGCAGCGGATGATGTTCGCGCGCGGCCCGGAAAACACGCTGCCTTCGCTCACTATCGTTCCCACCGCCCGTTTCGTGCCGGAAGGCCAGCTCGGAACGGATCTGCCGCTTTGATTCTTCCATAGGGAATGCCCTCTGCGCATCAGGAGAGGGCGTTCCTGCGGCATTCTCATGCATTGCGCTTTCGCCCGTCATTGTGTAATCCCTGCGGTGGGGATTTGCCTCGCTGAGGCGAGGGAATCAGGCAGCGCTAAGGCATTTCAGGGAGACGATATTCATGGCCGAACATCATACCGGACCGGTCGAGACCGGCGCGCCGATGGACTACAAGGAACATGAAAAGACCTACAACATGTTCATTGCCGGCACGAAATACGGCTCGATGCTTCTGATCGCCCTGATGCTTGCCATGGCTGCCGGTTTCTTCGGCGGTGCCGGTTTCCTCGGCGGCATCCTCGTCTTCCTCATCATCCTCGTTGCCGGCATCTTCCTGCTCCGCTAAGCGCGGCCTGCGGGAAGACACGGTCTTCCGAACTTTGTGATGTAGATGCTTGGCCCGTGCAGGCAAGCAGCCTGCCACGGCCCAGCTGACCCGGAGGAGGGGGCAGTTGGCCAATATCGTTTTCGTAGCAAAGGAAATCACGGGCGATGAGGCGCGCGTTGCCGCGTCTGTCGAAACCGTGAAAAAGATAAAGTCGCTCGGTTTCGATGTCATCCTCGAAGCGGGCGCCGGAGCACTTTCTCGCATTCCGGATAGTGAGTTCGAGGCCGTGGGCGCCACAATCGGGACGTTCGCGGATGCAGCGTCCGCCGATGTGGTCCTCAAGGTCCGCCGGCCGACCGAAAGCGAAATTTCCGGCTATAAGACCGGTGCCGTCGTCATTGCCATCATGGATCCCTATGGCAATGACGAGGCGGTCGCCGCGATGGCCCGCGCCGGTCTTTCCACCTTCGCCATGGAGCTGATGCCGCGCATCACCCGTGCGCAGTCGATGGATGTGCTTTCGTCGCAGGCCAATCTTGCAGGCTATCAGGCGGTCATCGAGGCAGTCGTCGTCTATGACCGCGCCATGCCGATGATGATGACGGCAGCGGGTACTATTCCTGCGGCCAAGGTTTTCGTCATGGGTGCGGGCGTTGCCGGCCTCCAGGCGATTGCGACGGCGCGCCGTCTCGGTGCCGCCGTTTCGGCAACCGATGTCCGCCCCGCAGCGAAGGAACAGGTTGCATCTCTCGGCGCGAAGTTCATCGCTGTCGAGGATGACGAGTTCAAGGCGGCGGAAACGGCCGGCGGCTATGCCAAGGAAATGTCGGCCGACTATCAGGCGAAGCAGGCTGCACTCGTTGCCGAGCACATCGCCAGGCAGGACATCGTCATTACCACGGCTCTCATTCCCGGCCGTCCGGCGCCGCGGCTCGTCTCGCGCACCATGCTGGCCTCGATGAAGCCGGGGGCGGTTGCTGTCGATCTCGCAGTCGAGCGTGGCGGCAACATTGAAGGCGTGGTTACAGGGCAGGTCGCCGATGTCGAAGGTGTGAAGGTGATCGGCTTTCCGAACATGGCGGGTCGTGTGGCGGCCAGTGCCTCAGCGCTTTACGCCAAGAACCTCGTCACTTTCCTGGAGACGATGGTGAGCAAGGAAACGAAATCGGTCGTGCTCAACCTCGAGGACGAGCTCATCAGGGCGACGATGCTGACCTATGCGGGGGATGTCGTGCATCCAGCATTCGGCGGCGCCAAGAAGGGGGATAACTGATGGCCAGTGAAGCAATGGACAAGGCTCTGGAGCAGCTCGACCAGGCCGTCACCGCGGTCATCACCGCTGCTGCCCAGGCGCCTGAAGCGGCAAGTGCCGCCACCGGCGGTGCGATCGATCCCTTCGTTTTCCAGTTCGCGATCTTCGTGCTGTCGATCTTCGTCGGCTACTACGTCGTCTGGTCGGTAACGCCGGCGCTACATACGCCGTTGATGGCCGTTACCAACGCGATCTCCTCGGTCATTGTCGTTGGTGCGCTGCTCGCCGTCGGCATTTCGACCAGCGGTCTTGCGACCGGCTTCGGTTTCGTGGCGCTCGTGCTCGTCTCCGTGAATATCTTCGGCGGCTTCCTCGTCACGCAGCGCATGCTGGCGATGTACCGCAAGAAGGACAAGTGAGGGGCCGATGACCAATCTTGCAGCCTTCCTCTATCTCGTCTCCGGCGTTCTCTTCATCCTTGCGTTGCGGGGGCTCTCGCATCCGGCGACTAGCCGCAAGGGCAATCTCTACGGCATGATCGGCATGGGGATTGCCATCCTCACGACGCTGGTGCTGGCGACGCCTGACTTCGGCGGCTTCGTGCTCATCATTCTCGGTCTTGCCATCGGCGGCAGCGCCGGCGCCTATATTGCCCGCACCATTGCCATGACCTCGATGCCGCAGCTCGTTGCCGGCTTCCATTCGCTGGTTGGTCTTGCCGCGGTTCTGGTCGCGGCATCGGCGCTCTATACGCCTGATGCTTTCGGTATCGGCGAGATTGGCCAGATCCATACGGAAGCGCGCATCGAGATGGCGATCGGTGTGGCGATCGGCGCGCTGACCTTCACCGGCTCGATCATCGCCTTCCTGAAGCTCGATGGGCGCATGTCCGGCAAGCCGATCCTTTTACCCTTCCGCCATCTGATCAACATCGCTCTCGCTGTCCTGATCGTGCTCTTCATCATCGGTCTGGCGGTGACTGAGAGTCACCTGGATTTCTGGGCGGTCGTTGCGCTCTCGCTGTTACTCGGCATCCTGCTGATCGTGCCGATCGGCGGTGCAGACATGCCTGTCGTCGTGTCGATGCTGAATTCCTATTCGGGTTGGGCTGCCGCCGGCATCGGCTTCACGCTCGGCAATCTGGCGCTTATCATTACCGGTGCGCTGGTCGGCTCATCGGGTGCGATCCTGTCCTACATCATGTGCAAGGGCATGAACCGCTCTTTCCTTTCCGTCATCCTCGGCGGTTTCGGCGGCGAGATGGCAGGCGGCGCTGCGGATACGTCGGAGAAGATCGTCAAGCTCGGCTCGGCTGAGGATGCGGCCTACCTGATGGCGAATGCCTCCAAGGTCATCATCGTGCCGGGCTACGGCATGGCGGTGGCGCAGGCACAACATGCGTTGCGCGAACTCGCCGACAATCTCAAGAAGAACGGCGTGGAAGTAAAGTATGCGATTCATCCGGTCGCCGGCCGCATGCCGGGTCATATGAACGTGCTGCTTGCCGAGGCCAATGTGCCCTATGACGAAGTCTTCGAGCTTGAGGACATCAACTCGGAATTCGCCCAGGCCGATGTCGCCTATGTCATTGGCGCCAATGACGTCACCAACCCGGCGGCGCGCGACGACAAGTCCTCGCCGATCTACGGTATGCCGATCCTTGACGTCGACAAGGCCAAAACCTGCCTCTTCGTCAAGCGTTCGCTCGGCTCGGGTTACGCCGGCATCGACAACACGCTGTTCTACAAGGACGGCACGATGATGCTGCTCGGGGACGCCAAGAAGGTGACCGAAGAGATCAACAAGGCAATCGCCCACTAACCGAAAAAGCCCGCTTCGGCAGGCTTTTCTTTTATCATCGGCGAACCGTCAGATCTCGCCCGGCACCAGCGTCATCTTCTCGACACCGATGGCGAGATTGAGACCTTCCTGAGCCTGCAGGTTCAGCGGCTGCAGCATGAAGGCCTTGTCGGTGCCACCGGCAATGACTTTGGCACCTCCACCGGCGCCGAGGCTGGCATCTGCGCCGATGCCGTAATATTCGCCGGCGAGTGCGAAATCAGGCATGTTGGTGCCGGTCTTGGCAAGCACCTGCCAGATCATAACGCTCTTGCCGGTCTGGCCGATATCGATACCGAATTTCTCGATCTTGCCGGCGTAGACCGCCTTAGGGCCACCGGAAGCCGGCGTATAGGTGCAAATCAGGTTTTTCTCAGAAGTGACGATCAGTCCCTGGCCGCCATCCGATCCGCAGACGAGCCGGCCAAGCGACATATAGTCGGCTGCTGCGGCCGAGCTGGCCCAGGTCGCGGCCGAAACGATTGCGGCAGCAATCATGGTTTGCTTGAACATGGTCCTTCTCCTTTTGAATGACCTGTTCCAAACGGGCGATTGCATTGATTGTTCCGGTTGCGCTACTCGCGCTCCATCGTCCCACGCTGGGCTGTGAGGGTCCAGACGAGACCTTCCGGATGGAAGTCGACATCGACCTTGCCCCGGAAAGCGGAGGCGGCATGTGCCTTGATGACTGTGGTGCCGAAACCGGTGCGCGACGGCGGGCTGACGGGCGGGCCGCCGCTTTCAGTCCAGGTGAAACGCAACATGTTGTCCTCTGCCGGCTGCCATTCGAAGCGCACGCGGCCCTGTGGCACGGAGAGCGCTCCGTATTTCACCGAATTGGTGGCGAGTTCATGGAGCGCCAGGCCGAGGTTCTGTACGGCATCGGGCTTGAGGATGAAATCCATGCCCTCGATTTTCACCTGCTCGCGAGCCTGTGGAAAGGCCTGGAGATGAATATCGATGACGCGATGCAGCGAGACGCCGGACCATTGCTCGCCCGTCAGAAGCTCGATCGAGCGCACGAGTCCTTCAAGGCGGTGAGCGACGGCCAGCCGGAATGTCTCGACGCTGTCGGCCTGCTTGGAGAGCTGGCGCATCATTGCGAGAACAAGCGTCAGCAGGTTCTTGGTGCGATGAACCAGCTCATGCATGACGAAGCGCAGCCGGTCTTCGCTCTGGCTACGGTCGAAAGAGGCATTGGAAAGCGCAATCGCCACCTGGTTGGCCTCGATGACACTGGTTTCGACGGGAGAGACGATATGGCCTTCGCCGAGCCGGTTCGCCATGTCTGCTATTTCGCGGATCGTCGAGCGGACCTGCCGGGCAACGGCATAGGTGGCAAGTACGGCAACGAGCAGCAGCACGAGGCCGCCGATCAACAGGAAGCGCCAGGTGCTGAGGATCGGTGCCTGGGCGGTGGCGATCGGCCCCCATACCACAGTTTTCCAGGACCAGCCGGGAATTTGCGCATAGCCCAACAGGGCATGTGGGAGGATATCGCTGTCTTCGAAAACGCCGCTGGATGCGACGAGCGAAGGCAGGATGCGCGGGTCGAAGGGTTCGCCAGGCTGCAGATTGGCAGGGCCGCGGCTCGCCACGACATGACCACCCTGATCGATGACCGCCGCCGACCAGCCGGAGGCAAGGCCCTCTGTCGTGACGAGCTTTGCAAGATCGGTGGCATTCTGGGTGATGATCAATGCGGCGACAGGATCCTCGTCACGCGGCAGGGTGACGTTATAGACCCACATGCCGCTCGTCGCGCCCATGAAGACGTCGGAGGCTTCGATCCGGCCGGACTTCATTGCGGCTTCCAAAGCCGCGATGTTCGTCGTCTTGCCGAGCGGCGTGCCGAAGGCGCGACGAGTATTCAGAAATTGCTGCCCGGCCCTGTCGACGGCGATCACATAGAGCGTATCGCCGCGCAGCGCTGTTTCCGTGCGATTGTAGAAAGACTCATAGTCGCCGCTCTCCAGCTCCGGCGAGGAGGACAGCAGCCGAAGCGTAGTTGCCATATCCTGAAGCTGGCGGTCGATGGTGCGTGAGAGGGCGAGCGCATCCTGCGCGGTTTCGCGCTTGAGCGTAGACCGCTGATTGTCTTCCAGCTGCATGAGAAGAAGGGCAACGAAGGCAAAGATCGGCAGCGCAATCGCCACGGCCATGGCGATAAGATATGTTCCGATGGAAGCTTTCGGAAAAAGACGTACGGCGAACCTCATCGATACCGCCCCCGAACTGCCGGGACTGGATGCTGGGGAAGCTCGGTTTCGCAGAGTCTAACGAAAGCAAGAATCCGCATCGCTCGCAAACGCCCCTTACATTTCGTACCGCCGAATAGCCCACTATCAAAGCAGGATCATGTTAGGGGGCGGGGCATTTGGTTGCAACCTACTAAAATAGTCAGGTGCAAAATCGTCAATTTTTTAAGGACTATCTTGCGTCCGTGAAGCGCTGCAACCGGAAGGGCATGAGGCTTTCGTCATTCTTGCCTGACAGAAGCTCGTCGGCAGCAAGTAGGCCCGCAAGTGGAGCAAGCGTGACACCGGAGTGCATTACCGTGACATAGAGACCCGGCAGGCCAGCATTGCCGATGATGGGAAAACCATCAGCCGGTGTCGGGCGATAGCCGACCGTGAAGAAATCAAGCTTCAGATCGGCATTGTCTATGATCATTGCTTTTACGCGTGCGAAGAGTTCCGCTGCACTTGCCTGATGATCTTCACCGGGATCGCCGCCACCGAAATCCGAGCCGGCGATGATACGGCCTTCCGCCGTCTGGCGCATATGCAGCTGCGGTGTCATGACGAGGCCGTTCAACCGCTTCGAGACAGGACGCGAGTGCACGATCAGGCCGGCTGGTGCAGACAGGGGCAATGTGATCCCTGCTGAGGCGGCGATCGGAACTGCGCCTGCACCTGCGGCCAGCACGACGTGATCGGCTTCGAGCATGCCTTCCGACGTGACAACCCCGACGATTCGTCCGGCACTCTGCAGCAGACCGTTGACCGTGGCATGAACGAATGTCGCGCCATGTGCTTCGGCATCAGCAAGCATCAAACGTGCGGCGGCAACAGGCTCCACCGCACCTTCTTCTGCGACATAGAGGGCGAAATCCGGATATTCGCCAAGGCCTGGCTCGAGCAGCGCGATTTCTTCCCGGTTCAGCCGGCTGATACCGTAGCCCCAGCGGCCATGTTCATCGGCATAGGCTTCGAGATCGGCCGCCGGCATATCCCAGCAGAGGCTGCCGCACCAGGCGAGCGGCAGGCCGGGTAGTTCCCGTGCCAGTCGCTTCCATTCGGCCATCGCCCGACGGCGAAGATGGAAATAGAATTCGGGATTGCCCCAGCTCGCATTGATCCAGGCAAAAGAGCAGGGTGTCGCCACGCCGCCGAGTTCTTCGCCGACGACGGTGACTGCTGCACCCTTGTGTGTGAGATGCCAGGCAATCGAGGCGCCGATAATGCCGGCGCCGACGACGATCACATGCGGTTTCGCTGTCATCGTCGTCACCTCTTCCCGTTATCCGTCAGCCGGTGGTGCCGCCGACGCGGGCAAGTCCGTCCCGGGCCGGCTGGTATTTCGGATCGAGGCCGACAGCGTGGCGGTAGGAGCGGATGGCCTTGTCCTTCTCGCCGCGGCGCTCGTAGACGAGAGCCTGGTTTGCCCACGATTCGGCGAGGTTGCCGTTGAGCTCGATCGCGTGGTTGAAGTCGGCGAATGCGTTGTCGTTGTCGTTCAGCGCGATATAGGAAATGCCGCGGCCATTATAGGGCTCGGGCGAGTTCGGCGACAGCGAGATCGCCTTCGAGAAGTCGTCGATCGCCTTATCCTGCTGATTGCGCTTCTGGTAGATCAGGCCGCGATTGTGATAGGCGCGGCCATCCGTCGTGCCGAGCTGAATCGCCTTCGAGAAATCATTGAAGGCCTGATCGTCCTGGCCGGCCATGCGATAGACATTGCCGCGACCGATATAGGCGACGTCATAGCTCGGATTGATCTGCAGAGCGGCGTTGTAATCGGCGATCGCCTGCGGCTGCTGACCCATGTTGCGGTAGACCAGCGCGCGGTTGGCATAGGCCTGGAAGAAGCGCGGGTTGAGCTGTAGGGCGGTGTTGAAGTCATCGAGCGCCTTGCGGAATTCGCCGGCGCGGCCATAGGCCGAGCCGCGAACGTTATAGCCTTCCGGATCGCGCGGATTGGCGTTGATGACGCCGGTTAGCGAAGCGATGTTTTCCTGCGAGCCCTGTGCCTTGTCGATGCGGATCACGGCATCCGAGGTGTTGGTCGTTTCACAACCGGCAAGGCCGAGCGCGGCGGCAAGCGCCAGCGAGACAAGCATGACCGATTTCTGCGAACGCAAAGAGCAGGACGGATTGAAGGTTATTACAGCCATTCGGGCTCGCTTTCCCCATGCATCATATCCGGACAAGCGGATATGCAATCTTCAGCGGCAAAAATTAAAAAGGCGGCGGCGACACTGATCGCCCCCGCCACACATGCACCTGAAAACGTCGAAAAAACGACGACACCGCCTCAGCGTGCTGCAACCAGACCTTCGCGCTGAGCGCGCTTGCGTGCCAGCTTGCGAACACGACGAACAGCCTCGGCCTTCTCGCGAGCACGCTTCTGCGACGGCTTTTCGTAGTAGTCGCGCATCTTCATTTCGCGAAAAATGCCTTCGCGCTGCATCTTCTTCTTGAGAGCGCGGAGAGCCTGGTCAACATTGTTATCGCGGACAAGTACCTGCACGAGAATCACGTTCCTTTGGTTTGGTTGATGCCGAAAGGCGGCGCAGCGCCTGGGGCAAAAATATAACGTTCGCGCGGCCGCGGCCTTGCGATTGGTGTTGCGAAATATCAGATCGACGGAATGAAGTCCAGACGGGATATGCGATCGGTGGAAAAATCCCGCCCATGCCTCTACGGAGCTAGGAGCGTGGCTTCTCGGGTTTCGTTTCGTCCAGAGCTGCGATCGCTTCCTTCAGCGCCGCGATAACACGGGAGCGATCCGCCGGCTCAAGCCGAGCCGTGTCCAGATGCAGGTCCAGTCCGGCCAGATGTTCGCTGAGAATGCGGCTCTTGTGATCGGCGCCGAGCATCAGCCCGTCCACGGCGTAGGGTACGATCTCGCGCTGGATACCCTTCATGGTGATCGGCGGCAAAGGATGGGCATCAACAATATCTTTCACCAGCGCATAGGTTTCGTAGCTGATGACGATCTCCCCGCCCTGGGCGATCGATTGCAGGCGCGCGGCGAGGTTCGCTTCGGCACCGATAATAGTATAGTCCATGCGGTCACTGCTGCCGAAATTGCCGACGTTGCAATAGCCGCTATTGATTCCCATGCGCACCACGAAGGGCTCTTCCGTGCCGTTCCGGCGCCATCTCTCTTTCAGTTCGCCGAGCCGGCGTTGCATGTCGACTGCCATGCGCAGGCAAGCCTTGGCATCTTCTTCGGCTCCCTTGGTTTCCGGATCGCCGAAGAAGACCAGCATGGCATCGCCAATGAACTTGTCTACCGTGCCGCCATGTTTGAGCGCGATCGTGGACATTTCGGTCAGATATTCATTCAGCATTTCCGTCAGCGCTTCCGGCTGCAGACGCTCGGTCGTGGCGGTGAAATCCTTGATGTCGGAGAAGAAGATCGTCAGGCGCTTTCGCTCGGTATGGACGACCACATCCTTCTGGCCGCTGAAGATGCTCTTGTAGATCTGCGGTGAGAGATAGCGGGAAATCTTCAGGGAAACGCTGGCGAGGAATTCGTTAGCTGCTTCAAGATCGCGGTTGGCACTGTGTATGACGCGTGTCTGCTGGCGCTGCAGAACAATGAAGCTGATGCCGATGATGGCGACGAAGAAGAAATAGCAGAGCAGATATTTGAAGGCGAGAACGTTGCTCGCATAGGGCTGGCGGATGATGACTTCCTGAATGCCGCGCACATCGCCTACCTTCCAATCCCTCTTCGGGCTTTCAGGATGAGTGTTGTGACAGGCGACGCAAGCCTGGCCCATGATCACAGGCGTGATAAGCCGCAGCGTATCGGTAAATCCGACGCGGGTGAGGTCGGTCAGTGTTTGGCTGGAATTGGCGCGCAAGGATGCGAGTGAGGCCGTTTCGAAATTGTCGAGATCGTGAGGCGCGCGATTCTTGAAGGGCAGGTCGGAGAGGAAGCGGTAGGTGATGTTGGCCTGCTGCTCCTTGATGACGTCGCCGAGTTCCAGTGAAAGCGTGGCGGGTAGCGGAATGGCGCCTGGAATATTGGCATAGTTGTGTGAGACGACCGTGCCGCTGACATCGCCCGCCTGATGGGCGGCGAGCACTCTGCCGACGACATTCGCTGAATAATAGGAGCGTATGCTGGTGACGAGCGAACTCATGTCCCGCGCCTGCCGGCGCAGCGCACTTTCGGAGAGGTCGCTGATATCAAGCCAGACGGCGAGCGGCAGCCCGGCCAGCATCGCCAGCACGACGGCGATCAGCCAATAGCCGCTTCTGCGGGCGGCAGAGGCCGAGTTTTCCGCAGTTCTTGCCGTGGTCTCTCCTTGCGGATCTGCCATGGCTCATCCCTTCGACAATGATCGAATTGTTAAATCCCCTGAAGGAGAAAAACATTTCGTCGCATGCGCGGCAAGGCCGAAGCTGGAAAGTCTGGCCGCAACGGTTGGCCAAATCTGGAAGTAATTGCTTACTGTGTTGCTGTTACACCGGAGCGAAAATGCTTGGGCGGAACCGACAGCCATATTTCACACGGTTTTTCAGCTTCTGAGCATGAACGAATAGTCTTTGGCGTCAAACAGGCGTAGCTTGCCGGCGGACAGGAAAGCTTTGGTGCGCTTGTAAGGGACTTCGACGGAAGCATGACGCGTTTGCAGCAGATCGGTGTCCTGATCGGCCTCGTCATCGTGGCTGCACTCACGATGTTCCGAGCAAGCGATCCGCCGGTGCTCAGGCAGGTCCGCGACGTTACCTTCGACGAATATCAGCGCCTCGTGCCGCGCAGCTTTGAGGCCATGCCCGTCAGAGTCGTCGATATCGACGAGGCTTCCCTGCGGGAGTTCGGCCAGTGGCCTTGGCCCCGCGACAGGCTGGCAATGCTGGTCCAGCGTCTCTCGGATATGGGAGCGGCGGCCATCGCCTTCGATGTCATCTTTGCCGAGCCCGACCGGATGTCGCCGCGCAACGTCATCCAGGAGGTGGAGGGCGTCGATCCAGCGCTTGCGGCGCAATTGCCTGACAATGACGAGATATTCGCGCAATCGATCGAAGGAAAGCCAGTCGTTCTCGGCTTCGGGCTTTCCAACGAAGGCAATTACAAGCCGCCGGTAAAAGCCGGCTTTGCCTTCATCGGCGAGAGTCCGCTGTCGGCACCTCCGCATCTTGGCGCTTCGACGCCGCTTCGGCCGGGGCTGGAGGCGAATGCCGCAGGGCTTGGGCATGTCAGTCTCAATCCAGGCAGCCCGTCATCGGTCGTGCGCGCAGTGCCGCTGTTCCTCAGCGATGGAGAGCAGTTTTACCCCAATCTTGCGATCGAAGCGTTGCGGGTCGCGCAGGGTGCCTCGACCTATGTGCTGGCCGGCGCGCCCGACCAGACGGGGATCATCACCTCGGCGAAGATCGGCGATTTCATCGTTCCGCTGACGGCTGCCGGGGAGATCTGGCTTTACGTGACGCCGAACCGCGGAGAGCGTTATGTCTCGGCCGGAAAGGTCCTTGCCGCCGGTGGAGTGGCCCCTGATATCGCTGCCCAAGTCGAAGGCAGCATCATCTTCATCGGCACCTCGGCTGTCGGGCTGCAGGACATTCGCGCCACCGCTCTCGGAGAAAATGTGCCGGGTGTTTCGCTGCAGGCACAGACTGTCGAGCAGATCCTTTCGGGCCGCTACTTGTCACGGCCGGACTGGGCCGACGGGCTGGAGATCCTGTCTATCGCCGTGGTTGGCTTCCTGCTCGTCATCATAACGACCTTCGTCAGTCCGGCCGTGGCGCTGGTCTGTGGCCTGGCGATCACCGCGATGGCGCTTGCCGCTTCGTGGCTGTGCTTTCTTTATGCCGGTCTGCTGTTCGATCCGCTGGCGCCTATTATCAGCGGCTCCATCACGCATTTCGCGGCGACATCGTTCCGTATCCTCGTCATCGACAGGGAGCGGCGGGAGGTGCGGCGCGCCTTCGGCCATTACCTCTCGCCTTCGCTGCTCCACAGGATCGAGCATACGCCCGATGCGCTGAAGCTTGGCGGGGACGAGCGCGAGCTCACCATGATGTTCGTCGATGTGCGCAATTTCACCGAGATCAGCGAAAGGCTGACGCCGACCGCCGTCGTCCAGTTTCTCAATACGCTGCTGGATGCGCTGAGCCGTCATGTTGTCGGGAACGAGGGAACGCTCGACAAATTCATCGGCGATTCCATCATGGCATTCTGGAATGCGCCGGTCGATGTTTCGGATCATGGGGCAAAGGCGCTGCGGGCGGCGCTCGCCATGCGGGAGACGCTAGCCGAGCTCAATGCCCGTGACGCCTTCGGTTTCGGCAGCGCTCAGCAGGTGAGGATCGGCATCGGCATCCATACCGGTCTCGCCTGTGTCGGCAACATGGGCGCGAAGACACGCTTCAACTATTCGGCGGTGGGCGACGCGGTGAATGTCGCGGCGCGCATCGAATCCTGCTGCAAGGACGTCGGCTTCGATATCCTGATCTCCGACACCACGGCACGGGCGCAAAGCGGGGCGGCGCTCTTGGAGGCAGGAGCCATTCCGCTCAAAGGAAAGAGCAGCCGAACGCAGATCTTTGCCGTGGTCGGCGATGAGAAGGTCGCTGCCTCGCCGGAATTCGGCGCCCTGCATCTCGTCCATGAGGAGGTAATGGGCGCCTTGCGCGAGCGTTCGAGGAACAGCCGCAAGCTGATCGGTGCGGCAAAACTCGCCGGGGTACAGGTGCTGGCCGGCCTCACAGAATTCTACGAGCGGATATCGGCCAGGAACGATCATTTTCGGGAGGATATCGGCCTGCCGGAACAGCAGGCCGTCGAATAGTCAGTCAGCGGTTGCGGTCCCGATTTCCGTTTCCGCCCCAGCCTCGATTCCGGTTCTGATCCCGATCGTGGCCACGGTCACGATCCCGATCTCTTCCCGCGCTCTGGTCATTGCCGGCAGTTTGATTTTCGCCTCCGCTTCTTTCCTGCGTGCTCGGTCTGTCCTGATGGCTGCGGTCCTGGTGACTATCTGCCCCTTCCGTGCGGCTCGGCCCGTCAGGTGCGTCGTGCCGGTCCGGCCTTCCATAATCGCCATGGTGGTCGTCTCTATCGTGCTTGTCCCTCCAGCCATGCCCGTCGTGTTTGTCATGCCAGTCGCGCTCCGGCTTATCATGGTGGGGCTTATCATGGTCATGATGCGGCTTGTCGTGATGCGGTTTTTCCGGCCGCTGCGTCGGCGGAGCATCCTGCTTCTGTGGTTGCTGCTGGGGCTGTGGATCCGGATCTCGCGGTCGGGGTGTCTGGCGAAGCCGGTCTTTGCGCTCAGGGTCGACCGAGGCCATCCGGCAGCCGCCAAGTAGACCGAGGCCGCCCGTTAAACTCTGATTGCCAGAGAGGAAGGGAAGGGCGCGCTGGTTGCCCAGCCTCTGCAGCACGCTGCGGTTGACAGGCTGAGCATCCGTCATGTTGCCGTTCGGCCGCGCAATGACGCAATCGCAACGCTGCTGTAATTGCCGGCAGCCGCCAGGACCGCAGAAGGTTGCCGCGCCATTCAGCAGCACCACGGCAGTCGTACCGTCGGGGCCGACGTAGAAATCGAAAGCAGTGCCGCGCACGCCGATCGTGCCCGCCGGCGTCTGGATTTGGTAAGCCGAGGATTTCGAATTGCCGCTGACCCAGCGGAACGTACCCTTGGCCGCCTTGATGGAGAGGCGTTTGACTGAATCGGTATCGTCGTAGACATACTTGTCGATGACAACGGACGAGCCCCAGCCGACGGCAAGCTTGGTGCCGTCGCGGAAGATGAACTGGCCGAGCCCCGATTGGGAGGTGCGGATACGCTCGTTGCGGTGGACCTCGTCATTGACGATGATCGGCCCGCCCTGTCCCGTCACTTCAGTTTTGATGAGAGTCGCCTGGCCGACGGGTTCAGCGGCGAACGCCGGCCACGCGCCTGACAGCGCGAAGCAGATGCCCGCGATCCATATGCTACGCCAACCAGACATTTTACACCCCACATAAGGAGACACTAACATTTCCAGCAGGCCCGTACTGCCTGCCCTGTTGGGTGAGAAAAGGGTTATGTCGCATTTGCGAAGGCCGATCGCCGCCAAGCGGCGCGATGCAGCCGTCGCCGTGTCAAAACAAAAGCTCTTTCACGTCGCAAAAGAACCGTTGTGCCGCAATTCGATTTGCGATTTGTATGGCCACGACGAAAATGCCTTTGCCTGAAGGAGATGATGGCGGATGCGGAAATATTCGGTTTTTGCCGTAGCGCGGGAGGCTCTGCGCGGGCACAGGGGCTGGGAAAAGCAGTGGACTTCGCCGGAGCCGCGACCCGAATATGACGTGATCATCATCGGCGGTGGCGGTCATGGGCTGGGCGCAGCTTATTACCTTGCCAAGGAGCACGGCATCACCAATGTGGCGGTGCTGGAAAAGGGCTGGCTAGGCGGCGGCAATACCGGCCGCAACACCACGATCATCCGCTCCAACTATCTCTATGACGAGAGCATGCACATTTACGAGCATTCGATGAAGCTCTGGGAAGGGCTGTCGCAGGAGCTCAATTACAATGTCATGTATTCGCCGCGCGGCGTCATGATGCTGTCGCACAATGTGCATGACATGCAGAGCTTCAAGCGGCATATCCATGCCAACCGGCTCTACGGCATCGACAATGAATGGCTGACACCCGAGCAGGCCAAGGCCTATTGTCCGCCGCTCGATATTTCGGCGACGGCCCGCTACCCGATCAATGGCGCCGCCTTGCAGCGCCGCGGCGGCACGGCGCGTCATGATGCGGTTGCCTGGGGTTATGCACGTGCGGCGTCAGACCGCGGTGTGCACATCATCCAGAATTGCGAAGTCACCGGCATTCGCCGTGGCCCGGACGGTCGGGTCACCGGCGTCGAGACCAACAGGGGCTTCATCGGCGCGAAGAAGATTGGCGTGTCGGCTGCCGGCCACACGACAACAATCATGAAGATGGCGGACGTACGCGTGCCGCTGCAGTCGAGCCCGCTGCAGGCACTGGTTTCCGAGCCGCTGAAGCCGATCTTTCCCTGCGTCGTCATGTCGAACACGGTGCATGCCTATATCTCGCAGTCTGACAAGGGTGAACTCGTCATCGGAGCGGGTACGGACCAGTATAATTCCTACTCCCAGACTGGTGGCCTGCAGATCATCACGCATACGCTCGACGCCATTTGCGAGCTTTTCCCGATGTTCCGCCGCGTGAAGATGATGCGCCAGTGGGGCGGTATCGTCGACAATACGCCGGACCGTTCGGCCATCCAGTCGAAGACGCCTGTTCCCGGGCTCTACGTCAATTGCGGCTGGGGTACTGGCGGCTTCAAGGCGACACCGGGTTCGGCCAATCTCTTCGCCCATCTGATCGCCCGCGACGAGGTGCACAAGTTCAATGCCGGGCTGACGCTGGAGCGGTTCCGCTCCGGTCGGCTGATTGACGAGGCGGCGGCTGCCGCCGTCGCGCACTGACAGGAGGACGACATGCTGCTGATCTATTGCCCTTACTGTCAGGAAGAGCGCTCCGAGCTCGAGTTCCGTGGTGCCGGTGACGCTCACATCGTTCGGCCGGCCAATATCGCCTCAATCTCTGACGAGCAGTTCGAAGAATATTTCTTCCTGCGCGACAATCCGAAAGGCCTGATCTTCGAGCGCTGGCGGCACATGCACGGCTGCGGGCGCTTCTTCAACGCGGCGCGCGATACGATCAGCGACAAGTTCATCATGACCTATAAGGCCGGCGAACCGAAGCCTGCTATCGGGACTGCGGCCGAGCCGCATGCGCCGGTCGAGACCTACGAAGCAGTTGAAGGAGAGGCCCAATGAGCGGCGCGAACCGTATTGCCGGCAAGGGCCGGCTGACGCCCGCCAAAACCGCGCGTTTCACCTTCGACGGCAAGAGCTATACAGCGCTCGAAGGCGATACTGTTGCCTCGGCCTTGATTGCCCATGGTGTGCATCTTGTCGGCCGTTCGTTCAAATACCATCGCCCGCGCGGCATTCTTTCGGCCGGCGCCGAGGAGCCGAATGCGCTGATCGATGTCGCGCGCGACAGCGCCCGCAAGCAACCGAATGTGCGGGCAACCGTGCAGGAAGTCTTCGACGGCATGATCGTGAAGTCGCAGAACCGTTGGCCGTCGCTTTCCTTCGATGTCGGTGCGGTTAATAACCTGTTCTCGCCCTTCTTCGCGGCGGGCTTCTACTACAAGACATTCATGTGGCCGCGGGCCGCCTGGAAACGTGTATACGAGCCGATGATCCGCCGTGCTGCCGGCCTTGGCGTCGCGCCCACGGAAGACGATCCCGACCACTATGCCAGCCGTTATGCCCATTGCGACGTGCTGGTCGTCGGTGCCGGTATTGCCGGTCTTTCGGCAGCGTTGGCTGCTGCGGAAGCCGGAGCAAAAATCATCCTCTGCGACGAGCAGGCGGAAGCCGGTGGCGCATTGCGCTTCGACGCTGGCGTGAAAGTGGATGGGCTTGACGGTTACGCCTGGGTGCAGAAGACCCTTGCACGCCTGAAGGCCATGGAGAACGTGAAGGTCCTGACCCGAACCACGGCCTTCGGCTACTACAACCATAATTTCATCGGCCTCGTCGAACGCGTCACGGATCATATCGCCCGCCCCGGCCGCGATCTGCCGCGCGAACGGCTGTGGCAGGTCCGCGCCAAGCGCGTCATCCTGGCGACCGGCGCCATCGAACGGCACATGGTGTTTCCGAACAATGACCGGCCGGGCATCATGCTCGCTTCGGCCGGGCGGATGTATCTCAATCATTACGGCGTTGCGGTCGGCCAGAAGGTCGGCATCTATACTGCGCACGATTCAGCCTACGAGGTGGCCTTCGACCTGAAGCGGGCGGGTGTTTCGATCGCTGCGATCGTCGATAGTAGACAGGCGCCGGGTGCAGCAGTATTGGCCGAAGCCCGTACGCTCGGCATCGATGTGCTGACCGGTCAGTCGGTCGTCAATACGTCGGGTGCGCTGCGCATCTCGTCGATGACGGTCGCGCGCAACGGCGGCGCATCACCACGCAAGATCGCCGTCGATGCGCTGCTGGTCTGCGCTGGATGGACACCCTCCGTGCATCTCTTCTCCCAGTCGCGGGGCAAGGTTGCCTTCGATGCCGAGACGCAGCGTTTCCTGCCCGGCACCTATGCGCAGGACTGCCTTTCCGTCGGCGCCTGCAATGGTACGGATGGTCTGCAGCAGACCGTCGAGGAATCGCTTGCCGCCGGCGAGCTGATGGCGCAGGCCGTCGGCAGGCAGGCGGGCAGCAAGATCGGCATTTCTGTCGAGCAGGCCTTCGACTGGACGGGTGGCATGATTGGTGCTGCCGAAGGTGCCGGGCCGGAGACGAATGCCAAGGCATTCATCGACTTCCAGCACGATGTCTGCGCCAAGGACATCCGCCTTGCGGTGCGCGAGGGCATGCATTCGATCGAGCATATCAAGCGCTTCACGACGAACGGCATGGCTTCCGACCAGGGCAAGCTTTCCAACATGCATGGCTTGGCGATCGCCGCCGAAATGCTTGGCAAGGATATTCCGCAGGTCGGTCTTACCACTTTCCGCGCGCCTTACACGCCGGTGACTTACGGAGCGCTGATCGCACATTCGCGTGGGCCCTTGTTCGACCCGACGCGCAAGACGCCGCTGCATGCCTGGGAAGAGGCCAAGGGCGCCGTCTTCGAAGATGTCGGCAACTGGAAGCGCGCCTGGTTTTATCCGCGCGCCGGCGAAACGATGCATCAGGCCGTTGCCCGCGAATGCCGCACGGCGCGCGACGTTGCCGGTATCTTCGACGCCTCGACGCTCGGCAAGATCGAGATCGTCGGACCCGATGCCGCCGAATTCATGAACCTCATGTACACCAATGCCTGGGACACGCTGAAACCAGGCAAATGCCGCTACGGCATCATGCTGCGCGAAGACGGCTTCGTTTATGACGACGGCGTCGTCGGTCGTCTCTCCGATGACCGTTTCCATGTGACGACCACGACCGGCGGGGCGCCGCGTGTTCTCAACCACATGGAAGACTATCTGCAGACGGAATTACCGCATCTGAAGGTATGGCTGACCTCGGTGACCGAGCAGTGGGCTGTAATCGCCGTGCAGGGGCCAAAGGCGCGCGATATCGTGGCGCCGCTGGTGGAAGGGCTTGATATATCCAACGAAGCCTTCCCGCACATGAGTGTCGCCGAGTGTAAGGTGGCAGGTATTCCGGCACGTCTCTTCCGTGTCTCCTTTACCGGCGAGACCGGCTTTGAAATCAATGTGCCCGCCGACTATGGCCAGTCGGTGCTGGAGGCAGTCTGGGCCAATGCCGAGCCACTCGGCGCCTGCGTCTACGGCACCGAAACCATGCATGTGCTGCGCGCCGAGAAGGGCTACATCATCGTCGGCCAGGATACGGATGGTACGGTGACGCCTGATGACGCCGGGCTCTCTTGGGCTGTCTCGAAGAAGAAGGCGGACTTCGTCGGTATTCGCGGACTGAAGCGGCCCGATCTTGTCAAGGACGGCCGCAAGCAACTCGTCGGTCTTGCGACGAAGGACGCGAAGCTGGTGCTCGAAGAGGGCGCGCAGATCGTCGCCAACCCGAACCAGCCTAAGCCGATGACGATGCTCGGTCACGTGACATCGGCCTACTGGTCTGAGAATTGTGGTCGCTCGATCGCCTTTGCACTGGTTGAAGGTGGCCGCAATCTGGTGGGCGAAACGCTCTATGTGCCGATGCCGGACCGGACCATTCCGGTCGAGGTGACGGATCTGGTGTTCTTTGACAAGGAAGGAGGCCGTATCCATGGCTGAGGTCGCAATTCGCAAACCGGCTCTCTCTGGTCTCCTTGCTGGTTCGGCGACGGTGCGCCTGACGGTGGCACCGGTCGCAAGCCGCCTTGCGCTGCGTGCGCCGGCTGAATCCGTATCGGCACTCTCTTCCGCGCTGGGGCTGACTTTGCCGACATTACCCAAGACCTCCGGCCGTGCCGGGGGGCGTTCGGCGCTCTGGCTCGGCCCGGACGAATGGCTCGTAATTGACGAGGCTGGTTCGGATCTTCCGGCGCTTCTTTCAGGCGCTGATGTCCCGCATTCGGCGGTCGATGTCTCCCACCGCAACGTCGGTATCATTGCTTCCGGACCGGGTGCGGAGACGACGCTGTCCGCCGGCTGCCCGCAGGACCTCTCTCTTGAAATTTTCCGGGTGGGCGCTTGCTCGCGGACGATCTTCGGCAAAGTCGAGATCGTGCTCTTCCGCACCGAGGAGGATACGTTCCGGGTGGAATGCTGGCGGTCGTTTTCGGATTATGTCTTCGGGCTGCTCGCCGAAGGCGCCGAGGACGCGAGCCATTAAGGCCTGCAAAGGTCCTTAAACGTCTTCCGGCCGGTCTTTCGGGTCGAACTGGATGATGGTGATCCAGCGGGTGGTGAGCGCCGGCTTCTTTTCGTTCTCGATTTCGATCGAGACATCATAGGTCGTCATCAGCATGCCGGCGCCGCGGAAGCGGGCGTCCGAGAGCACGAAGTGGCCGCGGATGCGGGTGCCGCTCTTGACCGGCGACATGAAGCGGACTTTGTCGAAGCCGTAATTGATGCCCATCGTCTGCTCACGCACGTTGGGCAGGCAATTGTAATTCATCGTCGACAGCAGCGAGAGTGTCAGGAAGCCGTGGGCGATGGTTCCGCCGAAGGGACTTTCGGCTGCTGCGCGAACAGGATCGACGTGAATGAACTGATGGTCGCCGGTTGCCTCGGCAAAGGCATCAATCATCTTCTGATCGACGAGGATCCAGTCAGACAATCCTGTTTCCGTGCCAACCAGCCCCCGGACATCCGAGAGCGAAATTTCCATGACCATGCATTCCTCGTAAAAAGCCGCAGCCGCAAGCCTTATCGCGCATTCGTGACGATTGCGATAACGATTCGTACTCGCGGGTTTCGTGGATCAATTTTCCACGAAATAGGCAACCGAACGCGGCTCAACGGTGGCGCGACCACCGACTTTCCGTGCGCCATCCGGCAGAAGCTGGCGCCAGTTTGCTTCGCCGGCTGAGGGAAGCGTGAAGAGTTGATGCTGTTCGGAGCGGTTGAAGAGCACGGCGAGGCGGGTCTCTTTGCGGTTGGAACGATCGTGCGTTGCAAGCACTATGCCGAGGGTGGAGAGCGAGGGCGTTTCCCATTCGCTTGTTGTCATCGGCTCGCCGGCGAGCGAAATCCACTCCACATCGCCGTTACCGGAAAAGAAGGCCAGGTCGGAGAAGACCGAGAAACGGCGGCGAAGCGTGGCGACGAAGGCGGTATGGGCGATCAGGTCTTCGTCCAGCAGCTTCCAGTCGACCCAGGTGATCTCGTTGTCCTGGCAATAGGCATTGTTGTTGCCGTGCTGCGTGCGGCCGCCCTCGTCTCCGGCCGTCAACATCACGCTGCCGCGGCTGGCAAAGAGGGTGGAGATGAGCGCTATGACATCGGCCTTGCGGCGTTCCCGGATGACGGGATAGGCGGTTTCACCTTCGACGCCGTTGTTCCAGGAATGGTTCTCGTTGTGGCCGTCGCGATTGTTCTCGCCGTTAGCCTCATTGTGCTTGCCGCTATAGGACACGAGGTCGAGGAGCGTGAAACCGTCATGGGCAGCGAGGAAATTGACGCTTCGGGTCTCTGTCCCGCCGTTGGCTGAGAAAATGTTCGACGAGCCGGCCAGCACGGTCGCGAGCGAACCCGTCTTCCAGCCATCGCCACGCCAATAGCACCTGATGTCATCGCGGGCACGGTCGTTCCACTCCAGGAAGGGTGCCGGGAAATTGCCGAGCTGATAGCCGCTTGGGCCGATATCCCAGGGTTCGGCGATCATGATGCGATCGGCGAGCAGGTCGTCGGCGAGGATCGCGGCCAGAGTGCCGTTGCGGTCGAAGCCGTTTGCTGTGCGGCCGAGAACGGGAGCGAGGTCGAAACGGAAGCCGTCGATGCCGGCATTGCGGACGAAATGGCGCAAGCTGTCGATGATGAGCCGCTGGACATAGGGATGGTCGCAGGCAACCGTATTGCCGGTGCCGGTATCGTTGACGAGCACGGATGGCCGGTCCGCTACGTGGCGGTAGTAGCTGAGATTATCGATACCGCGCAGCGACAGCGTCGTGCCGTATCGGTCGCTTTCGCCAGTATGGTTGAAAACGAGGTCGAGGATGACGGCGATGCCTTCCTCATGCAGCTTCGCCACTGTTTCGCTGAGCTCTACGATACCACCCGGCACGATACGCGGATCGAGTGCCATGAAGGCAACGGGATTGTAGCCCCAGCCGTTCGTCAGGCCGAGCGGCGGCAGATGCCGCTCGTCGATCCAGGCGGTGATCGGCATCAGCTCGACAGCATCGACGCCGATGCGCTTCAGGTGAGCGATTACGGAGGGATGAGCCAGAGCGGCGACGGTGCCGCGCTGAGCTTCCGGCACGTCCGGATGCAGGATGGTGAAGGGCTTGACGGCCACCTCATAAATAAAGCCGCCCGGTTTGAAGAGCGGCTTTCGGCTTTTGAGGGGCGCGTCTTTGGTGACGACCGACTTCGGGATCAGGTGCTGCGTATCTTCGCCGAAGATGCCGAGCCGCGGGTCGTAATGGAAAGGCCCATCGACCGCCTTGGCATAGGGATCGATCAGCAGCTTCGAGGGGTCGAACCACAGGCCGTTATCCGGAGCGTAAATGCCGTCCGCGCGGTAGCCGTAGCGCGCGCCTTCCTTCAATCCATCGACAAAAAGACGGAAGATGTGGTCGCTGTCGCGGGCCATGGGGAGCCTCGCATATTCCTTGCCGTCATCGTCGAAGAGGCAGAGATCGACCTGCGCTGCATGATGCGACCAGACAGAAAACTCCACGCCTGTTTCAAAGACGATGGCACCGCCCTGTGCGGAACTGTTGCCCCCCATATGCCCCCCGGGATCAGGTGATCACGGTCGGCTCGTTGCGTCCCGTGCGCTCACGAATGTTGGCGATGCTTTCGGCGGCCGCGATGAGATCGGCGAGCGCTTCCTGCGTTTCGATATTATGGCGAGTCGAATCCGGCTCATAGCGTTCGATATAGACGCGCAGGGTTGCGCCAGACGTGCCGGTGCCGGAAAGGCGGAATACGACGCGGGAGCCGCCCTGGAAAAGGACGCGGATACCCTGATGTTCGCTGACCGACTTGTCGACCGGATCGTGATAGGCGAAGTCATCCGCCTTCTCGACGGTCAGATCGCCGAAGGTCTTGCCGGGCAATGTGGAAAGCTGGCTGCGCAGATTGTCGACCAGACCATTTGCAGCATCACTGTCGACGCCTTCATAGTCATGGCGGGAATAGTAGTTGCGGCCGTAAGTCTGCCAGTGCTGGGTGACGATTTCCTGAACGCTCTCGCCGCGGACGGCCAGGACGTTCAGCCAAAGCAGAACGGCCCAGAGGCCATCCTTTTCGCGGACATGGTTGGATCCGGTGCCGGCGCTTTCTTCACCGCAGATCGTCGCCATGCCTGCGTCGAGCAAGTTGCCGAAGAATTTCCAGCCGGTCGGGGTCTCGTAGATGCCGATGCCGCGCTTTTCCGCCACACGGTCTGCCGCGCCCGATGTCGGCATGGAGCGGGCAATGCCGGCGAGGCCGCCGGAATAGCCGGGCGCCAGGTTGGCATTGGCAGCGAGGATTGCAAGACTGTCGGACGGGGTGACGAAAATGCCGCGGCCGATGATGAGATTGCGGTCGCCGTCGCCGTCGGACGCAGCGCCGAAATCGGGCGCATCCTCACCCATCATCTCGTCATAGAGTTCCTTTGCATGAACGAGGTTCGGGTCGGGGTGATGGCCGCCGAAATCCGGGAGCGGCATGAAATTGCGAACGGAGCCGGAGGGCGCGCCGAGACGGTTCTCGAAGATTTCCTTGGCATAGGGGCCGGTAACAGCACTCATGGCATCGAAGGCGATGCGAAAGCCAAGGCTGATAAGATTGCGGATTGCGCCGAAATCGAAGAGTTCTTCCATCAACGCGGCATAGTCCTCGACCGGGTCGATGACCGAGAGGATCATGCCGCCCGGCAGCTCTTCCTTGCCGATGCGGTCGATGTTGACGTCGGCGAAGTCGGCGATCTTGTAGCTCTCGATTGCCTTGGAGCGGGCAAAGATCGCGTCGGTGATCTTTTCCGGGGCCGGGCCGCCATTGTTGACATTGTACTTGATGCCGAAGTCTTCGGTCGGGCCGCCGGGGTTATGGCTGGCCGAGAGGATGATGCCGCCGAAGGCCTTGTACTTGCGGATGATGTGAGAGGCTGCGGGCGTCGAAAGAATGCCGCCCTTGCCCACCATGACCTTGCCGAAGCCATTGGCAGCGGCCATCTTGATCGCCTTCTGGATGACTTCGCGGTTGTAGTAGCGTCCGTCGCCGCCGATGACCAGGCACTTGCTCTGATAGCCTTCCAGCGAATCGAAGATCGACTGGATGAAGTTCTCCGCATAGTTCGGCTGCTGGAAGACGGGAACCTTCTTGCGCAAACCTGAGGTGCCGGGTTTCTGGTCCTGATAGGGCGTGGTGGGAACGGACTTGATCATTTTAGTTCACATGCCTTTCGAGACGAGGCTTGAATACAGGGCAACATAACGTTCGGCGCTCTTCTCCCAAGAGACATCCGACTTCATGCCCTGCTTTTGCAATTGGGTCCAGACTTTTTGATCCGCGTAAAGGTGCATGGCGCGGCGCAGTGCCTGTAGCATGCTTTCTTCGTTTACAGGTGCGAATTGTATGCCTGTCGCCACCTTTGCCGCAAGTGCGGCATGATTGGCATCAATCACGGTATCGTTGAGACCGCCGGTGCGCGCCACGATCGGCACGCAGCCATAACGCAGACCATAGAGCTGGGTAAGACCGCAAGGCTCGAAGCGTGACGGGATGATGATTGCGTCGCAGCCGGCCTGCATGAGGTGGGACATCGGCTCGTTGTAACCGATGGAAACGCCGATGCGGCCGGGGTTGCGGTTGGCGGCGGCGAGCAGCGCACCTTCGAGGGCTGCCTCGCCGGATCCGAGCACGACGAGCTTGCCACCGAGTGCGACGATCTTATCTGCAGTGCTTGCGACAAGATCCATGCCTTTTTGCCAGGTCAGCCGGCTGATGACGCAGAAGATCGGCGCGTCGTCATGGTCGAGATGGAAGAATTCCTCGATCGACCTGCGGTTCTCCAGACGGTTTTTCAGCGTCGTCGGGCCGTAGTGCGTGTGGACGACCGGATCAGTCGCCGGGTTCCAGATGTCAGCATCGATGCCATTGACGATGCCATGCAACACGTCACGGCGGCTGGCGATGACGCCTTCGAGACCCATGCCGAATTCGGGAGTGAGGATCTCGTCGGCATAGGAGGGACTGACCGTGGTGATGGCGGAGGCAGTCTGCAGGCCGCCCTTCAGGAAGCCAACGGTGCCGTAGTATTCGATGCTTTCGGTGGCAAAGGCATGGGGCGGCAGACGCAGGCCGGGGAAGATATCGGCGCCGAACTGGCCCTGGAAGGCGATGTTGTGGATCGTCAGGATGCTCGGCAGTTCGGGTGTCGGATAATAGCGCATATAGACCGGCACCATAGCGGCCTGCCAGTCATGGGCATGCACGAGATCCGGCCGCCAGCCAGGCAACAGGCCTGCCGCGATTTCGGAACCAGCCAGCGAAAGGGCGGCGAAACGGCGCCAGTTGTCCGGATGATCCTTGCCGGTCGTATCCAGATAGGGACCACCCGGGCGGTCGTAATAGACTGGAGCGTCGAGCACGAGGATGTCGAGACCCTGATGCTCCACCTCCAGCACTCTTGCCGGCTGGCCGAGCAAATCCGGAAACTCCAGCCGGACGACCGGATTCTGCAGCATCCTCATGACGCTGGGATATCCGGGCATAAGGGTCTTGGTTTCAACGCCGAAGGATTTGAGGGCTATTGGCAGGGCGCCTGACACGTCGGCAAGGCCCCCTGTCTTGATCAATGGGAAGACTTCGGACGAAACCGAAAGAACTTTCATAAGTCAGATATCCAGCTTGTCGATCATCGGTTGCGTGATCAGGCAAATGCCGCTTTCGGTCCGTCTGAAGCGCCGCGCGTCGAGCTCCGGATCCTCGCCGACGACAAGACCTTCCGGGATCACGACACCATGGTCGATCACAACATCTTTGAGCTGCGCGCGCCGGCCGATCTTCACGTTGGGCAGGATGACCGCTCCATCCAGCTTGGAGAAGGAATTGGCCCGCACGCCGGTGAAGAGAAGGCTCCGGTTGAGGCTTGCGCCTGAGATGATGCAGTCGCCGGCAACGACCGACGAGGTCGCCGAACCGCGGCGGTCTTCGTCGTCATGGACGAATTTCGCCGGTGGGGTGATCTCGGCATAGGTCCAGATCGGCCAGGACTTGTCATAGATATCGAGGGCCGGAACGATCGCTGTCAGATCGATATTGGCCTGCCAGTAGGCGTCGATCGTACCGACGTCGCGCCAATAGGGCTCATGCTCGAAATCAGAGCGCACGCAGGACTTGGCGAAGCGGTGGGCGACTGCCTTACCGTGCTCGACGATGTAGGGAATGATATCCTTGCCGAAGTCGCGGCTGGAGGTCGGATCGGCGGCATCACGGCGCAATGCCTCGATGAGGAACTTGGTGCGGAAGACATAGATGCCCATCGAAGCTAGCGCGAAATCCGGCTTGTCGGGAATGCCTGGCGGATCGGCCGGCTTTTCGATGAAGGCGAAGATTTCGTCCTTCTCGTTGACATGCATGACGCCGAAACCGACCGCATCCATGCGCGGGACTTCAAGGCAGCCGATGGTCACGTCCGCGCCGGTATCGACATGCTGCTGCAGCATGTATTCATAGTCCATCTTGTAGATATGGTCGCCAGCCAGGATGACCATGTACTCGACGCCGTAATCCTCGATGATATCGATATTCTGATAGACGGCATCGGCGGTGCCTTCGTACCACTGCGTTTCGGAAACGCGCTGGGAGGCAGGCAGGATGTCGAAGCTCTCGTTGCGCTCCGGCCGGAAGAAGTTCCAGCCACGCTGCATGTGGCGGATCAGTGAATGTGCCTTGTACTGGGTGGCGACGCCGATGCGGCGGATGCCGGAATTCAAGGCATTGGACAATGCGAAATCGATGATGCGCGCCTTGCCGCCGAAATAGACGGCTGGTTTGGCGCGTCGGTCGGTCAGTTCCTTGAGGCGGCTTCCCCTACCGCCGGCGAGAACATAGGCCATTGCATCGCGGGCAAGTGGCTGAATGCGCTTTTCTACCATTTTCTCCTCCCACCAGTCACTAATTCTCAGGTTCAAGCATGATCGTCGCCAACGGCGGCAGGGTTATCGAGCAGCTTATCTCGCCGCCGGCATCGACGGCCTGCACGCGCCCGCCATTGCCTTTTCCGCTGCCGCCATAGATGTCGGCATCGGTATTGAGGATTTCCCGCCAGCGCCCCGGCGAAGGCAGCCGGATCGAATAGTTCTCGCGATAGACAGGCGTGAAGTTGGTGATGACGGCAACCGGCTTCTGGCCGGGCGCCTTGCGCAGCCAGGCGAAGACCGAGTTCTCGTAGTCATCTGCGATCAGCCACTCGAAGCCGTCGCCTTCGCAGTCGCGTGCATGGAGTGCTGCCTTGCTGCGGTAGGTGAAATTGAGGTCGCGCACCAGGCGGCGCATGCCTTCGTGCATACGATATTGGAGCAGATTCCAGTCGAGCGACTTGTTTTCGCTCCATTCGGCCCATTGGGCAAATTCCTGCCCCATGAAGAGCAGCTTCTTGCCGGGATAACCCCACATGAAGGCGTAGTAGGCGCGCAGATTGGCGAATTTCTGCCAGTCGTCGCCCGGCATCTTGGCGATCAGCGAGCCCTTGCCGTGCACGACTTCGTCGTGGGACAGTGGCAAGACAAAATTTTCCGAATAGGCGTAGAGCAGCCCGAAGGTCAACTCATTGTGGTGATGCTTGCGGTGCACCGGTTCGCGGCTCATGTAGCTCAGTGTGTCGTGCATGAAGCCCATATTCCACTTGAAACCGAAGCCGAGGCCGCCTTCGTGAACTGGTTGCGAGACTTTCGGCCAGGACGTCGATTCCTCGGCGATGGTCATGACGCCGGGATGCTCACCATAGATGCGGGTATTGAGGCTTTGCAGAAAGCGGACGGCTTCGAGGTTTTCATTGCCGCCATACTCGTTCGGGATCCATTCGCCGTGCTTGCGCGAATAGTCGAGATAGAGCATCGAAGCGACTGCATCGACGCGCAGACCGTCGAGATGGAATTTCTCCGCCCAGTAGAGCGCGTTGTTGACGAGGTAAGATACGACTTCGGTGCGGCCAAAATTGTAGATCGCCGTATTCCAGTCCGGGTGGAAACCCTTGCGCGGGTCTTCGTGCTCGTAAAGCGCGGTACCGTCGAACCAGCCGAGACCATGTTCGTCGGTTGGGAAATGTGCCGGTACCCAGTCGAGAATGACACCGATGCCGACCTTGTGACAGCCGTTGACGAAGCGGGCGAACCCCTCCGGCTCACCGAAACGGGCGGTCGGGGCATAAAGACCGGTCGTCTGATAGCCCCAGGAGGGGTCGTAAGGGTGTTCGGTAATCGGCAGGAATTCGATATGGGTGAAACCCATGTCGACGCAATAGGGGATGAGGCTCGAAGCAAGCTCATCCCATGACAGCATGGAGCCGTCCTGGCGGCGCTGCCAGGAGCCGGCATGAACTTCGTAAATGCTGATCGGCTGACGGCGTTTGTCAGTCTCGCGCCAGTGCTTCAGATGCGGCTCGTCCTGCCAGTCCTGTATAAGCTCGGCTGCGGTCACGGAGGCCGTCTTTGGGCGCAGTTCGCTGCGGCGGGCAAAGGGATCAGCCTTCAACGGCAGCAGAACGCCGTCATGACCGCGTATTTCGAATTTATAGGGAACGCCGAGCGGCACGTCGGGAGCGAAGATCTCCCAGATCCCGCTGTCGGAACGGAAGCGCATCACATGACGCCGTCCGTCCCAGTTATTGAAATCGCCGACAACGGAAACGCGCTGGGCATTCGGCGCCCAGACGGCAAAATGGATGCCGGTCGCGCCTTCATGCTTGATGCGGTGGGCGCCCATCTTGTCGAAGAGCCGCAGATGCGAACCCTGCCGGGCGTAATAATCGTCCATCGGGCCGAGTACGGGGCCGAAGCTGTATGGATCCGTTACTGCCCATTCGGCGTCGGCGCGCCGGGCGCGATAGCGCACCGGCTGGAATTTTGTGATGGAGACCTGGCCGCCGAAAATACCGTCAGGATGGAGTTGGTGGAGATCGCCGATCGGCGTTCCATCCAGCGCCATTGCCGTGACAGCTTCGGCGCCCGGAAGGAAACACCTGGTGATGAAGGCCTCGCCGGCCTGATGCACGCCCAGGACGGCAAAGGGATTGTCATGCGAGCCACTGAGGATTGCCGCTATTTCGTCAGCCGAAATTTCCCAGGGAAGCTTCACTTCAGGGGCGGCTTTCGGCGGCTTCATCAAGCTCTCCAGATCTCGTCTGCATATTGCCGGATTGTGCGGTCGGAAGAGAACCAGCCCATCCGCGCCGTGTTGTTGATTGTCTTCTCATACCAGGAGGACTGGTTGGTCCAGATCTGGTCGACCTCGCGCTGGGCGGCGGCATAGGCATCGAAATCGCCAGCGACCATGAACCAGTCATGGGAATATATGCCGTCGATGAGGCCGGTGTAGCGGTTGCGGTCGTCAGGAGAGAAGACGCCCGAGCTGATGGCGGCAAGCGCCTGTGCCAGCTCACGCGAACCTTCGATGATCGCACGAGGATTATGGCCCTCGCTACGGATCTTGGCGACTTCGTCTGCCTGCAAGCCGAAGATGACGATGTTGTCTTCGCCGACATTGTCGCGCATTTCGACATTGGCGCCGTCGAGCGTGCCGATCGTGAGGGCGCCGTTCAGGCCGAATTTCATGTTGCCGGTGCCTGATGCTTCCATGCCGGCCGTGGAAATCTGCTCGGAGAGGTCTGCCGCCGGTACCATGACTTCCGCGAGCGTGACATTATAGTTCGGCACGAAGACGACCTTCAGCAGGCCGCGGACCGACGGGTCATTGTTGATGGTGCGGGCGACATCATTGATGAGCTTGATGATGAGCTTGGCGTTATAATAGCTCGGCGCCGCTTTGCCGGCGAAGAGTTTTACGCGCGGCACCCAATCCAGCTCCGGATGCGAGCGGATCTGATCGTAGAGCGCGACGGCTTCGACGATGTTGAGGAGCTGGCGCTTGTATTCGTGGATGCGCTTGATCTGGATGTCGAACATGGCCGACGGATCGAGCTTCACGCCCATGCGGCTGGCGACGAGATTGGAAAGAGCCACTTTGTTGGCGCGCTTCACGGCCGCGAACTTCTGCTGGAAACTCGGGTCCGTTGCAAACTTGTCGAGTGCACGCAGCTTCTCGGCGTCATCGAGGAATTCGTCGCCGATCGCTTCGCGCACCAGGCCGGTCAGACCGGGGTTGCACTGCTGCAGCCAGCGACGGGGGGTGATGCCGTTGGTCTTGTTGTTGATGCGATCAGGGTAGAGCTTGTGCAGGTCCGCAAAGACCGTAACCTTCATGAGGTCGGTGTGCAGCGCGGAGACGCCGTTGATCGAATGCGAGCCGACGAAGGCGAGGTTGCCCATACGCACGCGGCGGTCACCGCTTTCATCGATCAGCGAGATCGAACGGATTTCGGTGTCGGAGAAATTCCGCGTCTTGCGCGCTTCGATCAGGATCTTGGCGTTGATCGCGTAGATGATCTGCATATGGCGCGGCAGCAGACGCTCGAAGAGCGGAACCGGCCAGCTTTCCAGCGCTTCGGGAAGGAGCGTGTGGTTGGTGTAGGAGAAGGTGCGGCGGGTGATATCCCAGGCCGTATCGAAATCCAGGCCGTGTACGTCGCAGAGAAGACGCGTCAATTCGGCGACGGAAACTGCCGGGTGGGTATCGTTGAGCTGGATCGCCACCTTGTCCGGCAACGAGGTGAAGTCGTCATACTGCTGCAGGTGACGGCGCAGGATGTCCTGCAGCGAGGCAGAGGAGAAGAAATATTCCTGGCGCAGGCGCAGTTCCTGGCCGGCAGGCGTTGCGTCGGCCGGATAGAGAACGCGGGTCAGGCTTTCAGCTCTGTTACTCTCACGCAGCGCGCCGATATGGTCGCCGGCGTTGAAGGCGTCGAGCAGGATCGGGTCGATCGGCTGTGCCGACCAGAGGCGAAGCGTGTTGACGCGCTTGCCGCGCCAGCCAACGACAGGCGTATCGAAAGCGGCGGCAATGACGCGCTCGGCCGGCTTCCAGACGTATCGTGGCTGCTCGTCATGGCTGTTGATGACCTCGATCGAGCCGCCGAAGCCGATTTCATAGGCGCTTTCGCGGCGCTCGAATTCCCAGGGATTGCCGTGCGCAAGCCAGTTTTCTGGCAGCTCGACCTGCCAGCCATCCGCCATCTGCTGACGGAAAAGGCCGTGGACGTAGCGGATGCCGTAGCCATAAGCCGGAACATCGACAGTTGCCATCGACTCCATAAAACAGGCGGCAAGACGGCCGAGACCGCCGTTGCCGAGCGCGGCATCCGGTTCGAGGCCGGCAATGACGTTGATATCGACGCCGAGCGAAGCGAGCGCATCCCGAACCTCTTCCATCAGGTTGAGATTGGACACGGCATCGCGCATCAGGCGGCCGATCAGGAATTCGAGAGACATGTAGTAGACGCGCTTAGCGCCTGTTTCATAGACCTTGCGGGTGGACTCCATCCACTTGTCGATGATGCGGTCACGCACCACGAGAATGGTTGCCGTCAGCCAGTCATGCGGCTTGGCGACCTTGGCATCCTTGCCAATGCGGTAGGTCAGACGCTCGATGATTTCCTCAGCGAGGATTTCTGGCCGGGAACTGCGCGGAGCTGGTGAGGGGATGATCGGCTTCGAAACAGTATTCATGTCAGGTCTCGCCAATTTTGATTTGGTTACAGTATCTTACGCCTGATTCAATCGATTTGTCGCTTATACCGACAGGGCAGTTTATGCACCGTTATCACGCACTTGCAACAAGGGAATTGGGCAAACGAAAAATTTGCGGAACCTTCATATTCGACAGGCCCAAGGGACTTGATTTCAATCGGTTTTCCCGATCTGATGGGCCGAATAAAGTCTAAACGAAAAGCCGCCCCGGTTTGTTCCGGAGCGGCTTTTTGCTGTGGTGAAGTATAGGCTTTTTAGTTGGTCAGGCGCGTTACTTGGTTTGCTGCCTTGGCGCCGATCGACTTGAAAGCATTCAGAAGCGCCGTCATATTCTCCGCCGCGAAATAGTGCGCGGAGGTCGTGGCGCAGTAGTTCAGCAAAGCTTTTCCGCCGGCCGGCGCCATGAGGGCGACTGTATAGACCTGGATCTTCTGGTCGCGGGCTTTGTCGCAATATTTCTTCGTGTCGGTGTCTGCCGAGGCTACGTTGTTGTCTCCATCGGTCATGAAAACAATGTATTTGGTCGGCGTCTGTCCGGTCTTATCCTGATGCGCCTTGTCCTCCTTCGGGTCCACCAAGCTATCATAGGCCTTCTTGAAGGCCGCGCTGGAATCGGTGCGACCCGAGGCGGTCAGCGCGTTGACGTAGCTGACAACCTTGGCGGTGCCCCAATCGAGCGGCTGTGCGGTCTGCATCTTGTCATTATAGGAAACAGAGCCCGTGCGAACGTAGGTGCTATCGGGGTCGGCAGTATTGAGCTGACCGGCCAAACTGGCAACAGCAAGCTTCAGCGCCTCGATCTTGGTGTAGTAGTTCGTGACTGTATTTGTGCAGGTCTTGCTGACCCATTTGCGGGTATTGCTGTCGTAATAGCTGCAATCCTCAGTCTCGTCCCTCGTCGGCTCCGAAGCGTTGACCGTCGTGGTGTATTCAGCCATGGAGCCGGAACGGTCGAGGACGAGATACATGGAGACCGAGCCCTGGGTTTCCGAATGGCCGCTGACTGTCGTGCCTGATGCGGCGATGTTCTGCGTTTTGAAGCCGATCACGCGCATCATCGGGTTTACGTTGATCGTGTAGCTCGGCGCTACGGTAACTTGGTACGAGACAGACTTGCCGGAGGTCGTCGTGGAGACGTTCACCGCGGTGCTGTTCTTGATATCGGTCGTCGAAGGATCCGTGTCCTGAAGATAGTTCGCCATCTGGCCGGCGACGAAATCGCGGGCAAAGGCCTGGGCATCGGCGGGCTGAATAGTCTTGTTTGCAAGCGCAGTCGCGGTTGCGAGCGCGGCCGCGTCGGCCGCTTCCTGCAGTTGTCGCTGCGAAACCAGCATGTCTGTTACCTGAATGGAGACACCCGCGGCGCCGATAAGCACAGGCAGCAAGATGGCCGTCATGATACCGAAATTGCCGCCACGGTCGCGCCGCAGCCGATCAAGAAGCGAATGCAGGGTGTTCATCATGTCCACCGGTTCGAAGGAGCCCTATTTGGCTCTTGATGGACCAGATGACTTTAATGGGTACTAAAGCCAGTATCTAAAATTGCAGCCAACTGGCTGTTTTTTCCAATTTCGGGATTATTTGAGCGGAATTACGTCCACTGCCTGCACGGAACGTTGGCTGCCATAACTCTTGAGCACACCGATAACGGGAGCGACATCGGCATAGTCGCGGCCGTATGCGACGACGATATGGTCGGTTCCAGCAGGGATATTGTTGGTGGGATCGAGCTCGATCCAGCCGGCCGTTTCGCCGCACCAGACGCGGACCCAGGCATGCATGGCGTCAGCCCCTTCCAGCCGCTCCTTGCCCGGCGGCGGGATTGTGCGCAGGAAGCCGGAGACATAGCCGGCGGGAATGCCGAGGCTGCGCAGCGCGAGGATCATGACATGAGTGAAATCCTGGCAGACGCCACGCTTCAGTTTGAAGGACTCCAGCGGCGTCGTGTCGACGGTCGTCGCTTCCGGATCGTAGGTGAAATCCTTGTTGATGCGAGCGCACAGCGCATAGGAGATCTGCATGACGGTCAGCGACGGCTGTACACAGGTCTTTGCGTATTCACTGATCGCCTTGGTTTCGGTCAGGCGCGGACTGTCGCCAAGGAAATGGTGGGGCGATTCCGAATCGAGCGACCAGATTCCGGCGACTTCCTCCGGCAGGTTAGCCAGCAGCGGCGAGAAGTCCGCCGACATGACCTGGCTTTCGACCTGCACGCGGGCCTGCATGCGGATATCGAGCGTTTCATGCGGCGAGCGCAGCAGGAAGGACGTTGCCGGATGCTGGAAGAAATCGACGAAATGCGACTGTTCGTCCGGCTGCGGCGAAATGCTGATCGAGCCAGCGACAAGCCGCTGGCGGTTCGTCAGCGAGAGTGGCATGAGGCGCATGATATGGCGCGCGCCTGACGCGGGCGTGTCGTAGGCATAGCCCATATGCAGGGTGAGATCGTAAAGCACCGCCGTCATCCGAGATAGGTCTGCGCCAGGAGGTCGGAGAGGTGTTCCAGTTCGCGCTCCAGCCGATGATAGACATCGTCGCTCATCGTCTCCGGCGTCATCACGGCTAGGCCCGAATGCAGGCGCATCGCCTCGCGGTAGAAGGGCGACATCTGGCCGTTCATGAAGGCATTCGGAAGCTGCTCCACCTCGCGATGGATCTCGTTCATCTGGAAGAGGATCGAGCGCGGATTAAGAGGATCGAGCGCCAGGAGATCGGTGACCGTCAGCCGCGCCGTGTTGACGTTGTAGCGGCGGCGGTGGGTCATGACGCTGTCGCCGATTTCGAGCAGCATGTCGAGCGCGCCATCGGGCGCTTCCGGGCCGGACATGTGGCCGAGCAGCCGCGTCATATGCAGGCCGCGCTCAATGTATCGGCCAAGCGAGAGGAAGCGCCATCCGGTGAAGCGGTACATGTTTTCATGCACGAGACCGGCGAAGCCCGCGAGCTTGCGCAGCAGGATGGTCATGGCGTGGCTGGCATCGTCACCGGCGGTGATAGTCGAGTGGAAGCGGCGGGCGGTCTTGGCGAGATCGTTCAGTGCCAGCCAGCCATCCGGCGAGAAGCGGTCGCGGATATTGCTCGCCGAATAGACGGCGCTGTCGATATTGCGCAGCAGCGATTCCGGCACAGGCTCGGCGGTGTCGATATCGACGGCGGCAAGATATTCGGTGACGTCGGCAAGCAGCGGCTGGTTCGGGTCGGCCGCCTCGGCATAACGTGCATGCCAGGCGCGCAGGATGCGCAGCGCCCCTTCGGCGCGTTCGATATAGCGGCCCAGCCAGAAGAGGTTATCGGCCGCGCGGCTCGGCAGGCTGCCCGGCATGTTGCGGGTGAAGCTGCCCTCGGCGGGCAGAAGAGTGTGGCGCTCGACCGGCTTGTCGCTGACGATCCAGACATCGGCCGCCGCGCCACCGGATTGCATGGCGATGGCGGCGACATCGTCTCCCGAGCCGATGCGGGCAAAGCCGCCGGGCATGATCTGCCAGCCGTTGGCGGTACGGGCGGCGAAGACGCGCAGCGACATCGGCCGCGGCGTCAGCTTGCCGTTGACCCAGGCGGGTGTGGTCGAGAGGGTGACGACTTCCTGACCGACGAGCTTTGCGCCGTCGCTTGTCAGCCAGTCTGTAATCGAGTTCTTCGCTGTGGCGCGCAGCGACGAGCCGAGGACGGATTCGCCGCTGTCATCGAAGAAGGGCGCGCGGGAATAGGCCGGGCCGATCACCATCTTCTCGATATTGGCAGCCACGTGGTCACGCTCGTCCTTCTGGCCGCACCACCATGTGGCGATGGACGGCAGGCGCAGATCTTCGCCCAGCAGCTGGCGACAGACGGCGGGCATGAAGGCGAGCAGGGCGCGCGTTTCCAAAACGCCGGTGCCGAGCGCGTTGACGATGGTGATGGTTTCGGCGCGCAGCGACTCCACAAGGCCGGGGGTGCCGATATGCGAGTTCTGGTTCAGCTCCAGCGGATCGGCATAGGCGGAATCGAGACGCCGCCACAGAACGCCGATCGGCTTCAGGCCGGCGACGGTGCGCACCATGACGCGGCCGTTGACGACAGTCAGATCCTCGCCTTCCAGCAGCATGAAGCCGAGGTAGCGGGCAATGTAGGCGTGTTCGTAGTAGGTTTCGTTTGCGGGGCCGGGCGTCAGAACTGCGATGCGGTCGTCACCCGAATGTTTCATCGTCTGCAGTGCATCGCGGAAGGCGCCGAAGAAGGAAGCGAGGCGGTGGACCGGCGTTTCGGCGTAGATATCGGAAAAGGCGCGGGTGGTCGCAACCCGGTTTTCCAGCGCAAAGCCTGCGCCCGAGGGGGCCTGCGTGCGGTCGGCAAGTACCCACCAATTGCCGTCAGGGCCACGGCCGATCTCGAAGGCGCAGAAATGCAGATAGTGCCCGGTTGCCGGTTTTACGCCAACCAGAGGCCGTTGGAATTCCGGATTGGCAGCGATGAGGGCGGGCGGAACGATGCCCTCCTCGACGAGCTCGTTGTCGCCGTAGATATCGGCAACCATCGCTTCGAGGAGATTGGCGCGCTGCACGAGGCCTGCCGAAAGAGCCTGCCATTCACGCTCGTCGATCAGCACTGGAATGTGGGAGAGCGGCCAGGCACGCTCGCCGCTGCCCTTGGCGCCGTAAGCCCGGTAAAAGACGCCGGCGTCGCGCAAATAGCGGTCGGCGCGGGCGAACCGCTCGGCCAGATCCTTTTCCGGCATGATGTTCAGATGGGCGAGGAAGCGCTGCCAGACCGGACGGATGGTGCCGTTATTATCCACCATCTCGTCGGCGATACCGGGCAAGGGCTCATAATCGAAGACCGCGTCCGCGCCGGCGCGTTCTTCGATTTCGTCCCTCAGTTCTAGTGCAGGCTTCTTGCCCATCAGACCCAGTTTCTTCAAATTCCAGCGGGCCGCCTCAGATCCAGCGTGAGCGGGAATTCAGGCGAAACCGTTTCGGCGCGCGGGATATAACCACCCGCCGTATGCCCCCACGGTTCGAAACGGGCAAGCCGCCGCGCTTCCGCTTCGTTGCCGTTGACCGGGAAGGTTTCATAATTCCGACCACCCGGATGGGCAACGTGATAGATGCAGCCGCCGATCGAACGTTTCGACCATGTATCATAAATATCAAAAGTCAAAGGCGTATTCACCGGCAATACAGGGTGCAGGCCAGAAGCCGGCTGCCAGGCCTTGAAACGCACGCCAGCGACCGACACGCCCGATGTGCCCGTCGGCATCAGCGGTACGATTCGGCCGTTGCAGGTGACGATGTAGCGCGAGACGTTGTTCGTTTCGAGCCGAACCTGAAGGCGCTCGACGGAGCTGTCGACGTAACGGACAGTGCCGCCCGGCGCGCCTTCCTCGCCCATGACGTGCCAGGGCTCCAGCGCCTGGCGCAGTTCCAGCTTCGAACCCTCGTATTCGACCTCGCCGCAGAAGGGGAAGCGGAATTCGAGCTGCGCCTTGAACCATTCGGGGCTGAGGTCGAAGCCGTTTTCGCGCAGGTCGGCGAGCACATCGAGGAAATCCGTCCAGACGAAATGCGGCAGCATGAAACGGTCGTGCAGTGTCGTACCCCAGCGGACGAAATTGCCATCGGCGGGGTTCTTCCAAAAGCGGGCGATCAGCGCGCGCACCAGCAATTGCTGGGCAAGCGACATACGCGCGTTCGGCGGCATCTCAAAGCCGCGGAACTCGATGAGGCCGAGCCGTCCAGTCGGGCCATCCGGCGAGAACAGCTTGTCGATGCAGATCTCGGCACGGTGCGTGTTACCGGTGACATCGGTCAAAAGATTTCGGAACAGCCGGTCGACGAGCCAGGGCAACGGCAGTTGACCGCGACCCGGCGCTCCGATCTGCGCCATCGCGATTTCCAGCTCATAGAGGCTGTCGTGGCGGGCCTCGTCGATGCGCGGCGCTTGGCTGGTCGGCCCGATGAACATGCCGGAAAAGAGGTAGGAGAGCGAGGGATGGCGTTGCCAGTGGAGAATGATGCTTTTCAGCAGGTCCGGGCGGCGCAGGAACGGGCTGTTGTTTGGATTGGCGGCGCCGACGACGACGTGGTTGCCGCCGCCGGTGCCGGTGTGGCGACCATCGACCATGAACTTGTCGGCGCCGAGCCGGGTGGCCCGCGCTTCCTCGTAGATCGCCGTGGTGATGTCGACGCAATCCTGCCAGTTGGAAGCTGGATGGATGTTGACTTCGATGACGCCTGGATCGGGAGCGACGCGGATGACGTTGATGCGCTCGTCCTGCGGCGGCGGATAGCCTTCGATGTGAACCGGAAGCTTGAGTTCGGCAGCGGCGTTTTCGGCAGCGGCGATCAGCTCGAGATAATCCTCGACGCGCTCGACCGGCGGCATGAAGACGCAGAGCCTGCCTTCGCGCGGTTCGACCGACAAGGCAGTGCGCACGGCACCGCCTATGTCGCCAAGGGTCTGTTCGACACGGACGGCGTGGCTTTCGTCCGTCTGGAATGATGCTTCCGGCATGGCGCGGCCGGCGGGTACGAAGACGTCAGGCAACGGCGGGCGCGGTATCGACGGATCTGCGGCGTGGATATAAGGGTAGCGCGCCGGCGGGACATAGGGCAGCGTGCCGAGTGGCAGGCGATAGCCGATCGGGCTATCACCCGGTACGAGAAAGATCTTTCCGCGGCGCGTGCGCCATATTTCGCTGACCCAGGTGCGGCTTGCGGCAGCCTTAGCATTCCATACCTGAACGGGAAGGATATAACCCGTCGGCACGGTGAGGCCTCGGGCGAAGACGCGGGCAATGCGGTTGCGCTCCTCGGGGTCCTTCAGCTTCGAATTCGACGGATCGACATTTTCGGGAAGGCTGCCTTCCTTGATGATCCAGTCTGCAGGATCCTCATAGGCCGGCTGCACCATATCCGGCTTGATTGCCAGTTCCCTGGCGATCGCCGTCAGAAGCTTTTCGGCATCCTCGGCCTTGACGCCGGTATCCTTGCCTTCAGCGGCGATCAGGTCGAGGTTCTGCCAGATCGGTTTGCCGTCACGGCGCCAGTAGAGAGAGAAGGTCCAGCGCGGCAGGCTTTCGCCGGGATACCATTTACCCTGGCCGTAATGCAGGAAGCCGCCGGGCGCGAAGCGCTCCTGCAGCCTGCGGATCAGGCTGTCGGCCTTTTCGCGTTTGGTCGGTCCGACGGCGGCGGTGTTCCATTCCTCGGACTGAAAATCGTCGATCGAGACGAAAGTCGGCTCGCCGCCCATCGTCAGGCGTACATCCTCGGCTTCGAGGACGCGGTCGACCTTCTCGCCGAGCTGGTTGAGCTCGTCCCAGCTCTCATCAGAGAAGGGTTTGGTGATGCGCGGGTGCTCGGCGACGCGGGAGACCTTCATGTCGAAGGCGAATTCGGTTTCGGCCTCGCCGAAATAACCGCCGGAGATCGGGGCGGCATTGCTGAAATGCGGCGTGGCGGCGAGCGGAATATGGCTTTCGCCGGTCAGCAGGCCGGAGGTCGGATCGAGACCGACCCAACCGGCGCCGGGCAGATAGACCTCCGCCCAGGCATGCAGATCAGTGAAATCGACCTCGGTACCTGAAGGACCGTCGAGGGCCTTCAGGTCTGGCGCCAACTGGATGAGATAGCCGGAGACGAAGCGGGCGGCGAGCCCGAGATGGCGCAGAATCTGCACGAGCAGCCAGCTGGTGTCGCGGCAGGAGCCCTTGGCAGTTTCCAGCGTCTCCTCCGGCGTCTGGACGCCGGCTTCCATGCGGATGACATAACCGATCTGCCGCTGCAGACGGGCATTGAGACCGACGATCATGTCCACCGTCGGCTGATCGGGCGACCAGTCGAGCGTCGGCAGGAGTGCCTTTAGGCGCGGGCCAGCCGGCTCCGGCATCATGTAGATCGAGAGATCTTCACGGAGCGATTCCGGGTAGTTGAAGGGCCACTTCGTCGCTTCCTCCTCGACGAAGAAATCGAAGGGATTGTAGACCGTCATGTCGGCAACGAGATCGACCTCGATCTTGAATTCGGTCACCGGTTCGGGAAAGACGAAGCGCGCGAGGTAGTTGCCGTAAGGATCCTGCTGCAGGTTCACGAAGTGGTTCGACGGCGTGACCTTCAGAGAATGGCTCAAAACCCGCGTCTTCGAATGCGAGGCCGGTTTCAGACGGATGATCTGTGGGCCGAGGCGGACCGGTTTGTCATACTGATAATGGGTCAGATGATAGATGCTGGCTTTGATCGACATATTGCTCTTTTATCTGCTTGCCGTTGATCGGCTTAGCTGTTCCCAAAGCCAGTGTGTGCAATGCAGCGAAAGAATGCAAGGCGGAAAGGTTAACGCGGTGACGGCATTCAGGCGGCTCTGTTGAACGTCACTGACGCCTTCAGACCCCTACCGCCGCGGCCCGGTATCAATACAAGTCTCGCATTGAAAAGATTAGCGATTTCCTCGACGATCGGCAGGCCGAGGCCGGCACCGGGTGCGCCGGACTCATTGCCGCGGGAGAAACGCTTTCTGACGGCTTCCAGCTTTTCGGGCGGAATCCCCGGGCCGTTATCCTCGACTTCCAGTCTGACCGTTTCCGCATCCTCCATGATACGGACAGTCACTTCCGCGCCCTTGCCGGCATAGGCGATGGCATTGCCGGCGAGATTGCGCAGCATCTCGCCGATCAGCAGCGGCTCGGCGCGGATCATCGCAGGCCCTTCGCCCTCGAAGCCGAGATCGATGCCGGCTTCGGCAGCGCGGGGGATCTGCTCGCCGGTGATCTCCTGAGCAATGGCCGTGAGATCGATGGCCGAGACCGTCAGTGCTTCCTTGGCGGTCGCGGCATCGATCTTGGCCATCAGCAGAAGCTGGGCAAGGATACGCTCGGCATGGGCAACAGCCTGATCGCCTTTGAGTGCGGCATGTTGCGCCTCGTCGAGAGAACCGGCGCGGGCTGAAAGAGCAAGCTGTGTGCGGATGATCGTGAGCGGCGTGCGGAGCTGGTGGCTGGCATTGCCGGTGAAATTGCGCAGCGCATCGAGCGCCGATTGCAAGCGCACCATGAAGGAGTTGACCGTATCGACAAGTGGCTGCACCTCACTCGGAACGGATTGCTCGATCGGATGCAAGTCGCCCGGGTTGCGCTCGCCGATAGCGTCGCCGAGCTTGTAGAGCGGCCGTAGCGCCACCGTAACGGAAATCCAGACGATAACGGCGGCACCGGCTATCATGACGGCGAGGCGCAGCGCCGAGCGGACGAGGATTGCCTGCGCCAGATGACGGCGGGCAATGGTGGTTTCGGCGACGGTGACGACGAAGGGCACAGAGCGGATGCCGGTCGAGGCGGAGCGTCCCAATGTCGCCACACGGATCGGCTCGCCGCGGAAGATGTCGTCGGCAAAGGCGGCCGTATCGCCCTGCGTTTCCTTCAGCACCGGCAGCGCTTGGTAGCCGGTGATGAAATTTCCGGGTGGGCCGTCGACACGGTAGAAGACGCGGTCCTGTGCCGCCGATGTCAGCATTTCCAGCGCGACATAGGGAATATCGACCTCGAGCGTGCCGTCTTCGGCGACGACGACACGTTCGGCGATGGCCAGCGCCGAGCCGGCCAACACGCGGTCAGAAACGATGTTCGAGGTCTGGACGGCTTCGCGCCAGGTATCGGCGAGCGCCAGCGTGCCGATAACGGCAGTCGAAACAAGTAGCCAGAAAAGCAGTCGGCGCCGGAGCGAATAGGCCGCCGTCATGAGGGCTCGGGCAGCTTGTCGAGATAATAACCGATGCCGCGGGCGGTCCTAACCGTCAGTCCGTGCGGTGAAAGCCTCTTTCTCAGGCGGCTGACATATTGCTCGATGGCATTGGCGGAGATGTCGTCATCGAAGGCAGTCAGCGACTGCATGATCGCCTCCTTGGCGACGACCTTGCCGGCGCGCATGAAAAGAATTTCGAGCAGGCCGAGCTCGCGGGAGGGGATGTCGAGCGGCGTGGCACCGGCCGAAAAGGCGCGAGAATTCAGGTCGAGTGAGATCGATCCGAAGCTGACTGTCGAGGAATGCAGCCCGGCCTGGCGGCGCAGAAGCACGCGCACACGCGCTTCGAATTCAGCAATGTCGAAGGGCTTGATGAGGTAGTCGTCAGCACCGAGATCCAGGCCTTTCACACGCTCTTCCGGCGAGCCGCGGGCCGTCAGGACGAGCACGGCAGCCCGGCTGCCGCGGGCGCGCATGGCGCGCAGCACATCAAGGCCGTCCATTTCGGGAAGGTTCAGATCGAGAATGACGAGATCGAAATTTTCCGCTGCGATGACGGCATTGGCCGAAGCCCCGTCATGGACGACATCCACTGCATGGCCCGTGCCGCGCAAGATCGCCGACAGGCCGTCGGCCAACGCGATATTGTCTTCGGTAAGCAGGATGCGCAACGGATGTTTCCCTCGATTTTTCGGGGAGTTTATCAGGGATGACAGCCCGATGTCACAGCGATTCTGGGAATTGGTGAATGGAGGATAGCAGGATTTTATTCGCCTTCCGGCCCTGCGCATCATCAGCCCGATCGCCACGACGCCATGGGCCGGTTTCGATCCGCACCGAGATGTCGATGGCGGGGCGCAGACCGTCGTGGTAAGGACAAGGGGAGTTTGGGGAGGCTTTGCAGATGCGGAACCTGTCGGTCGGGCTTGTGGAAAGCCCGGAAGAGATCGATGCCGTTCGGCATCTCAGCCGTGCCTTCCGACAATGGCTTTACGACAACTATCCCGACGAGCGGGCGCAGATAGAACTTTACTACAGTCCGGAAAAATTCGAGGCTATGCTCGCCGACCTGCCGAAGATCCATGCAAGGCCACAAGGGGCAATGTTCCTGGCGCGGCTGGATGGAGAGATTGTCGGCTGCGTGATGCAGCATGAGATCGCTCCGGGCATATCGGAGATGAAGCGGCTCTTCGTTTCCGAGCAGGCACGCGGCAGTGGCGCAGCACTGGCGCTTTGCGAAGCGTCCCTCGCACAGGCCAAGAAGGATGGCTACCGGATGATGCGGCTCGATACCGGCCATCGGCAGGTCGCTGCCCAGAAGCTATATCGCCGCCTGGGTTTTCGCGAGCGAGACGCCTACTACGAGATCCCTGATGATCTGAAGCCGATCCTGATGTTCTTCGAGCGCGAGCTTTGAGGTCTGGCTGTAGCCACCACTGGAAGCCGACCCTTGTCTGGCTTGTGCGGCTCGGGCATTCTTGCGCGATGAGGAGCCTTTTCATTCTGTTCCTGTGTCTGGTGCCCGGCTTTGCGGCAGCGGATCAGGTCTTCTATCCGGCGAAGTCGGGCAATACCGATGCGCCGGTGCTGACAGTCTATTCCTCGCTCGACGAGCCCTTGGCGCAGCCGATGATCCGCGGCTTTCAGGAGGCCAATCCGGACGTGGCGGTCAAATACGAGGACATGCTGACGGGGGATATTTACGACCGCATCGTCAAGGAGACGGATGCCGGTCACAAAACGGCGGACTTCGCCTTCTCCTCTGCGATGGACCTGCAGGTGAAGCTTTCGAACGACGGCTATGCGCAGGTGAGCAACCTGCCGATGAGCGCCCAATGGCCGAAATGGGCGAACTGGCGCAACACCGCCTATGCGCTGACCTTCGAACCTGCCGTCTTCGTCTATCACAAGCCGAGCTTTGTTCATGAATCGGTGCCGAGCTCGCGGGCGGAATTCGTCGACTATTTGAAGCGCAAGGGCAATGAGGTTTATGGGCGGATCGGGACCTATGACATTGAACGTTCCGGCGTGGGCTTTTTGTTCATGGCGCGCGATCAGGAACAGTTCGGCGATATCTGGTCGGTGATCGGGGCGATGGGGGCAGCCGGCGTGAAGCTCTACTCCACGAGTTCGGCAATCCTCGAGCGGGTGGCCGATGGGCGCTTCGTGCTCGGCTACAATATCCTCGGCTCTTATGCGGCCGACTGGGCCTCGCGTCATCCTGACGTCGGCATTGTGTTGCCGAAGGATTATACGGTCGTGATGTCGCGCATCGGCCTGGTGCCGCAGGCTGCTGCCGAGCCGGAACTCGGGCGGCGCTACCTTGCCTTCTTCATGTCGAAGGAAGGTCAGACGATCATGGCCCGTGAGTTGCAGATCCCGGCCGTCAGCCCGGAAGTGGCGGGCGAGAATACCGCCAATACGTTGCAGGAACTGCTCGGCGCACAGTTACGTCCGGTGCCTGTCAGCCCCGGTCTGATGGTCTATCTCGATCAGGTGAAGCGGGCTCGGCTGATTGCGCACTGGAATGAGGTGCTGCGGACGCAGTAAAAACCTCGCTCGGCCAGTAGGAAACCTGTGGGCTGACCAAAATAAATCACATGTTCTCAATGACTAAGCGCTGATCCATTCGGCAGGAATGGTCCGAGCTCTAACTCAAGAATATAAAGGGCGAGGTTGCTGCTAGCGAACCTTGCCCTTTCGCATTTATGCCGTGACGGCAGCTACGGTCAGCCTTTGCGTATCACCACTTCCAGATATTCAGCCGGCACGACCATGGTGCCGTCCTTGGCGCGGTTGAAGCGGGCGATGAGCGCAAGGAAATCCTCTTCGAGAGCCGCCTTGCCCGGCTGTGGCAGAGCTTCGAAGGCCTTGTGGACAGGGCCGTACCAGGTGCGGAACACTTCCAGCCAGTGGGCGGGTGAGCGGTAGCGGAAATTATACATACGTGACGTCGCCTCGATGCTGGCCTGGCCGCCGAACATTTCTTCCAGCCTTGCCTTCGTGCCCCACAGCGCCGGCGACCTGAGGCCCGGCATCGGCGGAATATGCTTGCCTATCGTCTTGAAGACCTGGCCGATGAAGCTCTCCGGCGTCCAGTTCGCCATGCCGATGCGCCCGCCTGGCCGGCAGACGCGCAGCATTTCCTTTGCCGCCTTGTCCTGATCCGGCGTGAACATGACCCCGAAGGTGGAGACGACGACATCGAAGCTTGCATCCTTGAAGGGCAGGGCCTCGGCATCGGCCTGCTGGAACTCCACCGCCAGACCGTTTGCCATCGCCCGTTCGCGGCCGCGCTCCAGAAGCTCCGGCACGTAGTCGGTCGAGGTCACCTCGGCCCAACGCCGCGCAGCGGCAAGCGTCGCATTGCCGTTGCCGGCGGCGATATCGAGAACCTTTTCGCCGGAGCGCAGGTCCAGGGCTTCGCACAGGCTTTCGCCGACGATCTGCAGCCGGGCGCCGATGACGGAATAATCGCCAGAAGCCCAGGCGACCTGCTGGCGCGACTTCAACGCGGCGAGATCGGGTGTGGGCTGTGTCACGGCATTCGCTGTGGTTTGCATGGAATGTCTCCTCTCATCTCGGCGAACGAAGGCCAGAGCCGCGAGCGCCCGCCGGTTTTTGATATCCAGATATAGCGCAGCGTTCGACCAGCCTCTTGGAGTGCCTCAGGTCCGCTCGCAGGTAGATCGTGCCTCGGGTTGGGCAATCGGCCTAGTGTAGAAAATGGACTGGAGCCGATACAGAAAATGGATCAGGCGGCGTAGGAGCTGCGCACCATCCAGTTTCCGATGCTTGTGGCGAGCGACATGTCGCCGATGAAGGAGATGCGTTCCCTGGCGATCTCGGTATCGAGGCTGGAATGGCCCATCCAGGCCGAGGTCATCGCCTTCAAATCGGCGGTGACGAAGAGGTCGACATCGTAACCGGGATCTGTGAGGCAGAGGTCCACAGGCGTGCCTAGCCGCGCCACGAGCCAGTAATGCCGTTCGTCACGCGGCAATTCGGGATAGGTGAACTGGATGACGCTGCGCTTGCGCGAGGGCAGGGCGGCGGCATTGACCTTGCGGCGCATGTTCCACATCAGAATGCGGGCATCGAGCTTTTCGAGGGTTACGTTGGCGTCGATATTGCGATGCGCCCAGGTGCCGAGCGCATGCACGATCGGCTCCAACTCGTTGGCGATCTCGGTCGTCCGATAGACGATCTCACCCGTGATGCGGTTTTCCGAGCGGGTGACGAGGCCGTTTGCCTCCATCTCGCGCAGCCGTTTTGCCATGAGGGTCGGTGACATTCCCGGTACGCCGCGTCGGATCTCGTTGAAACGTGTGGAGCCGGACCACATTTCGCAGAGCAGCAGCAAGGTCCATCGCGGCTCGAGCAGCTCGCACGCCTTGGAAACCGGACAAAACTGGTTGTAACCGCCATTTGCCATCGGATCGCCCTCCGCGGCCGACTATCGGCCAAGTTCCTGAGAGCGTCCAGTACTGACAATGTACTAGTCCAGTCGCATTTCGCGGGAAGGTAGTCGAATTACGGCAAAAAAGTGTCTTGCCGCACTGGATATCCCGCCGATGTCAGCTAAATGACAGCTTCATATGATGGCTTGGGCTACTTCCTCTCCGTGGAGGCGGAGAGTTGAAGATTTTCCGGGAGGACTTCCGCTCGCTATCAGGACAATTGCGTCCACCGATCGGTGATCTCTCCTCATTTTCAAAAATAGCACAGGCGGTCCGCTCAGCCGCAGCACGGAGGACACATCGTGAAGCACACTTTCATCGCAACCCTTTTAGCAGCGGCCATTGCGCTGCCGGCCTATGCGGCTGATTACACCATCATCGCTCCGGCAGCGCCCGGCGGCGGCTGGGACCAGACGGCCCGCTCGCTGCAGACGGTGCTGCAGCAGGAAGGTATCTCCAAAAGCGTCCAGGTTCAGAACGTACCGGGCGCCGGCGGCTCTATCGGTCTTGCCCAGTTCAGCAGCCAGAGTGCCGGCAATCCGAACGCTCTCATCGTCGGCGGCTACGTCATGGTCGGCGCACTGCTGACCAACAAGTCCGTCGTCACGCTGAAGGACGTCACCCCGATTGCCCGCCTGACCGGCGAGTACGAAGCCATCGTCGTTCCGGCCGCATCCGACATCAAGACGCTCGCCGATCTCGTCACCAAGCTGAAGGCTGATCCCGGCGCCGTTTCCTGGGGCGGCGGTTCTGCCGGCGGCACGGACCACATCGCCGTCGGCCTGATCGCCAAGGCTTCCGGTGTCGATCCGACAAAGATCAACTATGTCGCCTTCTCTGGCGGCGGCGAAGCACTCGCCGCTATCCTCGGTGGCCAGGTCACGGCCGGCATTTCGAGCTACAGCGAGTTCGAATCGCAGGTCAAGGCCGGCACGCTGCGTCTGCTCGGCGTTTCCAGCGATGCCCGCATCGCCGGCGTCGATGCGCCGACCTTCAAGGAAGCTGGTACCGACGTTTCCATCCAGAACTGGCGCATGGTCGCTGCCGCCCCGGGCCTGACCGATGACGAAGTCGCCTCGATTGCAGCAGACTTCGACAAGCTCCACAAGTCTGCTGCCTGGCAGGAAACCCTGAAGACCAAGGGCTGGGCCGACACCTATCTCGCAGGTGACGAGTTCAAGGCACAGCTCGAAAAGGATGTCTCGGCCACCGAAGGCATTCTCAAAGACATCGGTCTCGTTCAATGAGCGAAGCCGATATCTCATCGGCAACGAAGCGCCGCCCTGATTGGGCGGCGCTGGTCATTGCCGTCTTCCTCATTGCCGTCGCTGTCGTGGTGTTCTGGGATGCCTCGCATCTGAAGACGATTGCGCAATATGACCGCATCGGCCCGTCGACGGTGCCGAAAGTCGTCGCTCTCGGCCTGTTCTGTCTCGGCATCTGGACGGTGATCGAAGCCTGGCGCGGCGATTTTCCGGAACGCGAGCATCAGGAAGTGGCACCGGTCATCTGGATCGTCGCAGGCCTTGCCGGGCAGATGCTGCTCCTGCGCATCGCCGGTTTCTCAATTGCGACCGGCGTGCTCTTTGCGCTGACCGCGCGCGGTTTCGGCAAGCGCCAGATCTGGTTCTCGCTGCCGATCGGCATCATCATGAGCTTCATCGTCTGGGCGATCTTCTCGCAGCTCCTGCAGCTCACGTTGCCAGCCGGGCCGCTCGAACATCTGTTCTTCTGATAGCGCTCGCCTCGCGCCGGGCGCTTTCAGTTCTCTAGTTTTTGCGCGGACGGTCCTGTGCCCCCTCAGGAGCCGCCGCTTGGGATAAAACCATGAGCACATTCGAATTCCTATGGCAGGGCATTCTGGTTGCTGCGCAGCCGATCAACCTGCTCTACGCCTTCATCGGCGTGACCCTTGGCACCGCGGTTGGCGTACTGCCGGGCATCGGCCCGGCACTGACGGTCGCGCTGCTCTTGCCCGCCACCTACAAGCTCGATCCGGGCGGCTCGCTCATCATGTTTGCCGGCATCTACTACGGCGGCATGTATGGCGGCTCGACCACGTCGATCCTTTTGAATACGCCGGGTGAAAGCGCTTCGATCGTCACCGCGCTCGAGGGCAACAAGATGGCGCGTGCAGGTCGCGGCGGACCGGCATTGGCGACAGCGGCCATCGGCTCGTTCGTCGCCGGTCTCATCGCCACGCTCGGACTTGCTTTCGTCGCCCCCTATATCGTGAAACTGGCGTTGATCTTCGGTCCCCGCGAATATTTCGCGCTTATGGTGCTGGCATTCGTGACCGTCTCTTCGGCCTTCGGGGATTCGGCGTTGCGTGGCCTCACCTCGCTCTTCATCGGCTTTGCGCTCGCCATGGTCGGGATCGACCAGCAGACGGGCCAGGCGCGCCTTTCCTTCGGCATACCCGACCTGCTCGACGGTATCGAGGTGACGACGCTGGCTGTTGCCATGTTCGCCATTGGCGAGACGCTCTACATCGCCGCTCAAGGAAAGCGCGGCGAGGACAAGGTGGAAGCGGTTCGTGGCTCGCTCTGGATGAACAAGCAGGACTGGGCACGCTCCTGGAAGCCGTGGCTGCGTGGCACGATCATCGGCTTCCCCATTGGCGCGATGCCGGCGGGCGGCGCCGAAATCGGCACGTTCCTCTCCTACGCCACGGAAAAGCGCCTGTCGAAGAACCCCGAGGAATTCGGCCATGGCGCCATCGAAGGCGTTGCCGGTCCCGAGGCTGCCAACAATGCATCGGCCGCCGGCACGCTGGTGCCGCTGCTGACGCTTGGCCTGCCGACGTCAGCGACAGCGGCGATCATGCTGGCCGGCTTCCAGCAATACGGCCTGCAGCCGGGTCCGCTGCTGTTTGCGACCAACCCGCAGCTCGTCTGGGGTCTCATCGCCAGCCTGCTCATCGCCAATGCGATGCTCCTGGTCCTGAACCTGCCGATGATCGGTCTCTGGGTTCGCCTGCTGACGGTTCCAAAGCCGTGGCTCTATGCCGGCATCCTGCTGTTTGCCACGCTCGGCACTATCGGGGCCAATCCTTCGGTCTTCGAGCTCGGCATGCTGCTTGGTTTCGGCGTGCTCGGTTATATCATGCGGATCTTCGGCTATCCGATCGCGCCCACCGTCGTCGGTCTCATCCTCGGGCCGCTGGCCGAGCAGCAGCTTCGCCGAGCGCTCTCGATCAGCCAGGGCGACGTGACCACGCTCGTCATGTCGCCGATCGCCTGCGGCCTGCTGATCGTCGCCGCTGCGGCCTTCCTCATTCCGCTGATCCTGAGATTGCGTGGCCGCGGCCAGGTTCTTTCTCAGCTCGCGGCAAATGAAGACTAAAACAAAAAGACGACCCCGACCCCTAATTCAGGCCGGCCGTGGCAACATGGCCGGCCTTTTCTTTGCCTTTCACAGCCTGTGCAATTTCGTCCTGAAGAAAAGCTAATAAGTATGGCTCTTGTTCTGTGGCGCGGCAATTTCGCAGTGACAGATCCAGCCGACGTTTAATTTAAATTTAAGCGAATCTCCCAATATTTTGCATCACCACTGCCCTGGATGCAGGCATGAAGCCCTCATCAGCCTGCCGCTTCCCCTCTTCTATCAGGAACATTGTATGAGACGCCCACGCGTAAAATTATTACTCTCCGTTGTCTTTGCCGTCATTGCCATCATGTTCGGTCTGCTTGCGTGGATGTCGATCAGCAGCATGCGGCTCTTGAACGGCCAGACGGAAGTCATCGCGACCAACTGGATACCGAAAATCGCTACCGGCAAAAGCATTGAGAGTGCTTTCTATCGGCTGAACTCGGCCTATTTCGAGCATATCCTGGCCGATACGCCCGAAGCAACGAAGACTGCGGAGACCGAGATCGCGCAACGCACCGACACGCTTTCGCAGCAGATTGAAAAGTACCGACCACTCGTTACCACCCAGCGCGGTGGTGAACTTCTAAAGGCTATCGAAGGCGGCGTCGCCGACTATAAGCAGGTTGCGGTGCAGATGATCTCTCTATCGAGTACCGGCAAGAAAGCGGAAGCGAAGGCGCTGCTTTCCGGCGACATGCGCACCAAGCTCGACAAGGCGTCCGGTTATCTCAGGGACCTGCTCGACTTCAATACGTCAAGCTCCGACAAGATCTACCGCGATGGCATCTCGGTCTTCCAGACGACGGTTCTGGCAGCCGCTATCCTGATTGCAGTCTGTGCTGCGATCCTGCTGGCTGCAGTGGCGTTTGCCATCATCGGCGTTGCCCGCCCCATCGAGATGATCACGGCTTCGATGAAGAAGCTGGCAGCCGGCGATACGGATAGCGCCATTCCCTTCCCGGGCCGTTCCGACGAGATCGGCGATATGGCAGGGGCTGTCGACATTTTCCGCGCCAATTCGGTCGCCAATCGCCGTCTGGAGCAGGAGGGTGAGGCACAGCGCAATCTCACAGAGGAAGAGCGTCGTCGCAGCGCCGAACACGAGCATATCAAGGCTGAGGAGATGCGACGGGCCACGGCTGGCCTCGGCAACGGTCTGAAGCACCTTTCCGCCGGTGACCTCACGTTCCAATTGAGGGAACCGTTTGCCGCTGATTTCGAATCGTTGCGTGCCGATTTCAATTCGTCGGTTACACAGCTCGCCGACGTCATGCGGGCCGTCGCCGCCAGCGCCTCATCCATCGACAGCGGAACCCGAGAGATCAGCCAGAGTGCAGACGATCTTTCCCGCCGTACCGAGCGGCAAGCCTCCTCTCTGGAGGAGACGGCGGCAGCGCTTGACGAAATCACCGTCAATGTCGCGAATTCCTCCAAACGCGTCGATGAAGCCAAGTCGGTGGCAATCCAGGCAAACGGCAGCGCAGCAAAATCCGGTGCCGTCGTCGCTGATGCCGTCCACGCAATGGAGCGGATCGAACAGTCTTCGAGCCAGATTTCCAATATTATCGGCGTCATCGATGACATCGCCTTCCAGACGAACCTGCTGGCGCTCAATGCCGGTGTCGAGGCCGCGCGTGCCGGCGAAGCGGGTAAGGGTTTTGCTGTTGTCGCCCAGGAAGTGCGCGAACTCGCTCAACGCTCTGCTCAGGCGGCGCGCGAGATCAAGGATCTCATCAGTGCCTCGACAGGTGAGGTTGCCGTCGGTGTGAAGCTGGTGCGTGAAACGGGTGGGGCTCTGAGCACGATCGGCGACTATGTCGTGACGATCAACAAGCACATGGAAGCAATTGCCACTTCGGCACGGGAGCAGTCCACGGGACTGACGGAGGTCAATTCTGCTGTCAACCAGATGGATCAGGTGACACAACAGAATGCTGCGATGGTCGAGGAGAGCAACGCGGCGAGTGCCACGCTGGCAACCGAAAGCCGCAGACTGCGCGAGCTGATTGCTCGCTTCGATCTCGGTCAGGGCAATGCTTCGACGCACCGGACCGCTACTCCGCCTTCTGCATCGGCCAAGCCGGCGGCCACGCGCACGGCTGGATACGCGAGTGTCGGAAATGTTGCCTTGAAGCAGGAATGGTCAGAGTTCTAACCGGCTGAATTTTCAGTCGAATTCCGAAGCGGCTCGGGGCGACCCGGGCCGTTTTTTGTTTGCCGGCGAAAGAAATATGCGCTTCTTGCATAGCAGCGGTGATTTCTTGCGCGTTGTAGGTGCATCCGGATTTCCCCACCTAGGAAGGGTCAACGAAAGAGCGAGAGGAAAAGAAGATGTCCGCTTTCAGAAAGTCGATCCATAATGGTTTCCTGGCCCGCGCCATTGCAGCGCTCGGTGCCGCAAACGCAGTCAGCGCCGCTGTCGAAGGTGGCCGCAAGCCACGCGCACGTGACCTGCAGGAACTCGGTATCGATCCGGTAAGCTTTGGCCGTGTCATCCGGTAAGACGTGCCGAATGCATAGATTGAGTGTCAGATCATCTATTGAATGAATGAGCCCGCAACCGTTGGTCGCGGGCTTTGTTTTTTGGACTATGCGAGCCGCAGCGCCAGACCGTGGCGGCTTTTTGACTGTCAGGCGTGCAGGCGCTCCCGCTCGGGGACATCAGCTTCTTTCTGCAGCTCTTGCCTGTTGTAGCGGATCGAGGACCAGAGCGAGATGCCGATCAGGGCTGCGCCGCCAAGGCCGGTGATGACCTCGGGAATGTGCGTCAAGGTCTGCACATACATGATCACCGAGAGGATCAGAATGGCGTAGAAGGCGCCGTGTTCCAGATAGCGGTATTCGGCCAGCGTTCCCTTTTCCACCAGCATGATCGTCATGGAGCGCACATACATGGCGCCGATGCCGAGGCCGATGGCGATGATGAAGAGGTTCTGCGTCAGTGCGAAGGCGCCGATGACGCCGTCGAAGGAGAAGCTGGCATCCAGCACTTCCAGATAGATGAAGGCGCCGAGGCCACCCTTTGCCGCCTCGCTCATCGCGCGCTGCGATGCATCGAGAAGACCACCAATGACTTCCACCACCAGGAAGGTCACGAGACCGTAGATGGCGCAGTAGACGAAAGTGGTCGAGTCTTCGCCTTCCAGGAGATAGGAAAACAGCAGGATCAGCAGGAGCACGAACGCGATCTCGATACCCTTGATGGTGGCCGAACGCGCCATCAGCCGCTCCAGCGAGCCGATCCAGTGGACTTCCTTCTCATGGTTGAAGAAGTAGCTGAGGCCAACCATCATCAGGAAGGTGCCGCCGAAGGCTGCGATCGGCAGATGCGCATCATTCATGATGCGGGCATATTCGGCAGGTTCACGCGCCGCAAGCACGAGCGCTTCCCATGGGCCGATCTTTGCTGCGATGGCAACGATTGCCAGCGGAAAGACGATACGCATGCCGAAGACGGCAATAACGATACCCCAGGTCAGGAAGCGATGCTGCCAGACAGGGGTCATTTCTTTCAGCTTATTGGCATTGACGATGGCGTTGTCGAAGGAGAGCGAGATCTCCAGCACAGCCAGTACCGTGCAGATGAAGAAAACAGTGGCCATGCCACCCAGCGTGCCGGTCGACTGCCAGCCGAGAAATGCGCCGAGTGCCAGGCCGAGTGCGGTGACGATGAAGGCCCAGCGGAAGTAGCCGAGCGAGGATTTGTGGGATTGAAGCTGGTTCATGGCTGCACCTCGCAGCCACAAACCGTTTCTGAAGATGGGGTGAAAACAGAAAAACGCATACCACATAGGGCATGCGCTATTGGCATGGTGAGCTTTTTCATCGATGAAAAATCCGCCGGCTAATTTGCAGGCGGTACCGACATCACGAGAGCGCCGTAAAAACTCTCGCCAGAGGGGCCCGGCACCAGGGTTCCCCCGCAGCCGATGTCTGGATGAGGCGGCGGGTGCTCCACTAGGTAGTCATGTTGCTGCGCCAGTCAAGATGCACGGACGGGCAAGGTTATCGATTTCTTTGGAACCATACTGGCGCTCACCCGTTCCGTCCTAGCTGAGCCGATGAAACATCTCAGATACTCTTGAAGGAGGGCGACGATGCATAATTCGACCCATGTTCCCGACAAGCGCACGGAAGCGTCGGACCGTATGAAGCGGGCGAAACCCAATCGCATGCAGAGGGCGCAGGTTCTGCCCCCGCACCAGGTGGACCTGACGCTGACCCCGGGCGCAATACACGACATTCATGTGCCTGCGCATATGACCGGCAGCGACCTTTCCAAGGGCGGGCTTGATATCAAGAGCAACGATGCCAACGTCGCAAAGCCCGTGCGCTGAAAACCAGTTCCGCAACCGACAAGACAGGTGAAATACGAATGACGATCAATCTTGTGCCGCGGGATATCTTCATCCAGCATGAATATGAGTGGCAGGCCGTGCGCGAGGCGGCCGAACGCCGGATCGATATAGGCAAGCGCGAGACGCCATCCGCGCAGTCAAGCGGGCAAACCGCAAAGCCCGCTGCTGCAACCTCGGCAGCGCAAGGCTGCTGAATACAGGGCAGAGTTTGAATGAGACGCCCGGCCATGCGCCGGGCGTTTTCTTTTCCGACGAGTTCTGGTCTGGGAAAGCGACCCACGGCCATATCTTGCCAACCTTTCCGAAAGGATTGGGCAGCGATAATCCGGCCCATTCAAGGGAATCGGATCGATGGCCAAGACAGCGACACGCCGCCGCAAGGCGCCGGCAAAAAGGAAGAGCAGCGCGTCCTCCAGCGGCGCGATGCCCTGGATGGTGATAGGCATCGCGGCGGTGGGCGCCATTGCCGCCTATGACAATTGGAAGAGCATCCGCCCGATGCTTGGCAAGGCACCTGCCGCCGTCATCAGTGAGGCGGCTGAAGGCAAACCTCAGACATCCAAGGAAGCGCCGAAGCAGGTTGCCGTTGCGGCTCCTGCTGTCAAGCCCCGCCAGACAAACGATCCAGTACCACCTGCAGCGATCCCCTCGGCTCCAGTGCCGGCGGCAAAGATCGTGCCGGCCTCTATTTCTCCTGCTTCCTCGTCCTCGTCGGAAACCGCCAAGGCGGCTTTCGGATATTGCGGGCAGGGCGAGCATATCAATTGCGTCGGTGACGCAGGTACCTTCTGGTATAAGGGCGAGAAGATCGTCATCGCCGATATGGTCAGCCCGGACGTGGACCGTGCACGCTGCGAAGACGAACGGAAGATTGCCTTTGCTGCCAAGTCGCGTTTGCTTGCGCTGCTGAATGCCGGTCCGTTCAACATGAATGCTGTCGGCAAGGCAGATGACCGGGGTGCGCCGCGTGTCATTTCGCGCGACGGGCGCTCTTTCGGCACGCGGCTTATCAATGAGGGCCTGGCCAGGAAGCCGGGATCTGCCGGCGGTTCCTGGTGCGCTTGAGGCCCCCGGTCTGACGATCGCTTATTTTCGCGTGTTATTTCCGTGCTGGCGCCTTGCCGCTGGTGCGGAAGCTGCCGGTGAAGGCCGAATCCTTGCTTTCGGCCGTGCATTCGATGGCAGTCGGCTTACCGGAATAAGGATTGCCGAAGGTGCACGAACCGGCAACCTTCACCTCACCTGTCATCTTGTTTCCAACGCCCGTGGTGACAAGGCTGAGCGGCAGGCGGGCATTGCCATTGGACGCGGGCTTGATGCCCTTCCCATCGCCCTGGAAGCCCAGCAGCTTGCCATCAGAGGTGAAGATGAAGGTCACAGTGCCGTTGATGAGCGTCACGCTTGCCAGCTCGCCCTTGCAGCCCTTCGTGGCATCGAATTTCGCGACGACCAGCTTCTGGCACTTGCCACCAAGGGCGATGACGCCGGGCGCACCCGGAAAATTGTCGTCGGCCTGCGCTGCAGCTGCAAAAGCGAGGGTGGAGAAGGCGGCGATGGCAAGCGCGGATAATTTCATTTCGATTCGAACCCCATGTCCTGACGAGGCGAATCAACGCCTCGGGCTCTATTATCGCGCATGGCATGGCTCTGTGTCCGAATTTGGTTTCGATCCCTTCGGATAAGATTTGAGACGAGCCGGTACAGGTGGCTTGGCCTGGAATGCGAATCCGGCAACTTAAAACCGGAAACTAAAAAGGCCTTTCGATTTCTCGAAAGGCCTTTGCTTTTCAGCGAATTAGGATGGTGGGCGTGACAGGGATTGAACCTGTGACCCCTACGATGTCAACGTAGTGCTCTCCCGCTGAGCTACACGCCCATCCGATGGCGGCGCATAGATCACAAAACCTCCGGAGCCGTCAATAGGCTTTTTTGAAGTTTTGTGACGAGCCGCCAAGAAGCCTTATGCGGCAAGCATCTTGTTGACCTCGTCAACGAGATCGCGCAGGTGGAAAGGCTTGGAAAGGACCTTTGCATCCTTCGGAGCCTTCGAATCAGGGTTCAGTGCAACGGCTGCGAAGCCGGTGATGAACATGACCTTCAGGTCAGGATCGAGTTCGGTCGCACGGCGCGCCAGCTCGATGCCATCCATTTCCGGCATGACGATATCGGTCAGCAGCAGGGAGAAGGGCTCCTCACGCAGGCGGTCATAAGCGCTAGCGCCGTTGTCGTAGGAAAGGACCTTGTATCCGGCCTTTTCGAGCGCCTTCACGAGGAAGCGGCGCATGTCATTGTCGTCTTCGGCGAGAAGTATCTTCTGAGTCATTAATCCGGACCGCTGATCACTGATGTTTTTCTAGGATACCAGCCGTCTACACTAAACTTCGCCCGGTAAACAACCGGTGAAATCGCCCTAGCCACGACCGCCATCCCTTCTATGTAGTATGGACTTAAGGGCAGGCAACTGGCAACATAGTCGTCACAGCCACTTGATGACATGGTAAAGAGGGCAGAAAGTGCCGGAAATACGCGAATACGAGCTTTTTGAAGTGCATGAGCCCGTGTCGCAGACCATTCCTTTCGTCTACAACTCCCCTCATAGCGGTCGCATTTATCCACCGGAATTCATCGCGCAGTCGCGGCTGGAAGGTATCTCGATACGCCGGTCCGAAGACCATTATGTCGATGAGCTGTTCGGCGCAGCCGTGGACCTCGGTGCGCCACTCCTCCTTGCGAATTTCCCGCGCGCCTACCTGGACGTCAACCGTGAGCCTTATGAGCTCGATCCGCGCATGTTCGACGGGCTGTTGCCGCCCTATGCGAATATCAACTCGCTAAGGGTTGCGGGTGGACTTGGCACCATTCCGCGCATCGTGGCCGAGAACATGGAAATCTATGCGCGCCGGCTGCCCGTTCAGGAGGGGCTGGAACGTGTCGAAAGTGTCTACAAGCCCTATCACTCGACGTTGCGGCGGCTGATTGCACGCACCCATGTACAGTTTGGCTTCGGCGTCCTGATCGACTGCCATTCCATGCCGGGCAACGTGCGCGTTGCCGGTAGCAATGCGCGGCCCGATTTCATCATCGGCGATCGCTACGGCACCAGCGCTTCGGCAGAGCTTTCGCGTACGGCAATCGGCATCCTCGAGGAAATGGGTTTTGCAGCGATCCGCAACAAGCCCTATGCCGGTGGCTTCATCACCGAACATTACGGCCGTCCGTCACGCGGGCTGCATGCGCTGCAGATCGAGGTCAACCGTTCGATCTACGTCGATGAGGTCACGCTGGAGAAGCGGCCAGATTTCGACATCGTTGCAGCCGCCGTCACGTCGTTCATGCGGCAGATGGCAGACTATGTCGAAAAATTCTCCGGCGACCGGGCGCTCGCGGCCGAGTAATTTTCTGCCTTCAGATCAAAAAAAACCGCGCTTTGTGAGCGCGGCTAAGTCTAGGGAGGAAACACCCAAGGAGGGTATTTACAGTCAGAAGACTGTAGGTAAGAAACTACTGCTGCATTGCACAATTGTCAAGCATTATATTGCACTGCAAAATATTTAGGCAGCTAATCGGAAATTGCCTGTTGTGTTTGCAATCCGCCGGTTTTTCGCTATGAAAAACGCCATTTCCCGCCAGCTATGTGGATTTCTCCATGCTTCCTGACCGTTCGTTCTTCAACCGTCTCGCCGAAGCTGCCAAGGCCGAAACCCTGCCGCGTTTTCGCTCGGGCACCAATGTCACCAACAAGCTGTCGTCCGGCTTCGATCCGGTCACTGAAGGCGACAGGGCGGCGGAGACAGCCATCCGTGCGCTGATCGAAGCGCATTTCCCGGAGCACGGTATTCTGGGCGAAGAACATGGCAATGTCGGCCTCGACCGCGAGCATGTTTGGGTGATCGACCCGATCGACGGTACGCGCGCCTTCATTTCCGGCGTTCCGGTCTGGGGTACGCTGATCGGCCTGCAGAAGAATGGCCGGGCGGTTGCCGGTATGATCGAGCAGCCTTTCACCGGCGAACGTTACTTCGGCGACGAAAACGGTTCGACCTATAGCGGGCCTGAGGGCGAACGCCGGCTGCAGGTGCGTGACTGCGGCGCTCTTTCCAATGCCATCCTCTTCACGACCTCGCCGCATCTCTTCGTCGGCGAGGAGATGGAGAAATATCGCGAGATCGAAAGTCAGGTGCGGCTCTTCCGTTATGGCTGTGACTGTTATGCCTATGCGCTGCTGGCGGCAGGCCATGTCGATCTCGTGATCGAGAACAGCCTCAAACCCTATGATGTCGGTGGGATCATTCCTGTCATCGAGGGCGCCGGCGGCATCATGACCACCTGGGACGGCGGACGGCCGGAAAACGGCGGCTCCATTATCGCTGCCGGCAGCAGGGCGGTCTATGAAGAGGCGATCGCCATCCTGCAGCGCTAACGCGCGTCGTGCAAAAGTGTGCAGCGGTTTTGCGATAACCACATGCGTAAAATAAGAACTTAAAGCATGGCGAGCGAATCCTGGAGACCGCGATGGGTTTAAGTTTCAGACGCCGATCGCCGTCACGTCATCGGTCGCCTCGGCGTCGCTGCCGGGAATGAAGGCGTGGAAGGCGGCAAGTGCTGCGGTACGATACATATCCCTTTCCTGGAATATCTCGTGGCGGGCGCCGTTGATCGGTACGAGCTGACCGGCGCGGAAATAACGCGAAAGCCTCTCCTGCACCGTATAAGGCACCAGCCCGTCGCGTGTCGGGGCGATGACGACAGAGGGAATGGTGATCGAAAAGAGATGATAGGGCTGGGTCACCCGGTCGATCGCCTTCATGCATTCATACATCCAGCGCGCGGTCGGCGCTCCCAGCGCAAGCTCCGGGTGGGCTTTTGCTATAGCCGCATTGCGCTCGAAGCGCGTTTCGTCCGATGTGAGCGGATTATCAAGGAATTGCAGCTCCTTCATCTTGCCGAGCGGCATCCCGCCGAGGCCAACAGCACAGAGTGCGCTCGATACCGTGCGGATGACGCCTTGGGAGGCGGCCTGGCCGATGAGGCCGAGGAAAGGGGCAGAGAGCACCATGCGCTCGATACGCGTCGAGAGATAGGGTGCGGCGGAAAGCGCAATCAGCGCGCCTGTGGAATGAGCAAGCATATAGAAGGGCAGGCGGGTATCCGGGAGCACGACCTTTTCGAGGAAGGCATCGAGATCGCGCTCGTAATCGGAAAAGCGGCGGATGTGGCCATGATTGCGTTTCTTGATCAGCCGAGGCGAACCACCCTGGCCGCGCAGATCGAAAGTCGCGACCCAGAGGCCCTTGGCGGTGAGATCTCGGATCGTCTCGAAATACTTCTCGATATATTCGCTGCGCCCGTGCAGGAGCACCACCGTTCCATGGGCGACCGGTGCCTGCGACCGGAAGACGGCATAACGCAACCTATGGCCGTCGTAGGTCTCGAAAAAACCTTCGGTGCGGTTCTCTGGCGCCGGATTGTCTGGGGTCGAGTAAAGAACCTGTTCCATAGGCAGAATGTTTCTTCGCGTGAGAGATATACTAGGGGATAGCGCAGAGGCCGGGAAAATCAATGGCGAAATTGTGGCTTAATATAAGCGAGGTATAATACATTAAGATTTTTCTATATGGCAAGCTTCGCGAAAGCAGAGACACGCTATGGTTAGTGCGAACGAAAGATTTGTCCCGGCATGAGGCCGGTTATCCGCACGTTCATGACTGAAGATTGGGGCGCCGGGAGGCTGGCCATGAGTTCGGTTTCTTCCGTCGGGCCTGTCAATTCCGGCGTCCACCAATCAACCGGTCCGCAGCGGCCGGAGTCCATTCTCGATTATTTGCAGTCGGACTATCTCGATATCGATCCGCCGGATGTGCATCCGGCGATCCTGAAACTGCTCAGCGACAATTCGAAGTCGCAGGCAGCTTTCGCGCGGGAATATTCTGCCGTCATGGCAATGCCGCAGAATGCCGACATTTCGCCGGAAAACGGCCAGTTCCTTGCGCTCGAGCAGATGATCGTTGACAATCGCGACGCCTTTCCGGCGGAGGGTTTCACGATCAGCACGAAGCTGCCGGGCGGCGGTTCCATCGTTGCCGAGGTGCCGCCTTCAAACAGCGGCGGCAAAGAGGACAGCAGTCCTTTGTCGATATTTTCAAGCAGTGATTCAGCTGCGCTGTCGCGCATCGTCAGCGCTCTCATGCTGAGCCATCAGGATGCCGCGGCTGATAGGCTGGATGCGACGCAGGATCAGCTTGCAGAGCTTTACGCCTGAAGAAAAAAGGCCGGCGGAGCTGAGGGAGCTCTTGGCCGGCCGAATTTAGGCTGAAGAAGAAGGGACGATACACTTCAGCCTTCGGGCCAGTGTCACCCGATGCCTCTATCTCTAGACAGCAGCGCCTGAACCTTCGCCGAACCTGCCGTTCATGCGGGGTTCACGCAGCCATCCCGGGTGCTTTGAAGAGGGCTTGAAGTCCCAGAAAGCCATACCCATCTGAACTCTGCGGACGCCAGAAGGGTCCGCGCAACCGTCCCGAAGCCGCCAAGAACGGGGTTTCAGGGCATGATATCGCAACACGTCGCTTCCCTAGGAGGACATCATGCGTCACGTAGACTTCTCTCCCCTTTATCGTTCCACCGTCGGTTTCGACCGCCTCTTTACCATGCTCGACAGCCTCTCCCAGCCGGAGCAGGTTCCGAGCTATCCGCCGTACAACATCGAGCGGACCGGTGAGAACACCTACCGTATCACCATGGCCGTTGCCGGCTTCGACGAAACCGAACTCTCCATCGAATCGCATGCCCACGCGCTCATCGTGAAGGGTGAAAAGCGCGAAGAAAATGCTGATGGCAGCGAGTTCCTCTATCGTGGCATCGCAAAGCGCGCCTTCGAGCGCCGCTTCCAGCTTGCCGACCATGTCGAAGTGACCGCCGCTTCGCTGAAGAACGGCCTCCTGCACATCGACCTTCTGCGCAGCATCCCGGAGGCTCTCAAGCCCCGCAAGATCGCTATTGCTGCCGAGCCGGTCGAGGCTCCGAAGGCGATCGAAGCACAGGTCGTCAACAACTAATCCGCTTTGACAGATCAGACGGAAACGGCGCCCTCGCGGGCGCCGTTTTTGTTTGCGGTCATTCTGTTCAATCAGGCTGGGCTTGCCGCTTCTTCAAGCTGCTTTTCGGTGGCCCGGCGGGCTGCGGCGGCGGCATATTTCTGGGCGATGACGGCGCAGACCATCAGCTGGATCTGATGGAAGAGCATCAGCGGCAGGACGATTGCGCCGATCGACTGGCCGGCGAAGATGACGTTTGCCATCGGAACGCCGCTTGCGAGGCTCTTCTTCGACCCGCAGAAGGTGATGGTGATCTCATCGGCCTTGTTGAAGCCCAGCCAGCGGCTGCCATACATGGTGATAACGAGAACGAGCGCCAGCAGCACCATGTCGGCGATGATGACGGCGGCGATGTCGCCGATGGAGAAGGTGTGCCACAGGCCCTCGACGACGGCCGTCGAGAAAGCCAGGTAGACGACCATCAGGATGGAGCCGCGGTCGACCGGCATCAGGATCTTCTTCTTGGAGCGGATCCATTCGCCGATCCAGGGCTGCAGGATCTGGCCGACGACGAAGGGGGCGAGGAGCTGGAGCAGGATCTGTTCGAGCGCATCGAAGGAAAAGCCGCCGTGGCCGCCGACCGAAAAGAGCAGGCCGACGAGCAACGGCGTCAGGAACATGCCGAAAATATTGGAAGCCGAAGCCGAGCAGATCGCTGCCGGCACATTACCACCCGCCATTGAGGTGAAGGCGATCGAGGACTGCACAGTCGACGGCAGCACGCAGAGGAAGAGGATGCCGAGATAAAGCGGCTGCGGCAGGATCGAATCCGGGATGAAGCCTATCGCCAGGCCGAGGATCGGGAAGAGTCCGAAGGTGGTCAGCAGAATGACGAGATGCAGCCGCCAGTGTAGCAGACCGGCGATGACAACATCACGCGAGAGTCGCGCGCCGTGCAGGAAGAACAGCAGCGCAATGGCGAAATCAGTCGCCACACCGAACCAGCCGGCAAAGGTGCCGCTCGCCGGAAAGATCGAAGCGAGAATGACGGTGCAGACGAGCAGGATCGTGAATGTATCGGGCAAAAAGCGGCGCATGGCAGTCTCGCTGGAATAAATGAGTCATTATTCTGTCGCTCATTATGATACAGGATGCAAGGAATAACAGTTATCGTGAATCAGGATCGCGCCTATGCTGGATCTTTCGCAGCTTCGCAGTTTCGTTACCGTCGAGCAAATGGGGAGCTTCACGCTCGCGGCCGAAAGGCTCGGCCTCGGACAATCGACGGTGAGCCAGCATATACAGAGGCTGGAAACGTCGCTCGGGCGCCGGCTTCTGGAGCGCGATACGCATAAGGTCATCCTGACAGGCGATGGCGAGGCGCTGTTGTCGCATGCGCGTGCCATGTTGTCGATCGAAGGGCAGGTGCAGTCGCTATTCAAGGGAGGCAGCCTGCGTGGACGCCTGCGTCTTGGTGTTTCCGAGGATTTCGTGACAAGCCAATTGCCGGCGGTGCTGGAGGATTTCGTTCGCTCGCATCCTTCGGTCGATCTGGAGCTGACCGTGGCGCTTTCAGGCGTGCTCTATGAAATGCAGGACGCAGGAGCGATCGACCTCGTGCTTGCCAAGCGAAGGCTTGGAGATGCGCATGGGCGGCTGGTCTATCGGGAGCCGCTGGTGTGGCTGGCGCGGGATCCCGAGCACATTCTTTCAGCCGGCCCGCTGCCCCTGATTGCCTTTCCGCCGCCAAGTGTCACGCGAGCCATTGCGCTCGAGGCACTCGGGCGGCATGGTGTGCCTTGGCGGATCGTCTGTACCTGCGGCAGCTTGAGCGGGCTGACGGCTGCGGCGCGCGCTGGCATGGGCGTGCTGGTGCAGCCGCGCAGCATGGCGCCTTCGGGACTGAAGGAGATCGCAGTCGGCAGGTTGCCGGTTCTCGAGGATGTTGAATTCGTGCTGGTGCCACGCAAGGGCGCCGATCAGGCGCTGGTGGAAGCACTTTCGGATGATATTCTGAAGAAAGTCAGGAACTTGCGGTCGGCTTGATTACCTTAAACAAAAATCCCGCCGATATTGGCGGGATCTTGTTTTGTGACCGTGATGGTTGCCGTTGCAGGAACTCAGGCCGCCAGGCACTTCAGGAAGCCATCGACATCAGCTTCGGTGGTGGCGAAACTGGTGACGAGGCGCACGAGCGTTTCGCCTTCCGAAACGAGGTCCGGCATGCCGGCCGGGATCGGCCACTCGTAGAATTTTGCGCCTCTGCCCTCAGCCATCTTTGCCGCTGATTTCTGAATGACTGCAAAAACTTCGTTTGAGGCGGTCGGCCAGGCGAGCCGAGCCGAGTTGCTGGCGCCGATGCCTGCGCGCAGACGCTCGGCCATGCCGTTGGAGTGACGGGCGAGATCGAGCCAGAGGCTATTTTCGAAATAGGCGTCGAACTGGGCGGAGATGAAGCGCGACTTGGAGAAGAGCTGGGCGGCGCGTTTGCGGATGAAGGGCATTTCCTTCGCCTGTTCAGGATTGAAGAAGATGATCGCCTCCGCGCACCAGCAGCCATTCTTGGTGCCGCCGAAGGAAAGGATGTCGACGCCGCGTTTCCAGGTCATTTCAGCAGGCGTTGCGTTGAGCGCGACAAGCGCATTGGCGAAGCGGGCGCCGTCCATATGCAGCGGCAGATTGCGCTTCTTGGCAATGGCGGAAATTTCGCCGATTTCCGGTAGAGAATAGACGGTGCCGATTTCAGTCGCCTGGGTGATGGTGACGGCACTTGCACGACCATGATGGACCGCGTCTTCAGGGAAGGTGGCAATCTTCGCGGACAGTTCTGCCGGATCGATTTTGCCGAAATCGCCGGCGACCGGCATCAGGCGGGATGCACCGGAGAAGAATTCGGGGGCGCCGCATTCGTCCTGGGCGACATGGGCTTCCTGATGGCAGAAGGCGATGCCGCCGGGGCGTTGCACGCTTGCGAGCGAAAGCGAGTTGGCGGCGGTGCCGGTGGCGACGAAGAAGACCGAGACCTCGCGTTCGAAGATTTCGGAGAAGCGGGCTTGAACCTTCTTATCGTAGTCGCTGTTGCCGTAGGCGGCGGCAAAACCGGCAGATTCAGCCAGCAGGCGCTCGGCAATGGATTTATGGGCGCCAGCCCAGTTGTCGGAAGCAAAAAACATGGAAGAAACCATTGAAAATGATGGGGCGGGAGTTCGGAAAGGGACATTACGCCAAAGCTTCACAGGATCAAGCGCGGAAGTCCTGATCCATCACAGAAATTGAACCTCGTAATCAAAAAACAAAATACTTTCTCGATGAGCAATTTTATGTCGTGGTTTCGACTGATTTGGCAATCTTCCGTCGCAAATTGACGTTTTTTTAAGAGCACACTCTTGCGAAGAGGAATTGTTTCTGTCATTGAACTGATGAACTAGGACAGGGTTGCTGTCCTATTTTGGCCTTCCCGGCCGAAGAGGCGCCGAAAGCCCTGGAACAGAGCGGCTTTCACGCTATAGTTCTTTCGAGTGCTGAGCCTTCACATGGCGGCGCGCGGAGGCGAATGGCAGGCGCGGAACGCGACGGTTTGCTTTCCCCAAGCAGACGTCTGCGACCGGATCTTCACAATGCAACAGCGCTGTCACGCGCCGGACCTATCTTAAAGGGTGCGGTGCGCGACGAAAAGCCGCCCGCAGCCCCGCGGGCTTCGACAGGAGGAAGACGATGACGAAGAAGACGCCATCCACGCAGATTGACCAGTTCGCAGCAGCAAACGTGCGCGCAACGGCCAATACGCGTAAATTCGCCTCCGGCTTGCCGAAAAAACAGGGGCTCTACGATCCGCGCAATGAACATGATGCCTGCGGTGTCGGCTTCGTTGCGCATATGAAGGGCCAGAAGTCGCATCAGATCGTCAAAGACGGTCTCTTCATTCTTGAAAACCTGACGCATCGCGGTGCCGTCGGCGCCGATCCGCTGATGGGCGACGGTGCTGGCATCCTCGTGCAGATCCCGGATCGCTTCTTCCGCGAGGAAATGGCTCAGCAGGGCATCACCCTACCGAAGGCCGGCGAATATGGTGTCGGCCATGTCTTCATGCCGCGCGACGAAAAGCAGATCGAGCACTTCAAGAAGGTGATCAAGGACGTCATCACCGAAGAAGGCCAGGTCCTCATCGGATTCCGTGACGTTCCGGTCGACAATTCCTCGCTCTCCAAGGCGCCGGCAATTGCCGCGACCGAGCCGCATCACGTGCAGGTCTTCATCGGTGCCGGCAAGGATGCCGCGACGAACGACGAATTCGAGCGCCGGCTCTTCACGCTTCGCAAGGTGATCTCCAACCGCATCTATGACGAGTTCGACGGCGAGGAGAGCCACTTCTATCCGGTGTCGCTCTCCAGCACGACCGTCGTCTACAAGGGCATGTTCCTGGCCTATCAGGTCGGCGCCTATTATAAGGACCTGGCGGACCCGCGCTTCGAGAGCGCCGTGGCACTCGTGCACCAGCGGTTCTCGACCAACACCTTCCCGTCCTGGAAGCTTGCTCACCCGTACCGCATGGTCGCCCATAACGGCGAAATCAACACGCTGCGCGGCAACGTCAACTGGATGGCGGCGCGCCAGGCCTCTGTCTCCTCTCCGCTGTTTGGCGAGGACATCTCCAAGCTCTGGCCGATCTCCTATGAAGGCCAGTCGGACACGGCCTGTTTCGACAACGCGCTCGAATTCCTCTTGCGCGGCGGCTATTCGCTTTCGCATGCGGTCATGATGCTGATCCCGGAAGCCTGGGCTGGTAACCAGTCCATGTCGCCGGAGCGCAAGGCATTCTACGAATATCATGCTGCTCTCATGGAACCTTGGGATGGCCCGGCTGCCGTTGCCTTCACCGACGGCAAGCAGATCGGCGCGACGCTCGACCGCAACGGCCTGCGTCCCGCTCGTTATCTCGTCACAGACGATGATCGCGTTATCCTCGCCTCCGAAGCTGGCACGCTGCCGGTTGCCGAAGAGAGCATCATCCAGAAGTGGCGCCTACAGCCAGGCAAGATGCTGCTGATCGACATGGAAGAAGGCCGCATCATCTCCGACGACGAGGTGAAGGCGCAGCTTGCGAACGCGCATCCCTATCGCAGCTGGCTTAACCGCACGCAGCTTATCCTTGAAGACCTGAAGCCGGTCGAACCGCGTGCGCTTCGCCGCGACGTTTCGCTGCTCGATCGCCAGCAGGCCTTCGGCTACACGACCGAGGACACCAAGATCCTGATGTCGCCGATGGCGACGACGGGTCAGGAAGCGATCGGCTCGATGGGCACGGATACGCCGATCTCGGCCATGTCTGAGAAGTCTAAGCTGCTCTACACCTACTTCAAGCAGAACTTCGCGCAGGTGACGAACCCGCCGATCGATCCGATCCGTGAAGAGCTCGTCATGAGCCTCGTCTCATTCATCGGTCCGCGTCCGAACATCCTCGACCATGAAGGCATGGCGAATGCCAAGCGCCTCGAAGTGCGCCAGCCGATCCTCACCAATGGCGATCTCGAAAAGATCCGTTCGATCGGTCACACGGAAGACCGTTTCGACACCAAGACGCTCGACTTCACCTATGATGTGGAGCGTGGCGCCGAAGGCATGCCGGAAATGCTCGATCGTCTCTGCGAGCGCGCGGAAGCGGCGGTCAAGGGCGGGTACAACATCATCGTGCTCTCCGACCGCCAGATCGGCCCTGATCGTATCGCGATCCCGGCGCTGCTTGCGACCGCTGCCGTGCACCATCACCTGATCCGCAAGGGGCTGCGCACCTCGGTCGGTCTCGTCGTCGAAACCGGCGAGCCGCGCGAAGTGCACCATTTCTGCCTGCTGGCTGGTTATGGCGCCGAAGCGATCAACCCCTATCTCGCCTTCGACACGCTGCTTGACATGCATGCCAAGGGCGAATTCCCGAAGGAAGTCGACGCCAGCGAAGTCGTCTATCGCTACATCAAGGCTGTCGGCAAGGGCATCCTGAAGGTCATGTCCAAGATGGGCATTTCGACCTATCAGTCCTATTGTGGCGCGCAGATCTTCGATGCGATCGGCCTGCAGTCGGAATTCGTCGACAAGTACTTTTTCGGCACGGCGACGACCATCGAAGGCGTCGGCCTGGAGGAAATCGCCAGCGAGACGGTCATCCGCCACAAGTCAGCCTTCGGTCGCGATCCGCTGCTCGCCAGCACGCTCGATATCGGCGGCGAATATGCCTACCGCATGCGTGGCGAAAGCCATGCCTGGACGCCGGATGCCGTGGCTGCCCTGCAGCATGCGGTTCGCGGCAATGCCGAGGATCGCTACCGCGAATTCGCCGAGATGGTGAACACGTCGGCGCTCCGTATGAACACGATCCGCGGCCTCTTCAAGATCAAGAGCGCTGAGGCACTCGGCCGCAAGCCGGTGCCGGTCGACAGCGTCGAGCCGGCGGTCGATATCGTCAAGCGCTTCTCCACGGGCGCCATGTCCTTCGGCTCGATCAGCCGCGAGGCGCATACAACGCTGGCGATCGCCATGAACCGGATCGGCGGCAAGTCGAACACCGGTGAGGGTGGTGAAGAGAGCGATCGCTACATGCCGCTGCCGAATGGTTCGTCGAATCCCGAGCGCTCGGCCATCAAGCAGATCGCATCCGGCCGTTTCGGGGTGACGACGGAATATCTCGTCAATGCCGACGTGCTGCAGATCAAGGTTGCGCAGGGCGCCAAGCCCGGCGAAGGCGGCCAGCTGCCCGGCCATAAGGTCGATGCGGTCGTTGCCAAGACCCGTCATTCGACGCCGGGCGTCGGCCTGATTTCGCCGCCGCCGCACCATGACATCTATTCGATCGAAGATCTGGCACAGCTGATCTACGACCTGAAGAATGTCAACCCGACCTCGGATGTCTCGGTCAAGCTTGTCTCGGAAGTCGGTGTCGGCACGGTTGCCGCCGGTGTTGCCAAGGCGCGCGCCGACCACATCACGGTTGCCGGTTTCGACGGCGGCACGGGCGCTTCACCGCTCACCTCGTTGAAGCATGCAGGCTCTCCCTGGGAAATCGGCCTTGCCGAAACCCAGCAGACACTGGTGCTGAACGGTCTGCGCTCGCGCGTTGCCCTGCAGGTTGACGGTGGTCTGAAGACCGGCCGCGACGTCGTCATCGGCGCGCTGCTTGGTGCCGATGAATTCGGCTTCGCGACGGCTCCGCTGATCGCTGCCGGCTGCATCATGATGCGCAAGTGCCATCTCAACACCTGTCCGGTCGGCGTGGCGACGCAGGATCCCGTCCTGCGCAAGCGCTTCAAGGGCACGCCGGAGCACGTCATCAACTACTTCTTCTTCGTCGCCAACGAAGTGCGTGAAATTCTGGCCTCCCTCGGCTTCACCAGGCTCGATGAGATCATCGGCGCTTCGGAACTGCTCGAGAAGGACGAGATGCTGGCGCACTGGAAGGCTAGGGGACTCGACTTCGCGAAGATCTTCCACAAGGTCGATGCACCGAAGGAGGAGACCTACTGGACGACGCGCCAGAAGCACCCGATCGACGACATTCTCGACCGCAAGATGATTGCGGCGGCCGAGCCGGCGCTGGCATCGAAGACGCCCGTTGCCTTCGAAGTCGACATCAGGAACGTCGATCGTTCCGCCGGTGCGATGCTCTCGGGCGAGGTGGCCAAGCGTTATAACCATCGCGGCCTGAAGGAAGACACGATCAACGTCACCCTCAAAGGAACAGCAGGCCAGAGCTTCGGCGCATTCCTGGCACGCGGCGTGACCTTCAACCTGATCGGCGACGGCAATGACTATGTCGGCAAGGGCCTCTCGGGCGGCAAGATCATCATCCGTCCGCCGGAGAACTCGAGGATCGTCGCTGAGAACTCGATCATCGTCGGCAATACCGTTCTCTACGGTGCGACCGAGGGCGAGTGCTACTTCCGCGGTGTCGCGGGTGAGCGTTTCGCAGTTCGTAACTCCGGTGCGATCGCCATCGTCGAAGGCGTGGGCGACCACGGCTGCGAATATATGACGGGCGGCGTGGTCGTCGTGCTCGGCGAAACGGGCCGCAACTTCGCGGCCGGCATGTCGGGCGGCGTGGCCTATGTTCTCGACGAGGCCGGCGATTTCGCCAGCCGCTGCAACATGGCCATGGTCGAGCTCGAGCCGGTTCCGGAAGAGGATGACATGCTGGAGAAGCTGCACCATCACGGCGGCGACCTCATGCACAAGGGACGTGTCGACGTCTCCGGCGACATGACGCGTCACGACGAGGAGCGCCTATACCAGCTGATCTCAAACCACCTGCACTACACGGGCTCTACCCGCGCCAAGGAAATCCTTGAGCACTGGGCTGACTACCGCCCGAAATTCCGCAAGGTCATGCCGGTTGAATACCGTCGCGCGCTTGAGGAAATGGAGCGCAGCCGGATGGGCATCGCTGCCGAGTAGTTGCACCGAACAATCCGCCACGCCTGAAAAGCGCGTGGCGGGTGACTGAAATATCTCAATGACACACGACGATGAGCCACGAGCTTGAAGCTTGTGCAACTGCGTGGATGGCGACAGGGGATATGTTCGAATGACGGTCAAGACAAACAACCTGCCTCCGCGATCGAGGCTGAACAGACAACTGGCCGCGGGCGAGGCGGTCATGAGGGTAAGGGACGAAAATATGGGTAAGGTTACAGGTTTTCTGGAAATCGACCGGCAGGTAGCGAAGTATCAGCCGGCGTCGGATCGTATCCGTCATTTCCGCGAATTCACGATCCCGATGTCGGACCCGGAAGTGCAGAAACAGGCGGCCCGCTGCATGGACTGTGGCATCCCCTATTGCCACGGCCCGACCGGCTGCCCCGTGCATAACCAGATTCCGGACTGGAACGACCTCGTCTACAACAACAACTGGGAAGCGGCGATCCAGAACTTGCATTCGACCAACAACTTCCCGGAGTTCACTGGCCGGGTCTGCCCCGCGCCTTGCGAGGAGGCCTGCACGCTGAACCTCGAGGATACGCCGGTCGCCATCAAGACGGTCGAACAGGCGATTGCCGACAAGGCTTACGAGCTCGGCTTCATCCGTCCGCAGCCGGCAACGATCCATACCGGAAAGAAGGTTGCAATCATTGGCTCCGGCCCTGCCGGCATGGCGGCCGCCCAGCAACTCGGTCGCGCCGGCCATGACGTGCATGTCTATGAGCGTGAGACGAAGCCCGGCGGCCTGCTGCGTTACGGCATTCCGGATTTCAAGATGGAGAAGAACTTCATCGATCGCCGCGTGGAGCAGATGAAAGGCGAGGGCGTGACGTTCCATTGCGGCGTCAATGTCGGCGTCGACGTCAAGGTCGAGCAGCTGCTCGCGGATCATGATGCCGTGCTTTACTGCGGCGGCTCCGAGACGCCGCGTGCTCCCGGCATTCCGGGCATCGATCTCGCCGGTGTTCACGATGCAATGCCGTATCTGGTTCAGCAGAACAAGCGCGTCGGCCGCGAGAATATCGACAGCACCGGTTGGCCGTCCGATCCGATCCTGGCCGGCGCCAAGCATGTCGTCGTTGTCGGCGGTGGTGATACGGCGTCGGACTGCGTCGGCACGGCCTTCCGTCAGGGTGCGGTCAAGGTGACCCAGCTCGACATTCGTCCGCAGCCGCCGGAAAAGGAAGACAAGCTCGCCGTCTGGCCGTTCTGGGCCACGAAGATGCGTACCTCCTCTTCGCAGGCCGAAGGCGCGATCCGCGAATTCCAGGTCGCCACGCTCGAATTCGTCGGCGAAGATGGTGTCCTGACAGGCGTGAAGTGCTGTGAAGTCGATGAGCGCCGCCGGCCGGTTCCGGGTACGGATTTTGTCATCAAGGCAGATCTTGCCTTTATCGCCATCGGCTTCAGCGGTCCGTTCAACGACAGCGTGCTGAAGGAGCTCGACGGCAAGCTGATACTCAATATCGACAAGCGCGGATCGACCAACGTCGTTGCCAACGACCTTGACTACAAGACCTCGATCGACAAGCTCTGGACGGCGGGCGACGTGCGCCGCGGCCAGTCGCTGGTGGTCTGGGCAATCCGCGAAGGCCGCCAGGCTGCGCGCGCGATTGACGAGGCGCTGATGGGCTCCACCGTCCTGCCGCGCTGATCGGCCACAAACAATTCGTCGAGCAATAAAACTCCGCCGCATTCCGGCGGAGTTTTTCGTGGTGCGACCGGTTGACGCGCCGCGGCTTCCGGCAAGCTTCATGCAATTCCCGAGCTGCAGTTTTCCTGCGTATGCAGGCCCGAACCGGCCTGCGGCGACTGGCTGGACATGCCCCCGCCCGTTCAGTCGTGAGGCGTTTCACTGTTGGCCGCGGCGCAAGGGACATGGTTGCTGCGGACCATCACAAAGGACAAACCATGGTTTCCGCAATCGACAGTACGCGGCTGGTCTCAGCCCAATACGCCCTGAAGAACCTGCGCGGTTCCGATGACGACAACAATCAGAGTGCCACCAATTCCTCCAGCGCTGCCAGTATCCTCAGCAGCTATGGTCTCGACCCGGACACATCCTCTCTGCTTTCCAACAATGCGCTTGCAAGCCTGCTCGACACGCTTTCGGCGCAGAACGACCAGACGGACGAAACGACCGACACATCGAGCGAAAATCCCGATGTGACGAGTTCCTCCTTCAATGGCCATGCTCAAAAAGCAGCTTGAAGAGGCGGCCGAACAGGAAGGCACTGATGGTATGGCGCATGATATGCTGGCTGCTCTCGAGAACGGTACGCTGACGGTCTCCGATCCGACGCAGGGCGTTTCCATCACCGCCTGGGATGTCGAAAATCCGGATGAAGCGAATACGGACAGCAAGCCTGGCACCGATATCGAGGCCAGCGGCTGGAACGACTTCCTCAATGCGCATCTGAAGCGCGGCGACGACGCCTCATTCGTCAAGCAGGCCGGTCACCGTGTGGATAAGGTCGACAACAGCAATGCCTATTTCGGCCAGATCGGCTCTGACTTCTATTATCTCACCTGGCCGCAGGCGACAGCCAAGTAAGTCCCGATCATTGATGAGGGCCGCTTTAGCGGCTCTTTCTCATTTCACGGATACTTCGGCAGTCGTCTTCAGTGTCGGCATGCGATAGTCGTCGATACGGCCTGCGGGCGCCGGCGCCATCTCTCCCTGTTCGACCAGGAGATCGCGCGGCGATTTCGTCAGCGTCACCGGCGGCGTGTTGCCGGCACCGAGCAGTTCTGCTCCACCGTCGAGGTTCGGGTCGGAGAGGCTGATCGGCTGCGTATGTTCGACGGGATTGGTCGGCAGCGTCAGCGCCGGCAGGTTGCCGGGGTCGAGGCGCACGAGGTCGGGGCTTGCCTGGGTGCCGAGAATGCGGCGCGCCGGTTTTTCCACGTAGAAGGCGAGCTTGCGGCGGCCGGCCTGCGTGAGGTTGATGCCGTCAGTGGTGCGCAGGCGCACCTGCTGGCCGTTGACATCAGAACCGGTGACGATGAACTTGCCATTCTCATTCACAAAGCCGTCCCAGATATCGACGAATTCGCCGCCGATGCTTTCCACCTGATTGCGGTAGAGCTGGTTCATCTGCACGGCATCGGCCGTCATCGAATCGGATTCAAAGGCAGGAAGTCCGACCCAGAGCAGCGGGATCTTGCGGCTCGTGATCTCTTTGCCGAAGGCCAGCACGCGGCGCTGATACTCGGTAAACCAGCCGTCGGTCCGAAATTTTTCCTTGCCGGCATCGGTCACCATCTGCTGGCGATCATTGGCGCCGATCATGACGACGACCATTGCCGGCTTCAACTCGTCGATCATCTTCGGCAATTCGCCGGGCCAGTTGTAGTAGTCGTCGCGCACGAGGCCGGAAGAGACATTGCTGCGGGCCTCGATTACGACGCCGGGCGAGGTTTCAAAGGCGGCGGTGAGGCCGTCGCCCAGGCCGCCGGCGAGAAAATCACCGACGATCAGGATTTTCTGGGCATTGTCCAGCTTTTGGACCACGGGTTCAGCGGGCGCGACCGGCGCCGTGCGCATTGGCGTCACGGCCTTCTGCGCGGCTGGGCGCCTGCGTTGCTGTTGTTGCCGCCGCGGTTGGCCGCGCATTTCGGGCTGCGGGTTCTCATCGATGTAACGGCGACCGAGAAAGAAATCGAGGATGGAGCGGCGTTGATAGCGAAGCTCCTGCGCCTCAGCATAGTCGGCCGGCAGCATCGAACCAAGGCAAAGGGAAAGCGTGGCTGCGGCAAGCGCAAGCCCACGAATCCATCGGGTCCGGTCAATTTGTCTTGTCATCGGGCAGTTCCGCATCTGCCGGGCATCTTGCATAGGCAGCTGCTTTCCGTCCACACCACCAATATTATTTAGGTCAGGCTTTCCCCGCTTCTACAGCATCGGCCCGAAAATCGGAATGATTTTCGGAAAGCACGATACGTAGATTCAAGGAGTTAGAATGTCCTTTGTGCGTCCAAATGGACGCACGACGCGCTAACGGCGCAGCGCGTCGAGAAGCGAAAGTGAAGGCTCACCATCCGGCTGCATGCCGATGCGCTCCTGAACAGCGGCGATGGCTGCCTTGGAGCCGGAGCCGAAATTGCCGTCGACATCACCACTGTAATAGCCGAGCGTCTTCAGGCGTGTCTGCAATTCGAACTTCTCGGTGATGTCGAGCGCACCTTCCGGACGCGGCCAGCGCTGCTGCATTCCGCCAAAGCCGGCAATCTGGTCTGCAAGCAGGCCGACGGCGAGCGCATAGCTGTCGGAGGCATTGTAGTTCTTGATGGTGAAGAAGTTCGCCGTCATCAGGAAGCCCGGACCATCGCTACCTGCCGGCATCTTCAGCATGGCGCGGGTGTCGCCATCCTTGAAAGGCTTGCCATTCGGACGCTTCAGGCCGAGTGCAGCCCACTGGGCGAGCGTGCGCGTCTTGCCGACCTGCTGTGCGGCAGATGCCGGTACTGCGACCTCGTAGCCCCAGGTTCTGCCAGCGTCCCAGCCGTTCTTCATGAGGAGATTGGCTGAGGTCGCCAGCGCGTCGGGCACGGAATTCCAGATGTCGCGATGGCCGTTGCCGTCAGCGTCCACCGCATAGAGAAGATAGCTCGTCGGGATGAACTGGGTGTGGCCCATGGCGCCAGCCCAGGAGCCGGTCATCTCCTTGGCCGGCACGTCGCCGTTCTGCAGGATCTTCAGGGCTGCGATCAACTGCTTCTTGGCAAATTTCGCACGCTTGGGATCGGCAAAGGCAAGCGTTGCCAATGCGCGGGGCACATAGTGAAGGCGCTCATCCTTAGCGAGAACTGCGCCGTAATTTGATTCCATCGACCAGATGGCGAGCAGAATCGATTTATCGACGCCGAAGTGGCGCTGGATCACATCCAGCGTCTTGGCATGCTTGGCGGCCATCTTACGGCCGATTTCCACAGTGTAGGGATTGACGCGGGAATCGACGTAATCCCAAATTTTAGATGTGAATTCAGGCTGATAAGTCGCCTTTTCCAGCACTGTGGGGTCAGGTTCGCTTACCCCGGAAAAGGCTTTCTGATAGGTTGCCTTACTGATGCCACTCTGCGCGGCAGTTTGGTAGAAGTCCGCGATCCACTTCTGGAACCGGGCATCAGCTTTTGCGTTATTGGGGGCCAGTCCGGTCGCGGTGGCGACAACGAGGGCGAGAGCAAGACCACGAAGGGAGTTCATATATTTCTGGGTCATCGGCAGTCGTATCCGTCATCTTCAGTTTTAGCCTGGGCGGTACGTCATGTCCGTCCTACGCCGAAATTACAGGAACGGAGTCAACAAATTCTTTACCATGCCCGGCCGGTCCAGTCACCATTTGCAAAACGGTAGCAATTCTATACTAGTTCAAATCGATGTAGCGTTCGTTAAAAGCGGTATAGTCAAAACAGGAGGTCGATGTGGCTCTGAATAAGAAAGTTCGCAAGGCAGTATTTCCAGTCGCAGGTCTGGGAACGCGGTTCCTTCCAGCCACTAAAGCGGTTCCAAAGGAAATGTTGACGGTCGTCGATAAACCAATCATTCAGTATGTTGTCGACGAAGCACTTGAAGCAGGCATTGAACATCTGGTTTTTGTTACTGGTCGTAACAAGCATGTCATCGAAGATTACTTCGATATTCATTTCGAACTTGAGCAGACGCTCAAGGAGCGCGCCAAGAAGGCGGAGATCACCCTGCTGCAGCAGCAGCTTCCCAAGGCAGGCACGGTGAGCTTTACCCGTCAGCAGGAGCCGCTCGGCCTTGGCCACGCCGTCTGGTGCGCCCGCGAAATCGTCGGCGATGAGCCTTTCGCACTGCTTCTTCCCGACATGATCATGAAGGATCAAAAGGGCTGCATGAAGGGCATGATCGAGCTCTACGAACACAGCGGCGGCAATATCATCGCTGTCGAGGAATGCGCTCCCGACCAGGCTCACAAATATGGCATCGTCGGCGTTGGCGAAGCTATCGGCGAAGGCTTCCGGATCACCGGCATGGTTGAAAAGCCGGCCAAAGGTACGGCTCCTTCAAACTTCTTCATCAACGGTCGCTACATCCTGCAGCCGGAGATCTTCAAAATCCTGGAAACCCAGGAACGCGGCGCAGGTAACGAAATCCAGCTCACCGACGGCATGCTGAAGCTACTCAAGGAGCAGGATTTCGCTGGCTACCACTTCAAGGGTGAAACTTACGACTGCGGCGCCAAGGATGGCTTCATCCTCGCCAACGTCGCCTTCGCTCTTGAGCGTGCGGATATCCGTCCGACGGTTGAGGGCGGCTTCAGGGACCTTCTCGCCGGCCTGAACTAAGGCCCTTCAGCGCTTCACCTTGAGACCGACGCCGGCTCGCCATTGCTGCGAGTCGTCGCCTTCCTTGCGTGTCGTCAGCTCGTAGCCAAGCGTGCTGGTGAAGTCGAGGTAGCGGTTGATGTTCCAGACAAGACCTGTCGAGGCGGTGTAAACCGTCTCGTCGTTTATCGTGCTGCCGCTCGGATAATCGCGCAGCGTCACGCCGCCGATGACCGTCGCCACCAGATTGTCGCGCAGCTGATGATCGACGGTAGACGTTAATTGATGCGAGACATAGCCGCTTTCACCCGCTGCGGTGGAAGGCTGGATGCTGGTCTGGAGGTCCAGATTGACATTCGTTCCGCGGATCGGCGACCAGAGCAGGCTAGCGTCGAGTGTCGCCGTATCGATCGATTTCAGCCTGTCATCATCGAAATCCGCCGTCGCATAACCGACCGCGACCTCGCCCTTGAGTTTTTCGCCCATATCGACCTGAACGCCGCCCTTGGCGCCGTAGCTGTCCCCCGAACGCCGATAACCGGAGGAATCGGTGCGTTCATCATAGTTGGTCTTGCCGATCGACGCCTCGATGAAGGGAATGAGTGCCGGCGAGAGTTCATAGCCGATGCGGCCGCGCACCGTGCCCGTGGTCTGGTTGCGGTCACTCATGGAGACTGTCGTGCCGTTGGAGAGTTCGGCATCGGAATAGATCGAGCGCGAAAGCGCAACGGCGGCGGTTCCCCGCAGGATGCCGAAGTCGTGCTCAATGGAGGCGCCGCCGGTAAATTCCTGCACATCGGATTGCTGATCGGCGTTGGTGATCGCATCCGGATCATCAGTGTCTTCGCGGTAGAAATTATAGCCACCAGTGATGTGGCCGACGGTATCGCGCGTCAGGTCCAGGCGCAGATCGCCATTGATCTTGAAGGATGGCTGTTCTTCACCCTCGCCGCTGATGTTCTTTTGCCAGGCGCCCTCGGAGGTGACGGTCAGCTGATGCCGGCTCCAGTCGGAGGTCAGCGTCGCGCCCATATCGGTCTCGAGGAAGCCGCGGCTCTTTTTCGTTCCACCGTCCTTCGTGGTCTCGGTATTGATCGTTTGGGTGACGCTCGGGCGCAGGACAAAGCTGCCGAGAGGGATGCCGGGCGTCTGCTCGGTCGAGATACTTTCCGGTACCTTGCGCGCCGGCGTTTCGTCCAGGCGCGGTTCGCGGGTGTTCAGCCTGCGCATATCCTCGTCGAGGATCGCGCCGGTAATCTCATCGTCGGGCTGTGTTGTCGGAGTGCGGCCAGCCGCTGCGTCCGAATCCTGATCCCGGACATTGTTGGCAGGAGTGGTCGCGGCATCGCCCGTATCGCCGAAATCCGGCGCCGCATTGTACGTGGTTGCGCCCTGTGTGGCTGTCGTGCGGGAATTTGCCGTGCTTGCCGGTGCTTGTTGAGACGTCGTCTGCTGTGCGAAAGCGGCGGGCACGAACAGCAGGCCGATAGCCGTGATGGAGACGGCACGGCTCATGGCGCGGAGCGGCGTCACACTGCTCGTCTGTTTTCCCTGGCCCATTCAATCCGCGCCTGAAATGCTTCGAAGTCTTACCCAAGCGTAAAGCCTTGTGGTTAACCATTCGTTGCCGTGCGGGCTGCGTGTTCATACATGGGAAACATTGTCGGGTGGACAGCCAAAGTGAAAAGGTCTAACGCATTGCCATGATCAGGAGAGCGGTAAAACTCGTCGAAAACAGCGTGCTGGAGTCGGGCAAGCGCACCGTCAGCATCGAAAGACGTGCGCTCGAAGCACTCGAACGTGCCTTCGATGATGGGCTGGCCGGACCCTTTACTCGTGCAATCGAGATGATTGGCGAGAATACCGGCCGCGTGATCGTGACCGGCGTCGGCAAGAGCGGCCATATCGGCACGAAGATCGCCGCTACCTTCGCTTCAACGGGAACTCCCGCCTTTTTCGTGCATGCAGCGGAAGCCAATCACGGCGATCTTGGCATGATTGCCGGCGATGATCTGGTGCTGGCGATCTCCAAGGGTGGTGAAAGCGCCGAACTGAAGAGCATCATTTCCTACACGCGGCGTTTTTCCATTCCGCTGATCGCCATGACCTGCAGCCCACAGTCCTCACTGGCGACGGCCGCAGATATCGTGCTGCTGATCCCCAATGAGGAAGAGGCCTGTCCGAATGGGCTGGCGCCGACCACATCGACGATGATGCAGCTTGCGCTCGGTGATGCACTGGCGATTGCGCTTCTGGACGCGCGTGGCTTCACGGCGACGGATTTCCATGTTTTCCATCCTGGCGGCAAGCTGGGCGCTAGCCTGATGCATGTTGCCGACGTCATGCATACCGGTGACCGCCTGCCGCTGGTCGCGCAAGGCACGTCGGTGCCGGCGGCGATCAAGGTTCTGTCGCACAAGCATTTCGGCTGCGTCGGCGTGCTGGATGCGGAGGGCCGGCTTTGCGGCATCGTTACAGATGGTGACATGTCCCGCAACCTCAGCCGCAATCTCGCGGAGTTGACAGTCGATGACATCATGACGCGCGCGCCGAAGACGGTCAGGCCGACGATACTGGCGACTGCGGCCCTGGCACTGCTCGAACAATACAAGATCGGTGCGCTTATGGTCATCGATGACGAGCAGCGCCCAATCGGGCTCGTTCACTTCCATGATCTCCTGCGGATCGGTGTGGCCTGATCAGGTTGGCTCGACCGTCAGGTCGCGGCCGTTGCTCGAAACCACTTTGACCTGCGTTCCGGCCGGAAGATCCGGCCCCATGACCTGCCACGTCGTGTCATCGAGACGAATGCGGCCGCGGCCTTCGCGGATCGGCTCGCGCAGCGTCGCGGTACGGCCAACGAGGCTCGCGCCGCGCTGATTGAGGAACGGCTCATCCGTCGTGGCATTGCGCAGTGTCAGCCGCCGGCCGATGAGCGTGGCTGCGACCGCGAGGATGGCGAAGAGGATTGCCTGAAGCTCCCAGATCCAGAAAGCGGCATCCCAGAAGAGCAGCGACAAAACACCGACGGCAAGTGCGGCAAGCCCGATCCAGACCAGGAAGAAGCCTGGCACGACCATCTCGGCTGCAAGCAGCACGAGGCCTGCCACCCACCAGCTCCACGGCCCAAGTTCGCCGACGATCTTCGCCAGCATGGCTTACCGCTCCGGATTGGGATTAAAGGGATTGGCCGGAGCCGGGCCGACCGACGGCGTGGAGCGCGCCGGAACTGCCCGGGGAGGCGGCGGCGGATTGTTGCCTTCCCCAAAGACCTCCCGGGCAATCGCGCCAATGCCGCCAAGTGAGCCGAGAATGGAAGACGCTTCCATCGGCATCATGACAATCTTGGAATTGGGCGCCGAGCCGATCGAAGCGAGCGCCTCGGTGTATTTCTGGGCAACGAAATAGTTGATTGCCTGGACGTCGCCGGCGGCGATCGCTTCCGAGACCATCTTCGTCGCCTTGGCTTCGGCTTCTGCCAGGCGTTCGCGCGCTTCGGCATTGCGGAAGGCGGCTTCGCGCTGGCCTTCAGCCTGAAGGATGGCGGACTGCTTGGCGCCTTCTGCTCTCAGGATCTGCGCGTTGCGCGAACCTTCAGCTTCCAACACCTGGGCACGTTTCTCGCGCTCGGCCTTCATCTGGCGGGCCATAGCGTCGACGAGGTCGCGCGGCGGCTGGATATCCTTGATCTCGACGCGGGTGACCTTGATGCCCCAAGGCTGTACGGCTTCGTCCACGACGCGCAGCAGCCGGTCGTTGATCGCATCGCGATTGGAGAGCAGCTCATCAAGATCCATAGAGCCCATGACGGAGCGAATATTGGTCATGGTGAGGTTCAGGATAGCATTTTCCAAATTGGAAACCTGATAGGCGGCCTGAGCGGCATTCAGCACCTGGTAAAAGGATACGGCATCGGCTGAGACCGAGGCATTGTCCTTGGTAATCACCTCTTGGGTGGGCACGTTCAGCACCTGCTCCATCACGTTCATCCTGGCGCCGACGCGTTCGATGAAAGGGGTGATCAGGTTCAGGCCGGGTTCCAGCGTGCGCGTATAGCGGCCGAAACGCTCGATCGTATAACGGTAGCCCTGCGGAACCGTCTTGATGCCCGCAAAAAGCACCAGGATGACAAAAACCACCAATACGATCACGACGATATCGAAGCCGCTCAGCAGCATGTATTCCTCCCTAAACCCACCTATCTGACGTGGTGAGTTATCACGTTCTTTGCAAGGAAGGAATGACGGCCTCGCCTGTCAAATCAGGGTGATAGGCCGGCATCATCGAGGTCGCTCTTTGTGATGTAGCCGCCCATCAGGCAATTGGTGAGAAACGGCTGATCGTCCGGCTTCAGATTGCTGGTTTTGACATCGCGGAGGCGAAGCTGACATGCGACCTGACCGACGATGCCTTTGGGAGGGGCGTTGGCATAGACCCGCTGATAGTGCTCCCACGCAAGATAACCGCCACCTGCGATGACGAGCAAGCAGGCGAGGACAATCAATTTTCTGAAACCCGGAATCATAAAGTACGTCCAGATCAATAAAGCAGCAGGCCACCAATCTGCAGGCCGCAGTCGCGCCTCTGACGCGATTGCGCTCGCCTATCGGCCATTCTCTAGATCTGGTGCGCGGGATATTTTTATCTATTGCAGGGCGCCAGAAAATCTGGCGCCGCGTCAATTATGCCCAGCCCAACAGCTCACGGCGCACGACTTTTTCCAGCACCTGCATGCCGTCCTCTCCGTCATTCAGGCAGGGAATATGCGTGAACTGTTCGCCGCCATTGTGCTTGAAAGAATGGGCGGCCTGTTCGGCAATCTCTTCCAGCGTCTCCAGACAGTCGGAAACGAAGCCGGGATTCATGACGGCGATGCGCTTGACGCCGTCCTGCGCCAGCTTCTCGACAGTCTTGTCGGTATAGGGCTGCAGCCATTCCTCTGGTCCGAAGCGGGACTGGAAGGTGACCATGAAATTTTCCTTTGTCAGCCCGAGGCGCTCGCGCAGCAGGCGGCCGGTCTTCTGGCACTGGCAGTAATAGGGATCGCCCTGCTGGAAATAGGAGAGGGGAATGCCGTGGAAGGAGGCGAGCAGCATCTCGGGCTTCCAGTCGAGGGTGGTAAGGTGCCGTTCGACGGATTTGGCGAGCGCTTCGATATAGGTCTCGTCGTCGTGATAGTCAGGCACCGTGCGCAACGCCGGCTGCCAGCGCATGGTCAGAAGCTTCTGGAAGGCCTTGTCGTTGACGGTCGCGGTGGTAGCTGCCGCATATTGCGGATAGAGCGGGAAGAGCAGGATGCGGTCACAACCCGCATCCTTCAGCGCTTCGATACGCGAAGGGATCGATGGCGTGCCATATCGCATTGCCCAGTCCACCTTGACATCAGGCAGGTCCTTCAGGCGTTCGGCCATGAAATCAGACTGGTTGCGGGTATAGGTGCGCAGCCAGCTTTCATTCAGATCCTTGTTCCAGATCGTCTCATAGGCCTTGCCCACCTTCTGCGGGCGCGTGTTGAGGACGATTCCGAACAGGATCGGATACCATTTCCAGGGCGACCATTCGATGACGCGCTTGTCGGTCAGGAATTCGCGCAGATAGCGGCGCATGGAGGTGTAATCAGTACCATCCGGCGTACCGAGATTGACCAGCAGGACGCCGACCTTGCCGAATTTGACGGCGGGATGGTCCGCCGGGCGGAGTGTAGTATCTGTCATTCTGGCCCCAACGCGCTTTCGTGTCTCGCCGGCTCATACGCAGCCGGCCGATCACGGTTCACCCTATAAGAAGAAAAGCCGGCCCGGGGAACCCCGGACCGGCTCTGATGATCGGGACAAATCGTCTTACTTGGCGGGAACCTGGATTTCCTCGCCGACCCGCAGATGGCGCGGGTTCGGGCTGCCATTGGCTTCCGACAATTTGCGCCATTCGGCGCCATCGCCGTAAAAGGTCTTGGCGAGATCCCAGAAGGTATCGCCGGCAACGATGACGTGGGTCGAGGGCGTGGCCGGTGCGGAGGCTGCCGGGGCAGGCGCCGGGGTCGGTTCAGCCGAAGGGGCCGGTGCTGCAGGAGCTGGGGTCGGTTCGGTAGATGGAGCCGGGGCCGCGGGTGCAGGGGCCTGCTCTGCGGAGGGAGCAGGTGCCGCCTGCGCAATTTCAGTGATGCGGCCGTCTGTATAAGGCTTATAGGGCGAGTGCGCGGCAATATATTCGGCTGTCACGTCGGCCAGGTCCGGACCGTAGTCATAGGCATTCTGGCCGTCTTTGAAGGCGACATAGCCATCGCCGCCGGCGCGCATGAAGTTGTTGGTGGCGACGCTATAGGTCTTGGCATTGTCGATCGGCACGAAATTATCGCCATCCTTGACCTGCACATCGCTGACGCGGCTGCCGACCGGCTTCGACTGGTCGAAGGTGAATTTCAGACCGGCGACCTGCGGGAAACGGCCGGCACCCTGGTCGATCTGGCTGACGCCGTTTTCGAGCGCCTTGATGATATCGGTGCCGGTCAGCTGGAAGGTTGCAAGCGTGTTCTGGAAGGGCAACACGGTGATGACTTCGCCCTGGGTGACGTCGCCGCCATCGATCGAGGCGCGCAAACCGCCGCCGTTCTGGATGGCAATGGTCACACCCTGGTTCTTGCTGCGATCGAGGATAGCATCGGCCACCAGATTGCCCATCGAGCATTCCTTGACGCGGCAGACCTTGCGGTCGCCCTCGATGGGGCCTTCAGAGGAGCCGATCACCTTCTTGCGCAGGTCTTCAATCGGCTTTGCCAGTTCGACAATGCGTGCCGTGACAGCCGGATCAGGCGTGAAGGAAGAATCGATCAGGATGGGATCACCCTTGGCTTCCTTGACGACGCCATTATCATCGAAATTAACGACGAGATCGCCGAGATATTTGCTGTAGGAGGCTGCCTGCACCACCGGTACCTTGTACCCGCCGGGATTGTCGACCATCGTCGGATAGGGACCTTCGGCCTTCGGATCGGTGTTCGACAGCAGGCTGTGTGAATGGCCGCCGACGACCACATCGATATCAGGGATCTTGCCGATCATCGCGAGGTCGCGCGGGTAGCCGACATGGGTGAGTGCAATGATCTTGTTGACGCCTTCGCCCTTCAGTTTCTGAACCTCTGCCGTGATGCTCTGGACGTCATCGGCAATCGTCACGTTCGGGCCGGGCGAGGAAAGCTCCGGCGTGTCATTGGTGACGGCGCCGACGATACCGATCTTCTGGCCGCTGACGTCAAGCACGAGAGAAGGTTTGACGCGGTCGCCAAGCTTGGAGGCAGCACTTGCCTTGACGTTGGCGGTGACGACGGGGAATTGCACCTTGTCGAGGAAGGTTGCGAGCCCATCCTCGCTGTCGTCGAATTCATGATTGCCGACCGTCATGGCGTCGAACTTCATGAGGTTCAGCATTTCGGCTTCGGCCGCGCCCTTGTAGGTCGTGTAGAACAGCGAGCCCTGGAAATTGTCGCCGGCGTTGAGCAGCAGCACGTTCTTGCCCGTCAGAGCCTGACGGCGCTGGTCGATAGCGGTCTTCAGGCGGGCGGCGCCGCCGAAGCATTCATTCTTGCCTTCTTCCTCGGCCGAGCAGGTGGAGTCGAACTTGTTGATCGATTCAATGCGTGAATGGAAATCGTTGATATGAAGAATATTGAGTTCGTAATCCGCGAAAGCGGCGCCTGTGCTCAGCGCCAGCATGGACGCGGTCAAAAGACCGAAGCTGAAAGACTTCGTCATCCCTGTTCTCCTGATTAAAAGGGCGAAGATCCCCCTGATCCTCGCCAACCCCTTCCATAGTCAGCCCGGGCGGTTTCCCGGCATGCGGATGTTCCATCAGACGATGCACCGCCGCAAGGGAAAGCTGGGCCAGGAGAGCCGCTTTCCAAGGGGGAACCGGGCAAAAAAGCCGACTGGTTATCCCACGCATTCTCCGGCGGCAGCGTTTCGGTAGAGTTCGTGCATGGCCTCCGCAATATTCGAAAATGTGGCGAGCGCGATGATCAAGCAAAGAAGGGAAACGATGCGGTGAAAGCGCCGGCCGGCCCGATAGGCAAGGACTGCGGCTGCGCCGTAGATCAGGACTGCCGGCACGGCGAAGATCAGCACCTGCAGCGGCCCGTCGCAATCGAGGGCGGCGATACCTTGGGCACGATAGACATTAGCCGGCAAAATGACCGCAAGTGCGGCAAGCGGCGTTGCGAGCAACAGGACGAGGTAACCAGCGAAAGCCCGCATGGTGCTTAGCCTTCACCCCATCTGCTTTTTTCAGCTGCGGCGGGTCAGGACAAACTGTGCGCCGGCATCCGAGGTGCAGTTCAGCTGGCTCGTCGTAACGAGGGCGCAATTGACCTTCGACTGAGTGTTGCGAACCAGCGAGGTCATGTTGATTTCCACCAGCGTCGGCGAGGTTTTGGTATAGGTGCCGGAGGCCAGAAGCTGGTTGCTGTCGGTCGTGCGCGTCGTGAAAGTGCCGGACTGGAAGGTGGAGACGATGCCGTTCGGATCAGCCCAGGTTCCTTCGACACCGGCAGGAGTGGGTGCTGATGCAACGGGGAGGGGGCGCGGGCCGGAGGAAACACAGGCGGCAAGAGCTGCCGATGCAACCGCAAGAACGAGACCAGTTCTGACTTTCATAAGGCTTCTCCCGGCGAATCTAAGCGGAAGCTTTCCGCGACAGTCCGCCAAAAACATGGCGCGGGCCTTCCGCGAAGGCAAGCCTTCGACGGGGGTCGGCCGGCATTTAGACAGCAGGCGTTACAAAAATGCCCGCCTAACAGCGGGCATCTTCGAAAGCGTTAGGGCAGGGTTCAGCGAACGAGGATGTTCTTGAACTGCCACGGATCCTTGGTGTCGATGTCTTCCGGGAACAGGCCCGGACGGCCGTCGAGCGGGGTCCAGTCGGTGTAGTGGCCTTCGACCGGGCCGAGATAGGGCAGCTGCACTTCGAGGCAGCGCTTGTAATCCATCTCGTCGGCTTCGACGATGCCGGCCTTCGGGTTTTCAAGAGCCCAGACCATGCCGGCGAGAACGGCAGAGGTTACCTGCAGACCAGTCGCGTTCTGGTAGGGGGCGATGCGGCGGGTTTCTTCCAGCGACAGACGCGAACCGTACCAGTAGGCGTTCTTATCGTGGCCGTAGAGCAGTACGCCGAGCTCGTCGACGCCATCGACCAGTTCGTTCTCGTCGAGGACGTGGAGAACCGGCTGTGCCTTGCCGCCGTTACCGAACATCTCATGCAGCGAGAGAACGGCATCATTGGCAGGATGGTAGGCGTAGTGGCAGGTCGGACGATAGGAGACGTCGCCGTCCTTGTCCTTCACCGTGAAGAAGTCGGCGATCGAGATCGACTCATTGTGGGTGACGAGAAAGCCATACTGCGGGCCGGGCGTCGGGCACCAGGTGCGCACGCGGGTGTTGGCGCCGGGCTGTTCCAGGAAGATGGCGGCCTTGGAGCCCTTCTTATGCTTCTTGGCGTTCTTCGGCATCCAGTTTTCGTGGGTGCCCCAGCCGAGTTCTGCCGGCTGCAGGCCTTCGGAGATGAAGCCTTCGACCGACCAGGTGTTCCAGAAGACGTTGAGCGGCTTCGGGTGGATGGTGCGCTGCGTGTCGCGTTCGGCGATGTGGATGCCCTTGACGCCGACCTTCTTCATGAGCTTTGCCCATTCTTCGCGGTCGTCCTGGCCCGGCTCATCGAACTTGAGGCCCATATCACGGGCAAGGTTCAGCAGGCCCTGCTTGACGAACCAGGAGACCATGCCCGGATTTGCGCCGCAGGTGGAAACGGCCGTGGTGCCGCCGGGGTTCTTCGCCTTTTCCTTGCGAACGGTTTCGCGCAGCGCGTAGTTGGTGCGTTCCTCGTTCTTCATGTCCTTATCGAAATAAAAGCCGAGCCAGGGCTCGACGACGGTATCGATATAGAGCACGTCAAGCTTGCGGCAGAGTTTGATGATGTCGAGCGACGAGGTGTCGACCGAGAGATTGACGCAGAAGCCCTGGCCTTCACCTTCAGTCAGGAGCGGCTTCAGCAGCTCCTTGTAGTTGTCCTTCGTCACATGCGCCTGGATGTGCTTGACGCCGTGCTTTTCCAGAATGTGGGCATCGTCCGTGCGCGGGTCGATGACAACCATCCGGCTCTTGTCGAATTTGAAGTGGCGCTCGATCAGGGGCAGCGTGCCGCGGCCGATGGAGCCAAAGCCGATCATGACGATCGGACCGGTAATTTCGCCATATACCGGATAGTTCTGTTCCGTCATTCTTTTCTCCTATTGGAAGGGAACGAAGGCTTTCAGCCTAAAGAATTCATGTGAAAATGCCGCGAAGCTCGCGAAGTGACCGGCTCTAATCACAAAATGGCGTCACAATAAAGAGCGTTCCCCTGCAAAGGTCAAATATCGGCGCTGCAAAGTGCTCGCAGTTTCCGCACGAGTTCCGTCCGCTGCAGGGTCAGCCCTTTGTAGACGGTCTGCTGGACGTCGAGTGCTTCCAGTTGGTCGGCAAAGCTGGCTGCGAGTTTCCGCGCCTGCGGATGCCGGGCAATGACGGCGACCGGATCGATATAGATGCGGATGGTGAAGAGAATGTCGCCCGAGACAGGCAGCTTGCGAAGGGTCTGGCGCTCGACGCGGACGAAACGCTCTTCGAGCGTGAAGGCCTCGACGTAAGGCGGCCGGCGATGTTTCGAGACGGGAAGGAAGAGATCATCAGTGGCGTTGACCGACCAGTTCAGCCGCTCGATCGGCTGGGCACTCTGCAGGCCGTCGAAGACGCGGGTAATCAGTGCGGCATTGCGCGTGCCTTCGCCGAAGCCCGGCACATCCCCATGGATCTCGTGCATCGGCCGACCGAATTTCTCATGCAGTGACCACGAGGAGGGAAAGGCGACATGGGCGGCAACGAGATGCCAGCCATCGGCCTTGCGGCGCATCAGAACGAGATCATCCTGGATGAGTGAACCGGCCTTGAAGAGCGGCGGCAGATCGGATGTATCCTGCCGGAGCATCGCCGGATGCCGATCGGCAAGGTGAGCGAGGAGAATATTCAGCGCCTCCTGCTGGGCTGCTTCCGTTCCATCCTCTGCGACGAAGATGTCGTCGAGGCACTCGCCTGCCAGCCGCGCCTTTTCCTTGAGGTAGCGGTTGAGATCTTCGTCGGGTTCGATCCAGCGGGCGGGATCGAACGGCATCAGGCCGATCGTGAAGGGCCGGGCCGAGCCGTCATAGGGCGTGTAGGTCGGACGTTTCATCGCCGCTCCTTTTTGAGCCTGACGATTTGCCGGGTGCGGTTTGTAACTCAGCGCTTCAGAGCCTCCAACCCTTCCGTCACCGTCGTCAGCGCGACTTCTGTGATGTCATATTCGGCAACACCATGGATGGTGAAAGGGTCGGCTGCGACATAGGCTTCAATCTGGGCGCGGTCGCCGACGGCGAGAACGACTCCGCCGGTGCGCGGTACCTTCCGGCCGGAAGCGAGGAACCAGCCCTTCGCATATCCCTCCTTCACCCAGGCCATGTGAGGCTCCATGTGCTTGTCGGCCTCTTCATTGGGCTTCACATAGGTCAGGGAGAGGATCAGCATGGTCAGTCCTTTTGCAGCGTGGCGCGGATCAGGCCGCGTAGCGAATTTCCAACGTAAAGCATACCCTTGTCCAGATCATCGAGCGTGATGCGACCGACGCGGGCCTTTCGCTGGCAGATGAGCTCGGTGCGGAGCACCCCGGCGAGCAGGCCGCAGGAGATCGGCGGTGTCCTCAGAATGCCGGAGCCGTCATCAAGGAAGACAGACGTGATGGTTCCCTCGCAGACGTCCTGTCGTTCGTTGAGCAGGATGACTTCATCCGCTTGCTGCGGCGTAAACTCGGCGCGCGCCGCTTCGTACACAGCCCGGCATGTGGTCTTGATACGCAGTAGCTTGTCGGTGGAATCGAGACGCGTGCTGGCGATACGGAGTTTCCAGATCGTGTCTTGCTGCAGCGGCGTGAAGGGCGCGGTGGTAACATCGATCCGGCCCTGGCTGTCGAAAGTCAGCCTGACACGACGCGGCTCCTTACCATCCTTTACCGCATCTTCGAGCTTCGCGACCACATCCATCGGTTCGGGAAAACCGATGCGGCGGGCGGAGCGGGAGAGGCGGGCGAGATGAAGGCGCAGGCGAACGAACCCTTCGTCCGGTTGCCAGCGCAGGGTTTCGATCAGCGAAAAATCCGTCATCGGGCAATCCATTGGTCGCCGATGGCGAAGCGGGCCTTGAGCAGGCATTCCTCATATTCGGCTTCAGCCGTAGAATCGAAGACGATGCCGCCGCCGACATTGAAGACTGCTTTGCCACCGTCGAAGAGTGTCATGGTGCGGATGGCAACGGAGAAGCGCATCGCGCCGTTGGGCGCGATCATGCCGATTGCGCCGCAATAGGCATCGCGCAGACCACCCTCGAGGTCGTGGAGGATTTCCATGGCGCGGATCTTCGGCGCGCCGGTGATCGAGCCGCAGGGAAAAAGGGCGGCGAAGATGTCGCGGATGGAAAGATAGGGCAGGAGCTTCGCCTGAACGTGGCTGACCATCTGGTGGACGGTGGGATAGGTCTCGATTTCGAAGAGTTTTGGAACATCGAGCGTGCCGACCTCGGTGATGCGCGAGATATCGTTGCGCAGCAGATCGACGATCATGCGGTTTTCCGCTTGCGTCTTGATGTCGGCCTTCATGGCTTCGACGATTTCGGCATCTTCGGCCGGTGTCGCACCGCGTTTGGCCGTACCTTTCATCGGGTGCGTCTCGATCCAGCCATCTTCGTCGGTGCGGAAAAACAGTTCCGGTGAGCGGGAAAGAATGATGGGACCGCCGAGATCGGCAAACGCGCCGTATTTCACGGGCTGGCGGTCGATCAGCGACCAGAAGGCGGCCAGCGGATCGCCGCTCCAGCGGGCTTCGATCGGCATCGTCAAATTGGCCTGATAGATATCGCCGAGGCGCAGATGCCCGTGGAGGCGTTCGAAACGCTCTTTATATATAGAGAAGTTCCAGGCTGCCTTCGGTGCGGTCAGGAATTCCTCGTTTTCGTGGCGATGCCGTGGCATTGCGAGAGGATGATCGTCTGGCTGCGGCGCATCGAAGACACCGAACAGCAGCAGCGGTGTCTCGCGGTTCTCTTCCGCGAAGGGAGCAAGCTTTTCTTCGAAGAGATGGCCGGCCTCATAAGCGATGTAACCGGCAAGCCATTTGCCGGCCTGTCGCGCCTCTTCCATCCGCTTGAGCGCCGGCAGGAATTCCGCCTTCGTGCGAGCGGTGATCATGTTTACCGGGCCGGCGAAGAGCATGACTTCGCCGGTCGTGTCGTCCCGGAACAGGATGAAGGGTTCGGACGCTGCCATTGCCTTTCCAGCGAAGCTGCGGGTTCGGGCGGTCTTATGCCTTGTCCAGTGCCTCGAGTTCGTCGATCAGGCCTTCGATCATCGACAGGCCCTTGCTCCAGAAGGAAGGATCGGTTGCATCCAGGCCAAAGGGCTTCAGCAGTTCGGAATGATGCTTGGTGCCGCCGGCCTTCAGCATCTCGAAATACTTGTCCTGAAAGCCCTTCTCGGCCTTCTGATAGACGGCATAGAGCGAGTTCACCAGGCAGTCGCCGAAAGCATAGGCGTAAACATAGAAGGGCGAATGGATGAAGTGGGGGATATAGGCCCAGTAGGTCTCATAACCCTCGGAAATCTTGATCGCCGGGCCAAGGCTTTCCGACTGGACGGAAAGCCAGAGTTCGCCGATGTCGTCGGCGGTCAGTTCGCCGGCTTTGCGGGCGGTATGAACCTTGCGCTCGAACTCGTAGAAGGCGATCTGGCGCACGACCGTATTGATCATGTCTTCGACCTTCTGGGCAAGCATGGCCTTGCGTTCGCGGTTGTCAGTCGTCCGGTTCAGCAATGCCCGGAAGGTCAGCATCTCGCCGAAGACGGAAGCGGTTTCGGCAAGCGTCAGCGGGGTCTGGCACATGAGCGCGCCTTGCGCGCCGGCAAGTACCTGATGCACGCCGTGACCGAGTTCATGGGCGAGCGTCATCACATCGCGCGGCTTGCCCATATAGTTGACGAGCACATAGGGATGGGCCGACGGAACGGTCGGATGCGCAAAAGCGCCGGGCGCCTTGCCGGGGCGCACGGGGGCGTCGATCCACTGTTCGTCAAAGAAGCGCTTGGCGATCGCAGCCATTTCCGGCGCGAAATTGCCATAGGCGGACAGCACTGTGTCCCTGGCTTCGGTCCAGGAGATGATGGCGCTTGAGGTTTCCGGAAGCGGCGCATTGCGATCCCAGAAGTTCATCTGCTCCATGCCGAGCCATTTGGCCTTCATCTTGTAATAGCGATGCGAAAGGCGCGGATAGGCTTCCTTCACCGCCGCAGCAAGCGCATCGACCACTTCGCGCTCGACGCGGTTCGCCAGATGGCGGCTGTCGGCAATGTCTTCGAAGCTGCGCCAGCGATCGGAGATATCCTTGTCCTTGGCGAGCGTATTGGTGATGAGCGTGAAGATGCGGATATTGGTCTTGAAGGTTTCGGCGAGCGCCATTGCCGCTTTGCGGCGCACTTCTGGATCCTTTTCCTGCAGCATGTTCAATGCCACTTCGAGCGGCAGCTTCTCGCCGTCGATCTCGAAGCGCAGCTCCGCCATCGTCTCATCGAAGAGACGGTTGAAGGCGGCAGCTGATGTCATCGATTTTTCGAGGAAGAGCTGCTCGAGCTGGTCTTCGAGCTGGTAGGGCTTGTCCATGCGCAGGTCGACCAGCCAGGGGCGGTAATGGCCGGCAAGCGGATCGTTCGCCATGCAGGCATCGATCACTGCATCGTCGATGCGGTTGAGTTCGAGAGCGAAGAACAGCAAGCGGCCGGAATAGTCGGTAAGCTTGGCCTGGACGTCGCCATAGAGCTTGCCGTTTGCCGGGTTGGACGTATCCGAGAAATAGGTAAGGCCAGCGAAAGAGCCGAGGCGGCCCATAATATCGTCGAGCGCCTCATATTCCTTCAGTGCCTGGCCGATGCCTTCCTCGCCCTTCTTGGCGGCTGCTTCGGCAAGTTTGCCCTTCCATTTCTCTTCAAAAGCGGAAGCGGCCTTGCCGGCTTTTTCCATGTCGGCGACGAAGGCGGTGGAGGTGGCCGAGGGGTAGAGATCCTGCAGCCGCCAGGAGGGAAGCTCGCCCAGAGCCGGGTCCGATGCTGCAGCGGGAGCCGTTGCCGAAAGGTGAAGATCGGCGTGCGCAAGCATATGTCTCATGGGGCGGTTCCTCTTCCTCTTTTATAACAGGTCTGACTGTCTACAGCATCGGCCCGAAAATCGGAATCGATTTTCGGAAAGCCTGATTGCGCAGTTTCAAAAAGAGAGACGTCCTTTGCGCGTCCGAATGGACGCGCGGCGCTCTGGGCGCCGAAAGGTCTAGCATCAAGGGGTTTTCGGCGTGTGAAAGGGCCCGTAACGGCACGAAAACGGCCTGTCATAACAGTTAAAATGCAATTGTTTCTCAAAACAGGATGTTCAAGCCTTTCTGTCAGAGTGCGCTCTATGGTTTCGCATGAAGTGAGGCGACAATGACCGGTTACAATGAGCTCAAAGGGGCAGGGCAGATCCTTGTGGTCGAGGACGATCCCGTCCAGCGCCGTCTGCTCAAGAACGCGATCGAGCGTAGCGGCCATGTGGTGCATCAGGCCGAAAACGGCCGCATCGGGCTGGAGATGGTGAAGCGCGATCCCGGCCTTTTCAACGTCATCGTGCTCGATTTGATGATGCCGGAAATGACCGGCCTCGAATTCCTCGAAGCATTGCATGATTTCGGCACCCAGATTCCGGTCATCGTCCAGACGGGGCAGGGCGGCATCGAAACGGTGGTGCAGGCCATGCGCGCCGGGGCTTTCGATTTTGTCGTCAAGCCGGTTTCTCCGGAGCGTATCAATACGTCGATCTCCAATGCGATGAAGCTCGACCAGCGTGAGGTGAAGGCCCGTACCGGTCGCCGTTCACGCTCGGGCTCCGTCGGCTTCGACGACATCGTTTCGGCAAGCCCGGCGATGATCCGTGTCATCGATCTGGCGCAGCGCGCCTCGCAGTCCAACATCCCGGTCGTGCTCGAAGGCGAATCGGGTGTCGGCAAGGAGTTGGTGGCGCGCGCCATCCAGTCGGGGGGCGATCGCGCCACCAAACCGTTCGTGACGGTCAATTGCGGTGCCATTCCGCACAATCTCGTCGAAAGCATCCTCTTCGGTCACGAAAAGGGTGCGTTTACCGGCGCGACCGAAAAGCATATCGGCAAGTTCATGGAAGCCGATGGTGGCACCATCTTCCTCGACGAGATCGGCGATCTGCCGCTCGAGGTGCAGGTGAAGCTACTGCGCGCCGTTCAGCAAGGCGAGATCGAGACCGTCGGTGCGCGCACTGCGCACAAGGTCAATGTTCGCCTCATCTCAGCGACGAATAAGGATCTGATCGAAGAGGTCAAGAACGGCCACTTCCGCGAAGATCTCTACTATCGCCTGAACGTCTTCCCGATCACCATTCCGGCGCTGCGCAAGCGCAAGGAGGACATTCCGCATCTGGTGCGCGTCTTCGCCGACCGCTTCTCCAGCGAGCAGAAGAACGGCCGCCGCATGACGGTCAATGCCGGCACGCTGGCGTTGCTGACCGCCTATGACTGGCCTGGCAATATCCGCCAGCTCGAAAACGCGATCTTCCGCGCCGTCGTGCTTGCCGAGGGTCCGGAGCTGACCGAAGCGGACTTCCCGCAGATCGCCGCCCAGCTTCCGAACTACGAGGTCGTGGACCATCTGGCGCTCGTTGCCGACAATTCGCACCTCGATCCTGACGCGGAATTCCCCGAGGATTATCAGGCGGAATCAGTCGCCGAGACGATGCGCCGCGGGACCGAGGCTTCCGATAACGCGATATCGAGCGTCAATCAGTCTGGTGATGTTCGGCGTCTTGCCGATGTCGAGGAAGAACTGATTCGTTTTGCCTTGAAATTCTACCGAGGACAAATGAGTCAAGTGGCAAGAAAGCTAGGTATCGGGCGATCCACACTTTACAGAAAGCTCAAGGACTACGGTATCGACCCCGATAATCCTCAGAAAGATGCGGCATAAGCGCATTTTTATTAAGAATAAGGCAACCACATTTGGTTACCGTCCATAAACCACTTGTTAGCAGCTCGTTCACTCTATAAAGAAAAGGTTGATCATGTGTGGCATTTTTGCCATCGTGTGACCGCATTTGACAGCCATTTGAGACAGCATTGGACATTGACTGTCTGACGGGGATCGAGTTGCAGAATCTGAATGGGAATACCAAGCTTTCGCGCTTGAGTTGGCGTTTGTGCGCCAAGATTGGCGGAAAGGCAATTAGGACGGCAGCGGCCGCCCTTCTTGCACTCGCGGTTTCCTCACCGGTATTCGTAAGCACACCGTCTCAGGCTGCCGGGGATACCCGCAGCCTGAAGCTCTATTTCATTCATACCGGCGAAAAGGCCGTCATCACCTACAAGCGAAACGGCAAATTCGACCCCAAAGGTCTCGAGCAGCTCAACCGTTTCCTGCGCGACTGGCGCAAGAATCAGCCGACGAAGATGGACCCGCGCCTCTTCGACCTCATCTGGGAAGTTTACCGCCAGTCCGGCTCCAGGGATTACATCAACGTCGTCTGCGGTTTCCGCTCGCCTGCTACCAACGAGATGCTGCGCGGTCGTTCGCGTAAATCCGGTGTCGCCGAAAAGAGCCAGCATATGCTTGGCAAGGCGATGGACTTCTTCATTCCAGACGTAAAGCTCGCCACGCTGCGCGGTATCGGCATGAAGATGCAGGTCGGCGGCGTCGGCTTCTATCCAAAGTCCGGTTCGCCTTTCGTGCATATGGATGTCGGCGGCGTTCGCGCCTGGCCGCGCATGAGCCGCGACGAACTGGTCAGGCTCTTCCCTGACGGCAATACCATTCATATTCCCGCCGATGGCAAGCCGCTGCCAGGCTACCAGCAGGCAATGGCCGATTACAAGCGCCGCATGGCGAACGGCAGCCAGATCATGATGGCTAGCGCCGGCGCTTCCGTTTCCGATGACGAACCTCGCAAGCAGAAGACGCTGTTTGCCTACCTCTTTGGTGGCGGCGCCGACGAGGAAGAGGATAATTCGGAGGATAGCACACCGGTTGCTGTCGCCAAGGCAACGCCGCCGAAGGCTGAGGCTGTCCCAGCAGCTGATGAACCGCAGCCGCAGACCGAAGTTGCGAGCGTGAATGCACCAGTGCCGCAGGTTCGCCCGGCCTTCAGCAACCAGCTTGCCGGCAACGAGGTTGCCAATGCTCTGGTGCCGCCATCTGCAGGTAATGCGGCTCAGCAGGCGCTTGCCGCCATGCCCGCAAACCAGCCGCAGGAACCGGAGCATTTCGCCGATCTCAGCGGTTACAGCATTCCGGTTCCGTCACTCCTTGGGCAGCGTCGTGCGCCGGGTGATGCAGAACTTGCCTCCGTCGATCCGAGCCTGATGTCGACGAGCGTTCCGACCCCAGCCGAACGTCCGGCCGTTGCCGAAAACCTGCTTGCTGCACAGAATGCCGATGCTGAAGCGGGTGAAGACGAAGCTGATCAGGACACGCTTTCGCCCGCCATGGCGGCAGCACTTGCAAAGCAGCAGGATCAGAGCGGTGGCACTGAGGTCGCTATGAACGCACCTTCTGAGCCGCAGACTGTCGAGCAGGCAATCAACGCCGCCGCGCCGAAGAATCCGCCGGCACTAGACAAGCCGCCGCTGCAGCTTGCGGCACTTGCTCCGATGACGAAGTCTGCAAGCTTTGCTGCTCCTCCCGCGGCGCCGAAGCCTGTCACCGTCGACAGCCCGGTCGCGCAGGGCCTTCCCACCAAGGGTGGTCGTCCGACGAAGCAGGAAGCTGTAGCCGCTGACGAAAGCCGCCAGACAGTGCGTACGGAGCCGAAGCTGACCCAGAAGATGATCTCGCAGTGGGCTCTTACCAATGCCCGCCTGGAAATGGCGTCCAAGAAGGTGCAGGCACCGCGCTTTGTCAGCCAGGAGCTGCGCGCCCAGCCGACCTCGGTTTATGCCGAAGGCTTCCAGAAGACTGCTTCGATCGACCCTGGTCGCTTCAGCGGCACGGCCGTCAATTTCATGGAAGTGCGTAAGTTCAACACGCGCTGATCCGGCCATATTTCGAATAAGCAAAAGCCGCTGGATCGTCTCCGGCGGCTTTCGTTTTTGGGCCGGAGGCACGGCGAAAACGGCGCTGGTACTTTGATGAGATCAAAAGAAAAGCCGCCGAAACGGCGGCTCTCTGAAAATGCGGTTGGATGATCCTCAGCCTTCCGGCGGGGATTCGATCATGCCGAGAGCGTGCAGGTAGGTATCGAGGATCGCATCTTCTTCCATGCGTTCCTGCTCGTCCTTCTTGCGGAGCGCAACGACCTTCTTGAGGATCTTGGTGTCGAAGCCCATGCCCTTGGCTTCGCCATAGACGTCCTTGATGTCGTCGGCGATGGTCTTCTTTTCTTCTTCCAGGCGTTCAATGCGCTCGACAAAAGCGCGAAGCTGATCGCGAGCGACGCCATGTGCATCAGACATCGTGTTCTCCTGATTTCGGGATATGCATTCGGGTTGCCAGTGACTGCCGCGAAGTGCCGCCAGCGTCAAGACGATTTGAGAGCGGGTGGACTATTTGTGCGGGTTGTTCACCTCAAAAGTCGCCTTTTGCACAGGCGATGCTTCCGTCTGGTGAAGGTTCTTCCAGTCTTCGTAGGGCATGCCGTAAACGATCTCGCGCGATTCGTCCTTCGTCATAGTGACGCCTTCGGCCTCCGCGGCTTCGCGGTACCAGTTGGAGAGGCAGTTGCGGCAGAAGCCGGCGAGATTCATCAGATCGATGTTCTGCACGTCGGTTCGTTCGCGAAGATGCGTGATGAGCCGGCGGAAGGCGGCTGCCTCGAATTCCGTCTGTTGTTCCTTGCTGAGCGTGGTCATGGGCCAAGTCCTTTTCACTCAATAGGGGCCGGTGCGGGAAGCGTGCACGCTGTATGCATGAAGGGCCGGATCGTCGTTCATCTCCGCAAAAATGGGCGCCAGGCGCGCCGCCCATTCCTCGATGCCGGCCTCGTTGCCGATGAGGTCCTGACGCACTTCTAGAAGCGCGTGCGGGATGCCCGTCATCATGCAATGACGATACATGGTGTCGCCCTTCAGGGCACCGTCATAGGGTTCGTTGTCACCGACGACGAGATCGGGATCAGCCCGCAGTTTTTCAAGCAATGGGGCGGCGGCGCGGTGGTCACTATCCCAGAGCACTGCTGCATGCCAGGGGCGGGGAACGCTCTTCCAGGCAGGCGTGAAGGAGTGGAGGGACAGTACCAGCGGCGCTTTGCCGGTCGCGTTCGCCACCCTACCGATCGTCTCCGACACGGCATTGTGATAGGGTCTGTGGAAGGTTTCGACCCGGTAGTTCCACTCCTCTTCAGTAATCGGATGGTTGCCGGCGATGATGGTGCCGTCGGAGATTTTCATGATCAGTGTCGGGTCGTCCTCGCCTCTATTAGGATCGATCAGCAGACGTGAAAAACCGCCGAGCACGCCCGGCACGCCCAGCTGTGCACACAGCTTGCGGGCAAGGCCCTGAATGCCGATGTCATAAGCGATGTGCCTGGAGAAGGCACTTTCCGGTAGGCCGAGCCGGCCATATCGTTCGGGCAGACGGTTCATGGCATGATCGCCAAGGATCACCATGCCTTTGTCATGTTGGCCAGATAGGATTTCAAAGGATTGGAAGTGATCCATCAGGAAATTGCCAATTGTCATTTCGCGTCTTCGCCCAGTGATTGCATGCGCGTTCGGCCGGTTCAAGCGTGATGGGCGGACCAACGCGACAAGATGCGCCCGATCGGCGGTTATGAAAGGAAATATAATCGATTAGCATTGCGTTGACTTTCGCCTGATGGCGGCGCAAGAAGACACGGATAACGAATAACCGTGGAGCTATTTGGGAGCCGTGTTGATCCAAGCCGCGCCAAGTTTCCTCACGCGGTCCGGGCCGCTGGTCCGTCTCGCATTGTTCGCTCTTGCAGCCGTCTCGCCGTTCTTCATTGCCGATGCCGCGCGCGCGGATTTCCGTGTATGCAACGGTACGCAAAATCTGGTTGGCGTTGCGATCGGATATAGGGCGAAGGGTGGCTGGGTCACGGAGGGTTGGTGGCAGGTGCCGGCAACGACCTGCGCCACGCTGATCGAGGGAGAGTTACAGTCGCGTTATTATTACCTCTACGCAGAAGACGCCGCCCGGGGAGGCCGATGGACGGGTGACGTGCAGATGTGCGTGGCGGAAAACGAATTCAAGATCACGGGTGTGCAGGACTGCTACGCCCGGGGTTATCAGAAAATGGGATTCAAGGAATATGATACGGGCCGCCAGGGAAGCTGGATGGTTCAACTCTCCGACACCCCAGGGACGCAAGAAAGCCAGAATTGATGAAGCGTAACCGCAAAGTTAAAATCCTCGCCACCCTCGGCCCCGCCTCCTCCGAGGAGTCGATGATCGAGAAGCTGCACCAGGCGGGTGCTGATATCTTCCGCATCAATATGAGCCATGCGAGCCATGACGTGATGCGCACGCTCGTGCAGCGCATTCGCGCCGTCGAAGCCCGCTCGGGTCGGCCGATCGGTATTCTGGCCGACCTGCAAGGTCCGAAGCTTCGCGTCGGGAAGTTTGCCGATGTTAAGGTCGAGCTGAAGCCCGGCCAGACATTTACGCTCGACAACAACGATACCCCCGGCGACAACACCCGCGTGTTCCTGCCGCATCCTGAAATTCTCGAAGCCGTGCAGCGGGGCCATCGCCTGCTGATCGACGACGGAAAACTGGCTCTCCGCGCAGAAAAGTGCGACGGCAAGAGCATCGTCACGACCGTCATCGCCGGTACCAGCATTTCCGACCGCAAGGGCGTCAGCCTGCCCGATACGCTGCTTGGCGTTGGCGCGCTGACCGACAAGGACCGTGTCGACCTCGACGCCGTTCTCGCGACCGACGATGTCGACTGGGTGGCGCTTTCCTTCGTCCAGCGTCCCGACGACCTTGCTGAAGTGCGCAAGATCGCCCGTGGCCGCGTCGGCATTATGTCGAAGATCGAGAAGCCGCAGGCGCTGGAACGCATCGAAGAAATCATCGAGCTTTCCGACGCACTGATGGTCGCCCGCGGCGATCTCGGCGTTGAAATGCCGCTCGAAGCCGTTCCGGGTATCCAGAAGCAGCTCATCCGCTCCTGCCGCCGTTCGGGCAAGCCTGTCATCGTCGCCACGCAGATGCTGGAATCGATGATCTCCTCGCCGGTTCCGACACGTGCCGAAGTTTCGGACGTTTCGATCGCCGTCTTCGAAGGCGCGGATGCAATCATGCTGTCGGCCGAATCGGCTTCCGGCGCTTATCCGGTCGAAGCCGTCTCGATGATGGCCTCGATTGCGAGCACCGTGGAGAAGGATCCGCACTATCCGGGCATCATCTACGCGCAGCGCGCCCAGCCGGAAGCAACCGGCGCCGACGCCATCTCGCTTGCCGCCCGCCAGATCGCCGAGACGCTGAAGCTGTCGGCTATCGTCTGTTACACGTCTTCCGGCACAACTGGCCTGCGCGCCTCGCGTGAGCGTCCGCAGGTGCCGATCATCGCTCTGTCGCCGATCATCAAGACCGCGCGCCGTCTGTCCGTCGTCTGGGGCATGCATTGCGTCGTCACGCATGACGCGACCGACCTCGACGACATGGTCAACCGCGCCTGCCGCATCGTTGCTGCAGAAGGTTTCGGCAAGCCGGGCGATCGCATCATCATCTCCGCTGGCGTGCCGCTCGGCACACCGGGCGCAACCAACATGCTGCGTATCGCCTATATCGGCTCCGACGGCCAGAGTGGCATCTGATCGCTTTCAGGCCTGAAAAAACAAAGCGCTCCTCGAAAGAGGGGCGCTTTTTGCTTTTCGATTCTGCCTTTGGTGCCTTAGCCGCGGGAGAGGTGACCGACGTGATAGATCTGGTTGGTGCCTGACGCGGGCGGGGATTCCGCGCCGAGGCCAAAACGGACCATCGTCCAGTCATGCGGGTCAAAGGCGGTAATGCGGGCGAGCAGATGTTTGCCACCGGCTTCCTGCTTTGCCAGATCAACCTCTTGCTGCCGCAAGTCGGGCAGAGAGACATGCGGTTGGATAGGGAGGTGTTCGCTGTAAGCAAAGCGGGCTTTGGCGAGGTCCGGTGAGACATGCGCATGCCAGACGATCCAATGGCGAATGCGCGGCCGGCCGAAGGCGTCCGTCAGCGCGGCAAAGCCGGGACCGCAGATGAAGTTGCTGGCGCCCTCCGGCTGATCCCAGAGATAAAAGGGCGAGTACAGATTTTCCCGGCTGCCGAATTCACCGCGGCGAACGCTCAGAAAAGCCTTGAAACCGAGGTGGGGGAAGCCGTCCATCGCCGGCCCCTTGTCGCGGATGCGGCGATCGATGATCTGCATGTCGTAATCTGCCGGCAAGGTGAAGGAATATTGCATGGCCATCATGGCTGTGTCTCCTCAGACCAGTCGACGAAGCGTCCCTTCTCAAAACCCTGGATGCTAAGATATCCGAAAGGGCTGTCAGTTGTTGCCCCGTGCCAGTGAAGCTCGTCCGGGGCGAACCATATTGCATCGCCGGTTCTGACTTCCTCGACGGGTTCACCCTCCCGCTGCACGACACCGACACCGGAGAGGACATAAAGAAGCTGGCCGCGCGGATGCGTATGCCAGTGTGTGACCGTGCCGGGATCGAGGGTTGCGCGCATGGCGGTGTTCTCGCCATCGATCTCACTGTCGAGCAGGATTTCGACCCAGAAGGGTGCATTCGAAATGCCTTCGGGAGAACGGACCGCACTGCCGGGACGGCGGATCGTCATCGTCCTCGGATTGGCGGTGTTCATGCCGGAACTCCCCTGGCGCGCGCTTCCCATCCGGGTTCGGCCATCTGCGCCAAGCCGTCGCCGAAGGACCATTCGTCCGGTTCGCTGGTCGAGATGACGATCATCACGTCTTCGGGACGCAAGCCGGGCGATTGTTGGAGCAATTCGACGGTTCGGCGGAAGAGAGCCTTGCGCATTTCCGTTGTGCGCGGCTTGCCGGTCGTGATCGAAATCAGCACGAAATCATCCGAGCGCGGACCGGCAAGGTAATTGCGATCGAAGATCAGTTCGCCCGGCTCATGCTGGTGGATGATCTGGAAGCGGTCGGCCGGCGGCACATTGAAGGTCTCGACCATGGCCTTGTGGATATTGTCCGAGAGCGCACGCAGATAGTCCGGCGATTTGCCCTTCAGAAGGGAAATGCGAGCGAATGGCATTGGATGCCTCCTTGTTCTTTGTCTTGACAGGAGAAGCATGCCACGACACCATGGTGCGGAAAATCAGAATTTTATGGATGAATTATCCTGAAAATCGGGATCGTGAAATGCGACGGATTACATTCGACCTGGATGTGCTCAGGACATTCGCGACCGGCATGGATCTCGGCAATTTCGCCAGGGCGGCGGATCGCCTGGGGCGCTCGACCTCGGCGGTCAGCGCACAGCTTAAGAAGCTGGAGGAGCAGGCTGGCACGCCGATTTTCCGCAAATCCGGGCGCGGACTGGCGCTGACGGAAGCCGGAGAGACGATGCTTGCCTACGCCCGGCGATTGCTCGATCTGAACGACGAGGCAGTCGCTGCGGTGCAGAGTGTCGAGCTGGAAGGCTGGGTGCGGCTCGGCCTGCAGGAGGACTTCGGTGAGAATTTGCTACCCGAGGTGCTCGGACGCTTTGCTCGGGCGCATCCGAAGGTGCGGATCGAAGCGCGTGTGGTGCGCAATGCCGAGCTTCTGGAACGGGTGACGACGGGGAAGCTCGATCTTGCGCTCGCCTGGAGCACCGGCACTTTGACCGCCCATTGCGAGTATATTGCCGATGTGCCGATGCGCTGGATTGGCCCGGCGAATGGCTTGCCGGCATGGGCGGCTGGAGGCGGCGAACCGATGCCGCTTGCCTCGCTCGAGGCGCCCTGCCTGCTCAGGAATGCCGCGACGAAAGTGCTGGACGAGGCGGGTATCTCCTGGCGGCTGTCTTTCGTCAGTCCAAGCCTCGGCGGCCTCTGGGCGGCAACCGCTGCAGGACTGGGTATTACGGTGCGCACGCCTATAGGGCTGCCTGCCAAGGTGCGGATGCTGACGTCAGGCGAAGCCGGCCTGCCGGAACTGCCGAAGCTGGGGCTGGTCTTGCATCGAGCGGAAGCGGAGCCGGATGCTGCAACGAGCCGGCTGGCGGAACTGGTGCTGCAGTCGGTGCACGAGGCAGTGCGAGATATTTCTATTCCATCCGATCAGGAGAAGGCGCTGCGAAGATTCGGGTGAAGTGTTGACCCTCCCCTTGGAAGCCAGTAGCCTCCCATCGCTATGAAAATGATCGCTCTCAATATCGCTACGGTCTTCTTCTTGAGCCTCTAAGGCTCTGCCCTCGGGCAAAGGAAGATGCGGCCGCTTCACCAGCCTGCTGACTGGGTCCGTTGCCGTGAACTGTAACCACCCTGCATTCGGCCGATGGACAATGCCGGCAGGGTTTGGCGATAGAGACATATTTCATGACATCTACTGGTTACCCGCCGGCGCTCAGCGCCGTGCAGATCGAGCAATTCATCGAAGACGGCTTCGTGCGGATCGATGATGCTTTTCCCCGGGATGTGGCCGCGAAGGCCCGCGACATCATGTGGCGGGACATTCCCTTCGATGCCGATGATCCGAAAAGCTGGGTGCGGCCGGTCGTCCGGCTTGCTGGTTATGGCGGCGGGCCGTTCGAGACGGCGGTCAACACGCCCCTGCTGCATTCGGCTTTCGATCAGCTCGTCGGCAAAGGACGCTGGGAACCACGCAGCGGTCTTGGCAGCTTCCCGGTCCGCTTCCCGCACCCGGACGATCCCTGCGATGCCGGCTGGCATGTGGACCTGAGCTTTCCGGGGGACGAAGGCGACCCGAATGAACAGCGGGATTTTTCCGTCTGGCGGGTGAACATCACCTCGCGCGGACGGGCACTCCTGATGCTCTTCCTGTTCTCTGATGTCGGGGAGAACGATGCGCCGACGCGTATCCGGGTCGGGTCGCACAAGGATATCGCGAAGCTACTGGAGCCGGCTGGCGAAGCCGGCATGGCGCATCTGTGGCTGGAGCATGTCGGTGAGGAGAGGCCGCTTGCTCTTGCAACGGGGCAGGCGGGCACGGTCTATCTGTGCCACCCGTTCCTGATCCATGCCGCGCAGACGCATCGCGGCAAGGAACCGCGCTTCATGGCGCAGCCGGGCCTTGCGCCTTCAGAACCCTTGCGGCTTACGCGTGAGGACGGCGCCTACTCGCCTGTCGAGATTGCCATCCGTAGGGCGCTTCAACAAGGCTAGGACAGAGAAGATGCATCCGGCTTTGCCGGGTGCGTGCATCACGCCAGCAGTTCCTGCTGTGCCGCCCGGCGAATCGCTTGTGGCGGCTGGCCAAAAGCCCGCAGGAAGGCGCGTCGCATGCGCTCGCGATCGGCAAAGCCGGTCTCGCGGGCGACGACCTCGATCGGATGGCGGCCCTGCTCCATCATCAGGCGGGCCGCCTCCAGCCGCAGGTTCTCGACTGCTTTAGCGGGGGACTGACCTGTTTCGGCGCGGAAGGTACGACTGAACTGGCGGGGGCTCAGATGTGCAGCCTCGGCCAGTTCCTCGACCGAGAGGGTGGATTTCAGATTGCTGCGGGCATGCGCAAGCGCCTTCTGGATGCGGTCGGATTTCGGCTCCAGTTCCAGAAGGGCGGAAAACTGCGACTGGCCGCCGGCGCGACGATGATAGACGACCAGCTTGCGGGCAACAGCGCGGGCGATCTCCAGGCCATGATCTTTCTCGACCATGGCCAGAGCCAGATCGACACCCGCCGTCATACCTGCCGAGGTCCAGACGGAACCGTCGATGATGTAGATGCGGTCCTCTTCCATCCTGATTTCAGGGTAACGGCTCTGCAGTTCGCGGGCGCGATACCAGTGGGTCGTGGCGCGGCGGCCATCAAGAACGCCGGCATCGGCAAGCAGGAAGGCGCCGGTACAGATCGAGGCGAGGCGGCGGACAGCGGGGAGGGCGGCGCGAATGAAATCCGCCTCGGCTTCGTTGGGCAGCTTGATGTCAGGCGCGCCGGCGACGATCAGTGTGTCGAAACCGGGATCGCCGAAGGCTTCCGTTTCGACGATCATGCCCAGCGAATTGGCGATGGGACCGCCGGTCTCCGAGAGATAATGGATGTCATAGACTTTCTCGCCGATCTCGAGATTGGCGAATTCGAAGGCCGAGACGGCGGCAAGGCTCATGATCTGGAAACCGGGAAAAAGCAGGAAGCCGATTTGCTGCATGGTCATCATGTCCTGAAAAGTGGATGTCTTAAAAGGTGGTATATATGACATTTGGGACATCGGCAATCGGGCGTAAAACTCTCCGCAAGCGCAAGGCAATCGGGCTGGCGCACGAAATGGAGAAACGATCATGGCACAAGAACATAAGGGTACGGCGCTGGTCACAGGCGCCTCTTCGGGCATCGGCGCGATCTATGCACACCGGCTGGCGAAACAGGGCTACAATCTCATCCTCGTCGCCCGCAACGGTGATCGGCTGAAGGCACTGGCAAGCCGGCTGACCGATGAGACGGGCCGGACCGTAGAGACGCTGTCCGCCGATCTCGGCAAGAAGGACGATCTTGCCAAGGTCGAGAAGGTGCTGAAGGAAGATCAGAGCATTACCCTGCTCGTCAACAATGCCGGCTTCGGCGGCACGGCGCCGCTGCTCGCGTCCGACGTCGACAAGATGCAGGAAATGATCGAGCTCAACGTGACGGCATTGACGCGGCTGACCTATGCTGCGGTTCCAGGTCTCGTTGCCCGCGGTGGCGGCACAATCATCAACATTGCCTCGATCGTCGCAATCGCGCCCGAGGTCCTGAACGGTGTCTATGGCGGTAGCAAAGCCTTCGTGCTCGCCTTCAGCCAGTCGCTGAAGCACGAGCTTGCCGACAAGAATATTCGCGTTCAAGTCGTGCTGCCGGGTGCCACGGCTACCGAATTCTGGGGCATTGCCGGCACGCCGGTCGAGCACCTGCCGGGCGAGATCGTCATGTCGGCGGAAAACATGGTCGATGCCTCGCTGGCAGGTCTCGCCGAGGGAGAATTTGCGACGATCCCGGCGCTTGAAGATGCCGGCTTGCTTGCTGCCTATGAACAGGCCCGCCAGGCGCTGATGCCAAACCTGTCGCGTTCGGCTCCGGCTGCGCGCTACAAGATCGCCTGAAGACGATCGATGGCGAAGACATCGTCCGCGGCAGGTCGCTGCGGACGATGTTTTCTATTGGGGGAGATCCGTGCGGAAGGCCGCTGCGATATTCTCAGCGAGGCGATCGTGGATCGTGGCCCTGCTCGTTCCCTCGGGATCGTCACAGAGAGGTTCTTCACCTTCTTCCTGAAGGATCGCAGCGCCTCCCGGCTTGCATTCGCTGAAGGCACCATATTGCGAAGTATCGCCCAGGAGATCGTAGCGCGCGTTGGGTATAGTGTCCTTAAGGCCTGATATCCGCAGCCCAGGCCAGATGGTCGCCGGCGTGCCGAGATTGATAAGGCGGACCGGGATCGATATGCGCTTGAGGCTTTCGGGTGTGAAACTGGCGCCGAATTCAGGATCGATGACGACGACCGCCTTCACCCGCGTGTCTAGATGAGAGCGGCTGAGTTGCTGTCTGTCGACGGAGTGGAGATCGATACCGGCTCTGGCGAACTCGGCGCAGTCTACGCCGGTGCCATTGGGACCGCAGGAACGCGCAAAGCTTTCCGGATCCAGGCTGCCGCCCGCAAGCGAAAGTGCGGATGTTCCGCCGATGAGGAAGCCCAGCACGCCGATACGGTTTCGGTCTATCTTTGCAGGTAGTGTGCTGTCCTTCTCGATCGCGGTCAGGGCGGCTGAGAGATCGGCGGGCCGCAGCCAAATTTCATGAATGCTCTCCTCGCTCGTCATTGTCTGCGGATCCGGCTGGCGCATCGTTGCCACCACGAAGCCTTTCGAAGCGAGGCGCGACGCCATCCAGGCGCCGATGAAAGGGCCGGATTTCAGACCGCCATGCGAAAGCAGGATCAGCGGAAAATCGCCGGCAGCGGCCGGTGCGTCCCGTTGCGCGGTCTCGCCTTTGAAAAGCGGACTGTCTCCGATCAGGATGGGCGTTCCGCCTGCTAAGGCCGGATACCAGAGTGAGATCTCCATGGTGCCGTGGCGTTCGGACACCGGAACCGAAAGAAAGGACAGACCGACAGGGTCGGCCGCATGTGCCGGAGTGTTGACAGCAAGAAGGCAGGCCGACAGCAGCAGGGTGAGAAGATGTCTCATGGAAACCTCGGAACGAAGACCGCCATATGGCGGCGAGACGAGGTTTTCGCTGTTTTTCAGGTGAGCGAGACCCCGATCATGATCGAGGTCGTCGCCGATCGCGATCAGGGTCTTCGAGAGCGTTGTCGAGCGTTAGCCGAAGCGTTCGAGTGCAGTGATGAACACGTCGGCGTCGATATTGCCGCCGGAGGTGACGACGACGGCCGTGTCGCTCTCCAGCTGGTCGCCATGGAAGAGTGCGGCGGCAAGAGCGACGGCTCCGCCCGGCTCGACGACGATCTTGAGGCGGGTGAAGGCGAGGGCTACGGCGCGCAACGCCTCATCATCTGTCACTACAATACCCTGTCCGGCCAGACGCTTGAGGATCGGGAAGGTGATGTTGCCCGGTTGCGGCGTGACGATCGCATCGCAGATCGACCCGCTCATGGTGGCATTGCGCTCGATCTTGCCCGATGCAAGCGATCGCGTGGTGTCGTCGAAATTTTCCGGTTCGCAGGGACGGACACGGAAGCCCGGCGCACTCGCTTCCAATGCCAGGGCGATGCCCGAACTCAGGCCGCCGCCACCGCAGGGAACGAGGACTTCGGCATTCCTGACGCCTTCCTCCTCCGCCTGTTCGGCGATTTCCAGCCCAGTCGTGCCCTGGCCGGCAATGACCAGCGGTTCGTCGAAAGGCTTGATGAGCGTCAGTCCGCGTTCGGCCGAAAGTCTCGCGCCGATCTCGTCGCGGTCTTCATTGGCGCGGTCATAGAGCATCACTTCGGCGCCGAAGGCGCGCGTATTGGCAATCTTCAGCTTCGGCGCATCGCTTGGCATGATGATGACGGAGGGAACGCCGTGCATGCGTGCGGCCAGCGCAACACCCTGGGCATGATTGCCGGAAGAGAATGCGATGACGCCCTTCTTGCGCAGTTCCGGATCGATGCCCGAGACGGCAGACCAGCCGCCGCGGAACTTGAAGGAGCCGGAATGCTGCAGGCATTCGGCCTTCACGAGCACCCGCCGGCCGGCGATTTCATCGAGGAAGGGGGAGGAGAGAAGCGGCGTGCGCCGCGCATGTCCGCGCAGGCGGGCCCTGGCGGCAACGATCATTTCAATGGAGGCCATGGGAATCTCTTCTGCTTTAATGCCGCTCATGCATAGAGCGCGCATCTTTGCTTGTGAACGGCGACTTTGTCACGGTGACATGAATATGACATTGGACGCGGCGCCACCCGATTCCCGCGGGACGCGCCGCTTTCTGAATTGTGTGGGGTTTTCGCCGTTCATGCGCGCGAATTCGCGATTGAAATTGGACTTGCTGATGAAGCCGGAGTCGAACATCACCTGCGTTATCGGATGATCGGTGCCGACCAACTGCTCGCAGGCGGCGCGGATACGGAAGTCGTTCACATATTGCGAGACGCTCATGCCGTGGATGCGGTTGACGGCCGTGGAGACGCGCCGGGCCGGGAGATTCATCTTGCGGGCAATGCGGGTGAGATTGAGATCGGGATCGCGATAGAGCTGACGGGCGCGCATCAGCGTGTCGAGGGCAGCGGCGACGGCACCGTCTTCTTCCGTTGCCGGTGGTGGCGGCGGTAGCTCCGCGGAGGTCGCTTCTGCACTGCTGCCGCCACTTGCTACCGAAGCGGCGGTGCCGAGGATCAGGAGAGCAATGACATTGCCGAGTGCGACGATGGCGCCCGCATGAATGCCGCCGGTCTTGGTGAAATCGAAGCTGATGATGACGTCGGTGACGGCGGAGGCGATGAGGGCAAAGCCGGTTATCTGCAGCGAACGATAGGACAGCACTGCACCGTCGAGGCGGGAGGATACGAGAACATCAGGTCCATGCCGGGCAAGCCAGAGCAGCGCGCCGCCATAGAAGAGGAAGATCAGAATGATGGCGAGGCTAATCGGCTCTGGATAGAGTGCGATCAAGACTGCGATTGCGGCTGTCGGCAGAAGATGTGGCCAGAAACGGGAAAGGGTGGGTTGCTCTTCCACAGCAAGCCCCTTGAAGCAGACCCAGGCGATGGCCGCGATTGTTGTCGCGATCAACGATTGAATCGGCATGATCGCGATGACGTCGTAACCCCAGCGGATGCCGATCACTATGGACTGGAGGATGTAGAACCCGATCAACAATAGGAAAGGCCGCTTTTCGGCAAGCGCCCCATCTCCCTGCCGCAGCATGCGGATCAGCAGGATGGCAAGCAGCAGAGCCACGACGAAGGGCAAGGGAACGAAGATCATCGGCGATATCCGGTAGCAACAACGATCCTCAGAATGAACCCGATTGCGTTCGCGGTCGACCCGGATCGTGATCGAGGTCTCGAAATAGGGGCTGAAAATCCATTCCTGAAAGTGTCCTCGACGGGAGGGCTTCATTCATGGACGGATTCCGATGATCATTCTTCTTGTGATGCCGGTGCTTCTGGTAGTTTCTGCGGCCGCTCCGCCGGACAAGGTATCGACAACTGCAATTCCCGATCTTTCCGGCGTGCGTGCGATTGCCATCAGTGGTGACGCAAGCTCGATCAACATCACCACGCGAAGCGACCAGTCCTATGGCGCATCGCTCAGCGGGCGACGGAAGGGCTGGTTCTCGTCCTGGTATTCAAGTTGGTATTTTGCCGATTGCCGCGACAATAGCGCCATGCGGGTGGAAGGCACAGTTTTGCATATCGATATCGCCGCATCGTCGTGGCTGGACCCGTCAGATTGCATGATCGAGGTCAATGCCAATGTGCCTGCTGGTGCTGCTCTCCGGATCGATCAGAGCGCTTTCACGGCGAGGCTCACTGGGCATTTTTCCGAGCTTGCGATTGCCGGAAAGGCGGCCGACATCACATTGGACGGCCATGCTGGGGGCATCGATATTCGCGCAGACGCCTTGCGGGCTTCCCTCGATTTCGACAGGGTCGAAGCGGACGAGAGAGTATCGATCCGCGCTCGTGCTCTCGATGCCTATCTTGGTTTCGGAGACAACGCGTCGGTCGATTACAAGGTGACGGCAAAGGCTTCCTGGGTCGATGCCCTGAAGCCAAGCGTGTCGGGCGCGATGCCACGCGTCGAGATCGATGGCGATTTCGTTCGGGTCAGGATCCGCTAAGCGGCTGTTCAATAACCGTTGGCTGAGCCTTCGGTCGCGCGGTTGTCCATTGCGCCGTTGTAGCGGGCGCCGCCGCCCTTCTGGATGGCTGCAAGGCTCTTGCCACCGACGAGAATACCGGCGGCCTGCCCCCAGACCGGTGCATCATTTCCGCCATCAAGCTTGTAGCCCATTGCGGCGAGCGCCTTTTCGGTATCCGGCGAGAGCGCAAAAGGCTCCAGGTAGACGGTGTCCGGCTGCCACTGATGATGGACGCGCGGTGCGTTGACCGCCTGGCTGATGTTCATGCCGAAATCGACGACGTTGAGGATTGCTTCCAGGGTGATCGTAATGATGCGCGAACCGCCGGGGCTGCCGATCACCATGAAGGGCTTGCCATCCTTGGTGACGATCGTCGGACTCATGGAAGAAAGCGGCGTCTTCTTCGGCGCGATGGCATTGGCCTCGCCCTGTACGAGGCCATAGAGATTCGGCACGCCGGGCTTGGAGGTGAAGTCGTCCATCTCGTTGTTGAGGAGCACGCCGGTGCCGGGTGCAACGACGCCAGCGCCGAAGGAGCCGTTCAGCGTATAGGTCACGGCGACTGCATTGCCCTCGTCGTCGATGATCGAATAATGGGTCGTCTCGGTGCTTTCCTTGCCGCCCAGCGGCTTCAGATTGGCCGAGGTGCCGGCCCTGTACGGATCGATCTTGGCACGAATTGACGCCGCATAACTTCTGTCCAGCAGTTTGGAGACGGGATTGTCGATGAAGTCAGGGTCGCCGAGTGCGGCGTTGCGGTCCACATAGGCATAACGCATGGCCTCGACCATGATGTGAACGGTTTCTGCCGATCCGTAGCCGAGATAAGAAAGCGGATAGCCTTCGAGGACGTTCAAGATCTCGCAGATGATGACGCCGCCGGAGGAGGGCGGCGGCGAGGAAATGATGTCATAGCCGCGGTAATTGCACTCGATCGGCTTCAGTTCCCGCACCTTGTACTGCTCGAAATCCTCCTTGGCGAGAATGCCGCCCTTGGCCTGGCTGGCATTGACGATTGCCTCGGCAGGCGCACCTTTGTAGAACGCATCGGGGCCTTTTTCGGAGATGGATTGCAGGACAGCCGCAAGATCCGGCTGCACCAGCTTTTCGCCCGACGCATAGGGGCTGCCACCGGCCTTCAGGAAGATTTTGGCGGCCTCTTCATCCTTGGCGAGCCGTTTGGCGCTGGTCGCGAAAGTGGCTGCATCGCCCTGTTCGAGCGTAAAGCCTTCCTTCGCATATTTTAAAGCTGGGGCGATCAGTTCTTCACGCTTCCTGGTACCGTATTTCTCGCGGGCTGTCTCAAAGCCCATGACCGAACCTGGTGTGCCGACGGCGAGATAACCATCGAGACTGGCGCGTGGGACAATGTCGCCTTTAGCATCGAGATACATGGTCTTGGTTGCCGCAAGCGGTGCGCGTTCGCGGAAATCAAGGAAGGTTGTTTTTCCATCCTTCATCCGGATCGTCATGAACCCACCGCCGCCAAGATTACCGGCCGTCGGATAGACGACGGCCAGCGCGTAGCCCACCGCGACCGCGGCATCGACGGCATTACCGCCGCTCTTCAAGACATCGACGCCGACATCGGTTGCCAGATGCTGGGCGGTGACGACCATGCCATGCTCAGCTTCGACGGGTGCCGGCGAGGCGGCAAAAGCCGGCAATGGGGCGAGGCAAAGCGAAATGGCGGCGAGAATAGCGACGGATTGTCTGGGAAGGCGATCCATGAATTTCCCCTCAAAGGACGGCGATGGGAAAGATATGGCGTCGCTTCTGCGGCAGGCAATGATCAGGCAAGAAGCTCGGCGAGTTTCCTGTTCGTGTCGTGCTCGTCGAGAGGCGTGTAGACGATCAGCTTCATATCCGGCTGGCTCATCAGCGCAAGGCCCGTATGTTCAAAGGACATCAGGCCCTTGACCGGATGGTTCAGGCGCTTCACGCCGGTGAGCGGAGCCACGACCTCATGGCGTGGCCACCAGGCGCGGAATTCCGGACTTGCCTGCTGGAGCAGACCGATGAGCCGCTCGAAATCAGGGTCGCCGGCATAGCGGGCGCTGTCGGCGCGGAACATGGCGAGCGAGACGCGGGCGACTGCCTCCCAGTCGACCAGCAGGCTGCGATGGAAATCATCGGCAAACAGCCGGTGCATGGTGTTGCGCTCGTCCGGCCCCAGCCGGTCATACCCGCCGAAGAGTAGGTCGGCGGCACGGTTCCAGGCCAGCACGTCCCAGCGGCGACCCAGCACATAGGCCGGCTGGTGGGTCAGATTATCCAGCATTCGGCGCAGCGGCTCATCGACCACTTCCGGCGCGGACGAAAGCGGCTGCGGCGACTGGCGGCTATTCAGGGTGAAGAGATGCTGGCGTTCGGCCTCATCAAGGCGAAGCGCATCCGCAAGCGCGTTCAGCACCTGCGGGGAGGGGCGGATGTCGCGCCCCTGTTCCAGCCAGGTGTACCAGGTGGTGCCGACACCGGCGATCATGGCGAGCTCTTCGCGCCTGAGCCCCGGCGTGCGGCGGCGAAAACCGTCGGGCAGGCCGACATCGGCCGGGCGGAGGCGCTCACGGCGCGAGCGCAGGAAGGCCGCGAATTCGCGACGGCGGGCTTCGAACGTGTCCAGCTTCTGATCCATGGCGACGATCATATCAGTATCGATACCAGGATAAAATCAGGCCTGTTTGCGATTTTGGGACTCCGCAAGATGAGAGCACTCCCGGCAATGAAAGCCGGAAGTTTGATCATCCAAAGGAGTATTCTCATGTCATTGCAGCACGCAGTCGTTATCGGCGGCTCTTCGGGTATCGGCCTTGCCTCGGCGAGACTGCTTCTGGAACAAGGATTTCGGGTCACCATCGCTGCGCGGGACGAGGCGAAGCTCAAGGCATCGGCTGATCATCTTTCCGGCGAGATCGGAATGATTGCCATCGATGCCCGAGATCCCGCCACCGTGAAGCAGGCCTTCGAGAGTCTCGGATCCTTCGATCATCTCGTGCTGGCGCTGGGCAGCGGCCATGGCGCCGGTCCCTTCGCGACGCTTGACATGGCCGACCTGGTTGCCGGCTTCCAGACGAAGCTCATCCCGCATGCGGCGACGGCGCAGGCGGCTCTGCCGTTCCTGCGGCCAGACGGCAGCATTACTTTCGTGTCCGCCGTGAGTGCGCAGGCCGCGATGCCGGGAACTGCAGGCCTTGCCGCCATCAATGCGGGGATCGAGGCGATGGTGCGGGTGCTTGCTGCCGAGTTGAAGCCACTGCGCGTGAATGGCGTTTCGCCTGGTGTGATCGATACGCCGTGGTGGGATTTCCTGCCAGCCGAACAGCGTCAGGCAGTGTTCCAGGATTTTGCCGGGCGCACGCCGGTCGGTCGCATCGGCCAGCCCGATGATGTCGCCAAGGCCGTCGCTTTCCTGGTCTCGAACGGCTTCGTGAGCGGTCACGTCCTGACCTGCGATGGTGGCATTCACCTCGCGGCTTGAACGCTCAGACAGTACCGTCGACGGCTTCCTCGGGTGCGAAAACCATGCCGGTCAGGTCCTTGTCCCTCAGGGTCGCCCATTTCAGCAGGGCGTCCAAAGCGGGGCAAAGGGCCTGACCCCAATCCGTCAGGCGATATTCCACCTTGGGCGGCACCTGATGATGGACGATGCGCAGCACGATACCGTCGTTTTCCATCTGGCGGAGCTGCTGGATCAGCATCTTTTGCGAGATGGCGGGAATGGCGCGTTCGAGATCGGAAAAGCGCAGCACCTTGCCGCCGAAGAGGTGGAAAAGAATGATGAGCTTCCATCGCCCTTCCAGAATCTTCAGCACGTTTTCGACGCCGGTCGCTGCGGAATAGGGTGTCATCGCAGTACCTTACTTTCAGGTAAGTACCTGACTTTTTTGTAGGTTCTTGTCATCTGGTAAGCCTATGCCCATTCTTTTCGCGAAGCAACCGAAGAGGAGTTTCCGAATGAGTATCGAGCTTCCGAAACCGCTGGCCGCCTATTACGCCGCCAAGAATCAGAAGGATATCGACGGCATGCTTGCCTGCTTTGCGGCAGATGCCAGCGTGCGCGATGAGGGCGACGACAGGCGCGGTCATGTCGACATCCGCGAATGGATGGAGGAGACGACGCGCAAATATGGTGTGACGGTCGATGCCAGGGAGATTTCCGGCGACGCAGACAAGCCGGTTGTGGCTGCGCTGGTCTCCGGGAATTTTCCGGGTAGCCCTGTCACACTATACTATCACTTCACGCTTGCCGGCGGCATAATCACGCATCTGGAGATCAGTGCATGACTGTCGTATCGGCATTTTCGTTCGATCCGAACGAGTTCATCGGCAAGCGTGTTCTTGTCACAGGCGGCACGAAGGGCATGGGTGAAGCGATCGTGCGGCGACTTTCCGCAGCCGGCGCACGGGTCGCGACGACCGCACGTTCGCCGCTGCCCGAGGGGCAGGTGCCGGCGCTCTTCATTCAGGCAGATATCGGCACGGCGGAAGGCGTGAATAGCGTCGCGTCGAGGGCGCTGGAGGTCTTCGGCGGTCTCGATATTCTGGTCAACAATGTCGGCGGTTCATCGGCACCAAGCGGCGGTTTTGCGGCGCTGACGGATGCGCATTGGCAGGCGGATATCAATGCCAATCTGCTCGCGCCGGTGCGGCTCGACAGGGCATTCCTGCCCGGCATGATCGAGCGCGGCCATGGCGTCATCATCCATATTTCCTCGATCCAGAGGCGGCTGCCGCTTTATGAAGCCACACTTGCCTATGCGGCGGCCAAGGCAGGATTGTCGAATTACAGCAAGGGATTGTCGAAAGAGGTCGGGCCGAAGGGCGTTCGGGTGAATACGATCGCGCCGGGCTTCATCGAGACCACGGCTGCCACCGCCCTGATCCGGCGCATCGCTGATGAGGCCGGTACCGACGAAGATGGTGGCCGCAGGCTGCTGATGGAATCGCTGGGCGGCATACCGATCGGCCGGCCGGGCCGCCCGGAAGAGGTGGCGGAGCTCGTGGCCTTCCTGGTCTCGCCCCGCGCCGCCTCCATTCACGGTGCGGAATATACGATCGACGGCGGTACCGTTCCGACCGTCTGATTGATGGAAGAGCCGGCAAGCCGCTCTTCCGCCTTGCGGGCAATCGCTGCAAGGTCATGCGGCTTGCCGGCAATCTTCTCCATGGCGGCAATAGCGACGTCGGTCGCAAGATAGTCAGGCTTGTGGCCGACGCCCCTGACCATGATAAGTTCCGACCCCTTGATATCCCGCGCCAATCCGCGCGAATGCAGATGCTCCCAGACGATCTCGTCCTTGTCACCGGTGATGATGACGGTTGGCGCTGATATTTCGGAATAGTGTGGCGCGTTGGCCGTCAGATATTCATGGAGCCGTTTGAAGTCTGTGGCGTTGTTGTAAAAGGCGCGCGGCCGCAGCACCAACGACGGACCAGTCTTGGCCACGTAATCGAGAGGCCGGGGATTGGGATGAAAGACGTTCAGCGTGCCGCGTTCCAGCCGCCGCAGGCCGAGGGGCACGACGACCGCATGATTGAAGAGCCAGCCGACAAGCGGTGTTGTCGCGACATGATAATACCAGTCGATGCCGCCTGGCCATGGATGGGAGGCCGGCGCGAGGAATAACAGGCCGGCTGTCTTGTCGGGATGGCGGACAGCGAAGGCCGCAGCGATTGCGCCGCCGAAGGAATGGCCGATGATAACAGCCTTTTCGATGCCGCGCTTTTCCATCAGCTTGGCAATGGCATCGGCCTGGCCTGAGGGCAGCGCGTTTTCCGACCCGCCACGTTCCGAGTAGCCGTGACCGGGTCGATCGACGAAGAGCATCTCGGCGCGGCCCTCCAGTGGTTCACGGAAGGCGCCGGTCTGGTCGAGCAAATTGCCGCTTGCTCCGTGAATGAAGACCAGGGGCGGAAGATCGGCGGTGTCGGGGCGCGGAACATGCACGGCATTCAAGCTATAGCCGCCGATATCGGTCAGTTCGCCGATATTGGGATAGGCGTGTTCGAACTGGCGGGCCTTGTAGGAGGAATAGCCGATGGCGGCGGCGATGGAGGCGAGGAGGGCAGAGAATTCGGCAAGCATGGCACTAACCGCACAGTGACGATATCATTGAGCTAAGATTGTGCGCCTTCCTACGCCGTCAAGTGCGCGCCGGATCTGTCAGGTGCGGCTGCCGGCAAGCTTTTCCGAGAGCGTGCTGACCTGCTCCTGCGCGGTGCGATCGGCGGGGTAGACATCCAGAACGCGCTCCCAGGCCTTGAGGGTAATCTGATCATTGCCCGTGGTGGCAAGGATAGCCGCCATGCCTGACAGGGCGCCGAAATGGCGGGGCTCGATCTTCAGCACCTGTTCGATGTCGGCCATCGATTTGCGATAGTTGCCGAGCACGAAGTTCAGCGTTGCACGACGGTTCCAGCTTTCGGCATAGGTGGGCTTCAGGGCGATGGCTTCATCGAGAAAATCGAGCGCTGCCGGATTGCGCTTTTCCTCGATCGCCTTGTCGGCCCATTGCATCAGGAGATTGATCGTCGCGCTGTTGGAATCGTTCCATTCCATGCGGATCTGATTGGCGATGCTGCTTGCCTTGTCGGGGTCGCGCTCACGCTTCAGCTGCCCATAGAGCTGGTCGAGACGTTGCTTTGGAGACGAATCGGAATCAGCCGGCTGTTCGACGATAACGTCCTTCTGCTGAGCCATAGCGGGAAGAGCAGGAGCGAACAGGGTGAGGGCAAGCGGCAGCGCCGCTGAGGTCAAGGCAAAAAAGCGCATGGCGGACATATTAGCCCGCCATCGCTGAAGATCAAACAAATTTGGCGTGATCACCGAAGCGACCAACCGATATGCCCGCCTGAGGGCAGGCAAACCGGATACGCGCAATCAGCCCTGACGAGCCTTGTAGCGCGGGTTCTGCTTGTTGATGATGTAGATGCGGCCCTTGCGGCGAACGAGACGGTTGTCACGATGACGCGCCTTGAGCGACTTGAGCGAATTCTTGATCTTCATTTTTCTGATCCGCGATGTTTCTGGGGGAATTCACATTCGCCCGTGTCTTTTAACAATCAAAAGCGCGCCGGCTGGGCGCGCTCTTTAGGTGGGGGAGCAGATAACCCGACCTCCGCCTTGTGTCAACCACGTGAAGGCTTTTTTCCGTGGGTTTCAGGTGCCGGCCGGGCAAACGGCTCAGCAGGCTTTGCCCGTCAGCGTCGTCACGTGGCCCATCTTCCGGCCGGCGCGCGCCTCGGTCTTGCCGTAGAGGTGCACCAGCGTGTCGTCACGCTTCAGCCAGTCCGGAACGGCAAGGATATCGTCACCGATCAGGTTCTGCATCACGCAATCGGAATGGCGGCGCGGATTGCCGAGCGGCAGGCCGGCGACGGCACGGATATGCTGCTCGAATTGCGAGACGATGCAGGCGGCTTCCGTCCAGTGGCCGGAATTGTGTACGCGCGGCGCCATCTCGTTGGCGATCAGGCTGCCATCGGCCAGCACGAAGAACTCAATGCCGATGACGCCGACATAATCGAGCGCGGTGAGAATCTGTTCGGCAGCCTTGCGCGCCGCATCGGCGGTGGCGGCGGAGATTGTCGCCGGAATCGTCGACGTATGCAGGATGCCGTTGCGGTGCACGTTTTCGGCCGGGTCGAAACAGAGCACAGTGCCGTCGGTGGCGCGGGCGGCGATGATCGAGACCTCGCGTTCGAAGGCGACGAAGCTTTCGAGGATGAGCGGCACCGAGCCTAGTTCCGCATAGGCGCCCTCAGCACTGTCGGTTGCTGACCGGAAGACCTTCTGGCCCTTACCGTCATAACCGAGGCGGCGGGTCTTGAGTACGCCCTGGCTGCCGAAATCCGCTAGCGCCGAATCGAGATCGGCCTGACTGTCGATGGCATGGAAACGAGCCGTCGGGATGCCGCAACCATTGATGAAGCGCTTTTCGACCAGCCGGTCCTGCGCAGCTTCCAATGCCCTCGGCGGCGGATAGACGGGCACTCTCTTTGCCAGCATTTCGGCAGCGGCGACGGGCACGTTCTCGAATTCGTAGGTTATGACATCGCAGAGCCCAGTCAGTTCGGCGAGCGCTGATGGGTCATCATAGGCGGCGACGATCTGCTGGTTGGCGAGCTGAGCGGCAGGGCTGTCGGCCTGCGGCTCCAATATGATTGTGCGGAAGTTCAGCCGGGCTGCGGCCATGCCAAGCATGCGGCCGAGCTGGCCGCCGCCGATGATGCCTATTGTCCTGACCATCAGAGATCGTCCATCGGATATTCGGCGACGGAGGCGCTCTGGCGCTCGCGCCATTCGTCGAGGCGCTCTGCGATTTCCTCGTCCGAGAGGGCAAGGACTGCCGCAGCAAGAAGTGCTGCATTGATCGCGCCGGCCTTGCCGATGGCAAGCGTGCCGACGGGGATGCCGCCCGGCATCTGGACGATGGACAGCAGGCTGTCCTGGCCGGACATTGTCTTTGACTGCACGGGCACGCCGAAGACCGGCAGCGGCGTCATTGCCGCCGTCATGCCCGGAAGGTGCGCCGCGCCGCCTGCGCCTGCGATGATGATCTTGAAGCCTTCGGCACGTGCGCCCTTGGCGAAGGTTACGAGCCGGTCGGGTGTGCGATGAGCCGAGATAATGCGCGCATCATACTCGATTTCCAGCGCCTCCAGCGTATCGGCAGCATTCTTCATGGTTTCCCAGTCGGACTGGCTGCCCATGATAATGGCGACTGGTGGTCTGTCTGTCATCGTCACAATCGTTCCTTCAGGCGATGATATCAGGGATGATCTGGTCTTCTAATTTGGAGAGCTTGTCCTTGATGACCAGCTTCTTCTTCTTCATGCGCTGGATGCGCAGGGCATCGCAGCCCGTCTCAATCATGGCGTTGATCGCGGCGTCGTAATCCTCGTGCTCCTGGCGCAGACGCGCCACCATGAGCCTGATTTCCGCCTGTTCCTGATCGGCCATTTATATTCCCCATAGTCGTCTTCGGACCTTGTCCGGTCTGCCGATAATTTCCGCAAGCTCCTATCACCAAATAGAGGTAACGGGAAGTTAGTGTTGATCATGAATTTGCCGCTTAGTCTCCATCTTTTGGCCTTCGACAAGCCTTTAAAAATGTGTCACAGTCCGCTGGTTGACACCTTGGATCTCCAGCAATGGATGGCTGGGGAAGGGTAAGAGGAAGGAAGGGTCAAATGACTGTTCAAGCTCATCTTGAATCGCTCCAGAAAAAGCATGTCGCTCTCGAGGAGGAGTTGCATGCCCTGAGAACATCTCCCTCTATTTCCGATACTGAACTTGCCGAATGCAAGCGCCGTAAGTTGCGCATCAAGGACGAGATCGAGCGTCTCAAGTCATCCGTCCATTGATCTTTCCAGGCTATCGCCGGACATCTGTCTTGTGAAAGAAAAGGTAAATTCCCCAATTTTCTAGACCATCAAGCAAGACCCGGTGAATAACCGAAATCAAGCGCCAGTCCCTTGCATGCGGCATCGGGCTGGCGTTTTTACGATGAGGGGCGCCTTAGGCCCAGAACTGATCCAGCCAGAGATTGAGCTTGTCGAAGCCACGGTTATTGACCGTGTAAATGCGCTTCGTTCCTTCCGAGGTCACGGAAACGAGGTTGCTTTCGAGCAGCGCTTTCAGGTGTTGCGACACGGCAGGACGACTGATCGGCAGGCCCTCGGCAAGCTCATTGACCGTCTTCGGCGCGCGCCGCAATTCCTCCAGCAAGAACCGCCGGTTCGGATCGGCAATCGCAGCGAAGGGGTCCGTGTTCGACATCACAAAAAGCTACGTCAAACAGGCCTTTGCAGCAAGGAAATTGTGCATCGCAACGGAACACAACCCTATTCGAGCAAGCCTTCGCGCAGGATCAGGAAAGCAGCGATCAGCGCCATGGCATACATGAAGGGGTAGAATATCTGCGGCTTCATGCGCCGCACACACCATGCACCGGCAATCGTTGCCAGCGGGGCGAAGGGCAAGAGCGTGGCAGAGGCCAGAAGGTTGCGGGTGTCGAGCTGGCCGAGCGCAAAATACGGAACGAGCTTTACAGCGTTCAGAATGGCGAAGAAGCGCACGCTGGTGCCGGTGAATTCGCGTGGCGGCAGCTTGAGCGGCAGGGCGTAGACCTGGAAAGGCGCGCCGCCGGCATGGGCAACGAAGCTGCCGTAACCGGAAAACGTGCCCCAAAGGCTTGCCAGCACCGGGCGCTGAGGTCGTGGCGGGATGACTATACCTTTGCCGGGGCCGAAATTGTTCCAGAAATAACGCAGACAGAAAGCAACGGTGACGGCGCCGATGAGAATGCGCAGCATGCTGCCCGGCACGAGAGCAGAGGTGGCCCAGCCGAAAGCAATGCCGAGAAGGGCGCCAGGCAGCATGATCTTCAGCGTCGTCCAGTCGCCGTGCTGGCGCCAGATGACCAGCGATATCATGTCCATGAAGACGAGGATGGGGAGCAGGATCGCGGCGGCTTCGACGGGTGCTACGACGAGGGCGAGAAAGGGAAGGCCGATCAGCGACAAAGCGTCGCCCATCCCGCCTTTGGCAAGCCCGACAAGAATGACAGCCGGGATTGCGGCGTAGTAGAATGACAGATCTTGCGGCATGCTTTTGAAGTTCCTCCCCTTGCAAGCCCCCTCTATCGGAATTACTCACTCAAAACGAGTGCGGATCCGCCATAGAGCAGGAAAAACCGCCGCAGATGGAAAGACTTCATGACCGAACCGGAAAACCGCTGCCGCCTTGTTCTCGTTGTGCCTGATATCGCCGATGCCGATGAAAGGGCGAAGATCGTTGCCGATGCGTTGAAGGGCGGCGATGTTGCGTCCGTTATCCTGCCGCAATACGGTCTCGATGACGGCAGCTTCCAGAAACACGCTGAAAAGCTCGTGCCCATCATTCAGGACGCCGGTGCCGCGGCGCTGATTGCCGGCGACAGCCGCGTCGTCGGTCGTTCGAAGGCCGATGGCCTGCACATCGCCGGACCGGCAAGCGAGATTGCCGATGCGATCGATCGTTATGCCGACAAGCTGATTGTCGGTGGCGGCAATGCCGCCGACCGGCATACAGCGCTCGCAGTCGGCGAGGAGCGGCCCGACTATATCTTCTTCGGCAAGCTCGACGGCGACATCAAGCCGGAGGCGCATCCGAAGAACCTGGCGCTTGCCGAGTGGTGGGCGTCGATGATCGAAATCCCGTGCATCGTCATGGGCGGCACTGATCCGGCTTCCGCGCTTGCCGTTGCGGAGACTGGGGCCGAGTTTGTGGCGATGCGCATGGGCGTGTTTGCCGAGCCGGCTCAGACGCCCTCGATCGTGGCTCAGATCAATGCCTTGCTTGACGAAAAAGCGCCACGGTTTGAGGATTGATATCGCGCCTATGCCGATCCCCGCCCGCTTTTCGAGATGCGCTCTCCTTTGTATGACCGTCTTGCTGGCGGTCCGGCCGGAATTTGCGCCGGCGCAGGCAAATGAGGCGACTACCGAGCCCTCGGCGACACCCAGCCAGACATTCCGTACCGACCGAGCGCAGCCGCAGGGTATTGTGCCGTCTGATGGTGTCGGGGTTTTCGATCGCATGGGCGCGAAGCTGCCCGACCTGCCACCTGAAAAGGAATATAAGGGTCAAATCGACGAGGCGTTCGGCGCCTATCAGCGTGGCTATTATCTGACCGCTATGGACAAGGCGCTGCCACGGGCGCAACTCGGCGATCCAGCGGCCCAGACCCTGATCGCCGAAATCCTGTCGCAGGGCCTCGGCGTTAAGCGGGACATGAAGAACGCTGCCTTCTGGTACGGCAAGGCGGCGGAGGGCGGCGATCCGACTGCCATGTTCAAATATGCGTTGCTCCTCATGGAGGGCAATAACGTCACGCGCGACAAGGCGAAGGCCGACGAATATATGCGCAAGGCGGCCGATGCCGGAAATTCATCCGCAGAATTCAATTGGGCGCAGACGCTCGTTGCCGACAATCCCGGCGACAAGGGATTGAAACTTGCCCTGCCTTATTATGAAAAGGCGGGGGAGCAGGGCATCGCAGACGCGCAATATGCGGTAGCGCAGATCTATCAGCAGGTACCAGACCTGCCCGAAGACAAGAAGCAGCTGGCCCGCGAGTGGATGGCGCGCGCGGCGCGAGCGGGCTTCGATACGGCCCAACTCGACATGGGTATCTGGCTGGTCAACGGCGTCGGCGGGCCGAAGGATTACGTGCGCGGCTTCGAATGGCTGAAGATTGCCGCCAATAGGGGCAATGTCGCTGCACAAAACAAGCTCGCGCATCTCTACATCAATGCGATCGGTACGGCGCCAGATCCGGTCGAGGCTGCCAAATGGTATGTCCTGTCGCGGCGGGCAGGGTTGAGCGACCCGTCGCTCGAGGATTTCTATCTCGGCATCGAGGACGACCAGCAGAAGGCGGCGATTGAAGCGGCGAACAAGTTCCGCCGCATCAACTAACCCGCGGTCTTTCTAGAAAAGGGCGTCCTCGAACAGATCCTCGTCGCTCTGGGCCTTGGCGGGCTCAGCAGGAGCCGCTGCGGTTGTTTCCTCAGTGGCGGGAATGATGTCACGATGGACATTGCGTTCCTGTACCATGGTGTAGAGCTTGAAGATCCTGCGGTCGAGCGGGGCGATTGCTTCGGCAATGTCGGAAATATCGGCGATCTGGTCGCCGGCCACGGTTTCCAGCACGTCGGCGCAGCGGGCGAGCACGTCGCCGAGATCATGCTGGAAATCGAGCTTGCCGATCAGCAGGTTGATCTTGGTCGCGACCTCGCGGCCATGTTCGGCAAGTACCTTGAGCTCGTCTTCCATCAGGTTGGCCGCAGCGCGGATCGTGCCGACGGCCGAGGTGAGGCTTTCGGCAAGGCCGCCATTCTTGGCGCCGGCGGCAGGGGCGACACGTCCGGCCGAGGCTTCGAGCGCCGGCAGGCCATTGACGATGGCATCGGCGGAATCATCGAGCTTGCCGGCAAAGATACGCAACTCGGCGGTGACGACGTTGATCGACTTGCCTTCTTCACCGAGACGGCTGCAGCGCAGGTTGGTATTCAGCGCCATATAGTGGATATCGGTCTTGACCGCGCGGATCGCCTCAATGGACTGCAGAAGCGTTGCAGCCGTGCCGAGCGTCGACTGACTGACCTGGTCGGCTTGACGGCTTGCCGTATCGACCTGCTTGACGATCTCGTGGGCAGTAGAGACGCTTGATTCCAGCGCACGCATGAAATTGCCGCCGCTGCCGTCGCTCTGACCGCTCATCTGGTCGCGCAATCTCAGAATTTGCTGCGTATCCTGGCTGAAGCTCGCGATGGTCTTTACGACATTGCGGGAATCCCGTTGGAAGTCGGTGCAGATGTCTGCCATCTGCGCGGCCGTCAGGTGGTGAATGACGTTCTGCAGCCGCTTGTGCGCATCGCCATCAAGCTTGGCGCCGTCTTCGCTCGCGAAGAAATCCTCCAGCAGCGAGAAGGTGTTCTGCACATGCTCGATGCGCTGACGGGTGATATCACCGATCTGCAGCGCCGAAAGCGTAGATGCGACCTTGCCCTGTACGCCGCGAGCGATGGCGCCTACGTCTCGGGCGATGGTGCCGAGGTTCTGGCGGTGATCGGCAATCTTCTTTGCGTCGTCCTTAAGCGCCCTGGCGACGGCAGGAACCGTGTCGGCATAGCTTTTGGAGAGACTGTTGCCAAAGGAGAGGGCGAGCTTAACCTCCTTCTGCAGGCTGTCGAGATGGGTGGCGAAGCGATTGACTTCGTCCGTCCCCGAATAGATGCGCTCGAGGATTTCCTGGGCGAAGCCCGCGAATTCGGCGAGGCCGGCACCCGTTATCTTTACCGTGACCGCGAAGGTGCGCAGGTAGCGCATCGTTTCCTGCATATCCGCGACATGCCGGTGTAGTTCCGAGCCGGTCTGGGCAAGTGCCGCCAGAGCCTGCTGGCGGTTTTCCTCAGCGCCAGGAAGCTCGATCAGATTCTGGACGGTTGCATTGAGATCGGCGCTGGTGTCACTCGCCTCATTGTTGTCCAGCGCCTTGGTGATCTGGTCCAGTGACGTCAACAGACGATTGAGGACATCCATCACGGACAGCAGGACGGTGCCACCTTCGAGGAAGCGTTCCTCGACCTGGGTGCGGGCCGATTCCAGGGTACGGCTGATATCCGAACCTGATGCGTAGTGCGCAGTCTGTGCCGATGCCGTCGCGTTTGTCACTTTTGTACCTTTACTTATAAACACAGGCAATTTGACTCTATTTTTACGGGCAGGATGGAAACGGCAGGTAAACGCCACAGACTCGTAAACGTTGTGATTAACAACCTATGAAGGCATTCGGCAAGAATTGATAGGTTCTGCGGCGGGTCCAGCTTATCTATCTGTTTTTTCGTGGTATTTTACCATATGAGAAAGCTTCAGTATAAGTTATCCTGGATGATAATTCAGGGAGTCCAGACTCGCGGTAATTGCACTTTCCTACAACCGCCGTTTACGCACTGTTAAGCCTGTCATGAGAGTCCTTTTATGGTCGTTAAGTATTTCTCCGACCATGGAGGCTGCATTGGATACTCAGGCACAATATTGCGAATCTATATCCCTTCCGAAAGTTCTGAGCATTCGTAATGCTTCGGAAGTATATTCGAATATTATTGATCGATTTCGCGGCAATAATAACATTACTCTAAGTCTTCCCGAAAACGCGGAAGCGGATCTGAGTTTTCTTCAGCTCATCGAAGCCGCCCGCCGTCAGGCAAAGGCCGAAGGCAAGACTTTTACCCTTTCGGCTCCGGCCAGCGGTCCGCTTCTCAAGGTCCTTGAGCGGGCCGGATTTACCGAGGCCTTCGATGAAGAAGACAAGAAGTTCTGGTTGCATAAAGAGGTGACGTTATGAGCGCAAACATCCTGACCGTCGACGATTCCGCCAGCATCCGCCTGACTACCAAGGTCACGCTGACCAATGCCGGCTACACGGTCACCGAAGCCGTCAATGGCGCCGAGGGTCTGGCAACAGCCAAGAGCGGCAATTTCGACCTGATCGTCACCGACCTCAATATGCCTGTCATGGACGGGCTGACGATGATCGAAGAATTGCGGAAGCTGCCCGCTCAGGCCGGCGTGCCGATCATCTTCCTGACGACGGAATCCGATGCGGACCTCAAGGCCCGCGCCAAGGCCGCCGGCGCCACCGGCTGGCTCACCAAGCCGTTCGATCCGGAAAATCTCGTTAAGATCGTGAAGAAGGTTCTTGGCAGATGAGCTCGCTTGATCCAGTCGCAGTATTCCGTACCGAAGCGGCCGAATGCCTCGAGGCGATCGAAGCCGGCCTTCTCGACCTCAACCACGACCTCGAAAACAAGGACCTCGTCGACGCCGTGTTCCGCGGCCTTCATACGTTGAAGGGCTCGGGTGCGATGTTCGGCTTCGAGGCGCTTGCCGCTTTCACCCATCATTGCGAAACGGCCTTCGACCGTGTCCGCAAGGGTGAGGTTCCGGCAACCGCCGAGCTCGTCGCCGCCGTTCTTGCCGCGCAGGATCATATGCGCGCCCTCGTCGAACAGCCCGATGCCGATCACGGCGATACCGGCCACAAGCTGCTTGCCCAGCTCCAGGCCGCCGTCGGCGGCAAGGCCGAAGTCAAGGAGGCTGTCGCGCTTGCCGCTGCAGCCCCTGCCGTCGCCGCTCCCACCAAGAAGAAAACGACCTGGCGCATCCGTTTCAGCCTGCCGGCAAATTCCATGGCCAACGGCACCAACCCGCTCGGCCTTCTGGATGAACTGCGCGATCTCGGCGAATGCACAGTCCGCGCAAACACATCAGGCATTCCGCCGCTCGATAATCTGGTCCCGACTGAGCTTTACGTTTCCTGGGACGTCATTCTGACAAGCGAACAGGACCGTTCGGCCATCGACGACGTGTTCATCTTCGTCATGGATGACATGGAGCTCGACGTTCAGGAAATCGCCGGCCCGCAAGCCGCACCGGCCGAGACAAAGACGGACGTCGCTCCTGCTCCGGACGTTCCGGTTGCCGCAGCACCTGTCGCACCGGTGCCCGCCGCTGCTCCTGAATTCCGCCCGGTCGAGGCGGTTCCGGTGAAGCGTGAAACGCCAGCGCCTGTTCAGGCGGCAGCCCAGGCAAAGGCACAGGAAAACGTCCGCGTTCCGGCAGAGCGGCTCGACGAGCTGATGGACCGTGTCGGCGAACTCGTCATTGCCCAGTCGCGCCTCAGCCAGCTGGCAAGCTCCAGTTCGGATATTGCCCTACGCTCGGTTTCGGAAGAAATCGAACGTCTCTCCGGTGAGCTGCGCGACACGATGATGGTGCTGCGCATGGTGCCGGTCGGAACGCTCTTCTCGCGCTTCCGCCGCCTCGTACACGATCTCGCCCGCGAAACCGGCAAGGTCATCGAACTCGTCACCGAGGGCGAAACGACCGAAGTCGACAAGACCGTCATCGAGCGTCTCGCCGACCCGCTGGTGCACCTCGTTCGCAACTCGATCGACCATGGCCTCGAGCCGCCAGCCGAACGCCTTGGCGCCGGCAAGACGGAAGCCGGTACCGTGACGCTGTCCGCCCACCAGTCCGGCGGCGAAGTCATCATCTCCATCAAGGATGACGGTCGCGGCATCAACCGCGAGCGGGTTCGCGCGAAGGCGGAATCCTCGGGCCTCATCGCGCCCGGCCAGCCGCTTTCCGATCAGGAACTGCTGCAGCTCATCTTCGCGCCGGGCTTCTCCACCGCCGCGCAGATCACCAATCTCTCCGGCCGCGGCGTCGGCATGGATGTCGTCAAGAAGACGGTCGAGGCGCTGCGTGGCGCGATCGAGATCGTCAGCCTGCCGGGGCAGGGCTCGGAAGTCTCCCTTCGCATCCCACTGACGCTCGCCATCATCGACGGCCTGCTGGTGCGTGTCGGTTCCGGCCGCTACGTCATCCCGCTCTCGGCGGTCGAGGAATGCCTCGAACTGTCGCTGGAAGAAGACCTCCGCTCGCGTGGGCGCAGCTTCATCTCGCTGCGCGACAGCCTGGTGCCGTTCCTGAGGCTTCGCGATCTCTTCCGCACCGGCACCAAGCCGGACGTGCATCAGAAGGTGGTCGTCATCTCGACGGGCACCGAACGTGTCGGCCTCGTGGTCGATCAGATTATCGGCGACCACCAGACGGTCATCAAGTCGATGTCGAAATTGCACAACGACGTGGCGACCTTCTCTGGCGCCACCATTCTCGGCGACGGCAGCGTCGCCCTCATTCTTGACGTCGGGCATCTCGTTGCCGCGGGTCAGCAACAGGAGGCGCAATTGCGCGTGGCAGGATGAGCACAGCAGCAACAGCCGAAAAATTCGACAAGCACTGGAATTACGCCGACGAAATCGAAGTTCTGACCTTCGATCTCAATGGCGAAACCTTCGCGCTGGAAGCGGTCATAGTCCAGGAGATCCTGGATCTGCTTCCCGAGACTGCGGTGCCGGGCAGCCAGCCCTTCGTCGCCAGCGTCATCAACTTCCGCGGCAAGGTCATTCCGCTTGCCGATCTTCGTCTCGCCTTTGGGATGGAAGCTTCGGAAGCGACGATCGATAGCCGCATCATCGTCATTGAGGTCGATCTGCAGGGGGAGCAGACACTCGTGGGAATGCGTACCGACAAGGTGAACGAGGTGACGACGCTGACGAAAAGCGCCAGCGAACCGCCGCCAAGCGTGGGTATGCGCTGGCGCGCGGATTACATCAACTGCCTGGTCAAGAGGGGGGGCGAGTTCATCATCCTTCCGAATTTGCAGGCGATTTTCTCATCGAGGCATGAGACGGCGGGGGCCGTCAACTAGCCGGGGGCCAATCATTGAGGGGTTAAGACGATGCGATTGACGATCAAGACCAAACTGGTGAGCGCGTTCACCTTCATCATTTTTATGCTGATAGGCACCGCTGCCTACGGTATCTTCAGCCTCGGTTCGCTGAACGATACGATCGGCAATCTTCTTGCAGGTCCCGCCGCGCGCCTGGACCTGGCGCAACAGATCAATATCGCCCAGCTCGAAGCCATCCGCCAGCAGAAGAACCTTCTGACAGCACGCAATGACGACGATGCTTCCGGTGCAATCGAAAAGGGCAACCAGGCCCGCAAGGACTTCGCCGATGCATTCGCTGCCGTGACGAAGCTTGCGACCGAGGAAGGCAAAGCGCGTTGGGAACGCGTTGCCGAACTCTCCAAGACATTCAATGACGCCGACGACCAGATCCGAGATTTCATCAAGGGCGGCAATACGGATGGTGCCAACACTGTCTCGGTCACGACGGCTCGCCAGGCAGCCAACGCGATCGACTCCACACTCGATGAAATTCTGGCGCTAGAAAAAAAGCGCATGCAGGATGCGGATGACAACGCCGAGCAGCAGTACGGCACGACGCGCACGATGATGATCGCGGTTGCCGCGACAGCGTTGCTGATTGCTGTCCTCACAGCCTTCTGGATTGCGAATACCATCAGCAAGGGTCTCAGCCGTGCCAACACCGTTGTCCGCGAAGTTGCCGAAGGCGACCTGACGAAGATGGCCGAGATTACCACGCATGACGAAATCGGCGAACTGCTCGGCAACGTCAATATCATGATCGAACGCCTTCGCGGTGTCGTCGCCGATGCCCTGTCTGCCGCCGACAACGTTTCTTCGGGCAGCCAGGAACTGTCGGCCAGCTCCGAGCAGGTTTCGCAGGGTGCGACCGAACAGGCGGCTTCCGCTGAAGAGGCCTCTGCTTCGATGGAGCAGATGGCTGCCAACATCAAGCAGAACGCCGACAATGCCGCTCAGACCGAGAAGATCGCCCGCCAGTCCGCCAAGGACGCGGAAGCTTCCGGCGATGCCGTCAACCGCGCCGTCGATGCAATGCGCACGATTGCCGAGAAGATCGGCATCGTTCAGGAGATTGCCCGCCAGACCGACCTGCTCGCCCTGAACGCCGCCGTAGAAGCCGCTCGTGCTGGCGAACACGGAAAAGGCTTTGCGGTCGTCGCCTCGGAAGTGCGCAAGCTCGCGGAACGCAGCCAATCGGCAGCCGCGGAGATCTCCTCCATGTCGAGCGACACGGTCAAGGCCGCCCGCGATGCCGGCGAAATGCTCGGCCGCCTGGTTCCTGACATCCGCAAGACTGCCGAACTGGTCTCCGAGATCAGCGCCGCCTGCCGCGAGCAGGATATCGGCGCTTCGCAGATCAACGAAGCGATCCAGCAGCTCGACAAGGTGACGCAGCAGAATGCCGGTGCTTCGGAAGAAATGTCGGCTACTTCGGAGGAACTTGCTGCTCAGGCCGAGGAACTGCAGGCTTCAATCGCCTTCTTCAAGGTCGATACGGCAGGCGCGACCCGTGCTGGCGTAAGGAAGACCGCTGCAAAGACGGCTGCCAAGGTGGTCAAGGCTCCGGCCGCTGCCCCACGCAAGCCAGCTCCGGCTACGCAGAACCACAATCACGGCCACACCGTCGCTTCCCAACAGGCGCGTGCCAAGGGCTTTGCTCTGGACATGTCGATGGGCGGGCCGGACGCCGGTGACGACGATTTCCGCGAAAGCGCTTAAGCGGCTTCGCAGTCAACCGAAACTCTCCGCGGCCGCTTCGGCGGCCTCGGATCGAAATATCCCGCAACGTGTGTATGCGTTAGCGTCGTGATCACTAGATGTCCGACTGCTGGGAAGTGAATCACTCGCTGTCCCCCTTTTTTGGCTCTTCATTGGTTTTACTTACTGGCGATCTGCTCACGGGCCGCCTTGCGAGACAGTATTTTCCGCTTTCAGGGGATAGAGATGCGATTCACCATTAAAATGAAGCTAGGTATTGCTTTTGGTCTCGTAATATTACTGGCACTTGGGATGGCAGGTCTTGCCATTTCCAATCTTTATTCACTCAATGCCGCCATCAGCGATATCGTTGCTGGTCCTGCCAAGAACCTTTTGAATTCGGGCGGGCTTTCTGATGCGGTCGCCGCATCGATCCGCGCCGAGAAGAATGCCGTTATGAACACGGATCCGGCTGCCATCACCGGATATCGGGACACGGTCGCGCAGGAACGGAAGACTATCGACGACCGGCTGGCCGAGCTCGACAAGGAGACCAATCCGGCAGTCGTCAGCAAGCTTGCAGAATTCCGTTCGGTCTATCCGAACTGGACACGGATGCAGGACCAGATCCTTGATTTGGCAACCCAGAACACTGCTGAAAGCAACGCGCATGCCGCTCAGATTTCCATGGGCGAAGGTGCCAAGATCACCGATAATCTCCTGAAGATCCTGGGTGAACTCAACAATCATATCGTTGAAGATCTTCACGCCACCGATGTAGCGACGAATGTCCAATACGACAATTCCAGCAGCGCCCTGATCGGCATGGCGGCGGTGCTGTTCGTTTTCTCGACGGCCATCGCGGTCTGGATCGCTTTCGGTGTCAACCGTGGCCTGAAGAAGGTTGCCTTCATCGCGGAAGCCGTCTCGAAAGGCGATCTCGAGCAGAAGGTCGAGATCAAGACCAATGATGAGATCAAGGATCTGATCGACACGGTCAACATCATGACCGCCAACTTGCGCAGCACTGCGGCCCTTGCTGACAAGATTGCCATGGGGGACCTCTCGATCGACGCAAAGCCGCTGTCGGACAAGGATGCTCTCGGCATCGCCATGCAGAGCATGGTGACCAACCTGCGCACAACTGCCGAAGTGGCCAACCAGATCTCGAACGGCGACCTGACCGTTTCACCGAAGCCGCTTTCGGAAAAGGATGTGCTCGGCACTGCGCTCGAGCAGATGGTCGAGCGCCTGCGCGGCGTCGTTGCCGATGCGATTTCGGCTGCCGAGAACGTCTCTGCGGGCAGCCAGGAACTCTCGGCAAGCTCCGAGCAGGTTTCTCAAGGTGCGACGGAGCAGGCCGCCTCCGCCGAAGAGGCTTCGGCCTCGATGGAAGAGATGGCCTCAAACATCAAGCAGAACGCCGACAATGCCGCCCAGACCGAGAAGATCGCCCGCCAGTCGGCCAAGGATGCGGAAGCCAGCGGCGAAGCCGTCTCCCGCGCCGTCGACGCCATGCGCACGATCGCGCAGAAGATCGGCATCGTCCAGGAGATTGCCCGCCAGACCGACCTTCTCGCGCTGAATGCCGCCGTCGAAGCGGCACGTGCCGGTGAGCACGGCAAGGGTTTTGCGGTCGTCGCCTCGGAAGTGCGCAAGCTTGCCGAACGCAGCCAATCGGCCGCCGCTGAAATCAGCGCCATGTCCGGTGATACGGTGAAAGCCGCCCAGGAGGCGGGCGATATGCTCGGCCGCCTGGTGCCCGACATCCGCAAGACGGCGGAGCTGGTTTCCGAGATCAGCTCGGCGTGCCGCGAGCAGGATATCGGGGCTGCCCAGATCAACGAGGCGATCCAGCAGCTCGACAAGGTGACGCAGCAGAATGCCGGCGCCTCCGAGCAGATGTCAGCAACCTCGGAGGAACTCGCCTCCCAGGCCGAGGAACTGCAGACGTCGATCGCCTTCTTCAAGGTGGACATGGCCAGCAACCGCCAGTCCCGCACGCCGGCCGCCAAGGTCACGGTCCGCAGCCCGGCTCCGGCAGCAATCCGCAAGCCGGTCGGCAAGAAGACCACGGCTGCCAATTCGGTCGCCGCCCAGCAGGCACGCGCCAAGGGCTTTGCCCTGGATATGTCGATGGGCGGCCCGGACGCCGGCGACGATGATTTCCGCGAAAGCGCCTGAGCGCTTTCTCGCTCCAATACCGTCAGGGACCAGGCTTATGGCCCCTGACCACAAGCATTCGGTGCCCAGGAACGCCGGACGCAAGATCGCAATTTCTTCGATAACTGTCTTCGCCTCCGGAATGTTTTTGCTGCGTGACGCCGCGCCCAGGAAACCACCGGTCCACACTTATTCCGTCGCTTTCAAATAGGGGTATTGCGATGCGTATCACGATCAAGCTCAAGCTCGCAGCCGCGTTCGGCTTCGTCATACTGTTGCTAGTGGGTAGTGCAGTCTTTGGAATTATCAGCCTCAGCTCGCTGAACGACGCTGTCGGCAACCTGATCGCAGGTCCTTCAAAAAGACTGGAGCTGGCTCTGGAAGCCAAAGCTGCCGAACTCGATGCCATCCGGTGGCAGAAGAATGCCCTTTTGGAAATGGATCCTGAAGCAGCCAGGAAACACTTCCAAAACTCGGCAAAGAGCATGGATGAAATGCTCACATTCGCGACAGGCGGCCAGCAGCTTGCAACGGCTGACGGCAAGCCGACGTGGGATAGGCTGGTCGAGCTGAGCAAACGTTTCGTGGAAGGTTCCAACAAAGTTGCCTTGATCCAGGAAAGTGGCGACAGGGCAGCGGCCACGGCCTATTCCGGTGGAGAGGTTCGCGCCATCGTCACGGAGCTGGAAGACGTCTTTACGGCGCTCGTCGCGCTTCAGCAGAAGTCGATGACCCAGGCCGACGACGATACGGAAATCCTCTACGGCAACACCAGGAACCTGCTGATCGGCATCGCCATCGGCGCTTCTGTCATCGCTTTTGCTGCCGCGCTCTGGATCGCGCTCGGCATCAACAGCGGCCTGCGCAAGATCATGAACGTCGCCAGCGCCGTCGCCATCGGCGATCTGAACCAGAAGGTCGAGATCCGGAGCAACGACGAGATCAAGGATCTGGTGAACACGATCAACGTCATGACGGACAATCTGCGCAATACCGCTGGCATCGCAAACGAGATTTCGAACGGTGACCTCAGCGTTACACCGAAGCCGCTCTCCGACAAGGATACGCTCGGTATTGCCATGCTGGGTATGGTGAACAACCTGCGCGCCACCGCCGATGTTGCCAACCAGATCGCAGAAGGCGACCTCTCGGTAGAGGTCAAGCCGCTTTCGGCGAAGGATACGCTCGGCATTGCGATGCAAAGCATGGTCGCCAACCTTCGCATCACTGCCGATATTGCTACGCAGATTGCTGCCGGCGACCTGACAGTGTCTCCGAAGCCGCTTTCGGCCAAGGATACACTTGGCACTGCGCTCGAACAGATGGTGGAGCGTTTGCGCGATGTCGTCGCCGACGCAATTGCAGCCGCCGAGAATGTTTCGGCCGGCAGCCAGGAGCTTTCGGCGAGCTCGGAGCAGGTATCGCAGGGCGCGACCGAGCAGGCTTCGGCGGCCGAGGAAGCCTCCTCCTCGATGGAAGAGATGGCAGCCAACATCAAGCAGAACGCCGACAATGCCGCCCAAACGGAAAAGATCGCGCGGCAATCCGCCAAGGATGCGGAGATGAGCGGAAGTGCTGTTTCCCGCGCGGTCGAAGCCATGCGTACGATCGCCCAGAAGATCGGCATCGTTCAGGAAATTGCCCGTCAGACCGACCTTCTTGCCCTCAACGCCGCGGTGGAGGCGGCTCGTGCCGGCGAACACGGCAAGGGTTTTGCGGTCGTCGCTTCGGAAGTGCGCAAGCTTGCAGAGCGCAGCCAGTCGGCGGCAGCGGAAATCAGCGCCATGTCGAGCGATACCGTCACTGCCGCCCAGGAAGCCGGCGACATGCTCGGCCGCCTAGTGCCTGACATCAGAAAGACGGCGGAACTCGTGGCGGAGATCAGCTCTGCATGCCGCGAGCAGGATGTCGGTGCGTCGCAGATCAACGAGGCGATCCAGCAGCTCGACAAGGTAACCCAGCAGAATGCGGGTGCTTCCGAGCAGATGTCTGCAACCTCCGAAGAGCTCGCTGCCCAGGCCGAGGAATTGCAGACGTCTATCGCGTTCTTCAAAGTGGATACGGCGGGTGGCAAGGCAATGGCGACGGGTGGCCGCCAGGGTCGCGCACCGGCTACCAAGGTGACCACGCGCAGCCCGGCTCCATCTGCACCTCGCAAGCCGGTCGGCAAGGCGGCTGCCGCCAACGGCATTGTCGCTCAGCAAGCCCGCGCCAAGGGTTTTGCCCTGGACATGTCCATGGGCGGACCGGACACGGCGGACGATGATTTCCGGGAAAGCGCGTAAGCGCTTCCCGGCGGACAGGCATTGGGGCCGCGGCAACAGCGGCCCCGTTACGGCCGGCGCATGGAAGCGCCGGGGCACACCGGCTCGGCCGGCAACGCATGAAGCGTTTTTACGGCGGCACAATGTGTCATTTCGCGGGATATCCGCTGCAGTCCTAAAGGGGTCTTGGAATGCGCTTCACGATCAAACTCAAACTGGGCCTGGTGTTCGGTTTCATCGTTCTCCTGACCTGCGCCATGGCCGGTCTTTCGATCTACAATCTCTCGTCGCTGAATAGCGACATCTCGGTCATGGTTGCCGGTCCGGTCGCCAATCTGCGCGATTCCGGTGATCTCTCCGATGCCGTGATGCGTTCCATCCGCGCCGAAAAGGATGCGATCATCAATACCGATGCGACCAAGATCGCCGGCTATGTCGATGAGATCTCGCAGCAGCGCGAGCAGATCAAGACACTGCAGGCTCGCCTTGCCACTTCGGAAGACCCTGACATCAGGAATGGCATGGCTCAGTTCGGCGATCTCTACGGCAAGTGGACGGCGCTGCAGGATCGTGTTGCCGACCTCGCCAAGCAGAACACAACCGAATCCAACACCCAGGCCGGCGTCATTTCGATGGGCGAAGGCCAGGCGGTGACGACCCAGCTTCTCGGCATTCTCACCAAGCTGAACGACACCGTGACCGGCAATGTCGCCGAGACCGACGCCGCTACCAACGACCAGTATGCCCAGTCACGCAACATGCTGGTGATGATGACGATAGGTCTGATCATCATATCCTCTGCTGCTGCCATCTGGATCCTGCTCAATATCTCCCGTGGCCTCAAGCGTGCAGTCCAGCTCGCGGATGCCGTCAGCATCGGCGACCTCGAACAGGACATCGAGCATAAGAGCAATGACGAAATCCGCGACCTGGTCAATTCCATGACGAGGATGACCGGCAACCTGCGTAACACGGCGCAGATCGCCAACCAGATCTCGAACGGCGACCTTACCGTGTCTCCGAAACCTCTGTCCGAAAAGGATACGTTGGGTATCGCTCTGGAGCAGATGGTGGAGCGTCTGCGTGGTGTCGTCGCTGATGCAATCGCCGCTGCGGAAAACGTCTCGTCCGGCAGCCAGGAACTGTCAGCCAGCTCCGAGCAGGTCTCGCAGGGCGCAACCGAACAGGCGGCTTCGGCTGAAGAGGCTTCTGCTTCGATGGAGCAGATGGCCTCAAACATCAAGCAGAATGCCGACAACGCCGCCCAGACCGAAAAGATCGCCCGCCAGTCCGCCAAGGATGCGGAGAATTCCGGCGATGCCGTCAACCGTGCGGTGGCTGCGATGCGCACGATTGCCGAGAAGATCGGCATCGTTCAGGAAATCGCCCGCCAGACCGACCTGCTCGCCCTGAATGCCGCCGTCGAAGCTGCGCGTGCCGGTGAACACGGCAAGGGCTTTGCGGTTGTCGCCTCGGAAGTGCGCAAGCTTGCAGAACGCAGCCAGTCGGCCGCCGCTGAGATCAGTGCGATGTCCGGCGATACAGTCAAGGCAGCGCAGGAAGCCGGCGACATGCTTGGTCGCCTGGTTCCTGACATCCGCAAGACTGCCGAACTGGTCTCCGAGATCAGCTCGGCGTGCCGCGAGCAGGATATTGGTGCAGCCCAGATCAACGAAGCGATCCAGCAGCTCGACAAGGTGACCCAGCAGAATGCCGGCGCTTCCGAAGAGATGTCGGCGACCTCCGAAGAGCTGGCGACCCAGGCTGAGGAACTGCAGGCCTCCATCGCCTTCTTCAAGGTGGACATGGCCGGCCACCGCCTGTCCCGCGCTCCGGCTGCCAAGGTCACGGTGCGCACGCCCGCTCCGACCGGAGGCCGCAAGCCGGTCGGCAAGAAGACCACGGCCGCCAATTCGGTCGCCGCCCAGCAGGCCCGCGCCAAGGGCTTTGCTCTCGACCTCTCCATGGGTGGCCCTGATGATGGGGATGCCGAGTTCAAGGAAAGCGCCTGAGCATCCGGGTCCTTTCAATATGTTAACAGGCGTCTCCGATAATCGGGGCGCCCGAATCCAAGGAAAGCGGTTGATCATGGCAACAACATCTCTGGAAGCCCAATTCGTGACCTTCAGCCTCGGCGAGGAGATCTTCGCCGTTCCGGTGGAGGTGGTGCGCGAAATCCTCGACTATGCGGAAGCATTCAAGATTCCGAATGGTCCCGACTATCTGCTTGGCCTGCGCGACGTGCGCGGCCAGGGCGTTCCGACGATCGATCTGCGCCTGAAGCTCGGCATGTCGAAGACAGTGCCGACGCCGCACACGCGGGTGCTGGTTCTCGACGTTCCGATGGAAAATCGCCTTCTGACGCTCGGCCTCGTTGCCGACCGCGTTTTCGAAGTGACGCCCTTCCGTCGCGATCAGATCGAGTCTGCACCCGATATCGGCGTACGCTGGCGGTCGGATTATATTGCTGGTGTCGTGCGCCGCGAGAACGGCTTCGTCGTCATCGTCGACCTCGCCCGGCTTCTGTCGCGCGAGGATGCAACTGTCCTGCAATCGGCCGCCTGAGGCCCTCAAGACCTGTTCGGAGCGTCGCGTTTTATGAGTATGGCAGCGGTAGAAACCCAATTGCCGGGTGACAGGATCAGCAAGCGTAATTTCGACAAGCTGGCACGGTTCATCTATGACTATAGCGGCATCAAGATGCCGCCGACGAAGCTGACGATGCTGGAGGGCCGGCTGCGCCGGCGTTTGCGCGCCACGCGCCATGCGAGCTTCGACGACTATTGTGATTTCCTGTTCAACGAGGATGGTCTCGAGCAGGAGACTGTCTACCTGATCGACGTCGTGACGACCAATAAGACCGACTTCTTCCGGGAAGCCAAACATTTCGAATATATGCAGATGGTCGCCCTACCGACGCTCGCCGACAGCGGCCTGCGGACGATCCGCACATGGAGTTCTGCCTGCTCGACGGGTGCAGAGCCCTATACGATGGCTATGGTGCTGGCCGAGTTCGTCGAGAACCGCAGCGATGTCTCCTACAATGTGCTGGCGACGGATCTCTCCACCGATGTGCTACAGACAGCGCGCAAGGGCATTTATGCGGAAGATCTGGTCGCTCCGGTGCCGCGTGATCTGCAGAAGAAATATGTCATGGTGGCCAAGCAGCATGGCCGCCGCGAGGTTCGCATCTCGCCGAAGCTGCGCAGCCGTGTCGGCTTCGCCCGCATGAACCTGATGGATGAGAAATATCCTGTTGGCGACATGATGCACCTGATCTTTTGCCGCAACGTGCTGATCTACTTCGACAAGCAGACGCAGGCCGGAGTGCTCACCCGTCTCTGCAATTGCCTCGCGAAGGGCGGTTACATGTTTATCGGTCACTCGGAATCGATCACCGGCTTCGACCTTCCCTTGAAGCAGGTTTCGAATACGGTGTTCCAGCGCATCTGAGGGGATCCTATGGCCAAAAAAGTCCGCGTCCTCATCATCGACGATTCCGCCAGTGTCAGGCAGACGCTGGCTCGGGTTCTGGAAGAAGACCCGGAGATCGAAGTCATGGCCGTGGCTTCCGACCCGTTCATGGCGGCGCGCAAGATCCAGGAAGAGATCCCTGATGTCATCACGCTCGATGTCGAGATGCCGCGCATGGATGGGATCACCTTCCTGCGCAAGCTCATGTCGCAGCGGCCGATCCCGGTCGTCATGTGCTCCTCGCTGACAGAGGCGGGTTCGGAAACTCTGCTTCAGGCGCTTGAGGCGGGTGCCGTCGACGTCATCCTGAAATCCAAGATCGGTGCGGCGGATAGCCTGGCCGATGATGCCATGCGCATCCGTGAAGTGGTCAAGAGCGCCTCGCATGCGCGGCTTACCAATGTGCGCCGCGCTGCAGGCAGCATCCGTTCGGCTTCGGCGGAAGGGCCGGCCAAGAAGCTGACGGCCGATGCGATGTTGCCGCCGCCAACCGGCCGGGCAATGGCGAAGACGACGGAAATGGTCGTCTGCGTCGGCGCTTCGACGGGCGGAACGGAAGCCCTGCGCGAATTTCTGGAAGCGCTGCCGGCCAACGCGCCAGGCATGGTCATCGTTCAGCACATGCCGGAAAAATTCACAGCGGCTTTTGCCAAGCGCCTCAACGGTCTTTGCGAAGTCGAGGTCAAGGAAGCGGCCGACGGCGATCCGGTGTTGCGCGGTCATGTGCTGATTGCGCCCGGCGACAAGCATATGTTGCTGGAGCGTCAGGGGGCGCGTTATTACGTGTCCGTCAAGCCGGGGCCGCTGGTTTCCCGCCACCGTCCGTCCGTCGATGTGCTCTTCCGTTCCGCTGCCCGTTCGGCCGGCTCGAACGCGATGGGCATCATCATGACCGGAATGGGAGACGACGGTGCGCGCGGCATGCTGGAAATGCATCAGGCCGGTGCCTATACCGTCGCGCAGGATGAAGCGACCTCGGTTGTTTTCGGCATGCCGAAGGAAGCGATCGCCAAGGGCGGTGTCGACCGTATTCTGCCGCTCGACCAGATCGCCCGCGAAGTGCTGATCACACAGCAGAAATCCTGAGTTTCGGACATTAAGCAGTGGAACGGCGGCGTATCTGCGCCGCCGTTCCACTGTCTGCATCAGGCCAGATAACCGCCGTCGATCGTAAGGCTGGCGCCGGTGATGAAGGAGGCTTCGGGGCTGGCGAGATAGGCGGTGAAGCTAGCGATTTCCTTGTCCTCGCCGATGCGGCCGAGCGCCATCAACTGTTTCAGCATCTCATGGCTGGCTTCGTTCGAGTTCATGTCCGTTGCCGTCGGGCCTGGCTGAATAGTGTTGACCGTGATGCTGCGCGGGCCGAGATCGCGGGCAAGGCCGCGTGTCATGGCGGCCACTGCACCCTTTGTCATGGAATAGACCGAGGAGGTCGGGAAACCGCTCCGCTCGGCGACGATGCTGCCGATGGTGATGATGCGCCCGCCTGCTTTCATGTGGCGCGCGGCCGCTTGCGTACCGGCAAAGACGGCGCGGACATTGACCGCAAACATGCGGTCGAAGTCCTCGAGGGGGAAATTCTCTACTGAATTCAACATGAGAATTCCGGCGCTGTTGACGAGAATGTCGATGCCACCGAACGTCGAGACGGTCTCATCGACCGCATCCTGAACGGCCTTCGGATCAGCGCTGTCTGCCTTGATGGCCAGCGCGTTCGCACCCTGCGCCTCTATTTCGGCAACGATGGCCTTCGCCTTGTCGCCAGAGGCGGAATAGGTGAACGCAACGGCCGCGCCGTCGCTGCTGAGGCGGCGGACGATTGCGGCACCGATACCGCGCGAGCCACCGGTTACGAGGGCGATCTTGCCGGAGAGTGGTTGGGACATTGTGGGTTTCTTCCTTTTTTTGGACTGTTTAGTCTGGAATTGGACATGCGAAATCGGGTTTGGACTTCCAGTTTTTACCGGAGGCTTCGAACGGCGAGGCGGGCTATCCCGCGAAGTGCTTCGGGGGGGGCGCCGTTGCGGGCGCTGACCTTCATGCCTGACAGGGTCGAGCCGAGGAACTGCACGGCATCGGTGGTATTGACATCATCCGCGACCTCGCCCCGCTTCTTGCCTTCCTCAAGGATTGTCTGCACGGCGGATGAAAGCAGGCGGGATGCCTTGTCTGTCAGATCAGAGACCGCACTGTCCGTGCGGCCGAACTCGCATACGGCGCTGACGCCAAGGCAGCCACGGCCGGCTTCGGTTTCCGGACGGGAGGCAAAGGCGATGAGCGTCTCTTCCAAAGCTTTCAACGGTGTCGTATCGCGGTGCAGATCGGCCACGAGTTGAGAGACGCTGTCGAGATTGTAGCGGTCGAGCGCTGCCAGATAGAGGCTGCGCTTGTCGCCGAAAGTATCGTACATGCTTTGCCGGCTGATCTTCATGGCCGAGAGCAGCGCATCCGTGGACGTGCCCTCGTAGCCGTGTTCGGTAAACACGGTGATGGCAGCCTTGAGTGCGGTGTCGCGATCGAATTCCTTATGCCTTGCCATGACGCCTCAATAAGGTTTCCAGACTGATCTGTCCAGAATAATTTAGGAACTATCCTTTCCTGCTGCAACCCTGCCATGCGGCATTCCCCTTGAAATTTCCCTGATTTTGTGGTCTTGAGGCCGCCAATCTATGCAGCGCTGTCGCTTCCGGCGTTCAGGGACATATCCCGCCCCTGACAGCGCGTCCCGTATTATCCAAGGAAAATGCCCACATGGCCCGTTCAGCTCTTCTCAATGTCATGGTTCAGGCTGCCATCAAGGCAGGCAAGTCGCTGGGGCGTGATTTCGGGGAAGTGCAGAACCTGCAGGTATCCGTGAAGGGACCGGGCGACTTCGTTTCGAATGCCGACCGCAAGGCCGAGAAGATCGTCAAGGAAGAGCTTCTCAAGGCTCGTCCGACCTATGGCTTCCTTGGCGAAGAGAGCGAAGAGATCAAGGGTACCGATGGTGCGCACCGCTGGATCGTCGATCCGCTCGATGGCACGACCAACTTCCTGCACGGTATCCCGGCCTTTGCCGTTTCCATTGCACTCGAGCGCAACAATGAGATCGTCGCAGGCGTGGTCTTCAATCCGGCGACGGACGAGCTTTACACTGCCGAGCGTGGCGGCGGCGCGTTCCTCAACGATCGCCGCCTGCGCGTCGCCTCGCGCCGGGTGCTTTCCGACAGCGTCATCGGCTGCGGCGTGCCGCATCTCGGCCGCGGCAATCACGGCAAGTTCCTGATCGAGCTGCGCCATGTCATGGGCGAAGTTGCCGGCATCCGCCGCATGGGGGCAGTCTCGCTTGATCTTGCCTATGTGGCCGCCGGTCGTTTCGACGGCTTCTGGGAAGTGGCGCTGTCGCCCTGGGACATGGCGGCCGGCATTCTGCTCATCCGCGAAGCGGGTGGTTATGCCACTGACTGGGACGGGGGGGCGTCAATTCTGGAGACCGGTGCGATCATTGCCGGCAACGAGCACATCCACAAAGCGCTCACGGAAGTCGTCAAGCGGCCGGTTCCGACCAAGTGACGATCTGGGCAACAGCCTGTTGTAAAGTCCGGCTTTTCGCCTGCGCATACTTCAATTCGGCACAATGTTGATCTAGTCTTCGGCTGTAATGAGTCCGGAGGCCGAGGAACCTATGGAAAATGTGAATGTGGCCGAGTTCGGCTCGACCGAGAAGACGGCCGGTGGCTACACTTACAAACTCTCCAGCCCCATGTCGTTCTTCTGGACGATGGTGTTGTTCCTCATCATCGTGGGCTTCATCGCGGCGATCCTGTTCCGGCAGACGCAGACTGCCTTCATGCATAATCCGGGCCTGAACGGTCTCATCGTCGGCGTTCTTGCCGTTGGAATCATTCTCGTTTTCAATCATGTCCTGTCGCTTCGCCCGGAAGTACGCTGGTTCAATTCTTTCCGTGCTGCTGGCAGTGCCGACAAGGTGAACCGCCATCCGCGGCTGCTTGCGCCGATGCGGGCGCTGATTGGAAATCGTAGCAGGTCCGGGGTTGCATTATCGACCACCGCGCTGCGCTCCATTCTGGATTCGATTGCCAACCGCCTCGACGAATCGCGTGACGTTTCCCGCTATCTTATCGGCCTTCTCGTCTTTCTCGGCCTGCTCGGCACCTTCTGGGGCCTTATCGGCACGATCGGCTCCATCAGCTCTGTCATCCAGTCGCTCGATGCCGGCTCGAATGGCACGGGCGATGTGCTTTCGACGCTGAAGGAAGGGCTTGCGATGCCGCTTTCCGGCATGGGCCAGGCTTTCTCGTCCTCGCTGCTCGGTCTTTCGGGCTCGCTGATCCTCGGGTTCCTCGATCTGCAGGCCGGACGTGCGCAGAACCGTTTCTATACGGAGCTGGAAAACTGGCTCTCCTCGGTTACCGATGTCGGCTCCGACATTCCGGTGCCGGCGCTGGATGGCGTTTCTGGTGGCTCATCGGAAGATATGAAGGCCCTGTCGGAATATCTGCGAAAGGTCGCCGAAGGGGACGGCGCGTCCAGCCAGCGGTCGGTCGCCGCCATGGCAAGCCTTGCCGAAGGCATTCAGGGTCTCGTCAAGAACATGCGCAACGAGCAGCAGATGCTGCGCGACTGGATCGAGGTCCAGCAGGACGAGGCAAAGGCGATGCGCCGCACGCTCGATCGTCTGGCTGAACGCATCGGTGTGCAAGACCGCGGCAGCGACAGAGCGCGCGAACGGTCCGGCCAGGTCGAAAAGAGCGAGGGCAAGTAAGCCATGCCTCTTGGCCGCAACCGCCGCCAACGCGCGGTGGACTACTGGCCGGGCTTCGTCGATGCTCTATCGACGCTGCTCATCGCCATCATGTTCATCCTCACGGTTTTCGTTGTCGGCCAGTTCATTCTCAGCCGCGAAATCAGCGGTCGTGACGAGGTGCTGACGCGTCTGAACGGTCAGATCAACGAGCTCACGCAGTTGTTGGCGCTCGAGAAGGGCAGCAATCAGGATCTTCAGGATTCGGTCGCCAATCTGCAGGCGTCGCTTGCGAGTGCCGAGGGCGAGCGTACGCGGTTGCAGGCGCTTCTCAGCGCCGGTACCGGCGGCCAGAATGCGGCAAAGCAGCAGATCGGAACGCTGACGCAGCAGCTCGATGAGCAGAAGCAGGTCAGCGACCGTGCCCTCAGCCAGGTCGAGCTCCTCAACCAGCAGATCGCGGCGCTGCGCAGCCAGATCGCTGCTGTCGAGGCAGCACTTCAGGCTTCCGAGGAGAAGGATCAGACTTCGCAGACGAAAATCGCCGATCTCGGCCGCCGCCTGAACGTGGCGCTGGCTGCGCGTGTGCAGGAACTCAATCGCTACCGCTCGGACTTCTTCGGCCGCTTGCGCGAAATCCTGTCCGATCGCGAGAACATTCGCGTCGTCGGCGACCGTTTCGTCTTTCAGTCGGAAGTGCTGTTCCCGTCTGGCGGAGCCGACCTCAATCCGGATGGCCAAACGGAAATGGCAAAGCTTGCCGCCGCGCTACTCGATCTCGCCAAGGAAATTCCGCCTGAGATCAACTGGGTTCTGCGCGTCGATGGCCATACGGACAATGTCGCACTGTCGGGCTCAGGCCGCTACCGCGACAACTGGGAGCTTTCATCCGCCCGCGCGATTTCGGTCGTGAAGTTCCTGATCGCGCAGGGAGTGCCCGCAGACCGGCTCGTTGCGGCAGGTTTTGGCGAATTCCAGCCGATTGCACCGGGCGATACGCCGGACGCGCGTGCCACCAACCGCCGTATCGAGCTCAAGCTGACCGAAAAATAACGGCTTGAAGCTTGCCGGTGAGGAAGGTGCGGACGGCGGGACTGTCGCTGAGGCCGATCGCCATCCTGTAGGCTGCTGCCGCGGCATCGCTTTCGCCAAGGTCTTCCAGCAGATGCGCCCGCACCGCCCAGTAAGGCTGGTAGCTGGCGATGCCCGGTTGTTCCAACCCGTCCAGCAGGGCGATGGCCGGGGCCGCGCCATCGACCCTGCCGATTACGGCGGCATGGCTGACCTTGGAACCGAGTGTCGGTTTCATCGCGATGAGCGCTCGGTAGAGGGTGACGAGCGCCTTCCAATCCGTCGTGCCCGTCCGGCGGCGCGTGGTGTGGACGGACTGGATCGCCGCCTGGCACTGGAACGGACCGAAGCGGTCGAAAGTGCCCGCCTTGCGCAGCAACGCGTCGGCTTCGGCCATCATGATTTCGTTCCAGAGACCGGTATCCTGCTCCTCAAGCGGTATGTAGGCGCCATCGCCATCACGTCGTGCGTGTCTTCTCGCCTCGCAATAAAGCATCAGTGAGAGCAGCCCGATGACCTCCGGCTCCTCGGGCAGAATGGTCATGAGGGCGCGGCCAAGCCAGATCGCCTCATCGGTCAGGCTCGTGCGACTGCCTCCTTCACCATCGAGACCGTCCCAGCCGAGCCCGTAGGCGGCATAGATTGCCGAGAGCACGCCTGCCAGCCGTTCCGTCAGGATCTGCCGCTCGGGAACGGCGAAGGGAATGCCGGCGTCGCGGATCTTGACCTTGGCCCGCACCAGGCGCTGGCTCATGGCATCCGGCAAGACTACGAAGGCCTGTGCGATTGTCTTCGCATCAATGCCGAGCACGGTCTGAAGCATCAGCGGCGTGTGAACGGACCGGTCAATTGCCGGGTGTGTGCAGGCAAAAAGCAGCTTCAGTCGCTCATCGGAAAAGTCGCCATTTCGTGCATCGTTCATGCGCTCCTCGGCTTCCTCGACGGCCAGCGCAATCGTTTCGCTGGCATTGTCGCGGACGGTTCGATGGCGGGCAGCCTGTATGAGGTTGCGGCGGGCTGCGGTGAGCAGCCAGCCCTCGGGATTGTCGGGAATGCCCCGCTCGGGCCAGACCCGCAACGCGGCCGCCAGCGCATCAGACAATGCGTCCTCCGCCGCCGGGACATCGCGGGAGCGGGCGGCAAGGAAGGCGATGAGCTTGCCGTAGGATTGCCGTGCCACCTTCTCGGCGGCACGGCCTGCATCGGATGTCACAACGGCCTCACGCGACCTGCAGCCGGGGCCGTATTTCCACCGAGCCCTGTTCGGAGACGGGAACGCGCGTGGCCCATTCGAGCGCCGTATCGAGATCGGGCACGTCGATCACGTAGAAGCCGCCGAGCGATTCCTTACCTTCCGGGTAGGGGCCATCCTGTACATCATGGTTCTCGCCCTTGCGACGCACGATCGTGCCTGTCTCAGGCGGGGTCAGGCCGGCACCAGCGGTCAAGATCCCGGCTTGCACCAGTGCCTTGGTATAGGCCGTCCAGCCGTCGCGGTAGGCAGGGTCGCTGCGGCGGACGAAGTCTTCTGCGGATTCACGGATGATAAGTGCGTATTGCATCGGAAACTCCTGATCCTCTAGGGGCGTTTGACCGGGCAGACAGCATCTAAAGCCAAATTCGCCCATGCTGCAATGCTCCGGTGGCGCGGCCTTCAGCCGTTCCGAAACAATGAGGTCTCAGTCGTCCTCATTTCGACATTGCGGTCGAAAAAAATCGATCACATGGAAATGCGTGCGAAAAATACGCTGAGCGGAAAGTGCGGGAGGCGACTGATGCCGCCTCCGCTTCCAGTCAGGCTTCCGCCTTTGTCTGATCCACTACATCAGCGCCAGGCGAATTTTTCTTGATGGATTCGATGGCGTTTATCGCGGATGCCTTCGCCTTGTAGCCTTCGGACGAGAACATGGTCTCGCCGTTCGACGCCTTGAAGCGGAAGCGGAATTCACCGGCCTTATCCTTGTAAACTTCAAATCTGTACATGGATCCCTCCTGGTAAGCTGAAATCATGCATCAGCCTTCCGAAAGCTAGCCCAGAATTGCGAGCTTTTCCACTACCTTAATTAGAATTCAATTGCATGGCGTCCAATTGCCGCCGGTTGGATCGGGCGCGGGAGAAGGGGCTAACGGCACGCTGTCCCCTTCCGTTGTGCTCATTCCATCTGGATATGGGCGCCGTCCACGACCGGTTTCCATTTCGCAAGCTCGGCCTTCACGTGGGCGCCGAGTTCTTCCGGCGTGGAGCCGACGATCGTTGCGCTGAATTCCTTCATCCGCTCGGCAACGGCCGGATCGGTCAGCGCCTTCTTGGCGGAGGCGTTGAGGCGGGTGATCACATCGGCCGGCGTATTGGCCGGTGCAAAGAGCGCATTCCACGTATAGGTCTCGTATCCCGGGATACCGGATTCCGCGATGGTCGGAATATCAGGGAAGGATGACGCGCGTTCGGCGGTCGTTACGGCGAGTGCCCGCAGCGTGCCGGCCTTGATGTGGCTAGACGACGAGGGCAGGTTGTCGAACATGATCGGCACCTGGTTGCCAATGACGTCGTTCAGTGCCGGTCCAGCGCCCTTATAGGGAATATGCTGCATGTCGACGCCCGCCATACTTTTAAAAAGTTCGCCGGAAAGATGCAGCGGCGTGCCGTTGCCGGATGAGGCGTAACTGTATTTGTCCGGATCGGCCTTCAGCAGCGCGATCAATTCCTGCACGTTCTTTGCGGGCAGTTCCGGATTGACGACCAGCACGTTCGGAACGACCACGAGCAACGAGATCGGCGCGAAATCCTTCTCGGCATCATAAGGCGTCGATTTCAGGATCAGCGGATTGAGCGCGTGGGTGGCGACAGTGCCCATCAGGATCGTATAGCCGTCCGGCGCAGCACGCGCGACGTTGTCAGCGCCGAGATTGCCGCCGGCTCCCGCAACATTCTGCACGATGACCTGCTGGCCGAGATCTTCAGACATTTTCTGCGCGACGATACGCGCGACGACATCGGTCGAGCCTCCGGCCGCGAAAGGCACGATCATGGTTATGGATCGGTCAGGAAAGCTCTGAGCCGATGCGGCCGTGCCTGTGGCGGCTGCGAGCAGGCCAAGGCCGAGCGCCAGGCTCATGCGACGGGTAATATCAGAAAACGCCATTCGAATCTCCTCCCACAGATTTCAACAGCAAGGGCCCCTACCTCGGGCATAGGGAGGTTAGGGCAGGTTGCCGCAAAGGCAACCGCGTCCGGGAGCTATGCGATCAGACTTTAGTCGCGATGACGTATGGGGAAGCTATTTGGCGGCTGCCAGCACATCCTCGTTGGCTGCATCGAATTGCAGGCTGGCGAGCTTTGCATAGATGCCGCCGTGCCGGATCAGGCTCTGATGTGTGCCTTCCTCGACGACACGGCCCTGATCCATGACGAGAATGCGGTCGGCCTTGAGAACAGTGGCGAGACGGTGGGCGATGACAATCGTAGTGCGGCCATGCATAAGCCCGTCAAGCGCCCTCTGCACAAGCGTTTCGCTCTCGGCGTCAAGGGCCGAGGTCGCTTCGTCCAGGAGCAGGATAGGTGTGTTCTTCAGGATCGCGCGGGCGATGGCGATGCGCTGGCGCTGGCCACCGGATAGCGTTATGCCGCGTTCGCCGACTTGCGTATCGTAGCCTTTGTCCAGCCGATTAATGAACTCATCGGCCTGGGCCGCGATCGCGGCGGCGCGTACCTGCTCGCGCGTGGCGCCTTGAACACCGAAAGCGATATTGTCGTGGATCGAGGCGACGAAGATGGTGACATCCTGCGGCACGATAGCAATGCGCTGTCGCAAGGCGTCCGGATCTGCCTGCCGGGCGTCGACACCGTCGATCTTCACGCTACCCTGTTGCGGATCGTAGAAGCGCAGCAGCAGCGAGAAGACCGTGCTCTTGCCGGCGCCGGATGCACCGACGATTGCTACTGTTTCTCCTGGCAGCACCGTGAAATCCAGTCCGTGCAGGGCCGATTTGCCTGGACGAGACGGATAGGCGAAGTGCACGCCGTCGAATTCCACGCGGCCCTGGGCAGGCGAGGGCAGTGGCTGCGGATTTGCGGGGGCGGTGATCGGCGAGACTTCGTCGAGAAGCTCAGTCAGGCGGTCGGCTGCACCTGCTGCCTGCGAAAGCTCGCCCCAGACTTCCGAGAGTGCGCCGAGCGATCCGGCTGCGATGACCGCATAGAGCAGAAACTGCCCGAGTGTGCCGGCCGAAAGCGTGCCAGCGAGGACACTATGGGCGCCAAACCAGAGAACGGCGACCACGCTGCCGAAGATCAGGGTGATGGCGATGCCCGTCAGCAGGGCGCGGGAGGAGACGGCGGAACGTGCGGCCTGATAGGCGGATTCGACAGCCGAGCCGTAACGGTCCGCTGCGGCGGTTTCGGCGTTGAAGGCCTGCACGGTGCGGGTTGCAGCGATCGTCTCATTGGCGAAGGCGGAGGCTTCTGCCAGCGTATCCTGTGCCGCGCGGGAGCGCTTGCGCACCGATCGTCCGCCGGCGACCAGCGGAAAGACGATGATCGGGATTGCGACGATGACGAGGCTCGAGAGCTTCGGCGAGGTGATGATCATCATACCGAGCGCACCGATACAGAGGATCAGGTTGCGGAGCGCCACGGAAGCCGTGGCGCCGACGGCGGATTTGATTTGCGTGGTGTCGGCCGTCAGCCGCGAGACGATCTCGCCCGACTGGTTGACGTCGAAGAACGAGGGTGAGAGCCGTGTGACATGCGCAAAGACGTCACGGCGCAGATCCGCAACGATGCGTTCGCCGATGGTAATGACGAAATAATAGCGAAGAGCGCTGGCGACGGCGAGCACGATGGCCATGATCATCAGCATGGCAAAGTAGCTGTTGATGAAGGTACCATCGGCCTGGGTGAAGCCGTGGTCGATCATGCGGCGCACGGCAAGCGGTATAGCAAGCGATGTGACGGCGGCGAGCGCCAGCGAAACCAGAGCGCCCGCGACTAGGCCGCGATAACGCGCCACATAAGGTGTCAACCTGCCGAGCGGCCTTAGCGAACGCGACTTCTTTTCCCCAAGCTCTGCCTGCTCTGCCAAATCGTCTCCGATCGCCCTCAAAGACCGCGTATTGCGGCTCCTTGGCCCTTGTTATCCCGGCGCCCTTCATGTATAGGCACCGCATCCTAATGGGAAGCCGTAGCCTTCACGACTGCGGCTTCATTTATTCAATCGGTTCTTTCCCCGCAACTGTCTGCGGCAAATTGAACCCCGGCATCGCAGGAAGATTGTCATGAAGGAAGGCATCCATCCCGACTACCACGTCATCAAGGTAGTCATGACCGATGGCACCGAGTACGAAACCCGCTCGACCTGGGGTTCGGAAGGCGCTGTCATGAACCTCGAAATCGACTCCAAGTCGCACCCGGCCTGGACCGGCGGTAACCAGCAGCTGATGGACCGCGGCGGTCGTGTTTCGAAGTTCAACAAGCGTTTCGGCGGCCTCGGCCTCTAATTCGCTTCCGCTTGGCGGAATATTCAAAAGCCCGGCCTTGTGCCGGGCTTTTTGTTTTCCGGGCCTATACCGGTGAGCAAACAAAAAACCGGCCGCGTTGCCGCAGCCGGTTTCATGAAATTCTATGATGCCAGATCAGTTGTTGCCGAAGGCCGTCTGCAGCAGGGAAAGCTGAGCCTGGACGCTGTTCTGGTTATCAGGAACGATCGCAGCTTCTGTCGGGCGATAGATTTCGCGGTCGAGCAAGGCGATGCGGTTCTGCAGGCGGAGCGAGCGCTCTACGAGATCGCGGAAGGATTCCGGCAGGTCACCCCAGCCCGGAGCGTTGCGGTCGACATTAAAGCCGTCGAGCCGAACCTTATTCTTCTCTGCCAGAACCTGATCGCGGGACATTTCGCCATTGTTGACGGCGCGCTGCAGGAGCAGCCAGGAAGCCATCTGCATGAGACGGGTGGTCAGGCGCATCGATTCAGCCGCGTAAAGGACCGAGGCCATGCGCGGCAGCACCTTAGCGGCTGCGCGGCCCTGGCCGTCGAGGTAGGATGCGGTTTCTTCGACCAGCGACATGCCCTCTGCATACAGCGTCTTGAACTGCGAGGATGCGGCAGCGCGGCCCGCAAAACTGATTGTATTCAATCCAAGTTCCGACATCGAAAGAATCCCTGTTGCACGCATCTACTATCAGGTAACGCCGGTTTCCGCGGAAAAGTTTCCCAGGCCGGTCTTTATGATTTCAAGATGGTATCTTTAGCCTAATTGCGCAAGCCGTTTCTTAAGAAAAGGTTAATCTCCACAGTTTCGTGGAAAGGTCTAAGGCAGCGCAAAAAAGAAGAGCCGCAAAAGCGGCTCTCAAGGTAAAACAGGGAGAAAAATCAGACCAATTCACCGCTTGGAAAACTGTCTGAGGTTCAGAAGGATCTGAACAGCTTGAGTAATATCTTATAAAGCTTAATTTTTTATTAATGTCGTTCCAATTTAAGACTTAACGAAAGTAATTTCGGAGCAATAGTTGCTCGTTCACAGTCTTATGATCGGAAAAGGCTTTCGGCGGCTAATCTGCCGGAAGCCTTCTTGGTCGCCTCGGCTTCGAGCCGCGCGATCTCGGCTTTCAAGAGTTCCACGCGCGCCTTCAGCTCGTCCACCGAAAGCAGGGAGAGATCGGAGCCGATCTCGTGTGCAGTCTTCTTCTGAGGCCTGTCGTCATCCATCAAGCTCATTGTCGCTCCTCCTTTAAACCGTGTCGCGATCTTTCAGATTCGCCTCCACGCTTTAAGTCTCCGTTTCCGGCATGTCGTTATCGCAAAACCGCTGCACAGTTTGCGCAACATGCGTCAGTTCGTCAGCCGAACTTTACAGCAGGATCGCCGGTTTCGGGAGACTTGTTGGAGCCGCGATCGGCAAGCGACATGCTTTGCGGCGTGAGCGTAGGAGATGTTGCTGTCGGGATCGTCGTGTAGGCATCGCGGTCGCTTGCCGGAATGGCTGCGCGAATACGGCTCCTGACGATGGCATAGCCGGTGATCAGAAGATGGGCGAGCGCCGTCACCAGGAAGAGCGCATGCGGGCTGATGATCGACATGACCGGACCGCCGATCGTCGGACCGATGACGGTGCCGATGCCGTAAAGAAGCAGCAGGCCGCCCGAGACCTTTACGAAATCCTCCGATGCGGCAAAGTCGTTCGCATGGGCGACGGCGATCGGATAGAGCGTATTGGCGACGGCGCCGTAGAGGATGACGAGGCCGATCAGGAAGACAGGGGACGAGGGGTGCAGCACGAAGATCAGGAGGCCGGCGAGCGCTGCGATGGCTGACATGGCCGCCAGCACATAACGGCGGTCGATGCGGTCGGAGAGGCGCCCAGCCGGAAGCTGCATGATGGCACCGGCAAAGATGGTGGCACTCATCATCACCGCAATCGAGGTGTCGGAGAGGCCGGCACCCGCGCCGAAGACGGCGCCGAGTGTACCGTAGGCACCGTTGGCGATGCCGACGAGCAGGATGCCAAGGCAGGAGACGGGCGAATTGCGATAGAGCGCAGGCAGATCGAGTTTCACCGCTTTCAGTGGCTGCGGCGAAGCGGCGGTCGAGAGCGTCGTCGGCAGCATGGCGATGCAGTAAAAGATGCCGCAGATCATGAAGAGCACTGGTGTGCGCACGTCTTCCAGCGGGATCATCAACTGGCCGCCCACGACGCCAAGAAGGGTGATGCCGATATAGAGCGAGAAGATCGCACCGCGGCTTTCATTGTTCGCCCGCTCGTTCAGCCAGCTTTCGATGATCATCGAGGTGCCAGCGGTTGAGAAGCCGGTGACAGCGCGCAGGATGACCCACCAGACCGGGTCGATAATGATGCCGCTGACCAGCGCGATGATGGCGATAATGGCAATGAAGCCGGAGAAGGCGCGTACATGGCCGACGCGGCGCACCATCTTCGGGGCGACAAGGCAGCCGATGACGAAGCCCGCCGCCCAGGAGGTGCCGAGCAGGCCCAGTGTGGTCGTTGCATAACCTTCGAGATTTCCGCGTACGGGAAGCAGAATGCCCTGCAGTCCGTTGCCCATGAAAAGGAAGAGCGTGCCAAAGAGCAGCGCAGCGACGGACAGCAGATTTCTTGTCATATCCCCAGACTCGGCGTGTTCGCTTTGAAAAAGGACATAAGGCGAGACCTGTATCTGCCCAGTCCATAAGAATGTTGATTGTGTCCCGGAATGCCTTTACGGCGAGTAGATATTCTCTGTTCGCGTGAAAAAATGTCCGTCCTGTGACATTCTGATAGATGGAAAAAATAAAGCCATGACAAAGCTGATAGCTTTGCTACTCATCCTTGCCATGGCAATCCAGATCATCAAGCCGCTCGGCTATCCGGGGCTGCGCCGCCGGATGGATTTCTGGAGAATCGCGCTGATTGCTTTTGCTATCTGGGCGGTGGCGCTGCTGGTGCGCGATTTCCTGGTGCAATAGGACTGGTTCAGTCCCGCAGGATGATCTCGCCTTTCATGACCGGCACGCAGGTTCCCGAGATCGTCACGTCGGTGACTGTGCCGGCCTTCTTGACCACATCAAGTTCGATGATGCTGCGCCGGCCCATTTCCACGCCCTGTTCGATCGTCACGTGCCGGCTGATGTCCGCCTCCGGCAGGAGTGAGACGAGATAGGCGGAAAGGGCTGCCGAAGCGCTGCCGGTCGCCGGATCTTCGATGACGTTGTCCAGCGGCGCGAACATGCGGGCGCGGATCTTCCATGGCGTAGCGGCGGGACGAACGTAGAGAAACAGGGAGAAATCATGGCTGCCGGTTACAGACCTGGCCGCAGCCTGGAAGCCGTTGATATTAGGGCTTGCCGCGGCCAGAGCCTCGAGGCTTTCGAGTTCGGCAACGGCAAATTTCAGGCCGACGGAGACGAAAACCGGGACATGCGTGTCCTTGCGGATCGACGCCGGGTCGATGGAGATGCAGCCGGCAATGACCGCATCGGGTATCGTGTCTTCTACTTCAAGCGGTCGTGGAGCGCGGATCGTCGCTGCGGTGACACGACCTTCGCTGCGCTGCAGAGCGACCTCGACGAGGCCGGCCTTCTCCTCGAGCCGCAACGTATCGCCGATGGGGCGGCCGAAGATTTCGCTCTGCTGGCCGAGTACATAGGCGGTGCCGACATTGGGATGACCGGCAAAGGGTATCTCCATTGTCGGCGTGAAGATGCGCACCCTTGCCGTGTTTTGAGGGTTTTCCGGAGGAAGCACGAAGGTGACTTCTGAATAGCCGAATTCGGCGGCGATCTTCTGCATTGCCGCGTCGCTGATGCCCCTGGCGTCGCTCATGACCGCGAGCGGATTGCCTTCGAAGCGGGTGGAGGTGAAGACGTCGACGGTGATGTAGGGCAGGCTGTTCATGGCGGCTCCAATGGTTAAGGCGCCATGATTAGCGAGGCCAGCGATTGCGGCGAAGGATTATCTTGTCGCCATGACAAATCGCCTTCGCGACGGGCAAGCGCAAATAAAACGGGCGGCGAAGATGTTCGCCGTCCGTCTCATTTTCTCAAATATCAAAAGGCTCATGCAGCCTTTTCGAGTTCGGCCTTCCAGTTGCCCTTGGCGGCGAGACTGTTCATTTCGGCGCGATGAGAGAATTCGCGCTGGCCGGCGGCGACGTTTTCCTGCTTGCCGTTCCAGGCCTTGAGCGCGCTGTCCTGCAGGGCGCGGCCGTAGGAGAAGGTGACAAACCAGGGCAGCTCATAACCGGAGTTGATTGCGGAGAGATGGGCGGTGGCCTCTTCCGTGGTCTGGCCGCCGGAGAGGAAGGCAATGCCCGGAACCGATGACGGGACCGTGCGCTTCAGGACTTGGACTGTACGCTCCGCAACTTCGGCGACGGAGGCCTTGCGGGCATTCTTGCCGTCGATGACCATGTTCGGCTTCAGGATCATGCCCTCGAGGCTGACACGGGCATCGGCCAGTTCCTCGAACACGATGCGCAGCGTGGCCTCAGTCACTTCGGCGCAGCGGTCGATATTGTGGTCGCCCGGCTTGCCGTCCATTAGGCATTCCGGCTCGACAATCGGTACGATCTTGGCTTCCTGGCAAAGCGCAGCATAACGGGCAAGCGCCTGGGCATTGGCGCGGACGGAACCGCGGCTCGGCAGCGTCTGCGAGATGGCGATGACGCCACGCCACTTGGCGAAGCGGGCGCCGGCCTCATAATATTTGGCGAGGCGGTCTGCGAGGCCGTCGAGGCCCTCGGTGACGGTTTCACCCGGGTATTTTGCCATCGGCTTGGCGCCGATGTCGACCTTAATGCCCGGGATGCTGTCGGCAGCCTTGATGATGTCGACGAAGGGCGTGCCGTCGGCGGCCTTCTGATACAGGGTTTCCTCATAGAGGATGACGCCGGAAATGTACTTCTTCATCGCTTCGTCGGAGCGGAAGAGCATCTCGCGATAATCGCGCCGGCTGGTTTCGGTCGATTCAAGATTGATCGCGTCGAAACGCTTCTTGATGGTAGCGGTCGATTCATCGGCTGCAAGCAGGCCCCGACCACCAGCAACCATCTTAACTGCAATGTCTTCCAATCGTTCGCTCATCTCGTTCTCTCCACAATGAAACCCGGTAGAATTGATAATATAGAACCCGGATAACAGAAGTTTATAGGGAGAAAAAAGGGAGTGCTAAGTCATTGAAACGATTGAAATGATTTCAATCGTTTGAAAGTTCGGGAATTTTTTCTCTTCTTGGGCAAAAGACCGCGGAAGCGTTTGCTCCGCGGTCTATCCTGCTGGAATATCTGCCGAATCGGCTTATCGGTTAGCGGAGAGAACGGCCACACCCGGCAACTCCTTGCCTTCCATCCATTCAAGGAAGGCGCCGCCCGCGGTCGAAACATAGCTAAACTCTTCGGCAACGCCGGCATGGTTCAGCGCCGAGACCGTATCACCACCGCCTGCAACTGACGTGAGCTTGCCGGCCTTGGTGCGTTCGGCGGCGTATTTCGCGGCCGCGACGGTCGCTGCGTCGAAGGGCTCGATTTCAAAGGCGCCGAGCGGACCATTCCAGACGAGCGTAGTGGCGCGTTCGATCCAAGCCTTGACGGCATCGATCGACTTCGGACCGACATCGAGGACCATGGCATCGGCCGGAATGGCTTCGATGGAGACGATCTCATTGGCGGCACCTGCCTTGAACTCACGGGCGACGACACCGTCTTCCGGCAGAACGATGGCGCAGCCGGCGGTGGCGGCCTCGATCATGATCTGCTTGGCGGTATCGGCGAGATCATGCTCGCAAAGCGACTTGCCGACATCGGTGCCGCGGGCGGCGATGAAGGTGTTGGCCATGCCGCCGCCGATGACGAGCGCGTCGACCTTCTTCACCAGATTCATCAAAAGGTCGATCTTGGAGGAGACCTTGGCACCGCCGACGATTGCGACGACCGGACGGACCGGGTTGCCGAGGCCCTTTTCCAGTGCCTCAAGTTCGGCCTGCATGGTGCGCCCCGCATAAGCCGGTAAATGATGGGCAAGACCTTCGGTGGAGGAGTGGGCGCGGTGCGCGGCCGAGAAGGCGTCGTTCACATAGATATCGCCGTTTGCGGCGAGCGCCTTGGTGAAATCAGGATCGTTCTTTTCCTCGCCCTTGTGGAAGCGGGTGTTTTCAAGGAGCAGGATATCGCCATTGTTCATCTTCGCGACGGCGGAAGCGGCTGCCTCGCCGATGCAGTCGGAAGCCGTCAGCACGGCATGGTCAAGCACCTGCTCGACGGAGGGGGCAACCAGCGAAAGCGAGAATTCTGCCGAGGGGCCATCCTTCGGGCGGCCGAAATGGGCGAGCAGAATGACCTTGGCGCCCTTTTTCGACAGTTCAAGGATCGTCGGCGCGACGCGCTCGATGCGGGTCGTGTCCGTAACCTTGCCATCCTTGACCGGGACGTTGAGGTCGACGCGGACGAGAACGCGCTTGCCGGCGATGTCGTTGAGATCGTCGAGTGTCTTGAAAGCTGCCATGGGAGGATCCGTTCGTGGTTGGCGTAAATTGCGCCGACCATAGCAAGGATCGGGGGAGACGCAAGGCAGTCGGCGGCCGTTTTAGCGCGGGCTTTCGTCACGTCCGGCAGCGCTTTCCGCAGCCGTTGCCTCATGCTTTTTGCGGCCCTTCATACGCTCGCGGATGCGCTGGATAATCTCGTGCAGATTGATGAAGATCGGCAGCGTAATGGCAGGCTCCACTGCCTCGAGCGACATGCCGACGGAGGTGATGTGATCCTGGTCGTCGAGATCACGGACGATGAGGATGAGTGAGCCGAGACGGACGCGATCGGCATAGTCCGCCTTGCCGCCGAGGCGCTGTTTCATCAGTTCGGCGATCGTCAGACCCTTCTCGGATTCATTGAGAAGGCCTGGACCATAGGCCGCATCGAGATCGGCGGCGGGACGGGCCGGCGACAGCGCGAAGGCGCCGAAGAATTCCGCGTCGTCCTCATCAACAGGTGCGCGGCTAGCGAAGAGCCGGTCGAGCAGGCGCGAATAGCTGGGTGCGATGAAAAGGTAGACGAGATCGTTTTCCCTGAGGCGGCCGGCATATTGATAACGCATCGACTTGCCGTCGCGGATCACGAGCGAGGGTGCTGCCCAGCGCGGGATGCGCTCGCCGCGAAGAACCGGGCTGTCCTTGATGACGCGATAGGAAAGCAGCTCGTGATTGGCGGCGCCCGGCAAGTCAACCTCGACCTTATCGACCGCGCCGATACGCGGCGGGATGATGAGGCCGAGGCGCTTGGCAACTGGTTTGATCGTCCAGCCTTGTACGAGCAGCGAGACGAGTACGATGATGAAGGCGGTGTTGAAATAGATCTGGCTATGCTGCAGCCCGCCGAGGATCGGCATGATGGCAAGCAGGATGGATACGGCGCCGCGCAGGCCGACCCAGGCGACAAAGCCGATTTCCTGCTGCGTATAATCGAAAGGCAGCAGAGACAGCCAGACGGCGAGCGGCCGGGCGACGAAGATCAGGAACAATGCCAGCAGGATCGCCGGCACGATGATGACAGGAAACTGTGAAGGCGTCGCCAGCAGGCCGAGCACGAGGAACATGATGATCTGGGCAAGCCAGGTCATGCCGTCCTGAAAGCGCCTGATTGTACCGATCGCCTGCATCTTGCGGTTTCCGGCATAGATGCCGGCGACATAGACCGCAAGGAAGCCGCTACCGCCGACCGCACCGGTGAAGGAGAAGACGAGCAGAGCGAGTGCCAGCACGAAGATCGGTGTCAGGCCGCGATCCGTTTCCAGCCGGCCGGCGATCAGCACGATCATCATGCCGCCGAGCAGGCCGAGGATGACGCCAAGGCCCATCTGCTGGATGAACATGGCGAGCATGCCGATGTTGATACCGGCGTAGCGTTCGCCGCTCGCGAGAACCTCGACCAGTGCGATGGTCAGGAAAATCGCCATCGGGTCGTTGGTGCCGGATTCAACTTCCAGCGTGGAACGCACCTTGTCTCTGATATTGATGCCGCCGATGCGCAACAGGAAGAAGACGGCGGCGGCATCGGTGGAGGCAACGATCGAGCCGAGCAGCATGCCTTCCAGCCAGGTGAAGTTGAGCAGCCAGCGGGCGGCGAAGGCGAAGAGTGCTGCGGTCAGAAGCACGCCGATCGAGGCCAGCGTCAGCGACGGCACCGCGGCGATGCGGAAGGCCTGCATCGGCGTGCCGAAGCCGGAATCGAAGAGGATGATCGCAAGGGCGATCGAGCCCAGAACATAGGCCAGATAGTTATTGCTGAATTCGATGCCGAGACCATCGACACCGGCGGCAAGCCCGATCATCAGGAACAGCAGAAGGAGGGGGGCGCCGAAGCGGAAGGCAAGGAGGCTCGAAAAGGCAGCAAGAAGCACAAGTGCTGTCGCAACGAGCACCACTATGTAAAACGCTTCCATGCCCTACCCCTTTCGCCTCATCACGCCATCCCGAAGCCGCCCCCGGCCTGTCCCTTGCCCCTCCGCGCCCAGTGCGATCTTTTAGTAAACGGCAAAATACACCAGAAGGGTAGGCCTTGCGGCTTAACCTCTACTGCATTGCTGCATCATGCTGCTGGACAGCCCTTGGGGTGAGGACCAGTGAAGAATGCTACGGGAAAAAGTCTGTATAAAGAATGTAGAAGCAATTCAGGCGATAGGAGGGCGGATAGGCCGAGTGAGGGACTTTTTATTGAGCTGACCGCCAGAGGCCGCTTTTATCTTTGCTCACCTGATATTGCTTCTGAATTCGATCCACCGGCGTACCGTCGTTCAGCGGCACTTTCTCCAGCATATTGTAGGTGCGAAAGCCCATCTTCTCGTAATAGGCCAACCCGCCAGTATTATCGGCGCGAATGGTTGCATTGATGACTTCGATATTGCGCTCTTCTGCGGCGGCAAGGGTTGCCGCGAAAAGTGTGGTGCCGACGCCCGGTATCTTCGGGTTCTGCCGGGTAAGGTCGCGATATCGGCCCAGCCCTCTGGCGGGTTTCCGTAGAGGCTCAGGGATTGAAAACCGGCGAGACCAGAACTGGTCTCGGCGACATGGCACGTTAGAGGCCATTCGCCTGTTATGAACCAATCGGCCAGTTCCTCCGGCGAAAGAGGGGTCTCGATGGCGGTCGTACCGCCGATTGCTATAATCTCGTTGAGAATTTCGGAGAGTTCTCGGGCGTCGCCGGGATCAGCCTTTCGAACATTCAGATGCACCATGTCCTGTCCTTCCGACTTGATCCAGCGAGGATTGCCACGCAGTCTCTCTAAACAAAACGGCCCGGTTTCCCGGGCCGTTTTTCAACACGTTTGCCGTTGCGGTCAGATGAGCTTGGCGAAAGCGACTGCCGTGTCGGACATGCGGCTGGAGAAGCCCCACTCGTTGTCGTACCAGGACAGGACGCGCACGAAGTTGCCTTCCATGACCTTTGTCTGATCGGTTGCGAAGATCGAGGAGTGGCTGTCGTGGTTGAAGTCGCGGGAAACCAGCGGCTCATCGGTGTAGCCGAGGATACCCTTCAGCTTGCCGTTTGCGGCAGCCTTGATCGCTTCGTTGATTTCGCCGACGGAGGTGGTCTTCTTGGCAACGAACTTGAAGTCGACGACGGAAACGTTCGGGGTCGGAACGCGGATCGAGGTGCCGTCGAGCTTGCCCTTGAGGTGCGGCAGCACGAGGCCGACGGCCTTGGCAGCGCCCGTCGAGGTCGGGATCATCGAGAGGGCAGCAGCGCGGGCGCGATACAGATCCTTGTGCATCGTGTCGAGCGTCGGCTGGTCGCCGGTGTAGGAGTGGATGGTCGTCATGAAGCCGTGGTCGATGCCGACGGCGTCGTCCAGAACCTTGACGACCGGCACCAGGCAGTTGGTGGTGCAAGAGGCGTTGGAGATGACCAGATGCTCCTTGGTGAGCTGGTCATGGTTGACGCCGAAAACGACCGTGAGGTCAGCGCCGTCGGCAGGAGCCGAAACGATGACGCGCTTGGCGCCAGCCGTCAGGTGAGCGGCAGCCTTGTCGCGGCTCGTGAAGATGCCCGTGCATTCCATCGCGATGTCGACGCCCAATTCCCCATGGGGAAGGGTAGCCGGGTCCTTGATGGCGGTAACCTTGATCGGCTTGCTGTTGCCGACGGTGATCGTGTCGCCTTCGACCGTCACGGTCGCCGGGAAACGGCCATGGATGGAGTCGTAACGGAGCAGGTGGGCGTTGGTCTCGACCGGGCCGAGGTCGTTGATGGCGACGACTTCGATATCGGTGCGGCCGGATTCGACGATGGCGCGAAGAACGTTGCGGCCGATACGTCCGAAACCGTTGATGGCAACCTTGACTGTCATGTGCATTCACTCCCTAGAGGTGGGGCTTGCTGATACTAGATGAGGAAGTGCCCGAAGGCACCCCCCGTTAATGCTTGGGCCGTTAAAGCTTGGCTTCCGCAGCGGCGACGACGGCGTCAGCCGTGATGCCGAAGTGCTCGAAAACCTTCTTGGCCGGACCGGATGCGCCGAAGCCCTTCATGCCGACGAACGAACCTTCCGGACCGATGAAGGCATCCCAGCCTTCACGAACGGCGGCTTCGACGGCGATCTTGACCGGCGAGTTGCCGAGGACTTCCTTTCGGTAAGCCTCCGGCTGGTCGAAGAAGAGTTCCGTGCAGGGAACGGAAACGACGCGGGTGCTGACACCCTTGCCTTCGAGCGTTGCGCGGGCGGCAACGGCGAGTTCCACTTCCGAGCCGGACGCGAAGATCGTGACCTTGGCGTCGGCATTGCCTGCGAGCGTGTAGGCGCCGAGTTCGCAGAGGTTCTTCTCGTTGTACTCGGTGCGGACAGTCGTCAGGTTCTGGCGGGTAAGAGCCAGACCGGACGGATGATCCTTGCTCTTGATGGCGATCTGCCAGCATTCCGCCGTTTCGACTGCGTCCGCCGGGCGGAAGATACGCAGGTTCGGTACGGCGCGCAGGCTGGCGATCTGCTCTACCGGCTGATGGGTCGGGCCGTCTTCGCCGACGCCGATCGAGTCATGCGTCAGAACGTGGATGACACGGATACCCATGAGGGCGGCGAGGCGGATCGGCGGGCGGCAATAATCCGAAAAGATCATGAAGCCGCCGCCGTACGGGATAAGACCGCCGTGCAGCGAGATGCCGTTCATCGCAGAGGCCATGCCGTGCTCACGGATGCCCCAGTGCATATAGCGGCCCTTGAAGTCCGTCGGCGTGATCGAGACCATCTGGCTGGTCTTGGTGTTGTTGGACGGCGTCAGGTCGGCGGAGCCGCCAAGCGTTTCCGGTACGAAGCCGTTGATGACTTCAAGCACGTCTTCCGATGCCTTGCGGGAGGCAATCGTCGGCTTTGTTTCGGCAAGCTTCTTCTTGTAGTCGTCGATGGCCTTGTCGAAACCTTCCGGCAGGTCGCCGGCAAAACGGCGGGTAAACTCGGCCTTGGACGGCGACTTGGAAAGCGTCTCTTCCCATGCCTTGACGATATTGTCAGAGCGGGTGCCGGCGGCGCGCCATGCGTCGAGAATGTCGGAGGGAATGACGAAGGGTTCGTATTCCCAGTTCAGCGCCTTGCGGGTGGCGGCGATTTCTTCGGCGCCGAGCGGGTTGCCGTGCACCTTGTGGGTGCCCTGCTTGTTCGGAGCGCCGAAGCCGATAACCGTCTTGCAGGCGATGAAGGTCGGGCGGTCGGACTTGTGAGCGGCCTCGATCGCATCGGCGATAGCAGCCTGATCGTGACCATCGATCTCGATCGTGTTCCAGTGAACGGCCTTGAAGCGGGCGACCTGGTCGGTCGAGTCCGACAGCGAGACGGCGCCGTCGATGGTGATTGAGTTGTTGTCCCAGAAGAGGACCAGCTTGTTGAGCTTCAGGTGGCCGGCAAGCGCGATCGCCTCATGGCTGATGCCTTCCATCAGGCAGCCGTCGCCATTGATGACGTAGGTATAATGATCCTGCAGTTCCGGACCGAATTCGTCGCGCAGCTTGCGCTCGGCGATCGCCATGCCGACGGCGTTGGCAATGCCCTGGCCGAGCGGACCGGTGGTCGTTTCGATGCCGGTGGCGTGGCCATATTCCGGGTGGCCGGCGGTCTTCGAGCCAAGCTGGCGGAACTGCTTCAGATCCTCGACCGACATGTCCGGATAGCCGGTCAAATAAAGCAGCGAGTAGAGCAGCATCGAGCCGTGGCCGGCAGAAAGCACGAAGCGGTCACGGTTCGGCCAGTGCGGCTTCTGGGGATCGAAGCGGAGGTATTTGGTGAAGAGGACCGTTGCCACATCCGCCATGCCCATCGGCATGCCCGGGTGGCCGGAATTCGCCTTTTCGACGGCGTCCATGGAGAGGAAACGGATCGCATTTGCCATCCGGTCGTTTTGTTCGCGTGAGGTCATGGCTATTCCGCTGGTTCCGGGTTGGGGATGGCCTCGAGCCTGCCAAGACCATCAATGAGAGCGGTCGAGACATAGCAGTTGGAACGGCCAAGTCAACAAAATGGAAGCCGTTTGGAGGCCGGGTGCGACGATTTTTAACATTTGACCGTCAAGTTTTACAAAAGACGAATCTTGTGTGACGGACTTGTGTAAATCGCTCATCCACAGAATAGGGCGGGGGGCAGCCGAGAGGCTTTATTGACGCGCTCCAACCTAGCTGCATATCCTCTTGAAAATACAGGGTCGGCGGCAGAGGCCGATTCGCGGGTCTTGTGCGGGGAACCGGAAAAGACATGACGCCTAATGGCAACACCATCGAAGCTGCGCTTACGGAGCTGAAACAGGCAATCTCGGGCCTCGAGAATGCCGTCGACATGCGCATCGAGCGCCAGCTTGAGCAGGGCGAGATCGAAGGCGAGGTTCGCCGTGTGCATGCCGATCGCTCGCGCCTTGCCCAGGAGCTGGACCAGGCGGAATTCCGCGCGAACCGGCTGGAAGAGGTCAATCGCGAGGTTTCGCGCCGTCTGGTGGCGGCGATGGAAACGATCCGCGCGGTTCTTGACCGCTAAGAGGACTTAAAGAGATGGCGCAGGTAACGGTAACGATCGACGGCAAGGCCTATCGCATGGCCTGCGAAGAGGGACAGGAAGATCATCTGACTGATCTCGCGACCCGCTTCGACCGTTATGTCGGCCATCTCAAGGGGCAGTTCGGCGAAATCGGCGATCTGAGGATCACCGTCATGGCCGGCATCATGGTCATGGATGAGATTTCGGAGCTGACCCGACGTGTCGCGGGGCTGGAATCAGAGCTGGAGACGCTCCGTAGTAACCGGGACACGGTACTTGCCGCCACAGCTCGCACAGAAGAAGGCATCGCAGTGGCGCTTTCGGAAGTCACGAGCCGAATTCAGGGCATCACCGACAAGCTGAACGGCCGCACGCCGGCCGAACTTAATTAATTTTGAAGAGCAGCGCTGCCCCACTGGTGCGCTGCTGCAAATGTCCCTATATTCGCTCACGCGGTCTGTGCTTCTCGACAGGAACAATGAATCCTCGGGGCCATACCCGATCCTTAGGGAGCTGTCCCTGTCCGGGCTCGTGGGTCTGGATACACGGTGCCCACCTACATTCGTAGGCGCCCAGGATCGAAGTTTCCACCGGTTGTGTGGATCGCGCTCTTCTCTTCCCAGCCCGGTTTCTCCGGCGCGGCATTCCCAACAAGAAGCTTCGTTGTCAGTCGCTCGCTGGTTCGGTCCATCCGGTCAGCTTTGCCCAGTCGTAAGCACCTTCCATGATGATATCGAAGACCGGATCCTTGATGTCGTAATAGGCATCGACATTATCAGGGAAATAGCCGGCGAGGCGTTGTTTGATCAACCCGTAAGCGGCGGCTGCCGTCGGATGGGCGCGCAGGAAATCCCTGCAGAGAAGCGGATAACGCTGATTGAAGCGGCCTTTTTCACGGATATGGATATTCGCGAGACGGCCTGTGCTTTTGAAGAGCAGCTTTCGCAACTCGCCTTCTGCCAGATCGAGACCCGGCGGGCAGTGATCGGTCGCGATCGCGCGACGGATGAAACCTTCCCTTTCGAAGGCTGTGTCATCGATGAGATCAAGAGCGTCGACGCTTACCTGGATGTCGATGATGTCCTTCGCCGGAAGGCCGGGCACGGCAGTGGAACCGATATGATGGATCGCTGCGCCTGATGGTGCTGCACGCAGGAGGGCCTGCTTCAGGCTTGCGAAATCGTCGATCCAGCTTTGTCGTGGCGGATGAATTTCTATGGACATGGCGGGCTCGCTAACTTTCCGCTGTAACAGGGAGATGACGGAGATCTTTCGCTCCTCATATCCGGCCTAGCGGATGTTCTTGACCAGGAAATCGATGAAGGCGCGGATACGCGCTGCAAGATGCTCATGACCCGGATAGACGGCGTGAATGAACTCGATATCTTCGGGGTTATAGGCTTCAAGGACGGGCACCACCGTGCCGGCGTCGATATCCGGCTGCACATGGAACTGGCCGACGCGGGCGAGGCCAAGGCCGGCAAGGCAAAGGCTGCGTGCGGTCGGTCCGTTATTGGTTTCAAGATTGCCGAAAATAGGTCTTGAAAAGCGATCTCCATTCTCGGGATCGCGGAACGGCCATTCCTCCGAGGTTGAACGGAAGCTGAAGGTCAGGCAGTTGTGGCGGTCGAGATCGTCGGGGCTTTCCGGCACGCCCTCCCTTTTCAGATAGCCGGGCGAGGCGACGATGACGCGGCGGCTTTCGAGCAGCTTGCGCGCCTTCAGCGACGAATCGCGCAAGGCGCCCGAACGGATAGCTATATCGGCGCGCTCTCCGACGATATCGATGATGCCGTCGCTGAGGGCAAGATCGAGATCGACCTCCGGATAGAGCTTCAAGAAATCCGGCACCAGCGGCACGATGTAGCGAACGCCGAAGGCGACGGAGGTGCTGACACGCAGGCGTCCGCGTGCCACCGTCGTGCCGCCGGCCGAGACGGCGCGCTCCGTTTCCTCGATTTCCGAGAGGATACGGCGGGAGCGTTCGAGATAGATTTCGCCTTCAGGCGTCAGCTGAAGGGCACGCGTGGTGCGTACCAGAAGACGCGTACCGAGACGGTCTTCCAGTCGCGTGACGAGCTTGCTCACGGCAGAAGGCGAGAGCCTGAGCTTGCGGCCGGCAGCCGAAAAGCTCTGCAGTTCGGCCACCTGCACGAAGACATCCATCTCGCCGACACGATTGTCCATCACATCCTATCTTGAATTCAATTCACAACTGTTGAGCTATTATAGGCTGTTATCGAGCAGGTGTGCCACGCCCATATTCCGACCCGAACAAGAAACAAATCATCGGGTCACTCTCATGCCACTCGCTCTCTTTGCGTTGACGATCGCGGCCTATGCGATCGGTACGACTGAATTCGTCATCGTCGGCCTGCTGTCGACGGTTGCCAACGATCTTCACATCACCCTGCCGCTCGCCGGTCTCATCGTCAGCGTCTATGCGCTGGGCGTCACTTTCGGCGCACCGATCCTGACGGCGCTGACCGGAAGGATCGAGCGCAAGCCGCTCATGCTTGGGCTGATGGCGCTCTTTATTATCGGCCATATTATCGCGGCGCTCAGCCCCGGTTATGAAGTGCTGCTGATTGCCCGCGTCGTCTCGGCCTTCGCGCACGGGGTATTCTTCTCCGTCGGTTCCACGATCGCTGCCGATCTGGTGCCGGAAAACCGCCGCGCATCGGCCATCGCGATGATGTTCATGGGCCTGACGGTCGCGATCGTCACCGGCGTTCCGCTCGGTACCTTCATCGGCCAGACCTTCGGCTGGCGCACCACCTTCGCTGCCGTTGCCGGCCTCGGTGTGATCGCGTTCGCAGGCATCGCCTTCCTGCTTCCGTCGAACCTCAAGAAGGCGCCGCCGGCCAGTATCGGTGAACAGATCCGCGTGCTTGCCACGGGCCGGCTGTTGCTCGTCTATGCGATGACGGCGCTGGGCTACGGCGGAACCTTCGTCGCCTTTACCTTCCTTGCGCCGATCCTCGAGCAGATCACCGGCTTTGCCTCCTCGGCCGTCGGCCTGATCCTGATGCTCTATGGCGTGGCGATTGCTGTCGGCAACGTCGTCGGCGGGCGCATCTCCAACCGCGATCCCGTCAAGGCGCTGACCTTCCTGTTCATCGCCCAAGCGCTCGTGCTGGTTCTCTTCGGTTTCACGGCCGTCTCGCCCTGGTTGACCATCCCGACGCTTGCGATCCTCGGCTTCCTGTCCTTCGCCAATGTGCCGGGTCTGCAGCTCTATGTCGTGCAGCTTGCACGCCAGCTGCAACCGAATGCCGTCGATGTCGCCTCAGCGCTGAATATCGCCGCCTTCAATCTCGGCATTGCCATGGGCGCCTGGATCGGTGGTCTGGTGGTCGAGTCTCGTTTCGGACTGTGCGCCACGCCCTTCGTTGCGGCAGGCCTCGTCACTGTTGCCCTTGGCCTTACCATCCGCAGCGGTGCCCTCGACCGCCGCTCCAGCCCGGCTGCAGCCATTGCCCGCAGCGCCGCCTGATCTCTCCTCACTCGAAAGGAAACAGCATGAAATTCGTCAGCGCCAACGGCGCCTCCATTCCCGCCCTCGGCTTTGGCACGTTCCGCGTGCCGGGCCCGGATGCCGAACGCATGGTCTCGCACGTGCTCGCCAACGGTTATCGCCATATCGATACCGCGCAGATCTACGGCAACGAGGCCGAGGTCGGCGAGGGTATCCGCCGCTCCGGCGTCGCCCGTGGCGATATCTTCCTGACCACCAAGGTCTGGGTCGAGAACTACAAGCGTGCTGCCTTCATCGCTTCGGTCGACGAAAGCCTGAAGAAGCTGAAGACAGATTATGTGGACCTGCTGCTGCTTCACTGGCCAAACGAGGCCGTGCCGCTTGCCGAGCAGATCGGCGCGCTGAATGAAGTCGCGAAGGCAGGCAAGGTGCGCCATATCGGCGTGTCGAACTTCAACACGGATCTGATGCGCCAGGCCGTAGCACTTAGCAGCCTGCCGATCGTGACGAACCAGGTGGAGTATCATCCCTATATCGATCAAACGCCGGTGCTGCGCGCTGCAAAGCAGCTCGATATATCCGTGACGGCCTACTACGCCATGGCTGATGGCAAGGTGCTTGAGGATGCGGTGTTGAAGGCGATTGCCGCGAAACATGGCAAGTCGATTGCCCAGATCGTGCTCCGCTGGATCATTCAGCAGGATCTGATCGCACTTTCAAAGACCGTCTCGGAACAACGCGCTGAGGAGAATGCAGCGATCTTCGATTTCGAACTCTCTTCCGAGGATGTGGCGGCGATCCATGGGTTGGCGAAACCCGATGGCCGTATCGTCAGCCCGGAAGGGTTGGCGCCGGCCTGGGACAAGGCAGCTTGAGAACGGGCGCTTCGGCGCCCGTTTCCCTATTTGGTATAGCTCAGGCAAGTTCGGCGATATCTGCGATGGGTCGCCCCACCGCAGACGGCCGGCCTCGCGGTCCGTATCAGCGGCGCTGGAGCGGGTAAGGCCCATCCTCGAAAATCTGGTCGTGATAGCCCTTTGCGCCGACGACAAGAGCTAGCGGACTTCTCCATTCCCTGCCGTCGCGGAGGCAATCGAGCACGTGCCGAAAATCATACTTCGGGTGCCAGCCGAGTTCCTGCCGGGCCAGCGCATTGACATAGACACGGTCGAAGTGCGGAAACATCGTCCAGCCGCGCGCCGCGTAAAGTGCGGCCATGCCGGGGAAAAGACGCTCCACCGTCGCGAGTGCATCACGGCGCAGGTCGGCGAGATCGGCTTCGGTGAAGGGTGCCGTTGCCGAGATGATGTAGCGGCCGAAGCCGATGGACGGCGCTCTTTCCAGTGCCAGCAGATGGGCGTCGACCACATCCTCGATGTCGACGCGCCGATAAAGCAACTCGTTGGCCTGGGCATTTTCGGCGGAATAGTGGTTGCGGATATCAGGGTCGTCGTCATTTTCCGGGAAGAAACGTGAAGTCCTTAGAATGACGACAGGCAGCGACATGTTGCGCGCGAAGAGTTCGCAGATGCCTTCGGCAGCGATCTTCGTCACGCCGTAGATATTGCGGGCAACGGGCAGAACATCCTCGGTAACCCAGGCGGCCGGTTCGCCTGCGGCTGGGCGCAGGGCTGCTCCGAAAGCGCTGGTGGTGCTGGTGAAGACGAAGCTTGTTACGCCAACGACGACTGCCTGTTCGAGAAGGTTCATCGTGCCCGTGGCGTTGGTATCGATGAAATCCTTGTTGGCGTGTGTTCCGACATGTGGCTTGTGCAGCGTGGCGGCGTGGATAACGGCGGTGATGCCTGTCATCGCGCGGCGGATGAAATCGGGATCGGTGATCGATCCGGTCATATCGGTAAAAGGCGAGGGTTTGATATCGATGCCGCGCACCCGACGGCCTTGATCCCTCATCGTCCGCATCAGCGCTTCGCCCAGATGGCCGGCGCTTCCCGTCACCAGTATCGTCATTCTGCGTCTCCAGACAGTTGGCGACGGACGCTAACAAAGGCCGCTTCGGCGGGGCAACGCATAATTTATGCAGCAGGATACAGGAATTCTGCAGGCTCAGCCGATTGTTGTAACCAGCCTTGCGGCGCTGCCATCGGCCAGGAAGATGCGCTCCCAGAGCACACGCCCGGCGGCAATAGGCAGGTGCGGATTTCCGTTAGCGCCTGTCTCCAGTGTCAGCGAATTTATTTGGCCCTCATGCCAGCCGAGGCCGACGAGTACGCCCTCCGTCTTTACGATCTCCTGCGACGCATAGGAGAACAGAGGCCTGTCCAGAAAATCGGAGAGCGGCAGGCGCCATTCGCTCTGCCGTGCACTGGAAGCGGCAAGAAGCCTGTGGGTGCGGTCGCAGATGAGATGAACCTTGCTCCGGGAATGTTTGACCAGCCGTTTCAATGCGGCATCGGCGGAGGATGACGGGGAAGCGAAGATGCTTTCCAGCCGCCTTGCCTGGGCGACGGTGACCGGCAGGATGCCGCGCTCCCAGCGGGAGACGGTCGCCTGGTTGACGGCGAGCAATTCCGCCAGGTGCTCCTGCTTCATATTGCGCAGCTGGCGCATGCGACGGATGGCAGATCCCGATATCGGCATGGTTCCTCCCCCCTCTTTATCATAGAGCCGCGACGATTGCCGCCGCAAGTTAGTGGGAAGGGCTGTCGAGGTCGCTCCTCAGCCGGTCGAGAATGGACAAGGCGTGGCCGGCATAGGCGCTGATCCAGCGGTCATGAATCTGCTTGATCGGCAGGCTGTTCAGATGGTTCCAGCGCTCCCTTCCTTCCTTCCTGGCAATCACCAGATCGGCTTCTTCCAGCACCTTCAAATGCTGCATGACAGTGCAGCGATCCATCTCCGGAAATGCTTCGCAGAGCGCACCTGTCGTGCGCGGCTCTTCCTTAAGAAGATCGAGAATATCGCGGCGGCGGCGATGCGCCAGCGCCTTGAAAATGGGATCGTCATCCGATTCGCTTGACATGTTATCTTTTTATAACATAATTGAACCAGATACAACGGAGAAGAGGAGGAAGTCGCATGTCCCTCAATATTCGCGTCTCGGGCCGCATCGGCCGCCCGGTGGCTGATGTCTTCGATGCGGTCGTCAATCCGAAGAAACTGTCGGGCTATTTCACCACGGTGGGCGGTGCCAGCGCGCCGCTGGTGCAGGGCACGACGGTGACCTGGTGGAAAGATGTGCCGGTTGAAGTGGTCGAGCTCGTGCCTGACAGCAAGATCGTGCTGCGCTGGGATGGCGCAGCAGACGAGGAGAAGAAGCCTTACAAAACGCTCGTAGAGATGAATTTCAAACCGCTTGATGATGGTGGCACCATGGTGACCATCGCCGAGGATGGCTGGCGTGAGGATGCGCCGGGGCGCCGCGGAACCTACCAGAATCTCGAAGGCTGGACGCAGATGTTCTGCTGCATGAAAGCCTTCGTCGAATACGGCATCAATCTGCGCGAAGGCATGTTCCTCAGCGAGATGCGGGGTGAGCAGGCCAAAGCGCAGGAAGGTTGAGGGGAAGCGTCATGAATGATCTGATCTATGGCGGCGTCGACGTTGCGATGAAGGTTCCGCCGCATCAGTACGAAGCCACCGTTTCCTTCTATCGCGACATCGTGAAACTGAAAGAAATCGAAGGGGACGATATCTCCTTCGAGCTTGGGCCGATCCGGCTTTGGATCGACCGTGTCGAGACCATGAGCCAGGCCGAGCTCTGGCTGGAATTCATGACGCCGGATTTCGATCGTGCAGCGGAGTACCTGGAGAAGGCCGGTGTTCCGCGCTGCGATCCCATCGAGCCACTGCCACCCAATCTTCGCGGTGGCTGGATCCTCAACCCAACTGGCATCGTACATCTGGTACGGGAGACCAGCCGCAATTAGCGGCGAGCTGAACCGGTGCCGAGCAGGCAGAAGTGATCATATAGCCGCCGATGAGGCGGCTATATGTCAGTTGGAGGGTTGGAATTACGCTCTAAAGACGGCAGATTGCTAAGTGCGGAAGGCATAGCCCTGCGCAAGGTGCAATAGACGCACTCGCTTTCGTGACAGAGACTTCGCTTGCCTGTCACGATGCGGGTGTTAGTTTCCGGAATCATATCGATTAAATCCCAGGAGATTTCAGATGCAGCTTGGCATGGTAGGTTTGGGCCGTATGGGCAATTACATGGTCCAGCGCTTGATGCGGGGCGGCCACGAATGCGTGGTCTATGACGCCAAGCCGGAAAGCGTCGCCGAGCTTGCTGGCCTTGGTGCGGAAGGCAGCGCCTCGCTCGAAGAATTCGTCTCGAAGCTCGCGCGCCCACGCGCCGTCTGGCTGATGCTGCCGGCTGCGATCACCGACAAGGTGATCGCCTCACTTCTTCCGCTGCTGCATGACGGCGATATCCTCATCGACGGCGGCAACTCCTATTATCATGACGACATCCGCCGTGGCGCGGAACTCATCACCAAGGGCATCCACTATGTCGACGTCGGCACCAGCGGCGGCGTCTTCGGCCTCGAACGCGGCTATTGCCTGATGATCGGCGGCGAGAAGGGTATCGTGCAGCATCTGTCGCCGATTTTCGCAACGCTGGCGCCGGGCAACGGCACCGCGGAAGCCTCGCCGAACCGCACGCCGGAAGCTGCAGCTCTCAGCACCGCCGAGCAGGGTTTCCTGCATTGTGGCCCGCATGGTGCCGGCCACTTCGTGAAGATGGTTCATAACGGCATCGAATATGGTCTGATGGCCGCCTATGCCGAAGGCCTCAATATCCTGAAGCACGCCAATGTCGGCGCCCTGACGCATGAGGCCGATGCCGAGACGGCACCGCTTTCCCATCCGGAATATTACCAGTACGATTTCAACCTGCCGGAAATTTCCGAAGTCTGGCGCCGAGGAAGCGTCATCACCTCCTGGCTGCTCGACCTGACGGCCGATGCGCTGCACAAGGACCCGGCCCTTAACCAATATGCAGGTCGTGTTTCAGACTCCGGCGAAGGCCGCTGGACGATCATGGCTGCCATCGACGAAAGCGTGCCGACCCCGGTGCTCAGCGCCGCACTGCACGGTCGTTTCTCCTCGCGCGACCAGGACGAGTTCGCCAACAAGGTGCTTTCGGCCATGCGTGCCGGCTTCGGCGGCCATGCCGAGAAGCCGCATAAGTAATCTAAGCGCATTGTTTTATGTCAGCCGCCGGTCCGCGAGGTTCGGCGGCTTTCTTTTGGTCGTCACTACGGCCTAGACCGTTTGTTCGTCTGGCTTTTCGGCTGCAGCACTTGCATAAATGCCTGACGTGTAAAACCGGAGGCGGGCATGGGGCGAATTTCTGCGATCGGCATCTGCGGCATCATGGTGTTGCTTTCTCTTTTCAGCGCCGTTTCCGCACAGACGACGCCGGCAGCTTCCGCTGACGTTGCGCCACCGCCTGCCCAGGTGCGACAGATGATGGAGCTGATGCAGACGCCGGAGGTCAAGCAATGGATGGCGACGCAGATGGCGGCGCCGGCAGCTTCTGACGGCAATGACCAGGAAATGTCGATATTGTCCGACCGCCTTCAGCACGCCCGCCGACACATCGCCATGGTGTCTGGTGCGGCCATGACGCTGCCATCAGAAATCGCGCGGGCTTCATCGCTTTTTCTTGGCGAATTGAGAGCGGCCGGTCCACTTCGCATGGCGGCGCAATTTCTTGCCATCCTCGTCACCGGATTCATCGTCGAAATCCTGGTGCGGAGGGCCGTGCGTGAAAGGCGGGAGCGAGCAGCGCAGATGACCGGCACGCGGCTGGCCGCGCGCGTTATTCCCGCCATCGTCTTCGGTCTCGCAACGGGGCTTGCGTTGGTCAGCTTCAACTGGCCGCCGATCAGCCAGAATATCGCGATCGCGATCGCCATCGCTGTTGTTGTGCAGCGTTTCGCCGTTTCCATCGGTGGTGTCATCGTCGATCTCGTCACCCTGCCGCGCGGCGAGGGCGAGACCGTTGCGGTTGACCCGGCCGTCGCGCAATTCTGGTTTCGGCGCTGCACGCTATTCGTCATCTATTTCGTTTTCGGCTGGGTCGTTCTCCAAGCGATGGAGCCGCTGGGCTATTCGATGGCCACGCGATATCTGGTCGGCTATGTGCTGGGCATCGGTCTTTTCCTGATCGCGACCGAAGCAGTCTGGTCACGACCGGGAAATGAAACGCGGCGCAGCCATGCCGTCACCTGGCTGCTGACCCTTTATTTCGTACTGCTCTGGGGCATCTGGGTCTTGAGCTTCGATTGGCTCCTCTGGGTCTTGATCTATCTCCTGCTGCTGCCGCGAGTGCTTGCCGTATCGACGCTCGCCGTCAAATCCTTCCACCATGCCGAAGCGGGCTTCCTTGCCCAGCGGCGTATTGCGACCGTGTTGCTTGATCGCGGTGTGCGGGCTCTGATCATCGCCTTTGCGGCGATCTGGCTTGGGCGCATGCTCGGCGTCGAAACTGCTATGATGATGACGTCGAACGAAACGATGATCGACCGGGTGGTGCGCGGCATCATCGGCGGCATTGTCATCCTGCTTGCGGCGGACCTGCTCTGGCATCTCGTCAAGGCCTATATCGACGGCAAGCTACTGGATTCTCCTGTCGATGGCCCAATCGGCGACGAGGAGAAAGTCAAGCGCGCTCGTCTGCAGACGTTACTGCCGATCTTCCGCAACATCATCGCGGTCGTTATCGCCCTGATCGCGGCCCTTATGGTGCTCTCGGGCGTCGGTATCGAAATCGGGCCGCTGATTGCCGGCGCCGGTGTCGTCGGCGTTGCGGTTGGCTTCGGCGCGCAGACCATCGTCAAGGATGTCATCAGCGGCATGTTCTATTTGTGGGACGATGCCTTCCGCGTCGGCGAATATATCGAAAGCGGCAGCCACAAGGGTGTGGTCGAAGCCTTCAGCCTGCGTTCCGTTAAACTTCGCCATCACCGCGGGCCGCTGACGACGGTGCCTTTCGGGGAGCTTGGGGCCGTCAAGAACCTCAACCGCGATTGGACGATCGACAAGATAAGCCTGAACGTGACCTACGACACCGATCTCGTGAAAACGAAGAAGATCATCAAGCAGATCGGCCAGCAGCTTCTCGAAAACCCCGAGTGGGGTCCGAATATCATCGAAACGCTGAAGATGAAGGGTGTGGAGCAGTTCGGCGAATTCGCAATCGAGCTCCGCCTTTCTATGATGACCAAACCCGGCGAGCAGTTCGTCATCCGCCGCAATGCGCTGGCGATGATCCGCAATGCCTTCAAGGAGAACGGCATCGAATTCGCCGTTCCGACCGTGCAGGTTTCGGGCGAGCGCGAGATTGAGGCGAACGTTGCCGCAGCGCGTTACGCGGCTCAAGCCCGTGCCGGGGGTGAGCCGGCCGCCTGATCTTCTAATGCAAGGCGAAGCTTACGAAATTGCAATGCGATCGAGCCTGTGCACTGCGCAAATTTGCCCCAATTGAGGATGAAGGAGGCGGCAAGTGCGCGGGTGTGGGTAGCCGCAACATGGTTCATAGAGCTTGCATGTTGCTTATGTTACGTCTCTCAAAAGAGATTCCCGCCAGATTGGCAATTGCAGCAGGTACGAGATGTCGGGTCACGGCAAGTTGGAAGAGAATTCAGAGACTGATGAGGGCTTTTCCTTTGGCGCAGTTTTCCGGCGCTATCGCACTCCGCTGACGGCTCTTGCCACGCTCCTCATTTTTTGCCTTGTCGGCTACGCGATCATGCAGCTGACAGATGAAGTGCGCTATGACGACGTCGTCGAGGCCCTGGCGGAAACGCGGCTGAGTTCGATCCTGCTCGCCTTGTTCTTTACCGCGCTGAGCTTTATGGCACTCGTCTTCTACGATCTCAACGCAATCGAGTATATCGGCAAGCGGCTGCCTTTCCCGCATGTCGCGCTCACGGCCTTCAGTGCCTATGCGGTCGGTAACACCGCTGGTTTCGGCGCGCTTTCGGGTGGAGCGATCCGTTACCGCGCCTATACGCGGCTTGGGCTTTCGCCTGAAGATATCGGCCGCGTCATCGCCTTCGTGACGCTGTCCTTCGGCCTTGGCCTTGCTGCCGTGTCGGCGATCGCGCTTCTCATCATCGCCGATGAAATCGCGCCGCTGATCAGTGTCAGCAGCCTGTGGCTTCGTATCATCGCGGCTGTCATCTTGGCGATTCTCGGCTCCCTCATGGTGCTCGGCCGCGAGGGCCGGGTGATCGAAATCGGGTCGATCGCACTTCGCTTGCCGGATTCGCGCACTTGGTCGCGTCAGTTCCTGGTGACCGCCTTCGATATCGCAGCCTCCGCCACTGTGCTTTACGTGCTCCTGCCGCAGACGGCGATCGGCTGGCCGGTGTTCCTGGCGGTTTATGCGATTGCCGTCGGGCTTGGCGTGCTGAGCCATGTGCCGGCGGGCCTCGGCGTTTTTGAAACAGTCATCATCGCTTCGCTCGGCAGCGCGGTAAATATCGATGCCGTTCTCGGCTCATTGGTGCTCTACCGTCTGATCTATCATGTGCTGCCGCTCTTGATCGCCATCCTTGCGGTCTCCGCCACGGAGCTACGCCGCTTCGTGGATCATCCGGCTGCTTCCAGCGTGCGGCGCATCGGCGGGCGGCTGATGCCGCAGCTTCTTTCGGCGCTGGCGCTGCTCCTGGGCGTCATGCTGATCTTTTCGAGCGTGACGCCGACGCCCGATCAGAATCTCGAATTCCTCTCCAATTATCTGCCGCTGCCGATGGTGGAAGGCGCGCATTTCCTCTCCAGTCTGCTCGGCCTTGCACTTGTCGTTGCCGCCCGTGGCCTCGGCCAGCGGCTCGATGGTGCCTGGTGGGTGGCGGTGTTTTCTGCCGTTGCCGCTCTGACGCTCTCGCTGCTGAAGGCGATTGCCCTTGTCGAGGCGGCCTTCCTCGCCTTTCTGGTCTTCGGCCTGTTCGTCAGCCGCCGGCTCTTTACCCGCCATGCTTCGCTTCTCAATCAGGCGATGACGGCATCCTGGCTGATGGCGATTGCCGTGATCATCGTCGGCGCGGTTGTCATCCTGCTCTTCGTCTATCGCGACGTGGAATACAGCAACCAACTCTGGTGGCAGTTTGAATTCGCGGCGGAAGCGCCGCGCGGACTGCGTGCCGTACTCGGCATCACCATCATTTCCTCGGCGATCGCCATTTTCAGCCTGTTGCGGCCAGCGACCTTCAAGCCGGAGCCGGCGGATGAGGAGGCGGTGCGCCGTGCTGTCGAGATCGTCGAGAAACAGGACAGTGCGGACGCCAATCTGGTGCGCATGGGCGACAAGTCCATCATGTTCTCGGAAAAGGGCGATGCCTTCATCATGTATGGCCGGCAGGGCCGCTCGTGGATCGCGCTGTTCGATCCGATCGGCGACCATCATGCGGTGCAGGAATTGGTCTGGCGTTTCGTGGAAGCGGCGCGCGCCGCAGGCTGCCGCGCCGTCTTTTACCAGATCTCGCCGGCGCTGCTTTCACATTGTGCGGATGCGGGTCTGCGCGCCTTCAAGCTCGGCGAGCTTGCAGTGGCTGATCTGCATACCTTCGAGATGAAGGGTGGCAAATGGGCGAATTTGCGCCAGACCGCAAGCCGCGCCCAGCGCGACGGTCTGGAATTCAGCGTTGTCGAACCCGTCGATATCCCCGGAATCATCGACGATCTCTCGGCCGTTTCCAACGCGTGGCTCGAGCATCACAATGCCAAGGAGAAGGGCTTCTCGCTCGGCGCCTTCGATCCGGACTATGTGGCGTCGCAGCCGGTCGGCGTTCTCAAGAAGGGCGGCCGGATCGTTGCCTTTGCCAATATCCTTGTCACCGCGGCGAAAGAGGAGGGGACGATCGACCTGATGCGCTTCTCGCCTGATGCGCCGAAGGGGTCTATGGACTTCCTGTTCGTGCAGATCATGGAATATCTGCGCATCCAGGGTTTTACGCATTTCAACCTCGGCATGGCGCCCCTCTCCGGCATGTCGAAACGCGAGGTGGCGCCCGTTTGGGACCGTATCGGCGGTACCGTCTTCGAACACGGCGAGCGCTTCTACAACTTCAAGGGGCTTCGCGCCTTCAAATCCAAGTTTCATCCGCACTGGCAACCGCGCTATCTTGCGGTTTCAGGAGGGGGCAATCCGATGATCGCATTGATGGATGCGACATTACTGATCGGCGGCGGATTGAAAGGGGTAGTGAGAAAATGATGAAAAAGTTACTGTTTGCTGCTGCGTGCGTCAGCATGCTCGCGGCTGCGCCGTCTTATGCTGCGGATGAAACCACCCAGACCTTCGAGACTGGCCTTATTCCTTCGCCGCATATCTTCCTGCCGCAGGGCGAGGTGAAGGGCGCCGTCTTTCTGATTTCGGATGCAGCCGGCTGGGGAGACAATGAAAAGACCGAAGCAGACCGTCTGGTTTCGCAGGGTTCCGTCGTCATCGGCGTCGATTTTCCGTCCTATATGGAAGCGTTGAACCGCTATGACGTCAGTCTCAACGACGGCTGCATCTACACGGTTTCCGATATTGAGTCGCTCAGCCAGCAGGTGCAGCGCGCCGCCGGCAACAGCCCCTATCACCTGCCGATCGTTGCCGGCATCGGCGAGGGCGGCGCGCTGGCGCTTGCCATTGCCGCACAGACACCCGATGCGACGATCGGCCAGACATTTGCCGTCGATCCGCGTGCCGGCATTCCGTTGAGCAAGGAGCTCTGCACCCCGGCCACGAGGAAGGTGGTCGGCGACCGCAGTGTTTATGGGCTCACCGATGGCGCCCTGCCGGATCCTGTTATCGCCACCTTCACGCCTGCTGCCGATAAGGACGGTCGCGCTCACGTGGAGGATCTGAAAAAGGCGCATGAGGCGATCGATATCCGCGACTCGTCCGATGATGCACAGACTGTGTTTGCCGATACGCTCGACGATCTGGTGACGGCTTCGGGCGCCTTCGACAATCCGCTCGGGCTGCCGCTTGCCATTCTCGACGCCAAGCCGAACCTCGATACGATGGCCGTGATTTATTCCGGCGACGGCGGCTGGCGCGATATCGACAAGGAAGTAGGCGGCATGCTGCAGAAGGAAGGCATTCCCGTCGTCGGCATCGACTCGCTGCGCTATTTCTGGACGGAGCGGAAGCCGCAGGAAACGGCCGACGATCTCTCTCGTATCATCGAATTCTACCGCAAACAGTGGAAGGTTAAGCACGTCTTGCTGATCGGCTATTCCTTCGGCGCGGATATCCTGCCCGCTACCTATCAGCTTCTGAAACCTGCCGAAAAGGCGGCAGTAGCGCAGATTTCGCTTTTGTCGCTATCGCACCAGGTCGATTACGTCATTTCCGTCATGGGCTGGCTCGGCCAGAAGACGGATGGGGCAGGCGGCGATCCCATCAAGGATCTCAAGGGCGCCGATCCGAAGCTCGTCCAATGCGTCTACGGCAAGGATGATGATGACGACGTGGCTTGCCCCGCCGTGAAGGATGTTGGCGGCGAGGTCATCGAGCTCCCGGGCGATCATCACTTTGACGAAAATTACGATCTTCTGACCAAGACGATCATTAATGGCCTAAAGGCGCGCGTCAAAGGATGAGTATTTCTGGCTCACGCAATTCCGAATGCAAAAACCGCTGCGCACTTTTGCTGGAATTGCTCTAACGCATCAGCATCTGTTCACTCCAGCCAAGGGCGGCGATCTCGCCGCCCCGAAACCTCGCATCGTCGTCGACAATGAATTCGTCGAGTTGCGGCGGAGCGACGCTGCTGCCGGCCAGCATGGCATGTACCTGTCCGCGGTGATGCGTCTGATGTTGGAAAAGGTGGCTTAGTACATCCTCCATACGCTCTCGCTGGGTGCGGCCATCGCGCTGAAGCTCCACGGTCGAAGCAAGCCTCTCGAGTGTCAGCCCTTCGCAGATTGCAACAAGGCGCTGGTCGACCTTCGCCTGTTCTGCGGAGAGCGATCGGATATCGTCAAAGGGTTCTTCGGTGTCGAAAGCGTTAAGGCCGAGCGTGCCGCCTTCCAGCCCATCGACATAGAACCAGTCGACTGTGAGGATGTGGTTCAGCGTCGATTTGATCGATGGGAAAAAGCTTGTGCGCGTGGCCTCGAATTCACCGGACTTGAGGGTTGCGCAGGCGGCAAGAAGCCGGTTGTTCGCCAGGGCATTGTTGTAGGCAAGCTTTCGGAACATGCGGCAGGGGTCGAAACTCGGCATCGCGTCTCCTCCTTGGAGCATTTCCGTTTATCTCCGAACCACGGAAATGATTTATCTCTTTGTTTTCACGCAACTCTGAGTGCATAACCGATTTCACGCTCTTGCTGGAATTGCGCTAGTCCTTGTCGTCGAGATCACCATCGCGCCACACGAGATGGCGGGGTGTGACTGGCAGATTTTCAATCTCGCCGGCAAGGAAATAGGGCGGAATATCGAGCGCGGTCAGGGCCTGGAATGTTGCGGGCACCCATTTGAATTCCAGATGGTTGTCGCCGTCCTCCACCCGATGAATGATCTCATGCGTGCGGAAAGGGAAATTCTCGGGTATTTCCATGAGATAGTAGAAGCCGAGTTCGTGCCACTCGCGGCCTTCATAGTGGAAGAAATTCTCGACGATCCAGAGCAGGCGGCCGACGGTCACCTCGACACCGAGCTCCTCCATCATCTCACGCTTCAATGTTTCCTCCGAAGTCTCGCCAATCTCGGCCCGACCGCCAGGGATGGTCCAGAAAGGTTCGTGAACTGCGCGATGGACAAGCAGGTGCCCGTCACGAAAGCCGAGCCCGGCGATGCGGTAATTGAAGCGCTGACTGCCTGCATTGAGGCGAACGACGGTTCGCTTGGGCATGACGTTATCCGAGATCGATGACCACAATTTCCGGCGGAACGCCGAAGCGGATAGGCGCCATGGAGCAGCCGAGCCCGCCGGAGACGATAATATTACGGCCGTTTTCGACGATATGGCCGTAGGCATAACGGTCGCCATAGCGCGAGGGCACGACTGGCGAATAGCCGAAAAGGCGGATCTGTCCTCCATGCGTATGGCCGGACAGTGTCAGCGATACTCGTTCGGGCACGCGTGGAAATATATCGGGCTCGTGGGCAAGGAGGATAACGGGCGCGTCGTCGGAAACCTGCGCAAGCGTTCCGCCGAGATCGTCGAGGCCTTGCATCCGGCTGCGGCCCCATTTCCTGCCCGGCAGGAGCGCCAGCTGGTCCTCCAGACCCGCCAGCCAAAAGCCATTCCCGTCCTTTTCCAACCGGGTGGCACGGTTGCTGTAAACGGAGATGCCCGCTTCGGCCAAGGCTCTGTGCCCGAAAGTATCGCCTCCGCCAATCTTCTGTGCGGTCCTGTCCTCCCACCAATCATGGTTGCCCATGATCGCATGGACGCCGAGCGGGGCCTTGAGCGTTGCCAGCGCCTTCGACCATTCACTGGAATGGACATAGCGCGTCACCATGTTCATGCCGGCCGCGTAATCGCCAAGCAGGAGCGTGATATCACCTCCCAGTTCGTTGGCGTGGGCGCAGATCGAAGCGATGCGGGCTGTGGACATCCAGGGTTCGCAAGCGTGAAGATCAGCAAGTGCGACAAGCCGCAGCTTCAGGCCGGGCGCCCACCCTGGCGGGGTCAGCGCGTAACGGGAAATCGCAGGCCGGGCGAGTGGTTCATAGGCGAAGGCATATCCGCCGAGTGCCGTGAGGCCGGCAAAGCTGCCGCCCATGAGTTTGAAAAAGCTGCGCCGGCTGATCAATCAATCGTCCTCCCGGAACAACCCGAACTGAGCAGCCTCCATATCCTTCGGCGGCTGCATGCCGAGATGTTTCCATGCGATTGCGGTCAGAACGCGGCCGCGCGGCGTGCGCTGGATAAAACCCTGCTGGATCATATAGGGCTCGATAATGTCTTCGATCGCGTCGCGCGGCTCGGAGAGGCCGGCGGCGATGGTTTCGATGCCGACCGGGCCGCCGCCGAAATTGACGGCGATCATGTTGAGGTAGCGCTTGTCGAGCTGGTCGAGGCCCATATTATCGACCAGCAGGCGCGTGAGAGCCTCGTCGGCGATCTCGCGAGTGACGGCTTCGGCCCTTGCGACTTCGGCGAAGTCGCGCACGCGGCGCAGCAGGCGGCCGGCAATGCGCGGGGTGCCGCGGGCGCGCCGCGCGATCTCGCGGGCGCCGTCATCGGTCATGCCAAGGCCCATCAGGCGGGCGCCGCGGCGGACGATCAGCTCCAGTTCCTCCACCGTATAAAAGGAGAGACGCACCGGAATGCCGAAACGGTCGCGCAGCGGTGTCGTCAGCAGGCCGAGGCGGGTGGTGGCGGCAACGAGCGTGAATTTCGACAGGTCGATCTTCACCGAGCGGGCGGCAGGGCCTTCACCGATGATGAGGTCAAGCTGGAAATCCTCCATGGCTGGATAGAGGATTTCCTCGACCGCCGGGTTGAGGCGATGGATTTCGTCGATGAAGAGAACGTCGCGCTCTTCGAGATTGGTCAGCAGAGCGGCCAGATCGCCGGCCTTTGCGATGACGGGGCCGGAGGTCGAGCGGAAATTGACGCCGAGCTCTTTTGCCATGATCTGCGCCAATGTCGTTTTGCCAAGGCCGGGCGGGCCGACGAAGAGAACGTGGTCCAGCGCCTCACCGCGGTTTTTGGCCGCTTCGATGAAGATCTTGAGATTGGCGCGCGCCTCCGCCTGGCCGGTGAACTCGTCCAGAGACTGCGGGCGCAGCGTGGTGTCGAAGTCTTCGCCACGCTTTTCCGGCGTTATCAGGCGGGCATCAGTCATTGGGTATTTCCGTTAGAAGCTTGCTCAAGTCCATACACCAAGCGGCCTGCATTGACACCCTGTGGGGCCATCAGCGTGAGAGTTCCCGCAGGCCGAGGCGGATCAACTTGGCGCTATCCGCATCTTCGCCGGCCGTCTTCATGGCGGCGGCAACCGCATTGGCCGCCTGATCACGCGAATAGCCGAGATTGGTCAAGGCCGAAACGGCGTCGGCAACGGGGGCTGCGGCCACGCCTTCGCCGATCTCCTGCTTGAGGCCGATATTGATCGCCTCGCCGGCAAAGGCGGGCGCCTTGTTCTTGAGCTCGGTGACGATACGGATCGCGACCTTGGGACCGACGCCCTGAGCGCGCGAAACAGCCGTTTTGTCCTGCAGCGCGATGGCATTAGCAAGCTCGGGCGGAGTGAGAGTCGAAAGCACGGCGAGTGCCACTTTCGCGCCGACGCCCTGAACGCTCTGCAGCAGGTTGAACCATTCGCGTTCGAGCTGCGTCTGGAAGCCGAAGAGCTTCAGTTGGTCCTCACGCACATAGGTTTCGATAAAGAGCACGCAGGCCTCTCCGACGGAACCTAGCTTCGAGAGCGTGCGCGCCGAGCAAAAAGCGACGTAGCAGACGCCGTGCACATCCACGAGCACGTAATCATCGCCGATCTCATCAATTGTGCCTTTCAGCTTGCCGATCATGATCTTGTTCCGTCAGGGGTGGGTTTGGTGAGCGCCGGCGATTGCCTGCCGCATGCGGTTTGCGCCACGGTGATGAGCATGGCAGATGGCGATCGCCAATGCGTCGGCAGCGTCGTCGCCTTTGAACTCCGCCTTCGGCATCAGGATCTTCAGCATCATGTGGATCTGCTTCTTTTCGCCGTGGCCGACGCCGATGACGGTCTTCTTCACGGCGTTTGGCGCATATTCCGATACCGGCAAACCCGCACGGGCCGGCACGAGCATGGCGATGCCACGGGCCTGGCCGAGCTTCAGCGTGGCGACCGCGTCCTTGTTGACGAAGGTCTGTTCGACGGCGGCTTCCTCCGGTTTGTAGGAATGGACCACATCAGCAAGACCGTCATGCAGCTGGCAGAGGCGCGAGGCGAGATCCATGTCGCCATCCGAGGTGACGGTTCCCGAGGCAACGAAGCGCAGCGAATTGCCGAGCGTATCGATGATGCCCCATCCCGTGCGGCGAAGGCCGGGATCGATACCGATGATGCGAATCGTGTTTTGCATGGTTCACCCTATAGCGATGGTGAAATAAGTGCCATCGATATGTGAACAAAACAAAAACATGCCTTGTTTTTGCGGGACCGCATTTACCGCGAATTAAACCGAATGCCTGAATTCTAATCCATCAAATGTGAGAGGAGCCGGCTTTCGCAAAGCTTAAGGCTTCCGATGCTCTGTTTGCAGTTCAACCGGTGGGTGATGTCTCCATGATCCACTCGCCGGCGGCGCCGTTCCGGAAGGGTTCGTTTTCATGGCTCAGAGATTTCAGTCCCTGTCCTTCAAGGTGATAGCCACCTTCATCCTGCTGACCACGCTTTCGGTCGCGGTGATCAATATCCTCGCCTATTTCGCCAGCAGCCGCGTTTCCGACGAACAGGCGCTGAAGGCCAAGGAGAGCGTGCTGATCTTCCGCGGCGACATGCTGCAGGACCAACTCGAGCAGCTTGAGAACCAGGCAACCTCGATTGCGCGCATCGAAGCGCTGCAGATGTCGATCACCAACCTGAAGAGCGGTTGGAAGACGATGGAGAAGAGCTCCGGCGATGCTCGCGGTGAGCTGAAGAAGGTCTTCATCACGAACAATCCGAACCCGGCCGACCAGCGCGAGAAGCTCGCAAAGCCGGAGGGTCCGAGCGGTTTCTATTATTCGAGCCATGAGAAGACGCAGGGCGAAGTGGCGCGTGACCTCGCCGATACCGCCTTCAACGACCTCTTGATCGTCGATCTCGACGGCACCGTGCTCTATTCCTACAAGAAGAATGACGACTTCGCCGAAAACCTGAAGTCGGACGCCTGGAAATCGACCGGCGCGGGCATCGCCTATGCCAAGGCAATCGAAAACACCACCAAAGCGACGGACGATTCCGCGCCGACGGCCTTCTCCGGCTTGCGTGTCGATGCCGGCAGCGGCAAGTCGGCGATCTTTTATGCCGTGCCGATCGTCAAGCTCGGCCAGGCGAAGGGACTGATGCTGTTCAAGGTGCGCGACGATATCGTCACCAGCATTCTGGCAAAGGGTATCGTGTCCGGCAGCACGGCAAAGACGGCCATCATTTCGGCTGATGGTTCGGCCGTTGGTCTCAATGCATCCGGCCAGCTTGCGACGCTCGATGCTGCACCGTTCACCTTCATCAAGGACGCGCTTGCGAGCTCTGCGATGACGGTTTCAGATTTCGATCGCGCCGACGGTGCGGCACGCGCCTACGTCCGCGGTATCGATTATCGCGCTGACCGTTTCCTCGTCGTTGAAAGCGTGCTGCTCAGCGAATTGAATGCCGGCTCTATCGAGGTCGCCACATTGCTGACCTCGATCGGCATTGGCGTTCTCGTTGTCATGGCGATTGCCACAGGCCTTATCACCAACTTCCTGTTCTCGCCGCTTGCCCGTCTTGCCGGCGTGACGCGCGAAGTCGCTGACGGCAAGCTCGGCGTCGAGATCGGCAGCCAGAACCGCCAGGATGAGATCGGCACGATGGCGAAAGCGCTTGCTCGCTTCAAGCAGTCGCTGATCGAAGGCCGCGAGCTCGAAGCTGCGAGCGAGCAAACGCGCATGCGGACTGAAAGCGAGCGCCAGCAGAATCTGGCTCAGCGCGAGGCGGAGGCCCGCAGCCTGCAGGATGTCGTCGCGGCACTCGACGAGGGGCTTCACCATCTGGCGAGTGGTGATCTGGCCTACCAGATCGAAACCCGCTTCCCGAGCGAGCTCGAAAGCCTGCGTGTGAACTTCAACGAGGCACTGGCGACGCTTAACGAAACGATGACGGCGATCGGCGGCAACTCCATGGCCGTCCGGGCCGGTTCCGAGGAGATGCGGACGGGTGCCGATGAACTGGCCGGCCGCACCGAGCGCCAGGCAAGCTCGATCACGGAGACGGCCAACGCGATCAGCGCCATCACCCAGTCGGTGCGCGTACAGATCGAACGCGCCGAGCAGGCCGCGCGCATCGCCCGCGATGCCAAGAAGGAGACGATCGGCTCCAGCCAGATCATGCGCGAGACGATCGCGGCGATGGAAGCGATCCAGGCGTCTTCACGGCAGATCAACACCATCATTTCGGTCATCGACGATATCGCCTTCCAGACCAATCTGCTGGCACTGAATGCCGGCGTCGAGGCGGCACGCGCCGGCGAAAGCGGCAAGGGCTTTGCGGTCGTGGCCATGGAGGTACGCGAACTGGCGCAGCGGTCTTCGAGCGCTGCCAAGGAAATCTCCAGCCTGTTGCAGAAATCCACGCATGAGGTGGAAAGCGGCGTGGCGCTCGTTGAAAGGGCCGGCGTTGCGCTGACCGGCATCGGTGGTCATGTTGAATCCATCAACGGCCAGATCAACGAGATCATGGAATCCACCCGTGAAGAGGCCGACACCCTGCGGCAGATCAACAGCTCAGTCGCCGAGCTCGATTCCATGACGCAGCAGAATGCGGCGATGGTCGAGGAGACGACGGCTGCAATCCACCGTCTGGCAACCGAAGCTGTGGAGATGGACCGCCAGCTCGGCAATTTCACCCTTGCTGAAGGGTATCAGCAGCAGAGCGCCGACATGCATCTGCTGCGCAAACGGGCGTGATTGCATCATGCTGATCCGGTTCGAAAGACCCGAGGATGCGGATGCCATTCACTCGCTGACGCGGGTGGCGTTCGAGCCGATGCCTTACAGCAACAATACCGAAGCGCGGATTGTCAGGGATCTTCGCGCGTCTGGTGATTTGATACTATCTCTCGTCGCGGAAGAGGGCGGGGAGATCATCGGCCATGTCGCTTTCTCGCCGATCACGATCGGTGATATCGAGGATGGATGGTATGGGCTCGGGCCGATTTCGGTAAAGCCGGAGCGGCAGCGGCAGGGGATCGGCAGAGAGTTGATCCTGAAAGGGCTCGATCTGCTGAGAGAGCGTGATGCGACCGGCTGCGCGCTGATCGGCAATCCCTCGGTCTATCGCGGCGCTGGCTTCGAGAGCGATGGGAAGCTGACCTATGGCGATCTCGATACGCGATATGTCCAGAGGGTCATCTTCAAGGGATCGCCGCCATCAGGCGCTTTGAAATTCTCCCCGGCTTTCGACGAATGACAGTTATTTTCCGCGGCAGCTTTTGTTGGCGCCGCGATTTGGAATAGCGCCACGGCGAACCTACATAGACCGCACTCCCATTCTCGAGCGGCAGGTTTCCATGGTTCCGTTTTCCATTCTCGATCTTTCCCCTGTGGCCGAAGGCACGACCATCAGCCAATCCTTTGAAGCGTCGAAGCGTATGGCACAGAAGGCGGAGGAGTTCGGCTATACGCGTTTCTGGATGGCGGAGCATCACGGCATGCCCGGCGTCGCGAGTGCGGCGACGTCTGTCATCCTCGGTCAGATCGGTGCGGTGACGAAGACCATCCGCATCGGCTCGGGTGGCGTCATGCTGCCGAACCATGCGCCGCTCGTCATCGCCGAACAGTTCGGCACGCTGGAAGCCTTGTTTCCCGGCCGCGTCGATCTCGGTCTTGGCCGCGCGCCCGGAACGGACATGCGCACGGCGCAGGCGCTACGGCGCAACCTCGACGCGGGTGCAAATAGTTTCCCCAATGATGTGGTGGAACTGCAGCAGCTTCTCGGCACACCGATCGAAAACCAGGCGATCCTCGCCGTACCCGGCAACGATTCACACATCCCGATCTGGCTGCTCGGCTCCAGCCTCTACAGCGCCCAGCTTGCGGCCATGCTCGGCCTCCCCTTCGCCTTTGCTTCGCATTTTGCGCCTGACATGCTGCTTGATGCTATCGCGATCTATCGCGACCGGTTCCAGCCCTCGTCGGAACTCGACAAGCCCTATGTGATGGTCGGCGTCATGGGCGCGGTTGCTGAGACGGACGAGGAGGCGCAGTATCACTTCACCTCGGCTCAACAGCAGTTCGTCAATCTGCGGCGCAATGTGCGCGGGCCTTTCCCACGGCCGGTCAGGGATATGGATGCCTTCTGGTCACCGATGGAAAAGATGAATGTCGAGCACACGCTACGCTACGCCGTCGTCGGTTCGCCGGCCACGGCCGAAGCCCAGCTCAATGAATTCCTCAAGGAGACGCAGGCCGATGAGGTCATCATCTCCATGCCGATCCATGATATCGAGGCGCGGTTGAAATCGGTGGAGCTCTTTGCCGGGCTTGGCAACTTCATGCGGGCTGCGGCCTAGCCGCCAGAGCATCCCAGCAAACAAAAACCCGGCGGAATGGCCGGGTTTTTCGATTCAATATCCTGGATGGCTTTAAGCCGAGAGCTTGGCCAGAACTTCTTCGGAGACTTCGAAGTTCGAATAGACGTTCTGGACGTCGTCATCGTCTTCAAGCGAGTCGATCATTTTCAGCAGCGACTGCGCCCTCTCTTCGTCGACCGGTACGTTGTTCTGGGCGCGCCAGACTGCCTTCACGGTATCGGCTTCGCCGAGGGATGCTTCGAGCGCCTTGGCGACTTCGCCGAGGGCTTCGAAGGCGGTGGTGATGTAGTGGCCTTCCTCGTCGGTCTCCACATCATCGGCGCCGGCTTCGATCGCGGCTTCCATGACCTTGTCGGGATCGCCGGCGGACAGCTTGTAGGTGATTTCGCCGACGTGGTCGAAGGAGAAGGAAACCGAGCCGGTTTCGCCGAGTGCGCCGCCGGCCTTGGTGAAGATTGAGCGGACGTTGGAGGCGGTGCGGTTGCGGTTGTCGGTCAGGGCCTCGACGATGATCGCCGTGCCGCCTGGGCCGTAGCCTTCGTAGCGGACCTCGTCATAGTTCTCCGTATCGGCGCCGGAAGCCTTCTTGATGGCGCGGTCGATATTGTCCTTCGGCATAGACTGGGCCTTGGCGTTCTGGATCGCCAGGCGCAGGCGGGCGTTCATCGTCGGGTCGGGCAGGCCGGCCTTGGCGGCAACGGTGATTTCGCGCGCGAGCTTGGAGAACATTTTCGAGCGCACGGAATCCTGACGGCCCTTACGGTGCATGATGTTTTTAAACTGTGAATGGCCAGCCATGGCACCCCTGTTCACGTCTCATTGTTCGGAATGGGCCGCCTTATAAGATCGGAAAGGGCGATATTCAAGGAAAAAGCAGCTTTTCGATCCTTCCCTGGTGGCGTGGTGGTGGGCGGAACAAAGCCGAGGAGATGACGTTTTCAACCGACAACACCAGCAGGAAAGGAACGGCAATGGCAAGCTTCACTGAAGCCCGGGAACAACCGGCACGTCAGCTCTGGGATCAGATCAACGATATCAATGCCGGCATGCTTGGTCTTTCAGGCATCGATATGCACATGCAGCCGATGGCACCCAACGTCGATCCGACCACCAATACGATCTGGTTCTATACCAAGACGGATGCCGAACTCGTGCAGATGATCAAACCAGGCAGCCGCGCGCATTTCTGCGTCATCGGCAAGAACCATGATTATCATGCCTGCCTGTCCGGGGTTATCGAGGTGCACCCTGATCCCTCGAAAATCGAGGAGTTTTGGAACTCGGTCGTTGCCGCCTGGTACGAAGGTGGCAAGAAGGATCCAAAGCTGACGATGCTCTCCATGCATGTCGATGACGCCGACATCTGGGTCTCGACCGGCAGCAAGCTGAAATTTGGCTGGGAAATTGCCAAGGCCAATTTCGATGAGGAGAAGATGCCTGACGTCGGCATTAAACGGCATCTGCAATTTGCGTGAGCAAACAGGCCCGGCATGGTCCGGGCCTTTTTACTGCACGTCCTTCATCACATAGATCAGAGGCTTTTTCGGCAGCGTGCGCAGCGAAACGGTGATGCTGTTGTCGGGCGCGTAGTTGACGTTGAAACCATTGCCGAACATCGAGATGAAGGTGTTAACCGGCGGGCCGCGGCGATGCATCGGCAAGATCAGCGACGAGCGCAGCCGCTTGATGACACGGCTCATACTGTCTGCACCCATGGTCAGGCCGCCATCGACCGGCACCATGACCACATCCAGCCTGCCGATTTCAGTGTAATGTGTGTCGGTCAGCTCATAATGCAGGTGGCCGAGATGGCCGATGCAGAGGCCGGCGATCTCGAAGATGAAAATGGAATTTCCGTCCTGCTGCGATCCGCCGAGCCCGTAGCTGAAGCGGATATCCGTCGTCACATTGCGGATATAGGCATCGCCGACGACAAGATTGATCTTCGCCTTGTCGCCGGGAATATCGCTCCAGCCGTGCAGAACATGCTTGATGCCCGGGTCTGGCGTCAGCGTGTAATGCGTCTGATGCGCCTTGTTCATGGTCACGACATCGGGTGTTACCGCGGGTTTGTACCAGCCGTTATAATCGGTGGCGATGACAATGCCGCTGGGTGTGTCGATCTCGAAGGTAGAATGGCCAAGGTAGGTGAATTTAACATCTTCGTCCTCGGACACCGCCGGGATTATCGGCGCCGTAACGGAGAAGCTGGCGAAGGTCGCCTTGGGGATAGTCTGCGCGATAGCCTGGCACTGGCTGACAGGTCTGCGGTTTTCCTGGGCTGCGGCAAGGCGCGGTGCGGTGAAAACCGCTAGGCATGCGATAGCGAGGACAAGACAATGCGGCTTCATGCCACCCCTCCGGCGCTTTCACGAAGCCGCGAGGATGCGGCATGCCGTCGCAGTGGTCCAGCCGGACCATGCTCACAATTGCGTGTTGCAGTGGCCTAGCGCCAGAACTCCGGGATCGTTTCGGCAAGCCGCGGGCCAAGGCGCAGCGGGGCGATCTTTTCGGCCAGACCCGTCGCATCCGAAATTTCCACGCCGACGCCGCAGATGGTGGCGGGACCAGTAGCGGCTTCCATACGGCCCTTCGGCATCTTGGAGATGAAGCGGTTCAGCGGTTCTTCCTTGTCCATGCCGAGCGAGGAATCGTAATCGCCGCACATGCCGGCATCCGACATATAGGCGGTGCCGCCATTCAGGATCTGCGCATCGGCGGTCGGCACATGAGTGTGGGTGCCGACGACGAAGCTGGCGCGGCCATCGACGAAATGGCCGAAGCACTGCTTTTCGCTCGTCGCTTCCGCATGGAAATCGAAGATGATGGCATCGGCCTGCTCCTTCAGCGGGCAGGCGGCAAGGATCGTCTCAGCCGCCTTGAAGGGGTCGTCGAGCTCGGGATGCATGAAGACGCGGCCCATGATGTTGGCGACGAGCACACGCGCGCCGTTGCGCGCATAGAAAAGACCGGAGCCGCGGCCGGGCGTTCCCTGCGGATAATTTGCCGGACGCAGAAACTGGTCATGGCGGCCTGCGAAAGCGACGGCATCCTTCTGGTCCCAGACGTGATTGCCGGTTGTCACCACATCGGCGCCGGCATTGATCGTTTCCAGAAAGATGTCTTCGGTGATGCCGAAGCCGCCGGCGGCGTTTTCGCCATTGACGATGACGAAGTCGAGCTTCAGGTCGGAAACCAGACCGGGCAGGCGGTCCCAGACCGCCGTGCGTCCCGTCTTGCCGACCATGTCACCCAGAAATAGCAGTCGCATTCCCTATCCAATCCGTGAGGTAAAATGGCGCAGGCCGCTTTCCGTCAGGATGGCATCCAGGCTTATGTCATGCGGCTCAGCCGGTACCTCTGCCACTTCCTGGCAGTCAAATGCAATGCCGATCAGCTTCGGCGACAGGCCTTTTTGCCGGAGACGGCCGATTGCACGGTCATAATGGCCGGCGCCGTAGCCAATGCGGTGGCCGCGGGAATCGAAGGCCGACAGCGGCACGAGCATGATTTCGGGGTCGAGGATAGCAGCGTCTTCGCTTGGGCCGACCGTACCGAAGCCGGTGCCGATCAGTGCCACGCCGTGGACGAGTTCACGGAAGACGATGGTCTGCTTGTCGACGATTGCGGGCACGCAAAGGCGGGCGCCGCGTCCGCGCCACCGCGCCATCAGCGGCTGCAGATCGGCTTCCGAACGGATCGGTAGAAAACCGGAGATGATGGTGCCGGGTGTAAAAACAATCGCATCGCCGGCATGGGCTGCCATATCGAGGCTTTTGGCCGCGCGCAGATCCGTCGGGATGGCATCCCTGAGCGCCAGACGCTCAGCGCGCAATTGAGCCTTCAATTCCTTGGGCGTCATCTCAAATCCAGTATCGTTGTCCGGCAAACATAACCGCTTGTGGCTGATTGCAACAGGTGAAAAGGGCCTATTCCTCGCCTGATTGCTCCTCGTTCTCGATATGGGCATAGGCGAGTTTCAGCATAATTTCCGACGCTTCTATTAATGTATCGCGCTCTTCCGGCGTCAGGCGGTCGTCCATCGTCCTTTCGAGCCAGGCGCGGCGAGCGCCTATGTCCTCGGACAACACCGTGCGGCCACGAGGGGTGATCGACAGTTCGATCTCGCGGCGGTCGGCCTCGCTACGCGCGCGGCTGATCAGCCCGTCGCGCTCAAGGGCCGCGATGATGCGGGTGACCGATTGCGGCTGCAGATGTTCTTCCAGGGCGAGCCGCCAGGCGGGCATCGGCCCCAAGCGATGAAGCGTGGCGAGGATCGCAATGGTCGACAGGCTGTGCGGACCTTCGGGGCGCGCAGCCCGCAAGCGGCGCCCGAGCAGCAGGACGGAGCGCAAGATGCGTGTCGCAGGTGCGTCGTGATTACTGGACATATCGTACGCAGTGCGTATTATTTCTTGGATGCCCAATTCCGGGTCTGAGAAACGATTGATGGAAAAGACACTCAATCACGTAGCCGGAGCCTTTCGCTGGTCGACTGAAAAGGAAGTGACGGCGATCGAAATCGCCGTATCGGCGCTTGCCATGGCCGTTCCGGCGCTGCTTGCGGCGAGGGGCCATCATACGGGGCTTGGCCTGATCGGCGGCATGGCGATGAGCGGGACGGTAGCGCATGGCAGACTGAGGACGCAAGCTGCGAGCGCAGGGGCCGCATTGCTGGTCCTAGTGTTTGCGACAGGGCTTGCCTGCGCACTCGGGCGGCTTGGCGGTGCTTGGCAGATGGGCCTGTTGGTGATTGCCGGCATTGCCGGTATCGTCGGCGGTTTCGATCGCGCTATGGTCGCCGCCTCCATGCGCTTCGTCTTCTATCTCGTCATGGTCGGCGGCATCGTCTCTACCACCACGGCAGATCCGCTGCTCATCTTTGCCATTGTCATCGGCGGCGCACTTTTCGCTGTCGTTCTCCACATGATGATGGCTGTGGTCGTTGCACATATCCGCCGTCATGCGGCAGAGCCGGTCGAGGATGAACGCAAGCCGAGCGCCGGACAGAAATTCAACAGGCTGTGGCGCTCCCTGACGGAGCCAGCTGGCTGGCAATATCCAGTCCGACTGGTTTCCTGCCTGGGCGCGGTCTCGCTCATCCACCTGTTCTTTCCCGATCACGATGTTCACTGGGCGGCGCTGGCGCTGGTGCTGCTGATCGAGCGGCGGCCGGAACGCTTGCCACTCAAGACGACGCAAAGAGTGATCGGCGTTCTCTTCGGTGTCTTTTGTGCGGGATTGCTGTCGTTTCTTACCTTGCCAGCCTGGGCAGATGTGCTTGTTGTCGCCGTGCTCGGCGGTAGCAGGCCCTTTCTGAGAGCCAGGAATTATCTCGCCTATTCGATGGTGATGACGCCGCTGATGATGATGGCCACGGGAACCGCCGATCATGCCCTGCCGGCTTCCGCGCTGCTGGATAGGCTATTTGCGACTGTCTTTGCCGCCTGCCTTGTGCTGCTCGTCAACCAGGCAACGATCCATTTTCTGCCGCAGACGGCCGCGCCTAAGGCTTAGACGACGATGCTCGAGGGAATGGTCGCCGTCGGAACGGCAGCCGACAGGCCGGTCACGGCTGATTGTGCTGTTCCGATTGCACCTTCGGCGGCGGCGTCGCGGTTCTTCTCGCGCAGATCGCGCATGGCCTTTTCGAGGATCTGCTTCAGCTCGCGGACGACGGACTTGAACTCTTCCATCGTCTTGCGGTCATCGGCGGAAATTGCCGACGACTTCGGACCGTCTTCGACGATTTCCTGATAGGCCTTGCGGGCATGAGCCGCACCGTCTGTTTCCGCCGTGTCCGTGCCGTCTTCCACTGCTTCCGTTGTCGTTTCGGCACCCTGCGTTGCCTCGGTTGAAGCCGTTGCATCGCTTGCGACAACGTCGGCCGTTGCATTGGTGGTGGCATCGGTCGTCGCGGCGGTGGAAGCTGATATGGCTGCTGTGCTGGTCGCAGCACTTGCATCGGAAGAGCCGCCGGTTGCAACGGCCGAGGCAAATTCGGAGGCCGCGGCGCCAACCTTACGTGCGAGTTCGGCGGCGAGACGCGCAATCACTTCAGGCGGGAAGCCCGCCGTCTTCAGCGCCTGAAGCTCCTGCTTGGCTTCTTCGAGCTTGCGCTGGGCGCGGCTCTTCGCATCGTCGGCGGAGCTTGCCAGCGAATTACGCACCTGTTCCAGCGCCAGCGACTGCCGCTGGATCTTCAATACGCCGGTATCGGGCTCGTTGCTCGTGGACGAAACGCCGGATTGTGCCGGCTGAGTGCCGCGCAGAAGGGTGGACGCCGAAACGGTTGCGAGCTGCATAATATACCCCCGATTACATTTGGGGCGCACTCTGCCAGATCAGACTTGCGTGGAACTGGGGCGCGGAACCCCTTGTTTCCCAGCCAATTGCTGCATCGTTTGTTCGAAAAGGGGCATGCCACCGGGCTTCCAGCCGAGCGCGCGGATCTTACTCGTGTTCATGGTGCAAAGCTCTGCCTTGTCCGCTGCTTCGGGCAGCGGGAAGGGACAGTCGACGTGATGGCGGATCGGCGAAAGGATATCCCTCGTATCGACGGCGATATCCGAAACGTTGAAGACCTCGCCGGAGATTCGGGCACTTTCCGTTTCCAGCATCAGCCGCACGACACGGCCGAGATCGCGTCCATGCACCTCGGTTCCCGCACGTGGGGAAACAGGCTGGCCGCTCAGATAGTCGTCGATCAGTCGATCCCATTTGTTTGGGGACCGGTCACCGTAAACGCCTGTTGCCCGCAGGCTTGCTCCTGCAAAGCCTGGGCCGGAAAGATGGGCGAGCGCCCGCTCCGCATCAAGCTTGACCTGTCCGTAAAGGGTTTCCGGCGTGGCGGGCATGGTTTCGAAAAGCTCGGTGCCTGGTGCAGGCTCGCCGTAAGCGGCACGGCTGGACATGAAGATGCAACGGCGGGTGCCTGCGCGCTTTGCCTCCTCGAAGAGTTTCACTGTGCCATCGAGATTCAGGCGGTGAAACGCCTTTGGATCATCGCCTTCGCCGCCGCGGTATTTTCCTTCGATGTGACTGAAGGCGGCGTGCACGAAAAAATAGGCATCATCGAAGGCGCCGATATCGTCCTCGTCCGGATCGAGCGAAAGCGGGGCGAAATCGACCGGACGAGAGAAGGACTGGGGGAGCGGCGCCCGCCGTCCGCCGATAATCACCTGATATCCGGCAGAAAGCAGCTCTTCGACGATATAACGTCCGACGATACCCGTTCCGCCTGATACCAGTACTTTCATGCCGCCTCATCCGGATTGGCCAGAGATGCAATCTCCGGCACGTGGCCGCCAATATGAAAACAATGCCACAAATCGATCAAAGGTTGTAGCCTCGCTGCCTTGGGATGATCTTTTTCCCAAGGTTTTTCATACTGATAGTGCAGGATAGAAATGCTCTTCCAATCCCACAGGGCCGGCATCGTGAACCAGACATATTGCAGCATGTTGAAATAGACCGGCAGACCATGCCAATTGGGGAAGAACGTCTCGAGGAAGGTCTGGTCTGTGCGCCGCCAGAAGATGTCGGGCTGATCCAGAACTGCAAGCATCTGCCGGAAGGTCTCTTGCGAAGGGCGGGCAACGAAGACGCCGGAGTTCATGCGGTGGAAGTCGGCAAGGCTTTCATAGACATTCGGCGCCGCGGAGAATTCCGGGTAGGCGAAGAGCTTGTCGACATTCTTCAAGACGATCGCATCGGCATCGATGAAAACGCAGCGCTCATATTCGACAAGCTGCCAGAGGCGGAGCTTGCAGAAATTGTCGAGCGGCGAATGAAAGGTCGGCTTGCGGCCTTTGGTGAAAGGTGCTGCGGAGTGGAGATTGCCGCGCGCATGCCGCTCGTTGAAAGCATCCGACAACGGCAGATGCTCGACTTCGATCAGCCGGCAGCCGAGAGCGTTCAGCGGGGCGAGGGTGGCCGCGTCGACTCCGCCGGTATGCAGAATGACGATGGAGGCGTCCGTGCCGGTGCGACGCAGCGAGTTTGCCAGTGCCGTCGCGCCCATGGCGTAATCGGCGTTGGTGACGAGAGTGACGTAGGCGAAGTGCGGGGCAGGGGTCATGGATGCGGGGTACTTTCCTGAACGGCCTCGCTCCGGCAAGGCCGTTGCTTCGAGAAGAAAGCACCACTCATGATACGGACTTCAGCCGCTTGCCTTCCGGGTCGTGATTAATTGTCGCGGCGATATCCTTCGTCCAGGCGGAGACGGCCGGGACGCGAGAGCGGTCGACACGGTAAGCGAATTTCTTGGCGACTTCGACGATTTCGTCGAGCAGGCCTGCCTTCAGGGTAATCGGATCGAGGCCGAGGCTGAGGAACTTGTCGTTCCTGACGACCAGATCGTTTTCGGCAGCTTCCTTACGCGGATTGGGCAGCCAGACGACTTCGGAACCGGCCATCTTGGCGATCATCTCCGCGAGATCGCGCACGCGATGGGTCTCCGTCATCTGGTTGAAGATCTCGACGCGTGAGCCGCGCGCGGGGGGATTCTTGAGCGCCAGTTCGATGCAGCGGACGGAATCCTGGATATGGATGAAGGCACGCGTCTGGCCGCCGGTGCCGTGGACGGTCAGCGGATAGCCGATGGCGGCCTGAATGAGGAACCGGTTCAGTACCGTGCCGTAGTCGCCATCATAATCGAAGCGGTTGATGAGCTGCGGATGGCGGCGCGTCTGTTCCGTATGTGTACCCCACACGATGCCTTGATGCAGATCAGTGATCCTGAGGCTGTCATTCTTGGCATAGAACTGGAAGAGCAGCTGATCCAGGCACTTGGTCATGTGGTAGATCGAGCCGGGATTGGATGGATAGAGAATCTCCTGGGAGGCAGTTTCGCCATCCATCGTCTCGATGCCGACAGGCAGATAACCTTCCGGGATGGCGGCGCCGACTGTCGAATAGCCATAGACGCCCATGGTGCCGAGGTGGACCATATGCGCATCGAGCTGCAACTCGACCAACGCATTCAAGAGATTATGTGTGGCGCTGACATTGTTGTTAACAGTGTAATTCTTGTGCCGGTCGCTCTTCATCGAATAGGGCGCAGCGCGCTGCTCGGCGAAATGGATGATCGCATCCGGCCGGTTTTCCGCGAGCCACTTCTTCAGGAGCTCGTAGTCCCGAGCGAGGTCGATCAGATTGAAATGAATGCGGCGGCCGGTCTCGGCATGCCAGATGCGGGTGCGCTCCTGAATGGAGTCCATCGGCGTCAGCGACTGGACGCCGAGCTCGGTGTCGATCCAGCGGCGGGAGAGATTGTCGAGGATGTGGATGTCATGCCCGGCATCGGAGAGATGCAGCGAGGTTGGCCAACCGATGAAACCGTCTCCACCCATCACCGCAATCTTCATGCCACTGGCTCCTCATCGGTTGTTTTCCATCGGGATAATTAGGAAATATGACAATTGTTCAATGCTTGCCTGTCGAGAAGTGTTGCGTCAAAGAGGGCCGGAAAGTTTGGAGAAAATTATGGCGGAACACGGTTTTTCTATTTCCGGCGAGCTCACCGACGTGGGGCATCGACTCGTCCAGCGGGTCTATTATGAAGATACGGATTTCTCCGGTCTGGTCTATCACGCACGCTATCTGCATTTCCTCGAACGGGGCCGCACCGACTACCTGCGCTGTCTCGGTGTGGAGCAGCGAGAGCTCGTGAATGCGGACGAGGAAGGACTCGTCTTCGTCGTCCATCGCATGGAGATCGACTTCAAAAGCCCGGCCCGCATGGACGACATTTTGACCGTGATCACACACACCGAAAAGGCCGGCGGCGCGAAGATGGTGCTCAACCAGGAAATCCGCCGCGACGATACGCTGCTGATCGCTGCCAAGGTGATCATCGCCGTGATCAATGCCAAGGGCAGGCCGCGCCGGCTGCCGGAGGCACTGGCAAGGCAAATGCTCATTCCCGAAAGCTGAAAACAGCCGGGATATGCCTGCGTTTCCTGCGTCAAACTGCCGGAATCGAGGGCTTGTAAAAACTTGAATTTTATGTGAAGGAATTGCTGCGCTGCAAGATGAGCGCTGTGTTCAGCAACCGGACAATGTTCCGGTCAAGTTATCCAGGAACAAAATCTCCCGCGACATTCCCGCTGTCATAGTCTGGCACTAACGATCTATTAACCATAATGGTGTCTTACTTGCGGAGTCGGAGTTTGTGCGACGCACGCCTTCCTTTGACCAAATTTGACGGCAAGAAGGCGGAAGAAGAGCTTGGAAGCTTGACCAGGGCTTTGGGCGGCGGCCGCCAGACATTCTTGCGTGATCACTTCGTGCCGCCCGGTCAAGCGCCGGGCGTTTGGATTCGGGGATTTTGGATCTATGGAACAAGTAGGATTGGCAGCAGCCACGACCGACGTCAGCCTCTGGTCGCTTTTCATGCAGGCCGGCATCGTCGTCAAGCTGGTCATGCTCGGCCTTATCGCCGCTTCGGTGTGGACCTGGGCTATCGTCATTGACAAATATCTGGCCTACGGACGCGCCCGTCGCCAGTTCGACAAGTTCGAGCAGGTGTTCTGGTCGGGCCAGTCGCTGGAAGAACTCTACCGGACGCTTTCCGAGCGCAACAACACCGGTCTTGCGGCGATCTTCGTCGCGGCGATGCGCGAATGGAAGAAGTCCTTCGAGCGCGGCGCGCGTTCGCCGATCGGCCTGCAGATGCGTATCGACCGCGCCATGGACGTGACGCTCGCCCGCGAATCCGAATTTCTCTCTGCCCGTCTCGGATCACTGGCGACGATCGGTTCGGCCGGTCCGTTCATCGGTCTCTTCGGAACGGTTGTCGGTATCATGACCTCGTTTCAGGCAATCGCCGGTTCGAAGTCCACCAACCTCGCGGTCGTCGCACCCGGTATCGCGGAAGCGCTTCTCGCAACCGCCATCGGCCTCGTCGCCGCTATCCCGGCGGTTATCGCCTACAACAAGTTCTCCGCCGACGCGGGCAAGCTCTCGGGTCGCATGGAAGGCTTTGCGGATGAATTCTCCGCCATCCTTTCGCGCCAGATCGACGAGAAGCTGCAGCCGCGCCAGGCTGCGCAGTAACGGAGTAGACGATCATGGGTATGGCTGTAGGCGGCAATAGCGGAGGGGGCGGCGGACGCCGCCGCCGTGGTAGCCGCAACAAGGGTGTGATCTCCGAAATCAACGTGACGCCGCTCGTCGACGTCATGCTGGTGCTTCTCATCATTTTCATGGTGGCGGCCCCGATGATGACGGTCGGCGTTCCGATCGATCTGCCGGAAACGCAGGCCAAGGCACTGAATTCTGAGACGCAGCCGATCACGATCTCGGTCAAGAACAGCGGCGAAGTCTATCTGCAGGAAACGCCGATCCCGGCCGAAGAAATTGCTGCAAAGCTGGAGGCGATCGCCACTACTGGCTACAACGAGCGCATCTTCGTGCGCGGTGATGCGACGGCGCCTTATGGCGTGATTGCTGACGTCATGGCCCGCATCCAGGGCGCAGGCTTCAAGAATATCGGCCTCGTGACGCAGCAGAAGAAGGACCAGTAACGCTCAAGATGAAGACCAGCGTCGTCACATCTGCGGTTCTGCACGGGCTGGTGCTTACCTGGGCGCTGGTGTCGCTCGGCGCGCCGGAATCCTTCAAGGTGGAGGATTTCGAGGCGATGCCGGTCGACCTCGTGCCGGTGGAATCCATCACGCAGATGCAGCAGGGCGACAAGAAGGCTCCGAAGAAGGAGACGTCTGCGCCTGTACCGACGACACGGCCGCCGATCCCGCAGCCGGCCGAAAATGCCGGCGACAACAAAGTCGACCTGAAGACGCCGCCTCTGCCGAACGCCAAGCCGACCAACACCGATGCGGCCGCTGCCAATTCCAGCGACAAGCCGCAGCCGCAGATCGATCCGAAGCCGAACGACGTCAAGGAAGTCAACAAGGAAGAAACCGACGTCGAGCAGCCGAAGGAAGTCGCTTCCATTCCGCAGACCAAGCCGGTGGACGTGACGCCACCGAAGCCCGAGGAAAAGCCGCCGGAAGAACAGGCCAAGCCTGCCGAACCGCCGAAGCCGGATGCCGAGGCCTTGCCGGATAACGTTCCGACGCCGGTCGTCAAGCCGCAGGCAAAGCCGCCGGAACCGAAGGCTGCCGAAAAGCCGCCTGAGAAGCCTCAGGAGCAGCCGAAGACGGCCGAGAAGCCGACGGACAAGAAGAAAGCCGACAAAAAGCAGGAAGTGGCGAAATCTGCCTCCTCGATGAAGAGCGACTTCAATGCGGACGAGATCTCCGCTCTGTTGAACAAGACCGATCCTTCCGCCGGCGGCGCCAAGCGTTCGACACAGGAAGCGTCGCTAGGCGCGAAGAAGAGCAATGGCGGTGCCAAACTTAGCCAGAGCGAGGTCGACGCAGTACGCGGTCAAATCTCCGGTAATTGGTCGGTTGTTTCGGGGTTGGCGGGCGCGGGCGACGTTCATCTTCAGGTTCGTTTCCAGCTTGATCAGGCCGGAAATGTCGTTGGCGATCCAGAGGTCATTGCCACAGGAGGCCCCGATGCAACACGCCAGGCTCTCAAGAGCAGCGTGTATCGTGCTGTCATGAAATCGTCTCCTCTCAAGAATCTGCCCGCAGACAAGTATGAGGGGGACAACGGTTGGAACGAGATGGTTCTCAACTTCGACGCGAGCGATTTTGGAATCTGATGCTGGCAAACCTGTCCCACGGCAACAAGCACCTTGCAGCCGCCGCCATGCTCGCCGCGGCGCTCGGCTTTGCGCTTGCCGGGCCGGCGCAACCGGCCAGGGCGGCAACTTCCGATGAGCCCGCAGTGGCCATTCGCGAAGCCGTTGCGGCTCATTTCAACATTCCCCCGGATCTGCTTCAGGGTGGGAAAGTCCTGATCACCGTTCACATGAACCTCGACAGGACCGGCGCTATCGTTGGTTCGCCAGCGGTCGCCGCGACCGGCGGCACGGAGGCGGCCCGCAAGGGGTTCTCTGCTGCAGCGCTTCGTGCCGTGGTGGTTGCGTCGCCCTTCACGATGCTTCCGAAAGACAAATACGAATCCTGGAAAGAAGTCGTCCTGCGCTTCGAACCCGGCGATCCGACTCCATAGATGCTGAAAGGCTGTTTGGTATGACAAAGTGTTCCTTCTTCCGCGCCATCATGGTCGCTGCCGGTCTGATGACTGCGGCCGCCTTTGCGACGCCAGCCAACGCCCTTGTTGAGATCAACATCAACAAGGGTAACGTTCAGCCGCTGCCCATTGCGGTGACGGACTTCCTGCAGGGCAACATGGGTGCGCAGGTTTCTCAGGTCATCGCGGCGGATCTTCAGCGCTCCGGTCTGTTTGCGCCGGTCAATAAGACGGCCTTCATCGAAAAGATCTCCAACCCCGATGCCTCGCCGCGCTTCGAAGATTGGAAAGTCATCAATGCGCAAGCGCTGGTCACCGGTCGTGTCACCCAGGAAGCGGATGGTCGCCTTCGCGCCGAATTCCGTCTCTGGGATACTTTCGCCGGCCAGCAGATGACCGGCCAGCAGTTCTACACGCAGCCTGAGAATTGGCGGCGCGTCGCCCATATCATCGCTGACGCGATCTACAAGCAGATCACCGGCGAGGAAGGCTATTTCGACACCCGTGTCGTCTTCGTTTCCGAATCCGGCCCCAAGCAGCAGCGCAAGCGCCAGCTGGCGATTATGGACCAGGACGGCTTCAACGTGCGCATGCTGACCGACGGCAGCGACCTCGTGTTGACGCCGCGCTTCTCGCCGAACCGGCAGGAAGTCACCTACATGTCCTTCGCCAACCAGCAGCCGCGCGTCTATCTGCTGCAGCTCGAAACCGGACAGCGCGAAGTCGTCGGCAACTTCCCGGGCATGACTTTCTCGCCGCGCTTTTCTCCTGATGGCCAGAAGGTCATCATGAGCCTGCAGCAGGAAGGCAACTCGAACATCTACACGATGGACCTGCGTTCGCGCACGACGACCCGTCTGACATCCACGGCTGCGATCGATACCTCGCCCTCCTATTCGCCAGACGGCAATCGCATCGCCTTCGAAAGTGACCGCGGCGGACAGTCGCAGATCTATGTCATGAATGCCGACGGTTCGGGCCAGACCCGTATTTCCTTCGGCGATGGCCGTTACTCCACGCCGGTCTGGTCGCCGCGTGGCGATCTGATCGCTTTCACCAAGCAGTCGGGCGGCAAATTCTCGATCGGCGTCATGAAGCCGGATGGTTCGGGCGAACGCATTTTGACGACCGGTTTCCACAATGAAGGCCCGACCTGGGCGCCGAATGGCCGCGTCATCATGTTCTTCCGCCAGGCGGCAGGTGCGGGCGGTCCGCAACTCTATTCGATCGACCTGACTGGCTACAATGAACAGGCCATCAAGACGCCGGCCTACGGCTCGGACCCGGCCTGGTCGCCGCTTCTGGAGTAGTGGAGGGGGAGAATATCGCCTTCATGTCGCCGCAAAGTCCTGAAAATGGGCGATGCAGGGACAAATCAACGAATCATTAACCATAATCTTTGATGGCTGGTTAACCGAGTGCGGTTACTGTCCGGAAACCCTGATTGAAGTCGCAAGGAGACCCGGCCATGAGCCGAATTCACACCCCGGCAATGAGCCGCATGCAGAATTTCGCCCGTAACCCCGTCATGATCGCGCTTGTCGCCGGCCTTGCTCTCGCAAGCTGCGCCAAGAAGAACGTGCCGAACAGCGCCGGTGAGCTCGGCCTCGGTGCAGGTGCGGCAACACCTGGCTCCACCCAGGACTTCACGGTCAATGTCGGCGACCGCATCTTCTTTGATACCGACTCCACTTCGATCCGCGCCGATGCTGCCCAGACGCTCGACCGTCAGGCTCAGTGGCTCGGTCGCTACCCGAACTACCAGATCACGGTCGAAGGCCATGCCGACGAGCGCGGCACGCGCGAATATAACCTCGCTCTCGGCGCTCGCCGCGCTGCAGCCGCCAAGGATTATCTCGCTTCGCGCGGCGTTCCGGCCCAGCGCATGAAGACGATCTCCTACGGCAAGGAACGTCCGGTCGCCGTCTGCGACGACATTTCCTGCTGGTCGCAGAACCGCCGTGCCGTCACCGTTCTCGGTGGCGCAGGCATGTAATTCACGGCAAAAGCCGGAATTTGACGAGGCGGCTCCTTGCGGGCCGCCTTTCTTTTTGACCACACTTTGGCCAGACTCCGTTGCTTTTTGAGAGCAATTGGAAAAATCTCCTGTCGTGCCATCGGGGCGCGAAGAATCACTGGGACAGGACGATACAAATGAAGAAACTAGTCGTGGCAGGCATGCTGTGCCTTGCGGCCGTGACCGGGAGCGAGCGAGCGGCATATTCCGCTTCGTTCTTCGGCTTGCACATCGGCGGCCAATCCGCGCAACAAAGCCAGCCGGCAGCGCCTGTTGTCAAGGTGCAGGGCAGCGACGCGGAAATCCGCATCCAGCAGATGGAAGACCAGATGCGGCAATTGAACGGCCGTATCGAGGAGATGAGCTATCAGCTCCTCCAGATGCAGGAGACAATCCGCAAGCAGCAGGAAGACAATGAATTCCGCTTCCAGCAGCTCGAAAAAACCGGAGGCGGCGCAGGAGCCGGCGGTGCTGCCAAGACGCCGGTGAAGAAGAGTGAAGCGGACGTCGCTCCACCGGCATCAGGCGGTGGCGATGATATCGCGAAGGTCATTCAAGCCCCGCGGGGAGCCGAAACGGCTCCCTCCACCGGCGTGCCGGCCAATGAAGGCCTCGGCCAGCCGCCGCGCGAGCTGGGCTCCATGGATTTCGACCAGAACGGCAATCCTGTCGGCAATTCCATGAACCAGAATGCGACGGTCGGTTCCGCACCGCTGCCGGATGCGGCCGCGCCGCAGCAGACCGCTTCGCTCGGCAGCGAGTCCGACCAGTACAAGGCGGCCTATGGCCATGTGCTTTCCGGCGACTACGCTACGGCAGAGCAGGAATTCACGCAGTACATCTCCCGTTATCCGAACAGCTCGCGTGCTCCAGATGCCAATTTCTGGCTTGGCGAAGCGCTTTATTCGCAGGGCAAGTTCAACGAATCGGCCAAGACTTTCCTGAACGCTCATCAAAAATACGGCACGTCCGAAAAGGCACCCGAGATGCTGCTGAAGCTCGGCATGTCGCTTGCCGCACTCGACAATACCGATACTGCCTGCGCGACCCTGCGCGAAGTCAGCAAGCGGTATCCGAAAGCCTCCCGTGCCGTCATAAACAAGGTCGCGAGCGAACAGAAGCGTCTCGCCTGCTAGGGTCTTCCGGTTTGTTTCCGGAAGATCCGATTTCTCCCGAGGCGGCAATCGACCGTTTCCTCGCTTCGCTGAAGACACCCGCGCGCATTCTTGTCGCGATCTCAGGCGGAAGCGATTCCAGTGGCCTGCTCCTGCTGCTCCATGAAGCGCTGAAGGCAGCACCCGACCTTTCCATTTCCCTTTGTGCTGCGACAGTCGACCATGCGCTGCGCCGCGAATCCGCGGATGAGGCCTGCCGGGTCGCAACGCTCTGCGCATCAATGGGCATTCCGCACCGGACAATAGTCTGGCAGGGGGAAAAGCCGAAAACCGGTATGATGGCGGCTGCCCGCGAGGCGCGTTACGGTCTTCTTGCCGAGGCGGCGGAAGCCTTCGATGCTGATCTCATGGTGACAGGACATACGCTGGACGATCAGCGCGAAACGCTGCACATGCGTGGAATGCGGACGGAGCAGATTTCGACCGGTATCGCGGATGCGGTGCTGTTCGATCGGCATTTCTGGATCCTGCGGCCGCTCCTTTTTTCCACCCGGGCAGATATCCGTCGCTTCCTGACCGCGCGAAGCGTGGCGTGGATCGACGATCCCAGCAACGAAGATGTGAAATACGAGCGTGTGCGGACGCGCCGTCAGCTTTCCATTGAGGGCGCTGCCGAGACGGATATCTGTCGTGCTTGGGAAGAGCGGCTGACTCTTTCTTCTGATGGAGCCGAATGGCTGCATCGCCATTTCAGGCTTCATGGCGGTTTACTCGGGCAGGTGATGCCCGGTGGGTTGAAGCAGGATCGCAGAGTTCTTGATTATGCGCTTGGCCGTCTGACGGCCGTTTTTGGCGGGCAGCCGTTTGTGCCGGGAAGGAAACAGATGGAGCGGCTTCTTGCATTCGCCACAGGTGGCAAGCCGGGGCGAATGACTGTCGGCCGTGTGGTATTCGATTTTCGGCGTGACGGGCTCTATCTGGCACGTGAGAGCCGCGGAATCCTACCTCTGGTGCTTCGGTCGGGAGAAGCCGGCGTTTGGGATGAAAGATTTGAAGCGAGAAACAGGTCGTCAGAGACCGTAGAAATTACGACACGCGCCGGCTTGGCGAATGAGGCAACAATGCGTAAAGGGTCTTCCGCGCCCGACTTAGGCTCGCCGGATTCCCATGACAGGCAGGACAAGGGGGATTGGAGTCAGGGTCTTCCCAAGGCGGCGTGGAAACGGGCTGCGGCTTCTGGGCCGGCCATATCCGCAGGGCAAGGGCTTTTATTGCCGGAATTCGCCCGATCCGTCGATTTGACGCCCCATTTCGCAGCCTTCGACCGCTTTTTGACACGATTTGATTTCACCTTTGCCGAGAGGCTTTCGGCAGTTTTCTCAAGGGCGCCCTATGCGGAGCCGCCTTTAAGAAGTATTGACGGAAAAACGATCTGACAGAGTGGATCGCCTTGGCAATGGCCTGGCGCAACCCTATGTTAGAGACCAAATATGACGGCCGCCATGAGGCGACTGTCCAGTGCTGGGGAGTTCAATGAACCCTAACTTACGTAATTTCGCCTTGTGGGCGATCATAGCGCTTCTGCTGATCGCCCTCTTCAGTATGTTCCAGACGGCTCCGGCGCAGACGGGTTCGCGTGAAGTTCCTTATTCGCAGTTCCTGCGTGAGGTCGATGCGGGCCGCGTGAAGGATGTCGTGGTCACCGGTAACAGGCTGACCGGAACATATCTGGAGAATAACAATACCTTCCAGACCTATTCGCCTGTGATCGACGACAATCTGCTGGAGCGCCTGCAATCCAAGAACGTCGCCGTTACTGCGCGGCCGGAAACTGATGGTTCCTCCGGCTTCCTGAGCTATCTCGGAACGTTGCTGCCGATGCTCTTGATCCTCGGCGTCTGGCTGTTCTTCATGCGGCAGATGCAGGGCGGTTCGCGCGGTGCGATGGGCTTCGGCAAGTCCAAGGCCAAGCTTCTGACCGAGGCGCATGGCCGCGTGACCTTCGATGACGTTGCCGGCGTTGACGAAGCCAAACAGGACCTGGAAGAGATCGTCGAGTTCCTGCGCGACCCGCAGAAGTTCCAGCGCCTCGGCGGCAAGATCCCGCGCGGCGTGCTGCTTGTCGGCCCTCCGGGTACCGGTAAGACGCTGCTCGCCCGCTCGGTTGCCGGCGAAGCCAACGTGCCGTTCTTCACCATTTCCGGTTCGGACTTTGTTGAAATGTTCGTCGGTGTCGGTGCAAGCCGCGTCCGCGACATGTTCGAGCAGGCGAAGAAGAATGCACCCTGCATCATCTTCATCGACGAAATCGACGCGGTCGGTCGCCATCGTGGCGCCGGTCTCGGCGGCGGTAACGATGAACGCGAACAGACGCTGAACCAGCTCCTCGTCGAGATGGACGGTTTCGAAGCCAATGAAGGTATCATCCTGATCGCTGCAACCAACCGTCCTGACGTTCTCGATCCGGCGCTGCTGCGTCCGGGCCGTTTCGACCGCCAGGTCGTTGTTCCGAACCCCGACATCGTCGGCCGTGAGCGCATCCTGAAGGTTCATGCCCGCAACGTTCCGCTGGCACCGAATGTCGATCTCAAGGTTCTGGCTCGCGGTACGCCCGGTTTCTCCGGTGCGGACCTGATGAACCTCGTCAACGAAGCTGCCCTCATGGCCGCCCGCCGCAACAAGCGTGTCGTGACCATGCAGGAATTCGAAGACGCCAAGGACAAGATCATGATGGGTGCGGAGCGCCGCTCTTCGGCTATGACCGAAGCGGAAAAGAAGCTCACCGCCTATCACGAGGCCGGTCATGCCATCACCGCGCTGAACGTCGCCGTCGCCGATCCGCTGCACAAGGCAACGATCATTCCGCGTGGCCGTGCGCTCGGCATGGTCATGCAGCTTCCCGAGGGCGACCGCTACTCGATGAGCTACAAGTGGATGATTTCGCGCCTCTGCATCATGATGGGCGGCCGCGTTGCCGAAGAACTGACCTTCGGCAAGGAGAACATCACTTCGGGTGCTTCCTCCGACATCGAGCAGGCGACCAAGCTTGCCCGTGCGATGGTCACCCAATGGGGCTTCTCCGACGAGCTCGGCCAGGTTGCCTATGGCGAGAACCAGCAGGAGGTCTTCCTCGGTCATTCTGTTTCGCAGTCGAAGAACGTCTCCGAAGCGACCGCGCAGAAGATCGACAACGAAGTGCGCCGCCTGATCGACGAGGCCTATACGCAGGCTCGCACGATCCTGACGGAAAAGCATGACGAGTTCGTCGCTCTCGCCGAAGGGCTGCTCGAATACGAGACGCTGACCGGCGAAGAGATCAAGGCTCTGATCCGTGGCGAAAAGCCTGCGCGCGATCTTGGCGATGATTCGCCTCCGAGCCGCGGCTCGGCCGTGCCGAAGGCCGGTGCGCGCCCTGCTTCCAAGGGTGATGAGCCCGAGGGTGGGCTGGAACCGCAGCCTCACTGAAATTGAACAGGAATTTGCTTAAAGGGCCGGATTTCCACAGGGAATCCGGCCCTTTTAATATTAGTAACAGGATATAATCAGTTTTCTTGGTAATTTACGTGCCGGTTACGCGATTTTGTGGCATTCCGCTGACTAAAGACAAGGTTTCGGGCGCAGCACCAATCTTTGAAGCCGGATTCTTGTTTGAGGAATGCCTAAGCTTCTACGGCGCGCGGAAAGCGCAGGAGTGCATATGAAAAGACGCTATTTTGGGACGGACGGCATCCGAGGCCAAGCCAATATCTTCCCCATGACGCCGGATCTCGCGATGCGGGTCGGCATAGCTGCAGGAACGATCTTCCGTAACGGCGCCCACCGTCATCGTGTGGTGATCGGCAAGGACACGCGCCTGTCGGGATACATGCTGGAGAACGCCCTCGTGGCCGGCTTTACCGCGGCGGGACTGGACGTGTTCCTGCTCGGTCCTATTCCGACACCTGCGGTTGCCATGCTGACGCGTTCGCTGCGATGCGATATCGGCGTGATGATTTCGGCCTCGCACAATCCGTACCAAGATAACGGTATCAAGCTTTTTGGTCCGGACGGTTACAAACTCTCCGATGACATCGAAGCGCAGATCGAGGACCTGCTGGACAAGGATCTATCGGGACAGCTTGCCAGGGCTGAGGAAATCGGCCGAGCCAAGCGCGTCGATGGCGATATCTACCGCTATCTCGAACACGTCAAACGCACCTTGCCGCGCGACGTGACCTTGCAGGGCCTGCGCGTCGCGGTCGACTGCGCCAACGGTGCGGCCTACAAGGTGGCGCCTGCCGTTCTGTGGGAGCTCGGCGCCGACGTGGTGACGATCGGCAACGATCCGAACGGCACGAACATCAACCTGAATTGCGGCTCTACCAGCCCGGTCGCCCTGCAGAAGAAGGTCGACGAGGTGCGCGCCGATATTGGCATTGCGCTCGATGGCGATGCGGACCGCGTCATCATCGTCGATGAAAACGGCTCGATCGTCGATGGCGATCAGCTGATGGCCGTCATCGCCGAAAGCTGGGCAGAGAGCCAGCAGCTGCGCGGCAACGGCATCGTTGCGACTGTCATGTCCAATCTCGGCCTCGAGCGCTTCCTTGAGGACAAGGGCCTCGGACTTGCCCGCACGAAGGTCGGCGACCGTTACGTCGTCGAACATATGCGCCAGCACAATTACAATGTCGGCGGCGAGCAGTCCGGCCATATCGTGCTTTCGGATTACGGCACAACAGGCGACGGTCTCGTTGCCGCCCTGCAGATTCTGGCGGCAGTCAAGCGTACCGGCAAAACGGTCAGCGAAATCTGCCGCCGCTTCGAGCCAGTGCCGCAGCTTCTGCGCAATGTCCGCATTACCGGCGGCAAGCCGCTGGAGGATCTGCAGGTGGTCAAGGCGATTGCCGATGCGGAAGCCGAGCTTTCCAAGAATGGCCGCCTCGTCATCCGTCCCTCCGGCACCGAGCCGCTGATCCGCGTCATGGCGGAAGGCGACGACCGGGCGCAGATCGAGCGTATCGTCAACGATCTCATCGGCACGATTTCGAGCGTACGCAGCGCCGCCTGAAAGCGCCGCAAAAAGGATTGAAAGCCGGCCTCGTGCCGGCTTTTTATTGGCGTTGCGCGAGCCAGACCGTGTGATTGCCGCAGGCCGGGTCTTCAGCCTTGTGGGCGACGACTGTAAAGCCGTGTTCGGTGAGCAGGGCGCGATATTCATCCGGGCTGAGGCTGCTGTGATAAAGTGGTTCACCGACGAAAACGCCCATAGCTTCGCCATGTGCCGGTCCGCTGGTGAACATCAGCGCCGTTCCCGGCTCCGAATGCGCACGAAACAACGAGAACATGCGCCGCTGATTCTCGAAGGGCAGGTGGAAGAAACTGTCCCAGGCAATCAGCCCATCGAAACTTCTGCCAAGCGAGAGGCGGCGCATATCTGCGACCTGCCAGTCGGAGTTTGGAAAGCGCGTCCGGCACATGTCGATCAGGCTGGGTGAGGAATCGATGCCGGTCACTGCGTGGCCGCTTTCGATGAAATGACGCGCGAGAGGCTCGCCGGAACCGCAGCCGATATCGAGGATTGACCCGCCTTGCGGGATCAGTGCGGTGAAGCGATCCAGCCAGCTCCGTTCAAAAAGGGTCTTGCCGCGGCTTGTATCCCAGACTTTGGCATGCCGTTCGTAGAGATCGGTAATGGTATCGGCGGCCTGCCTGTTGCTGTTCTGCATACGCTTGCTGATCCTCTGTGGAAAAATCTTCGATTTGTCTTTAGCGGTTCGATCCCGGAGGATCATGTGGGGTGATGCGGTTTATCCGTCCTTGCTCATCCGTCGTTCGCAAGCGTGAAAGTTCGCCGGGCTTTTTATTCGTCGTCTTCCCGATTCGGGAAGTCGAGACGGGCAGATTACTTTTCGAAACATGTTCTGGCGTGAATATTCGCATTACTTCTTATGGTTAAGCAGCTTTTAACGTTTCCGATTCATTATCCATAAAAAGCATATCCGTTTTGGCGGCCTGCAACGCGCCGACGCAACCGACTGGGGTGAATCCATGAAACGAACTTTGTCCGGTATCTTCGCCGCGCTGTTGATCGCGTCGAATGCCTATTCTGCCGATCTTGCTCCGGTCGAACCCATTCCGGAACAGCCCCCGGAAGTCGCCGTCAGCGAATCGACCGGCTGGTATCTGCGCGGTGATGTCGGCTACGCCTTCACCGACCTGCGCGGCGCGAAGTTCTTTCAGGGCAGCAATGCTCTCGAAGCCGATTTCGACGATGCGGACCTTGATGATGCCTGGACGGTTGGCGGCGGTGTCGGCTACCAGATCAACAGCTATCTGCGCACCGACCTGACCTTCGACTATCTCACCAAGTCTGACTTCCGTGGTTCGACGGTCGGCGGCGGCGCTGACTTCGGTGCCTGCGTGATCGCATGTACGTCGAGAGACGTATCGTCGATGACGGCCTACACGCTGCTCGCCAACGCCTATGTGGATCTCGGCACCTACGCCTACTTCACGCCTTATGTCGGCGCTGGTATCGGCGGTTCCTACGTCAAGTGGAAGGACCTCCACAACGTCGCCTGCGCCGATGATGGCACCGGTTGCGATGATGAAGTCGTCCATGGCGGTCGCGGCGGCTGGCGCTTCAGCTACGCCCTCATGGCCGGCGCCTCGATCGACGTGACCTGCAACGTCAAGGCCGATGTCGGCTACCGCTATCTGCATATCGATGGCGGCAACATGTTCGGCTACAACGAAAACGGCGGCCCGGGTCGCGACCGTGGCGTCAACGTCCACGAAGCCCGTATCGGCGCGCGCTATCTCTTCGGCGGCTGCGCTCAGCCGGTTGCCTACGAACCGCCGGAAATTCCGCTGCAGCAGCCGGTCTACAAGTAAGCCATAGCTTCAAGGATTATCGAAAGCCGCCCGCAAGGGCGGCTTTTTCGTTTCAGCTGACGTTTCTGGCGACCATTGCCAGAATGATTTCGAAAAGTTCGCTTTCAGCCTGGCTGGCACTGATCTCGCCGGTTGCCGCAGCATAGGAGAGAGTTTCCGCAGCGCCGAGCATTGCCCAAAGGCTGGCTGACGCGATTGTCCCTGCACCAACGAAGGGAGTAAGCACGGATCTGCACTGGTCCATAAAAACCACCTGACACTTGTGCTTGACCTTTTCCAGCTCCGGAGAACTTGCCAAAGCGGCGATGACGTCAGGAATTTCGCGCCCCTGTGTGAGAACGCAATCGATAAAGGCGACCGCCATGACCTTGGCCTTGTCGCTCAGTGCAGGTCCGCTTTCGCGAAGTGCAGTTTCCATCTGCGCCGTCTGCCGATCGTCGAATTCGCGGTAGAGTTCCGCAAGCAATCCCGGCCGCGTGCCGAAGTGATCATAGACGACAGGCTTTGCCACGCCGGCTTGTTCGGCGAGGCGCCCCAGCGTCAGCGCGTCCGTTCCTTCCTCCCTGATCAATCGCCACGAGACATCCAGGAGCTGGCGATGGCGTTCTTCTCTCGAAAGCCGGCGACGGGGGCGAGGAAGAGCGTCGATGTGGTCTTTGTCGGTGCTTGACATCTTAACCTACGAAAAGTAACTTACTAAAAGTAGCTTACGAAAAGTATATAAGCGATTGGCTTTGCTCGCAATCGCCTATCAGGAGGTTTCGACATGCATGCACTCATCGTTCTCGCTCATCCCGATTTCGGCTCTCTCAGTCATGGCGTCGCCGCGGGAATTGCCGAAGGTATAACGGCTTCCGATGCCGGCAACTCCTTCGAGATCGCAGACCTGACGGAAGAGGCTTTCGATCCCAGATTTAACGAGGCCGATATTGCGGCTCATCGCCGGAAAGCCGCGGCACCTGCCGATGTCGCCGCCGAGCAGGCAAGGATCGATCGCGCCGAGGCGCTCGTATTGGTCTATCCTGTCTATTGGTGGTCCATGCCGGCTTTGATGAAGGGCTGGATCGATCGCGTCTTTGCTAATGGCTGGGCCTATGACGACACGTCCGGCAAGGTTGTGAAAAAGCTTAGGCATCTGCCCGTCCATCTCGTCGGCATAGGCGGTGCGGATGCTCGCACCTATGAGCGGCACGGTTATTTCAGCGCCATCAAGACGCAGATCGACCATGGCATTTTCGACTATTGCGGTGCTCCTGTGGTGACGTCGGAACTGCTTCTCGACTCGGATGCAGGAAATGGTGCCGCGCATATTGAGATGGCGCGCCGCATTGGCAGCGATATCTTCAACGCAGGCCATCGCGCCGCCAGCGGCGCGGTTTAACCCGAGATGTGATCGCCGCTGCGGCAAAATAGCCTCCAGAAACGACATCTCCCGCTTGACTATGACGGGCTTCACCCATAAACACGGCGGCGGGACACTCCTCCCCAACGAGGAGCCATCTATCTGGAAGGGTAGCAATATGGCAAATACCGCAAAGCCGGACGTGCGTCCGCAAAACACTCATTTTTCTTCTGGCCCCTGCGCGAAACGTCCTGGTTGGACGCTCGAAGCTCTTTCCGATGCGGCCCTTGGCCGTTCGCACCGTGCGAAAGTCGGCAAGGCCAAGCTGAAGCAGGCGATCGATCTCACCCGCGAAATTCTGGAAGTGCCCGCGGATTACCGTATCGGCATCGTGCCGGCTTCCGATACCGGCGCCGTCGAGATGGCGCTCTGGTCGCTGCTCGGTGAGCGTGGCGTTGATATGGTCGCCTGGGAAAGCTTCGGCGCCGGCTGGGTTACCGATGTCGTCAAGCAGCTGAAGCTCAAGGACGTTCGCAAGATCGAAGCCGGTTATGGCGAACTTCCCGACCTTTCCACTGTCGATTTCGACCGTGACGTGGTCTTCACGTGGAACGGCACGACCTCGGGCGTTCGTGTTCCGAATGCCGATTTCATCCCTGATGACCGTAAGGGCCTGACGATCTGCGATGCGACCTCGGCCGCCTTCGCGCAGAACCTCGATTTCGCCAAGCTGGATGTCGTCACCTTCTCCTGGCAGAAGGTTCTGGGCGGCGAGGGTGCGCATGGCATCCTCATCCTGTCGCCGCGTGCGGTCGAGCGTCTGGTTTCCTACCAGCCGGCATGGCCGCTGCCGAAGATCTTCCGCCTGACTTCGGGCGGCAAGCTGATCGAAGGCATTTTCCAGGGCGAGACGATCAACACGCCGTCGATGCTCTGCGTCGAGGACTATATCGATGCGCTTCTCTGGGCCAAGCAGCTCGGCGGTCTCAAGGCTTTGATCGGCCGCGCTGACGCCAATGCAAAGGCTATTGCCGATTTCGTCGCCGCAAACGACTGGATCGCCAATCTGGCTGTCAAGCCGGAGACCGAATCCAACACCTCGATCTGCCTGAAGATCGTCGACAAGGATGTGGCTGCTCTCGATGCCGATGGTCAGGCGAATTTCGCCAAGGGTCTCGTCGCTATCCTCGAAAAGGAAGGCGTCGCTTACGACATCGGCGCTTACCGTGACGCTCCGTCCGGCCTGCGCATCTGGGCTGGTGCCACGATCGAGACCGCTGACATGCAGAAGCTGATGCCTTGGCTTTCCTGGGCCTTTGAAACCCAGAAAGCAGCGCTTTCCCAGGCTGCTGCCTGACGTGATCGCATCCGGCTCCGCCTGATAGCGGAGCCCCGCATTCCGAATTCATTCATCGCTGAACTCTTAGAAGGAGGCCCTCATGGCACCTCGCGTTCTCGTATCCGACGAACTGTCGGAAACCGCCGTCCAGATTTTTCGCGATCGCGGCGTCGAAGTCGATTTCCAGCCGCAGCTCGGCAAGGACAAGGACAAGCTGTTCGAAGTCATCGGCAACTATGATGGTCTCGCCATCCGTTCCGCCACGAAGGTGACGGAGAAGATCATCGAAGCGGCCAAGAACCTCAAGGTCGTCGGCCGTGCCGGTATCGGCGTCGACAATGTCGATATCCCGGCCGCATCGCGCCGCGGTATCATCGTCATGAACACGCCCTTCGGCAACTCGATCACGACGGCTGAACATGCGATCGCCCTGATGTTTGCGGTTGCCCGCCAGCTTCCGGCTGCCGATACCTCCACGCAGGCCGGCAAGTGGGAGAAGTCGAAGTTCATGGGTGTCGAAATCACCGGCAAGACGCTCGGTGTCATCGGCGCCGGCAACATCGGCTCCATCGTCTGTGCGCGCGCCATTGGCCTGAAAATGCATGTCATTGCCTATGACCCGTTCCTGTCCAAGGAGCGCGCCGAGGAGATGGGCGTCACCAAGGTCGAGCTCGACGAACTGCTCGCCCAGGCCGATTTCATCACGCTGCATGTGCCCATGACCGACAGGACGCGCGGCATCCTGAACAAGGAAGCGCTTGCCAAGACCAAGCCCGGCGTTCGCATCATCAACTGCGCCCGCGGCGGTCTCGTCGATGAGGCAGCCCTTGCCGATGCCATCAAGTCCGGCCATGTCGCCGGTGCCGCCTTTGACGTCTTCGAAGTCGAACCCGCCAAGGAAAGCCCGCTCTTTGGGCTGCCGAACGTCGTCTGCACGCCGCATCTCGGCGCCTCGACCACCGAAGCGCAGGAAAACGTCGCTCTGCAGGTTGCCGAGCAGATGGCGGACTACCTCGTCAAGGGTGCGGTTTCGAACGCCATCAACATGCCGTCGATTACCGCTGAAGAAGCGCCGATCTTGAAGCCGTTCATCAAGCTTGCCGATGTTCTCGGCGCCTTCGTCGGTCAGGTCACGGAAGAGCCGATCAAGGAAATCGAAATCCTTTATGATGGCGTCACGGTCAACATGAACACCCGCGCACTGACGTCTGCGGTTCTCGCCGGTCTGATCCGTTCGCAGGTGGCCGACGTCAACATGGTTTCGGCACCGATCATGATCAAGGAAAAGGGTGTTATCCTTTCCGAGGTCAAGCGCGACAAGTCGGGCGTCTTCGACGGCTACATCAAGCTGACGGTGACCACTGAATCCATGACGCGCTCGATTGCCGGCACGGTCTTCTCCGACGGCAAGCCGCGCTTCATCCAGATCAAGGGCATCAACCTCGACGCCGATGTCGGCAGCCACATGATCTACATCGCCAATACCGACGTTCCCGGCATGATCGGCTTCATCGGCACGACGCTTGGTGCTGCCGGCGTCAATATCGCCAACTTCCAGCTCGGCCGCGACAAACAGGGGGGCGATGCTATTGCTCTGCTCTATGTTGACGCCGCGGTTGACGACGTCGTTCTAGGCAAACTGACGGCCAATGCTGCGATCCGCCAGGCAAAGCTACTGGCCTTCAACGTCGACTGAGTTTTCCTCCCAAGGAAAGACATGAAAAACCGGCCCGGTCTCTGGGCCGGTTTTTTACATGGTTCAGTGCATGTCGTTAGTAACCTGTGATCAGTGGCGGGTGGCGTTGGTGTCGTGATGCAGGAAAGTGTCTCTGCTCGCGTCGAAAACCCTGAAGAATTCGTCCCAGGAAATGTTCTCGACAGAGCTTTCCTGCCTGCTGAAATCAACGCCGACCAGGCCGCTTTTCATCCGGGCGGGATGGCCGCCGCGTGCTTCGATCCATTTCCGGATCTTATCATGATCTGTTATTGCGGGTGTGCCCATCATCGCCTCCCTGCCGATGGGTTGTATTTTCAATCGAAGATAACTCTTTGGAAATGATTTGGTTCCGCCCGACAATCAGCCACGTGGCCGAGCCCTTGGCTTGGCCGGCCACTGAAATTTTCAACTGGGCCGCGAAATGGCTGGTTCGAGAAACTTTCACTGCTTATTTTAAGGGCGTGCGCTCAAAGTTTAGGCCTCTTATGATTGTGATTTTATTTAGCTTTCTCGGCTATACCACTTTCAATATTGGTTCCAATTTTGCGTGAATTTCTCAATGGCCTCGTTTCAGACGATATCCGGGCAGTCCGAAGCTCTTGTTGATGATTTCCGTTCGCTGTTTACGACGCATCCCTCTCCAATGTGGGTCTACGATCCGGATACGCTCCGCTTCCTGATCGTCAATGATGCGGCGCTCATGCTCTATGGCTACAGCGCAGAGGACTATCAGGGCATGACCGTGCTCGATATCCGCCCAGCTGCCGAGCGCGAGCGGATGCTCAGCGCCGTTCATGACCGCACCGATATGGAGAAGGCCGAGCGCTGGACGCATCTGAAGGCCAATGGCGAGGCCATCGAGGTTCTGACCTACGGCCGGGAAGTGCGCTTCGAAGGAAGGGCTGCGATCCTGGCGATCGTGCAGGACCGTACCGAGGTGAATGCCGCGCAGCGCCAGATCACCGATACACGTTCGCTGCTGGACAGCATCGTCGACAACCTGCCTGTCGGCGTCTTCGTGAAGGATATGGAAGAGGATGGCCGCTACATCCTGCTGAACGAGGCGTGCGGCGAGATCATGGGCTTTCACAACGGCGACGTGGTTGGAAGAGCGGACCGGGATTTCTTCCCCTTTGAGCAGACCGCTATCTTTCGCGAACAGGATCACGAGGCGTTCACCGCCGGTGCGACGATCAGCTTTGAGGAGACGATGGAGCGGGCAGACGGTGGCAAGCGCATTCTTCGCACAGTCAAGCGTGCCCTGCCGGCGCCTGAGGGGAAAAAGCCACGCTATCTGCTGGGCATCTCTCACGACGTGACAGAAGAGCGCGCAGTGGAGGCGAAGCTTGCGCATCTTGCCATGCATGACTCGCTGACGCGCTTGCCGAACCGCGCCGCGTTCTCCAAGCATATCCGTAAGCAGGCCATTACCGCTTCTATCGAAAAGCCGGTAGCGTTGCTCTACATCGACGTCGACCACTTCAAGACGATCAATGACAGCAAGGGCCATGCCGCCGGCGATGCGCTTCTCTGCCAAGTGGCGGAGCGTTTGCTGGCGCTTGCCAATGAGAACGATCTCGTGGCGCGTCTCGGTGGCGATGAATTCGCGGTCGTGCTGCAGCTTGTCGAGCCCGACCGGGCAGAGCGTTTTGCCGATCTGCTACTCAAGTCGCTTGCCAGGGCTTTTGATCTCGACGGCACGCGGGAGCATGTCACCTGCAGCATCGGCATTGCGCTGGCACCTGTCGATGCCGGCGAAGCTGATGTGCTGATGCGCCATGCCGATCTTGCGCTCTATGGCGCCAAGGAAAGCGGCCGCTCGACCTATCGTTTCTATGAGCCTGCGATGCGGCTCGAGGCCGAGCGTCGCCATCATCTGACCGGCGAACTGCGTAGTGCGCTGGAACACGGGCAGTTCGAGCTTTACTATCAGCCCATCGTCCAGCTCGAGGATGATGGAATCGGCGGCTTCGAAGCACTGATCCGCTGGCGGCATCCGGTGCGTGGTCTTGTGCCGCCGATGGATTTCATTCCGCTGGCGGAGGAGACGGGGCTAATTATTCCGATCGGCGACTGGGTGCTGCGGGAGGCCTGCCGTACGGCGGCTTCCTGGCCGGGCCATCTGAAGATCGCGGTCAATCTTTCCGTCAGCCAGTTCCGCCATACAAGCCTGCTTTCCAGCGTTGTTGGCGCGCTTGATGAGGCGGGTCTGCGTCCCGAACGGCTGGAAATCGAAATAACTGAATCCGTCTTCCTGGCCGATGTGGCGCAGAGCCTGCCGCTGCTTCGGGCGTTGAAGGAACTCGGTGTGCGCATCGCGATCGACGATTTCGGCACGGGCTATTCGTCGCTCAGCTATCTGCGCGCCTTCACCTTCGACAAGATCAAGCTCGACCGCAGCTTCGTGTCCGGCATCGAGACCGATCCCGGCAATCTGGCCATCGTGCGGGCCGTGGCCGGCATCGGCTCTGGCTTCAATGCGGTTACGCTCGCCGAAGGTATCGAGACCGAGGAGCAGTTGCAGCAACTGCGGGCCGAAGGGTTTGGCGAGGTGCAGGGCTATCTTCTCGGCAGACCCATGCCGCAGCATGAGGCCGAGGCACTGATCTACGGACGCCAACTCAAGAAGGCATCAGCCTGAGATCATCGCATCGAAAGCGTCGGCCGCCTTGCTGCGATAGCGCTCCTCATGGCGCAGCAAGAAGAAAGGACGGGGCAGGGGCGGCACATTCACTTCGGTGAGAAGACCGTTGCGCAGCTTCATGGAAACCACGCTCCGCGACATCAGCGTCGCGCCAATACCAGCTTCGACGACGCCGACGAGCGGCTCGTTTTCCGGCAGCACCATCGCCACATCAAGCGCATCGATATCGAGGCCCGCCCTTTGCAGAAGGCTTTCGAAGGCGAGGCGGGTGCCGGACCCCTGTTCGCGCAGGACCCATTGCGTCTGAGAAAAATCGGTCGGGGCGCGTGATTTGCCGTCAGCCCATGGGTGGTTGGGAGCAACGACGACGATCATCTCGTCCAAGGCGACCTGCCTTGCCGAAACGCCGCGCCTGTCGCTCGGCCACTCGATGAGGCCCACTTCCACCTCGCCATTGGCAACGGCGTCAGACACTTCAGCAGTGTTGCCGATGCGGATTACCAGTTCGATGCCGGGATAATTTCGGCGGAACGCGGCAAGTCGCGGCGACAGCCAATAGCCGCCGATCGTCTGGCTCGCCATGATCGTGAGCACTCCATGCATGAGGCCGGAGAGGTCCATCAGGGCGGCCTCCGCCGCCTTTGCGCTGGTCAGTACGGCCTGTGCTTCCTTCAGGAATAACTGGCCGGTCCGGTTCAGCACGATCGAACGGCCAACCCGGTCGAAGAGGGTGACGCCGTGTCGTGTCTCCAATGCGGTGATTGCGGCGCTGACGGCCGACTGGGTCATGTTCAGGTGAGCTGCCGCCTTCGTGATGTGCTGACGCGCTGCCACCTCTACGAATATTCTCAGCTGCTCCAGTGTCATGTCGCCTCCATTAATCATTCGATTTTATCGAACGAAATGATAAAGATAAATCGTTGGAAGCGATTATTTGATGCCGGTATGAAAGCGGTCAACGAAAGGAATTCGCCATGACCGCGCTGCATCTATCTCCTTCTGTCCCGACTGTTCGCTTGCGGACGCATGTCCTGCGCCACTTCACGCCGAACTGGTTTGCGACGACAATGGGGACCGGCATCCTTGCCGTCTGCTTCGGTCAGTTTCCGGATTTGCCGACAGTCCACGCAGCAGGCGAGATGCTGTGGCTCGCGAATATCGGCCTGTTTGCAACGTTGACCTGCATCTATGCCGGAAAGTGGCTGCTGTATCCCGGTGCTGCACTCAGGGCATTCGACCATCCCGTCGTTTCGATGTTCTTCGGCTGCATTCCGATGGGCCTTGCGACCATCGTCAACGGTTTCTTGATCTTCGGACCGGGCCTTTTAGGTGAGGCAAGCGTCTCTATCGCGGCGGAGCTGTGGTGGTTGGATGCAGCGCTGGCTGTTCTGGCGGGTCTTGCCATTCCACTGGTCATGTTCACACGGCAGCATCATGCAATCGAGCATATGAGCGCCGTCTGGCTGCTGCCGATCGTTGCCTCTGAGGTCGCAGCTGCAAGCGGCGGATTATTGGTGCCGCATCTTGCCGAAGGCGCGCAGCTTCCGGTGCTTTTTGCGAGCTTCGTGCTCTGGTCCTGCTCAGTGCCGCTGGCGCTCGGCATTCTCGTCATCCTCTTCCTGCGCCTGGCTCTGCACAAGCTGCCGCACGCCAGCATGGCAGCGACGAGCTTCCTTGCCCTCGGTCCCGTTGGCACCGGCGCACTCGGCCTTGCTCTGTTTTCCACCAATAGCGGGCAAGCTCTTGCAGCCGGCGGCCTTGGTGCGTTGGCTCCAGCGATTTCGGGTACGGCTTTGCTTGGTGCTGTCCTGCTGTGGGGCTATGGCCTCTGGTGGCTTGGTCTGGCGGTCGCCATCACCATCAACCACCTGCGGCAGGGCTTGCCCTTCAATCTCGGCTGGTGGGGTTACACCTTCCCGATCGGCGTCTATGCCGTCGCGACGCTGCGGCTTGCCGGTATCTTTCCGTTGCCGGCGCTGACAGGGTTCGGGGAGGTTCTGATCGCAACCCTTGCCGCAATTTGGGTCGTCGTCGCCATCCGCACGAGTTGCGGCGCCTATAATGGTTCGCTCTTTGTCGATCCGAGCCTGGAGAGTTGATCGCTTGGCGCTTACACAACTGCCTCAATCATTCGTTATTTTGAGAATGCCAGTCAGCATTGCATACTCTCGGCGGGGCTGAAAAAGGAGGATGCACATGAAACGCTACACGCTTTCGATGATCGGTCTGGCGCTCGTGACTGCCATCATCGCCAATCCGGGCATCGCACTTGCCTGCAACAAACTGATCGGCACCTGAGCCGATATCACCCATCCTTTTCTTAAAGGCGCAGCTCCGGCTGCGCCTTTTTTGATGCCTTTCCCTTTTCCATGCTGCGTTGCACCCTAACTGTGCCCGCATGACGGAGTTTCTGGACGATATCCGCGCAGAAGGCGTCTGGCTGCCGGCCTGGCTTGCAAGCGCCATCATCTTCGCCGCGGTCACCTCAGTTACGCTTTTTGCGCATCGCATTCTCTTCCGCCTGCTGACGCGGCTGGTTGAAAGCAAGGATCTTTTCTGGCGTTCGCTCGTCTCGCGCCTGAAGCGTGTCGTGCGGCTTGCAATGCTGGTGGCCGGCCTTTCCTTTGGGGCGACGGTCGCGCCGCTGACGGACATGCAGTCGGCAACCGTTCGTCACATCCTGCTCATTTTCTTCATCGTGCTCGTCGCCTGGATGGCCAGGATCGTCAAACATATCTGGATGACGGTCTATCTCAGGCGCTTCAAGCTCGATGCCGAGGATAATCTTCTGGCACGCAAGCACGTGACCCAGACGCGTATCATGGAGCGCGTCGCCGATCTGCTGATCGTCGTCGTGGCGATATCGGCCTGCATGATGACTTTCGATGCGGTCCGGCAATATGGTGTCAGCCTGCTCGCCTCCGCCGGTGTGGCGGGTATCGTCGTCGGTCTCGCGCTCCAGCCTGTGCTGAAAAACCTGTTTGCCGGCATTCAGCTCGCCATCACGCAGCCGATCCGCATCGACGATGCGCTGCTGGTAGAAGGCGAGTGGGGCAGGGTGGAAGAGATCACCTCGACCTACGTTGTCGTGCAATTGTGGGATTGGCGGCGGATGATCCTGCCGCTCAGCTACTTCATCGAGAACCCGTTCCAGAATTGGACGCGCGAAAGCTCGGCGCTGATCGGCACTGTCATGATTTATCTCGATTACAGCGTGCCCGTCGCCGCCATCCGAAAGAAGGTCGAGGAGATCGCGCAGGGCTCGAAGCTCTGGGATCGCCATGTGGTCAATATCGCGGTGACCGATTTCCGCGAAGCGGTGATGGAAATCCGCATTATCGTATCGGCATCGAATTCCGGCCGCACCTTTGATCTGCGCTGCGAGGTTCGCGAGAAGCTGATCGATTTCATCCAGCGCGAATATCCGGCATCCTTGCCGCGCATGCGGGCAGTGATGAGCGAGCCACCCGCTCGAGACCGGCGCGAGGCGGCAGAATAGATCTACCGCATCGGCGCTTCTGCTTCGCCTTCCACCGGCGTCGTAGCGATCTGGGATTGCGCATCACCGGAGGCGACGGCTGCGGGCAGAGGCACCTGGCGCTTGCGTTCGCGGATCAGCGTCAGGAGGCCTGAGCAGATGATGAGCACGATGCCGAGAGCCATAGGCAGGTCGACGCTGTCGTTGAAGAACAAATAACCGAAGGCGATTGCCCAGATCATCTGGCTATATTGCGGTGTCGCGACCAGCGTTGCCGGGGCGAGGCGGGCTGCCGTCATCAGCATGACGTTGCCGGCGGCACCAAGCAGGCCGTAGCTTGCGAGAAACAACCATTGCTGCGGCGTTGGCACGACCACTTGCGACAGCATGAGCAGGCCGCTGACGATGAGCGTGCCGAGCAGCGAGGCGCCATAAAGCGAGAGGCGCTTTTCGGCCGGGCCGAGCTTGCGCAGGATGACGATGGCAATGGCTGCCGCGATCGCTCCAATAGTCGCAGCCAGATGGCCGACGGACAGTTCGCGGAAACCCGGCCTGAGAACCACGAGCACCCCCAGGAAGCCGACGATGACGGCGGCCCAGCGCTGCCAGCGCACGTCTTCCTTCAGGAAGATCACCGAGAGGATGGTGACGAAGGAGGGCAGCAGGAAGAGCAGGCAGAAGGCTTCTGCCATCGGCAGCTTGGTGAAGGTGATGATGGAGGCGATTGCGCCGGTTGCACCGGCGGCAAAGCGCACCAGCCAGAGCGGCCGGTTCGTCGTCCTGAAAATGTCCAGCCATGAATCGCCTGGCCCCTTGATGAAGGGCAGGGCTGCCAGGCTGAGGATCGCACCCGTAAAGGCGACCTGGAAGGAAGGAACCGTGCCGTGCAGGGCCTTGATGGACGCATCGCTGAAGGCAAAGACGGCGTAGGCCGCAAATGCGACAAGGACGCCACGAAGCGTGGTGGAGGCGGCGGTCATTTATCCGAATCTTTTAAGAGGTGGGTCATTTCATCTACGTGATGAAATACGGCCTATCAAAGGTCGATTGCGAATAGCTGCAATGCGTGACCCGCGCATGACGCTGCCGGAAACGGGCCCTTGCGCGGAGACGCAATAGTTTCTATATCCGTCACCCATGCAAGCTGGCGGCCGATCCCGCCGGAACACAGGAAATCCGCCACATTCCGACGTGAGAAAAGGCGGATCGAACAGCACAGAATTTGGCAGTACTCCGTGAACACACTGGATTTTGACAAGAAGCCGGAAGACACCCGTGTCGTCGTCGCCATGTCTGGCGGCGTTGACAGCTCCGTCGTGGCCGGGCTTCTCAAACGCCAGGGATATGATGTGCTTGGCATCACGCTGCAGCTTTACGATCATGGCGCTGCGGTCCACCGCGCCGGCTCCTGCTGCGCGGGCCAGGATATCGACGACGCACGCCGTGTCTGCGAGACGCTCGGTATTCCGCATTACGTGCTCGACTACGAGAAGCGGTTCCGCGAAACCGTCATCAATCCCTTTGCCGAGAGCTATGTAGCCGGCGAGACGCCGATCCCCTGCGTTGCCTGCAACCAGACGGTCAAGTTCGCCGATCTTCTGGCGACAGCCAAGGAACTCGGCGCCGATGCGCTGGCGACCGGCCATTATATTCGCTCGCGTCCGAACCCGTCCTCCTGCAATCCTGGCCGCCGCGCGCTTTATCGCCCTGCTGATGCCGACCGCGACCAGAGTTATTTCCTCTTCGCCACGACGCAGGAGCAGATCGACTATCTGCGCTTCCCGCTCGGCGGTCTGCCAAAGTCGGAAACCCGCCGACTGGCCGAAGAGATGGGCCTTGTTGTCGCCAAGAAGGCCGACAGCCAGGACATCTGTTTTGTGCCGCAGGGCAAGTATTCCGACATCATCACCAAGCTGAAGCCGAATTCGGCTTTGGCCGGTGATATCGTTCATCTCGACGGTCGCATCCTCGGCCAGCACGAGGGTATCCTGCATTACACGATCGGCCAGCGCCGCGGCATCGGCATTGCCACCGGCGAGCCGCTCTATGTCGTCTTTCTCGACGCCCGCTCGCGCCGCGTCATCGTCGGTCCGAAGGAAGCGCTGGAAACGCATCGCGTCTATCTACGCGACGTCAACTGGCTGGGTGACGAGACACTTCAGGTCGCGGCGTCAGGCGAAGGCTTTGCCTGCTACGCCAAGGTGCGCTCCACCCGCGCGCCGGCGCCTGCCGTGCTGCACATCGATGCAAGTGGCGTCTATGTCGACCTGACGGTCGGCGAGGCAGGCATTGCGCCAGGCCAGGCCTGCGCGCTCTATTCGGCACCCGGCGATGACGCCCGCGTCTTCGGCGGCGGCTTCATCGAACGTTCCGAGCGCGAGCCTGACGCAGAAGCCTCGCTGAAGGCGCTGCTTTCCAACTACGCGATGGCCTGAAACAGCGAAAACGTCACTTCGGAAAGCCCACCGTTTTTCTCCATCATATGCTTGACACAAAGCGGAAGCGCACCTTATAAGCCGCACATCCCACGGACCGGAAGCGCTTCGCGAACGGTATCGTTTGACCAGTGGCGGAGTAGCTCAGTAGGTCAGAGCAGAGGAATCATAATCCTTGTGTCGGGGGTTCAAATCCCTCCTCCGCTACCACTTGTCCCCGAAATCAAAACTATCAGTGCGCGCCTGTCGCGCAGGCGATATAATTTTGCCGGAAGACGCTTCGTCATCGGGGGTGCGTGATGAAATATGCTGTTGTCGCAATTCTTCTTCTCGCTGCTGGCTGCAGCACGACGACGGAAGACCAGCCTATCCCAGGCAGCCTGACCTATGGCGGCAAGGTTATCCATTCGCCCTATAAGCCCGGCACGGTGGTGAAGCATACTTTCCTCGGCAAATTTGGCGTTCGGCAGTTCGAACGTTATGTCGTTCAGCCTGACGGCACGCTCAAGCTTGCCTCCCGTATTGAAAGCGAAGATTTCCTCTGGAACTGAAGAGGGGTGTCAGCTTCGCCTGATGTTGACCTGCGTCAAGGCGCGGGATTACGATCACTGGTGAATTCCCTTCTTATTTGAATTCAGCCAGCAGAACGGATCTCCCATGTACAATCGCATATTGCTGCCCACCGACGGTTCGGAACTTGCCGGTCGGGGTGTCGATCATGGTCTTGCGCTTGCCAAGGCGCTCAACCTTCCCGTGACCGTTATCAGCGTCATCGTGCCGCTGACCGGTTTTGCGCTGCAAGGGATCGTGCAGGCTGAGGCGATGGACAGCTATAATGAGGGCCGCCGGAAGGAGATCGAGGATCTGGAAAAGATCATCGGGGAAAAAGCGAAGAGCGCCGGTGTCGTCGCCGACTTCGTCAGCAAGGTGCATCTTTCGCCGGCAGTCGCCATTTTGGAAACGGCAGCAGAGCGGGGCTGCGGCCTGATCGTTATTTCCTCGCATGGCCGCCGCGGGATCTCGCGGCTCATGCTCGGCAGCCAGACGTCCGAGGTCCTTTCCGAGGCAGGTATCCCGGTGCTGGTGGTAAAGTAAGCGCTTAGTTCTCCGTCAGTGCGGCGAGAGGCGCCATGCGCTCGGCAGTGTGATCTGCCGTCTTGGTGGACACTGCTCCGCTTTCCTCACCGCCGTCGTCGGCTTCGTTAGGGCTACCGGCCGTCGGTGTCATATAGAAGGCCAGCATTTCCTCCAGGCGGGAGGCAGTGAGGCTGGTGGCGAAACCCTTCATGGCTTTCCTCGGCGGTGTTTCCAGTTGTGAAATTTCATAGCCTACGTTCAGGCCGGTCTGGAACAAGGGCCGAAAGGTTGTCACCAACTTTCGAAGATCGGCATTTAGTCGCGGATAAGTTCCAGGCAGAACTCGATGAAGGCGTTGACCTTGGCCGGTACATGATGCCGGGAAGGGTGGACAGCGTAGAGGGGGAAAGTTTCGCTCGGCCAGTCCGGATAGAGCTCTACAAGGCGTCCGTCGGCAAGCAGGTCCTTGACGCTAAGGGCAAGCACCTGGGCGATGCCGGCGCCGGCAAGGCAGGCATCGAGCATGGTACCGGGGTCGCTCATCAGAAGCGATCCACGAGCGTCGAGCGGCACGATCTTCTTGCCCCTGTGCAGTTCCCATTCGAAAGTCTGGCCCGTCAGCGGATCGCGGAACTGGATGCAGGAGTGGCTGGCGATCTCGGCAGGTGTCCTCGGCGTGCCATGCTCGGCGAGATAGGCAGGTGTGGCGACCGTGAGGACGCGGGTTTCCATCAGCTTGCGGGCGATGCGCGACGAGTTCGGCTGCTGGCCGAAGCGGATGGCGATATCAATGCCGTCGGCGACGAGATCACTCATCAGGTCGCGGGTTATCAATTCGAGTTCCAGCGCCGGATAGCGGGTCATGAACCGCTTCAGATGCGGCGCCAGCACCATGCGGGAAAAGATCGGATCGACATCGACGCGCAGCCGGCCGCGCACGGTCAGAGACGCACCTGATGCAAGCGTCGCGGCCTCCTCTATCCCATCGAGATGCGGAGCGACCTGTTCGTAGAAACGGGCGCCTTCGTCCGTCAGCCGTACCGAGCGGGTGGTGCGGTCGAGCAGGCGCACGCCGACACGCGCCTCCAGCCTCGCTATGGCGCGGCTGACGCCGGAGGCTGAAAGGCCAAGCGCATCGGCTGCCCTGACGAAGCTGCCGCTTTCGACCACCGCGGCAAGCGTGCTGACACCGGAAAGCAGGCGGCCGTCGAATGCCATGGGTCACTCCTGATTTGATGTCATTGATGATGTTAAGGAAGTGCAGGCCAGTCAAGAACGTCGACACCTTATCGCTGCCCGTATGGATCCAAAAACCGGCTTGATGGAACATCTTCCCTCCAATTTGGTTTCTTCCGCACAGATTGGAGGATCAAGCGATGACCCAATATGGTGACGACAAGAACCGAATCGTGGATGAGAATACCGGCATGCCACTTGGGCAGGCATCCTATGAAGAGGAGAAAGTGCTTGCCGATGAGCGGCGTAGCGTCTCGCTCTGGGGTGTGCTCGCAGCCGGCATTCTGGTCATTCTGATCGCTGCGGTGAGCTTTGCCATCTGGCCTGGTACGACCACAGAACCGGCTTCGACCGCATCCACAACGCCCAATGCGATCACCGGGCAGCCTTCGGGTGCCGGTACTTTAGACAACAATCCGGCGACCGGCTCCATCAAGCCGCTGGAGCCGACAGATCGCAACCCGACGCCTGATGGCAGCGGGCCGACGGGCGCGACTGCACCAAGCGGCACGCAGAACGGCCAGTAACTTCGCATCACGGCTGGGGAAGGGCCGCGCGGTTTCCGCGCGGCCCTTTTCATATCAGGGAGCATCCCTTTCAGGCTGCGGGCCATTTCCAGTTGCGCACGTCCGGCATGTCTTCACCATATTCGCGGACATAGGCATGATGCTCGACGAGCTTGGCCCTCAGGCTTTCCAGCACTTCAGGCACTTTCTCCTTCAGGCCCGGAACGCGCTCGATCGCCTCGATGGCGAGGTGGAAGCGGTCGAGTTCGTTGAGCACTGTCATGTCGAAGGGCGTGGTTGTCGTGCCCTCTTCGATGAAGCCGCGCACATGGATATTGCGGTGGTTGGTGCGCTTATAGGTCAGCCGGTGGATGAGGTAGGGATAGCCGTGATAGGCGAAGATCACCGGCCTGTCCTTCGTGAAGATTGCGTCGAAGGCCTCGTCCGTCAGGCCGTGCGGATGCTGATCCTGCGATTGCAGGGCGAGAAGGTCGACCACGTTGACAGTGCGGATCTTCAGCTCCGGAGTATGCCGATGCAGCAGATCGACGGCAGCGAGCGTCTCCATGGTCGGTACGTCGCCGGCGCAGGCCATGACGACATCGGGCGCGACCGTATCGTCCTCGTGGCTCGCCCAGTTCCAAATGCCGATGCCGGTTTCGCAGTGTTTCACCGCCTCGTCCATGGTCAGCCATTGTGGCTCTGGCTGCTTGCCGGCGACGATGACGTTGATGCGGTCGTAGGTCTTCAGGCAATGATCACCGACCCAGAGCAGGGTGTTGGCGTCCGGCGGCAGGTAAATACGGACGATATCGGCCTTCTTGTTGGCGACGAGATCGACGAAGCCGGGGTCCTGATGCGAGAAGCCGTTATGGTCCTGCCGCCAGACATGCGAGGTCAAGAGATAGTTGAGCGAGGAGATCGGCTTCCTCCACTCCAGTTCGCGGGTGACCTTCAGCCACTTGGCATGCTGGTTGAACATGGAATCGATGATGTGGATGAAGGCCTCGTAGCAGGAAAACAGGCCATGCCGGCCCGTCAACAGGTAGCCCTCCAGCCATCCCTGGCAAAGATGTTCGCTCAGTACTTCCATGACGCGGCCGTCGCTGGCGAGGCTCACGTCATAGGGTTCGATCTTCTCCATCCAGACGCGATCGGTGACTTCAAAGACGCTGCCGAGACGGTTTGATTCCGTTTCGTCGGGGCCGAAGATGCGAAAGTTCGCGTTGGCTTCATTGAGCTTCATCGTGTCGCGCAGGTAATGGCCGAGGATTTCGGTGGATTGCACCATCTCAGCCCCGCGTTTCTCCATCTTTACCTCATAGGTGCGGATATTGGGCGTGATCAGCTCCTTGCGCAGCAGACCACCATTGGCGTGCGGATTGGCACCCATACGGCGTTTGCCTGAGGGGGCCAGGGCCCGTAATTCAGGCTTCAGCGCGCCCGAGGTATCGAAGAGGTCTTCGGGATCGTAACCGCGCATCCAGTCTTCGAGGATTTTCCGGTGTCCGTCGTTCTCTCGGCAATTGGAAACCGGCACCTGATGGGCGCGCCAGAAGCCCTCAACCTTCTTGCCGTCCACTTCCTTCGGGCCGGTCCAGCCCTTGGGGCTGCGCAGCACGATCATCGGCCAGCGCGGGCAGGCCTGCGGAGCCTTGCCGTCGCGTGCCTGTTTCTGAATTGCTCGAATGCGGTCGAAGATCTTGTCGAAGGTGGCGGCCATCTGCTGATGCATCTTTGCCGGCTCGTGGCCTTCGACGAAGAAGGGCTCATAACCATAGCCTTCGAACAAATGCGTCAGATCCTGGTCGCTCGCCCGGCCGAGGATGGTCGGATTGGCGATCTTGTAACCGTTGAGATGCAGGATCGGCAGGACGGCACCGTCGCGGGCGGGGTTCAGGAACTTGTTGGAATGCCAGCTTGCCGCCAGCGGCCCGGTCTCGGCTTCGCCGTCGCCGATGACGCAGGCGACGATCAAATCGGGATTATCGAAGGCTGCGCCGTAGGCATGGACGAGCGCATAGCCGAGTTCGCCGCCCTCATGGATGGAGCCGGGCGTTTCCGGCGCTGCATGGCTCGGGATGCCGCCGGGGAAGGAGAACTGGCGGAAGAGCTTGCGCATGCCGTCCTCGGTCTCGGCGATGTCGGGATAGATCTCGCTGTAGATGCCTTCGAGATAGGTATTGGCGACCATGCCCGGTCCGCCGTGGCCGGGACCGCACATATAGATGACGTCGAGGTCGCGGGCACGGATGACGCGGTTCAGATGCGCATAGATGAAGTTGAGGCCGGGCGTGGTGCCCCAGTGGCCGAGCAGGCGGGGCTTGATGTGTTCCGGCTTCAGGGGCTGGCGCAGGAGAGGATTGGACAGGAGATAGATCTGGCCGACCGAGAGATAGTTGGCGGCACGCCAGTAGCGGTCGATGAGTGTGAGTTCGGCGTCTGACAGAACTGCTGGAGTCGAGACATGCTTTTCCATGGATTTCTCCCGTTTAAACTTGTTCAACGTCAATTCTAGCGGCTGGCGCTGGCGTGCATTTGATCTGGATCATCAGGAGCGAAGAATAGAGAGCGTTTCCTGCGCGATGATCTGTTCCTCGTCGGTGGCAATGACATGCGCCGTTATGCGGCTTGCGGGTGTCGTGATCGTGAAGCCGTTGGCGGCATTCGCCTTTTCATCGACTGCGAGGCCGAGCCAACCCAGACGCTGGAGGACTGCTGCGCGGATCTGCGGCTGATGCTCGCCGATGCCGGCCGTAAAGACGATGGCGTCGAGCCCGCCGAGCGTCACCGACATGCGGCCGATCTCGCCTGCGATGCGCAATGTGAAGAGGTCGAGCGCCTCCTGGGCTTCTGCGCGGTCATCCTCGAGAAGATCGCGGGTATCGGCATTGATGCCGGAGACGCCGAGCAGGCCGGAGCGATGGTAGAGCAGATCTTCCACCTGATCGGCGGACTGCTTCCTCTGCTGCAGCAGATGCAAGATCACGCCGGGATCGAGCCAGCCGGGCCTTGTGGCCATGGGAATGCCGTCCAGCGTGGAAAAGCCCATGCTGCAATCGCGACTGATGCCCTGTTCCAGAGCGCAGAGGCTTGCGCCGCTACCCAGATGGGCGGCGACGATTTTCGCTTTGTTCGACAGCCTGCGGCTTACCTCCCCTGCGATGAATTTGTAGGAGAGGCCATGAAAGCCGTAGCGCTTGATGCCCTCGTCATGAAGCGCGCGGGGGATGGCGAAGCGGCGAACGAGTTCGGTCTGCGTGGCGTGAAAAGCGGTATCGAAGGAGGCCGTCTGGGTCAGATGCGGCTTCAGGTGCTTCAGTGCCCGGATGAAGCGGAGCGCCTGCGGCTGATGAAGGGGAGCGAGCGGCGTCAGCGCATCGACTGCGTCGATTGCGGCGTCATTAAGCGCTGTCACTTCGGTGAAACGGTCGCCGCCATGGACGACGCGGTGGCCGGCAGCGCGGACGGCGCCGATATCGAAATGCTCCGAGAGCAACTGGAACGTTTCGTCGATAACGGCGTGCAAATCGTCGGTAAGCTCGGCCTTGAGCGGCGTATCGAAGGTCTTCGGGCCTTCCATGATGCTGAAGGCGAGGGGCTCGGCTCGGAAGTCGATAACGCCCTTGCCGATGCGGCGCACCTTTGCATCCTCGATTGCGAAGATGCCGATCTTCACCGTCGATGAGCCGGCATTGAAGGTCAGGAGAAGGTCGGTCGACGGCATTTTGCTTGATGCTCCCCTGCGAGCGTGACGGTGACGAACTTAGCGTCATCGTGCCGGGTGGGAAGTCTTTTGCGTCCCGGCAGGCAATTTTTGGTTGCTGATTCGGTTCCGGATCCGGATGGCGGGAACGGTCGCGTCATGAGAGCTTCACGCTAGGGATTTATTAACAAACGGCAATTTGCAAATGGAACAAGGAACTATGCCATGGCCGACATTGCCCCCAGCCATAGCGACGCTTCCCATCCGCTGCATCATTCGAACTCCGCCGGCAAATGGTTCCTGCCGGTGTTCGGGCTCGTTGTGGTCTGCGGTCTCGGATATGTCGGCTATGCCCTCGCCCGTGATCTGACCGCCGCAGTTGCCGTTCCCTGGCTGCTTCTCGGCCTTGCGCTGCTGATCGCGCTCGGCTTCGAGTTCGTCAACGGTTTCCACGATACGGCCAATGCCGTGGCGACCGTTATCTATACGCGCTCCATGCCGGCGGAATTTGCCGTCATCTGGTCGGGCTTCTTCAATTTTCTCGGTGTCTTGACGTCGACGGGCGCCGTCGCCTTCGGCATCCTGGCCTTGTTACCGGTCGAGCTCATCCTGCAGGTCGGCTCCGGCTCGGGTCTGGCCATGGTCTTCGCTCTATTGATAGCAGCGATTGTCTGGAACCTTGGTACCTGGTATCTCGGCCTGCCGTCATCGAGCTCGCATACGCTGGTCGGCTCGATCATCGGTGTCGGCCTCGCCAACCAGTTCCTGGCGCCGGCAGGCTCGGCCACCAGCGGTGTGGACTGGTCGCAGGCGACCAACATTGGCCTGTCACTCCTGATTTCGCCAATCATCGGTTTCGGCCTTTCGGCCATCCTGCTCGTCGTTATGAAGTTCCTGGTGCGCAAACCCGAGCTCTATCAGGAGCCGAAGGGCAATCAGCCGCCGCCGTTATGGATCCGCGCCATCCTGATCTTTACCTGCACGGGCGTCAGCTTCGCCCATGGCTCGAATGACGGCCAGAAGGGCATGGGTCTCATCATGCTCATCCTGATCGGTCTGGTGCCGACCGCCTTTGCGCTGAACCGCACGCCTGACGTCAACTATCTCGAAGCCTACAAGTCGGCTTCGGCGCAGGTGGAAACGGCGCTCGGCAAATATATAAAGCCGGGTGTGACCGTTACCGATTTCAAGGCGGAAGTCAGCAATGCCGTCAAGAACAAGGTCTGGACGGATGCGACCACGCCGGCGCTGCAGCAGTATATCCATCAGACGAGCGCCGAAGTCGCCGCTTTCCCGACGCTGGAAGCCGTTCCGACCAATCTCGTCAGCAACGTCCGCAACGACATTTACCTGATCGGCGAGGCGCTGAAGCTCATCGACAAGCAGAAGCTGCTGCCGATGGATGCCAGCGATCTCAAGGCCGTCACCGGCTATCATGCGGCGGTGGACAATGCGACGAAGTTCATCCCCTTGTGGGTGAAGGTCGCCGTTGCGCTGGCGCTCGGCCTCGGCACGATGGTCGGCTGGAAGCGCATCGTCGTGACGGTTGGTGAGAAGATCGGCAAAACGCACCTGACCTACGGCCAGGGTGCCGCCGCGGAAGTCGTCGCCATGGTGACGATCGCCTCGGCCGACCATCTCGGCCTGCCGGTTTCGACCACGCATGTTCTGTCTTCCGGTGTGGCGGGCACGATGGCTGCGAACGGCTCGGGCCTGCAATGGTCCACCGTGCGCAACATGCTCATGGCCTGGGTGCTGACGCTGCCGGCCTCGATCGCGATCGCCTTCCTGCTGTTCGTGATCCTGCGGCAAGTCTTCTAGTTTAAAGCATTTCCGTTTTTCTTCGAAACACGGAAATGCTTTATCTCTTTGTTTTTACGCAATTCCAGACGCAAAACCGTTTCACACTTTTGCTGGAATTGCTTTATTCAGGCCGTAGAGGCCAGAGTGGTATTCTGACTTTCGATGAAGATGCCCGCCTCCGCGGCCGGCATCGCTTTGCCGAAGAGATAGCCCTGACCGATGTCGCAGCCAAGCTGCAGCAGATAGGCGAGCTGGGCGTGTTCCTCGACGCCTTCAGCCGTCGTCTTGATGTTGAGGCTTCTTCCCAGAGCGAGCATCGCGCGGACGATCTTTTCCTGCTTCTCGTCTTCCCGACAGGTGGCGATGAAGCTCTTGTCGATCTTGATTTTGTCGAAGCGATAACGGGCGAGCTGAGCAAGGCTCGAATAGCCCGTGCCGAAATCATCGAGCGCGATCTGTACGCCCGCTTTATGCAACTCATCGAGAATATGGGCCGCGATCGCCGGATCCTGGACCAGCGCGTTTTCGGTGATTTCAACTTCCAGTCGCCTGGCGGGCAGGCGGCTTGCAGCGAGCACTTTGAAGATGCGCGAGGGAAGGAGTTTATCCTCCATCTGCACGGGTGACACGTTGAAGGAAAGCCTTACATCGTCAGGCCAGGCGAGGGCATCGCTGCAGGCCTGGGTGAGAAGGTTTTCGAACAGTTCGGTGATCATGCCGGTTTCTTCGGCGATGCCGATGAAGACCGGAGGCGGAATATTCATGCCGTCTTCGTCGGTCCATCGGGCCAGTGCCTCGAAGCCGCAGAGCCTGCCGCTCCTGAGATCGATCAGCGGCTGATAATGGGTCTTGATCGCCTTGTTCTGAATAGCGCCGCGCAGCTTGGTCTCGAGCGATGCGCGTTCCGTCACCTTGTCCTGCATGGACGGTTCGAAAATCAGTTGATGATTGGGACCGCGCGATTTCGCCTCGTACATCGCAAGGTCGGCGCGATGGGCAGCATCCTCCAGCGGCTCGGCGCCTTCGCTCCAGCGGTCGTAGCCCACACTGGCGCCGACCTCGACGGCAAAGCCGTCGATCAGGATGGGGCGGGTGACCGCCTGGATAAGTACTTTGGCAAACCATTCCTCCCGCGCCGCTGTCATGCCGAGGGCGATGATGATGAATTCATCCCCGCCGAAACGGTAGACGCAGTCGGCATTGCCCAACGCGCAAATGCGCTTGGCCACTTCCACCAGCAGAACGTCGCCGCCCTTGTGGCCGACGAGGTCGTTGACCTTCTTGAAGCCGTCGAGATCGACGGAGAAGATCGTGACGTTGCTCTTAGCCTCTTCGGGAAGATTGCCGTCCTTATCGGCGGGCTTGGGCAGGATCTTGCGTTCGAAGGCGTAGCGGTTCGGAAGCTTGGTCAGATGATCGTGGGTGGCGGTCCAGTCGGCGCGCGCCTGGGCGGAGTCGCGAAGCTGCATCTCCTTGCGAAGGTCGGCAATGCGCAACACGGAATAGATGAAGCTCATCGCGCCGGCGATACCGAGGGCCAGCACGAACTTATCGGCACCGTAATTCTCGAAGGTGCTCATGAAGGAAACGAGCCAGCTATCGACATCCAGCAGGGTGGCCGAAATCCACAGCACTGCACCGAGCGCCATGATCGTCAGACATTGCCTTCCCGCCCTGCTCCTGAAGAATTCCGGCATGAGCTTCTCCATCTCCACCCGGGGCGGAAATATCATGAAAGTCTGAAATGTTTATTGAAACCTGAAGGCGAATTGTTGGAGGCCATGCCATGCATTCGGTAGCACTTTCATCGGAAGCGAGTGTGCGGAACACCGAATTTTACCGGCGATTTGAAACCTTTGGCCGCTTGCCGCTTTATGCTTTCGCAACGGATGCAGGCAGATGTCCCTCTTCTATTTCAAGACCATAGACAATGACGGCACGGTTCCCGGCGATCTGCCGTTCGAATTTCCCGATCTTTTCGCCGCCGTGGAAGAGGCAAAGCATGTGCTGGCCGAAATGGCGCTCGACGGTTTGCCGCAATGGCCGGGCGGATCGCTGGGCATAGAAGTGCAGAACGGTGATCATTCTCCGATCGTGCGACTGCGGCTGGAACTGAAAGTGGATTACATCCGGCCGGCCTGAGCGGAACCAATATTGCGTCGAAGCCGTTTTCCGGGAACATTCACAAGAGAGGACAATCTCATGCAACTTGTCGGCACCCAGGTCATCCCCGCCTACGGCGGCAAAGGCGGTTTCACGGTCGAGTTCGTGGGCGACGGCGGCGAAGTCGTCTCCGTGCAGATCAAGAACGACCCCGGCCAGCAATTGAACCGGCTGAATGCGGTCGAAAAGGCGAGGGAAGTGATGAGCCGTTTTGCCACGGCGAAGATCCGGGACGACGATGATGGTGGCGCCAGCGTGCTCCGGAGTGCCCGTGCGGCGGGTGACACGGGAACGATGGAAGAGCAGCTTGACGAAGGGCTGGAAGGCACCTTCCCCGCCAGCGATCCAGTCTCGGTCACCAACACCGCAATCCCCAAGGGAAGCAAACACTGATCTACCCTTTTATGGCCCGCTATGCCTGAAAGCACCCCGCGATCATCGGCTTGATCGTGGGGCGCTTTTACCGCCGCTCGGCGTGCTGATCCTGATGGAAATTATCGGAGCGCCGCTTTGGTTGGTGCGGAAAAACAACGTCTATTCCGATGATGTGGCGCGGATACGTCGCGTGCGCAGTGCGGCAGCCGATCTGCTTTCCACCCTGCAGGATGCCGAGACTTGTCCGCGTTGCTTCTTGCTAACCCTCGGTCAACTCGGTCTGTTCGTCGCTGTCATTCAGATTCCGCAATAGATTGGCAAAGAGAAAGGCGAGCAGCCGTAGCACGCTCGCCTTTGACGTGCTCTGACAGTTCAGACGACGTTGATCAGCAATGGCAGGCTGATCATGACGCCGACGAAAACGGCGACAACAGTTGCGACACGCACGATGCGAATACGCCGCGTACGCTCCCCACTCCAGTCATAGGTCATTTTTCGTCTCCTCGGGGAAGGACGTAGAGCCCGGGTTCCGGGTTCAATATGTATGACTGCGTTTGCTTGTGTAAGACTGGACTAATTTACGAGGACTATTCAGAAACGCAGCGACCAGCGGCGGCCGTCATGCGTCATGCGCACTATCCCAAGTGGCTGGACATCGATGGTCCAGAAAGATGCGGGTGGCGCTTTCAGCACGTTCAGGATCGCGGCGCGGATGACGGCTGCGTGGGTGACCGCGATGATATGGCCGCCGAGCGGCATCTCCTCGTTCATCCAGCCGGCGATGCGTTTGCCAAGCTGTTGCAGGCTCTCGCCCTCATGCGGGGTCGCTTCGGGATCGGACATCCAGAGCGCAAGATTTTCAGGCTCCTCGGCGTGGAGACTGACCAACGGTTTGCCGACCCAGCGGCCGTAGTCACAATCCCTGAGCGACGGGGCAACGGTCGCGTCGAAGCCCAGCATTTCGGCGGTCTGTCTGGCGCGTAGGGCCGGGCTTGTGAAAACCCTATCCGCCCGTCCGGGCGCCGGTAGCGTGGTATCGCTCAGCACCTTTTCCTCCAGCGGTTCGTCTGCCGGAAAGGAGGCGGTACGATTGGCTGCTGTCGCGCCGTGGCAGATCCATGTGAGGCGGGTGGTCACGTCTTTCGCGCCTTGCGGAGATGGGGCGGGATGGCCGCCGCCCGCATATGAAGTTTCGTTGACAGTGTCTTTGGCGTGCAGATATAACCGTGACGTTGCGGGTTTGGAAGCCGGTGAGAGTCCGGCGCGGTCGCGCCACTGTGACCAGCGTGTCGAAATTCTTCGCGTTGGAAGTCAGACCTAACTGCACGCAAGATTCTCGACTGAACGCGTCATTCCAGGAGGAATACATGTCTGACACCACTTTCGCGCCCGTCGCGTCACCCGCCCCAATTCCCGTAGGCCAGATTCTGCCATGGGCGATCTTCGGCGGCCTGCTGATGCTGATCGCCATCTATTTCGTTGGCACCGAAGAAGGCGCGATGGCGCTCTTCAACGGCATGTATGTGCACGAATTCGTGCATGACGCCCGTCACCTCCTCGGCTTCCCCTGCCACTAAGGGAGTGCCTCACATGGTTGGAAATCTTCTGCTTCGCGGCATGATCGCGGGCCTGATTGCTGGCATCCTGGTTTTTGCCTTTGCGCGCGTCTTCGGTGAGCCGCTGGTCGATGCGGCGATTGCCTTTGAAGAGGCTACATCGCAGGCGGCCGGTGCGGCAGCCGAACCGGAAATCGTCAGCCGCGCCACCCAGGCGGGGCCTGGGCTCTTTATCGGTGTCATGGCCTATAGCGTTGCCATTGGCGGGCTGTTTGCGCTTGTCTTCGCCTTCGTGCACGGCCGCTTCAGCAGCCTTTCGGCACGCGGCACCTCGGCCGTTATCGCAATCGCAGCTTTCGTCGCCATCGTCATCGTTCCGGCTATCAAATATCCGGCCAATCCGCCGGCTGTCGGCAACTCGGATACGATCGGCGTGCGCACAGAGCTGTTCTTCCTGATGATTGTCGTCTCGGTTGCTTCGCTGATCGCGGCCGTCGCAATTGCCCGCAGCCTGAGAGCGCGCTACGGCTTATGGAACGCGGCGGTCGTTGCGGGTATTCTCTTCGTCGTCTTCATCGGTCTGGTGGAATATCTGCTGCCTCCGATCAATGAAGTGCCGGAGAATTTCTCGGCGATGGTGCTATGGCGCTTCCGCACGACCACGCTCGGCATGCATATGATCCTCTGGTTAGTGCTCGGTCTCGCTTTCGGCGCGCTGGCGGAGAAGCGCCTCGGGGCGAAGAGCGGGTTGCGTCCGGCCTATCGATAAGGGTCGGGAGAGGGGGCTTGCCGCTCCCTCTTTCCTTGCAAAACCTATCGGCTCTTGGCTGCTGCGTCGGGACGTTGGACTATTGTGAAAAACGGATTCAATCTCCTTTGTTTCGGCCTTGCCCTGTTGATCGCTGGTAGCGCATCCGCGCATGGAGGCGGCGAGGGTAGCCGTGCCGGCCTGCCGGTGCCCGAAATATCTCACGGGGAAATGGCTGTGATTGCCGACTATCGCGGCCGTATCATGGATCTCGCCGCAAGCGCGGTCGATACGAACGAACCTTTCCGGCGTGTCCTGAACTATGCCGAAATCCAGTATTCCTACTGTCTCTGGGGTCGGATGCCCGGTAGCGTGACGGATGAGGAAAGTCCGTTCAACGAATGCGCCCATGCCTATCTCGCCGCGACCAAGGCGGTGCTGCTCGCCATGCGCGACATGCCACAGGAGGCGGTAGCGGCCGGTGAAATCGCATCGGCTGTTGATGTCGATATGGTCAGGCGCGGGCTCTCGCTGGTGACCTGCCGCTTCAGTGGTGAGGGTTTCAACACGGCCGATGTTCTGCGCCCGCGCTGGAGCGAAATTCCGCTGCATCCGGCGAGCATGGCCTCGCTGACCGGATTTGCGGCGATCCTCGCCGCAGGGTTCTTTGTTCTCAGGCGGCTTCTTCGGATTCAGTCCTCGGAATAGCGCTGCTCGCGCCACGGATCACCATACATATGGTAGCCGTTCTTTTCCCAGAAGCCGGCCTTGTCGGCCGGCAGCAGATCGATGCGGCGCAGCCATTTGGCGCTTTTCCAGAAATAGAGATGCGGTACGACGAGACGCATAGGTCCGCCGTGATCGCGGGTGAGCGGCAGGCCTTCCCATGAGGTGGCGAGAATGGCGTCTTCGGCGGCGAAATCGGATAGCGGCAGGTTGGTCGTGTAGCCGTCATAGCTTGTCAGCATGACGTAACCGGCTTCGGCTTTCGGCATGGCGAGATCAAGCAGGTCTCGGGTCGAAACACCCTTCCACTTGTTGTCGTAGCGCGACCATGTTGTGACACAATGGATGTCGGTGATCATTGTGCTCTGTTCCAGCGCCTGGAAGGCGGCCCAACTAAGGTCGAGCGGTGTCTCGACCAGACCGTGAACTTCCAGCCGCCAGCTATCAATAGAAATGATCGGCTGCTGGCCGAGGTCGAGCACCGGCCAGTTCTTGACCAGATGCTGGCCCGGCGGCAGGCGCTCGGTTTCCGGACGGCTGATGCGGCCGGTCAGAAATTTTCCCTCCACCGCCCAGCGGCGCTTGGACGTCGTGAGTTTGCTGTCTTCCGGGATCTGGTCATCGCTCATAGCGGTCTCCTTGCGGTGCAGCAATCAGACATCCGCGCCTGATACGTGTCAAGTTTCGGCGCCTCTTGGAAATCTCCACCGCGCTCATTACACTTGAAGCCGTCGGGTTATGCCTCCACGGGGAGCGGAGGCGGAAAGGGAGGAGCGAGACTCTGTCTTCGCGCTATCGTGTCATTGCGGCGCTCTGCGCCGCACCCTTGCTGATTTTCGCTTTCTTCTATTACGGGAGCGCGGTCGCTACGCGCGCCTATATGGGCGAGGCTTCGGCGCAGGCCGGCACGGCACTCCGGCTTGCGGCCTCGGCACTGAGTGGCCATCTCAGCCGCTACGAGGCGTTGCCGGCGCTGATCGCCGATCATGACGATGTCAAGGAGCTGGTGAGTCGGCCGGATGATCGCTCGCTGCGCGACAATGCCAATCTCTACCTCAAGGAAATCAACGGGCTGCTGAAATCATCCGATATTTATGTCGTGCGTCCGGATGGCGAGACGATCGCCGCCAGCAATTATGATGGCCCCGGCAGTTTCATCGGTGAGAACTTCAGCTATCGCCCCTATTTCCAGGAGGCGATCGGCGGGCATCAGGCCCGCTTCTATGCCCTCGGTACGACCTCGCTGAAGCGCGGCTATTATTTCTCTTCGCCGATCTGGGTGGATGGCGAAATCCGCGGCGTCATTGTCTTCAAGGTCGATATCGACGTAATCGAATCCTCCTGGAGCGGCGGCGAGTACCGCATCTTCGTCTCCGATCCCGAGGGTATCATCTTCATGTCCGACAGTCCGGACTGGCTCTATGGGGCGATCCTGCCGCTGAGTTCAGATCGGGTGGCGCGCACCGAGGCATCGCGACGTTATGCCAATGCGAAATTGGTCGAACTGCCGGTCATCCGTCATCGCTTCGAAGATCATGACCTGATGACGCTCGCCAGCGATCGCGGGCAAAGCGAATATCTCGTGCTCTCGCACTACATGCCGGCCGAGGACTGGACGGTGAACGTGCTGATGGACACGAGCTCCATCCGGGCGCAGGCCCGTACCGCGCTGGTCGTCGTCTTCCTCATTCTCTGCATTGCCGCTCTGACATTTGCCATTCTTCGGCAAAGACGCATGCGGCTTGCTGAGCGCCTGCAGTTGCAGGCCGAGGCGCGGAACGAGCTGGAGCGACGGGTTGATGAGCGCACGGCTGATCTTGCCCGCGTCAACAGCCGCATCGAGGAGGAGATTGCCGAGCGACGCCTGACCGAACAGCAGCTGCGCCAGACACAGGCCGATCTCATCCAGGCGGGCAAGCTTGCCGGTCTAGGTCAGATGTCGGCAGCACTTTCGCATGAGTTCAATCAACCGCTTGCCGCCGCCAAGACCTATACGGACAGCGCCTCTGTCCTGCTCGAACGCGGTCGTACGGCCGAAGCGCAGGACAACATCCAGCGCATTGGCGGGTTGATCGATCGCATGGCTTCCATCAGCCGGCACCTGCGCAATTTCGCGCGCAAACCCAATGAGAAGCTGGGCCCCGTCCCGCTCGACGAGGCGATCCGCGATACGCTGGAGATCATCGCCTGGCGGCTCAAGGCTGCGGATGCCGATCTCCGGTTGCATCTCGGGGCGCGGCCGCCGGTGGTCAAGGCTGGCTCGGTGCGACTGCAGCAGGTGCTGGTCAATGTGATCTCGAATGCGGCTGATGCCGTCGAGGGGCTGGAGGACCGGCGGATCGAGGTTTCGGCGTCCAAAGAGGCCGGCAGGGTAATCCTGACCGTGCGTGATCATGGGCCTGGTGTGCCGGCGGCGATTGCCGAGCGCATCTTCGATCCCTTCTTCACCACCAAAGGGGTGGGCAAGGGGCTCGGGCTGGGGCTTTCCATCTCCTACAACATCATCAAGGATTTCGGCGGCAGCCTGACCGTCTCCAACCATCCGGAGGGTGGAGCCGTGTTTCGTATCGAGCTTTCCGCGGCAGCTGGCATGATGCCGGAGGCGGCGGAATGAACGAACAGAAGATATTGCTCGTCGACGACGAAGAGGAACTGCGCCGCTCGACGGCGCAGGCGCTGGAACTGTCCGGCTTCAGCGTCGAGACCTTTTCCAATGCCGACCACGTGCTGGAACTGATCGGCTACAGTTTTCCCGGTGTCGTCGTTACCGATATCCGCATGCCGGGCATGGACGGCATGACGTTGATGCAGAAGATCCGCGAACTCGATACCGAAGTGCCGGTTATTCTCGTCACCGGCCACGGCGATGTACAGCTTGCCGTCAAGGCGATGCGCGAGGGCGCCTATGACTTCATCGAGAAGCCGTTTACGCCGCAGATGCTCGCCGGCGTCATCCGCCGCGCCATGGAGCGGCGCAGCCTCGTGTTGGAAAATCGGCTGCTGAAGGCGGTGGCCGGCAAGCGCGACGATATCGAGGCGCGCCTGCCGGGACGAACGCAGATCATGGTCGACCTGCGCTATCGCATCCGTGCGATCGGGGCGAGCGATGCCGACACGCTTATTGTCGGCGACACTGGTGCGGGCAAGGAAGTGGTGGCGCGGGCGCTGCACGATATCAGCGCGCGGGCAAGCCGGCCCTTCATCGCCATCAATTGCGCAGCACTTCCAGCAAACCTGATCGAGAGCGAGCTTTTCGGGCATGAGGCCGGCGCTTTTCCGGGGGCCGTGCGGCCGCGTTACGGCAAGTTCGAGCATGGGCGGGGCGGCACCATTCTGCTCGACGAGATCGGCTCCATGCCGTTTGATCTGCAGGCGAAGTTCCTGCGGGTGCTGCAGGAGAGAATGATTTCCCGCCTCGGATCGAATGAGACCGTACCGCTCGACGTGCGGTTCATCGCCACGAGCAAGGTCGATCTGGAAGCGGAAGTCGCTGGTGGCCGATTCCGCGCCGACCTCCTCTACCGCCTGAACGTCGCGACCATTCATGTGCCGTCGCTCTCACAACGCCGGGCCGATGTTCCGCTGCTCTTCATGCAGCTTGTCAGGGAGGCGGCCGCGCGTTACGGCAAGGACGACATGGCCGTGCCACCGGATGTGATTTCCGACATCGCGCAGCGCGACTGGCCGGGCAATGTCCGCGAATTGCGCAATGCGGCCGACCGCTTCGTGCTTGGTCTCGATGGCGGCGGCAGGCAGGCAGAGGTCGCGGGGCTTGCCGAGCGTGTCGCGGAATTCGAACGTGGCGTGATTGCAAGTGCGCTGGTCGCCCATGGCGGTAGCCTGAAGCCGGTCTATGAATCGCTCGGCATCTCACGCAAGACACTTTACGAGAAGATGCAGAAGTACGGCCTCGACAAGAAGCTGCTGGCCAACGACATGGCTGGTGAGATGCGCCGCGAGCTCTGATCCAATCCCGAATTTCTTGATGTGATCGTCTGTTTTCAGGCCTCGCTCGATTTATGCCTTGACAGGCAACCATTTGGTTGCCTATAAAATGACAACAGGCAACCAAATGGTTCCGTATTGACATGGATGAAGACGCGGTTTTTCGAGCTCTGGCGGATGGCAGCCGGCGACGTCTGCTGGATCGCCTGCATGCGCGCAATGGCCAGACGCTCGGCGAATTGTGTGAAGGGCTGGAGATGACGCGCCAGGCGGTGACGAAGCATCTCGGCATTCTCGAGGAAGCAAACCTTGTTTCCACGCGCCGGCAGGGGCGCGAGAAGCTGCATTACATCAATCCGGTTCCGATCAACGAGATCGCGGACCGTTGGATCAGCAAATTCGAGCGCCGTGCGTTAGAGGCGCTCTCCGATCTCAAGAAGAGCCTCGAAGGCAGCAAAGACGAATGAATCGTCCCGCCTGCCGGCGAGGGTGTGACCAAGCCTTGGCCAAAAGGAGTACCATCATGGCTGGCAGCGCATTCAATTACGTCACCTATATCCGCACTACACCGGAGCAGCTCTGGTCGGCACTCACGACATCGGAATTCATGAAGAAATTCTGGCTCGGCGTGCAATTCGAGACCGATTGGAAAGTCGGTTCTGCCTGGCAGATGAGCTATTCCGACGGAACCGTTACCGATACAGGCGAAATCCTCGAATTCGATCCGCCCAAGCGGCTTGTCCTGAAGTGGCATAATGAGTTCAGGCCGGAGCTCAAGGCTGAAGGGTTTTCCCGGTGCGTGATGGAGCTCGAGCCGGTCGGCGAGGCGGTCAAGCTGACGCTGACACATTCGATGCCGATAGAAGGTTCCAAATTCATCGGTGCCGTTTCCGGCGGATGGCCACAAATTCTCTCCAACCTCAAATCGCTGCTGGAAACGGGCGAGGTTGTTCTGCCGCCCAACCGGTGAAGGACCAGCGATGGGTGGATTTCCACCCATCGCTTTAGCCATTTGTTTCCAAATCAACCCATGCTGCGGTGCACTGTCGCAAAATCGTCATTCCTCTCCTCGCCTCGCGATTGCGACCATCAGTCCCTGGCCTGCAAATGGGACATCCGAGCCGGTGCGGAGGATGCGCCGGCGGAACGACCATTTTCATCAGGGAGGAAAACGATGAAAATCCTGAAGGCCATGCTCGGCGTGACCGCCGCCGCTGCCGTTTCGCTGCTCGCTTATTCTGCTTCGGCGCAGACCTATCCCGAACGCACCATCACCATGGTCGTGCCTTTCGCAGCCGGTGGCCCGACCGATACCGTCGCGCGCCTCGTTGCTGAATCCATGTCGAAGGATCTCGGTCAGCAGATCGTCGTCGAAAACGTCGGCGGTGCTGGCGGCACGCTTGGCGCCGGCCGCGTCGCCGATGCCGATCCGGATGGTTACACGATCCTGCTGCATCATATCGGCATGGCGACCAGCGCCACGCTTTACCGCAAGCTCGCCTACGACACACTGAACGCCTTCGAATATGTCGGTCTCGTCACCGATGTTCCGATGACGATCGTTGCCCGCAAGGATTTCGAACCGGCCGATCTGAAGGGCCTGATCGACTATGTGAAGGCGAACAAGGACAAGGTCACCGTCGCCAATGCCGGTATTGGCGCCGCATCCCATCTTTGCGGCATGATGTTCATGAGCGCCATCCAGACGCCGCTGACGACCGTTCCCTACAAGGGAACCGGCCCGGCCATGACCGACCTTCTCGGCGGTCAGGTTGATATCATGTGCGACCAGACGACCAATACGACGAAGCAGATCAAGGGTGGCACGATCAAGGCCTATGCCGTGACGTCGCCGGCGCGCCTCGATGTGCTCAAGGACATTCCGACGGCGGTCGAAGCCGGTCTGCCGGGCTTCGAAGTCGGTATCTGGCACGGCATCTACACGCCGAAGGGCACGCCGGCCGAAATCAATGAGCGCTTGTCGAAGTCGCTGCAGGTCGCACTAAAGGACCCGAATGTTGGCGCCCGCTTTGCCGAACTTGGCACCGCTCCCTCGTTGGACGCTGATGCGACGCCGGCGGCGCTGAAGGCGAAGCTCGAGAGCGAAATCACCCGCTGGAGGTCCGTCATCGAAGCAGCCGGCGAATACGCGGACTGAGCCTGGCCGCCGCACGCGCACCTTCCTCCCAGCCGGGGAGGAGGGTGTTTGCGCAGCCTCGTATCCGTCGCGACGCTTCATCTCCAACCCCAGGAGACATCATGAAATCTCTCAGTTTCGACACCACCAATGTCATCTGCGGCGCTTTGCTTGCCGCGACCGGTGCCTTCTTTGCCTATCAGTCGCTGAACCTCGATATCGGCACGGCGCTGCGCATGGGACCCGGATATTTCCCACTCGTCCTGTCCGGCATCCTCGTCCTGCTCGGCCTGATCATTCTCGTGCAGGCGGTGCGGGTTCAGGGCGAGCCGATCGATCCCTTCGCCTGGCGCGGCATGCTCTTCATCCTGCCCGCACCGGTCTTTTTCGGATTGACTGTGCGCGGGCTCGGTTTTGCTCCGGCAATCTTTCTGACGGCCTTCATCGCTTGCTTTGCATCCAGTCGCATGAATGTGCTGTTCGCGCTGGTTCTTTCGCTGCTGCTGACGGTCTTTTCGGTTGGGGTTTTCAGCTACGCACTCGGGCTGCCGTTCGAACGTTTCGGCCCCTGGGTCCGGTTCTAGGAGGCGGGTATGGAACTCTTCAGCAATCTCGCACTCGGTTTCTATACGGCGGCAAGCCCGGAAAACCTGTTCTTCTGCCTGATCGGCGTGCTGCTCGGCACGCTGATCGGCGTGCTGCCCGGCATCGGCGCCACGGCAACGATCGCCATGCTGCTGCCGATCACCTTCCAGCTCGAGCCGGTCTCCTCGCTCATCATGCTCGCCGGCATCTATTACGGCGCGCAATATGGCGGCTCGACGACGGCAATCCTCATCAATATGCCGGGCGAATCTTCCTCGGCCGTGACAGCCATCGACGGCTATCAGATGGCGCGGAAGGGCAGGGCCGGCGCGGCGCTCGCGATCGCGGCGCTCGGCTCCTTCTTCGCCGGCACGGTATCGACCTTCCTCGTGGCTGTCTTTGCTCCGCCACTAACGGCGATTGCGCTGCAATTCGGCTCGGCCGAGTATTTCTCACTGATGATCGTCGGGCTCGTATCCTCGATCGCACTGGCCCATGGCTCGGTCGTCAAGGCACTGGCGATGGTGGCGCTCGGGCTGCTGCTCGGCCTTGTGGGCACGGATATCTATACCGGCACGCCGCGCTTCACGCTCGGCATCCGCGAATATGCTGACGGGCTGAATTTCGTGGCTCTTGCCGTCGGCGTCTTCGGCATTGCGGAAATCCTGCGCAATCTGGAAGGCGAAAAGACGCGCACAGTGTTGATGGCGAAAGTCTCGGGTCTATTGCCGTCGAAGGAAGAGTTTAAGGAGATGATCGCGCCGGTCATTCGCGGGACTGTCATTGGTTCGGCGCTCGGCATCCTGCCGGGCGGCGGAGCGATCCTTGCTTCCTTCGCTTCCTATACGGTGGAAAAGCGTGTCTCGAAGAAGCCGGAAGAGTTCGGCCACGGCGCAGTTGCCGGTGTCGCCGGACCGGAATCGGCCAACAATGCCGGTGCGCAGACCTCCTTCATTCCACTGCTGACGCTCGGCATCCCGGCAAACCCTGTCATGGCGCTGATGGTCGGCGCGATGATCATCCAGGGTATCGTGCCGGGGCCGAACGTGGCGACCGAACAGCCGGCGCTCTTCTGGGGCATCATCGCCTCCATGTGGATCGGCAACCTGATGCTCGTCATCCTCAATCTGCCGCTGATCGGCTTGTGGGTGAAGCTGCTGACGGTGCCTTACTATGTGCTTTTCCCCGTCATCATGGCCTTCTGCTCGATCGGGGTCTACAGCGTCAATTCCAACGTCTACGACCTCTACGCCGTCGCCTTCTTTGGCCTCATCGGCTACGTGCTGGCGAAACTGCGCTGCGAGCCGGCGCCGCTGCTGCTCGGGTTCGTGCTCGGACCGTTGCTGGAGGAAAACCTGCGACGGGCCATGATCCTGTCGCGCGGCGATGCGACCACCTTCGTCACGCGGCCGATCAGCGCCATCCTGCTGACGATTGCCGTGGCGGTTTTGATCATCGTCTTCCTGCCGAGCGTCAAGCGCAAGCGCGAGGAGGTCTTCGTCGAAGAGGCGTAAGGGCTTGCGCTTACGGCCTGTTTGTTGAAAAAAGAACGATCTGATGCGGGCGCCGTCGGGCGCCCGTTTCGCTTTACAGGATATCCAGGCTCATGAGCATTCCCGCCCGGATCAGCAACGATCTGCCTTTTCTCACCAATCTCCGCCGTGATCTGCATGCCCATCCCGAACTCGGCTTCGAGGAGGAGCGTACCAGCGATATCGTCGCGAAACTTCTGGATGAGGCGGGTATTCAGGTGCACCGCGGCCTTGGCGGCACCGGTGTCGTCGGAACGCTGCAGATCGGCAATGGTACGCGCAGGATCGGGCTGAGGGCAGATATGGACGCGCTCGCCATGCCGGAAACGGCGGATCGCCCCTACAAGTCGACCGTGCCGGGCAAGATGCATGCTTGCGGCCATGACGGGCATACGACGATGTTGCTCGGCGCGGCACGGTATCTGGCTGAAACGCGCGGTTTTTCCGGCACCGTGCATTTCATCTTCCAGCCGGCCGAAGAGGGCCGTGGCGGTGCGAAGCGCATGGTGGAGGAAGGGCTGTTCAAGCAGTTTCCCTGCGATGCCGTCTATGGGCTGCACAATATGCCCGGGCTTGCCGTGGATGAGATCGCGGTCGTCGAGGGGCCGCAGCTTGCTTCTTCGGATAGCTGGCGGATCATCTTCCGGGGTGTTGGTACGCACGGCGCAAAGCCGCACCTCGGCCGCGATCCGATCACAGCTGCCGCCACTTTCCTTTCGTCTCTGCAGACGATCGTCGGGCGCGTCATCGATCCCCTTCAGCCGGCAGTCGTCAGCGCCTGTTCACTCCAGGCCGGCAATCCGAAGGCATTGAATGTCATTCCCGATATTGTCGAGATCGGCGGAACGGCGCGGGCCTATTCGCCTGAGGTTCGCGATCAGCTTGAGGCCGAAATCGGCCGTCTGGCACAGGGAACCGCCGCCATGTTCGGCATTTCGGTAGATTATGAATTCGAACGCCGCATTCCGCCCGTCGTCAATGACGCGGATGCGACTGTGCGGGCGCTAGGCGCCGCACAGTCGGTGTTCGGTGAAAAGGCGCGTACGAGCTTTCCGCCGTCGACTGCCGGCGACGATTTCGCCTTCTTCGGGCAAAATGCGCCCGGCTGTTATGTCTGGCTCGGCAACGGCCCGGCCGTCGATGGAGTGCTGCATCATAATACAGCCTACGACTTCAATGATGAGGCGCTCGGATATGGAGCGGCCTATTGGGTGGCGCTGGTGGAGCGGGAGCTCAAGGCTGAGGCGTAAGCCGCCTCAAAACGTTTCCAGTATGGGGCTTTCCAACACCTTGCCGGTAATGACGTCGGCAATGCCGCGGTCGGTCTGATGTGGGCCGATATTGCAGGCAAGTGTCGCGCCGAAGCAGGCTTTGAAGACCAGATAGGGCGGTTTCCAGTCGACGATCTTTTCCATTGCCTTGCGGATGGCAGCAAAGCCATCGGCGGTTTCCTGCAGGGATGCATCCGTCACGAGGCCGGAGAGTGGCAGGGGCAGCAGGGCTTCGATGCGCCCATCCTTTGCCACGGCCATGCCACCGCCGGCGTCGATGACGGCATTGGCTGCAAGCGCCATATCACTGATATTTCCTCCGAACACAGTGAGGTTGTGGCTGTCATGTGAAACCGTGGTGCAGAAGGCGCCGCGCCACTCACCCCAGCCGGTCAGGAAGCCGATGCGCGGCTTGCCATCCGCCAGTCCATGGCGATGTGCAACCGCTATCATGGCGCTGCCAGCCGGCGGTACGACGAAGCCGTCGCGGATATCCGCTTCGGTTGCTCCCCACTGGGTGAAGCGTGGACGGTCGATTGTTGCGAGGTGCACCTTCGTGCCGTTGGCGGGAATGCGGAAATCGTCTTCGGCAAGCGGTGCGAGCTTGACCGATTGCATGAGCGGCCCGGCGTCGAACGACGGAAGGCGATCGCTGACCATGCCATTTTCGGCGATTAGTCGGCCGTTGGCGATGACGGCGCGGGTCTTGAATTCGCTCATGTCCTCGAACAGCACGAGATCGGCGCGGCGTCCGGCGGCGATGAGCCCGAGGTCGGAACGCTTCAGGCGTTGCGCGGCGTTGAAGGTAGCGGCGCGCAATGCCCATTCCGGGCGCATGCCGTAGCGCGCGAGGCGACGCACGACGTCGTCGAGGCCGCCATTCTGATAAAGTTCATCGGGGAAGACATCATCCGTGCAGAGCGTGACGGTCGGCGGAAGGTGGCCGATGCCGTTCAATGCATCGACAAATTCCTTCAGCAGATGATCGTGCGAGCCGCGCAGCTCGATCGTCATTCCGGCCGCCAGCTTCTGCAGCAAATCGGCGCCCGAGGTAAGCTCGTGATCGGAGGTGATGCCAGCGGCCATGAAGGCGTTGAGATCGGTACCCTCCAGTCCGCGGGCATGGCCGCAGACGAGCTTGCCGGAGGTGAGGCCGGCATTGACGATATCGGTCATGCGCGGATCGCCATCGATGACGCCGCGCATGTTCATGACTTCCGCCACGCCACCGATCGCCGGCGAGCGCAGCAGCTCGGCGATGACACTGGCGTCGAAATCCGCACCGGCGAGTTCCAGACCAGGGGCGGAAGGAACGCAGGAGGGGGCAAGCAGGATCGTGCGCAGCGGCAGATTGCGCGAGGCTTCGATTGCCCAGCGTACGCCATCGAGACCATGGACATTGCCGAATTCGTGCGGATCCCAGACGATCGTTGTCACGCCGCGAGGCAACACGGCTTCAGCATATTCAGCCGGCGTCACCATCGAGCTTTCAATATGCATGTGTGTATCGATGAGGCCGGGAGAGACGATGCTACCGGCTGCGTCAACTACCTTGGCAGCGTCCGTGCGGCTCGACGATGCGTGAACACTCGCAATCATCGCGCCAACGAGGCCGATATCGGCCTCGCGGATCAGGCCTGTGACGGCATCGAGAATGCGGCCGCCGGTCACAAGCACATCGAAGGGAGCATCGCCGCGGGCGGCAGCAACAGCGCGGGCCCGTAAGGCGGGCTCGTTGAGATCGGCGGGTTCCTGGCGCGGAGTTGCAGTCATTTGCGGGCCTCGTTGACCAGGGCGGCGAGAATGATGACACGCGCCATGTCGGCATCGATGTCGGCGGCGAACTGTGCATTGAACGTTGCGTGAGTGGCGCGGGTTTCAACGACCGTGCGCCCGCGCGTATGCTGCCCCTGCAATTCCACGTCGATGCGGGCAGGGCGGAAGCTCACCACTTGCGGAGCGACGAAGGCGACGGCAGCCGAAGGATCATAGATTGCCATGGCGGGACGACCGCGGTTCGTGCCAATGCGAATATAACCGGCAAACATATCGGCGATCAGCTCGGCATTGGCGCCACCGGCAGCGCGAACTGGATCGGCATCCTGGGGCTTCGCAAGAACCTTGCGGCAGAGATCGAGATCGACCATGCGCAGTGGCAGCTCGCGGGCGATGATGATTGCGAGCGCCTCTGGATCGGCGAGCGCATTGAATTCTGCGGAGGCCGTATGATTGCCGGAGGTAACACCGCCGCCCATCCAGACGAGTTCGGTGATGCGGGCGGCAAGATCGGGCCGGGCGAGCGCGAGTGCCGCAATATTCGTCAGCGGTCCAAGCGCCAGAATGCGGTGAGGGCCTTCCAGTTCCAGCCAGCGGCAAAGCGCGACGAAGGCATCGCTATCCGGCAGGATCGGGGCCGGCGGCAGATGTCTACCGGTCGTCGGAATGCCGCTTTCGCCGAGGATCGCCTGGGCAGTCTCTAGCTTGCCGAGAACGGGCATGTCGCGGCCGGTGTGGATCGGAAATTTCCAACCGAAGGCCTTGGCTGCGCCCGCCGCATTGGTGCGCACCTGCGGCAGTGGCGCGTTGCCGAAGACCAGCGAGACACCGTCGATGTCGAGCTCGGCATTCGTCACCACCATGATGGCGGCAATGTCGTCGAAGCCCATATCCGTGTCGATCCAGACGCCCATGATGTCACCCGAAACGTTTGAGGCTTGCGGAGGCTGCGACCGGCAGGTCGAAGGAGATCATACTGCCGAGTTCGTATTGCGGCAGGGCGGCATCGACTTCCGCCTTGATCGGGCCGAGCACGCTGTCCAGCAGATATTCGCGGCTATTGCCGGCAAAGGATGTGCCACGCACGGTGCCGTGGAAAGGGCCAGAACCAAGGACCACCGCACGCGGCCGCCAGGCCAGGCCCGCCGCACCGTCAGGTGCTGCGGCGGAAAGCGCGACAGGGCCGTTCGGCGTCGCAAGCTTTCCGTCCTTCAGCGCAAAGATGTTTTCGAAACCGACGAAATCGGCGACGAAGGAGGAAACAGGCTTGTTGTAGATGTCCTCGGGCGTGCCGATCTGCTCGATGCCGCCGTTCAGCATGACAATGATGCGGTCGGCAAGCGCAAGCGCTTCTGCCTGATCGTGGGTGACGAAGATCATCGTTACGCCAGTTTCCTTCTGGACGCGCTGCAGCTCGGCACGCATTTCAAGGCGAAGGCGGGCGTCGAGGTTGGAAAGCGGCTCGTCGAGCAACAGCACTTTCGGCTCCATGACCATGGAGCGGGCGAGCGCCACGCGCTGCTGCTGGCCGCCCGAAAGTTCGCCCGGCTTACGGCCGACAAATTTCGCAAGGCCGACGGATTTGAGGCCGGCATTGACCTTGCCATCCAGAACCTCGCCGCGAAGGCCCTTCAAGCGCAGGCCGAAGGCAACGTTTTCATAGACAGTCAGATGCGGGAACAGCGCGTAGGACTGGAAGACGAGGCCGACGGCGCGCTTGTTGGCGGAGACGCGGGTGATCTCGGCGCCATCGAGATTGATGCGGCCGGAAGCGGGGTTCAGCAGGCCGGCAATGGCGCGCATGGTCGTCGTCTTGCCGCAGCCGGAAGGGCCAAGAAGGGCTACCAACTCGCCCTTGGCAATCGACAGGTCGAGGTCCTTCACCGCGACCGTATCGCCATAAGCGAGCGTCAGCTTGTCGAGTTGAAGGTAGGCATCAGACATAGCGTGAGAATCCCAGGAAGCGTTCGGCGAGGAAGACGATGCCGATCGAAAGGAAGGCGAGCAGCGCCGAAAGCGCGGCAACGGACGGGTCGTAGGTTGTCTCCATATAGCCCAGCATGTCGATCGGCAGCGTGCGCACGCCAGGGCCGGAGAGGAAGAGCGAGACCGGCACCTGATTGAAGCTGGTGACGAAGCCGAGAATGAAGGCCGCGAGAATGCCGCCGCGGATATTCGGCATGACCACGCGGAAGAAGGCGCCGAGCCGCGAGGAGCCGAGCAAGACCGCGGCTTCCTCGATGTCCGAGCGCAGGTTGCCGAGGCTTGCGGACACCACGCGTACTGCATAGGGCAGCACGAGTGCGGTATGGGCGAAGAAGAGAGCCAGCGTGATGTTGAAGCCGAAAGGTACGACCAGGTAACGCAGTAGTGCCAGGCCGACGATGATGCCGGGCACGATGATCGGCAGCGAGACGATGGTTCTCACCGTCTCTGCGCCCGGCAGACGGTAGCGCGACAGGCTATAGGCGGCGGGGATGCCGAGAATGAGGGCCGCCAGCGTGCCGAAGACCGCAAGGAACATCGACATGGCGAAGCTCTCGCGGAAACTATCGATGGTGAAGACCTTGGCGACCCAGCGCAGTGACAGGCCCTGCGGCGGAAAGGCCAGTGTGTCGCCGGCCGAAAGCGAAGCGGCGATGATGATCAGGAAAGGGCCAATCAGGAAAACCAGCAGCAGGAACAGCACGACCGGCGAGAAGAGGCGGATGCTCATCGGCGGTTCCTCGCAGTGGCAAGGCGCTTCAGCAGGATATTGGCGGCAAAGCTCATGACGATCAGGATGAAGGCGATGACGCTCGCCGAGACAAAATTGTTGGCGACGGAGACCTGCTGGTACAGCAGCGTTTCCAGCATCAGCACCTTGGAGCCGCCGAGGATGGCCGGCGTGATATAGGCCGTCAGCGAGCCAGTGAAGACCAGCGTGCCGCCGACGACGAGGCCTTCCTTGGTGAGCGGCAGGATGACTTTCCAGAAGACCTGGAACCAGTTCGCACCGAGCACGCGGGCAGCTGGAATGGCATCCTTCGGCATGTTCTCGAGCGCGCTGATGAGCGACAGGATCATCAGCGGCAAGAAAAGTTGCAGCAGGCCGATGAAGACGGCGGTTTCGGTGAAGAGCAGTCGCAGCGGTTCCGCACTCAGGCCGAGGCCGGTGATGGCTTCATTGACGATGCCGGTGCGGCCGAGAATGACGATCCAGGCATAGGTGCGGGCGACCGGCGAAATCATCAGCGGCAGGGTGATGAGGCCGATCATGCGGCCCTTGCCCTTCGGCGGCAGGTTGACGATCGCAAAGGCGGCGGCATAGCCGATGACGGCCGACACCGCTGTCACCTCGAGGCCAAGCCGGAAGGTGCGGAAGAAGACGGTGCGGTTCAGCGTTTCGGAGAAGAAATCCGTATAGGCGGCAAGTGTCCATGCCCCACCAATGCGAAAACCTTCGGAGAGCAGGATCGCGACAGGCAGCAGAAAGACCACGGCGGCGAAGATCGCTGCCGGCAGGGCAAGCGCCAGGGCTTCTGCGCGGTTCTGAAACATGAGACGCCTTTCGAGCGGAGGAAGGGTCGGTCCCTGTCGGTGCCGGGACCGATTTCAGCAGTGGCTTACTGGCCGACCTTTTCGTTCCATTCCTTCAGCCAGCCATTGCGGCTGTCGAGGGCGGCTGCGGAGGGGATCAGCTTCAGGCTCTTGGCGGTGTCTTCGCCATAGGTGATGTTGTTGGCGACCTTGTCGGAGACCTTGACCTCCTTGTTGGCCGGGCTGTCGATCAGCTTTTCGGCGAGCTTGGTCTGGACTTCGGTCGAGAGCCAGAAATCCATGAACTGCAGGGCGAGATCCTGGTTCTTCGAACCCTTGGTCAGGACCAGCACGTTCATGCCGCCGGTCTGGCCTTCCTTCGGCGTTGCCCAGGCGACGGGGACGTTGAGCTTGGTAAAGCCTGCCCAAGAGAAGCGGCCGATCGGAGCGGCCCAGATTTCTTCCTGCTGCATCAGCTGTACGATCTGGGAAGACTTTTCATAGAAGGTTACGATCTCGTCCTTCTTTTCGCCAAGCGCCTCAATCGGCGCCTTGAGATCAGGGGTGTCCTTGCCGAGCGCGAGGCCGAGCATATAGAGCGCCGGCGGGCCCTGGTTGGTCGTGACGTTCGGGAAGGCGACGTGACCGACATATTCGGGCTTCAAGAGGTCAGCCCAGGACTCGATCTTCATCTTGTCCGCGCGATAGGCGATCGAGGTGGCGTAAAAGGTGTAGCCGACGCTCATGCCGTCGCCGTTCGGATCCTTGGCGATATCATAGAGTTTGGAGAAGTTTTCAAGCTTGGATGTATCGACCTTGTCGATCAGGCCGGCGCGGGAAGCGGCAAGGCCGTCAGCCATGGATACGGCGGCAAGATCGACCACCGGATTGGCCTTGTTGGCTTCCATCTTGGCGATGCGCTCAACGCTGTTGCCGGTTTCGACAACGAGCTTGCAGCCGCACTTGGCTTCGAAGGGATCGTAGACGATCGTCTTGTAGTCATCTTGCGCGAATGCGTAGACGGAAATGGTCAGCGTGCGTTCCTGTGCCGCGGCGCCGAGGGGGTAAAGTGCGGCGAGCGCCGCCGATGCAATAAGAGCCTTTTTCATTCTACAAGTTCTCCATCTCTGAGGTTTTTGGTGCCGGGTTCGCGAGCCCGGATGACTGGCGGATGATGAGTTGCATGGGCACACGTTCGGTCTCCGCCGTAACCAGCACGCCCTCTCGCGTGCCGCTTTCGTTTATTCTGTCGACCAGTGCCGAGACGGCGATTTCGGCGATGGTATCCATGTCCATCCTTACCGTCGTCAGCGACGGTGTGACGACAGGCGACCAGATGAGATCATCGAAGCCGGTGACGCTGACATCGGCGGGCACGCTGATCCCCTCCTGCTGCAGTTCGGTCAGCGCGCGTAGCGCCTGCAGGTCGGAAAGGGCGGCAAAGGCGGTGAAGCCCTGACGTGCCTTTTCCGCAAGGCCCAGCCGGCAACCGGCGCTCGTCTCGTTCTCCAACCGCTCGATCCAGAGTGTTTCGGAGCGCATGCCAGGCTGCAGGCCGGCCCTGATGCCGCCGGCGCGGTCATTCTGGACATTGGATTCGTGATTATTGCCGATGATCAGGATCTGCTTGTGACCGAGGCCGGCGAGATGGGCGGCGATTTCCCTGCCGCCCTGCCAGTGGTCGGCAGCGACCGTATTGCCGGGCGTGGAGGCGGTATCGATGACTGCGACCGGGCAGCTTGCGGCGGAAATGCGGGTGGCACGGCGCGGCACGACCACCATGCCGTCAACGCCACGCTCCACCAGCCGGTTGATCGCCTCGGTCTGCGCCGTGATATCGCCACGGGAGTCGGCGATCAGCACGCCGTAGCCTGCAGCGGATGCAGCATATTCGATGGCCTGGGCGATCTTCGGAAAGAGAGGATTGGCAATGTCAGGCAGGACAAGGCCGAGCACGCCGCTGCGGCCGGTGCGCAGAGCCCGACCGGCCTGGCTCGGCACATAACCGAGTTCAGCAGCATGCGTGCGAATTCTTTCAATCAGAGCGTCAGAAACCCGGCCCTTGCCGGAGAGCGCATTCGAAACCGTGGCAACAGAGACGCCAAGCGACGTCGCTATCCTGCTGAGGTTGGGTCCCGGGCGTTGTGAAGCCATTGTTTCGAAGTGCTGCGCTTAATCGTTTAATCAACTGCATAGCGTAGCGATTGCGGCTTGTCGAATCCAAATTCCTTCCATGCGCATATTATCTATCCCGGCAGATATTCACGCAAAGAAAAAGCCCCGCGGAAAACCGCGGGGCTTCGGAATAATACTATGCGAGGAGCTTAGCTGCCCTTGGTAACCTTGACCGGTCCCGGACCGGTGGTCTTCCCGCCCGGAGCGAAGCCGCCACCGGTTGCGATGTTGAGCGCAGCGTAATCCTTCGCCATCTGCTGAACAGCGGCGGCAAGGCTTGCCTGAGCGAGAGAGACCTGACGCTGGGCGTCGAGAACGTCGAGCAGCGAGGAAGCGCCGTCCTTGTAGGATGCCGTCGAAAGCTCGAGGGTTTCCTGCGTCGTCCGGACCTGGGCGCGCAACGCATCAACCGTCTGGGCATCACGGCGAACGGCCGACAGGGCGTTTTCGACCTGCTCAATTGCCGTCAGGACGGTCTGCTTCCAGGTGAGATAGGATGCGACGGCGTTGGACTTGGAGACGTCGACATTGGCGCGCAGACTGCCGCCGTCGAGGATCGGCAGGTTCAGGGTCGGGCCGAAGGACCATGCCGACAGGCCGCCGTGGATGCCGCGCTGGTTGATGTAGCTGGGCGAGATCGAACCGGACAGCGAGATCGACGGGTAGAGCTGAGCTTCGGCGACACCGATCTGGGCGGTGGCCGCGGCGAGGTTCCGCTCGGCCTGGCGAATATCCGGACGGTTGCGGATCAGGTCGGCCGGAATGCCGGAATTGATGCCGCCGCGGAAGGTCGGCTGGCCAGAGCCACGCAACAGTTCATCGACCATGGAACCGGCCGGCTGGCCGACGAGGGTGGCGATATGATGAGCCGAAACGCGGATGTTGGTTTCGAGGCCGGGAATTTCTGCCAGCGTCGACTGGACAAGACCTTCAGCCTGAACGACGTCGAGGCGGGACGCCGCACCTGCATCAAGCTGGAACTTGGTGAGGTCGTAGGTTTCCTGACGGGACTTCAGGTTGGCTTTCGAAAGCGCCAGGCGCTGCTGGAAGAAGCGTAGGTCAATATAGGTTGAGACAAGGTCCTGGATGTAGGACAGCTTGGCGATGTCGGCACCCGCGTAAGCGGAATCAAGAGAGGCGAGGGCGCTTTCCTTGCTGCGCCTGAAAAGACCGAACATGTCGAGCAGCCAGGACAGGGAAAGCTGTCCGGCGCTGGTATTGCGGGTGTTAAATTGGTCGCGCAGCTCGCCGGTCTGGCCGCTGACGGTGTGCGAAGCGCCAACATCGAGAGCAGGCAAGGCACCGGCGCCGGCGACGGTCACGTTGGCGGACGCGGAATTGATGCGCTCGATCGCTTGTTGAATCGTCAGGTTTTGGCTAAGGCCGGTCTGGACAAGGCTGTCTAGCTTGCGGTCGTTATAGGCGGTCCACCAGGCCGTGGTAGCGACATCGCCGATGTTCTTTTTGCCACCTTCACTGAATTTTCCAGGAAGCGCCATTTCAGGAGGTACGTGATCAGGGCCTACTACACAGCCCGACAGCAATAACAATAGCGCCGGTGTGGCATAACGAAGAGATACCATGCATTTCATCCTGTAACTCGAGCAAGTCAATTCTTGTCCGAAGCGTCATGCTTCACCATCGGCCTGACGCGCCTCGTTCCTTACGCTAAACACATGCCGAAGCAGTCCGTGCGCAATGTAGCAATCCGGAAAGCTTTCTCACAGTGCATTTATATCACACTCCCGCCTCATTTTTTTGCCGTGTGGCAAAGATGCGGCGGATCACGACGAAGAAGGACGGCACGAAGAAAATGCCGAGCGCCGTCGCCGAAAGCATGCCCCCGAGCACGCCGATGCCGATCGCATTCTGGGCAGCGGAACCCGCGCCCGTTGCGATGGCCAAAGGCACGACGCCGAGAATAAAAGCCAAAGAGGTCATGATGATCGGGCGCAGGCGCAGCCTTGCTGCTTCCAGCGTTGCCTCGAAGAGCCCCATGCCCGTCTCCATTCGGTCCTTTGCGAATTCCACGATCAGGATCGCGTTCTTCGCGGCAAGGCCGATGGTCGTGAGCAGGCCGACCTTGAAATAGACGTCGTTCGCCTGCCCGAAGAGCGTTGCTGCCGCAAGCGCGCCGAGCACGCCGACCGGCACGGCCATGATGACCGAGAACGGGATCGACCAGCTCTCGTAAAGAGCAGCCAGGCAGAGGAAGACGACGAGAACCGAAATCGCGTAAAGCATTGGTGCCTGCGAGCCGGAGAGCCGCTCCTGATAGGAGATGCCCTGCCAGGCGACCGTGTAGCCGCCGCCGAGCTGTTCGGTCAGGGCTTCCATCTCGTTCATGGCTTCACCCGAGGAGACGCCAGGAGCTGCCGCTCCGTCGAGCGGGATAGCACTGACGGCGTTGAAGCGAGCGAGCGACGGCGCGCCATCGACCCATTGGGTTGTCGTGAAGGCGGAGAAGGGCACCATCTCGCCCGCGTTGTTGCGGGCATACCAGTGGTTCAGATCGGTCGGCTGCATGCGGAAGGGCGCGTCGCCCTGAACGTAGACCGGCTTGATCTCACCGTTCAGCGTGAAATCGTTGACGTCGCGGCCGGTGAAGATGATCGACAGCATGGAGTTTACCGAGGCGAGGTCGACACCCATGGCGCCGATCTTCTCCTGATCGATCAGGATCTTCATCTGCGGCTCGACTTCCTTGTTATTCGAACGAAGTGCCACGACCTTGCCGGTGGCGCCAGCCATCTGGATCAGCCGCTTGGAAGCGGCCGTCAGGGCTTGATTGCCATGACCGCCGGTATCCACCAGATACATGGAGAAGCCGCTCGACACGCCGAGACCCTGGATCGCGGGCGGCAGCAGCGCAAAGACCTGCGCCTCGCGGATCGTGAAGAAGTTCTTGAGAGCCCGGTTGACCACTGACTGCGCGCTGAGATTGGGATCGGTGCGCAGCGAAAAGTCCTTGAGCTTGGTAAAGACGATGGCGCTGTTCTGGCCCGAGCCGTTGAAGCCGAAGCCGAGCGCGCCGAAGACGGAATCCACCGCATCCTTCTCGTTTTCACGGAAGTATTTTTCGACCTTTTCAACGACGGCCTGCGTCTGCTGCGTGGTGGAACCCGGGGGCGTGGTGACGATGGTCAAGAGCACGCCCTGGTCTTCCTGCGGCAGGAACGAACTCGGCAGGCGCGAGAAGAGATAGGCGCAACCGACGCCGACCAGCAGGAACACCAGCATGACGCGGATCGGCCGCTTCAAGAGGTAGCCGATGGTGCGGACATAGCCGTTGGTCGAGCGGGTGAAGTTGCGGTTGAACCAGTCGCCGATGCGATGCTTCTTATGCTCGTTGACCGGCTTCAGCATCGTGGCGCAGAGCGCCGGCGTCAGCACGATGGCGACGAGTGCAGACAGCAGCATGGCCGAAACGATGGTGATGGAGAACTGGCGATAAATGATGCCGGTAGAGCCGCCGAAGAAGGCCATTGGAATGAAAACGGCGGTCAGCACGAGAGCGATGCCGACGATGGCACCGGTGATTTCACCCATCGACTTCTCGGTCGCTTCGAGCGGCGAGAGCTTTTCCTCCGACATGATGCGTTCGACATTTTCCACGACGACGATGGCGTCGTCGACGAGAAGGCCGATCGCCAGCACCATGGCAAACATCGTCAGCGTATTGATCGAATAGCCTGTTGCCGCAAGGACGCCGAACGTGCCGAGAAGCACGACGGGAACGGCGATAGTCGGGATCAATGTCGCGCGCAGGTTCTGCAGGAAGATAAGCAGGACCACGAAGACGAGCACGATCGCCTCGATCAGCGTATGCACGACCTTCTCGATTGACAGCTCGACGAAGGGGGTCGTGTCGTAGGGATAGGTGATCTCGACGCCTTCCGGCAGGCCACGGCCGATCGTTTCGAGCGCGGTGCGGACACGGGCGGCGGTATCGATGGCGTTCGCGCCAATCGCAAGGTTGATGGCGAAACCCGATGATGGCTGGCCATTATAGCGCGAGCTGCCACCATAGCTTTCCTGACCGATCTCGACGCGGGCGACATCGCTGAGGCGGACTGTCGAACCGTCCTTTTCGACCTTCAGGATGATGTGCTCGAAATCCGCGACGGTGGTGAGCTGGCTCTGTGCGGTGATGGTGACGTTGATCTGCTGGCCCGGGACGGCCGGCTGGGCGCCGAGCGAGCCGACAGAGACCTGGGTATTCTGTGCCTGGATGGCCGAGGTCACGTCGCCAGGGGTAAGCTGGTATTTCTGCAGCTTGAACGGATCCAGCCAGACGCGCATCGCATAGCCGGAGCCAAATACGTTGATGCTGCCCACGCCTTCCAGGCGCTGGATCTGGTCCTCGATCGAGGTCGACATGATGTTGCCGAGGTCGACGGAGGTGCGCTTGCCGTCCGTCGAGACCAGCGAGCCGACGAGAAGAATGCTCGAGGTGGAGCGTGTGACGCTGATGCCGGCATCGATGACGTCGCCGGGGAGCTGCGACTGGACGAGCTGCAACTTGTTCTGCACTTGCACCTGCGCGATGTCAGGATTGATGCTGGTGCCGAAGGTCAGCGAAATGCTGGCTGAGCCTGTCGATGAGGTCGAGGTCATGTAGGTGAGGTCATCGAGACCTGTCATGCCGTCTTCGATGATTGTGGTCACCGATTTTTCGACCGTCTCGGCGCTCGCGCCGCGATAGCTGGTGTTGATGCGGACCGTGGTCGGCGCAATGTCCGGATATTGCGAGATCGACAGCGTGAAGATGGCGAGCAGACCTGCGAGCATGATAGTGATCGCAATGACCCAGGCGAAGATCGGTCGTCGGATGAAAAACTTGGCCATCGGTTATTCCTGTACGGCTGGGACGGTGACGATACGAAAGCGCCTGTGCATTACTTTGCTGCAGGCTTCTGTTCGCCTCCGGCCACGGGCTGATCGGCAGGGACAACCACGCCGTTGTCGTTGATCTTCATTGGAACCGGCTTTACCGGTATGCCTGATACAATCGACTGCAGGCCGCTGACGATCAGCTGATCGCCGTCCTTCACGCCTTGCGTCACCAGCCAGGAATTGTTGGAGGGTGTGGCATTTTCGAAGACACGGGTCTCGACCTTCCCCTCGGCGGAAATGAATTGTGCGGTCAGGCGGCCGTTGGCATCGCGGGTTGTTGCAAGCTGCGGCAGGGAATATCCGGCTTCAGCACCGAGTTCGACCGTGGCGCGGACATACATGCCCGGCAGGACGACGCGGTCCGGATTTGGGAAAACCACGCGAATGATGAAGGTGCCGGTCGTTTCGCTGACGACCTGCTTCGACATGTCGAGCTTGCCCTTCTGATTATATTCACGGCCGTCTTCAAGGATTAGCCGGAACGCGATGTTGTTGTCCTCGCCCTTGACCTCGCCGGCAGCGATCGCATCGCGCAGCTTCAGCAGGTTGGTGCTCGATTCCGTCAGCGAAATGTAGATCGGATCGAGTTGGCGGACGGTGGTCAGTGCGGTCGACTGGTTGGCCGCAACGACGTTGCCGATGTTGTAGGCCGTCTGGTCGATGACGCCGTCGAAGGGGGCGGTGATCTTCGTGTGATCGAGGTCGATCTGCGCCGCGCTCAATGCCGCCTTCGCGGATTCGACCTCTGCATTTGACTGGGCAAGGGCCGTGCGGGCGGTTTCGAATTCGATCTGTGTTGCGCCGCTGCCGACCAGACGCTGGTAGCGGTCGAAATTGCTCTGGGCGCTCGGCACGCCTGCCTGAGCCTTGGAAATCGCAGCCTGGGCCTGCTCGACCGCTGCGCGGTAGGCGGCATCGTCGATCTGGTAGAGCAGGTCGCCCTTCTTGACTTCGCCGCCTTCCTTGAACGCGATTTCACGGATGATGCCGTTCACCTGCGGGCGGATATCGGCCACTTGGAAGGCTTCGGCGCGGCCAGGCAGGATCGTGGTGATCGGATAGGTATCCTTCTTCAGTGTGACCACACCGACCGGGGCAGCCTGCTGGGCAGCGCCGCCTGCGCCTGCATTGCCGGCGGGTTTGCTGCCGCTCTCGTTGCAGGCAGCGAGGCCCATAACGAGCAAAAGGGCCGTGGAGACGATGAGGGCACGCCGAATCATGCTGAATTCCTGTGCGGTTGGCAGTAGCGGTTCAATCGCCGGCGCTATGAGGCGCCGCTCTATATAAGAGTGATGATTGATCCGGAAACAGATGCCGTTATCCGATATTAAGAAAAGCTTTACGAAGTGACGTAATTCAGCAATCGTCACTTAGCAAGGGTTATTTTGCAGTGCGGCATCCACGAAACACACGATTTTTTCCGCACGGTGAACAAGTGTGTTTTTGTCGTCCTTGGCAATGAGAATGGGATGCAGAACACAGGCCAGAACGTCTGCAACGGTGCGGGCTGCCACGTCCGTATTGTCGCAATGGTAATTGCCTTCGGCCACGCCTTCGCGAATGATCTCGCCGAGCTTCTGCTCTATCCGTTCGCGATAGCGATGACCGGCGTCAAGCTTGGCGTCGATCGTCGAGATTACCATTTCGAAGATGTAGGGGTTCTGCTGGATGTCCTGCAGATGACTGTCGAGCAGGCGCAGGACGAAGCTCAGCAGTTGCTCCTTAGGCGGCAGGCTGGTGTCAACGGCGGCGAAGCGCTCCGTGGCATTGCCGAGATGGCGCTCGGCAATCGCATCGACAAGCACCGCCTTTGATTGAAAATGCTTGAAAACATTAGCCGGCGACATGTGCAGCGACGAGGCGATATCGGCGATGGAAACTGCGACGAAGCCGCGCTGGCGAAACAGTGTCTCCGCCATCGAGAGGATATCCTCCCTGGTCTCTTCGGCCTTGCGTCTGGGCCTGCGTGCCATCTGTCCCCCGCCGGGCTCGGCCCGGCACCCCTTTTTTCCGATGCTAGCGCGATTGGTTGAAAGGCTGCAAGCAGGCTCGCAGCTTTGTCTTCAACGGTTCAGGAAAAATAGGGCGCGAGATTTGCCCGGACACGCGCCGCTGGCGTTTCGCCGCGGTCGTCGGGTACGAAGCGTTCACCGGTGATCCATTCATAGGCTTTGATGTAGACGGCCGAGGTCTGCTCGATCAGCTCGACTGGAATTTCCGGAATTTCATCCTTGTAGGGGTCGCAGCGCTCGACCACCCAGGCGCGCACGAAGTCCTTGTCGAAGCTGTCCGGCCGCTTGCCGGCTTCGAAGGCAGCGGGATAGGTTTCCGCCACCCAGTATCGGCTGCTGTCGGGCGTATGGATTTCGTCGGCGAGAATGATGCTGCCATTCTCGTCCGTGCCGAATTCATATTTGGTGTCGACAAGGATCAGGCCGCGTTTTGCCGCCATTTCCTGGCCGCGGGCGAAAAGAGCCAGCGCATATTTCGAAAGCGTTTCCCACTGCTCTTTCGTCAGCAGTCCGCGGCTGACGATTTCGGCCGGCGTCAGCGGCTCGTCGTGGCCGCCATCGAACTCCTTGCTGGTCGGAGTGATGACCGGCTCGGGAAGAATCTGGTTGTCGCGCATGCCGTCGGGCAGGCGCATGCCGTACATCTCGCGCTCACCCTTTTTGTAAAGCGTCAGGATCGAGGTGCCGGTCGTGCCGGCGAGATAACCACGCACAACGATTTCGACCGGAAGAATGTCGAGCCGCTTGCCGATGACGACGTTCGGATCGGGATAGTCGAGAACGTGATTGGGGCAAATGTCCTTCGTTGCCTCGAACCAGTAGCGGGCCGTCTCAGTCAGCACCTGTCCCTTGTAGGGAATGCAGGTCAGGATGCGGTCGAAGGCGCTCAGCCTGTCGGTGCTGATGATGATGCGCCGCCCATCCGGAAGATCGTAATTCTCGCGCACCTTGCCACGGTAGTAGTTCGGCAATTCCGGGAAATGGGCTTCGGAGAGAATACGCACGGTGGCTGGCTGTCCTTCTATCGGCTTAGACTGTCCCTGCTCTAGTTTCATTGCCGGGGAAGTCAAGCAAAGGCTCATTCAAAGCCAGAATAGGGCGATGAGAATGAGCGTGACTATATAGCCGGCGAGCGTCAGCGGCCAGCCGGCGCGCAGGAAATCGCCGAAGCGGTAGCTGCCGATGCTCATCGACAGGGTATTGTTGTGATGGCCGAAGGGGGTCAGGAAATCCTGCGAGGCGCCTGCCGCCACCGCGATTAGATAGGCCTGCGGCGGCTGCTGGCCGGCTCTTGCAAATTCCAGCGCAATCGGCGCAAGCACGATTGCGACCGTCGCGTTGTTGACGAAGGGCGTCAGCGCCATGGCGAGAAACAGAACGAGTGCAATGCCCCAGAGGGGATGGCTGATCGGGAATGCCAGGCTCAGCCATGCCGCGATGGTCTCGGCCGTGCCGGTTGTTGCGACCGCCTGGCCGATCGGGATCATCGCTGCGAGCATGATGATGATTGGCCAGTTGAGATCCGCCATTGCATGGCGAATGTTGAGATAGCCGGGCAGTGCGAGCGCCAGCACCACGAAGGCAAGAGCAATATCGGGGCGTAGGCCGAAGGCGGAAGCGACAACGCCGCAGGCAAAGATTGCAAAAGGCTGCCATGAAGCTGACGATCCGGGGGAGGGCGCTGCGGAGGCAAGCGGCAGGCATTCACACTCCTCCAACGCCTCAGCTATCGCCGCTTTCGGGCCTTCCAGCACCAATATGTCGCCGATCGAAAGCTGCAGATCCGCAAAGCGTCCTTCTATGCGGGGAGAACGCATCGACAGTGCCGAGATCGTGACCCCGCGATTGCGGAAGACCTCGAGTGAGGCGATGCGGGAGCCGACGACCGTGCTTTCCGGCATGACGACGGCTTCGATGCTGACGAAATCCGGCTGCAGTCCGTGCGGATGGGCGTCTGGCACCAGCGCCTGCGAGGCGGCCAGATCCGCGAAGACCGAATCCGCGCCCTGCGCCAGCAGAATATCACCCGGCTGGATGACCGATTGTTTGAGCGGGCCAAAGACGAAAGCCCTGTCGCGGATCAGGGCATGCGCCTGGACGCCGAAACGCTCGGGACATTGGGCAAGTGTTACGCCGACGAGCGGCGAATGCTCGGGAATGCTGCGTTCGACGACGATACGGCGGGCCGGCGGAGTTGGCATTTCTGCGGCCTCGTCGGGCTTCGAAAACAATCGCTGCACGATCAGCGCAATCAGCAGAATGCCTGTTATGGCGACCGGAAGCCCGACATAAGCGAAGTCGAAGAAGCGGAAACCTTTGCCGGTGGTTTTCTCAAGCGCATCGCTGACGAGAAGATTTGCGGGCGTGCCGATCAAAGAGACGAGACCGCCGAGAAGAGCGGCGAAGGAGATCGGCATCACGAGCTGCCGGCGTGGAATGCTCATGAGCGTGCTCAGCCGCAACGCCAGCGGCAAGCTGATCGCAAAGGCACCGATATTGTTCATGAAGATCGAGATGAAGCCGGTCAGAGCGGAGACGCCTGTTATGACCCGGAAATGCGAGAGACCCAATGCCACGAAGCGCTCGGCGAGGCTGTCAAAGAGTTTGGTGCGCGCCAGTACTTGGACGATCAGCAGGATTTCGACCACGGTGACGACGACAGGGCTTGCGAAGCCGGCAAAGGTGCTATCGGCGGGATAAAGACCGAGCATATAGCCCGCAAGCAATCCGCCGATCGAGATAACTTCCATGCGCAGGCGGTCGAGGGAGAACAGGAAGAGCATCGCCACCAGCAGGATCAGGAGGGCTGCTTGCTCAAGCGTCATCGGTGGTTCCTGTCTTCGATCACACGCCGAATGTAGCTCTTCGTCTCGCGCTGTATAGCCCGTTCAGACGAAAGAATGATCGGTCCTCACATGTGATCTTGATGCCGCTCAGGCAGGTCTGCGCCATTTTCCTTCGGCTGTCCGCTCTAGGATGGGCGTGGCAAAAACGCCTTTCGTGCGTGCCTGCCATTGAGGGCCTGCGGCGTCGAGTTTGGCGCGCCAGCGGTCCGATTGCAGCATGGCCGCGCCAATGACGACGGGTTCTGTGCCGCAGCTTGCGAGCAGATCGAGACCTGCGACGATCGAGGTCCCGCTAGATATGACGTCATCGATCAGCGCGACGCGGCGTCCTTCCAGGAGGGGTAGCATGCGCGGATCGACATAGAGCCGTCTTTGTTGTTCCGGCGTGGTGATCGATGAGAGGGCGACCGACAGTTCGTCGCGATACCAGAATTTGCGGGAGGTGCCGAGCGGCACGTAACGGCTGTGGCCGAGCTTCTGGGCGACGGCCGCCGCAAGCGTCAGGCCGAGTGTCGGCAGGCCGGCGACCACATCGATGCCTGATGGTTCTATCTTTGCCGCAAGGTTTTCGGCGAGCACATCCAGCACCGCAAAGCTTGCCTGATTGATGATCAGCGAGGCCATCGCATGCTCACCATCCGAAAGTACCCGGATCGGCAGCCGCAACTGCCTGCCATCTTCCAGTTCCGCTATAAAGAAGGAGGTGAAATCGCCGGCCGTTTGGAAACTGCCCGGAGGATGGATCTCCTGCCAGAAATCATGCGGCTTCATCTCGTTCATTCTCAATCCCGTATTGCCTTGCCGGTACCTACCTTGCGGCGAAGGTCCTTCAGTTCAGATTCAGTCAGCGCCCTGACCGATCCCTTCGGCAGGTCGCCAAGCTCCAGCCCACCGATCGCGACACGCACGAGCCGCAGACAGGCGATATCGAGCGCTTCCAGCATTCGGCGGATCTGCCGGTTGCGGCCCTCCTGCAATTCCACTTCGATCCAGGAATTGCGGTCACCCTCGCGCAGCTTGCGGGCAGCGGTCGCGCGCAGCAGTTCGCCGTCATGCCGAAGACCTGACATCATCGCCGCCAGCATGTCGTCATCGGCGATCCGATCGATCTGCACATGGTAGGATTTCGAGACGTGGGTGATTGGATCGAGCAGCGTCTGGGCGAATTCCGTATCGTTGGTAAAGAGCAGCAGCCCCTCGCTCGCCTTGTCGAGCCGACCGACAGGAGAGAGGTGTGGGGCATCAAAATCGGCCAGACAGTCATAGACGGTCGGGCGGCCCTCCGGATCATGACGAGTAGTCACAAGGCCGCGCGGCTTGTTGAGCATCAGGTAGATCCTGGCCTCTGCGACGATCTCTTTGTCATCGACCTTGATAAGGGCGGTCGAAAGATCGACCCATGCCGAGGGATCTGTGACAATGCGATCACCGACCGCGACGCGGCCCTCAGCGATGAGGCGTTCGGCCTGCGTGCGAGAACAATAGCCAAGCTTGGAGAGCGCACGAGGAAGCGTGACCCGCTTGCCGGCCGGTTCGGCCTGGGGTCTGTTGCGTTCGTGTGTTTTCTGTGGTGATCGCCGGCCTTTCACTTCGCCATCCCTGATGCGATTGCGAAAGCCGTTCTTTGCACGAACGAGGCACGGATGCCAGCAATGGTGCTCGAAATTCTGGGGAGTAGGGGATTTCGGATGCCGAAAGAAATCATCGACGCTTTAGCCAAAGCGCAGTGGGCAAGAAGAGTTTTTCTATCGCCTCAAGTGCAGGCCATAAAACCGGCGAGTTCCTGCCGGCTCATCACAATGCCGGCTGCGGCCTTGGCCGGGTCCGGATGCGTATACGAGAGGCTCGGCATTTCGGGCAGATCGAGCGCCTGGCGCATGTTCATAATGCCGACTGCGCGACGTCCATCGCTGCCGTCGACGCTGACTTCAACGATCAGCTTCTCTCTCTTATTGTCCATAATGTCCTCCCTTCATTTTTATGTTCCTATCAGTCGCATTAAAAATTGGTTTTTCTAAGACATAAGTGTTTACGCATCCTGCAAAAAATGGATCTGCAGGATGCGTAAAAATACGGGATCTGGAGCTTGGCAGTTCAACGCCACCAGTGACGCGGCTCGGGCTGCGAGGCGCCCGACAACATATAACCTGCCAGGAAGCCGATCGCGCCGGCAACCAGAAGCGCGGTTGTGGTCGCTGCCGGGTGTTCGCGGGCCGTGCCGGCGACTGCGGCACCTTCGGCCCGGATCTGGGCGACAGCGCTCTTTGCGCGGGGAAGCGCGTCTTCATAAGCCTTGCCGGCGCGGTCGCGTACTTCATAGTAGGCTTCGGCACCTTGCGCGGAAATCATCTTCTGCAGGCGGGAGACCTCCTGCTGCAGAGCGGCGATATCCTTGCTGACGGAAGTTCTGAGATCATCGGTATTGGCGGCCATGTCTGTCTCCTTTCCTTCAATGGGGAGGGAAACACGAAAAACCGCGTTAGGTTCCGAACCTTTCGCCACAATCCAATATGACGGTTGTTTGACAGTGGCGATGGGGCCGGCGTTTATCCTGCGTTAACCATAAAATTGACCAAGGCACTGTTTTTTCGTGGCCTTTCCGCGTTTTTCGGAGGGGTTCCGGAT